>NZ_JBIRRE010000001.1:0-758695 GCF_044333555.1 Streptomyces sp. NPDC020965
ATATTTGGCGTTGACTTTTGGCACGCTGTTGAGTTCTCAAGGAACGGACGCTTCCTTCAGACCCTTTCAGGTCCTTCCGGGCGCTTCCCTTCGGTCTTGCGTTTCCAACTCTACCAGACTCTTTTCCGTTCCCGTTTCCGGTGTTGGAATTTCATCCAGTGGCCGCTGGAGTGGCCTTTTGCCTTTCGGCGTGTTCACCACATTAGCTGGTTCCCGCCGCAACTCATAATCGAGTTGATCAGGATTAAATTTCGGCACGCCGAAATCACACCCGATTTGGGGGTTCGTTGTAAGGAGGTGGTTGGCCACTTCGGGGTGCTGAACAGCAGGGCCCGTTTCAAGCGGCTCGGGCTACGTTAGGCGGCAAGCAAGGTCGAGTCAAGTTGCTCTGCGGCGCGGTGCGTGAGCGCGGTAGGGACTGACGGTGGGGTCGCCGTCGATCCAGAAGCGCCAGGGCTGGTGGGCGCCGTCGCCGCCTACTCCGGTACGGGGGCCGTTGCGCACCTGGTCGGGGCGGAGAGCCAAACCCGGGAGACCTGGAAGCAGGGACAGTGGGGCGGCCGTGTCGGCGCAGAGGTCGGTGCCGTTCAGCGCCCGGTCCACGGCGAGGGCCGTGGCCAGACGGGCCGGGCCTTTGGCCAGTTCTCTGTCGTGCCGGGCCGAGACACGACGTTCACGGGCCAGCTCCGCGCCCACCAGGACCTCGCCGGCCCGCAGCAGGACCCCACTCGCCCGGCCCTCGGGTCCGCACACCGCGTTCAGGCAGTGCCACATTCCGTAGGTGAAGTAGACGTAGGCGTGACCGGGCGGCCCGAACATCACCTCGTTGCGCGCGGTACGGCCACGGAAGGCGTGGGAGCCGGGGTCCAGCTCTCCCGCGTACGCCTCCACCTCGGTGATACGCAGTTCGATGGGGCCGTCGTCCGTCCGGCGTATCAGTGTGGTGCCGAGGAGTAGCGGCGCGACCTCCAGCACAGGGCGGTCGAAGAACTCGCGGGGCAACGGCGTACGGTCGGATGCCTCGATCATGGCGTCCGAGGGTACCGGGGAACCGGCGACCGTCGTGGTCGCGTATGTAGAGGTCAATACAGAGAAGGAGTGGACATGGGCTTCAAGAAGCTGCTCGCGAGCCTGGGGGCCGGTGGCGCCTCCGTGGATACGGTGCTGACCGAGGAGAACGTGGTGCCCGGCGGTGTCGTCCAGGGTGAGGTGCGCATCCAGGGCGGCTCGGTGGCACAGCGGATCGAGGGTCTCTCCGTCGGTCTGCAGGCGCGAGTCGAGGTCGAGGGCGGCGATCACGAGGTCAAGCAGGACATCGTCTTCAACAAGCAGCGACTGGGCGGCGCCTTCGAGGTGGCTGCCGGCGCGGTGCATGTGGTGCCGTTCGGACTGGAGATCCCCTGGGAGACCCCGGTCACGAACATCGCCGGCCAGCGGCTGCGCGGTATGGACATCGGGGTGGTCACGGAGCTGGAGATCGCGCGGGCCGTGGACTCCAGCGATCTCGACACCCTTCAGGTGCATCCCCTGCCGGCGCAGCAGGCGATTCTTGACGCGTTCCTCCAGCTCGGCTTCCGCTTCAAGAGCGCGGACATGGAGCGCGGGCACATCCGGGGGACGCGGCAGCGGCTGCCCTTCTACCAGGAGATCGAGTTCTTCCCGCCGCAGCAGTACCGCGGGCTGCGCCAGGTCGAGCTGACCTTCATCGCGGACGAGCGCGAGATGGACGTCATTCTGGAGATGGACAAGAAGCCGGGGCTGTTCAGCGAGGGCAGCGACTCGTACAAGGCATTCATCGTCGGGCACCACGACTTCCAGTCGACCGACTGGTCGGCGTATCTCAACCAGTGGCTCGCCGATGTGGGTGGCCGCCGTAACTGGCTCTAGCGGCAGCTCTAGTGTCGTCTTCGGCAGAGCTGTACGACAGTCGACCGGAGGTTTTGACGTGACCGATCTGAAGAGGGCTCCCCTTCCGCATGACTTCCATCCGGAGGTGCCGGCGTTCACCGTGGTGAGCGACGATGTCTCGCCGGGGTCGGTGCTCAAGGACGCCCAGGTCCACTCGGCGGGCAACACCTCGCCCCAGCTACGGTGGGAGGGTTTCCCGCCGGAGACCAAGAGCTTTGCCGTGACCTGCTTCGATCCGGACGCGCCCACCGGTAGTGGTTTCTGGCACTGGGTGGTCTTCGACATTCCCGCGTCGGTGACCGAGCTGCCGGCCGGTGCGGGGACGGGTGCGTTCGACGGGCTGCCCGCGGGCGCCGTTCAGGCCCGTAATGACTACGGGTCCAAGGACTTCGGCGGTGCGGCGCCGCCCGCCGGGGAGAACCACCGCTATGTGTTCACCGTGTACGCGGTCGACAGTGAGAAGCTCGGGCCGGACGCCGATGTGTCGCCCGCTGTCGTGGGCTTCAACCTGCGGTTCCACACGATCGGCCGCGCGCAGTTGATCGGTGTGTACGAGGGGCCCTCAGCGAGCTGAGTGTTGCCGAGTTGTTTGCCCTGCTCTGGTCTTGGAGAGATCAGAGCAGGGCAGTTTTTCGTTGCCCGGGTCTCCGAGAGGCCCCGGGGACGCGGCGATATTGCGTTGTCCATCTCGGCGCGCCCGGCCAGAGTTGACCAGAGCCGAGGGTCCACGAGCCACGGGGCCCGGCGTACGGGAGGTGGGCGGGATGCGGGACACGCTGGTGCTCAATGCGAGCTTCGAGCCGCTGTCGACGGTGACTCTCAACCGGGCGGTGGTGCTGGTGCTCCAGGACAAGGCCGTGGTCGAGCAGTCCCATCCCGGACTCCGTGTGCGTGCCGCCGCGGTCGATCTTCCGGTGCCCCGGGTGATCAGGCTCTGCAGATATGTACGGGTGCCGTTCCGAAGACAGGCCCCCTGGTCGAGGCGGGGCGTGCTGGTGCGGGACCAGCACAGGTGCGCGTACTGCGGGAAACGCGCCACGACCGTCGACCATGTGGTCCCGCGGTCGCACGGTGGTGGCGACAACTGGCTGAACACGGTGGCTTCGTGCGCCGAGGACAACCACCGCAAGGCGGACCGTACGCCGGAGCAGGCGGGGATGCCGCTGCTGCACCAGCCGTTCGTCCCGTCGCCGGCCGACGCGATGCTGTTGGGGATGCGGGCCGGGGAGCGGTCCGCACTGCCGGGGTGGCTGGCCGCGCAGCCCGCCGCGTAGACGGAAGCAGAGCCGGAGCGTCAGCGGTCCGGCGCTCCGGGAGTCCGTTCCGCCATGGAGATGGCGGGGCGGGCTTTCGCGCGTCAGGGGCCGGGGGGCTTGGGTGCGGGGGGGCGGGGTCAGCCGAAGCGGCGGAACAGCAGTTGGACGATGGCGACGGTGCCGACGGCCACGATGATGCCCCGCAGCACCGTCGGGGAGAGCCGGCGACCGAACTTCGCGCCGATCTGGCCGCCGATGGTCGAGCCGACCGCGATGAGCAGGACCGCCGTCCAGTCGAACTCCGCGACGAAGAGGAAGAAGAGCGCGGCGATGCTGTTGACGACTGCGGCGAGGACGTTCTTCACGGCGTTGATCCGCTGCAGGGTGTCGTCGATCAACATGCCCATCAGGGCGACGTACATGACCCCCTGGGCGGCGGTGAAGTAGCCGCCGTAGACGCTGGCGAGGAACAGCCCGGCGAGGAGCGGGGGGCCACCGTCGGGGTGGGCGGGGGTGCCCTTGCTCTCGCGGCGGCGCTGGACGGCCTGGGCGATGCGGGGCTGGATGATCACCAGGACGAGGGCGAGGGCGACGAGCACCGGCACGATCGTCTCGAAGGCGGTCGACGGCAGGGTCAGCAGGAGGACGGCTCCGCAGCTACCGCCGATCGCGGCGACCGCGCTGAGGCGGAGCACGCGGCGGCGCTGGCCGGCGAGTTCGGCGCGGTAGCCGATGGCTCCGCTGATCGCGCCGGGGACGAGACCGAGTGCGTTGGAGACGGTCGCGGTCACCGGGGGCAGTCCGGTGGCGAGGAGCACCGGGAAGGTGATCAGGGTGCCGGAGCCGACGACGGCGTTGATCCCTCCGGCGCTGATCCCCGCGGCGAAGACGGCGAGCATCTCCCAGATGGTCACGGTGGTGCCCTCCGTGGTCGGTCATGATCGGTGCTGAGTGCACCGATCATGCCTGACATCGGGTGGGCGTTACTTGACGGGGGGCTCTTCGCGGCGTTCGCCGCCGGTGTTGAAGCCGGACATACCGCTGCCCAGATTGCCGAAGGCGCCGGAGAGGCCCTTGAGGGCGTCGCCGATCTCGCTCGGCACGATCCAGAGCTTGTTGGCGTCGCCTTCGGCGATCTTCGGAAGCATCTGGAGGTACTGGTAGGAGAGGAGCTTCTGGTCGGGGTCGCCGGCGTGGATGGATTCGAAGACCGTACGGATGGCCTGGGCCTCGCCCTCGGCGCGGAGCGCGGCGGCCTTGGCCTCGCCCTCGGCGCGCAGGATCGCGGACTGCTTCTCGCCCTCCGCGGTGAGGATCTGCGACTGGCGGATGCCTTCGGCGGTGAGGATCGCGGCGCGCTTGTCGCGGTCGGCGCGCATCTGCTTCTCCATCGAGTCCTGGATGGAGGTGGGCGGCTCGATCGCCTTCAACTCGACGCGGTTGACGCGGATGCCCCATTTGCCGGTGGCTTCGTCGAGGACTCCGCGCAGCGCGGCGTTGATCTCCTCGCGGGAGGTCAGGGTCCGCTCCAGGTCCATGCCACCGATGATGTTGCGCAGGGTGGTGACGGTGAGCTGTTCGATGGCCTGGATGTAGCTGGCGACCTCGTAGGTCGCGGCGCGGGCGTCGGTCACCTGGTAGTAGATGACCGTGTCGATGTTGACGACCAGGTTGTCCTGGGTGATCACCGGCTGGGGCGGGAACGGCACGACCTGTTCACGCAGGTCGATGCGGTTGCGGATGGAGTCGATGAACGGGACGACGATGTTCAGGCCCGCGTTGAGGGTGCGGGTGTAGCGCCCGAAGCGTTCGACGATGGCGGCACTGGCCTGCGGGATGACCTGGATCGTCTTGATCAAGGCGATGAAGACCAGCACCACCAGAATGATCAGGACGATGATGATCGGTTGCATCGCGTTTCCCTGTGCCCTTCGCTGCCGAATGGTTCTGATGGCCGGATGGAGCTGACGTGTCCGATGTGCATCTCATGTGTCCGATGATCGAGTTTCCCAGACCACGGTCTCGCGTGCACGGCGTACAACTGGGTTGTATCAGATCGGCGGTGGGATCATGCGATGAGATCGGGCGGCGTCACATCACGACGGCGGTGGCACCGTCGATCTCGGCCACATCGACCTGTTGGCCCACCTCGAACGCCGCGGAGGCGTCCAGCGATCGCGCGGACCAGATCTCCCCCGCGAGCTTGATCCGGCCGCCGTTGGCGTCCACCCGCTCCACGACGATCGCCTGACGGCCCTTCAGCGCGTCGATTCCACTGGCGAATTGGGGGCGTCCCGTGCGGTGTCGGGCCGCGATCGGCCGTACGACGGCGATGAGCGCGACGGAGACCACGGCGAACACCAGCACTTGGGCGACCACGCCACCGCCGAGCGCGGCGACGATCGCCCCGCCGACCGCGCCGGCCGAGACCATTCCGAACTCGGGCATCGCCGTCAGGACGAGCGGAATGCCCAGCCCGACCGCTCCGATCAGCCACCACACCCACGCATCGATTTCCACAGGGTCATGGTAGATCCGCCGGGTCCGCTCAGGACAGGGGGCGAAGGCGGTTCAGAGTGGGCGGAAGCGGACCGGTCGCCGTCGCGATCGGCGCGCGCTGTCAGCCGAGGGGCAGACCCCGCGCGGTCCAGCGCTGGTCGTTCCGCTCGACCAGGAGCGGCAGGCCGAAGCAGAGCGAGAGATTGCGGGAGGTCAGTTCCATCTCCATGGGACCGGCGGCCAGCACCTTGCCCTGCCGGATCATCAGGACGTGGGTGAAGCCCGGCGCGATCTCCTCGACATGGTGCGTGACCATGATCATGGAGGGCGCGTACGGGTCCCGGGCGAGCCGGCCGAGCCGGCGCACCAGGTCCTCGCGGCCCCCGAGGTCGAGACCGGCGGCGGGCTCGTCCAGCAGCAGCAGCTCGGGGTCGGTCATCATCGCGCGGGCGATCAGGGTGCGCTTGCGCTCGCCCTCGGAGAGGGTGCCGAACCGACGGCTGAGGTAGTCGGTCATACCGAGCCGGTCGAGGAAGGCGCGGGCGCGCTCCTCGTCCACCGGGTCGTAGTTCTCGTGCCAGGTGGCGGTCATCCCGTACGCGGCCGTGAGCACCGTCTGGAGCACGGTCTGGCGCTTGGGCAGCTTGTCCGCCATCGCGATACCGGCCATACCGATCCGGGGGCGCAGGTCGAAGACGTCGACGCCGCCGAGGCGCTCGCCGAGGATCTTGACCGTGCCCGTCGTCGGGAACAGATAGCTGGACGCGATGTTCAGGAGGGTCGTCTTGCCGGCGCCGTTGGGGCCGAGGATGACCCAGCGCTCGCCTTCTTTGACCGACCAGGAGACATCGTCCACCAGAGCGCGTCCGTCGCGGACCACGGATACGTCCACCAGCTCCAGTACATCGCTCATGAGCGCGTTGTCTCCCCATGCAATCGTCTTGAGGTCTGAGGAGGCTTCGTTCGCTTGTGGGCGCGGCCCCCAGGGAAAACCTACGCCACCGGCCGGGCGACCCGATCCCCCGGTCCGATCCTTAGGCTGGGTGCATGTTTTCGGAACCACGTTCAGGACGGCTGGCCGCATGGGGGAACGCCCTGTTGGCCGGCGTGGCATCACCCGACGACGCGGCGCTCGCGATCGTCGGCGACGACGCGGTGCACCGCGTGGCGGGACTGCCGGGTGAGGCGGAGCCGGTGGGGCTCACGCTGGCGCTGGGGCGGCTGCGGAGGCTGGGGGTGACCGGCTGGCGGGTGGCGTTGCCCGCGCCGGGGCATCCGCTGGGGCTCAGTGGACCCCCGGAGTTCAATGCGCTGGCGCTGGAGGCGACGGAGGCCGCCGTCGGCCACGGGGCGCCGTACGGGCTGGTGCCCGAGGTGTACGAGGCGGGGTCCGGGCCCGGCGCCGCCGATGTCCATGTGGAGGTCGTCTGGCGCTGTCTGCCGGTACGGGACGCCCCGCCGGCGGACGTGCCCTCGCTCGGGGAGGCGGAACGGGAGTTGGCGGAGGCGCTGCGCGAGGCGACGGATGTGCTGTCGCGACTGGATGTGGCGGCGTCCGGGCCGGTGGCGGAAGCGGCGATCGATGCGTACCGGGCTCGTGCGGAGGCCGGGCGGGAGGCGTTGGCCCCGGGGTATCCGCCCCGCGCGGTGCGGGTGCTGGAGCTGGCCCAGCGGGTCGGGCTGCTGGTCTCGGTGGCGTACGAGAACGGGCACGGCGGGGCGGTGAGCGCGTCCGAGATGGCGGCGCGGGGGGAGGCGCTGCGGCCGGTGGAGCGGGTGGCGAGGCGGGCGCAGGTCGCCGCCTACAACGCGTACGTGGAGGAACGGGAGCGGGGCGTCTGACAAGGGCGGCGGCGGAAATGACTGACCGGCCACCGAGGGGAGCCGGGGGCCGGTCAGGAGGAGCGGGGGTGTCAGGCGTTGATGCCGTGGTTGCCGAACGCCGGGTTCAGCAGGCCGATGACATTGACCGTGTTGCCGACCGCGTTCACCGGGACGTGGACCGGGACCTGGATGACATTGCCCGAGGCGATTCCCGGGGAGCCCACGGCGTGACCATTGGCGTGCGCACCGGTGGCGGACGCGACGCCCGCGCCGGCGGCGACCAGACTGCCGGTGATCATGGTGAGGGCGGCGGCCTTCTTCAGGTTCTTCACTTCGAAATCCTCCTGGGCATTCGCCGCGGCAGGCCGCCGCGGCACGCCCTGGAGAACGCCGCGAGGGGGTTCAGGATGCGCCGTCTGGGTGACATACACCCGACAGTATGAATCTCGGACCGGCTGGGAACCTTTTGATCAGGTCCTCTGAAGAGACGGGTCTACTCCGTCAGTCCGTGGCGCACGGCCCAGAGCGCCGCCTGGGTGCGGTCCGCCAGGTCGAGCTTCATCAGGATGTTCGAGACATGGGTCTTCACGGTCTTCTCCGAGAGGACAAGCGCCCGGGCGATCTCGCGGTTGGAGCGGCCGTCGGCGATCAGGCCGAGGACCTCGCGCTCCCGCTCGGTGAGGGTGTTCCCGCGACCCGTGCCGCTGCTCTGCTCCTCCTGGGAGAGCAGCGCGCCCGCGACCTCCGGCTGAAGCAGCACATGGCCCGCGTGGACCGAGCGGATCGCTCCGGCGAGCGCCTCGGGGTCCACGTCCTTGTAGACGTAACCGGAGGCGCCGGCCCGCAGTGCGGGGACCACCGTGCGCTGTTCGGTGAAGCTGGTGACGATCAGCACCTTGGCCGGGTTGGCCAGCTCCCGGAGCTTGCGGAGTGCCTCGATGCCGTCGACGCCGGGCATCTTCACATCCATCAATACGACGTCCGGCTTGAGCTCTTCGGCGCGGGCCACGCCCTCGGCGCCGTCCGCCGCCTCGCCGACCACCTCTATGTCGTCCTGGATCTCCAGGAAGGTGCGCAGGCCGCGCCGGACCACCTGGTGATCGTCGACCAGCAGGACCTGGATTCGCTTGTCACCCACCGGGGACCTCCATCTCGATCGTGGTGCCCTTGCCGGGCGCTGACTGCACACGCAGCTCCCCGCCCACGCCGCTGGCGCGGTCGCGCATCGAGACGAGTCCCAGATGACGGCCGGCCCGGCGGACCGTGCGTGGTTCGAAGCCCTTGCCGTTGTCGGTGACGCTGAGGACCGCGCCGGCCCCCCGGCGGGCCAGGACCACATCGACCCGGTCGGCGCCGGAGTGCCGCAGGGCGTTGTGCAGGGCCTCCTGGGCGACCCGGAGCACCGCCTCCTCCTGGGCGGCGGGCAGGGCCTTGGTGCCGCAGGTGTCGAAGGTGACCCTGGCGCTGTGGGCCCGGTCCAGGACCTGGATGTGGGTACGGAGGGTGTTGATCAGACCGTCCTCGTCCAGCGCGGCGGGGCGCAGCTCCACCACGGCGGCGCGCAGCTCGTCAGCGGCCTCGGCGGCGAGGGTGGCGACCTGGTGCAGTTCGTCCTTGGCGCGAGCCGGGTCACGGTCCACCAGGGCCGTGGCGGCCTGGGCGGTGAGCCGCAGCGAGAAGAGCTTCTGGCTGACCGCGTCGTGCAGCTCATGGGCGAGGCGGGAGCGCTCCTCGGCGATGGTCAGCTCGCGACTGCGCTCGTACAGCCGGGCGTTGGTGAGGGCGATCGCGGCGTGCTGGGCGAGGATGGAAAGGAGGTCTTCGTCGTCCTCGGTGAAGCCGCAGCCGCCGTCCGGCTTGGGGCAGCGCTTGTTGGCGAGGAAGAGCGCGCCGATGGTCTCGTCGCCGTCCTTGATGGGCAGGCCGAGGAAGTCGGACATATCGGGGTGGGCGGCCGGCCAGCCCTCGAAGCGGGGGTCCTCGCGGACATCCGCGAGTCGTTCGGTGCGGGCGTCACGGAGCATCGCGGCGAGCACGCCGTGCTGGCGGGGCAGGGGGCCGATCGCCTTCCACTGGGCGTCGCTGACGCCGTCGACGACGAACTGGGCGAAGCCGCCGTGATCGTCGGGGACGCCCAGGGCCGCGTACTCCGCGTCGAGCAGCTCCCGGGCCGAGGCGACGATCGTCTTGAGGACGTCGCGCACTTCGAGGTGCCGGCTCATCGCGAGCAGCGCGGTGCTCACGGCCGCGATGCCGGAGCTGGGTCGATGGCTCATGGATTCACCGTACCGGCGCGCTGTGACACTCCGTATCGGCCTGAGGGTGCAGTTGCTTAGGACCGGCGGCCTAGGTCGAAGTGCCTTGTCGGGTGGGGTCTCGCGGACGAGGCGGGTCCGCTGTCGGTCTTTCTACGGTGGTGGCGTCGGCACGGGCGGGTTGCAGGGACGGCCGGGCCGGGTGGAGAAGTCGGTGGAGAGGGGAACAACATGCCAGTAGCAGTGATCACGGGCGGTTCGAAGGGGCTGGGGCGCGCGCTCGCCTCGGCGCTCGCCGAACGGGGCTGGGATCTGGTGCTGGGCGCCAGGACCGCCGACGTACTGCGGAGCACCGCGGACGCCGTGGGTGCCCATGGGACACGTGTGGTGGCCGTGGCGGGTGATGTGAAGGACGCCGGGCACCGGGCGGAGCTGGTGGCGGCCGCACGGGAGCTGGGCGGGCTGGATCTGCTGGTGAGCAACGCCAGTGTGCTGGGGGCCGAGCCGTTGGTGCGGCTGGAGGCGCAGCCGCTGGCCGGTCTGCGGGAGGCGCTGGAGACCAATGTGGTGGCCGCGCTCGGGCTCGTACAGGAGGCGCTGCCGCTGCTGCGGGAGGCGCGGGCGGGGACCGTGATCGCGATCAGTTCGGATGCGGCGGCGGAGGCGTACGAGACCTGGGGTGGCTACGGCGCCTCCAAGGCGGCGCTCGACCATCTGGCGGCGGTGCTGGCGGTCGAGGAGCCGGAGCTGCGGGTGTGGGCCGTGGACCCGGGTGACATGGACACGGATCTGCACACGGCGGCCGTACCGGCCGATCAGGACGAGATCCGGCCGACGCCGGAGTCGGTCGTGCCGGGCTTTCTGCGGCTGCTGGACGAACGGCCGGTGAGCGGCCGGTACGCGGCTCCTTCTCTCTGAGCGCGGGCTCTCTGAGCGCGGGCTCTCTGAGCGCGGGCTTCGCGTGCCGTGGCGTGATCCGGGGCGGCTGGGCCGGTGTGGGGCCCAGGGGCGCTCCCGGGCGCCGCACGGGCGGGTCGGGGGCACCGGGGCCGGGGCGCGGCCCCCGGCCGGACGGTGCGGACCGGACGCGGGACGGAGGGGACTGAGGGGACGGAGGCTGTGATGCCGGAAGACGCGATGTCGGAGGGGGTTGCGCCGGGGGCCGGGACACCGGACGGCGCGGCCGTGCTGGCTGCGCTGCGGGTGCCCGACGAGCTGTCGGCCCGGGTGCCGCCCGAGGTGCGGGGTACGGGCCGGGACGATGTGCGGCTGCTGGTCTCCCACGGGGAGCGGGTCTCGCACCACGCCTTCCGGGAGCTGCCGGGGCTGCTGCGGGCCGGTGACGTCCTGGTGGTCAACACGTCCACCACGCTGCCCGCCGCCGTGACCGGGCGGGTCGGCTGCGATGTGGTCGTCGTGCACTTCTCCACGAGCGGCGACGCCGCGCACCCCGGGCCGGGGCGGGCCCGGTGGGCGGTGGAGCTGAGGCGGCCGGACGGGTCGGGCAGCACGCTGCCGCGCGGGGGCGGCCCGCGCGGGGCGGTCGTACGGCTGCCCGGGGGCGGACGGGTCGTCCTGGAGGAGCCCCTCTCCCCCGGCGCGGACCGGCTGTGGTGGGCATCGGTCTCCGTGGACGTGCCGGAGCTGCTGGGCCGGTACGGGCGGCCGATCCGGTACGCGTACACCGCGCGGGACCAGCCGCTCGCCGCCCATCAGACGGTCTTCGCGCTCCCCTCCCCCGATGGTTCGGGCTCGGCGGAGATGCCGAGCGCCGGCCGGCCCTTCACCGCTCGGCTGGTCGCGGAGCTGGTGAGCCGGGGGGTGCAGTTCGCGCCGATCACGCTGCACACGGGGGTGGCGTCGGCGGAGACGCATGAGCCGCCGTATCCGGAGCGCTTCGCGGTGGCACCGGCGACGGCGCGGCTGGTGAACGCCGCGCGGGCGGGTGGCGACCGGATCGTGGCGGTCGGGACGACGGCCGTACGCGCCCTGGAGTCGGCGACCAGTTCGGACGGGGTGGTGCGGGCCGTGGCGGGCTGGACCGATCTGGTGATCACGCCCGAGCGCGGCGTACGGGCCGTGGACGGCCTGCTGACCGGGCTGCACGAGCCGGAGGCGTCGCACCTGCTGATGCTGGAGGCCATCGCGGGACGGCCCGCCCTGGGCCTCGCGTACGAAGCCGCGCTGCGCCGTCTCTACCTCTGGCACGAGTTTGGCGACGTCCATCTCGTACTTCCGGATGACACCGCTCACACATTGAATTGCTGACGCAACGCATTGTGAAATCGAGGGGGGTGTGGTGTGAGCCCGGGCATAGGACCCACATCACTTACGAATCTCCGTAGTGGAGACATAAGAGCCGTGTGAGCGGGTGCGGAGTAAACAAAAGGGCGTTTGGACGCCGCCCTGATCCACTATCCAGGATCGTACGTCACACCTTTGCCAGGGCATTTTGCTGCCGCTAAGAATTACCCAGTCGCCGCCACAGGAGCGCAGCGCCGCCTCCTCGGCCTGATGCGACTTCCCGATTCGAAGAGGTACGTCTGTATGTCCGCGTCCAGCACCCGTATGACCAAGGCCCGCAAGGTCTCGATCGCCGGTATCGCCGCCGCCGGTACCGCAGCCATCACCCTCTCCCTCATCCCCAACGGCTCCACTGCCGACGAGGCCGCCGCCAAGGCCGCCCCGGTGGCGTGGGAGGTCGACGCCAAGACGGCGAAGACCCTGTCCGCCGAGTCGCACATCGCTTCGCAGAAGACCGCGATCGAGACCAAGGTCGAGGCCGCCGCCAAGGCCGCCGCGAAGGCCGAGGCCGACACCGCCGTCAAGGCGAAGCTGGCCGTGGCGACCAAGAAGGCCGCCGCCGAGACCGCCGTCAAGAAGCGTGTCGAGGCGAAGACCGTCGCCAGCCGCTCCGTCGCCGCGAAGCCGGTCTACGCGAACAACCTGGACGGCTGGATCCGCGAGTCGCTCGACATCATGAAGAAGGAAGGCATCCCGGGTTCGTACAACGGGCTGCACCGCAACATCCTGCGTGAGTCGAGCGGTAACCCGCGCGCCATCAACAACTGGGACATCAACGCCATCAACGGCGTGCCCTCGAAGGGTCTGCTCCAGGTCATCCAGCCGACGTTCAACGCGTACCACGTGGCCGGCACCCCGTTCGACCTGTACCACCCGGTCGCCAACATCGTCGCCGCGGCCAACTACGCCGCCGACCGTTACGGCTCGATCGACAACGTCTTCGGCGCCTACTGAGCCGACGGACGCGTACACACAGACGTAGGGCGGCATCCCCCGGATCGGGGGGTGCCGCCCTTTGTCCGTACCGCCCACTGCCCGGGCCGGGCCGGGCGGTAGTGAGGCGGGGGGTTACTTGCGCATGACCTCCGGCTCATGGCGGCGGAGCAGCCGGGCGACCGCGAAGCCGCAGATCACACCGATGGCGAGCAGGATCGCCACATTCAGGCCCCACTGGCTCGCCGTGTGCTCCCAGAGGGGGTCCAGGTCGTCCGGGTTCTTCGGGTCCCACGGCGGCATCAGACGGCCCAGGTCGAGGGTCGAGCCCGCGCCCGCGATGGCCCAGCGGGACGGCATCAGCCAGGCGAACTGCTCCAGACCGGGGGAACCGTAGATCTTGAAGAGGATGCCGGTGAACACGACCTGGACGATCGCGAACATCACCAGCAGGGGCATGGTCTTCTCGGCGGTCTTCACCAGCGAGGAGATCACCAGGCCGAACATCATCGAGGTGAGGCCGAGGGCGATCACGACCACGCAGAGTTCCATGGCGGGCGGCATGATCAGGCCCTCGGCCGGCAGCTCCCGGGTCGCGAAGCCGATACCGCAGAGGATGACGCCCTGGCAGGCCGTGATCAGCCCGAGAACGATCACCTTGGACATCAGATAGGCCGAGCGGGAGAGACCGGTGGCCCGCTCCCGTTCGTAGATGACCCGTTCCTTGATCAGCTCTCGTACGGAGTTGGCGGCGCCCGAGAAGCACATGCCGACCGCGAGGATCAGCATGATCGTGCCCGCCTCGCCGTTGAACCGGGACTTGCCGTCGTCGGGCCGGGCGAGGCCGAATTCGGCCGGGATGACGACACTGACCAGGCCGAGCACGGCGGGCAGGATCACCATCAGGCCCAGGAAACCCTTGTCGGACGCGATGACGGAGACATATCTGCGCACCAGCGTCGCGAGCTGCACGCTCCAGCTCTGCGGCTTCGGCGGGCGCAGCCGCTGTGGCGGGGGCGCACTCGCCGGCTGCGCGACGGCGGCATCGACATCCGCCGCGTACAACTGGTAGTGCTGTGAACCGCGCCAGCGGCCCGCCCAGTCGTAATCGCGGTAGTTCTCGAACGCGGAGAACACATCGGCCCAGGTGGTGTAGCCGAAGAAGTTGAGGGCCTCCTCCGGGGGGCCGAAGTAGGCGACCGAGCCCCCGGGTGCCATCACGAGCAGTTTGTCGCAGAGGTGCAGCTCGGCGACGGAGTGGGTGACGACCAGGACTGTCCGGCCGTCGTCGGCGAGACCGCGCAGCAACTGCATCACATCGCGGTCCATGCCCGGGTCGAGGCCGGAGGTCGGCTCGTCCAGGAAGATCAGCGAGGGTTTGGTCAGCAGCTCCAGGGCTACGGAGACACGCTTGCGCTGGCCCCCGGAGAGGGAGCTGACCTTCTTGTCCTTGTGGATGTCGAGCTTCAGCTCGCGCAGCACCTCGTCGACGCGGGCCTCGCGCTCGGACTCGGCCGTGTCACCGGGGAAGCGGAGTTTGGCCGCGTACTTCAGCGCCTTCCGGACGGTCAGCTCCTTGTGCAGGATGTCGTCCTGCGGGACCAGACCGATGCGCTGGCGCAGTTCGGCGAACTGCCGGTAGAGGCTGCGGTTGTCGTAGAGGACATCACCCTCGTTGGCGGGGCGGTAGCCGGTGAGCGCCTTGAGCAGGGTGGACTTGCCGGAGCCCGAGGGGCCGATGACACCGATCAGCGACTTCTCGGGCACCCCGAAGGACACGTCCCGCAGTATCTGCTTCCCGCCGTCGACCGTCACCGTCAGATGGCGGGCGGAGAACGAGACCCCGCCGGTGTCGACGAACTCCTCCAGCCGGTCGCCGACGATACGGAAGGTGGAGTGGCCGACGCCGACGATGTCGTTCGGGCCGATGACGGCGGTGCCGGACTTGGCGATCGGCTGGCCGTTGACGTAGGTGCCGTTGTGGGAACCGAGGTCGTGGATCTGGAAGCGGCCATCGGGGGCGGCGGTGAATTCGGCGTGGTGGCGGGAGACCTGGAGGTCGGAGACGACCAGCTCATTCTCCAGCGCCCGGCCGATGCGCATGACACGGCCCAGTGCGAGCTGATGGAAGGTCGTCGGGCTGCGGTCGCCGTGGACGGGGTGGGCGCCGGCCTCCTGCTGACGCGGGATGGGCGGGCGCTGTGCCTGGTGGGCGGCTTGGTGCTGCTGGTGTTGGTGTTGGTGACCAGAAGGCTGCTGGTGGTGACCAGGGGGCTGCTGATGTTGGTGCTGCCAGGCAGCGCCGCCCTCGGCCGACAGCGGGACCTGTGCCGGTGCCGGGCGCGTCCGGTGATCGGCCTCCGGGCGCTCGGGCGCGCCGTACGGGTCGGTCGTGGCACCGTTCAGATTCAGCCGCGGGCCGTCGGTCGCATTGCCCAGTCGTACGGTCGACCCGGCGCCGATCTCCGACTGCTGGACCCGCTGGCCCTCCACATAGGTGCCGTTGGTGCTCTGGTGATCCTCGATCACCCAGCTCTGGCCGTTCCAACTGATGGTGGCGTGCCGCCACGAGACCCGGGCGTCCGCCAGCACCAGGTCACCCTGCGGATCGCGACCCAGGCTGTACGGCCTGGACGGATCGAGAGTCCAGGTCGCGCCATTCCATTCCAGTACGAGTTCACGCACTCCATGCCCCACTAATTTTCCCCCGAGTTACCCCCGTTGCAGGGAGTCTAGGGATGGCGAACATCGGGGGGAACTATTTCAGGCGCGGTCGCACCACTGGTAGTCGGGCCTGGTGAAGGGCGGGGCGGCGGACAGTCGGACCGAGGCGGTGGCCCCCCCGGCGGGAGGACCATGGCACGACCCGTTGACGGCGGGAGGGCGCCCGCGGAGAGTGGACGGAGAGCGGCAGTCGGCCAACGCTCCGTGAGATCACCCGGAGTCGGCGACCGGGTTGGAGCCGGCAGGGATCGGGGGGTCCGCGTGGACACGACCGGCAGCGGCGGCAGAGTGCCCTGGACGGATGTGGTGCTCGCCGCGGTCACCGCTGTGAGCTGGTCCTTAGTGGGGATGGCGGGTGTGGCCGCGCTCGGCCTGCGGCTGCTGGAGGCCGACGCGGCGGGAGCGCTGGGACCCATGACGGCGGCCGTGGTGGTCCTCGCGGTGAACGGTTCGGTCCGCCCATCCGGCGATGTCTCCGTATTTGGTCTGGAGGGCGCTCAGGCGCGGAGCGCCGTCGATATCACGCCACTCGGAGTGAGTCTGGTCGGTGCCCTGCTTCTCGCGTACTTCTTTCTGCGCTCTCTGCGGCGGGCCGGGGCGTACATCCCGGGTACGGAACTCGCCGCGCGGACGGGCGCGGTCGTGGTGCTCTTCGTCGCCACGACCGGTGGTCTGGCGTGGGCGGGCCACGATGTCATCACCCTCGACGGGGCGAAGCTGGGGCCCGGCGCGGACCGGGTGCCCGGGATCGGCGGCGGGGGCATCGAGCTGCCGGGTCTCGGCGCCGTCGGAGAGCTGCTGCCGGACCGGCTGGGTGAGCTGGTGGACGCCAGGGCGTCGGTCGGTTTCACCGTGGAGATCGCCGACTCGCTGGTCGGGGCCGCGTGCTGGGTGCTCGGGGTGCTGCTGATCGCGCTGCTCGCCGGGCGGCGCGCACCGCTGCCGCGCGCCCTGACCGCGCTCGGCCGGGCGGTCCGGCCGGCCACGTCCGCGACGGTGAGCGTGCTGCTGGTCGCGGTGGTCGCCGGATACGCGGCCGCCGGACACGCCGCGCTCGGTGACGACCGTCCGGGCCGGATCGCCGGGGCGGCGCTGCTCGGGGCGCCGAACGGGGTGTGGCTGGGGGCTCCACTGGGGCTGTTCGTACCGTGGCACGGCGAGGCCGGGGGCGCGCTGGCCCGGATGCTGCCGGACCCACTGGACGAGTTCTTCCAGCTCGCGGCGGACCGGCCCGCGACGGTGTCCCGGCTGGCGGAGCTGGACTCCCGGGTGTGGCTGCTGGCGGTGGCCGCCGCGGTGATGATGCTGCACGCGGGGGTACTGGCGGCCTCGCGCACTCCGGCCGACGGGCGGGGCACCGCCGCGTTCGCGGGGCGGTGCGCATTACGGCTCGGCGCGGTGACCGCGCTGGTCCTGCCGCTGCTGGTGTGGTTGACGGACGTATCGGTGGACGCCTCGCTGTCGGTGCTGGGCCTGGACGCCTTCGGCGCGCGGATCGAACTGCACGGTCAGACGGGCACGGCGCTGCTGCTGGGGGCGGTCTGGGGGACGGCGGCGGGGGGCGCGGGGGCGCTTCTCGTCCGGCTGACCGGGGGTGGCCACGAGGAGAGCGCGCATGCGGGGGCGGTGGGCACGGGCCCCGGGGCGGAGTCCGCGGCACCGGGGCCGTACCGGCTGGTGGCCCCGTACCGGCCGCCGAACCCGGACACCAATCCGTACCTCCGACTGCCTCCGGGTGGCCATGGCGCGCGGACGGTGCCGGGGCCGCTACCACCGCCCCGGCCCGAGAGCCCTGGCGGCGCAAAGGGGCCGGGGAGGGGCGCCAGGCCCGGGAGGGGGGAGGGACCCCGGACAGGCCAAGGGCCCGGGAGAGGGGATGGCCCGCCGCCACCGGGGGTGCCGGGGGGCGGCGGCCGGTGATCTCCGACTTCCGGGGTGTCCGCCCATCGGGACGCGGCGTCTCGTCGTCACCTTCGCCGGATACGGTGGACAGACCATGAGCGCTTCGCAGAACTCAGACGTACGCACCCTTCTCGTCAAGATCTTCGGGAAGGACCGTCCCGGGATCACCGCCGGGCTGTTCGACACGCTGGCCGCCTACGCCGTCGATGTCGTGGACATCGAGCAGGTCGTCTCCCGGGGCCGGCTGGTCCTGTGCGCCCTGGTCACCGAGCCCACCGCGGCCGGTACCGACGCGGGGGAGCTACGGGCCACCGTCCACAGCTGGGCCGACTCCCTCAACCTCCAGGCCGAGATCATCTCGGGCGTCGGTGACAACCGACCGCGTGGCAGCGGGCGTTCCCACGTCACCGTGCTCGGGCATCCGCTGACCGCCGAGACGACGGCGGCCATAGCGGCACGGATCACCTCCATCGGCGGCAACATCGACCGGATCTTCCGGTTGGCGAAGTACCCCGTGACGGCCGTGGAGTTCGCGGTGTCCGGTACGGAGACGGAAGCCCTGCGTACGGTGCTGGCCACCCAGGCGGCGGACATCGGCGTCGATGTGGCCGTGGTCTCCGCGGGACTGCACCGCCGCGCCCAGCGGCTGGTCGTCATGGACGTCGACTCGACGCTCATCCAGGACGAGGTCATCGAGCTGTTCGCCGCGCACGCGGGGTGCGAGGCCGAGGTCGCCGAGGTCACGGCCGCCGCGATGCGCGGGGAGCTGGACTTCGAGCAGTCGCTGCACGCTCGGGTGGCGCTGCTGAAGGGCCTGGATGTCTCGGTGGTGGACAAGGTGCGCTCCGAGGTGCGCCTCACTCCCGGCGCCCGGACCCTGATCCGCACGCTGAAGCGGCTCGGCTTCCAGGTGGGAGTGGTCT
The DNA here is from genome assembly GCF_044333555.1 of Streptomyces sp. NPDC020965. Lineage (NCBI taxonomy): Bacteria > Bacillati > Actinomycetota > Actinomycetes > Kitasatosporales > Streptomycetaceae > Streptomyces > Streptomyces sp. NPDC020965. The sequence goes on from NZ_JBIRRE010000001.1 coordinate 18,529, forward strand.
CTGGTGGTTTCACCCAGGTCACGGACGATCTGAAGGAGCGGCTGGGGCTGGACTTCGCCTCGGCGAACACCCTGGAGATAGTGGACGGCAAGCTGACGGGCCGGGTGACCGGCGAGATCGTGGACCGTGCGGGTAAGGCGCGGCTGCTGCGCCGGTTCGCCGACGAGGCCGGGGTGCCGCTCGCCCAGACGGTCGCGATCGGCGATGGTGCGAACGATCTGGACATGCTCAACGCGGCCGGCCTCGGCGTCGCCTTCAACGCCAAGCCCGTCGTCCGGGAGGCCGCCCACACGGCGGTCAATGTGCCCTTCCTGGACACCGTGCTCTATCTGCTGGGGATCACCCGCGAAGAGGTCGAGGCCGCCGACGGCGAGGGCGCCGAACACTGACCGTAAGGGCGCGTCCGCCGTGGGGCGCTCCGATCGGTACCTCCCCGCACCCGCAGGACGGGGACGTACGGGGACGTACGCGGCGACGGGTGTACGGATCCGGGTGGACGCCGCGGGGGGCACGGAGCGACCCCGGCCGACGGTCGGCCAGCAGGGCGACGGCTCGGCGGGCCGATCGCCCGGCGGTACGCTCCCGGGTTCGGAACATGCCCCGGTCCCGACACGCGGTGCGCGCCGGGACCGGTATCAGAAGCATCCGAGGGGTCCGGGGACATCCGGGGGATCCGTGGCACGACGGCCGTAACGGGTCGGCCGGACGCATCAGTCACGCGGATCAGTCGTGTGGATCAGTCGTGTGGATCAGTCGTGCGGGGTCCAGTACTCCGCCAGCGTGCCGACGCCGTGCTCCACGGCCTTCCAGGAGCCGGTGAAGCGGATGACGGCGAAAGCCGAGGTCGGGAACGCGCTGCGGTTCATCCTCGCGAGGGCGTCGCCCTCCGCCTCCCCCGCGAGCGCGTCCGCGAGTGCGTGCGTCCCGGGGTTGTGGCCGATGACGAGGAGGTTGGACACGTCGTCCGAGGTCTCGTTCAGCAGGGCGATGAGCTCGCCGAGTGACGCCTCGTACAGCCGCTCCTCGTAGACCGTGCGGGGGCGCTCGGGCAGCTCGTGCACGGCCAGCTTCCACGTCTCCCGGGTTCTGGTCGATGTCGAGCAGAGCGCGAGGTCGAGGGCGATACCGGTCTCGGCGAGCCTGCGGCCCGCCACGGGGGCGTCCATACGGCCCCGCTCGGCGAGCGGACGCTCATGGTCGGCGGACTGCGACCATTCCGCCTTCGCGTGTCGCAGGAGAACGATCGTGCGGGATGGGGAGGGTCCGGGGGATGTCCCTCCGGAAGACGTGGCGACGCTCATGCACCCCAGCTTCGCATGAAACGTGCCAGCAGGCGCGGGGTGTTGACGGGCTCCCCCACTGTGGGTGAATCCGCCACCCGGGGCCGCTCGGGTGGTCCGACGCGCCGGCGGAGGGACCGCGGGTCAGCCGGTCAGCCGGTCAGCTCAGCGGGTCAGCGGGTCAGCGGGTCAGCGGGTCAGCGGGTCAGCGGGTCAGCGGGTCAGCGGGTCAGCAGAGTCTGGAAGTACTCCAGGGCCCGGCGGAGGTCGGACTCGCCGTCGACGGCCTGCGCCTGGGCGGGATCGGCCATCACCACGAACAGCACGGCGAAAGCCACCACCGGCAGTGCGAGCGCCCACCACGGCAGCCTGATATCGACGCGGCCCTCGGTCCGGGAAGGGATGGTCGTATGGGCCGACATGGCCGCCTCCGTGGATTCTGATCGGCAGGTCTGCGATCGATACGACAAACCTACGGAGCAGAGGCCACTGGGCCCACCCGGCGCGCCACCCACTTCCCCCTGACCCTGGCCCCCTAGGGGATGGTGGTGCTAGCCCCACCATCCCGACCGAGAGGCCAACGAGCCTGTCAGGGTGAGGCGATGGAGGCGATGACCCCCATGACGACAAAGAGGGCGATCATCGTGCCGAAGACCAGGAGGAGCTTCTTCTGGCCGTTCTTCGGATTCGGGTCGAGGACTGGCATGGGGTCAGTCTCGCATCCCGGTCTCGTCCTCGATCGTCCGGTCCCTCCCGGCCAGCACGCCGAAGACGATCTGCGGCACGAGCAGCCCCGCCATCAGCGCGATCGGCAGCTCCCAACCGCCGCTGTGCTGGTACAGGACACCGACGAGCAGCGGTCCTGGGATGGAGATCAGATAGCCGGTGGACTGGGCGAAGGCGGAGAGCCGGACGACACCGGCGCCGGTCCTCGACCGCATCCCGATCATGGTGAGGGCGAGCGGGAAGGCACAGTTGGAGATGCCGAGCAGCAGGGCCCAGGCCCAGGCTCCGGCTGCGGGGGCGAAGAACAGTCCCGCGTACCCCAGCAGCCCGCACAGGCCGAGGACGACGACGATCGGCCCCTGCCGGGGGAGCCGGGCGGCCAGTTTCGGGATGACGAACGCGAGCGGTACGCCCATCACCATGGTCACGGCGAGCAGCGCGCCCGCCGTCCCGGCCGGGACCCCCGCGTCCCGGAAGATCTGCGGCATCCAGCCCATGGTGATGTACGCGCCGGTGGCCTGGAGCCCGAAGAAGGCGGCGAGCGCCCACGCGGTCCGGCTGCGGGTGATCCTCGTACCGCTCCGCTCCGTACCGCGGGAACGGCCGTCGTGGACGGTGGCGGTGCGGTCGCGGGCCAGGCCGATCCAGGGCAGCACGGCGAGGACGGCGAGCAGCGCCCAGACGCCGAGCCCCAGGCGCCAGCTACCGCCGAGCAGCTCCGTGACGGGGACGGTGACGGCCGCCGCGCCCGCGGTGCCGATGGCGAGGGCCATGGAGTAGAGCCCGGTCATCGAGCCGACGCGGTGCGGGAAGTACCGCTTGACGATCACCGGCATCAGCACATTGCTGACGGCGATGCCCATGAGCGCGAGTGCGCTAGCGGCGAGGAAGCCGGCCGTGCCGCCCGCGAAGGGCCGGATCAGGAGTCCGGTCGCGATGGCGGCCATGCCCGCGGAGACCACGGCGACGGGGCCGAAGCGGCGGGCGAGGCGGGGTGCCGCGATGCCGAAGACGGCGAAACAGAGGGGCGGTACGGAGGTGAGGAGGCCGGCGACGCTGCCGCTCATACCGAGGCCGGTGCGGATCTCTTCCAGCAGGGGGCCGAGGCTGGTGATCGCGGGGCGGAGGTTGAGGGCTGCGAGCACGATGCCGACCATGACGAGCCGGGTGATCCAGACCGTGTGCCGGGGGGCGAGCGCGTCGGCCGTCAGGGTGGGGATCGCGGGCCGGGTCGATCCCTCCGGCCGGGTCCGGGTTTCATCAGGCATGGAGCCATCATAGAATCATGGGATGATTGATTGTCCAATCTCGAACTAATAATTGAACCAAGGAACGGGCACGCGGCACGAGGCGCCCAGGCGCCACCGGCCCACCGCCCCCGGCCGTGACTCCTGTCACGCCACCGCCGACCGCCACGCCGTGACCCACCGTCCCCTGCCGAACCCGCCCGCCGCCGACCGCCACGCCGTGACCCACTGCCGACCGAACCGCCCGCCGCCGACCGTCACGCCATGCGCCGCCGCCACGACGACGCACCGACCGACCGACACGAAGGACCGAGGAGCACGATGTCCCTGACCTCTCCCCGCCGCTCCGGGCTCACCGATCAGGTGATCGCCCAGTTGCGGAACCAGATCACCTCGGGCGAGTGGCCGGTCGGTACCCGCATCCCCACCGAACCGGAACTCGTCGAGCAGCTCGGCGTGGCCCGTAACACCGTCCGCGAGGCCGTCCGCGCCCTCGCCCACAACGGACTGCTGGACATCCGGCAGGGCTCCGGCACCTATGTCCTGGCCACCAGCGAACTGGCCGGTGTGATGCACCGCCGCTTCTCCGGCGCTGCGCCCCTGCACGTCGCCGAGGTGCGGTCGACCCTGGAGTCCTCGGCCGCCCGGCTGGCCGCGCTCCGGCGCACGGACCGCGATCTGCGGCAGCTCGACACCCTGCTGGCCCGTCGCGACGATGCCTGGTCGTCGGGTGATGCGGAGCGCTTCGTCGCCGCCGACCTGACCTTCCATCTGGCGGTGGTGGCCGCCTCCCACAACGACGTACTCGGGGAGCTCTACGCGGACCTGGGCGATCTGCTGCGCGACTGGGTGCGCGACGACGTGGGTGATGAGCTGCGCCCGGGGCAGCACATGGACCACGGCCGGCTGGTCGAGGCGATCAGGGCGGGCGACGGAGAGGCGGCGGCGGCCGAGGCCGCGAGCTATCCGTTCCTCTGTCCGCGCCGTCAGCTTCCTTAGGGTCTTCCGCTGGGATCGGACGGGAGCCCGGCGAGATCCGGACGAGCTGCGCTAGGAGCCCACGACGGGCTGATGGCTCACCCAGACCGCGCGGATCTCCTTCCAGCAGCGGTCCGTGAGGGCCAGATAGCCGGCCGGATCGAGGTCGGCCGGCGCGCTGTCCCCGTCGATGTCCCACCAGCGCTCGCACTCCACGTGCAGCCGGACGCGGTCCGTGACGGGGTACGGATTGTGGCAGTAGGCGGTGGCGCGGGAGCCCTCGATCTCCGTACGGCAGTCCGCCTCGTACGTCCTGGGTTCCGGTTCCTGGGACAGGGCCTCCGGGGTGGCCCACAGCAGCAGCGTCGCCGCCGCCAGTACGGGCGCTGAGCGCCGGATCATACGCATGAGCATGACCTCCTCGGCCGTACCGCTGCGCGAGCGCGCCGCGGCTGCACCACAAGGGGGATTGCTCCTCCAGCCTCGCCGTCAGGCCCGCGCGCCGCGCGCTGTGCGGGCCGAACGGGCGACGCCCCGCCCCCCGCGAGCCGCGGGGAACGGGGCGTCGGCCGGAGCCAGCGGGGCGTTACGAACCCAGCATGTGGACGCCGCCGTCCACGTGGACGATCTCGCCCGTGGTCCGCGGGAAGAAGTCCGAGAGCAGACCGACGATGCCGCGACCGGCCGGGTCCGGGTCGCCGAGCTCCCAGCCGAGGGGGGCGCGGTGGTCCCAGCCGTCCGCCAGGGTCTCGAAGCCGGGGATCGACTTGGCCGCCATCGACTTGAGCGGACCCGCCGAGATCAGGTTGCAGCGGATGTTCTTGGGGCCCAGGTCACGGGCGAGGTAGCGGTTGGTGGACTCCAGCGCGGCCTTGGCCACGCCCATCCAGTCGTACACCGGCCAGGCGACCTGCGCGTCGAAGGTGAGACCGACGACCGAGCCGCCGCGCTCCATCAGCGGCAGACAGGCCATGGCCAGCGACTTGTAGGAGTACGCGGAGACCTGGACCGCGGTGGCGACGTCGCTCCACTCCGCCTCCAGGAAGTTGAACGCGCCCTGCGGGCCGAAGGCGATCGAGTGCACGATGCCGTCGAGACCTGAGTCGTCGCTGGAGTGCTCACGGATCTTGTCCGCGAGGCCGTCCAGGTGCTCCTGGTTGGTGACGTCCAGCTCGATGACGGGGGCGGTCTTGGGCAGCCGCTTCGAGATCCGCTCGACCAGGCTGAGCCGGCCGAAGCCGGTGAGGATGACCTCCGCGCCCTCCTCCTGCGCCACCTTGGCGGCGTGGAAGGCGATGGAGGAGTCGGTGAGGACGCCCGTGACGAGAATGCGCTTGCCGGCGAGGATTCCACTCATGGTGGTCAGTGACCCATGCCCAATCCGCCGTCAACGGGAATGACGGCTCCAGTGATGTACGAGGCGTCGTCGGAGGCGAGGAAGCGCACGGCGGCGGCGACCTCCTCCGGCTGCGCGTAACGGCCGAGCGGCACCTGGGCGACGATGCCCGCGCGCTGCTCGTCGGTGAGCACCTTGGTCATGTCGGTGTCGACGAAACCGGGCGCTACGACATTGAACGTGATGTTCCGGGAGCCCAGCTCACGGGCGAGCGAGCGGGCGAAGCCGACCAGGCCGGCCTTGGAGGCGGCGTAATTGGCCTGCCCCGCCGAGCCGAGGAGACCCACGACCGACGAGATCAGCACGACGCGGCCCTTCTTGGCGCGCAGCATGCCGCGATTGGCGCGCTTCACGACCCGGAAGGTGCCGGTGAGGTTGGTGTCGAGGACCGAGACGAAGTCGTCCTCGGACATCCGCATCAGCAACTGGTCCTTGGTGACACCGGCGTTGGCCACCAGCACCTCGACCGGACCGTGCGTCGTCTCGATCTCCTTGTACGCCTGCTCCACCTGCTCGCTGTCGGTGATGTCGCACTTGACGGCGAGGAAGCCCTCCGGGGGCTCACCGGAACGGTATGTGATCGCGACCTTGTCACCGGCGTCGGCGAAAGCGCGGGCGATGGCGAGGCCGATGCCCCGGTTTCCTCCGGTGACGAGAACCGAGCGGCTCAACGGATCACCCTTTCTTTGGCGGTCGTGGTTACCCCCCGAAACTATCCGTCCCGTGCCGCTCCCGGAGAATCGGGCCCTGACAGCGCCTTCATCGCGTCGCTGTCGGGTCCCTACAGAAACGGACGCGGAATCGTCCATGCTGTTGGGTTCCGACAGAAACCGGCCGGGGGCGGGAGGTGCTCCGGCGCCCACATGATTCACTGCGGGTCTGTTGTCGCGTCGGCCGGGATGCCGACCGTGGCGGCGATCGCGCCGGCCGAGAAGGGGAGGGCCCCGTGCCCCATGACATCGATCAGACATTCCTCGCGCTGCCACTGCGCGCGCTCGCCGACGCCGCGCTGGCCAGGGCGCGCGCGCTCGGCGCCGACCACGCCGACTTCCGCTTCGAGCGGGTGCGCAGCGGGGCCTGGCGGCTCCGTGACGCCAAACCCGCGGCCTCGTCGGACACCACGGACCTGGGCTATGCGGTACGGGTGGTGCACGGCGGCGCCTGGGGATTCGCCTCCGGCGTGGACATGACCATGGACGCGGCGGCCCGGGTCGCCGGGCAGGCCGTGGCGATGGCCAGGCTGTCGGCCAAGGTCATCGCCGCCGCCGGCTCCGACGAGCGGGTGGAGCTGGCGGACGAGCCGGTGCACGCGGAGAAGACCTGGGTCTCCTCGTACGAGATCAATCCCTTCGACGTCGCCGACGAGGAGAAGACCGCACTCCTCGCCGAGTGGAGCGGACGGCTGCTGGCCGCCGACGGGGTCGCGCACGTGGACGCCTCACTGCTCACCGTGCAGGAGAACAAGTTCTACGCGGACACCGCCGGCACGATCACCACCCAGCAGCGGGTGCGGCTGCATCCGCAGGTCACGGCCGTCGCCGTGGACGAGACCACCGGCGAGTTCGACTCGATGCGGACGATCGCGCCCCCGGTGGGCCGGGGCTGGGAGTACCTGACCGGCACGGGCTGGGACTGGAACTCCGAGCTGGAGGAGATCCCGGCCCTGCTCGCCGAGAAGATGCGCGCCCCGAGTGTCGAGGCCGGACGGTACGACCTGGTGGTGGACCCGTCGAACCTCTGGCTCACCATCCACGAGTCCATCGGTCACGCCACCGAGCTGGACCGGGCGCTGGGGTACGAGGCGGCGTACGCCGGGACCTCCTTCGCCACCTTCGACAAGCTGGGGAAGCTCGCGTACGGATCGTCGGTGCTGAACGTGACCGGCGACCGGACGGCCGAGCACGGACTGGCCACCGTCGGGTACGACGACGAGGGCGTCGAGGCGCAGTCCTGGGACCTGGTCAGGAACGGCACCCTGGTGGGCTACCAGCTCGACCGGCGCATCGCGAAGCTGACGGGCCTGGGGCGCTCCAACGGATGTGCCTACGCCGACTCCCCCGGCCATGTGCCGGTGCAGCGGATGGCCAATGTGTCGCTCCGGCCGACGCCCGGGGGGCTGTCGACGGAGGATCTGATCGGCGGCGTCGAGCGCGGGATCTACGTGGTCGGCGACCGGTCGTGGTCGATCGACATGCAGCGGTACAACTTCCAGTTCACCGGGCAGCGGTTCTTCCGGATCGAGAACGGCCGGCTGGCCGGACAGCTACGGGATGTCGCCTACCAGGCGACGACGACGGACTTCTGGGGCTCGATGGAACAGGTCGGCGGCCCGCAGACCTATGTGCTGGGCGGCGCCTTCAACTGCGGCAAGGCACAGCCGGGGCAGGTGGCGGCGGTCTCGCACGGCTGCCCATCGGCGCTGTTCCGGGGCGTGAACATTCTCAATACGACGCAGGAGGCGGGGCGATGAGGGCTTCCCTCCCGCGGACTTCCCGCCCACGGACTTCCCCACCCCGGACTTCTCTCCTCCGGACTGCCTCCTTCCGGGAGGGTGGCCTCCGGGGGGCCGGGGACCGGGCCCCGGGCAGTGACCGCACGACACAGGAGGCAGGGCGATGAGCCGCACCAGCAAGCCGTACGAGATCGTCGAGCGCGCCCTTGAGCTCTCCACCGCCGACGGCTGTGTCGTCATCGCGGACGAGACCTCGTCCGCCAATCTGCGCTGGGCCGGTAACGCCCTGACCACCAATGGCGTCACCCGGGGTCGCACCCTCACCGTCATCGCGACCGTCGACGGCGCCGAGGGCACCGCGTCCGGGGTGGTGTCCCGGTCCGCCGTGACCGCCGATGACCTCGAACCGCTGGTCCGGGCCGCGGAGGAGGCCGCCCGTACCGCGGGCCCCGCCGAGGACGCCGGTCCGCTGGTCACCGGGGTGGCGGCGGCGCCCGACTTCACCGAGGCGCCCGCCGAAACGTCGTCCGCCGTCTTCGCGGAGTTCGCGCCCGCACTGGGCGAGGCGTTCGCGCGGGCCCGCGCCGGGAAGCGGGAGCTGTACGGCTTCGCCAACCACGAGATGACCTCCACCTACCTCGGTACCTCGACGGGGCTGCGGCTCCGGCACGACCAGCCCAACGGGACCCTGGAGCTGAACGCCAAATCGCCGGACCTCGCCCGGTCCGCGTGGGCCGGCCGGGCCACCCGGGACTTCAAGGACGTGGACCCCGGCTCACTCGACGCGGAGCTGGCGCGGCGGCTCGCCTGGGCCGAGCGCAAGATCGACCTGCCCGCCGGCCGGTACGAGACACTGCTGCCGCCCACGGCCGTGGCCGATCTGCTGATCTACCAGATCTGGTCGGCGACGGCCCGGGACGCGGTGGAGGGCCGTACGGTCTTCTCCAAGCCGGGCGGCGGGACCCGGGTGGGCGAGACGCTCTCCCCGCTGCCACTCACCCTGCGCAGCGATCCGCACGAGCCGGGTCTCCAGTCCGCGCCGTTCGTGATCGCGCACTCCTCGGGCGACGACGCCTCGGTCTTCGACAACGGTCTGCCGCTGGAGCGGACGGACTGGGTGCGCGACGGACGGCTGGAGCATCTGGTGACCACCCGGCACAGCGCCGGGCTGACGGGGCTGCCGGTCGCGCCGGGGGCCGGGAACCTGATCCTGGACGGCGGTGGCGAGCGGTCCCTCGACGAGATGGTCGCGGCGACGGAACGCGGACTGCTGCTGACCTGCCTCTGGTACATCCGGGAGGTCGATCCGGCGTCACTGCTGCTGACGGGGCTGACCCGGGACGGCGTGTATCTGGTGGAGAACGGCGAGGTCGTCGGTGCGGTGAACAATTTCCGGTTCAACGAGTCGCCCGTGGGCCTGCTCTCCCGGGCCGCCGAGGCGGGCCGTACGGAGAAGACGCTGCCGCGTGAATGGGGCGACTGGTTCACCCGGGCCGCAATGCCCGCGCTCCGGGTCCCGGATTTCAATATGAGTTCGGTCAGCCAGGGCGTATAACCTCGGAGGGGTCGGCCGGCACCGAATGCGGTCCGGCACCCCTTCCAGTAACGGATTCAAGGAGACACGAGAGACGTGACGGACATCGTCGACGAGTTGCAGTGGCGCGGGCTGATCGCCCTCTCCACTGACGAGGACGCATTGCGCAAGGCGTTCGCGGACGGTCCCGTCACGTTCTATTGCGGCTTCGACCCGACCGCGCCCAGCCTGCACCTCGGGAATCTGGTCCAGATCCTCACCATGCGCCGGATCCAGCAGGCCGGGAACCGCCCGCTGGGCCTGGTCGGCGGGGCCACGGGTCTGATCGGCGACCCCAAGCCGAACTCCGAGCGCACACTGAACGAGCCCGAGGTGGTCGCGGCCTGGGTGGGGCGGCTCCGGGAGCAGGTCGAGCGGTTCCTCGACTTCGAGGGTCCGTACGCCGCGACCATGGTCAACAACCTGGACTGGACGTCGGGCCTGTCGGCGATCGACTTCCTGCGCGATGTCGGCAAGTACTTCCGGGTCAACAAGATGATCGCGAAGGAGGCGGTCGCGCGGCGGCTGAACTCCGACGCGGGGATCAGCTACACCGAGTTCAGCTACCAGCTCCTGCAGGGCATGGACTACCTGGAGCTGTACCGGCGGCACGGCTGCGTGCTCCAGACCGGTGGCAGCGACCAGTGGGGCAACCTCACCGCGGGCACCGACCTGATCCACCGGGTCGCGCCGGAGGCCCAGGTGCACGCCCTGGCCACGCCGCTGATCACCAAGGCCGACGGCACGAAGTTCGGCAAGACGGAGTCGGGCACCATCTGGCTGGACGCGGACCGGACCACGCCGTACGCCTTCTTCCAGTTCTGGCTGAACGCGGACGACCGCGATGTCTCCAAGTTCCTGCGGATCTTCAGCTTCCGTTCCCGGAGCGAGATCGAGGAGCTGGAGCGGCTGACCGAGGAGCAGCCGCGGGCGCGCGCGGCCCAGCGGGCGCTGGCGGAGGAGCTGACGACGCTGGTGCACGGCGCCGACCAGTACGCGGCGGCGGCGTACGCCTCGAAGGCGCTCTTCGGCCAGGGCGAGCTGAGCGAGCTGGACGAGCCGACGCTGCGGGCGGCCCTCTCGGAGCTGCCGCACGCCAAGGTCGGCGAGCTGGCTCCGGTGGTGGACCTCCTCGCCGAGGTCGGATTGGTGGCCAGCAAGTCCGCGGCCCGCCGTACCGTGAAGGAGGGCGGGGCCTACGTGAACAATGTGAAGGTCACGGCCGAGGACGCGGTTCCGGCGCGGGAGGACCTGCTGCACGGTCGCTGGCTGGTGCTGCGCCGGGGCAAGAAGAGCCTCGCCGCTGTCGAGATCGGTTAGCACCCCCGGCTGTAGGAACGTGGCCGGATGAACACACGGCGCGTGACGGGATGAACGCACGGCGGCGGGCGGAGGGGACATCGTGCCCCTCCGCCCGCCGCCGCTCCGCGTGCGTGCGTGCGTGCGTGCGTGCGGTCAGGTTCGCTGTCTGTTGCCTTTCAGCGCCACCCAGGCGCGGTCGCCGATGAAGACGAGGATGATCGCGGCGATGAGCTGGAAGGCGTGCCGACCCCAGTCGAAGCCCGGAGTCTCCTCGATTCCAAACCCGGCCGCGATCCAGTTGCCGAGGACGGCGCCGCCGATGCCGCAGATGGTGGCAAGCCACAGGGGGAGATGCTGTTTGCCGGGCAGGATCGCCTTCGCGATCAGGCCCAGCACGAATCCCACGATGATCGCCCACAACCAGCCCATTGCTGCCTCCTCGTACGGCTCCGCGTGAGCAGTTACGCCGCCAGTCTCGGCCCATCCGCCGTACCGCGCATGTCGGGCGGTGCCATACGCGGTACGGCGCAGCCCCGGCACGCAGCCTGGTCCGGCCCCCGCTCTCGTAGGCGGCGCAGGGGCGGCGTACCGTGGAAGGAGTCAGGACCGGGGGCTCCCCCCGGCGGGGAACCCGGTGGTGGAATGTGATGCGGAAGCGGTCGAAGGCGGAGGTCGTCCGGATCACCGGCGCCCGGCAGGGGCTCACCGACGATGTACGGGGTCGGCAGCGACGCTATGTGATCTCCATGTCGGTGCGGACGGTGTCGGTGGTGCTCGCCGCCGTGCTGTGGAACGTGGAGCGCCATGTGGCGATCGTGGCCCTGGCCCTCGGCATTCTCCTCCCCTACATCGCCGTGGTCATCGCCAACGCGGGCCGGGAGAACGTCCCCACGCTCCCCTCCGCGTACGTCCCCACGCCGGTCCGGCCAGCGATCGAGCCGACGGCGGGAACGGCCCCGCCTCAATCCAACGCGGGATCCAACACGGGATCCGACGGGGAAGCCGACGCGGAGGGCGGCACGACCGCCGCCGCGGGTGCGGCTGCGCGGGATACGACCGCTGACAAGAGCGAACGGGAGCGCGCGGCCAACTGATTGCACAGGGCCGGCGAACCTCAGGAAATGCTCAGATCAATCATGAAGTTCCGGTGCCTCGCACCCCGTTGCCCGTGACATACTGCCTACGCGCTCCGCATCCCCCGTCGGAGCGATGGACCGACGCCGGGCAGCTCCCCCCGTGGCTGCCCGGCGTCGCCATGAGTGGACAATGATCCGGTGATGAGTGATCCGGTGAGTGACGAGACCCCGATCTGTTCCGCCAAGGGCTGTCGTGCGGCCGCGGTATGGGTGCTGGCCTGGAACAATCCCAAGGTGCATACGCCCGAGCGGCGGAAGACCTGGCTCGCGTGTGACGAGCACCGCGAGCATCTGTCGAACTTCCTCGATCTCCGTGGGTTCCTGAAGGATGTCGTGACGCTGGAGCAGTGGCACGGCGACGAGTGACGGCGCCGGGTGCCGGGCGGTCAGCCGTCGATCGCCGATACCGCCCGACGGGCGCTGATCAGCCGCCGATCGCCGACATCGGGCGGTCCGGCTGGAGGAACGCCGGATCGTCGAGGCCCGAACCCGCCTTCTTCCCCCACATCGCCCGCCGCCAGAGGGCCGCTATCTCCTCGTCGGACGCGTCCGAGCGCAGCGCGGCCCGCAGATCGGTCTCCTCGCGGGCGAAGAGGCAGTTCCGCACCTGACCGTCGGCGGTGAGCCGGGTGCGGTCGCAGGCCCCGCAGAAGGGGCGGGTGACGGACGCGATCACGCCGACCCGGTGGGGTCCGCCGTCCACGATCCAGCGCTCGGCGGGCGCGGAGCCGCGCTCGTCGTCGGTCTCCGGGGTGAGGGTGAAGCGGGTGCGCAGGGACGCCAGGATGTCGCCCGCCGTGATCATGCCGTCGCGCTGCCAGCCGTGCTGGGCGTCGAGCGGCATCTGTTCTATGAACCGCAGCTCATATCCCTCGGCCACGGCCCAGGCGAGCAGGTCGGGGGCCTCGTCGTCATTGTGGCCGGGCATCAGGACCGTATTGACCTTGACCGGGGTGAGGCCGGCGTCCCGGGCGGCGGCGAGGCCCGCCAGCACGTCCGGCAGCCGGTCCCGCCTGGTGAGGGTCTTGAAGACGTCGGGCCGCAGGGTGTCGAGCGAGACATTGACCCGGTCGAGGCCGGCCGCCCGGAGCGCGGTCGCCGTGCGCTGGAGGCCGATGCCGTTGGTGGTCAGGCTGGTCCTGGGGCGGGGGCTGAGGGCGGCACAGCGCGCCACGATCCCGACGGCGCCGGGTCGCAGCAGCGGCTCTCCGCCGGTGAAGCGGACATCGGTGACCCCGAGCAGGGTGACGGCGATCCGAATCAGCCGGACGATCTCGTCGTCGGTCAGCAGATCGGGCTTGGCGAGCCAGCTCAGGCCCTCTTCCGGCATGCAGTACGTGCACCGCAGATTGCAGCGGTCGGTCAGGGAGACACGCAAATCGGTGGCCACCCGGCCATAGGTGTCGATGAGCACTGGGTCCCCCTCCCGGCGGAGATCTTCTCACCGACCCTACGCCAGAGGGGTGACAACCCGGGCCCTCCGGCGGTGGCGAACATCGCGCGGAGGTGGTGAGCCTCCCCGCGAGACCACCAGCCGACCACCGCGCGACCGCCCTCGTACACCGAACCACGGTCCTCCCCGACCGGACCGGGGGCGTCCGGTCGGGAGGACCGTGGTTCGGTGGTTCGGTGGTTCGGTGGTTCGGTGAGGCCCTGGTCCGGGAGATCCGGGAGATCCGGGAGATCCGGGAGGTCAGTGGGCTCCGGTCCCGGTGAGGGACTTGACCTCCAGTTCCGCGTACTTGCCGGTGTCGGGCTTCTCCTTGGAGAGGAGCGAGGCGAGCCAGCCGAGCAGGAAGCCCAGCGGGATGGAGACCAGCCCCGGGTTCTCCAGCGGGAACCAGTAGAAGTCCATGTCCTTAAACATCGACGTGGGCTTTCCGGAGACGACGGGCGAGAACAGCACCAGTACCACGGATGAGATCAGTCCGCCGTAGATGGACCAGAGGGCGCCCTGGGTGGTGAACCTCTTCCAGAAGAGGCTGTAGAGGAGCGTGGGCAGGTTCGCCGACGCCGCGACCGCGAAGGCGAGCGCGACCAGTCCCGCCACATTCAGGTCGCGGGCCAGCGCGCCGAGTGCGATCGAGACGACACCGATGGCGACGGTGGCCCAGCGGGCGGCGCGGACCTCCTCCTTCTCGGTGGCCTGCCCCCGGCGGATGACATTGGCGTAGATGTCGTGGGCGAACGACGAGGAGGAGGCCAGGGTGAGTCCCGCGACCACCGCGAGGATGGTGGCGAAGGCGACGGCGGAGATCACCGCGAGGAGGATCGCGCCGCCCGCCGAGTCGGTGCCGCCGATATGGAGGGCGAGCAGGGGCGCCGCCGTGTTGCCCGCCTTGTTGGACTCGCTGATCTCGGCGGGCCCGACGATCGCCGCCGCGCCGAAGCCGAGCGCGATCGTCATGAGGTAGAACGCGCCGATGATGCCGATGGCCCAGTTGACGGACTTACGGGCGGCTTTCGCGGTGGGCACCGTGTAGAAGCGGATCAGGATGTGCGGCAGTCCGGCGGTGCCCAGCACCAGGGCGATGCCGAGCGAGATGAAGTCCAGCTTGGAGGTGCCGGATGAGCCGTACTTGAGGCCCGGCTCCAGGAACGCCGATCCGTGCCCGCTCTTCTCGGCCGCGGTGCCGAGCAGGTCGGAGATGTTGAAGTTGAACTTCAGCAGGACCAGGAAGGTGATCAGCAGCGTGCCCGCGATCAGCAGGACGGCCTTGACCATCTGCACCCAGGTGGTGCCCTTCATGCCGCCGATGGTGACGTACAGGATCATCAGCACGCCGACGAGGGCGACGATCAGGACCTTGCCGCTGTCGTTGGTGATGCCGAGCAACAGCGAGACCAGCACTCCGGCGCCGGCCATCTGGGCGAGCAGATAGAAGATCGAGACGACGATGGTGGAGGTGCCGGCCGCGGTGCGGACCGGGCGTTGGCGCATCCGGTAGGCGAGGACGTCGCCCATGGTGAAGCGGCCGGAGTTGCGCAGGGGTTCGGCGACCAGCAGCAGGGCGACCAGCCAGGCCACCAGGAAGCCGATGGAGTAGAGGAACCCGTCGTAGCCGAAGAGGGCGATGGCGCCGGCGATGCCGAGGAACGAGGCGGCGGACATGTAGTCGCCGGAGATCGCCAGGCCGTTCTGGAAGCCGGTGAACTGCCGGCCGCCCGCGTAGAAGTCGGCGGCGCTCTTGGTCTGGCGACCGGCCCAGACCGTGATGAGCAGGGTCGCCACGACGAAGAGGCCGAAGAGCGTGATGATGAGCGGCCGGTGTTCGGTGGTGGCGTTCTCCGCCGCGAGACCGCCCGCCGCGAGGTGCAGGGAGGGGCTCACAGGTTGGCCTCCATCCGGGCCTTGATGGCGTCGGCCTTGGGGTCGAGCCGGTTCGCCGCGTGGCGCGAGTAGAGCCAGGCGATCAGGAAGGTGGTGGCGAACTGGGCGAGGCCGAAGACGAGCGCCACATTGATGTTGCCGAAGAGCTTCGTGCCCATGAACCCGCCCGCGTAGTTCGAGAGCAGGACGTACAGCAGGTACCAGGCGATGAACGCGAAGGTCAGCGGGAAGGCGAAGGAGCGGTAGGTGTGCCGGAGTTCGGCGAACTCCGCGCTCTGCTGCACCTCGACGAACTGCTCGGTCGTGGGCTGTACGGGGTCGGTGTCCGCATGGCCGTGGGGCGGCTGCGGTACTTCGGTAGCCACGGATTCTCCTCGTGACGTGGGAGCGGTGGGGACAGACAAGCGGAGTCCTTCAGTCAGGAGCGTTCGGGGCCTGGTCGATGGTGCTCCTCCTCCTGACAACGGCACGGAGAGCACGCCGGACCGGTTCAACATCGGCCGTTTTTTCTCCTCGATTTCTTCCACGAGCCGTGTTTCGCGCCGGTTCATGGCGTCTTTTCTCCGACTTCCTTCACGTTTTCCGCCCGAACTCATTGATGATGATCAAGAAGGGCGATAGCTTCGCTGGTCATGTACGCGCCCATGCGCACTCGTGTCTGGGCGGTTGTCACGGATGATGTGGAGAACCCATGGCTCATCTGGGATCCAGACGGCGTCGCGCCATTGCGCTGCCCGCAGGTCTGGCGCTCACCGCTTCGCTCGGCTTCCTCCCGGCGGGAGCGGCATCGGCCGCCCCGGGTGGATCGGCCTCCGCCGTCACCACGGCGGCCGTGGTGAAGACCGACGGCCCGAAGCTGTCGTACGTGGTGAACGTGAAGAGCGGTTCCCACACCGCCAAGACGGTGAAGAAGGCGATAGCCAGGGCCGGCGGTTCGATAGTGATCGCCTATGACCAGATAGGCGTCATAGTCGTCCACTCGCAGAACCCGGAGTTCGCGGAGACGATCCGCACCGTACGGGGCGTCGTCTCCGCCGGTGCCACCCGGACCGCCCCGCTGACCACGGCCATGGACAACTCCGTCGGCACGGTCAGTCCGTTGAGCGCCCCGGAGGCGAAGAAGGCGGCGGCCAGGGCCGCGGCCGACCAGGACCCGCTGGAGCCGCTCCAGTGGGGCCTCCCCGCCATCAAGGCGGACCAGGCCCACAAGCGGACGCTGGGCAGCAAGAAGGTCACGGTCGCCGTCCTCGACACGGGCGTGGACGACACCCACCCGGACCTGGCGCCCAACTTCGACCAGCGCGCCTCGGCGAACTGCGTCACCGGCAAGCCGGACACCACACCCGGTTCCTGGCGCCCCGCCGCCAACGAGAGCAGCCACGGCACGCATGTCGCGGGCACGATCGCCGCGGCCAAGAACGGTATCGGCGTGACCGGTGTCGCCCCGGGCGTCAAGGTCTCCGGCATCAAGGTGTCGACCACGGCCGGCTTCTTCTACACCGAGTCGATCGTCTGCGGCTTCATCTGGGCCGCCGAGAACGGTGTCGAGGTGACCAACAACAGCTACTACGTCGACCCGTGGCTGTTCAATTGCAAGAACGACCCGGACCAGAAGGCCCTGGTCGAGGCGGTCTCCCGGGCCACCCGGTACGCCGAGCGCAAGGGCGCCGTGAACGTCGCGGCGGCCGGCAACAGCCGGATGGACCTCGCGGCCGCCAAGCTGACCGACGTGACCAGCCCCAACGACTCCACCCCGGGCACGCGGGAGATCGACCCGAAGGTCTGCCTGGACATCCCGACCCAGCTCCCGGGGGTCGTCACCACGTCCTCGCTGGGTGCCAAGAACCTGAAGTCGTCGTTCTCCAACTACGGCGACGGCGTGGTCGACATCTCCGCCCCCGGCGGCGACTCGACGGTCTTCCAGAAGCCGGACGCCCCGGCCACCGACGGCCGGATCCTCTCCACGCTGCCCAACGGGCGCTACGGCTACTCGGCCGGTACGTCGATGGCCTCGCCGCATGTCGCGGGCGTGGTCGCGCTCATCAAGTCGAAGCACCCGGGTGCGTCCCCGGCCGCACTGAAGGCGCTGCTGTACGCGCAGGCGGACGACAAGGCGTGCACCAACCCGTACGACATCAACGGTGACGGTGTCGTCGACGCGGTGTGCGAGGGCGGCAAGACCAAGAACGGCTTCTACGGAACGGGCGTCACCGACGCCCTGGACGCCGTACGCCGCTGACCGGTCGGACAACGGCGGGGCCGGACCTCCGGGTGACCCGGGGGTCCGGCCCCGCCGCGCGTCAGCCGGACCGCCGCGTCCGGTGGCGGGCCAGCAGGCCGAGCATGAGCAGCAGTTGTCCCATGCTGTAGAGGAACATGATCCAGAAGTCGGTGGCGGGCGGCTGCGGCATCTCGGCGACATCGATAGCGATGATCAGGTCCGAGACCAGGAAGAGCGCACCACCCGCCGCCGCGAGCGGCCCGACGACGGCGGCCCGCCAGGCCATGACCGTCAGCAGCGTCGCGTACGCGGCCACCGGGACGCGCAGTTCGGCCGGTAGGCCGGGCCAGAGCAGGACGAGCGCGGCGACGAGCAGGACGGCGTAGAGCGGGCCGAGCCAGCGGGGCGTACCGCCCCGGCCGAAGAGCACCAGGTAGCAGACGTGTCCCACGGCGAACGAGCCCATGCCGACGAGGAAGGCCCAGTCCGCGTCGGAGAGCAGGAACACGTCGCCGCCCCAGCCGAGGAGCAGCGCGCAGACGAGCAGCCGGGGTCCGCCCCGTACGGCCGTGTACGCGGCGAGCAGCGGCATCAGCAGGGGTTTGGCGATCCGGTGGCCCGTCTCCGCGCCGAGGAGCAGGGAGCCGAGGTCGACGAGTACGGCAGCGGCGAAGAGGGCGAGGATCACCGGGCCGGCCGGGCCGGGCAGACGCGTCGGGCGGATCGGGCGCGTCGGGCTCATCGAGGCGTGGAGGTCCGGGGAGTTCATCGGGCACGTCCGGCGGTCGGCGCGCTGTGGCGCGCGGCGGATGGGGGTGGCGCGGCGGCCGGGGAGGTGGCGGCGGGTGGGAGCGGGGCGGCGGATGGCTGCCAGCCCGGTCCACGGAAGACCCGCCCGGCGCGCTCACGCCAGGTGGTCGCGGCCCTGACGTCGCGGGCGATGGCCACGTACTCATGGGTGGCGACCCGGAGCGGGTTGTAGGTGTCGATGTTCTTGGTGAGGCCGAAGACCGGCCGCTCGGTCTCGGGCGCGAAGGAGCCGAAGAGCCGGTCCCAGACGATGAGGATGCCGCCGAAGTTGCGGTCCAGGTAGCCGCCCTGGGAGGCGTGGTGCACCCGGTGGTGGGAGGGCGTGTTCAGTACGTACTCGAAGGGGCGCGGCAGGGTGCCGATCCGCTCGGTGTGCACCCAGAACTGGTAGACGAGGTTGACGGACGAGCAGAAGGCGAGCGCGGCCGGGTGCACACCCCACGCGATGAGCGGCAGATAGAACGGCCAGACGGTCAGCGTCGTCCAGGGCTGGCGCAGCGCGGTGGTGAGGTTGAACCTCCGGCTGGAGTGGTGGACCACATGGCAGGCCCAGAGGATGCGGACGACGTGGTGGCCGCGGTGTGACCAGTAGTAGAGGAAGTCCTGGGCGAGCAGCATCAGCGGCACGGTCCACCAGAGGAAGGGGATCCGGGCCGGGGTGAGTTCGTAGAGGGCGGTGTAGACCGCGACGATCGGGATCTTCCACAGGAGGTCGAAGCCGAGGCTGCCGAGGCCCATGCCGACGCTGGTGGCGGCGTCCTTGGTCTCGTAGCCGGCGGCGTTCTCGTCGGGATGGAGCCGGTGGCTGATCACTTCGAGGACGGTGAGCAGCGCGAAGGCGGGTATCGACCACAGCACGACATCGGGCGGGTTCGGCATAGGTGCACCGTAGAGGCGGTGGTCAGGGCGGGGCTAGACGTTGTTACCCACAAGTATGTGAGACCTGTTGTCAGCGGATTCTGGCAGCTTCCTCCCATGGCCCCCAGGCGGCTCGTGCGGTACGGGAGGGCCGCCGGGGGGCGTCTGCGCACCGACTCCCACCGGCCGGCTCACCAGACGCGGACCGATCCGCCGGGGGCGAAGGCGGGGCTGGTGGCCCCCGGCGGGATCTCGGTGAGCGGCTCGGCGATCTCCGCGACGGTGGGGCCGACCACCGCCGCGATCGGATCGAGGAGCGCCGGGTCGAATCCGTAGACGCGGGCCGCGTTGCCCCCGACCATCGCCGCGATCTCCGCCGGGGGCAGGCCCGCGTAGGCGATGCGCAACCCCTCCCGGGAGTAAGGGGTGGTGCCCTCGTCGTGCGGGTAGTCACAGCCCCACATGATCTTGTCGAGCCCGATCCGGTCCCGTAGCGGCACCTCGTGCGGGCGCATGAAGCTGGCGCCGACGAAGCAGTTGTCGCGCCAGACCTCGCTGGGGCCCTTGCCCATCGCGCCGGCCAGCCCCGCGCCGAACCGGGACTCGGCCGTGGTCCCGCCGGTCGCCGCCGCCACCAGCCGTCCGTGGTAGTAGTCCAGCATGTCGAGCACGCCCGGTATCCATCCGGAACCCTGTTCGGTCAGCACGAGACGCAGATCCGGGTGGCGCCGGAAGGCCCCGCCGAAGAGCAGGTGCCAGAGCGCGCGGTGGGAGAACCAGGTCGTCTCGACCATGAAGACCGCCCGTGCGGCCGGCTCGTCGCCGAGCGGCGGGGAGGCCGAGCCGCCGTGGTGGTTGACCGGGACGCCCAGTTCGGCGCAGACGTCCCAGATCGGGTCGTACGTCCGGGAGTACAGCTCGGGCAGTCCCGAGCCCGGTGGGGTGCCGGGCAGCAGGATCCCACCGGTGAGTCCGGCCGCGACCGTACGGCGGATCTCGCGGACCGCGTCGTCGACGTCGTTGAGCAGGATCTGCGCCACGCCGGCCCGGCGCCCGGGGGTGAGGGAGCAGAAGTCGGCGAGCCAGCGGTTGTGCGCCCGTAACCCGGCCCAGCGCCTGGTGTACTCGGCCGGGGACGGCGCGGGCGCCAGCAGGGACGCGCTGGGGAAGAACGGCGGGACGGTGTTGGGGTAGACGACCTCGGCGACGATGCCGTCCGCCGCCAGTTCGGCGACCCGGCGGTCGGAGTTCCAGTTGCGGTCGGCGGTGTCGGCGAGGAGGTCCTCGTACGGATTGGCATAGCCGGCCGCCCAGGCGTCGAAATCGTCGTGGTACCGCTTCTCCAGATACGGGCGGTAGTCGACGAGGTCGGCACCGGCGTGACAGTCCGCCGAGATGACGGTGTAGCGGTCGGCACCGCGCGCCGGCGTGCGCGGCGGGGCGGCGCCGGTCATCCGGAGGCCCCCAGGACGGGGAAGTCATGGTCCGTCAGCCAGTGGCGGCCCACCTCGCGGGAGCGCGCCCAGGACGCCTCCACCGCGGTCTGGTCGGCGGGCTGGCCGAGATCGGCCGGGGTGGGCCCGATCCGGCGGGCGACGGGGGCCAGTCGGTCGGTGTCGAAGCCGAAGACCTCGGCTGCGGCGAGACCGAGCATCCGACGGGTCTCGGTGACCGGAATGTCATGGAAGGTACGGCGCAGCCACTGACGGGTGTCGGGCCAGGTGCCCTCCGGGTGCGGGAAGTCGCTGCCCCAGAGGATGTTGTCCACCCCGATCTCGTACCGCTGGGCCAGCTCCCGCCGTTTGGTGTTGGTGGCGCAGATGAACACCTGCCGGTCCAGATACTCGCTCGGCGGCCGGGTCAGCCCGGCGAACGGCGAGAGCTTCTTGCCGCCGTGCGCGCCCAGATAGAGGCGGTCCATGAACCAGAGCAGATTGGGCAGCCACCAGCAGCCGGACTCGGCGATGCCGAACCGCAGCCCGGGGTGGCGTTCGAAGACCCCGGACCAGAGGAGGAACCAGAGCGGGCGGGCCGGCCACCAGGTGACCTCGGAGACGTAGATGCCCAGGTGATCGCCGTACTCATGGCGCGGGGCCGCGCCGGAGTGGGTGACGACGGGCATTCCGGTCTCGGCGGCGGCGGCCCAGACCGGATCGTAACGCCGATCGTGGTAGGGGGCCTTGTCCACCCACATCGCGGGGATCATCAGCGCCCCGAGGCCCGATTCCCGGGCCCGGTGTATCTCGGCGACGACCTCGCCCACGTCGCCGGTGACGGGCAGCAGCGCCACCCCACAGTGTCGTTCCGGGTGGGGGGCGACGAACTCGGCGAGCCAGCGGTTGTGGGCGCGCGCGCCCGCCATGCCGAGG
This sequence comes from Streptomyces sp. NPDC020965, assembly GCF_044333555.1. Taxonomy (NCBI): domain Bacteria; kingdom Bacillati; phylum Actinomycetota; class Actinomycetes; order Kitasatosporales; family Streptomycetaceae; genus Streptomyces; species Streptomyces sp. NPDC020965. Next base: position 40,208 of record NZ_JBIRRE010000001.1, read on the forward strand.
TCGGGGTCCTGGTCGCCGGAGAGTCCGAGGCCGACGCCGAAGGGCGCGGCGGTCCGGCTGTCGACGGCGTCCGCGTCGGGGAAGACGACCTCGGCGGACACTCCGTCACCGTCGAGTTCCTTGATCCGCCGGTCGCTGTCCCAGCCGCCCTTGAGCCCTTCCTCGTGGTCGTTGAACCACTGGGTGGCGAACGCCTCGTTTCGGACGCCGAGCCGGGTCATCTCCGCGCGGCGGTGATCGCGGCCGGCCAGGAAGGTGTCGAAGTCGCGGTGGTAGCGGGCGTCGAGATAGGGCCGGTACAGCTCGGTCGGCAGTCCCGCGTGGCAGTCGGAGGAGATGATCAGGTACGGGTCGGAAATCGCTGATCCGTCGGTCATCACACATCCCTCGGTGGGGCGGTCGGAGGAGGTGGGGGCTCGTGCGGTCGCAGGGGGCGGTGCGGGCGCGTCAGACGACGCCGTCCGGAGCCGGAGCCGGCGCCGGAGCCGCGTCGATGAGCTGCCGCGTGTCGTCGTAGCGCTGGTGGATGTAGGGGAGCAGGGCCCGCGCACTGACCCGACCGGCGATCCGGCCCCGCTGGTCGGTGGTCTTCTCGCCGATGGTGAGTTCGACCAGCCGGTGTACGGGGAGGTCCGCGACGGGGTCGTACATCGATTCGCGCAGCACCACGTCGCCGGTGAGCTTCTCCAGCTTGCGGAACTTCTCCGTCCGGAGGCAGTGGACCAGGACGGGGTCGGTGTCGAAGCCGTGGCCGCCGGGTCCCCGGCCGTCGACGGCGGGCAGGAACTTGAAGTAGAAGTCCAGCTTCTCGGCGGGCGCGGGCAGCGGAAGGGGCCCGTCCACCGCGCCGCGCACCTCCACGAAGGCGATCCCGTGCCGGGCGAGCGAGGCGCGGACGACCAGTCCGTCCCGCTCGACGGTGACCTCACCGAGCTTCTTGGGCTCGCCGAACACCTCCCGGCCGCCGATCAGGGCGCGCTCCGTGCTCATCGGCATGACCAGCGGATACCAGCCCGCGTGCCCGTCGTGCCGGGCGGCGACGGCGACGGAACCCGCGCCGAGCGGATGGCCCGGCAGTTCGACCCTGCCGATGGCGACCCGCACCAGGGGCCGTTCGGGCGGTTCCAGCGGCGGCGGCAACACGGCGGCGACCGCCTCCGGATCGCTCTCCCAGACCGCCGTGACACCGGTCGACCAGATGGCCGGGAGTCGGGAACCCGCGGCGCCGGCCGCGCTGATCTCCGCCTCGGAACGTGCGCCGTACCGTACGCGTCCCATGCGTACCGCCCTTCGTCCATCAATCAGGTCCGTCAGGGGTGGGCAGCTCTGCAACACAGTTACACCGCGGTCGATGAAGGGTAAAGAGCCGTGCGCGTACGGAGATGGGGGCGATCCGGCCCCGTCGAGGGCGCCGGCCCGGTCGGCACGCCAGCGGAGAAACCGTTCTTCGCTTAGGTACTGGCGTTGGTGGGCGGACGCGTGGAGCCCTGAGCGCGGGGCCGGGAGAAGCTGGCGCGGGCCCGCGGGGCTTCTCGGGCGAGGGTCGCGCGCAGCCTCCTGGGACAGGGGGCGACGGGGGACGCGCCCCCGGCGCGCGGAGGGGCACAAGGAGCGTACAGGGCAGGCGGATCAGGGATTGTCAGTGGGGGCCCGTATTCTCTGTGACCATGCTCGACGACAGGATCACCGCAGCGACGACGTGGCCGACCGCCTACCCCCAGGGGTACGCGGTCGTCGACGTGGAGACCACCGGTCTCGCCCGTGACGACCGGATAGTCTCCGCTGCCGTGTACCGCCTCGACGCCCGCGGCGAGGTCGAGGACCACTGGTACACCCTGGTCAACCCCGAGCGCGATCCCGGCCCGGTGTGGATCCACGGTCTGACGACCGACCTGCTCGAAGGCGCCCCCCTCTTCGCGGACATCGCCGAGGAGTTCTCCGAGCGGCTCGACGGCCGGGTGCTCGTCGCGCACAACGCCATCTTCGACTGGTCCATGATCGCCCGCGAGTACGCCCGGGCCCGGCGCACCGCACCCACCCGCCAGCGGCTGTGCACCATCGCCCTGGCCAAGGAGCTGCGGCTGCCGCTGCCCAATCACAAACTGGAGTCGCTGGCAGCCCACTTCGGGGTCGTCCAGCAGCGCGCGCACCACGCGCTGGACGACGCCCGGGTGCTGGCGGAGGCGTTCCGACCGAGTCTGCGCACCGCGGCCCGGGACGGTGTGCGGCTGCCGCTGCTGGAGTGCCTTCCGCTGACCGAGTGGTCGGACTCCCCCGCGGCGCCCCGGGTCGGCTATCAGTCGTCGTACGGCCAGTCCTCGCACAGCTCGTACGGTCCGGGGAGCTGGCGCCAGTCCCGCAAGCGGCCCGCGTGCCCCTATGCGAACCCCGGCCGGTACGAGACGGATAAACCGCTGCGGCAGGGGATGCGGGTGGCGTTCTCCGGCGACACCTCCATCGACCGCGAGCTGCTGGAGGACCGGGCGATCGAGGCGGGGCTGCACATCGCCACCAGCGTCTCCCGGCTGACCAGTCTGCTGGTCACCAATGACCCGGACTCGGCGACCTCGAAGACCGTCAAGGCGAAGTCGTTCGGGACACCGATCGTGGACGAGGCGGGCTTCACCCAGTTGCTGCGGGACGTGGCCCCCGGCGAGCGGACCTCCGGCCGGTAGCCGTGGCCGGGCGGCAGGCGCGTCGAGCCATCGGACGCGTCGGGCACCCCCGCCGTACCCGGGTGGCCATGCGGCGCCGCCGCAGTGGCCCCCTGCCGGTCGGACAGGGCGGTCCGGGCCGCGCAGGATGGTCCGGAGCCGTGCGGAGGGGGTCGCGCAGGGCCGTCCGGGCCGTGCGGAAGGAGTTCCGCCGCTTCCTCGGATTCCGGGTGGTCCGGGGCGCGCGGAGAGGGGGACCCACCGCCGACACCGTTCGGCGCAACAGGTACGGTCGACGCCGTGTACCGCTTCCTGTTGTCCCGGCAGTGGGTGATCCTCACCCTTCTGTCCCTCGCTCTCATCCCCACGATGATCGAACTGGGTTTCTGGCAGTTCCACCGGCATGAGCGCCGGGTCGAGCAGAATGAGCTGATCGCCCGCAATCTGGAGGCGGCGCCGGTCCCCATGACCGACCTCACCTCCCCGGGCCACACCGTGCCCCGCTCGGACTACTGGCGCCGGGTCACCGCGACCGGCACCTTCGACACCGAGCGCGAGGTCGTCGTACGCCGTCGCACCAACTCCGACGACAAGGTCGGCGTCATGGTGCTGACCCCTCTGGTCCTCGCCGACGGCCGGGCGGTCGTCGTCAATCGGGGCTGGATTCCGGCCGCGCCGAACCAGCGGACCTACCCGGCGGTACCGCCGCCCCCGAAGGGCACCGTGACCGTCGCCGGCCGGCTCAAGGCCGACGAGACGAGCAAGGGCAGCGGCATCAAGGATCTGGCCGGGCTGCCGCCCCGCCAGGTCATGCTGATCAACAGCGCCCAGCAGGCTGAGCTGACCGGCCGTACCGTGCTCGGCGGCTACCTGGAACAGACGGCGCCCAAGCCGGCTGGGGACTCTCCACAGCAGGTCTCCGCGCCCGACCACGGCTCCATCGGGGCGCACATGGCGTACGCGATCCAGTGGTGGCTCTTCGTCGCGGGCGTGCCCGTGGGCTGGGTGGTCCTCGTCCGCCGCGAGGTGCGCGACCGCCGGGCCGCCGCCGCACAGCCGACGGCACCGGAACCCACCCCGGCCGCCGCCTCCGCCTCCGCCTGACGGCACGTACCCCCTCGGACCGACGGCCCCGTACCGCCTCCGCCACGCGCCCCCCTCGTCCACGATCGGTGTCCCGAACGACTTCGCCTTGACGGTCTTCGAGGTCGCCGAGTCCGGGTCATTGGTGACCAGCAGACTGGTCAGCCGGGAGACGCTGGTGGCGATGTGCAGCCCCGCCTCCGCCGCCCGATCGACCCGCGCTGCCACGCGCCCACACTCCCGCCCGCACGCGGGGCACCGGGTGGTTCCGGTCCCCGTACCGGTCCTGTTGCCGCGCCCCGGCCACGCACGGGGGCATCCCCCGTGCGATCAGCCCAGCCAGCCGGGCCGCACCTCGCCCGCCCGCGCACGCAGGGGCACCGCGCCGCGTTCCGGAGGCTTCCGCGCTTCCGTCTGCTTAGCCGTCCCAACGGACGGGAACAGGCCAGAACGTGACTCTTCGCATTGAGGACTACGCCCTGATCGGCGATCTCCAGACGGCGGCACTGGTCGGCAAGGACGGCTCCATCGACTGGCTCTGTCTCCCCCGCTTCGACTCGGCGGCGTGCTTCGCCGCCATCCTCGGCGGCGAGGACAACGGCCACTGGCGGCTCGCACCGAAGGGCGCCGGCCCCTGCACCAGCCGCGGCTATCTGGGTGACTCACTGGTGCTGGAATCGGTGTGGGACACACCGACCGGCACGGTGAAGATCACCGACTTCATGCCGCAGCGCGAGCGGACGCCCGATGTGATGCGGATCGTGGAGGGTGTCAGCGGTTCGGTCGAGATGGAGGGCGTGCTCCGGCTGCGCTTCGACTACGGATCGGTCGTGCCGTGGATGCGGCGCGCGGACGGCCACCGGGTGGCCGTCGCCGGTCCGGACGCCGTCTGGCTCCGCAGCGAACCGCAGGTCAAGACCTGGGGCCAGCAGTTCAGCACCATCTCGTCGTTCACGGTCGGCGCCGGCGAGCAGGTGGCCTTCGTGCTGACCTGGCACCCGTCGCACCAGCGGATGTCCCAACTCGTCGACCCGTTCGACGCGCTGAAGGGCAGTCTGCGCGACTGGCACGACTGGGCGCGGCGGTGCAGCACCGAGGGCCCCTACCGGGAGGCCGTGGTCCGTTCGCTGATCACGCTGAAGGCGCTCACCTACGGCCCGACGGGCGGCATCGTGGCCGCGCCCACCACCTCCCTGCCGGAGGAGCTGGGCGGGGTACGGAACTGGGACTACCGGTTCTGCTGGCTGCGGGACGCCACCCTCACCCTGGGCGCCCTGCTGGAGGCGGGCTACCAGGAAGAGGCCGCGGCCTGGCGGGACTGGCTGCTGCGGGCGGTGGCGGGCGACCCGGCCGACCTCCAGATCATGTACGGGCTGGCCGGGGAGCGCCGGTTGCCGGAGACGGAGCTGCCCTGGCTGGCGGGGTACGCCGGCTCCACCCCCGTACGCACCGGGAACGCAGCCGTGAAGCAGTTGCAGCTCGATGTGTACGGCGAGGTGCTGGACTCCCTCTTCCTCGCCAGGGAGGCGGGGCTGCCCTCGGAGCGGCACGCCTGGTACCTCCAGCTCAGCCTGCTCGGATTCCTGGAGTCGAAGTGGCGCGAGCCGGACGAGGGACTGTGGGAAGTGCGGGGACCGCGCCGGCATTTCACCCACTCCAAGGTGATGGCGTGGGTGGCGGCCGACCGCGCCGTCCGCACCTTGGAGTCGGACCCCACCCTGCGCGGGGACGTACGGCGGTGGCGGGCGATGCGGGACGAGGTGCACCGGGAGGTGTGCGAGAAGGCGTACGACCCCGCGCGGAACACCTTCACCCAGTACTACGGCTCCGCGGAACTCGACGCGGCGACCCTGCTGATCCCCCGGGTCGGCTTTCTGCCGCCCGACGATCCACGGGTGATCGGGACGGTGGACGCGGTCCGGGCGGAGCTGGGCACCCCCGGCGGTCTGGTGCGCCGCTACAGCACCTCGGGAGTGACCGTGGACGGGCTGCCGGGGGACGAGGGCGCCTTCCTGGCCTGCTCGTTCTGGCTGGCGGACGCGTTGCGGATGACCGGGCGGGGGAAGGAGGCCCGGGAGCTCTTCGAGCGGCTGCTGGCGCTGCGGAGCGACGTCGGGCTGCTCGCCGAGGAGTACGACCCGGTGTCGGGACGACAGCTCGGGAACTTCCCCCAGGCGTTCAGCCATATCGCCCTGGTGACGACCGCTCTCGCGCTGAGCCGGGAGGAGAATGCAGGATAGGCCCATGGATCTTGGATTGAACGACCGTGTGTATGTGGTGACGGGTGCCTCTCGGGGGCTGGGCAACGCTTCGGCGCGCGCGCTGGTCGCGGACGGCGCGAAGGTCGTGATCACCGGCCGCGACGAGCGGACGGTCAGTGACGCCGCGGCGGAGCTCGGGCCGAACGCGGTGGGCGTGGCCCTGGACAACGCCGATCCGTCGGGCGCGGAACGGCTGATCGCGGCGGCCCGGGCGCACTTCGGGCGGTTCGACGGAGTGCTGATCAGTGTCGGCGGTCCGGCACCGGGGTTCGTCGCGGACGTCACGGACGACCAGTGGCGTACGTCGTTCGAGTCGGTGTTCCTCGGCGCGGTGCGGATGGCCCGTACGGCCGCCGCGGAACTGGGCGAGGGCGGCGTGATCGGTTTCGTGCTCTCGGCCTCCGTCCACGAGCCCATCCCGGGCCTGACGATCTCGAACGGTCTGCGCCCGGGACTCGCCGGCTTCGCCGCGTCCCTCGCGGACGAACTGGGTCCCCGGGGCATCCGGGTTATGGGCCTGCTCCCGTCCCGCATCGACACGGACCGCGTCCGTGAGCTCGACGCCCTCTCGGGCGACGCGGAGGCGGCCCGCGCCGGGCAGGAGTCCCGGATTCCGCTGCGGAGGTACGGCACGCCGGAGGAGTTCGGGAAGGTGGCGGCGTTCGTGCTGTCACCGGCCGCGTCGTATCTGACGGGCGTGATGCTGCCGGTGGATGGCGGCACCCGCCGCGGCTTCTGATCCCGGCGCGGCCTCTGATCCCGGCTCGGCTTCTGATCCCGGCGCGGGACACCCGTCGTCAGGGGCCTTCGGCAGGCCGGGACAGGCCCGGGGCGGGTTCGGCGCCCTCAGGCGCGGGGCCGCGCCCCCGGGCCGGCAGCCCGGCCGGACTCAGTCGATCGTCTTGATCACCCGGGCGGGCACTCCCCCGACCACGGTGCCGGCAGGAACGTCACGAGTGACCACCGCACCCGCAGCGACCACCGCACCGGCACCGATGGTCACCCCCTGCGTGATCACGGCAGCCGTCCCGATCCAGACGTCGTCCTCAATGACGATCGGGGCGAAGGAGAGGTATTCGCGGCGCTCGGCCAGGGGCAGCGGATGGCCTCCGGTGATGAGGCTGACCTTCGGGGCGATCATGACGCCGTCGCCGATGCGGATGCCTCCCTTGTCCATGAAGGTGCATCCCTGGTTGACGAAGACGTTCTCCCCGAACGTCGTGTTCAGCCCGCACTCGGTGAAGAACGGCGGGTAGATCGTCACCGACTCCGGCAGCGGGCCACCGAGCACAACGGAAAGTAGTTCCGCGCGGCCTTCGCTGTCGCTGAACGGAAGCACGTTCAGTCGAGACGTCGCATCGGTCACCTCCACGATCCGCTCCACATGACGCGTGAACTCAGGCGTCTGGACATACATGACCTGCTCTGTACGGGTAGACATGCGCTGATCCCACCACCGCGCAGAGCACTCGATCAAACAACCCTGCATCCACCAGACACAACCAATGGTTGTACCTGTAGCGTGGCAGCGTGGATGTTGAAGCGCTGCGGACATTCGTGGCCGTCGCCGGGACCGGCCAGTTCCAAGCTGCCGCCGACGAGCTGGGGATCAGCCAGCAGGCGGTCTCCAAGCGAATCGCGGCCCTGGAGAGGCACATCGAGGTCACGCTCCTGGTGCGGACCTCCCGAGGCTCCCGGCTGAGCCTGGACGGGCAGGTCTTCCTGCCACACGCCAAGAAGGTCCTGGCGGTCATCGAGCAGGCCGAGCAGGCCGTGCGCCCCGGCAGCCGTCCCTTGCGCGTCGATGTCCTCAATCGGCGCATCTCCCCGGCCCAGGCCGTCTACCGGTTCTACCGCTCCCACCCCGAGATGGAGCTGGACGCGGTCACGCTGAGCAAGGAGAACGCCGCCCAGGCCGCCCAGGCGGTGCTCGAAGGGACGGTCGACGCGTCCTTCCGTGCCCTGCCGGCAGACCAGGTCCCGGCCGGGATCAGCGCCGAACGACTGCTGGACGCACCCCTGGAACTCCTGGTCGGACCCGGCCACCCCTTGGCGAACGCACCTTGGGTCAGTCCCGCGGACCTGGCAGGCCACCGCATCTGGATCCCCGGGATCAGACCGGGCACGGAGTGGGCAGCGTTCTACCAAGCGCTGTCCGATGCCTTCGGCCTGAGCATCGACGCGCTCGGCCCCAACTTCGGTGACGAGGCCCTGATGGACGCGCTGGCCGACTCGACCTCGCTCGCCACCCTCGTCGGCGGAGGTGACCGGTACCTGTGGCCCCAGACCCACGACCTACGACGCATCCCGTTGCACGACCCGACCCCGGTCTACCCGCACGTGCTGCTGTTCCGCAGCGGAGACCAACACCCCGTGCTGACCGCGCTACGCGCCCATCTGCGCACCGCGGGCCCACGAACCCCGCACGACGTGTGGGCGCCGGACTGGGCAGACCGCTGACCGGACTGGACGACCGAATTGAATTATTCAGCCAGGACCTAGGAGACCCGGCTGGCCCGGTGCTTGGCCGCGTCCAGACGGGCCTCCGTCGGAAGCGACGCGAGGCCCGCCGATTCGCGGGCGTGCGCCACGGCCTCCGAGGTCAGCCGGTCCAGCGTGCCGGCCGGTGAGGCGAAGGGCTCCAGCAGGAGCCGTACCCGCATGACGGGTTCACGGCGCCGGCCGCAGAGTCTGATCCGCGCCCGTTCCACGCCGTCCAGCGACTCCGCCTCCGCCGCCGTCGCGCCCTCCAGCGTCCGGCCCCGCAGGCGCGCGCCCGCACCGTCGCCACTGTCCACCAGCACCTCCGTGAGCCGCCGTCGGCGCAGTTGGGCCAGGAAGAGCCAGAGCGCCAGCAGGACCAGCACCGCGAGGCCCGCGATGATCGCCGGCCACCACCAGCCCTCGTCCCGCCACCGCTCCCGGTCCGCCGTGCTCAGCAGCACGTCCCGGCGGCCGTCCCAGGGCCACCAGGACGGCACCGAGAGCCCGGCACCCGCCGCCAGCGCCCCACCGCCCACGGCCAGTAGCACCAGACCCGCGAGCCCGAGCAGCACTCGATTGACGCCCCGAAGCATTCCGTGTCACCCCTTCTTGGCCGATGGCCTGGCGACCCGCACGGTCAGCTTGGGCGACCGGGCGAGTCCGAGTTCGGTGATGCCCCCGCCCAGCGCCGCGTCCAGGTCCTCGCGTACGTCGTCGAGTTCACGGAAGTGGGAACGAGCCCGCACCAGCACCTTGGACCGGCCCATCCGCACCCGTACGGACTGCACCCCGGCGACCTCCATCGCCCGGTCCCGCAACACCTGTGCGGCGGCGTCCCGGGACAGGCCCGCCCGTACGGACGCGTCGTCGCGGCGCATGGGCAGCAGCTTGCGCAGACCGGGGGTGAGCGCGATGAGGATCAGACAGAGGCCGATGAGCGCCAGCACCGCGGCGGCGGCCAGCGCCCAGGGCTCGTCCAGCCGCCACCGGGCCAGCCGGTCCGCGGTGGCCCGCCGCCACTCCATGGCGGGCCGGTCCGCCCGGACCGCCACGATGTCGTACAGCAGCAGGCCCGCACCACCGAGGACGATCAGCGAGAGCAGCGCGGCCGGAATCCGCCGTACGGACCAGAAACGGCCGGCCTTCCCGGCCGCGCCGGACCGCGAACCAGGGCCCTCCGCTCCCTCCTCGCGCGCCGCGTGCGGACCGGACGCGTCGGACGGGTCGGACGGGTCGGACGGGTCGGGATCGAGCGCCGGTGGTACGGGGCCGGTCATGCGAGCCTCCCCAGGGTGGCGCCGCGGGTGTGCGCCGAGTGCAGCCGCTCCACGAGGACCGCGACGTCGGGCACGTCCATGCCCGCCAGCGTCTCGACCCGCTCGGCGACGCGTCGGCGCACCGCGCCGCACTGCCGGCCGATGTCGGAGGGGTAGTCGAGTTCGAGGCTGATCCGGACCCGTGCGGAGTCCTGGTGCACGGTGACCATCGCGTGGGGCGTGCCACCGGCGGCGGGAACGCCGTCGAGCGCCTCCCGTGCCGCCTGTGCGGCGATCTTCGCCACCACCCGGTCGGCGATGACGGTCGAGCCCCGGTCGGCGGCGGCTACGCGTCCCTCCGCCGTACGGTGTTCGGTGGTCGGTGCGAGGTGATCCGTGGCCACCCCGTGTCACCGCCGCCGGTCGCCGCGCTCGCGTCCCCGGAAGAACTCCGCGGGTTCCAGATCGCCCTCCAGGAAGCGCCCGACCACGAACCCGACCGCCCCGAGCGCGGCGACCAGCAGAAACGCGCCGAAGCCGCCGAAGTATCCGGCGAAGCCGAGCGCCATGCCGGCCACGAGGCCGACGACAGCCATGCTCATGGTGAGCTCCTCAACTGAAGAACACGGAAACAACTGGACTGACAGGACCGACGGGGAATGGGAGAACAGGAACTACTGGAGACGTGGCTCCGGCTCGTCCTCTTCCTCCTCGGGCAGCTTCACATCGCTGACCGCGATGTTGACCTCGACGACCTCCAGGCCCGTCATGCGTTCCACCGCGGAGATCACGTTCTCGCGTACCGCGCGGGCCACGTCGGAGATGGAGACGCCGTAGTCCACGACGATCTCCAGATCGAGCGCGGTCTGCACCTCCCCGACCTCCGCCTTCACTCCCCGGGTGACATTGGACTTGGCACCGCCGGGCACCCGGTCGCGCACCGCGCCGAACGTCCGGGAGAGACCGCTGCCCATCGCGTGCACGCCGACCACATCACGTGCGGCGAGTCCGGCGATCTTCTCCACCACCCCGTCGGCGATGGTGGTACGGCCGCGGGACCCGGGGTCGCCGCCGCCGCGCTTGCCGGTCGATGTCTTCCTGTGCTCGTCGCCTGAGCCGGACGGCCCAGTGCCGGTGGTGTCGGTCATCGCGTCGCGTCCTTTCCGAACTGGCGGGTCCGTCCGGTGCGCCCGGCGCTGCCGGGCTGACGGACTCCCCTGGGGAGCACCTTCACGATTGCCCCGAAAGGCATTCTATTCACCACACTAAGTGCGAATGCCCTGTCTCGCGCCGGGGATACGGCAGGCTGGGGCAATGACGACTGCTGATGCGGTACGCGCACGGCTCGGCCTCGGGAGACTGCTTCCGCTGGGCGGGCCCGAGGACGGGGCCTGGCTGACCGAACAGGCCGCCGACCCGGTACTACGGCTCGCGGCGGGCCGGATCGAGGGGGCGGTGCCGGGCCGGTTGCGGGTCACCCCGGCCGATCCGGACGGCGCCGCCCCGCCGGGGTCCGTACCGGCGCCGCCGAGTGCCCTGCCACCGGGGCCGCTGCGGATCGAGGCGGACTTCGCGGCGACGGCGGACCTGCCCCTGCCGGCGGTGGCATCCGCCGTGCGGGATGCGTTGTTCACGGCCGCCGTGGAGGAGCTGGGGCTGACCGTCACCGAGGTGGATCTACGGGTGACGGAGCTGCTGGACGCGCCCGAGGGGGACGGGGCGGCGACGGCCGGGGAAAGTCCGACCGCCACTCCCCCGGTCGGGGGACGGGCCGTGTCCGTGGCGGATCCCGCGGCCCGGGTCGCCGCCGCCGCGCCGGGGGTCGCCCGGCTGACGGCGACCCTGGGCGCGGCGGTGCATCTGGCGTCGGACCATGTGCGGGTCGAGGTGGCGGTGGCACGTGGTCACCGCCCGCTGGATGTGGTGCGGGCGGTCCGTGCCGCGGTCTCTGCGGAGCTGGGGGACGGCAGGCCGGTATCGGTCCTGGTCACCGCCGTGGCCGTCTGACCGGCTCAGCAAGTGGTCGAGCCGACCGGGGTGCCGATGCCGAGGTCCTGGCGGGGCGCCGGTGCTGTCGTGCTCGCGCGGCGCCGTGCCGAGGTTCCGACGGGGGCGCCGACTTGACCTGTCCGGCCGGGGCGCCGGTGTCGCCGTCCTGGCGAGGCACCGGCACCGCTGACCGGGCGGGGGGGCCGGCGTCCGTCGTCCTGGCGGGCACGCCGGGCCGGCCGGCCCGGGTGCCGGTGTGGAGGTCCTGGCGGGTGCCGGTGCGAGGTCCTCGCGGGGCGTCGGCGTCGAGGTGCGGCCCTGCGCCCGGCCGGGCCGGGGCGTGACAGCGGCTCGCGGCAGTGCGACAGCGCACCGGCCGCCCCGCACCGCACTGGCCGCCCCGCACCGGCCGTGCGCCCTCAGTCTCCGAGGCCCGCGAGGTCGCGCAGCCGGCGTGCCTGCGCGGCACGCTCGGCGGTGCGCTGCTCGTCGTACGAACGCCCGACGGCACCCCGGAGCAGCGCCTTCGTCTCGACCACCGCGTCCCGCTCCGCCGCGAGCAGCGCGGCGGTCAGATCCCGTACGGCGTCGTCCAGCTCCGCGGCGGGCACCACGAGGTTGGCGAGCCCGATGCGCTCGGCCTCATCGGCGTGGACGAAGCGGCCCGTGGCGCAGATCTCCAGCGCGCGGGCGTAGCCGACCAGCGAGACCAGTGGATGCGTACCGCCGAGATCGGGGACGAGTCCGAGGCTGGTCTCGCGCATGGCGAACTGGGCGTCGCGCGCGACGACCCGGAGATCGCACGCCAGCGCGAGCTGGAAACCGGCACCGATCGCATGGCCCTGGACGGCCGCGATCGTGACGAGATCACTCCGCCGCCACCAGGTGAAAGCCTCCTGGTACTCGGCGATGGCGGCGTCGAGTTCCGCGTCGGATCCGCGTGCGAGATCGAGGAAGGACGGCTCGCCGTCGAAGCCCTCGGGCGTGAACGCCTGTCGGTCGAGCCCCGCGGAGAAGGATTTACCCTCGCCACGCAGCACCACGATGCGCACGGTGCCCGGTAGCGACCGACCCGCTTGTGTCAACGCCCGCCACAGAGCGGGGGACTGAGCGTTGCGCTTGGACGGGTTGGTCAGGGTCACCGTGGCGACCGCGTCCTCGACGGTGAGTCGTACACCGTCCTGGTCCAAGACGAAGTCACGCGCGGAATCGAGCGAAGTCATGGGGCGCCTCCGATTCGGGTTCAGTCCGTACGGATCGCCCTAAGCGACCGCACAGTAATAACCCGACGGTAGCCACCCGGTCGGCCGTCCGACCGGCCGGGTGGTCACCGTGAACCCGGTGGACCGAAGGAGCCTCAGGAATCAGCCTCGGGAATCAGGGCGAAGCGGCCTTCTTGCCTCGTGTCGCTCCGCCGCGTCCCCGCAGCGTGACTCCGGACTCGCTCAGCATCCGGTGGACGAACCCATAGGAGCGGCCGGTCTCTTCGGCCAGCGCCCGGATGCTCGCACCGGAGTCGTACTTTTTCTTCAGGTCTGCCGCGAGCTTGTCACGCGCGGCGCCGGTTACCCGGCTGCCCTTCTTCAGAGTCTCGGCCACCCGTGCCTCCTCGTGGAAGTGCGCTCTGGACTTCTCATGATCACCCCTCGTGCGCTTCCTGGCCACCCATTCAGCAAGGTCCATCGGGGGAGCTTTGGGTGCGCGCCGCGTGCCCGGCGCCCCCGGAATACCTCGTTCCGTGGATTCGCGTCCATGCGCCGGGACGGCCCGTCGAAGGAATCTCCAGGTCAGCGACCGTGCGTACGAGCCGACCCGGGCGCCCCCACGCACAGTGACCATCCGCCGATCGCCGCGCCACAGGATGAGACGCCCTCACTCAGATGATGGATCACGCGTGAGCCGAATGATCCATACGGAGTGGATCACGTGCCGGTCCCCCGTCCGACGAGCCGACACGACGACGGATGGAGCGGGGGTCCCGGAGCCGGGGCGGGCGGGAGGGCGGGCCGGAGGAGGCGGAACGGGGCGCGAACCGGGCGGCGAGGGTGGCGGGGGCGCGAAGGGGTCACCGCCACGGGGCCGGGCGGGTGGCGGCGTGCTGTACCGGGCTGGATGGTGCGGACGCCGGCGGCCCCGCCACCCGTGGGGCGGCGGGGTGCCGGAGGTCAGGCCAGGGCCACCAGGTCGGCGTAGTCCGCGCCCCACAGGTCCTCGACGCCGTCCGGCAGCAGGATGATCCGCTCCGGCTCCAGCGCGTGGACCGCGCCCTCGTCGTGGGTGACGAGGATGACCGCGCCCTTGTAGGTGCGCAGCGCGCCGAGGATCTCCTCGCGGCTGGCCGGGTCGAGGTTGTTGGTGGGCTCGTCGAGCAGGAGGACGTTGGCGGACGAGACGACCAGGGTGGCGAGGGCCAGCCGGGTCTTCTCACCACCCGAGAGGACTCCGGCCGGCTTGTCGACGTCGTCCCCGGAGAACAGGAACGAGCCGAGCGTCTTGCGCACCGCGACCAGATCGAGGTCGGGGGCGGAGGAACGCATGTTCTCCAGGACCGAGCGCTCCGGATCGAGGGTCTCGTGCTCCTGGGCGTAGTAACCGAGCTTGAGGCCGTGACCGGGAGTGACCGCGCCGGTGTCGGGCGTCTCCACTCCGGCGAGCAGCCGGAGCAGCGTCGTCTTGCCCGCGCCGTTGAGGCCGAGGATGACGACCCGGGAGCCCTTGTCGATCGCCAGGTCCACATCGGTGAAGATCTCAAGCGATCCGTACGACTTGGACAGGCCCTCGGCGGTGAGCGGGGTCTTCCCGCAGGGCGCGGGCTCGGGGAAGCGCAGCTTGGCGACCTTGTCGGAGGCCCGCACCTCCTCCAGGCCGGCGAGCAGCCGCTCGGCGCGCTTGGCCATGTTCTGCGCGGCGACCGTCTTGGTGGCCTTGGCGCGCATCTTGTCGGCCTGCGAGTTGAGGGCCGCGGCCTTCTTCTCGGCGTTCTGGCGCTCGCGCTTGCGGCGCTTCTCGTCGGCCTCGCGCTGCTGCTGGTAGAGCTTCCAGCCCATGTTGTAGATGTCGATCGCGGACCGGTTGGCGTCGAGGTAGAAGACCTTGTTGACGACGGTCTCGACCAGGTCGACGTCGTGGGAGATCACGATGAATCCACCGCGGTAGGACTTCAGGTAGTCGCGCAGCCAGACGATCGAGTCGGCGTCGAGGTGGTTGGTGGGCTCGTCGAGCAGCAGGGTGTCGGCGTCCGAGAACAGGATGCGCGCCAGCTCGACCCGGCGGCGCTGACCACCGGAGAGCGTATGGAGGGGCTGTCCCAGGACCCGGTCGGGCAGACCGAGCGCGGCGGCGATGGTGGATGCCTCGGCCTCGGCGGCGTAACCGCCCTTGGTGAGGAACTCGGTCTCCAGGCGCTCGTACTTCTTCATCGCCTTCTCGCGGGTGGCGCCCTGCCCATTGGCCATCCGGTCCTCGTTCTCCCGCATCTTTCTCAGTACGGAGTCGAGGTCACGGGCCGAGAGGATGCGGTCGCGCGCGAGGGTGTCGAGGTCGCCGGTGCGCGGGTCCTGCGGGAGGTAGCCGACCTCACCGGAGCGGGTGATGGTGCCGGCCGCGGGGACGCCGTCGCCCGCGAGGCACTTGGTGAGGGTGGTCTTGCCGGCGCCGTTGCGGCCGACGAGGCCGATGCGGTCGCCCTTGGCGATACGGAAGGAAGCGGACTCGATGAGGACGCGCGCGCCGGCGCGCAGCTCGATGCCGGAAGCGGTGATCACGGACAGACTCCAGGGCGGTATGGACGGCGGAAGGAAGGGGCGTGGGAGCTTCGACGCCGTCTAATGCATACGGAGTATGGCCATAAGGGCCAGTCTAACGGGGCGGGGCAAGTGCATTTCCCGGCTCGTGGCCAGGGGCCGGGAAGGAAGAGCCGGGGGCTTTCCCACGGCGGGGAGCGGGGGCCTCCCGACAAGGGACCGAAAATAACAAAAAGGGCAGAACGGTCCTTGGTGATCGATACTCGGCGCAGGGCGGTGGGCTGCCCCCCGCCGGTGAGCATCGGACCGAGAGTGGTGGCCCATGCAGTTCGACGACGACGCCCGTCTGGACACGTCCGAGGTCAGGGATGTGCGCCGGAGTCGGGTCCCCGGGGGCCGGGCCACCATCGGCGGGGGCGTGGCCGGGCTGATCGCGCTGATCCTGGGACTCGTCTTCGGCGTGGGGCCCGAACAGCTGGGGCTGTCATCGGGCGAGCCGGTACCGGCCGTGACCGCGTCGGCGTCTTCACAGGCGGAGGTCGATCAGGCATGCAAGCGGGGTTCGGACGCCAATACGCGGGACGACTGCCGGATCGTGGCGGTGGTCAACAGCGTTCAGGACTACTGGCGGGCGGAGTTCCCACGGCGGCAGGGGCGCTACACGGACGCACGGACCGTGCTGTTCTCCGGCCGGGTGAACACGGCGTGCGGGGCCGCGACCTCGGCGGTGGGGCCGTTCTACTGCCCGACCGACCGGCAGATCTATCTGGACCTGGGGTTCTTCGACGAGCTGCGGACGAGCTACGGATCGAGCGGCGGGCCGTTCGCACAGGCTTATGTGGTGGCGCACGAGTACGGCCACCACGTGCAGAACCTCATGGGGACGCTCCAGCGGGCGCAGGACGGCCGGAAAGGCGCCGGGAGCAACGCGGTACGGGTGGAGCTGCAGGCGGACTGCTACGCGGGGGTCTGGGCGCACCACGCGACGACGACACCGGACGAGCGGACGGGACGGCCGGTGCTGGCCCGGCTGACGGACGCCGACATCCGGGACGGACTGGACGCGGCGGCGGCGGTCGGCGACGACCGGATCCAGGAGAGGTTCCAGGGGCGGGTCACTCCGGAGACCTGGACGCACGGCTCGGCGGCACAGCGGCAGCAGTGGTTCTTCACGGGGTACCGGACGGGCGACATGGCGCGCTGCGACACCTTCCGCTGAGCTGCGCGGCGGCCCGCGCCGGGCGGCTCCGGTCCGACTGGGCCGGTCGGCGGCAGGTCGGAGCGGCTCCCGGTCGGCTGGGCCGGTCGGAGCGGCTGTGACCTGCGGCGGAGCGGTCTCGACGAGCATTGTCAGTGGTGGGTGCCAGACTGAGACGCAGCTCACATCCGGACCGTCGGGGGCCGCTCGGCCCGCTCGCGGGGATTCGGCTCGTGAGCGCGGTCGACACCGTCGGCCGTGAGCACCGTTCGATCGACCGATCGGACCGATCGTGAGGGAGTGAGGGACATGGCGCAGTCAGCGAGTATCTGTCCGTCGCTGCTGTACGCGGACGCCAGGGCCGCGATCAAGCAGCTCACCGAGGGTTTCGGCTTCACCAGCGGCGCGGTGTACGAGGACGCGAGCGGTCTGGTCGCCCACGCCGAGCTGACGTACGGCAACGGCATGGTGATGCTGGGCAGCAAGATGACGGGTGGGGACTTCGACACCCTGATGGCGGGGGCCGGGCCGACGGGCGTCTTCGTCCATGTCGATGACGTCGACGCGCACCACGACAGGGCTTCGGCGTACGGGGTGGACATCGTGGCACCGCCGTCCGACAAGGAGTACGGAGCGCGGGACTACCTGGCGCGGGATCTGGAGGGCAACGTCTGGAGCTTCGGGAACTACATACCCGAGGTCCCCGACGGCCCCAAGGGCTGAGTGCGCGGCGCCGCCGGGGGGCCGTGGGCGGGTGTGCGCAGGAGCCGGGAGCGGGCGCGGCGGGGCTTACGGGCGTGCGTCCCCCGGGGCGTTCCGGCCCGGGCTCGGCCTCCGGCCGGACGGCCGGAGCACCCCCGCCTGGGGGCTGTCCGGGCGATCTTCGAGGACCAGCCCGCGGCGTCGGATGCATGGGCCTCTCCAGGCCCGCACGAGCCGAGGCGCGGGGCCTCCCCCGGCGCCACGTGCCGAGGGCCGAGGCGCCGGGTTTCCGCAGGCCCCACGAGCCGACCCGTGGGGTTCCCCCCAGGCCGCACGGGTCGAGGCGTGAGGCTCCCCCCAGGCCCACGGGTCAAGGCGTGGGGCCTCTCCGGGCCGCGAGCCTCCCCCAGGCCGCAAGGGCCCAGGGGACGCATCGCAAGGCCGAGGGGCCCCGGCGAAGCCACGGGAGTTGTCCTCGTACCGGACATCCCCCGATGGCTCCGACGACTCCGCAGGGGATCCCACCAGGCCCCACGGGCCGAGCATGAGGCCCTGCCAGGCCGCACACGAGGCGCCGGGTTTCCGCAGGCCCCACGA
Organism: Streptomyces sp. NPDC020965; assembly: GCF_044333555.1. Taxonomy (NCBI): domain Bacteria; kingdom Bacillati; phylum Actinomycetota; class Actinomycetes; order Kitasatosporales; family Streptomycetaceae; genus Streptomyces; species Streptomyces sp. NPDC020965. Next base: position 58,175 of record NZ_JBIRRE010000001.1, read on the forward strand.
GCCGAGGTCGTGGCGCCTCCCAGGCCGCACGGGCCGAGGCGTGGGGCCTCTCCAGGCCGCCCTAGCCGAGGGCCGAGGCGCCGGGTTTCCGCAGGCCCCACGAGCCGAGGTCGCGGCGCCTCCCCCCGGCCGCACGGGTCGAGGGGGCGTGTCGTAGTCGTCGGCGGGGCCCGACGCGATCGCTCGGGCAGTGCCTAGGCGCCGCCGGTGTGGACCTGGAAGGCGGCCCGGCGCACGGCCTTCGCGAGGGCCGGGTCGGGGTGGGCGGCGGCCAGGGCGACCAGGACCTGGACGGTGCGCGGGTGGCCTCCGGCGCGGACCTCGTCGAGCAGCGCCGGGACCGTGCCCTGCACCGCGGAGTCGAGGTGGCGCAGGAGTAGCTGGGGCTCTCCGTGGTCGGTGACGGCCGCCGCGGTGTCCACCCAGAGCCAGGTCGCCTCCTCCCGGGTCAGGACGTCATGGGCGTCCTCGGCGTCCATCCCGCCGTACTCGGCGAGCCAGAGGAGCGCGTAGGGCCGCAGCGGGGGTTCGGTGGCGGCGGCGCGGACCTCGGCCTCGGCGGGGCCGCCGACGACCCGGAGCGCCTCGAAGGCGAGTCCGCGCAGCAGGGCGTCCTCGCCCCGGGCGACGGCGAGCAGTTCGGCGACCGCGCCGGCGACGGTGCGGGCCGCCAACCAGGCGCGGTACTCGGCGCGTGCGGGGCCGGGGGTGAGGCGGGCACAGCCGCGCAGCATGTCGTCGGCGGGCTGCTCGATGTTGCCGGCCGGGCTCTGGGCTGCGACGCAGATCTGTTCCAGCTTGACCCAGACCGCCCAGCTACCGAGGGGGGTGAGAGTGGCGGAGCGGCCCCTGTCGAGGGTGAGCGCGCCGACGGAGGCGAGTCCGTCGAGGGCCCAGTCCAGGAGGGGGGCGACGGTACCGGCCGCGGGGGCGGGTGTGACGCCCGCGGCGGGGCCCGCGTTCTCCGGCGCGGTGGCGTCGGGGGCGGGCAGCGGCTGGGCCTGCGGCCCATAGGGGACTTCGCAGCGCTCGGCGCGCAGTTCCGCGACGCGCTGTTCCAGCAGGTCGAGCAGGGCGGGCACCAGCACGGGCCCGGCCGAGAGCTGAAGGAGGGAGAGCAACTGGGGGACGGCCTCGACGACCTCGGCGACCGCCGCGGGGGCGACGTCGTCCGGCGCCGGGTGGGCCAGCGACCAGGCGTCGAGCAGGGCGACCCAGCCACGCAGTACGGCCATGTCGTCGCGGTCCCAGGCGCGCAGCCGCCAGCCGGGGCGGGCGGTGTCGCCGTGCAGTTCGACAAGGCCGGCGAGACGGGCGCGGTCCCAGCCCGCGCGTACCTGGAGCGGGGTCAGTCGCAGCGCGGCGGCGGCCCGTTCCTGGGCGGTCGCGGCGAGCGGCGTGGTGCCGGGATCCCGTTCCACGGCCGCCCAGCGGGCGATGCGGACGGCGTCGGCGAGGACCGCCCTGGCCTGGCGGGCCAGTTCGGCGGGGGGCAGCGTGCCCTCGGGCGGCCTCGGGGCCGGCCGGGTACGCCGGGTCGTCACGGCCCGTCGGGCGGTGGCCAGTGGTCGCGGGCGGACAAGACGGAGTCTGGAGTTGCGCGCCAATTGCTCATCAGGCTTTCGGGACGTCACGGGGACCAGTCTTCCCGCTGATAGCCCGAAAGCCCAAACGGAACCTGAGGTGCCGAGGGTTGGCCGGTCTTCGACGGTCGTTCTGACAGGGCCGCATCACGATAGGCGCGTGGTGCGCCGGGAGTCACATCAGGGGGGTGAGGAAGCGGCGGAGTGCCTCTTCGTAGCGGGCCGGATCAGCGTTCCACATGGCCGCGTGGGGGGCGTCGCGGACGGTGTGGAGTCCGATGAGATCGGGGCGGCGGGCGGCGAGTTCACGGGACGGGCCCCAGAGGGAGAGGGTGTCGTCCGGGCCGTGGAAGATCAGCGTCGGCACCCGCAGGGACTGGGCGTCGGCCAGGGTGAGCAGCGATTCTCCGTAGAGCCCGGCCCTCCCCTGGGCGGCCCGGACGGCCAGCGGCAGCAGCGGGACCGGAGTGTGGTGGGCCGCGGCGAGGGCGCGGAGGGTGGCTTCCCGATCGAGGACCGGGGAGTCCAGGACGAGGCCGCTGACACGGTCGCGGAGGGGGGAGTGGGTCGCCGCGTGCAGCGCCATGGTGGCGCCGGTGGACCAGCCGTGCAGGACCACCTTGTTCGCGCCGTTGCGGACGGCGAAGCGGAGGGCGGCATCGAGATCGCGCCACTCGGCGTCGCCGAGACGTCCGAGGCCGTCGGGGGAGCGCGGAGCGTCCGGGTCGCCGCGGTACCCGAGCCCGAGTACCGGTAGACGTCTGCCGTGCAGAAAGGGAAGGAGGTTCATCGGGTGTTCGCGGGTGGTGCCGAGCCCGTGCACGGCGATGATCCAGGTGTCCCGGGGTCCGGGCACGAACCAGGCGGGCAACGCCCCCAGCTCGCCCGGGACGCTGACGTCGGTATGGCCGATGCCGAGGGCTTCGGTCGGGTCGCCGGTGTGCAGGCTCGGGGTCAGCCGCACTCTGGTGCCGGGGTCCAGGGTGCCGTGGGTGATGCGTTCCAGGCGGCGGACGAGGGTGTCGGCGGAGTGCGGCACGGTGTCGAGCACCGGGCCGACGACCGCGTGGACACCGTGCCCTTCGATTCCGTAGGTGCCGGGCCGCCTGGAGGCCATACCGCGGGTCAGGGTGATCCGGCCCGGTTCCGCGGCGTGCACGGTGAGCCGGGGGTCGCCGGGCAGGGGCCGGCCGGGCGACGCCTTGAGCACCGCGTCGCTGGCGTACCGGCCGGCCGCGACCGCGACCACACCGGCGCCGATCAGGGTGGTGACGGCCGCTGCCGTCACTGTTGCCGGGCGCACCCCTCCAGTGTCGGCACCACCGGGCGGCCCTGCCAGCGGGCGGGGGCCGTGGGGGGCGTCGTGCCGCCACCCACGGCCCGCCGCCCATTGCCGACTGCCCGCGCTGGTGCGCCAGGCGCCGGCCCCGGTCATCGGCCCCCGGAAGCCGGTCATCGCCGGCCCGGGAGCGGTCGGCGTGGGCCGTGAGCGGTCGCCGGGACGCCACCGCAGACGCCCGCCGCCGCCGATCCGGGCACTTGTCCGACCGCGCATCCCGCCCTGGCGGGGCCCCGGGCGCCCGGACACCGACGGCCGGTGGCAGCACCGGCCGTCGGCGCCTCGCCCCCGGATACCTCGCCCCGGGCGCCGGGGGCACAGGCGCCAGGGGCACAGGCGCCGGGGGCTCAGCCTTGCTGGCCGTACCCCTTGAGCTGTTCGGTGACCTCGGTGAGCTGGGCGTCGGTGAGCAGCGACGGGACCCGGCCGGGCAGGGAGGACGCGGTGAGCCAGAGGCGACACATCCATTCGAGCTGCGCGGTCCGGTCGTACGCCTGGTCGAGGGTGTCCCCGTAGGCGATGGTGCCGTGGTTCCGCAGCAGACACGCGGTGCGGCCGTCCAGGGCCCGGCGCATGTGCTCCGCCAGGGCCTCGGTGCCGTAGAGGGCGTACGGAGCCACGCGGACGGGCCCGCCCAGCGCCGCGGTCATGTAGTGGATCGGCGGCAGCTCGGTGACGAGGGTGGAGACGGCGGTGGCGTGCACGGCGTGGGTGTGGACGACGGCACGGGCGCCGGTGCCCTGGTAGACCGCCAGGTGGAGGGGGAGTTCGCTGGTGGGCGCGAGACGGCCGATGACCTGTCGTCCGTCGAGGTCGACGCCGACGATGTCGCCGGCGGTGAGCCGGTCGTAGGGGACCCCGCTGGGGGTGACCAGGAGGAGGTCACCGACCCGGGCCGAGACATTGCCCGATGTGCCCACCACCAGCCCCTCCGCCGCCGTCCTGCGGGCGGTGACGACGAGATCGCGCCACCCCTGTTCGATCGCGTCCTGACTCGGCTGATCGCTCATATGACGATCCTGGCAGCCGGAACCGCGCCCCGACAGACCGCGCGTGATGCATATCACCACACAAGCCATGAATAGCCCTTAGCGGCCACTTCGACCGGGCGCGGCCCGGCCCGGGGGCCGCGATCAACCCCCGCCGAGAGCAAGTGGAGTCCGTAACCTCACTTGGAGACACCCCGAAGTACACCCCAGTTCACCTTCCGTTCATCCAGGTTATCTACGTTCGCCGGGCCACTGACGTCCAAAGATTGCCTGGGTAAATGGAACACATCACGCTGCTGCTCACGATCGTGATCGTGACGGCTCTCGTGTTCGATTTCACGAACGGTTTCCACGACACCGCCAACGCGATGGCGACGACCATCTCGACCGGCGCCATGAAGCCCAAGACCGCGGTGGCGATGTCCGCCGTGCTCAACCTCGTCGGCGCGTTCCTTTCGGTGGAGGTCGCCAAGACGATCTCCAGCGGCATCGTCAACGAATCAGGCATAACCCCAGAAGTCATCTTCGCGGCGCTCGTCGGCGCCATCCTCTGGAATCTTCTGACCTGGCTGGTCGGTCTTCCGTCCAGTTCGTCGCACGCCCTCATGGGCGGTCTGATCGGCGCGACCATCGCCTCGGTCGGCATCAGCGGCGTCAACGGCGGCACCGTCGTCACCAAGGTGCTGATCCCCGCCATCGCGGCCCCGCTGGTGGCCGGCATCGGCGCCTACCTGGCCTCCCGGCTGACGTACAGGCTCGGCAAGAACGCCGACGCCAAGTCCACCGCGAAGGGCTACCGCGCCGGCCAGATAGCCTCGGCCGGTCTGGTCTCGCTGGCCCACGGCACCAATGACGCCCAGAAGACGATGGGCATCATCACGCTGGCCCTGGTCGCGGGCGGCGTGCTCGTCCCCGGCTCCAACCCCCCGATGTGGGTCATCGTCTCGGCGGGTGTCGCCATCGCGCTCGGCACCTACCTCGGCGGCTGGCGCATCATCCGCACCATGGGTCGGGGCCTCACCGACCTCCAGCCGCAGCAGGGCTTCGCCGCCCAGACCAGCGCGGCCAGCGTCATCCTCGCCTCCTCCAACCTCGGCTTCTCGCTCTCCACCACGCACTCCTGCTCGGGTGCCGTGATGGGTGCGGGCCTCGGCCGCAAGGGCGGTGTGGTCCGTTGGTCCACCGCCACCCGGATGTTCGTGGCCTGGGGTCTGACCCTGCCGGCCGCCGGTCTGGTCGCCGCGGCCTCGGAGCTGGTGACCCGGCAGGGTGACTGGGGCATGGCCGTCGTCACGATCTTCCTGGTCGCCTCGTCCGCCGCGATCTGGGTGTACTCGCGCCGCCAGGTCATCGACCACACCAACGTCAACGGAGACGACGAGGGCGACGCTCCCGGCGTCGTGACCGAGGCCATCGCGGCCGTCACCCCGCCCCCGGCCGGCACTCCCGTGGCGGACGGTCTCAAGTCGACCATCCCGACCCCCGCCTCCTCCGAACCCGGCCAGGCGACGCGCCCGGCCGCGGTGTAAGGACAGATCAGCATGAACATCGACTGGGCAGCCCTCGGCTCCGTATTCGGTATCAGTCTCGTCGCCACCGTGGCCCTGGTGGGCCTGTTCACCCTGGGCATCATCGGCCTGAGCAAGGAGCCGTCGGCGAGCGGCCAGGGCGGCGGCTCCGTCGCCGTCGCACGCACCGGCGCGTATGTCTGCTTCGCGCTCTGCCTGGCTGCCGTCTCGTACGGGATCTTCCTGATCGTGACCTGAGGTCACCGCCGCACCACCGCACCACCCACCGGGCCGGAACATCGCCGTCGATGTTCCGGCCCGGTGCCGTTCCCGGCGCCGCCGGCCGGGGGACGCCCGCGCCGTACCCGGGGACGGCTCACCCGCCCCCGGGCCGGGTCCACCCCCGTACGCCGTCCCGTACTCCCCCACTGGGCCCGGTTCCGTGTGGGGCTCGGCACACTGCCCCGTCGCAGGTCAACGGCAGGTTGACGGGTGTTCGCGCAGCGTGGTGGACTGCCGAGGCCATTACGACGTCAGCAGAGGAAGCCGGTGCGAATCCGGCGCGGTCCCGCCACTGTCACCGAGGACGACCATCCCCGGAAGCCAGGAACTCTCACCGTCGATCACGTCGAACCAGGGCGCGGATACCCTGAGTGAGGACATATCGCCATGCCCGGCCCCGGTTCAGCCGCTCCCCCGTGTCGCGCCCCGCGCTCCCGACCCGTCCGGAACGAGACTCCGGCCTGAACCATGCGTGCCGACCGAGTTTTCGCGTACGGCGCCCCCCTCGGCCTCGTCGGGGACCTGCTGCTCGGCGATCCCCGCCGCGGACATCCGGTCGCCGCCTTCGGTCGTGCCGCGGGCGCCGTCGAGCGTGTCCTGTGGCGTGACCACCGCGGGTGGGGCGCCCTGCACACCGCCGTCTGCGCCGGAGGCGCCGCACTGGCCGCCGCGCTGCTCGCGCGCGGGGTCCGGGTCGCCCCCGCCGCTTCCGTCGCCCTGACCGCCGCCGCCACCTGGACCGTCGTCGGCGGTACGTCGCTGGGACGGGAGGCGCGCGCCATCGGCGCCGCCCTCGAAGCCGGGGACGTGACCCGGGCCCGTGCGCGACTCCCCCATCTCTGCGGGCGTGATCCGCAGTCGTTGGACGAGCGGCAGATCGCCCGCGCCGTCGTGGAGTCCGTCGCCGAGAACACCTCCGACGCCGTGGTGGGCGCGCTGGTCTGGGGCGCGGTCGCCGGTGTGCCGGGTCTGGTGGGCTTCCGCGCGGTCAACACCCTGGACGCGATGGTCGGACACCGTTCGCCCCGGTACCGCCGGTTCGGCTGGGCCTCGGCCCGCCTCGACGACCTCGCCGGCTGGCCGGGCGCCCGGCTCACGGCCGCTCTCGCGGTGCTCGCGGGCGACGACCCGCGCGGCGCCGTACGGGCGTGGCGGGCCGACGCCCACCGGCATCCGAGCCCCAACGCGGGCCCCGTGGAGGCGTCGTTCGCCGGAGCGCTCGGCGTCCGGCTCGGCGGCACCCTGGCGTACGGCGGCCGGGTCGAGCACCGGCCGGTGCTCCATGGCGCGGGACGGCCGGTGGAGGTCGCGGACATCGAACGCGCCGTGCGGCTGTCACGGCGCGTGGGTCTGCTGGCGCTGGGCGTGAGTGTGGCCGGGCGGCTGTTGGCCACCCGGGGAGCGCGGCGGGTCCGCGGACGGGAGGGGACGGCATGAGTGGTCGTGGGAAGCGCGGTGGCGGGCTGCTGGTGGCGGGGACGACCTCCGACGCCGGCAAGAGCGTCGTCACCGCCGGGATCTGCCGCTGGCTGGTGCGGCAGGGCGTGAAGGTCGCCCCCTTCAAGGGCCAGAACATGTCGCTCAACTCCTTCGTGACCCGGGAGGGCGCGGAGATCGGCCGCGCGCAGGCGATGCAGGCGCAGGCCGCGCGGGTGGAGCCGACGGCGCTGATGAATCCGGTGCTGCTCAAACCGGGGAGCGACCGCAGCAGTCAGGTGGTGCTGCTGGGCAAGCCGGTCGGGGAGCTGAGCGCGCGTGGCTTCTTCGGCGGGCCGGACGCACCGGGGAACGCGCTGCGCGGCGGCCGGCAGGAGGCGCTGCTCGGGACCGTCGTGGCGTGCCTGGAGGAGCTGCGGGGCACGTATGACGCCGTGATCTGCGAGGGGGCGGGCAGTCCGGCCGAGATCAATCTGCGCCGTACGGACATCGTGAACATGGGGGTCGCCCGGGCCGCACGGCTCCCGGTGCTCGTCGTCGGGGACATCGACCGCGGCGGCGTCTTCGCCTCCTTCTTCGGTACGACGGCACTGCTCGGCGCCGAGGACCAGAAGCTGGTCGCGGGGTATCTCGTCAATAAGTTCCGCGGGGACGTGGCACTCCTGGAGCCGGGGCTTGAGATGCTCCGGGGACTCACCGGACGGCAGGTGTACGGGGTGCTGCCGTATGCGCGGGGCCTCGGCATCGACGAGGAGGACGGGCTGCGGGTCTCGTTGCGCGGAGCCGTGCGCGAGTCGGTGGTGGCACCGCCCGTCGGCGCGGACATCCTGCGCGTCGCGGTGTGCGCGGTGCCGCTGATGTCCAATTTCACGGACGTGGACGCACTGGCCGCCGAGCCGGGTGTGGTGGTCCGATTCGTGGACCGGCCGGAGGAGTTGGCCGATGCGGATCTCGTGATCGTGCCGGGAACCCGGGGCACGGTACGGGCGTTGGAGTGGCTGAGGGAGCGCGGACTCGCGCGGGAGCTGGCGCGCAGGGCGGCCGACGGCCGTCCGGTGCTGGGGATCTGCGGCGGGTTCCAGGTGCTCGGTGAGCACATCACGGATGAGGTCGAGTCACGGGCGGGTTCCGTGACCGGTCTGGGACTGCTGCCCGTGCGGGTGCGGTTCCGGGCCGAGAAGACCCTTGCACGGCCCGCGGGCACAGCGCTCGGCGAGCCGGTTACGGGATACGAGATCCACCACGGCGTCGCCGATGTGCTCGGCGGCGAGGAGTTCCTGGGCGGCTGCCGGGTCGGTGAGGTGTGGGGCACCCACTGGCACGGCTCGTTGGAGAGCGACGGCTTCCGACGACAGTTCCTGAGCCGGGTTGCGAGCGCCACCGGCCGGCGCTTCGTACCCGCTCCGGACACGTCGTTCGAAGCCCTGCGCGAGGAACAGCTCGACCGCCTCGGCGATCTCGTCGAGGACCACATGGACACGGACGCGCTGCTGCGGCTCATCGAGCACGGCGCGCCCGCCGGTCTTCCCTTCATCCCGCCGGGTGCGCCCGACCACCCGACGCCCGCACCGGCCACGGCATCGGCATCGGCATCGGCATCGGACACATCCGGCGCGCCCGCCCCAGCCGAGGCATCGGACACATCCGGCGCGTCCAGCGCATCCGGAGCACCAGACACAGTCACCGCATCAGGCTCAACCGCCACACCAGACACACCCAGTACATCCGCCACACCCACCACCACGTCCGCCGCATCTGGAGAACTCGGAGCACCCGCATGAACACAGTGCTGTTGTTGTCGACCGCCGACACGGATCTGCTGGCGGCCCGGGCCTCCGGCGCGCCGTACCGGATCGGCAATCCGACCCGTGTCGACGTGGCCGCCGAACTGCCCGGGCTGATCGAGGGCGCCTCGGTCGCCGTCGTCCGGCTGTTGGGCGGCAAGCGCGCCTGGGAGGACGGGCTCGCCGCGCTGCGGGCCTCGGGGATACCGACGGTGCTCCTCGGCGGGGAGGCCGTCCCGGACGCCGAGCTGATGGCCGAGTCGTCGGTGCCGGCCGGTGTGGTCGCCGAGGCTCTGCGCTATCTGGTGGAGGGCGGCCCGGGGAATCTGGTCGAGCTGGCCCGCTTCCTCTCCGACACCGTGCTGCTGACCGGCCACGGCTTCGCCGAACCGCAGAAGATGCCCGAGTGGGGGGTGCACGGCGGCTACGCCCGCGAGGAGGGCCGCCCCACGGTCGGCGTGCTCTTCTACCGCGCCCACCAGCTCGCCGGGAACACCTCCTTCGTGGAGGTGCTCTGCGACCGGATCGAGGCCCGGGGCGCCAACGCACTCCCGGTGTACGTCGGTTCGCTGCGGGACGCCGGACCGGAGCTGTACGAGCTGCTGGGGACGGCCGACGCGCTGATCGCGACCGTGCTCGCGGCTGGCGGCACCAACGCCTCCCGGGCCAGCGCGGGCGGCGACGAGGAGGCGTGGGACATCGGCGCCCTCGCCGAGCTGAACGTCCCGGTGCTCCAGGGACTCTGCCTCACGTCGTCGCGGGCGGCCTGGGAGGCGTCGGACGCCGCCCTCTCGCCCATGGACGCGGCGATGCAGGTGGCGATCCCCGAGTTCGACGGGCGGCTGATCACGGTCCCGTTCTCGTTCAAGGAGCGCGGGCCCGACGACGTACCGGTCTATGTCGCGGACCCCGAGCGGGCCGCGCGGGTGGCCGGGATCGCGGTGCGCCACGCCCGGCTGCGGCACAAGCCGAATGCCGAGAAGAAGCTCGCCCTGGTCTTCACCGCCTACCCCACCAAGCACTCGCGGGTCGGCAACGCCGTGGGTCTCGACACACCCGCTTCGGCGGTGCGGGTCCTGGACGCGCTGCGGGACGCCGGCTACCAGGTCGACGGCTATCCGGACAACGGCGACGAGCTGATCCACCGGCTCATCAACGCCGGTGGGCACGATGTGGAGTGGCTGACCGAGGAGCAGTTGGCCGCCGCCCCCGCCCGGGTGCCGCTCGCCGACTACCGTGGCTGGTTCGACAAGCTGGAACCGGAGCTGCGCGACGGGATGCTGGAGCACTGGGGGGAGCCCCCGGGCACCCTCTACGTCGATGGCGACGACGTCGTCCTGGCGTCACTGCAGTTCGGCAATGTGGTCGTGATGATCCAGCCGCCGCGCGGCTTCGGGGAGAACCCGATCGCGATCTACCACGATCCGGACATGCCCCCGTCGCACCACTACATGGCGGCCTACCGCTGGCTGGAGGAGTCGTTCGGCGCCGACGCCGTCGTCCACATGGGCAAGCACGGCACCATGGAGTGGCTGCCGGGCAAGGGCCTCGGGCTGTCGGCAGGGTGCGGCCCCGACGCGGTCCTCGGTGAACTGCCCCTGGTCTACCCCTTCATCGTCAACGACCCCGGCGAGGGCACCCAGGCCAAGCGCCGGGGGCACGCCACCGTCGTGGACCATCTGGTGCCGCCGATGGCGCGCGCCGACACCTATGGCGACCTGGCGAAGCTGGAACAACTCCTGGATGAGTACGCCCTGGTCAGCGATCTCGACCCGGTGAAGGCCCCGGCCGTGCGGGCGCAGATCTGGACTTTGGTGAAGACCGCCGAGCTGCACCACGACCTCCATGTGGACGAGCAGCCGGACGACGACTCCTTCGACGAGTTCGTGATGCACATCGACGGCTACCTCTGTGAGATCAAGGACGTCCAGATCCGGGACGGCCTGCATGTGCTGGGCGGCGGCCCCGAGGCGGAACCCCGGGTCAATCTGGTGCTGGCGGTGCTGCGCGCGTCCCAGGTGTGGGGCGGGCAGGCGAACGCCCTGCCGGGGCTGCGGGCCTCGCTGGCCGAGCACTTCGGCCTGGTCGAGAAGGAGTTGCTGGCCGAGCCGGGCGCGCGGGTGAAGGTCCCCGACGGGCTCAGCTCCCTGGTGCCGGGCCCCGCCAGGTCGGCGGCGGACGCGATCGATCTGCTGGAACAGCTCTGCCGGCGACTGGCGGAGCGCATGGAGGAGCTGGGCTGGGACGCCGCCGGGGTCCCCGCCCTGGTGCGGGAGGTGCTCGGCGCCGAGCTGCCGGACCCGGTGGCGGTGCTGGAGTTCGCCTGCCGCGAGGTGGTGCCCCGACTCGCCCGTACGACCGACGAGATCACCCACATCCTGCGCGCGCTGGACGGCGGCTACGTCCCGGCCGGGCCCTCCGGCTCGCCGACGCGCGGGCTGGTCAATGTGCTCCCGACGGGGCGCAACTTCTACTCCGTCGACCCGAAGGCGATTCCGTCCCGGCTCTCCTGGGAGGTCGGCCAGGCGCTCGCCGATTCGCTGGTCGCCAGGTACCTCGCCGACACCGGCGCCTATCCGACCTCGGTGGGCCTCACCGTCTGGGGCACATCGGCGATGCGCACCCAGGGTGATGACATCGCCGAGATCCTGGCGCTGCTGGGCTGCCGCCCGGTCTGGGACGACGCGTCCCGCCGGGTCACCGGCTTCGAGGTGGTGCCGCTGGCGGAGCTGGGCCGGCCCAGGATCGATGTCACAGTCCGGATCTCCGGCTTCTTCCGGGACGCCTTCCCGCATGTGGTGGGCCTGATCGACGACGCCGTACGGACGGTGGCCGAGCTGGACGAGCCCGCCGACGCCAACTACGTACGGGCCCACGCGGACGAGGACACGGCCGAGCACGGCGACCGCCGCCGCGCCACCGCCCGGATCTTCGGCTCCAAGCCGGGCGCGTACGGGGCCGGCCTGCTCCCGCTGATCGACGCGCGGAACTGGCGCAGCGACGCCGATCTGGCCGAGGTGTACGCGGTGTGGGGCGGCTACGCCTACGGACGCGGGCTGGACGGCCGGGCGGCGCGCGGGGACATGGAGACGGCGTTCCGGCGCATCGCGGTGGCGGCGAAGAACGTCGACACCCGGGAGCACGATCTCGTGGACGCCGACGACTACTTCCAGTACCACGGCGGGATGGTGGCGATGGTGCGCCATCTGACGGGCACCAGCCCGGAGGCGTACGTGGGCGATTCGGCCACCCCCGACCAGGTGAAGACGCGGACGCTGGGCGAGGAGACGCACCGGGTGTTCCGGGCGCGGGTGGTGAATCCGCGCTGGATGGCCGCGATGCGGCGGCACGGCTACAAGGGCGCCTTCGAGATGGCCGCGACCGTGGACTACCTCTTCGGGTACGACGCCACGGCCGGGGTCGTGGACGACTGGATGTACGAGAAGCTCTCGGCGGAGTACGTCTTCGCCCCGGAGAACCGGGACTTCATGAAGAAGTCCAACCCCTGGGCCCTGCGCGGCATCACGGAACGACTCCTGGAGGCGGCGGACCGGGGCCTGTGGGCCGAGCCGGACGCGGAGACGCTGGAGCGGCTGCGGCAGACGTATCTGGAGCTCGAAGGCGATCTGGAGGGCGACGAGTGAGCGCCCCGGGAACCCCGTACCGCGAGCGGCGGCCCCGGCACCGGACCGGCACCGCGAAGAACTATCCCCAAGGAGTGATCCGGGTATGAGCACGCCCTTTCCGTTCACCGCGATCGTCGGACAGGACGATCTGCGGCTCGGGCTGCTGTTGAACGCGGTCTCCCCGGCCGTGGGCGGGGTCCTGGTCCGCGGCGAGAAGGGCACGGCGAAGAGCACCGCCGTGCGCGCGCTCTCCACGCTGCTGCCGGATGTCGCCGTCGTCGCGGGCTGCCGCTTCTCCTGCGATCCCGCCGTCCCCGACCCGGCCTGCCCCGACGGGCCGCACGGGGCGGACCCCGGCACGTCCCGGGCCGCCCGGGTGGTCGAACTGCCCATCGGCGCGTCCGAGGACCGGCTGGTCGGCGCGCTGGACATCGAGCGGGCGCTGGCGGAGGGCGTGAAGGCGTTCGAGCCGGGGCTGCTCGCCGACGCGCACCGCGGGATCCTGTACGTCGACGAAGTGAACCTCCTGCACGACCATCTGGTGGACACCCTGCTGGACGCCGCGGCGATGGGCGCGTCCTACGTCGAGCGCGAGGGGGTGTCGGTGCGGCACGCCGCGCGCTTCCTGCTGGTGGGGACGATGAACCCGGAGGAGGGCGAGCTGCGCCCGCAGTTGCTCGACCGGTTCGGTCTGACAGTCGAGGTCGCGGCCTCGCGGGAGCCGGACCAGCGGGTCGAGGTGGTGCGGCGCCGGCTGGCGTACGACGACGATCCGGCGGCCTTCGCGGCCCGCTGGGCCGACGAGGAGGCGGCGCTGCGGGCGCGGATCGTGGCGGCCAGGGCGCTGCTGCCCGAGGTCCGGCTCGGCGACGGCGCGCTGCGGCAGATCGCGGCGACCTGCGCGGCGTTCGAGGTGGACGGGATGCGCGCCGACATCGTGATGGCCCGTACGGCGACCGCGCTGGCCGCCTGGGCGGGGCGTACGGAGGTGCTGGCGGAGGATGTCCGCCAGGCGGCGCTGCTGGCCCTCCCCCACCGGCGCCGGCGCAATCCGTTCGATGCGCCGGGGCTGGACGAGGACAGGCTCGACGACACGCTGCGGGAGTTCGGCGACGACGACCCGGATCCCGACCCGGACGGCGGCGGACCCGACGGCGGCCCGGGGGGCGGCCCCCGCGACGGGGACGCCAACGGGGACGACAGCGGTGACGGAAGCGGAGACGACGGCGGGCCGCGGGAGGACGAGCCGGCCCGCCCGGAGGCGGGTGACCAGGACGGTTCGCCCAGCGGCGGCGGGGGCGGCGAGCAGCGGGCGGTCGGCGCCGGTGAGCCGTTCCGTACCAGGATGTTGAGCGTGCCCGGCACCGGTGACGGCGCCGCGGGCCGCAGGTCGCGCTCCCGGGCCGACCACGGCCGTACGACGGGTTCGCGGCGGCCGAGGGGCGCGCTGACCAAGCTGCATCTGGCGGCGACCGTACGGGCCGCGGCGCCGTACCAGCGGGCGCGGGGGCGCAGCGGCCCCGGTCTGGTGGTGCGGCGGGACGATCTGCGGCAGGCGGTCCGGGAGGGGCGCGAGTCCAATCTGGTGCTCTTCGTGGTGGACGCCTCCGGTTCGATGGCGGCCCGCCAGCGGATGGGTGCGGTCAAGGGTGCGGTGCTGTCGCTGCTGCTCGACGCCTACCAGCGCCGCGACAAGGTCGGTCTGGTGACCTTCCGGGGCAAGGAGGCGGAGGTGGCGCTGCCCCCGACCTCATCGGTGGACGCGGCGGCGGCCCGGCTGGAGCTGCTGCCGACCGGTGGGCGGACCCCGCTGGCGGCCGGGCTGCTGCGCGCCCATGACGTCCTGCGGGTGGAGCGGACCCGTGATCCCTCGCGGCGTCCGCTGCTGGTCGTGGTCACCGACGGCCGGGCGACGGGCGGCCCCGATCCGGTGGCGCTGGCGTCCCGGGCCGCGCGGCTGCACGCCGCTGGCGGGACGGCCGCGATCGTCGTGGACTGCGAGTCCGGGCCGGTCCGGCTGGGGCTCGCGGCGAAGCTGGCGGGCGATCTGGACGGCGCCGCCGTCACGCTCGACGAGTTGCGGGCCGATGCGATAGCCGGGCTCGTCCGGGATGTTCAGTCCGCCGCTCGGGCCGGGAGGGCCGCGTAATGCCACAGGGACAGCCGTCCGTCGTACCGGACGACGGGCTCACCACCCGTCAGCGCCGCAACCGGCCGCTGGTCGTCGTCCACACGGGCGTCGGCAAGGGCAAGTCGACGGCCGCCTTCGGGCTGGCGCTGCGCGCCTGGAATCAGGGCTGGCCGATCGGGGTCTTCCAGTTCGTCAAGTCCGCCAAGTGGAAGGTCGGCGAGGAGAACGCGCTGCGGGTGCTGGGGGCGTCCGGCGAGGGCGGCCGGGTCGACTGGCACAAGATGGGCGAGGGCTGGTCCTGGGTGCAGCGGGACCGCCAGTTCAGCAATGAGGAGGCGGCCCGCGAGGGCTGGGAGCAGATCAAGCGGGATCTGGCGGCCGAGAGCTACCGGCTCTACGTCCTGGACGAGTTCGCCTATCCCCTGCACTGGGGCTGGGTGGACACGGCCGAGGTCCTCTCGGTGCTGCGGGACCGCCCGGGCAACCAGCATGTGGTGATCACCGGCCGTAACGCCCCGGCCGAGCTGGTCGACTTCGCCGATCTGGTGACCGAGATGACGAAGGTGAAGCACCCGATGGACGCGGGTCAGAAGGGGCAGCGGGGCATCGAGTGGTAGCACGACTCGTCATCGCCGCGCCGTCGTCGGGCAGCGGCAAGACCACCGTGGCGACGGGCCTGATGGCCGCCTTCGCCGCGGCGGGCCTCGCCGTCTCCCCGCACAAGGTGGGCCCCGACTACATCGATCCGGGCTACCACGCGCTCGCCACGGGCCGCCCGGGCCGGAATCTGGACGCCTACCTCTGCGGTACGGAGCTGATGGCCCCGCTCTTCGCCCGGGGCGCGGCCGGCTGTGACGTGGCCGTCGTCGAGGGCGTGATGGGGCTGTACGACGGCGCGGCGGGCGAGGGCGAGCTGGCGTCCACGGCGCAGCTCGCGAAGCTGCTGCGGGCGCCGGTGGTGCTGGTGGTGGACGCGTCGTCGCAGTCGCGTTCGGTGGCGGCGCTGGTGCACGGCTTCCGCTCCTGGGATCCGGAGGTGCGGATCGGCGGCGTGATCCTGAACAAGGTGGGTTCCGACCGCCATGAGGCCCTGCTCCGGGAGGCGTTGGACGAGGCCGGCGCGCCGGTGCTGGGCGTCTTGCGGCGGGGGGCCGCGGTGGCGACCCCGTCCCGGCATCTGGGGCTGGTCCCGGTGGCGGAGCGCCGGGCCGAGGCCCTGTCGGCGGTCGCCGCGATGGGTGAGCTAGTACGGGCGGGGTGCGATGTGCCCGCGCTGTTGGCGCTGGCCCGGAGCGCCCCGGAGCTGCCCGTTCCGGACGGCGGGGACCAACCGCCGGCGCCGCGACCCCCCGGGCGGGCGCGGCCCGTCGTCGCCGTGGCGGGCGGCCCGGCCTTCAGCTTCTCCTACGCCGAGCAGCTCGAACTGCTCACCGCGTCCGGCGCTGAGGTCGTCACCTTCGACCCCCTCCGGGACGAGCTGCTGCCCGACGGCACGGCCGGAGTCGTCATAGGCGGCGGCTTCCCCGAGGTCTACGCGCCGGAGCTGGCCGCCAACGAACCGCTGCGGAAGGCCGTCGGCGAGCTGGCCCGTTCCGGTGCGCCGATCGCCGCCGAGTGCGCGGGCCTCCTCTACCTCTCCCGTTCGCTGGACGGACAGCCCATGTGCGGGGTGTTGGACGCCGACGCGCGGATGGGTGAGCGGCTCACCCTCGGGTATCGGCAGGCCGTCGCGGTCACCGATAGCTGTCTCGCGGCGGCCGGGACCCGGCTGCGCGGTCATGAATTCCACCGGACGGTGATCGAACCAGGGGCGGGCCCGTCCCCCGCGTGGGGTGTGTACCGGCCGGAGCGGCGTACCGAGGGGTTCGTCCAGGGCGGGGTGCACGCGAGTTATCTGCATACGCACTGGGCGGCCGAGCCCGGTGTGGCCCGTCGTTTTGTCGAAAGGTGTACGCGATGAGCAGGCTGATCGGGGTCGGAGTGGGACCCGGTGACCCGGAGTTGGTGACCGTGAAGGGCGTGCGGGTGCTGCGGGAGGCCGATGTGGTCGTCGTGCCCGTGATGGAGACCGGTGAGCGGGGGCGTGCCGAGGCGACCGTGCTGCACTACGTCCCGGCGGACAACGTCGTACGGATCGTCTTCGCACTCAATGAACGCACCGACCGGGCCCGCCGGGAGGCCGCCTGGGACGCGGCGGGCGCGCGGGTCGCCGCGCTGCTGGGCGAGAGCGACAGTGTCGCGTTCGCGACGATCGGCGACCCCAATGTGTACTCCACCTTCACCTATCTCGCGCAGACCATCGGCGAGCTGCTGCCGGGGACGGTGGTGGAGACGGTGCCCGGTATCACCGCGATGCAGGATCTGGCGGCCCGCAGCGGCGCGGTGCTCACCGAGGGCACGGAGCCGCTGACGCTGGTCCCGGTGACGGCGGGCGCGGCCGTGCTGAAGGACGCGCTGGCGGGCCCGGGGACGGTCGTGGCGTACAAGTTCGGCCGGCTGGCGGCGGAGGTGGCGACCGCGCTGCGCGAGACCGGGCGGACCGACGGCGCGGTGTGGGGGTCGGCGCTCGGGCTGCCCGGGGAGTCGATCCGGCGGGCGTCGGAGCTGGTGGAGACGGGGGGCCCGGAGGACGGTCCGGAGGGCGGTCCGACCGCCGCACCGCTGCCGTACCTCTCCACGCTGATCGCGCCGGCCCGACGGGACGGCGGCCGTGGGGGCAAGTTGTGAGACCCGCCGCACCGGATCTCCCGGGCGGTCCTCCGGGGCCGTCACTGGGCGATGCCGACCACCAGCCAGATGAATCCGGCCCCCGCCGCCGTGCACAGCAGGGTGGAGCGGGCCGGGTGCGTGTGGTGCGCCTCGGGCAGGATCTCGGCGGCGGCGAGGTAGAGCAGGGCGCCGCCGAAGAAGCCGAGGTAGCTGCCGAGGGCTTCGACCGGGATGGTGACGAAGAGGGTGGAGGCCGCGCCGACCACGGGGGCGCACGCGTCCGCGAGGAGCATGGCGACCGCCTTCCCCCGGGTGTTCCCGTACGCGGCGGTGAGGGTGTAGGTGTTGAAACCGTCCGCGAAGTCGTGGGCGATGACGGCGAGCGCCACGGTCAGCCCCATGCCCTCGCCGACCTGGAAGGCCGCGCCGATGGCGATGCCGTCCATCAGGCTGTGGCCGACCATGGCGGCGGCGGCCGTCAGACCCATCTGGGGCGCCTTCGCGCCCGCCGCCCCGCCCGCGCCGGCCGGCCGGTCGGCCGCGCCGTGCGCCGACTGCCGGGCCGCCAGCAGCCGTTCCACCATATGGGCGACGAGGAAGCCGCCGACGAACAGCAGCAGCGCCTGTGGCACGCCGAAGACCGGCCGGCCGGCCGCCTCCAGTGCCTCGGGCAGCAGGTCGAGGCCGACGACGCCGAGCATCAGCCCGCCCGCCAGGCCCAGCACGAGGTGGCGGCGGTCGGTGACGCGCTGCGCCGTCCACCCGCCGAAGAGCGTCATCAGGAACGCGCCGAGCGCGACGAACACCGCCATGCGCCCTTGCTAGCCGATCGAACCGCCCCGTAACCCCTTCAGACCCGCCCCACCTCCCGCACACTTCCGAATCACCCGTTTGACCCGAGAGGACCCCCTACTCATGGCCGTTGCCGTTCAGGGCAAGGTGACCTTCGTCGGTGCCGGCCCAGGCGCCGCCGATCTGCTGACGTTCCGCGCCGCGCGCGCCATCGCCGACGCCGACATCGTCATCTGGGCGGCGAGCCTGGTGCAGGCCGAGGTGTTGGAGCACGCCCGCGAGGGCGCCGAGATCCTCGACTCGGCCACCATGTCGCTGGAGGACGTCGTGGCCGTCTACGAGCGGGCGCGCGACGAGCGGCTGCGGGTGGCCAGGATCCACTCCGGCGACCCCGCGCTGTGGGGCGGCACGCAGGAGCAGTTCGACCGGTGCGTGGAGCTGGGGGTCGAGACGGAGATCGTGCCGGGGGTGTCGTCGTTCTCGGCCGTCGCCGCGCTGGTCGGGCGCGAGCTGACGATTCCGGAGGTCGCGCAGTCGGTGATCCTGACCCGGCTGGGCGGCGGGAAGACCCCGATGCCCCCGGGCGAGGAGGTCCGGGAGTTCGCCCGGCACGGCACCACGATGGCGCTGTTCCTGTCGGCGGCCAGATCGGGCCAGTTGACGCAGGAGCTGCTGGAGGGCGGCTACCCGACCGGCACTCCGGTGGTGATCGCGTATCAGGCGACCTGGCCGGAGGAGCTGATCCTGCGCTGCACGATCGGCACGCTGGAGGAGACCGTCAAGGAGCACAAGCTCTGGAAGCACACGCTGTTCCTGGTCGGCCCCGCGCTGTCGGCGTCGGGGACCCGGTCGCACCTCTACCACCCGGGGCACTTCCACGGCTTCCGCAAGGCCGACCCGGAGGCCCGCAGAGCCCTGCGCGCCCAGGGTGCCACGCCATGATCACAGTGATCGGTACGGGGACGGGCGCGCCCCTGTCCGCGCGGGACACCGCGGCCCTGACGGCGGCGACGCTGGTGGTGGGCGCGGCCCGGCATCTGGCGGCGGCACCGGTGCCGGCCGGCGCCGAGCGGATCACGCTCGGGCCGCTGGCGCCCGCGCTCGACCGGCTGGCGGCGGCGAGCCGGCCGGTGGTGCTGGCCTCCGGCGATCCCGGGTTCTTCGGGATCGTCCGGGCGCTGGCCGAACGGTTCGGCCCGGAGGCGCTGGACGTCCGGCCCGGGACGGCGTCCGTCGCGGTCGCCTTCGCCCGGATCGGGCTGCCCTGGGACGATGCGCTGGTCATCAGCGCGCACGGCCGGGCGCTGCGGACCGCGGTCAACAGCTGTCTCGCGCACCCCAAGACGGCCGTACTGACCGGGCCCGGCGCGGGCCCCGCCGAGCTGGGCGCGGCCCTGGTGGGCACGGGCCGGGTGCTGGTGGTGGCCACCGCGCTGGGCGACCCGGACCGGGAGCGCGTCGAACGGCTGACCCCGGAGCGGGCCGCGGAGCGGGAGTGGGACGCGGTGAGCGTGGTCCTCTGTCTGGATCCGGCGCGGGCGCTCGCCCCCGGGCAGCTCACCGTCGCCGGGGGCGGTCGGGCCCCGGACCGCTGGGCGCTGGCCGAGGACGCGTTCGCGCACCGCGATTCGATGATCACCAAGTTCGAGGTACGGGCGCTGGCACTGGCCAGGCTCGGTCCGCGCACCGGCGATCTGGTCTGGGACATCGGCGCAGGATCGGGTTCGGTGGCCGTGGAGTGCGCGCGGTTCGGGGCGGCGGCGGTCGCGGTGGAGAAGGCCGCGGACGGAGTCGACCGGATCCGGGCGAACGCCGCCGCACACGGCGTGGACGTCCGGGCCGTGCACGGCTCGGCGCCGGAGGCGCTGGCCGGACTGCCCGAACCGGACGCGGTGTTCATCGGCGGCGGGGGCGGCGGGCTGCCCGCGATCGTGGCGGCGTGCGCGCCGCGGGCCCGGCGCACGGTGGTCGTCGCGCTGGCGGCGCTGGACCGGGTGCCCGCCGTACGGGCCGCGCTCTCCGGCGCGGGCCTCACCACCGACGGGGTGCTGCTGAACGCGGCACGGCTCGCGCCGCTGCCCGGGGACGTCACCCGGCTCGCGGCCACCAACCCGGTGTTTCTGCTGTGGGGCGACCGCCCCTCGGACGCATTGACGGAAGGAACTCCCCAGTGATCGGCCTGATCTCCGCGACGGCGGCCGGCGCCGCCGCCCGCGACCGACTCGCCGCGGCCTGGCCCGGCCGTACCCGGGTGTACGAGGGCCCGGTGCGGGCGGCGGTGGAGCGCGCGTTCGCGGAGTGCGAGCAGCTCGTGTGCTTCCTCGCGACGGGCGCGACGGTACGGCTGGTCGCCCCGCTGCTGGTGGACAAGGCGACGGACCCGGGTGTGGTCTGTGTGGACGAGGGTCAGCGGTTCGCGGTCGCCCTGCTCGGCGGCCACGGCGGCGGCGCGAACGAACTGGCGGACCGGGTCGCCGAGGTCATCGGCTGCGCGCCGGTGGTGACGACGGCGACGGACGCGACCGGCGTGCCCGGACTGGACACGCTGGGCTGGCCGGTGGAGGGCGCCGTGGCGGCGGTCTCCCGGGCGATGCTGGACGGCGATCCGGTGGCGCTGCGGGCGGACGCGGTCTGGCCGCTGCCGCCGCTGCCGCCGAATGTGACCGCGCCGCTGGCGGTGGCGGGTACCGGGCCGGCCGTGACACCGGGCGGCGCGGACGGGACGGTTCCCGCCGCACCGGACACCGCGGGCCGGCCCCGCCCCGTATCCCCCGTACCCGATACGCCCCTCGTGCTCGACGCAGGGGCCGTACCCGACGCGCCGCTCACGCCTGATGCGCCCGCGACGGTCCTGCGGGTGACCGACCGGCTGGTGGGACCCGGGTCCGAGAAGACGTACGAGGCGCCCGGGTCCGACACGAAGGACGAGGCGTACGAGGCATCCGAGGTGTACGAGGCGGTGCTGCGGCCGCCGTCGCTGGTCGTCGGCGTCGGCGCGTCCAGCGGCGCCCCCGCGGCGGAGGTCATCGGTCTGATCCGGGACGCGCTGCGGGACGCCGGGCTGTCGGAGCTGAGCGTCGCTGAGCTGGCCACCGTCGACGCGAAGGCCACCGAACCCGGCATCGTGGCGGCGGCGGAGCACCTGGGCGTGCCCCTGGTGACCCACCCCGCCGAGCGGCTGGCCGCCATCGCCGTGCCCCATCCGTCCGCCGCCCCGCTCGCGGCGGTGGGCACCCCGTCCGTGGCGGAGGCCGCGGCACTCGCCGGCGGCGGTGAACTGCTGGTGCCGAAGCGGAAGTCGACCCCCGGCGGACGGCCCGCGATGGCGACCTGCGCGGTGGTGCGCCGGGCGCCGCGCGGACGGCTCGCGGTGGTCGGCCTCGGCCCCGGGGCCCGCGATCTGCTCACCCCCCGGGCCACCGACGAACTGCGGCGGGCGTCCGTGCTGGTCGGGCTCGACCAGTACGTGGACCAGATCCGCGATCTGATCCGGCCCGGGACCCGCATCCTGGAGTCCGGCCTCGGGGCGGAGGAGGAACGGGCCCGTACGGCGGTGGCCGAAGCCCGCGCGGGCCACGCGGTCGCGCTGATCGGCAGCGGGGACGCGGGCGTCTACGCGATGGCGTCGCCCGCGCTCGCGGAGGCGTCCGACGACATCGACGTGGTGGGCGTGCCCGGTGTGACGGCGGCCCTGGCGGCGGCGTCGATCCTGGGCGCCCCGCTGGGCCATGACCATGTCTCGATCAGCCTGTCGGACCTGCACACCCCGTGGGAGGTCATCGAGCGCCGGGTGCGGGCGGCGGCGGCGGCCGACCTCATCGTGACCTTCTACAACCCGCGGAGCCGGGGCCGGGACTGGCAGCTCCCCAAGGCGCTGTCGATCCTGGCGGAGCACCGGGAGCCGGAGACGCCGGTGGGAGTGGTGCGAAACGCCTCACGGCCGGATGAATCAAGCCGGGTGACGACATTGGCCGGAGTGGATCCGGCGACGGTGGACATGATGACGGTCGTGACGGTCGGCAACACGGCCACCCGCACCATCGCGTCCCGCATGGTGACCCCGCGCGGCTACCGGTGGCAATCATGACCGCGCGCGCTTCCGTGTGCGCGCGGACACGGCGCCGCGCGCGCCGGGCGGGCTCCGTGACGGCCCCGTACGCCATGGGCCGCCCTCCCCGTGCCCGTACCGCACGGCGCCGTACCGCCACCGGAACCGTCCGACGACGCGACGCGGTCACCCCCGCCGAAGCGTCCCGAACCCCCTCTCCCCCACCCACCGGAGTCGCCGCGTGACACGTGTCGTCCACCCCATCGAACAGGAATCCTTCCGCCGGCTGCGCTCCCGCCTGGACACCACCGCGCTGCCGCCGCTCACCCGCGCCGTCGTCGAGCGGGTCGTGCACTCCGCCGCCGACCTCGACTACGCCGCCGACCTCGTCTGCGACGAGACGTCCCTCGCCGACGCGCACACCGCGCTGCACTCGGGCGCGCCCGTGGTGGTCGATGTCGAGATGGTCGCCGCCGGGATCACCCGGCGTGAGACCGTCTGCCGGCTCAAGGACGCCACGGCGACGCCCGACCGCACCCGCTCCGCCCATGCGATACGGCTGGCGTACGAGCAGGTGGGGCCCGGCGCCCTCTGGGTGATCGGGTGCGCGCCGACCGCGCTGGAGGAGCTGCTCACCCTCGGCGCAGAACCCGCCCTCGTCATCGGACTGCCGGTCGGATTCGTCGGCGCCGTCGAGTCCAAGGCCGCCCTCCGCGCGAGCGGACTGCCCGCCGTCAGCAATGTGTCCGAGAAGGGTGGCAGCGCCGTCGCATCGGCGGCGCTCAACGCCCTGCTGTACCACCCCCATATCAAGGAGAACGCGTGACCACCCCGCCCGCACTGCTCATCGCCGGCCACGGAACCCGTGACGAAGCGGGAGCGCAGGCTTTCCGTGATTTCGTCCAGGAGTTGGGGCGCCGCGCACCCGGAATCCCCGTCGCCGGCGGCTTCATAGAACTCTCGCCGCCGCCGCTCGGCGAGGCCGTCACCGAATTGGTCGAGCGGGGCGTGAAACGATTCGCCGCCGTACCGCTGATGCTGGTGTCGGCCGGTCACGCCAAGGGGGACATCCCCGCCGCCCTCGCCCGTGAGAAGGAGCGGCACCCCGGGATCTCGTACAGCTACGGCCGCCCGCTCGGCCCGCACCCCGCGCTGCTGCGGGTCCTGGAGCGGCGGATCGAGCACGCGCTGGCCGGGCTCACCGTCGACCGCTCCGAGGTGACCGTCCTGCTGGTGGGCCGGGGTTCGACCGACCCGGACGCCAACGCCGAGGTGTTGAAGGCCGCGCGGCTGCTCTGGGAGGGGCGGGGGTACGCGGGTGTCGAGACGGCGTTCGTGTCGCTCGCGGCGCCGGACGTGCCGAGCGGCCTCGACCGATGTGTCCTGCTGGGCGCGCGCCATGTCGTGGTGCTGCCGTACTTCCTCTTCACCGGCATCCTGCCGGACCGGGTGCTGGCCCAGACCGAGGAGTGGGCGGCGGCCCACCCGGAGATCGACGTGGTCTCGGCGGAGGTGATCGGCGCCACCGACGAGCTGCTCGATCTGGTGCTGGAGCGCTATCGGGAGGCCGTCGAAGGCGATATCCGGATGAACTGCGACTCCTGTGTCTACCGGATCGCCCTGCCGGGCTTCGAGGACAAGGTCGGCATGGAGCAGAAGCCGCACTTCCACCCGAACGACGACGGCCATCACCACGGGCACGGGCATGGGCATCACCACCACGGCAGCCATGCACACGCACACTGACGACCCGCACGATCTGGGTCACCACGGTGACGCCGAGATGCGGGACACGGCCGCCACGCTGACCGATCTCGCGGTCAATGTGCGCACGGGCACGCCCCCGGAGTGGCTGCGGGAGCTGATCGCCGGTTCGCTGGCTTCCCTGGGCACCTATCCGGACGGGCGCGCGGCCCGGGCCGCCGTCGCGGCCAGGCACGGGCTGCCGGTGGAACGGGTGTTGCTGACGGCGGGGGCGGCGGAGGCGTTCGTCCTGCTGGCCCGCGCCCTGGCGGTGAGCCGGCCGCTGGTCGTCCATCCGCAGTTCACCGAACCCGAGGCGGCGCTGCGGGACGCCGGTCACGCGGTGGCGCGGCTGCTGCTGCGGGAGGAGGACGGTTTCCGGCTCGATCCGGCAGCCGTGCCCGATTCGGCGGACCTGGTGATGATCGGGAATCCGACCAATCCCACATCGGTGCTGCACCGGGCCGCCGATATCGTCTCCCTGGCCCGCCCGGGGCGGCTGCTGGTGGTGGACGAGGCATTCATGGACGCCGTGCCGGGCGAATCCGAGTCGCTCGCGGACCGTACGGATGTGCCGGGTCTGGTGGTGCTGCGCAGTCTCACCAAGACCTGGGGGCTGGCTGGGCTGCGGATCGGCTATGTGCTGGCCGAGCCGGAGACCGTGGCGGCCCTGGAGCGGGCCCAGCCGCTCTGGCCCGTCTCCTCCCCCGCGCTGACGGCGGCGGAGGCGTGCATGACCCCGGCCGCACTGGCGGAGGCGGCGGACGCGGCGCGGCGGATCGCCCGCGAGCGGGCCCATCTGCTGGCCGGTCTGGCGGAGTTCGATGAGGTACGGGTGGTGGCCGCGGCCGAGGCGTCGTTCGTGCTCGTCCGGGTGCGCCACGGTGAGCAGGTGCGGGAGCGACTGCGCCGGCTCGGGTTCGCGGTCCGCCGTGGAGACACCTTCCCGGGCCTCGGTCCTGGCTGGCTGCGGATAGCCGTCCGGGACCGGGCCACCACCAACCGCTTTCTACAGGCGCTCGACCAGGCGCTGACGATGGTGGGCGCGTAGGGAGTGGCCTCGGAGTGGCGTCGCCCGGCCCGGAACGGGCCGGTGCACGCCCCCGGGGACTCACGGCCTCTCCCTGGCCGCGGGTCCCCGGGGGCTGGGCTCCGCGACGCTTCGGCCGCGGGCCCCGACTCTGTGTGGAGCTGTGGAGCTGTGGTTCTGGGGAGCTGAGTTTCTGTAGAGCTTGTAGAGGCGTGGTCCTGCGCGGCTTTGGTTCAGCGCGGCTTTGGTTCAGCCGGGCCGCCGCTCCCTGGGGCGGGGCCGGGGTGCCGGGACCCTCTCAGCCCCGGGCGCGGGCGCGGCCCCGGCGCCGCGCCATCACCAGCGCGCCGGCCCCGAGGCCCAGCAGCGCCGCCGACCCCCCGGCGATGTAGGGCGTGGTGGAGCTGCCGCCCGTCTCGGCCAGATTCTCCTTGGGCTCCGCGCCGGTCTGCGGGGTGATCTCCGGCTTCGGCTTCTCCTCGGCCGGCTTCTCCTCCTTCTTCGGCGGGGCCTTGGGCGAAGTGCACGTGGCCTGGACGAGGGTGACGGTGCCGTTCACCTCGGCGACGTTCAGCTTCAGCGGGTTGACCGCGACCTTCAGTTGCAGGGCGGTGGCGGCGGCCGTCCGGGAGGTGGTCTGCTCCCGGGACAGGTCGAGGGTCACCTTGCCGACGGCGGGCACGTCGACCGTCGTCCGCCCCCCGGCGGTGAGCGTGACCTTCTCGCCGA
Source organism: Streptomyces sp. NPDC020965 (assembly GCF_044333555.1). NCBI lineage: Bacteria > Bacillati > Actinomycetota > Actinomycetes > Kitasatosporales > Streptomycetaceae > Streptomyces > Streptomyces sp. NPDC020965. The sequence goes on from NZ_JBIRRE010000001.1 coordinate 83,905, forward strand.
GGACCGTCACATGGCCGAGGACGTTGGACTCGGCGACGGGCCGCTCGCCCGCCAGGCATAAGGCCCTGGAGGTGACCTTCTCGACCTCGATGAGGGAGACCAGCGGGAGCCCCGGCACATGGATCCGGGCGCGGACGAGATTGGCGTAGCCCTCGGCCCGCTTCTCGTCCGCGGTCGCCTTCGCCGTGGCCACATCGGCACGGAGCAGTTGGAAGGGCTGGCCCTGGTTGACGCCGTCCAGGCGCACGGAGAGCGTGCTGCGTTCGGCGCTGGCGGGCGCCGTCACCTCGTTCAACGAGGCGTTGAGCGGGAGGTTGACGGTCTTGTTGAGCAGGGACACGTCGAGTCCGGTACGGAGGACGACCGCACTGGCCCTCCCTTCGGCGCCGCCCCCGGTGCCATGCGCGGGGCCGGCGAGCGCGACGGGCGTCGCGACCAGGGCGACGGAGGCCGTGACGGCGGCGCAGCGGCGTACGGGCATGCGGAAGGTGTTGCTGTTCAAGGTGGTGGAACCCCCACAGGAGACATGGCGTCACCCGCCGTCCCACAGGGACTCGTGGGCGGTGGCGACTGGGACACCGGAATCTTTACGCACTGAGAGTGAACTCGCGCACACCTGGGGTTAGTTCACTCCAAAGGGGGGTTTCCGCGCCTGTATTCGATTCTTGAGGTACGAGTGTTCCCTGACGCCCCGCGTGTCACACAGCCGCAGGTCGCACGCCGGCCCACGACGGGGGCACGCCGGGCATATCGGATGAACGCGAATGCTCACGCGTTTGGTGCTCAACGAACGGCCAGGTCACGGGAGACGCCCTCGTCAACCCGCCGCCCCGCACGAGCACCTTCGCCACCGTCCGAAGACGCGCTCCTGTCCGCCCGTGCCCCCGGCTGAGGACGCGCCCGCATCGGCCCGTGCCCGGCCGGGAACGCGCCTCGGTCAGCCTCCTCCCCCGGCCGAGAACACGGCTCCGTCAGTCCACGGCTCCCCCGGCCGAGAACACGGCTCCGTCAGCACACGACTCCCCCCCGGCCGGAGGACCGCGAGCGCGCCCGTGTCAGCCCACAACCTGTCCGTTCAGGACCACCCGGCGCGGGGTCGCCAGCACTCCGACGTCCTGCCGGGGATCGGTGTCGTACACCACCAGATCCGCCGGCGCGCCCTCCTCCAGCGCCGGACGCCCCAGCCACGCCCGTGCGCCCCAGGAGGTCGCCGACAGCGCCTCGATCGGCGGGATGCCCGCCTTCACCAGCTCCGCGACCTCGCCCGCGACCAGGCCGTGGGCGAGCGAACCGCCCGCGTCCGTACCGACGAAGACCGGCACACCGGCGTCGTACGCCGCGCGGACCGTGTCGTACCTGCGCTCGTACAACCGCCGCAGATGGGCCGACCAGACGGGGAACTTCCTCTCGCCGCCGTCGGCCAACGCCGGAAAGGTGGCGATGTTGACGAGGGTCGGGACGATGGCGACGCCCCGCTCGGCGAAGAGCGGAATGGTCTCCTCGGTGAGACCCGTGGCGTGTTCGATGCAGTCGATACCCGCCTCCACAAGATCGCGGAGGGAGTCCTCGGCGAAGCAGTGCGCGGTCACCCGCGCGCCCAGCCGATGGGCTTCGGCGATCGCCGCCTCCACCGCGCCGCGCGGCCAACACGCGGTCAGATCACCGGCCTCTCGGTCGATCCAGTCGCCGACGAGCTTGACCCAGCCGTCACCGCGCCGGGCCTCCCTGGCGACGTACGTGACGAGATCGTCCGGCTCGATCTCATGGGCGTAGTTACGGATGTAGCGGCGGGTCCTGGCGATGTGCCGCCCCGCCCGGATGATCTTCGGGAGGTCCTCGCGATCGTCGATCCACCGGGTGTCGGACGGCGATCCGGCGTCCCGGATCAACAGGGCGCCCGCCGCACGGTCCGCGAGCGCCTGCTGCTCGCTGGTCGCGTCGTCCACCGGTCCATGGCGATCGAGCCCCACATGACAGTGCGCGTCCACCAACCCCGGGAGCGCCCAACCCGTCACGGTCGTCACCTCACCGGCGCCCACGGGCCGGTCATACGTGATCCGCCCGCCGACGACCCAGAGTTCGTCCCGTACGTCCTCCGGGCCGACGAGCACCCGCCCCTTCACATGCAGCACCACGTGATCGCTCATGTCAGCACTGTACGAGCCCCTCGGTACCCTCGACCGAGGGGCCGGACAAGCCCGTCCCCGCCCCTTGCCCGACCACTGATCCGAAGAAGGCACCGCCGTGACACATCCGTTTCTGGACCTGCCCCCGCTGACCGCCGCGCGGTTCGCGGCCATCGAACGGCGGGTCGCCACACTGCTCGACACCGAGCAGGACGTGGTGATCACCCAGGGGGAGGCGCTGCTGCCGCTGGAGGGCTGCATCCGCGCGGGCGCCCCGGCCGGCTCGACCGCGCTGAACGTCGTCACGGGCCCGTACGGGCAGACCTTCGGCAACTGGCTGCGGGACTGCGGTGCCCGGGTCGTCGATCTGGAGGTGCCCTTCCACACGGCGGTGACGGCGGAGCAGGTCGAGCGGGCGCTCGCGGCGCATCCGGAGATCGACTTCGTCTCCCTGGTGCACGCGGAGGCGGCGACGGGCAACACCAACCCGGTCGCGGAGATCGGTGAGGTCGTACGGGCGCACGGCGCGCTCTTCATGCTCGACGCGGTGGCCTCGGTGGCCGCCGAGCCGCTGCTGCCGGACGCCTGGGGCGTCGATCTCTGCGTGATCGGCGCGCAGAAGGCGATGGGCGGCCCGGCCGGGGTTTCGGCGGTGTCGGTCAGCGCCCGCGCCTGGGAGCGGTTCGCGGCCAACCCGGCCGCACCCCGGCGCTCGTACCTCTCCCTGCTGGACTGGAAGGAGCGCTGGATCGACGGTGGCCGCAAGGCGCTGCTGCACGCGCCCGCGCAGTTGGAGATGCTCGCGCTCGAAGCGTGCGTGGAGCGGATCGAGACGGAGGGGCTGGACGCGGTGATGGCGCGGCACGCCTCGGCGGCGGCGGCGACGCGCAGGGGCGTGCTCGCGCTCGGCGGCGGGCTGGAACCGTATGTCCACGAGGCGCGGGACGCGGCCCCGGTGGCGACGACACTGCGCGTGCCGGCCGGGGTGAACGCGTCGGAGCTGGTCGCGGAGGCACTGGCCGCCGATCCCTCGCTGCCGCTGATCGCCGGCGGTGGGGCGCTGGCCAAGGAGATGATCCGGGTCAATCACTACGGCGTGGACGCCACCCGCGGTGCGGTGCGTTCCTCGCTGACGGCGCTGGGCTCGGCGCTCGCGGAGCGTGGCGCCCCGGTTGACCTGGAGGCGGCCGGGCGGGCGGTCACGGAGGTCTGGGCGTAGCGGAGCGGGCCTGGCCGGGCGGCGGGCGCTCGGCCGGGCGCTTCGGTCTGCCGGGTGCTTCGGTCTGCCGACTTTTTCGGCCGACCGCGAGTGTGCACCACGGGCGAGACGGATCGGATTCGGCTCAGCTTCTCTAAGACGCTCACTCCGGCGTAAAGGTTGACCCGGCGAAGACAATTGCTCGTGAATAATTCATAAAAACGGGAAGCTGCTTTATAGCGAGCAGCTTCCCGTTTTCTTCTGCCCCCTCCCCCCGGGCTTAAACACTAAGGTTTCAACAAGGCTCACCGGGGCGTGATGACCATGTGACCTACTCCACAACGTGCCCGTTTAGTGGCTTATTTACCGGACAAATCACCACGAAACCCAAGCCCTCGCGACCGAAGGTCGCGCCCGCGCGATAACACATAGGGCCCTTTCACCCAACCCCTCCCGACCATGCATTTTCCGAATTTGCTCGGTAAATTACTTGGCCATGACCGCCGCACAAGAAGACCTTGTACGAGCCATCCCTACGAGCGAATTCACCACCATCGACACGCCACGAGTGGAGGACGGAGCCGCGATCTGGCGTATAGCCCGTGACTCCGAGGTCCTGGACCTCAACTCTTCGTACAGCTATCTGTTGTGGTGTCGTGATTTCGCCGCGACGTCGCTGGTGGCCCGTGACACGAGCGGTGAGCCGGTCGCGTTCGTCACCGGTTACGCACGGCCCGACCGGCCCCAGGCCCTGGTGGTCTGGCAGATCGCCGTCGACGCCACGCACCGGGGCCAGGGCTTGGCCGGGGTCCTCCTGGACGCGCTGATCGCGAAGGTCGGCGGTGACCGGGGCATCCGCGAGGTGGAGACCACCATCACGCCGGACAACGCCGCGTCGGAACGGCTGTTCACCTCCTTCGCCGAGCGGCACGGGGCACGGATGGAGCGGGAGGTCCTGTTCGACGGGGCCCTCTTCCCACGGGATTCCGGTGCCGAGGACGAGTCCGCGGGAGCGCACCTGCCGGAGGTGCTGTACCGCATCGGCCCACTCGCCGACTGAGCCACTGGCCGACCGCGCCAGAGGCCATCCGACCCGCTGGCCGACCGCGCCGCCGACCCACTGGCCGACCCGCACACCGCGGGACCCGGGGGCCGACGCCAGGTCCACCACGACGGACCGGCCCTTCCCCGATCGCCCCGGCCGCCCCACGCGCCCACCACCGCCGCCGCCTTCTTCTCCGATCTTTTTCGCCCCCTCGACGGGAGACTTCGCCGTGACCATCACCCCGCCCGCCCTCAGCGTCTTCGAAACCCTTGAGTCCGAGGTCCGCAGCTACTGCCGCGGCTGGCCCGCCGTCTTCGACCGCGCCCAGGGCAGCCGCCTGCACGACGAGGACGGCCACAGCTACCTCGACTTCTTCGCCGGCGCCGGATCACTGAACTACGGCCACAACAACCCCGTACTGAAACGCGCGCTGATCGACTACATCGAACGCGATGGCATCACCCACGGTCTGGACATGGCCACCACCGCGAAACGCGCGTTCCTGGAGTCCTTCCAGAACATCGTGCTCCGACCGCGGGACCTCCCCTACAAGGTGATGTTCCCCGGCCCCACCGGCACCAACGCGGTGGAGTCCGCGCTGAAGCTCGCCCGGAAGGTCAAGGGCCGCGAGTCGGTCGTCTCCTTCACCAACGCCTTCCACGGCATGTCGCTGGGCTCGCTCGCCGTCACCGGTAACGCCTTCAAGCGCGCCGGCGCCGGCATCCCCCTCGTCCACGGCACCCCGATGCCCTTCGACAACTACTTCGACGGACAGATCCCCGACTTCATCTGGTTCGAACGCCTCCTGGAGGACCAGGGCTCCGGGCTCAACAAGCCCGCCGCCGTGATCGTGGAGACCGTCCAGGGCGAAGGCGGCATCAATGTCGCCCGCCCCGAATGGCTCCGCGCGCTCCAGGACCTCTGCCACCGCCAGGACATGCTCCTGATCGTCGACGACATCCAGATGGGCTGCGGTCGCACCGGAGGGTTCTTCTCCTTCGAGGAGGCCGGGATCACCCCCGACATCGTCACCCTCTCCAAGTCGATCAGCGGTTACGGGATGCCCATGTCCCTCTGCCTCTTCAAGCCCGAACTCGACATCTGGGAGCCCGGCGAGCACAACGGCACCTTCCGCGGTAACAACCCCGCCTTCGTCACCGCCGCCGCCGCGCTCGACACCTACTGGGCCGACGGCCAGATGGAGAAGCAGACCCTGGCCCGCGGCGAACAGGTCGAGCAGGCCCTCCTCGCCATCGCGGGCGAGAGCGCCGAACCCGGCGTCAGCTTCCGCGGTCGCGGTCTCGTCTGGGGCCTCCAGTTCGAGGACACCTCCCGCGCCTCCGCCATCTGCGCCCGGGCCTTCGAACTCGGCCTCCTCCTCGAAACCTCCGGACCGCAGAGCGAGGTCGTGAAACTCCTCCCGCCGCTCACCGTCACGCCCGATGAACTGGACGAGGGCCTCAGCATCGTGGCGCGCAGCGTCCGCGAGACCGCCTGAGTCACCGCGTACGGCTGGATACACCCCGTACGCCGGTGTCCCCGCACGTCCGAGCACCCCTGTCCCCCGCACCCCTGTCCCCCGCGCCTCCGCATCCACTCCGTACGCCAGAGAAAGGCAGCCACGCACCGTGATCGTCCGCTCGTTCAAGGACATCGAGAACACCGAACGCCATGTCAGGGCCGCCTCCGGCACCTGGGAGAGCAAGCGGATCGTGCTCGCCCAGGAGAAGGTCGGCTTCTCGCTCCACGAGACCGTGCTCTACGCGGGTACGGAGACGTCGATGTGGTACGCGAACCACATCGAGGCCGTGCTCTGTGTGGAGGGCGAGGCCGAGTTGACCAACGACGAGACGGGCGAGACCCACTGGATCGAGCCCGGCACGATGTATCTGCTGGACGGCCATGAGCGTCACACCATGCGTCCCAAGACCGATTTCCGCTGTGTCTGTGTCTTCAACCCGCCCGTCACCGGGCGCGAGGACCACGACGAGAACGGGGTATATCCCCTGATCACCGAGGAGGGCTGAACCATGGCAACCGCCGTACGCACCGATCTCTACCCGACCCGTGGTGTGGGCGAGGTGGTCACCCCGCGCCAGGACCCGGTCGTCTGGTCGGCGCCGGGCGCGCCGGGGCCGATCGTCCCGACCGAGCTGACGGAGTACGAGCGGGACGGATTCCTCGCCGTCGAGGATCTGATCTCCGACGACGAGGTCGCGCTCTACCGCACGGAGATGGAACGGCTGATCGCCGACCCCGCCGTCCGCGCCGACGAGCGCTCGATCATCGAGCCGAAGTCGCAGGACGTGCGCTCGGTGTTCGAGGTGCACCGGCTGAGCGAGGTCTTCGCCGCCCTGGTGCGCGACGAGCGCGTGGTGGGCCGGGCCCGGCAGATCCTCGGCTCGGACGTCTACGTCCACCAGTCCCGTATCAATGTGAAGCCGGGCTTCGGCGCGTCGGGCTTCTACTGGCACTCGGACTTCGAGACCTGGCACGCCGAGGACGGGCTGCCGAACATGCGGACCGTCTCGGTCTCCATCGCGCTGACCGAGAACCGGGACACCAACGGCGGTCTGATGATCATGCCCGGTTCACACCGGACGTTCCTGGGGTGCGCGGGTGAGACGCCCCAGGACAACTACAAGAAGTCGCTCCAGATGCAGGACGCCGGCACGCCGTCCGACGCCGCCCTGACCCGGTTCGCCGATCAGCACGGCATCCGACTCTTCACCGGCCGGGCCGGGTCGGGGACCTGGTTCGACTGCAACTGTATGCACGGCTCGGGCGACAACATCACCCCGTACGCGCGCAGCAATGTCTTCATCGTCTTCAACAGCGTGGAGAACGCGGCGGTGCGGCCGTTCGCCGCGCCCGTCCCCCGGCCGGAGTTCATCGGTTCGCGGGACTTCACCCCGGTGCGCTGACCGGGAGGTCCTGTCCGGGAGGGGCCTGGGTGGCTGCCCCGGGCGCTATGTGTCGGGGACGGGCCGGTCCGCACCAGCGGACCGGCCCGTCCCCGTCCCCCTGGGTGGTGCGGCTCGCTCGGACGCCGTCGACGGCGCGACGGGTCAGACGGTCTGGAGCGCCGGGTAGTCCGTGTAACCCTTGTCGCCGCCGCCGAAGAAGGTGGCGGGGTCGGGGGCGTTGTAGGGACCGGCCGTCCGCAGCCGCTCCGGCAGGTCCGGGTTGGCGAGGAAGAGGGCGCCGAAGGCGATGATGTCGGCGAGGCCCTCCTCGATCAGGGCGAGCGAGTCGTGGTCCGTCGGGCCCTCGGTCGTCGGGTTGAGCACGACGGTCCCGGTGTACCGCTCACGCAGCGCGACCGTCACCTCGCGGGCGCCCGGGTTGGTCTCGGTGATGTGCAGATACGCCAGGCCCAGCGGCTGCAGCAGGTCCACCAGCGCGGGGTAGACCTCGTGCGCGTCGGTCTCGGCGATGTCGTTGTAGGCGTTGGTGGGCGAGATCCGGATGGCGGTCCGGTCCGCGCCGATGGCCTCGACCACAGCGCGCGTCACCTCGACGGCGAAACGGACCCGGTTCTCGACGGAACCGCCCCATTCGTCGGTGCGCAGGTTGGTGTTGGACGACAGGAACTGCTGGATGAGGTAGCCGTTGGCGCCGTGCAGTTCCACACCGTCGAATCCGGCCGCGACGGCGTTACGGGCGCTGTGCACGAACTCGGCGACGACGGACGGGATCTCGTCGGCCGCCAGCTCGCGCGGGGGCAGGAAGTCCTTCGGCCCCTCGTGGGTGAAGAGCTGACCGGCGGCCGCGACGGCGGAGGGGGCGACGCTGGCCCGCCCGTCCGGGAAGAGCACCGGGTGGCCGATCCGGCCCGAGTGCATCAGCTGGGCGAAGATCCGGCCGCCGTTGGCGTGCACGGCGTCGGTGACCTTGCGCCAGGCGGCGACCTGCTCGTCGCTGTGCAGCCCCGGGGTGTCGGGGTAGCCCTGACCGGTGACGGAGGGCTGGATCCCCTCGGTGACGATCAGACCGGCGCCGGCCCGCTGCGCGTAGTACTCCACCGTCGATTCGGTCGGCGTGAGGCCGGGGCCGAAGGCGCGACTGCGGGTCATGGGGGCCATGGCGATGCGGTTCGCGAGCTGTTTGCCGGAGAGGTCCACGGGGGCGAACGCGATGGTCATAAGGGCTCCAGGAAAAGTATGTGGTCGGCCAAGCATTTACCGATGAGAGTCACTGTAGCGCATTACTTGGCCGACCAAGGTAAAATTTGTGGAGCGACCGGCCGACGGTCGGGGAGACTGTCCGGAACAGTTCCCAGCGAGGAGGCCCCGATGACCCACGAGACCGCGGGCGACCCCGTCTGTAGCCCGCCGCCACCGAGCTGCGGGGAGCCGCTGCCCGGCTGCTCGCTCGGCGGGCCGGTCAGCCACGCCGTCTCCCGGGTCTCCCGGTTGCATCGGATGGCGGCGGCCAAGGTACTCAGGGGCCTCGGCCTCTACCCGGGGCAGGAGTTCCTGCTGATGCACCTGTGGGACGCGGGTCCGCTGCGCCAGTCTGAGTTGATCAAGACCCTGGACCTCGACCCCTCCACGGTCACCAAGATGCTCCAGCGACTGGAGCAGGCGGGCCATGTGCGCCGCCACCCCGACCCGGCCGACCGGCGCGCGGTCCTGGTCGAGGCGACGGCGGAGAGCTGCGCCCTGCGATGGGCGGTGGAGGACGCCTGGACCCAGTTGGAGGGGCAGACGCTCGCGGGTCTTGACGAGACCGAGCGGGCGGAGCTGATCCGGCTGCTGGGCAAGGTGGAGGACAACCTCTGCCGACAGACGGCGGACTGCACGGGACCGGCATAGGCCCCCGGCCGGGCGCGGGGCACAGACCCCCGGCCGGGCGCGCCGGAGCCACGGACGCCGGAGCCACGGACGCACGGCACACCGGGACCATGGGTGCACCGCGCGCCAGGATCTTGGGCGGGCAGGGACCATGGGCGCGCCAGGACCATGGGCGGGCAGGGACCATGGGCGGGCAGGGCACCAGGCCCCCCGGGCGCGCTGGTCGCGCCGGGCACCGGGATGTGGGCGCGCCGGGATCGCGGGCGCACCGCACACCGCGACCATGGACGCACCGGGCTTCGGGGCGCGCCGGGCCGGCCTCGCGCCGCCTCCGGCTCAGCCGGCCAGCACCTCCAGGGCCCGGTCCACGTCCGCCGTCGAGTTGTAGAGGTGGAACGACGCCCGCAGCCCACCCGCACGGCCCGCCACGAGCACTCCCCGGCCGGCCAGGTCCGCCACCCGGGAGCCGAGGCCCGGGACGGCGACGATCGCCGATTCGCCCGGGACCGGGGTGTGACCGAGGGCCGTCACCCCTTCCCTGAACCGTCGCGCGAGCGCGGTCGCATGGGCGTGGATGGCGTCCACCCCGATCTCCTCCACCAGCGCGAGCGACCGTTCGGCCCCGTGGTAGGCGAGGTACGCGGGCGGCTCGTCGAAGCGGCGGGCGGAGCGGGCCAGCTCCTTGATCGGGCCGTAGATCCGTGCCCACGGGTCCTCGGCTGCGTAGGCCCCCGCATGGCCCGGCACCAGCGACTCCTGGGCCTCCTCGGTGACGGTGAGGAAGGAGACCCCGCGCGGGCAGAGCAGATATTTGAAACCGCCGGTGACCGTGTAGTCCCAGTCACCCGCGGTAAGCGGCAGCCAACCGGCCGACTGACTGGCGTCGACGAGCGTACGGGCCCCGTGCGCCGCCGCCGCCGACCGTACGGCCGACAGATCGGCGATCCGACCGTCGACCGACTGCACCAGGGAGAACGCCACCACCGCGGTCTCGGGGCCGACCGCCTCCGCGAGGCGCTCCAGCGGGGCGTACCGCAGCCTGAGGTCGTCGCGCACGGTGAACGGGGTGACCACCGAGGCGAACTCGCCCTCCGGGAAGAGCACCTCGGCGCCGGGCGGCAGCGAGGCCGCGATCAGTCCGACGTGGACCGAGACCGAACCGCCGGCGGCGACCCGCTCCTGCGGCACGCCGGCCAGCCGGGCGAAGGACTGCCGGGCGGCGGTCACCATCTCCTGGTCACCGGCTCCGCCCGGCCGCCCGGCCACCAGCTCTCCCAGCAGCGCCGTCATCGCGGCGACCGCCGCCATCGGCAGCAGGCCGCAGGTGGAGGTGTTGAGGTAGGTCGTCTCCGGCGCGAACTCGGCGCCACCCAGGGTATCCATATCTTCACACTGCGGTGCTCTTGACGACTGGTCAATCGAGAATCACGCCGGGTGGCGACCGAACGGCGGGGGGGCGCGGGGGCGGGGCGGCGCGGGGGCGGGTCACCGCAGCCGTCCCCGGCCACACCGACCCGCCCGCGCGCCCACCCATCAGCACCCGGACGGGCCGGCGCCGACCATGTCAAGCGCCCGACCTGCCGATATCGGCCGATATCGGCAGGTGCCGGCCCGCCTGCGCCCGCCTGCGTCTGCCGGGGCCCGCCCCGTCTGCCTGTCAGTGCTGCGGGACCTCGCACGATCCGTCCCTGTCGCAGGCGGGCGCGGTATCGGCCGACCGCGACGCCGCCGGATCGGCCGGCGTGTCGTCGCGGCCCTGCCACGCCTGCTCCAGCGCCTGGGTGAACAGCTCGGCTGGCTGGCCGCCGGAGAGGCCGTACCTCCGGTCGAAGACGAAGAACGGCACCCCGGTCGCCCCCAGCTCGGCGGCCTCGCGCTCGTCGGCGCGCACCTCGTCGGCGTACGCGCTCTCGTCCGCGAGGACCGCGCGGGCCTCGGTCTCGTCGAGTCCGGCCTCGACGGCGAGCCGGAGCAGCACCTCGGAGTCGAAGACCGATCGCTCCTCGGCGAAGTTGGCCCGGTAGGCGAGGTCCAGCAGCTCGCCCTGGCGGCCCCTGGCCCGGGCCAGGTGCAGCAGCCGGTGGATGTCGAAGGTGCTGCCGTGGTCACGACCCTCGGTGCGGTAGCCGAGGCCCTCGGCACGGGCGTTGGAGGCGACGTTCTCCTCCATGGCGAGTGCCTCGTCACGGGTCCGGCCGTACTTCAGCGCCAGCATGTCGACGACGGCCTCGGTGTCCCCCTTGGCCCGGTTCGGGTCGAGCTCGAAGGAGCGGTGCACCACCTCGACCTGATCGCGGTGGGCGAATCCAGCGAGCCCCTTCTCAAAGCGTGCCTTGCCTACGTAGCACCAGGGACAAGCGATATCGCTCCAGATTTCGACGCGCATGATGAGGCTCTCCAGTGGGGTCGTACGACTGCGGGGGCGTCCTTCGCCACGTAGGGAACGCATACGGCGTCCCACAGATTCCAGCGGGTCGCGGGGGCGGGAGGGGGCAGACGGGTCGGGAGGGATCGGCCGGAGGCGGAGCTGGGGAGTCCCGCGCGGCAGCTTCCTCGGGACGGCCCCGTACCGGCACTCGTTCGGTATCGTGAACGCCGTTCCTGTCGGTGAATGGCGTGGGGACCCCTTTCCGGACACTCCGCGCGATCCCGGCGCTCACAGCGGTCACAGCGGTCACAGCGGTCACGAAGGGGACAAAGCGATGTCGACGGCCGGTTCAGGCGGAGCACAGGTCAAGTCCGCGGTGCGGACGGTGGAATTGCTGGAGTTCTTCGCCGGACGTCCCGGTATGCACTCGCTCGCCACCGTCCAGGAAGCGGTCGGCTATCCGAAGTCGAGTCTGTACATGTTGCTGCGCACCCTGGTGGATCTGGACTGGGTGGAGACGGACGCGACGGGCACCCGGTACGGAATCGGGGTACGCGCGCTGCTGGTCGGCACCTCCTACATCGACGGCGACGAAGTGGTGGCCGCCGCCCGGCCCACACTGGACCGGCTCTCCGACGACACCGCCGAGACCATTCACCTCGCCCGCCTCGACGGCACCAATGTGGTCTATCTGGCCACCCGGCAGTCACAGCACTACCTGCGCCCCTTCACCCGCGTCGGCCGTCGGCTGCCCGCCCACTCGACCTCGCTGGGCAAGGCGCTGCTCGCCACCCACAGCGACGAACGGCTGCGCACGATGCTCCCCGCCAAGCTGTCCTCCCTGACCGAGCACACCATCACGGACCGCGAGCGGCTCATCGAGGAGCTGGGGACGGTCCGCGAACAGGGGTACGCCGTGGACCGCGAGGAGAACACCCTGGGGCTGCGCTGCTTCGGTATCGCGATTCCCTACCGGAGTCCGGCACGGGACGCGATCAGTTGCTCGGTGCCGGTGGCCAGGCTCACCCAGGGCCATGAGCAACTGATCAAGGACGCGCTCTTCGACGCGCGGGACCGGCTGACGCTGGCGACCCGACGTCTTTAGCCCCGCCCTCGGGGCCCCGCCCTCCCCGCCTGGGGGCCGCTGCCGGTCGTTCCCCCTCCGGATGAGGAGATCCTGAGAATCGGGACGTACGGGAACGCGACGCCCCGCGCCGTTCGTCTTTCCGTGGGATGAACAGAACGATCAGACACGCCGCCGTCTTCAGTCTGCTGCTGGTGCTCGCCCTTCTGGTGCGGGCCACCTGGGTGCAGGCATACGACGCCAAGGCACTCGCGGAGAACGACAAGAACCGGCGCACGGTCATCGACCAGTACGCACAGCCGCTGGGCGACATCGTGGTGGCCGGAACCCCGATCACCGGGTCGACGCCGACGACCGGCAGCGATCTGGCGTACAAGCGCACCTACACCGATGGCGCGCTGTATTCGGCCGTCACCGGCTACAGCTCACAGGCGTACGGCGCGACCCAGTTGGAGGGCATCCACAGCGAAGTCCTGGACGGCACTGACCCCCGGCTGAAGAACCCCGTGGACGCCCTCACCGGCAAGCAGCAGAAGCCCGGCTCCGTACTGACCACCATCGATCCCGCCGTCCAGAAGGCGGGTTACGAGGCGCTCGGTGACATCAAGGGCGCGGCGGTCGCGATCGACCCGAAGACCGGGAAGATCCTCGGGATGGTCAGCACCCCGTCGTACGACCCCTCCACGATCGCCGGGACCTCGGACTCGGCGGCCTGGAAGAAGCTGCTGGCCGACGAGGACAAACCACTGGTCAACAGGGCGATTCGGCAGCCGCTGCCGCCCGGCTCGACCTTCAAGCTGGTCGTCGCGGCGGCGGCGCTGGAGGACGGCCGGTACGGATCGGTGGACGAGAAGACCGACAGCCCCATGCCGTACGTCCTCCCCGGCACCACCCGGCAGCTCGACAACGACATCCCCACCGCGCCCTGTGAGAACGCCTCCCTGCGGACGGCCCTGCGATGGTCGTGCAACAACGTCTTCGCGAATCTCGCGGTCGACCTGGGGCAGGACAAGGTCCGGGCGATGGCGGAGAAGTTCGGCTTCAACGACGACAAGATCGACGTCCCGGTGCGGGCGTACGAGAGCGTCTATCCGACCGGTCTGGAGCGGTCGGAGACGGCGCTCACCGGCATCGGCCAGTTCGATGTGACGGCCACCCCGCTCCAGATCGCGATGGTCTCCGCCGCGATAGCCAACGACGGTGTGATGGAGTCCCCGCACATGGTCAGCAAGGTGGTGGACTCCGGCGGCACCACCCTCGACTCGTACGAGGACGGTGCATCGAAGCGGGTCGTCTCGGCCGAGACCGCCGAACAGCTCCGCAGTGCGATGGTGACCGTCGTCGAGGACGGCACGGGCTCCAACGCCCAGATCGATGGCGCCGAGGTCGGCGGCAAGACGGGCACGGCCCAGCACGGCGAGAACAACAGCAAGACGCCGTACGCCTGGTTCACCTCCTACGGGAAGGCCGACGGCAAGGAGGTCGCGGTGGCGGTGCTGATCGAGGACGCGGGCGGTCCGCGTTCGGAGGTCAGCGGCAATGGGCTGGCCGCGCCGGTCGCCCAGAAGATGATGGCCGCCGCGCTGCGCTGACAGCGTCGCGGCCCGTCCTCCCGTCCGGCACGGCGGCACGCCCGACGCGTCCGGTACATCCGGTACGTCCGGCACCGCACCCGCCGTGCCGGACGTACCAGGGACGTACCTGACAGGCGGCGGACCCTGACCGGCACGGTCTCGACCGGCACGGAACACGACCGGCACGGAACACGACCAGCGCGGTTCTCGATCCGCACGGAACACGACCGGCGCGGAACACGACCGGAAGCAGCGACTCAGGGGCGGAGTCACCCCCTCCGGGCCACACTTGACGGTGTCCCGGACCACTCCCCCGTCCGTCCATGGACGCGAACACCGGCCATGGACCTGAGCATCAAGGAGACCCCTCCATGCCGACCCCCCGCACCGTCCTGCTCACCGGCGCAGCAGGCGGACTCGGCACCCTGATGCGGGGTCTGCTCCCCGCGTACGGCTATGAACTCCGGCTCTTCGACGCCACCCCCATCGAGGGCGAGCCGGCGGCGATCACCGCCGACCTCGCCGACAAGCAGGCGCTGCGCGAGGCGGTGCGGGGCGTGGACGCGATCGTCCATCTGGCGGGCATCTCGCTGGAAGCCCCGTTCGAGGACATCCTCCGCTCGAACATCGAGGGGACGTACAACCTCTACGAAGCCGCGCGCGACGAGTGGGGCGCCGAAGGTACGGCGGCGGGCCGGGGACGCATCGTCTTCGCCTCCAGCAACCACGCGGTCGGCTACACGCCGCGCCCCCGGGGGGATGCCCCCTGCCCGCCCGAGCGGCTGATCCCCATCGACACCCCGCGCCGGCCGGACACGTACTACGGGCTGTCGAAGTGCTTCGGTGAGGATCTCGCCCAGCTCTACTGGGACCGCGATGGAGTGGAAACCGTCTCGGTGCGCATCGGCTCCTGCTTCATGGAGCCCACCACGGTACGGATGCTGTCCGTGTGGCTGAGTCCCGGAGACGGCGCCCGGCTCTTCCACGCGGCGCTGACCGCCGACCGCGTCGGCCACACCGTCGCCTACGGCTCCTCCGCCAACACCCGGCTGTGGTGGGACCTCGGCACGGCGCGCGCGCTCGGTTACGAGCCCCAGGACGACTCCGAGCAGTACGCCCCCAAACTCGTCGCCGAGCAGGGCGAACTCGACCCGGAGCGGCCGGACCACGCCCGTCTCGGCGGGCACTTCGTCACCGACCCGCCGCGCTGGCCCTCTTGAGCGTCCTCCCGGCGCCGCCCCGCAGCTAGGCCCTGTCCGGGCGATCCCCCGGTGCCGCCCGCGCACCGACCGGGACCGTGACCCGTGCGCCGCCGCACCGGCGTGGGGCCGTCACCGGTGCGGACTGGTCCGACCGGGGGAAACGCCGGGGAACGGCGGAGAGCAGCGGGGAACGGCGGACGGACCTCGCTCGTTACCCCGGCATGACAGCTATGACCCCCGGCTCGAACATCCCTCTCCCCGCCGCCCGCGTCGCGGTGGACGTCGCCGCCCCGGTGCGGCTCGACGTATCGGGCCTGCTGCTCACCGCCGACGGCAAGGTGCGCTCCGACGACGACTTCATCTTCTTCAACCAGCCGACGGGCCCCGGTGTCACCTACCGCTCAGGCGGTGGCAGCGCCCCCGACATGATCGTGGTGGACACCACCGCCGTGCCGCCCGGCATCGAGAAGATCGTCGTCACGGCCAGTCCGGACGCCGCAGGGCAGACCTTCCAGGGCATCGAGCCCACCGCCACCATCCGTAACGCCGACGACGGCAGCGCCTACGCCACCTTCACCCCGCCGCAGCTCGGCGGCGAGACCGCGCTGGTCGTGGTGGAGATCTACCGGCGGAACGGCGTCTGGAAGGCCCGTGCGGTCGGCCAGGGCTACGCCAACGGCCTGGCGGGCATCGCCACCGACTTCGGTGTCTCGGTCGAGGAGGAGCCCGCTGCGGCCCCCGCGCCGGCCCCCGCCGCCGTGGCACCGCCGGTGGCGCCCGCGCCGGTGGACCCCCGAGTGGCCGCGCCCGCCCCGCCCGCCGCTCCCCCGGCCGCGCCCGCGCCGGGCACCGGGAAGATCAACCTGGACAAGGGCAGGGTCAATCTCCAGAAGAACCAGACGGTGTCGCTGGTGAAGGGCGGCCGTCCGCTGCTCTCCCAGGTCAGGATGGGTCTGGGCTGGGAGCCGGCGTACCGCGGCAAGGACATCGACCTCGACGCCTCGGTCATCGCCTACGGCCCCCAGCGCAACCACCTGGACAGTTGCTACTTCGGCAAGCTCACGATCCTCGGCGGCTCCGTCAAGCACTCCGGCGACAATCTGACGGGCGAGGGCGCCGGCGACGACGAGGCGATCACCGTGGATCTGGGCCGTCTCCCGGCCGAGGCCACCGGTCTGGTCTTCACGGTGAATTCGTTCTCGGGACAGAAGTTCACCGAGGTCGCCAAGGCATACTGCCGGCTGATGGACGCGGCGACCGGCGAGGAGCTGGTCCGCTTCGACCTCACCGGTGCCGAGGCGCAGACCGGGGTCATGATGGCGAAGTTGATCAAGCAGTTCTCGGGCGAGTGGGAGATGACCGCGATGGGTGACTTCGTGAAGTCACGCACGGTGCGCGGCATGGTCAAGCCCGCCGCACAGGCGCTCTGACGGCGCCTTCGGGGTCGTCGCCGTCGCGCGCGAGCGACGGCGACGGTCCCGACGGGGACGGCGGTCGCTCAGAGCTTGGCCAGCTTGGCGTAAGGGCTCGCGATGCGCCCCTTGCGACCGGAGAAGTCGACGAGGACGGCGGCGTTGTCATTCTCCACCGCGATCACCCTCCCGAGACCGAACTGGTCGTGCGAAACCCGGTCGCCCACCGTGTACTGCTCGATCGGTGGAGTCGCCGGAGCCGTGCGGTTGAAGGGACTGGACGGCAGATGGCGCCGGGATCCGGCTGACTTCGTCATTACCGAAGTATGGTGCCTCCAGCCGTGCCCGGACACCGCTCGATCAGAAGTGCGACCGGATCGCAACAGTGATCATGGAATCTGTGGGGGTGTCCCAAGGGTTCCGGAGCCCGTGCCAGCGGCGGTGATCGGGGGCTCTCCACCGAGGTGGAAGCGGAGCCCGGTCGCCCCGGAGTGGATCTCCCCACGAGGTGACCAGCTCGGTCGTCCGCACCGTCGGCATGCGCCCGGTGCACGGGATCTGTGACGATTCCCTCAGTCCACGCGGGCCGCCGCGACCCCCCAGGAGCCGCTCCGTACGGGCCCCGGGCGAGGGGCCGCGCGATACAGCTCTCCAGTTCGAGCGCCCGTGCCGGCGGGGGCGCTCCACTCCGACGAGTGAAGACAAGCGCCCGCCGGGGGTGCGGCGGGGTGGCCGCGCGATCCGCCCCTTGCGCCCGATCCGCTCCCGGGCGCGCCCCGGGCGCGGCGGAGCCGCCGCCCACGGTGTCGCGGCGCCCCCATCACCCGCGCACGCGCGCCTGGACAGCCGGCCGTACAGGTGAGGCCCTCGGCCCGGGAGTTCCACCCCGCCCCCGCGCGCCTGGACAGCCGGCGCGCCGGGCGGGCAGTCTCGTTACCCGTCTGAGCGTCCGGGGGGACCCGCGCAACCGACCGTGCCCTCCCCCGCGTCGCAGTGACCGGGTCACCGTGACCGGTACCTACGCCGGGTCACAGTGACCGGTACGGGCGGCGGCGGTACGGGCGGGGAAGAGGGGCGGGCGGAATGGAGCGGATCGCCGGATACCGGCTCGTCGCACCACTCGGCGACGGCGGTATGGGCCGGGTGCACCTGGCCCGCACCGCGTCCGGGCGGCTGGTCGCGGTGAAGACCGTCCATGAGCATCTCGCCGCCGAGCCCGCCTTCCGCGAGCGCTTCCGCCGCGAGCTGGTGGCGGCCCGCTCCGTGACGGGCCCGTTCACCGCCGCGGTGCTCGATGCCGACCCCGACGCCGTACGACCGTGGCTGGCGACCGTGTTCTGCCCGGGTCCCGGGCTCGGCACGGCGGTCGACGCGCACGGACCACTGCGCTCCGGCGAGCTGGCGACGCTCGGGGCCGCGCTCGCCGAGGCGTTGGCTGCCATCCACGCGGCGGGGCTGGTCCACCGCGATCTCACCCCGTCGAACGTGGTAGTGACCCGCGGCGGACCCATGGTGATCGACTTCGGTATCGCGAAGGCGGCGGCCGAGCGGACCCTGACCGGCGACGGGGAGATCATCGGCTCACCCGGTTTCATCGCCCCCGAACTCCTGACGGCGACGGTGGCACCGACCCCGGCTGCGGATGTGTTCTCGCTGGGCGCGCTGCTGAGCCGCGCGGCGACCGGCCGGCCACCGTACGGGACGGGCCGGCCGCACCAGATCCTCTACCGGTCCCTGCACGACGGGCCTGACCTGGACGGCGTGCCCGATCCGGAGTGGCGGGAGTTCCTGGGTCGGCTGCTGGCCCGCGATCCCGCCGAACGGCCCACGGTGACGGGCGTCCTGGACTGGTGCGCCGCGCGGGCACCGGCGGTGCCCTGGTGGGAGGGCGCGGTGGTCACCAGGCTGATCGCGCGGCGGGAGGAGGAGGTGGCGGCGCTGGCCGCGGGCACGGCCCCGGCCGTCCGGAGGTCCCCCGCGCGCCCCGACCCGCCGACCTCTGAGCACCGGCAGCCGTCGTCCCGTCGACGGCTACTCCGGTGGGGCGGTGCCCTCCTGGTGGGCGGCTCGGCGGTCGGCGGGGTGGTGGCCATGAGCGCCCGGCCCTTCGGCGGCACCCGGGAGCTCACCCAGGCGGAGGTGGCCGTCGGCCCCCAGCCGCGCACCCTGTGGACGCGCCGCGTCGGCGGGGCGGCCCTGCTGCGGCACGGCACGGGCCTCTGCCTGCACGAACCGACGCGCATCACCCGGCTCGACGCCCGTACCGGCGCGGTCCGCTGGACCTACGACGACGACGGCATCACCGGCCTGGCCGCCGCGGGCGGTCTGCTGTTCGTCCTGCGGTCCGCACCCGTCATCCACCACGAGGTCATCGCCCTCGACGCCACGACCGGGAAACCCCGCTGGTCCGGCGGGATCGGGAGACCCCTCTTGAGCGTCGGCCTGATGGGCCGCCAGGAACGGCCGCTGGGCGCGAGCACCGTCAGCCGGCCGGCCGGCGAGGGCGCGTCGGCGGTCCTCTCCGTCCGCGACGGCGTCGTCTGCCTGGTCACCCACGCCCCGCGCACCACCCTCTGGGAAGAGCGGTCGGCGCGCGGCCAGCGCTGGCACGCCTACGGCTACGACGCCCGTACCGGCCGTGCTCTCTGGTTCCACGAGGGCACGTCGGCGGGTGTCGTCGGCGTCCACCAGGCCGGGGGACGGATCGCGGTGGCCGCTTCCCAGAGCCCGGAGCGGGCCTCCGGACAACCGCCGCCCCGGCCGCTGTTCGTCCTGCGGGCCCGCGACGGCACCCTTGAACGGGAGATCCCCGACGGCGGCGCCCGCCCCGAGGTCCACCCGGGGTCCACCGGCGTCGGCCACTACGCCGAAGGGCGGCTGACGAGCGCGGTGGAGCTGGCGACCGGCCGCGTGCTCTGGCGGCGCGCGTTGGAGGAGGAGGCCCGGATCACCCCGACCGCGACCCACGGTGTCGTCCTCGTCTCGACCCCGGAGGAGTTCCGGGCGCTCGACGCCCGGACCGGGCGGACCCGGTGGAGCCGTACCGATGTGGCGGGGCTCATGGCGAACCGGCCGCCGCTGGTCTCCGGCTCCCAGGTCCATCTCTCCGGTCCCGACCCGAAGAGCCGGGAGCCGGCCCCGCACGCCGACGCGTGGGGGGTGTACACCCTCGACGTCCGCACCGGCGACATGGCCTGGCGGGCACCGCTCGACACCATGCGCGATATCACCGCCGTCGCCGGGACGGGTCTCCTCCATGTGTCGTCCCACGGCACGCTGTACACCTTCGGCCTGCCGGACCCGGCATGACCGATCCGCTGCTCCCGGGCGATCCGACCCGACTGGGATCCCTGCGCCTCCTCGGCCGGCTCGGCGCCGGTGGCATGGGCCAGGTGTATCTGGGCCGTACGACCGGTGGCCGGCTGGTCGCGGTGAAGACCGTCCACCCGCACCTCGCCGCCGACCCGCACTTCAGGGAGCGCTTCCGGCGCGAGGCCGCCGCCGCCCGCGCGGTGACCGGCGCGCACACGGCGGCGGTGCTGGACGCCGACCCCGATTCACCGGTCCCCTGGCTGGCCACCGCCTATCTGTCGGGGGTGACCCTGCGCCGCGCGGTCGCGGCCACCGGCCCCCTGCCGGACGACGCGGTACGGGCGCTGGGCGCGGCCCTCGCCGAGGCGCTGACCGGAATCCATGGCGCGGGTCTCGTCCATCGCGATCTCAAACCGTCCAATGTGCTGGTCACGGCGGACGGACCGCGCATCATCGGCTTCGGGATCGCCTGGGCGCTCAGCGACCACGGTCTGACGGCGGCCGGTGACATCGTCGGCACCCCGGGGTTCATCGCGCCGGAGCAGATCACCGACGCGTCCCCGGTCACCGGGGCGGCGGACGTGTTCGCGCTGGGGGCGGTGCTGGCGTTCGCGGCGACCGGGCGGAACCCGTTCGGCGACGGCACGGCCGCGATCCTGCTCTACCGCGCCGTGCACGAGGCGGCCGAGCTGCCGGACGTGCCGGACCCCCTGCGGACGGTGATCGCCACCTGCCTCCGCAAGGAGCCCGAGCTGCGGCCGACCGTGGCCGCGGTGCTGCTGGGGCTGGCCGACCCCGCCGCCCCGCTGTGGTGGCGCGCGGAGCCGCTGCGGACGCTGATGACAGCGACGGACGGGACGGCCCCCAAGGCCAGTGAGGACAGTACGGTCGCCCGGCCGACCACCACGCTGACCCTGGTCACACCATCCGTGGCGGCGGGCCGGCGGCGGTTCGCCCGTGGTCGCGTCCTCGCCCGGCGCGGCGTCCTGCTGGCCGGGGCTGGCGGCCTGGCCACCCTGATCGGTCTCGCGGCGCGGGATCGTGACGGCGGCACGGCGGGGGCCGACGCGCTGACCGCGACGACGGCGGGCTCGGCCGCGCCCGGCGCACTGCGCTGGACCCTCGTCCTGAAGGACGGCGTGGTCGACGGCATGGTGCTCGACCGGAACAGCGCCCTGGTGCTGCACGCCACCACCGGCCCGGGTTCGGGGAACCTCCAGTGCTTCCGTCCCGAGGACGGCGCCCCCCGGTGGCATCGGCGGGCGGGCGCCGGGACGCCCGGCGCCTGGGGTGTGCACGCGGGTGTTCTGGTGGCGGGCGAGGTGGGGGCGCACGCCATCCGCCCGTCGACGGGTGAGCCGGTCGGCGATCCGGCGACGCTGCCTCCCGCGCCCCTCTGGTACACCGTCGCGGGCCCGACGCTGATCACGGAGTACCCGGCCGACGCGGACCTGCCCCTGTACGGCTTCGACCTGCGGACGGGAGCGGTCCGCTGGCGGCTGTCCACACAGACCCTGAAGGCTCCGGCTGTCGTGGACGGGGCCGTGCTGCTGGCCCCGGAGTCGACCCCCGGGGTGGTCTGTGTGGACACCGCCACCGGCGAGGAGTTGTGGCGCGCCCCGGATCTGAACGACGGCGACCGGATCGTGGCGATGGCGGGGCTCTCGGCGGTGCACCGGTTCGCCGTCCTCACCGAGAGCGGGACACTGCACCTCTTCGGCGCCCGAGACGGCTCCCGCGTCGCGCGGCAGCGGCCGATGACGGCGGTGCGCACGGGCACGGCGGCCGTGGCCGACGACGGCGGCGTCGGGCTGTTGATCGCCGGGGGAACGCTCTGCGGCTTCACCACGCGGGACGGGCGCCGGCGCTGGCAGCGCGCCACCTTCGGTCTGGAGGCCAACTGGCCCGTGACCGTCGGCGGGGCCCGCCGTCCCGTACTGCCCGGCGGGCGCGTGCTGTTGCACTGGTCGGCGCCGGGGACCCTGGAGGCCCTGGACACCCGCACGGGCGCGGTCCGCTGGCGGCGCGCCCTGCCGGGCATCGCCCAGCTCCCGCCGGTCCTGGGCGGCCCGGTCGGCTACGCCGCCACCAACGAGGTCTGCGCACAGCTCGACCTCGCCACCGGCACCCCGCTGCGGATCTGGCGGGAGCCGGGTCTTCAGGGCATCGCCGCCGACGGGTGGGGCTGGTACGCCCGTACCGCCGACCGGGTACGGGCGTACAACCGCGTCCTCCCCGTCAGTGGCGGTCCCGCTGCCGCCGCCACGGCCCGGTGATGGCGAGCATGATGCCCGGGTTCTGGATGTTCGCGTAGAGGGTGCGGCCGTCGGGCGAGAAGACGACCCCCGCGAACTCCCCGTACTCCGGCGCGTCCGGGGTGCCGATGTCCAGTTCATTGCGGGCGATGGGGTAGGTACGGCCCTGGTCGGTGGCGCCGAAGAGGTGCTGGCCGCCCGCGCCGTCCTCGGCGAGGATCAGCCCGCCGTACGGGGAGACCGTGATGTTGTCGGGGCCCTCGAACCGGTCCGGGTCGGGCGTCACGCCGAGGAGCACCTTCAGGGTGAGGGTGCGGCGCCCCGGATCGTAGAACCAGACCTGGCCGTCGTGCGGCCCCGGGCTGTCGGAGCGGGCGTACGACGAGACGACGTAGGCGCCGCCGTCGCCCCACCACATGCCTTCGAGCTTGCGGCCCCGGGTGACCTCGGTGTCCGTGAACTGCTGGCGCACGGGTGTGATCCTGGCGTCCCGGTCGGGCACGTCGGCCCAGTCCACGCCGTAGACGGTGCCGATCCGGGTGGCCCGGGAGAGGTCGTCCACGAAGCGGCCGCCGGAGTCGAAGCAGCGGGCGGCCTGGAGGACGCCGGCGTCGTCGGCGAGGGTGCGCAGCCTGCCGCGCCCGTGCCGGAAGCCGGCCGGCGGCACCCAGCGGAAGAAGAGGCCGTGGGGCCTGCTCGCGTCCTCGGTCAGATAGGCGTGGCCGCGCCGGGGGTCGATGACGACGGCCTCGTGGGCGTAGCGGCCGAGCGCCTTGATGGGGTGGGGGTCGCGGTTGGCCCGGCGGTCGTAGGGGTCGACCTCGAAGACATAGCCGTGGTCCTTGGTCATGCCGTTCTGTCCCGCGAGGTCCTCGGACTCCTCGCAGGTGAGCCAGGTGCCCCAGGAGGTGCGGCCGCCCGCGCAGTTGGTGGAGGTGCCGGCGACTCCGACCCACTGGGCGACGGCGCCGTGCGGGCGGACCTCGACGACCGAGCAGCCGCCAGCCGCGGCGGGGTCGTAGACGAGTCCTTCGGCGAGCGGCACCGGGTGTTCCCAGCGGGAGCGCGCGCCGCCCAGCTCGTGGTTGGCGACGAGGAGGGTGATGCCGCGGGGCCCGGCGAAGGTGGCGGTGCCGTCGTGGCCGGAAGGGGTGAACTCACCGGATTCCAGCCGGGTCACCCCGCTGTGGGTGATGACCCGGTAGGTGAAACCGCGGGGGAGGGCGAGGAGCCC
This sequence comes from Streptomyces sp. NPDC020965, assembly GCF_044333555.1. Lineage (NCBI taxonomy): Bacteria > Bacillati > Actinomycetota > Actinomycetes > Kitasatosporales > Streptomycetaceae > Streptomyces > Streptomyces sp. NPDC020965. The sequence continues at coordinate 107,511 of NZ_JBIRRE010000001.1, forward strand.
CTGGGGGTCGGGGAGGAGCGGACCGTAACCGAGGATGCCGGGGGCGCCCGCCGATATGGCGGCCTCGTCGGCCGCGAGGGCGCCGGGGGCGGTGGCGAGCGAACCGACGGCGCCCGTGAGGGCGACACCGGCTCCGGTGAGCGCGGACTGTCTGGAGAATTCCCTGCGGGTGAGTGACATCGCGTGACTCCCTGGGGGGCGTGCGTCCGATGAGGCTGCTGAGCGGATGACGGGCATACGGTTTCTGCCTCGTACGGACGCGTCCTGAACACCGATCGGCGGGCGGGCGGCCGAATCCGAGCGGTTCGGCCGGGCCTCATCCGGGGGATCACGCGCGGGCGCGCGAACGCCCGGCCACGGCGGTCACCGGTGGCCGGGCGTCCCGTGCGGACCGTTTCTCCCCTTGTCCCCCTTGGGCCCCATGGTTGGTGGGGTGCCCCGGCTAGGCCCCCGCCCTCGACCGGGCCTTGAAGGCCGCCTTCCGCGCCTCCTTCGCCACCCGCTTGTCCGGATGTACGCGCCCCATCGCCTCCAGCACCTCAGCCGTCGCGGGGTGGTCGACCCGCCAGGCCGCGTCGAAGAAGCCGCTGTGCTGTCCGGTCAGTCCCTCGACCAGACCGCGCAGCTCCTCCGACTCACCGTCCGCGTCCAGTTGGGCGGCGATGGTGTCGATCGAGAGCCAGAAGATCATCGTCTCCGGGGGTGCGGGCACATCGGCCGCGCCGCGCTCGGCGAGCCAGACCCGGGCGAGCCCGCCCAGTTCGGCGTCGTCCAGGACGGCGCGGACCTCGTGCTCCGCCTGGTCGCCGACGAGGGTCAGCGCCTGCTGGCAGCGCAGCCGCCGCAGCGGGCCGCCCTCGTCCGCACCGCGCGCGGCGAGCAGCAGCTCGTGCGCGGCGGCGGCGGGCTCGCGCCGGGCCAGCCACTGCTCGGTCTCGGCGCGGGCGGCCGACTCGGGGTAGTGCGCCAGCCCGTCGAGGAGGGTGTCCGCGCCCTTCTCGGCCAGATCGCCCACGGCGGGCGCGTCGACACCGCTCTCCAGCAGCCGCGCCCGGACGCCGTAGAGGCCGAGGCGGGTCAGCTTGACCAGCCCATACCGGGAGACGTCCTCCTCGTCGACGGCCGGCGCGGGGGTGTCGGTGCCGTCGCCCTCGTCCATCATCAGCGCCTCGTCGACCGGCCGGTACTCGACCAGGCCGATGCCCTCCAGCAGTTGGAACTGGTCGTCCAGCCGCATCATCGCGACCGACACCTGCTCCAGCACCTCGTCGGTGGGCTGGCCCATATCGTCGGGGACGATCATCGAAGCGGCGAGCGCGGGCAGCGGCACCGGCTCGTCGCCCGCGCCGCCGTCCGTGACGGTGAGGAGGTAGAGGTTGCCGAGGACTCCGTCGAGGAATTCGGCCTCGCCCTCCGGGTCCCAGTCGAGCATTCCGTAGTCGATCTCACCGTCCGCGCCGATCGCCTCGGTCAGATCGTCCAGCAGCGGTGCGATGGCGTCGGCGTGCACGGCGTCCAGCGCCTCCTGCCAGATGGCGAGGACGTCCTGGGGCGCGCCGGAGGTGAGCAGGGCGAGGTTCTCGCCGGCCGAGACCGTGCCGTACGCAGAGGCCGCGTCGGTGTCGTCGGCATCGGCGTCGGCGTCGTGGACCGCCACCAGACCGGCGTCGACGGCGGTGCGCCACGCCTCGCTCGCGTAGGCGGGCCCGTCCTCGTCGTCGGTCAGCCCCAGCGCCTGTGCCGCGGCGGGCAGTTGTTCGTCGGCCAGCTCCCCGCCCGCGCCCACCCGGGTCTCCGGACCCGCCCAGCGTGCGAGCCGTACGGCCTTCGTCAGCAGGGGTGTGGCGAGCGCGTCCCGCGCCAGCTCCGCGTCCGAGTGCAGCCGTACGGGCGGCAGGGTGGGACGGTCTTGGGACATCAGGTGAATCTCCTCGGGGGCGGGGCGGCGGGTACGGGGTCCGGTCACGGCCCCGGGGGCGGCACCCAGCGTAGACGTATATCACCGGGTTTCGCCGACCGGTCGGCATTCCCGGCCAAGGCCCGGCGCACCCCGAAGGCGTCCCCCCGGCGCGAGGGGCGCCGGGGGCGCAGGGGCCCCCGGCCGCCTCCCGGGCGGCTCCGGCCGGAGGGCCCGGAGCGCGGGTTCGGGCGGTTCACCGGCCCGACCCTTTCCGTCCACTCACCGACCCTTGACAAGTGCCCTGCTCAGCAAAGAGATTGACGCGCGTAGAACTTGTCGTGCACCGCACCACCCCACGCACGCACCCTCGCTCCTCGACACCACCCACACACCCTCACTCCTCTGACACCGGAGACCCGATGCCTTCCTCCGTCGTACCGAGAACCGCCGCCGTCGCCTCCCTCGTCGCCGCCGCGCTCGCGGCCGGCCTGCTCACCGGCTCCGCCGCCGCGTCCGCCGCCCCGGCGCCCGGCGACGGCGTCCGGATCCATGACGTCCAGGGCTCCACCCGGACCTCCCCGCTCGCCGGGCAGGCCGTCGCCGAGGTCCCCGGCATCGTCACCGGCGTACGGACCTACGGCTCATCGCGCGGCTTCTGGATCCAGGACCCCGGCGGCGACGGCGACCCGGCGACCAGCGAGGGCCTCTTCGTCTTCACCGGCCCCGGCTCCACCCCGGCCGTCAAGGTCGGCGACGATGTGCGGGTCTCCGGCACGGTCGCCGAATTCGTCCCCGGAGGGGCCGCTTCCGGCAACCAGTCGCTCACCCAGCTCTCCCGCCCGACGGTCACGGTGCTCTCCTCCGGCAATGAGCTGCCCGCGCCGGTCACGGTCTCCGCCTGGTCCGTGCCGTCCCGCTACGCCCCGGAGGGCGACCCGGCGGCCGGGGGCAGCGTGAACGCCCTGCCGCTGAAGCCGCGTACGTACGCCCTGGACTACTACGAGTCCCTGGAGGGCACCAACGTCCGCGTCGGCACCTCCAGGGTCGTGGGCGCGACCGACCCGTTCTCCGAGCTGTGGGTGACGGTCAAGCCGTTCGAGAACCCGACCGCGGGCGGCGGCACCCGCTACGGCTCGTACGCCTCCCAGAACACCGGCCGGCTCCAGATCCAGTCGCTGGTCCCCACCGCCGAGCAGCCCTTCCCGAAGGCGAACGTCGGCGACTGGCTCACCGGCTGGACCGAGGGCCCGCTGGACTTCAGCCAGTTCGGTGGCTACACCCTGACCGCGCGGACCCTCGGCACGGTGGCCGACCGGGGCCTCCAGCCCGAGCGGACCCGCCCGCAGCGCCGGGGCGAGCTGGCCGTGGCCACGTACAACGTGGAGAACCTCGACCCGTCCGACCCGCAGGAGACGTTCGACGCGCTCGGCCGGGCCGTCGTGGAGAATCTGGCCTCGCCCGACATCCTCGCCCTGGAGGAGATCCAGGACAACAGCGGCAGCCGGAACGACGGCACGGTCGCCGCCGACAAGACCGTGCGGAAGTTCACGGAAGCGATCGTCGCGGCGGGCGGCCCCGCGTACGAGTGGCGGTCCGTGGACCCGGAGAACAACAAGGACGGCGGCCAGCCGGGCGGCAACATCCGCCAGGTCTTCCTCTTCAACCCCGAGCGGGTCTCGTTCACCGACCGCGCGGGCGGCGACGCCACCACACCGACCGGGGTCGTACGGGACGGCCGCCGGGCCGCCCTGACGCTGTCCCCGGGCCGGGTCGACCCGGGGAACACCGCCGCCTGGGAGTCCAGCCGCAAGCCGCTCGCGGGTGAGTTCAGCTTCCGTGGCCGCCCGGTCTTCGTGATCGCCAACCACTTCGCGTCGAAGGGCGGCGACCAGGCCCTGACCTCGCAGTTCCAGCCGCCGAACCGGTCCTCCGAGGTCCAGCGGGTGGCCCAGGCGCGCTCGGTGAACACGTTCGTCAAGGAGATCCTCAAGGCCGACCGCCGCGCGGACGTCCTCGTCGTCGGCGATATCAACGACTTCGAGTTCTCGGCGACGACGAAGACGCTCACCGAGGGCGGCGCGCTGCACGCGGCGATCACCTCACTGCCGCGCGCCGAGCGCTACTCGTACGTCTTCCAGGGCAACAGCCAGGTGCTGGACCAGATCCTGACCAGCCCCTCGATCGACGACTTCGAGTACGACAGCGTGCACATCAACGCGGAGTTCGCGGAGCAGAACAGCGACCACGACCCGCAGGTGCTGCGCTTCCGCCCGTAAACCGTACTGTCCCGTCCTACCCACCCGGGCTGATGCTCAGTCCGGGTGTGTAGCGGGTCACCCGGCGACCGGTCACCCCGGGGAAGGCGTGCACGGCGGCCCACTCAGGACCGTCGCCGCCGATGCCCTCACCGGGCGCGGCCAGGGCGGCGCGATGGGCGTCGGCGGTCTCCCACTCCGCGTAGTTGAGCACCCGGTCGCCGTCCACGCCGAGGTGGAACCAGCCGGAGATCCCGGCGTCCCGGGGCCCGCCCCGGCCCGCGCCCGACTTCTCGTCGGCGGCGAGCGCGGTCAGGACCTGGTCCACCCACGCCCGCTGCCGCTCCCGGTCGGGTCCCTCGAACTCCACCTCCACGATCACGACGGCCCCGGGGACCCGGCCGTCCCCCTCCGGTACTCCGCCCCGGTACAGCTCGTACCCGTGGATCCCGACCCGATCGATCCCGGGGACGGCCGCGTCGATCTCGGCGTTCCGCTCGTCCCGGTAGCCCCGGAAGAACTTCTGGTACGCCTCCTCATCGGCCCACTGCGAATAGTGCAGCAGCGTCCGCCCGTCCTCGCCGATGTGCACGGTGTACGAGAGGAGTCCGACGGCGGGCCATCTCCGGCTCCCCCAGGCCGTGGCGATGGCGTCGACGGTGGCGTGCTGGCGCTCGGGGGTGCCGACGTCCCAGGTGGACACCTTGACGACGCCCACGCCGGAGCGGCCGAGGTCGGGCCGGGCATCGGGCCGGCTGGTCACATACGCGGTCATGACGGTGTCCCCTCGGTTCGACGCCCCCCTGTGGTGCGCCCTCACCGGCCATCGTTGAACATCAAGCGCGCTTGAGGTCAACCATGGTTCGAGTGGCTACCGTTCGGGACCGCCGGGCACGGTGACGGCGAAGGCCCCGCTGGACGCGGGCGGGGTCCGGAAACCACGCAGGCCGCCACCGGGAGACGGTGGCGGCGCCGCGCGCGGCGTACGAGGAGTTGCTCCGCCGGTCAGGGAGCCGGGTCAGCAGGGGAGGGTGGACTTACCGGCCGCGCCGGTGGCACCGGTGGTGCCGTTCGCGGTGGCCGTCGCGGCGGTGCCGTTGCCGCCGGGCTTGCCGGGGCAGACCGGGCTGGCCGCGCCACCCGCACCACCGGTGCCGCCGGTGAAGACACCGCCGGCCGTAGAGGCGCCGCCGTTACCACCCGCGCCGCCGGGGATGCCGGTACCGGCATTGCCGACACCGCCCACGCCGCCCTTGCCACCGGTGCCGCCGAGCGTGGCGACACCCCCGGCGCCCCCGTTACCGCCGTTGCCGTTGGCGCCGCCCGCGCCGCCGGCGCCGCCCTGGCCACCGGTACTGCCAGTGCCGTTGGCATTGCCGCCGTTGCCGCCGTTACCACCGTTGCCATTGGCACCGGCAGCGCCCCCGAGGCCTCCGAGGCCACCGACACCGCCGCTGCTCCCGACGCCGTTGGAACCGTTGCTGCCGGGGAGGCCGAGGATGCCGGAGCCGCCGCGGGCTCCGGAGGCGGCGGCGCCCGCGTGGCCTGCGGTGGAGGCGACGGCGGGGGCGGCGGTGAGGCCGACGACGGCGATCGAGGTGATCAGAAGAGTCCGTGAAGCGGCGATGGTGCGCGTGAAGCGCATGAGGTGCCTCTCGATGGATGCGGCCGGAGATACTCCCCGGCCGACTCGTGCCAACGTAACTCGCCCTGGAGCGTGACACGGTGTACGCGATCACCCATTGGCCTTAAAAGAACCTTTTAACCAAATTTTGGCTTTAAGCTCATATTTTTCCGAGCCCTGGAGCGCCGCAGACAGGCCGGAACCCCGCATACAACAGGGCCCGGCCCCCCGAAGAACGAGGAACCGGGCCCTGCCTCAAGGACTAGTTGTGGCTGTGCAGCACCTCGTTCAGCCCGCCCCACACCGCGTTGTTGGGCCGCGCCTCCACGGCGCCCGTCACGGAGTTGCGCCGGAACAGGATGTTGCTCGCCCCGGAGAGGTCGCGCGCCTTCACGATCTCACCGTCGGGCATGGTGATCCGCGTACCGGCCGTGACGTACAGACCGGCCTCCACCACGCACTCGTCACCGAGGGCGATACCGACGCCCGCCTCGGCACCCACCAGGCAGCGCTCACCGATGGAGATGATGACGTTGCCGCCACCGGACAGCGTCCCCATGGTGGAGGCGCCGCCGCCGATGTCGGAGCCGTCGCCGACGACGACACCCGCCGAGATCCGCCCCTCGACCATGGAGGTGCCGAGGGTGCCGGCGTTGAAGTTGACGAAGCCCTCGTGCATGACGGTGGTGCCCTCGGCGAGGTGCGCGCCGAGCCGCACCCGGTCGGCGTCGGCGACCCGTACGCCCTTGGGGAGCACGTAGTCCGTCATGCGCGGGAACTTGTCGATGCTCGTGACCTGGAGGTGCAGTCCCTCGGCACGGGCGTTGAGACGGACCTTCTCGATGTCGTCCACGGCGACGGGGCCGAGCGAGGTCCAGGCGACATTGGCGAGCAGGCCGAAGAGGCCGTCGAGGCTCTGGCCGTGCGGCTGGACGAGCCGGTGCGAGAGGAGGTGCAGACGGAGGTACGCGTCGTGCGCGTCGAGCGGCTTCTCGCCCAGCGAGGAGATGACCGTACGGACGGCGACGACCTCGACGCCGCGACGGGCGTCCGGCCCGATCGCCCTGACGGCTCCTTCACCGAGGAGTTCGGCGGCGCGCTCGGCGGTGAGCCGCTCGGTCCCGGCCGGGCCGGGCTCGGTGAGCAGCTCCGGAGCGGGGAACCAGGTGTCGAGGACGGTGCCATCGGCGGCGAGGGTGGCGAGCCCGGCGGCGACGGCGCCGGTGGTGCGAGGTGTTTCGGTCATGGGAGGAAACCTAACGCCCGCCCGGCCACCCGGGCGAACCGATCTCATGTCCCGAGCACCCGGCCGATGACGTCCCGCGCGTACTCCTGGTCGTACGCGGCGTCCGTGAGGAGTACCTGGAGGCAGATGCCGTCCATGACGGCGACCAGCGCCCGCGCGGTGACGGGATCGGTACGGCGGGAGAGGGCCGCCACGACGCCCTCGGTCCATTCGGCGGCGACGGGCCGCAGTACGGGGCGCCGCAGCGCGGCGAGATACAGCTCGTACTCCAGCTCGACCCGGACGCGCTCGGCCGCGAGCCACTCCCCCATGATCCGCGCCAGATCGGCCGCGAGATCGCTGTCCGGGTCGGCGAGCGCGCGACTGTCCCGTACCGCCGCCGCGAAGGTCTCATTGGCCTGCCGCAGCGCGGCGATGAGCAGCTCGTCCAGCGAGGCGAAGTGGTACGTGGTGGAGCCGAGCGGCACATCGGCCTCGGCGGCGGCGGTGCGATGACTGAGCCCGCCGATACCGTCCCGCCCGACGACCCGCAGCGCGGCGTCGATGATGCGCTGCCGCCGCTCGGGGTCGTAGCGCCGCGCCATCAGTGGGCTCCCCCGGTGTTGAGCACGACCACCCCGGCGATGATGAGCGCGATCCCGGCGAACTTCGCCAGACTCGCCGCCTCCCCCAGGAAGATCATCCCGATCCCGGCGACGGCGGCGGTCCCGACACCCGCCCAGATGGCGTAGGCGGTGCCGACGGAGAGCGTCTTCAGCGTCTGGGCCAGCAGCGAGAACGCGATGACATAGCCCACGACGGTGAACACCGAGGGCCAGAGCCGGCTGAAGCCCTCGCTGTACTTCATGGCCGTCGTCGCGGCCACCTCCGCCGCGATGGCCGCGGCGAGCAGTCCATATCCCATGTGTACGAGAGTACACAACGATGCGTACGGGCGTACGCATCCAGCGAGAAGCCCCGCCCCCGGATAGTGCACGGGGGCGGGGCTTCCGACGGGAACTAGGCGGTCGCGCGCTTGGCGAACTCCACGAGTCCGACGAACGCGGCGGGGGTGAGCGTGAGTATCGGGCCGCCCGGAGCCTTGCTGTCCCGGACCGGCACGAGGCCGTACACGGACGCGTGGCCAGGAGCCCACTCAATGCATTCGCCACCATTCGGGGCGCTATAGCTCGACTTCATCCAATCCATTAGGCAAGGGCTGTGAAGGCAGGTCATGGCGCGTACTCCTCCAGAATCTTACGAATTCGCGTGACGGATTCACTGTGTCCTAGCGCTTCTGCGCGTAGGCGATCGTAGATCTCACATGCCGATGAGGTGAGCGCTGGCGTCTCCTGTGGTCGCCCGCCTTGCGGACCATCCGCATGTAGCACCGTAGGCGTGCCCGTAGTTGCCAGCAATGTAAATGGGGAGTCGGAGGCGGGCACGACGCTGAAAGGTAAGAGCTGAACGCTCACGTTCGGCCGTTCGGCATCCTCCAGCAAGCGTTCAATCTGCCGCATCATGACCCCGGGCCCGCCGACCACGACCCGTAGGCACGATTCATGGAGCACCACCCACAGCACAGGCGGCGCCGGATCCAACCGATCAAGGATGTCTCGGCGCGCTGCCCGCTCAGCCACTTTGGCTTCGACTGTTGACGCGGAGAAGCGCGCGGCCCCCATCCGGTAAAGCGCACGGGCATATTCCGGAGTCTGAAGCAACCCCATCACATAAAGCGTCGAGTAGTTGAGGATTCGCGTTGCCCTACGCTCACGCTGGAGATACGGAACGAACCACGACGGATGATCACCGGCGACGGCCACTTGCCGCTGGCGGGCCATCACCGCTCCGGTTCCAAACGCACGATCACACCCCTCGGCGAACCGAGCGCTGGGCACCAGCTTGGCGTTCTCCACCTTGGACACGTATGCAGCCGAGTATCCCGTGGCGGTGGCCAGCCCCCGGAGCGACATCTTGCGTGCCTGACGCATCTCTCGTACGTCAACACCGAAAACCTCAACCGGAGTCAACGGCTCTCGCGCGTCATCGTCATCCACTGCGCTGACCTCCAAGTTTGCCCTTGCAGCGCCTTCGAACGGTGCTTCGAATCGTTGAATTCCAAAGCTCAATGCTCAACAGCCTAGGACTACTTGTGCTCATCTGGTCACGCAGAGGAACCAGGTCAACCGAAAGGACTGGCTCCCGACCATGAGTGCTGATCTCCCGTACCAGAACCAACACACCACCGCCGAGCTGGACGCGCGCATACAGGCTCATGGGCTGCCGCGCGAAGAGTGGGGCGCCGCCACCCCCGTGTTGCTCAAGGCCGTCCACTCCGGCCTGGTCGAGCGCCGGGACCAACCGCCTCCCGTACCGCCGCGCCTGGAGGCCGTGCCGGTCGACGGGTGCACCTTCTGCCGGTCGCTGGCGCGGCACCGGGAGAACTGTCGCGGTACCGGCGATCTGGCCAGTGTCCTCGCGTGCTCGGAGGAGATCGAGGCGCACCCCCACTGCGCTTCCCTGTCGGAGATGGGCCTGTGACGGCGCCGGACGAGTGCGCGGAGTGCGAGCGGCTCCGTACGGAACTGGACGCGGCCACCAGGGCCGGAGACGAATCGGCAGCCGTCGACTGCCGGGTACTGCTCCGGCGACACCCCCACCACGGCGACCGCCCGGTACAGACGGAGGAGGTGGCGGAGTGATCGAGAAACCGCTCTGCGGCGCCTTCGCGCGGGTGCCTCACGCTCTCGACAGCGCCATGCGGGCGATCGGGAACGGCGATATCACCGACGCGACGCGCGATCTCCGGTGCAGGCTCGATCCGCACACGGGCGATCACACCGATCTGGTGTGGCAGCTCGACGACGCCGGCCAGGGCGAGATGTGGGCGACCTGGCCCGACGGCTGCCGGGTCGCCACCGCCGTGGTCATCCGGCCGGACCGCCCCCGGATCAGCCCATCGGGCAGCGAGGCGTGCACCCACTTCGAGGGTCACCCGGGCGGCTGTTCCTTCGACGCGGGCGAGACCGGACCCTGAAGGTACGGAAACGGCCAGGGCCACCGGTCCCCCGGTGGCCCTGGCCGTTCACACCCGGTCCGCGTCGGCACGACGCGGCCAGGGGTCAGACGTTGAAGCCCAGCGCCCTGAGCTGATCGCGCCCATCGTCGGTGATCTTGTCCGGGCCCCACGGCGGCATCCAGACCCAGTTGATCTTCAGCTCGTTGACGATGCCGTCCACGGCCGACTTCGCCTGGTCCTCGATCACGTCCGTCAGCGGGCACGCCGCCGACGTCAGCGTCATGTCCAGCGTCGCCACGTTCGAGTCGTCGACGTGGATGCCGTAGATCAGGCCCAGGTTGACCACGTCGATCCCCAGCTCGGGGTCGACCACGTCGTACAGCGCCTCGCGGACCTCGTCCTCGGAGGCCGGCTTCAGCGCGGCCCCTGCGTTCTCCGTCATACCGATTTCCTCTCGGAGCTCTCCGCGCCGTCACCCAGAGCCTGCGCGGTCGCGTCCTTCCACGCCATCCAGCTCAACAGCGCGCACTTCACCCGCGCCGGATATTTGGAGACACCGGCGAACGCGACCGCGTCCTCCAGCACCTCCTCCATCGCGTCGTCCGGGACGAGCTGGCCCTTGGACTGCATCAGCTCCAGGAATGTCGCCTGGATCTTCTGCGCCTCGGCCAGCTCCTTACCGACCAGCAGATCGTTGAGGACGGACGCGCTGGCCTGGCTGATGGAACAGCCCTGGCCCTCGTACGACACGTCCTCGATGCGCGATCCGTTGTACTTCACGCGCAGGGTGATCTCGTCACCGCAGGTCGGATTGACATGGTGTACCTCGGCGTCGCCGTCCCGAAGCCCCCGGCCGTGCGGGTGCTTGTAGTGGTCGAGGATGACTTCCTGGTACATCGAATCAAGCTTCACAAGGGCTCCGCTCTACCCGAAGAAATTACGGACGTGCTCCAGCCCGTCGACGAGCGCGTCGACCTCGGCGGGCGTGGAGTACAGATAGAACGACGCTCGCGTGGTCGCGGGAATTCCGTAGCGCAGGCAGACCGGCCGGGCGCAGTGGTGGCCGACCCGGACCGCGATGCCCTCTTCGTCCAGCACCTGGCCCACGTCGTGGGGGTGGATGTCACCCAGCGTGAAGGAGATCGCGGCACCGCGGTCCTCCGCCGACGTCGGGCCGATGATCCGCAGGTCGGGCACCTCAAGAAGGCGCTTCACCGCGTACTCGGTGATCGCGTGCTCATGAGCCGCGATCTTCTCCATGCCGATGGAGTTCAGGTAGTCCACGGCCGCGCCGAGACCGACGGCCCCGGCGATCGGCGGCGTACCGGCCTCGAACTTGTGCGGCGCGGGCGCGTACGTGGAGGAGTGCATCGACACGGTCTCGATCATCTCGCCGCCGCCGAGGAACGGCGGCAGGTCCTCCAGCAGCTCCTGCCGGCCCCACAGCACACCGATGCCCGTCGGACCGCACATCTTGTGGCCGGTGAAGGCCACGAAGTCCGCCTGGAGCGCCTGAACGTCCATCGGGGCGTGCGGCGCCGCCTGCGAGGCGTCGATCAGGACCAGGGCGCCGACCTCGTGGGCGCGGCGGACGATCGCCTCGACCGGGTTGACGGTGCCCAGGATGTTGGAGACCAGCACAAAGGAGACGATCTTCGTCTTCTCGGTGATGATCTCCTCGATGTTGGACAGGTCGAGGCGGCCGTCGTCGGTGAGACCGAACCACTTCAGCTTCGCGCCGGTGCGCTGCGCGAGCAGCTGCCACGGCACGATGTTGGAGTGGTGCTCCATCTCGGTGATGACGATCTCGGTCTCGTGGTCGACCCGGTAGGGCTCATCGGCCCAGCCGAGCATGTTCGCCACCAGGTTCAGCGACTCCGAGGCGTTCTTGGTGAAGATCACCTCGTCACGGCTGGGCGCGTTGATGAACTCCGCGACCTTCGTGCGTGCGCCCTCGTACAGCGCGGTGGCCTCTTCGGCGAGGACGTGGACACCACGGTGCACATTGGCGTGGTGCTGCTCGTAGTACTCGCTCATCGCGTCGATGACCTGACGCGGCTTCTGCGAGCTGGCCGCGCTGTCCAGATAGACGAGCTTCTTGCCGTCGTGGATCACCCGGTCGAGGATCGGGAAATCCTTGCGGATCGCCTCGGTGTCGAGGAGGCCGGGGAGCCCCTGGCGGGGGTAGGTCACGAGGAAGCGCCACCCTTCACATAAGCCTCGTAGCCCTCCGCCTCCAACTTGTCCGCCAGCTCGGGACCGCCGGACTCGGCGATCCGTCCGTTGGCGAAGACGTGGACGTGGTCGGGCTTGATGTACCGGAGAATGCGCGTGTAGTGCGTGATCAGCAGGGTGCCGACCTCGCCCGACTCGCGGACGCGGTTGACGCCCTCGGAGACGACGCGCAGGGCGTCGACGTCGAGGCCGGAGTCGGTCTCGTCCAGGATCGCGATCTTCGGCTTGAGCAGCTCCAGCTGAAGGATCTCGTGACGCTTCTTCTCGCCGCCGGAGAAGCCCTCGTTGACATTGCGCTCGGCGAAGGCCGGGTCCATGGAGAGCCGCTCCATGGTCGCCTTGACCTCCTTCACCCAGGTGCGCAGCTTCGGCGCCTCGCCGCGGATGGCGGTGGCGGAGGTGCGCAGGAAGTTGGAGACCGAGACACCGGGGACCTCGACCGGGTACTGCATCGCGAGGAAGAGACCGGCGCGGGCGCGTTCGTCCACGCTCATCTCCAGCACGTCCTCACCGTCCAGGGTCACCTGACCGCCGGTGATCGTGTACTTGGGGTGACCGGCGAGCGAGTACGCCAGGGTGGACTTGCCGGAGCCGTTGGGGCCCATGATGGCGTGGGTCTCGCCCTGCTTCACGGTCAGGTCGACGCCCTTGAGGATCTCCCGGGGGCCGTTCTCGGCCTCGACGGAGACGTGCAGGTCGCGGATTTCAAGCGTTGCCATGGGTGACTCAGGACTCCTGGGTGATGGAGACGAGCACATCGTCCCCTTGGATCTTTACGGGGTATACGGGGACGGGGCGCGTCGCGGGCAGTCCGGACGGCTTCCCGGTGCGGAGGTCGAAGCTGGAACCGTGCAGCCAGCACTCGATCTGACAGTCCTCCACCTCGCCCTCCGACAGCGAGACATTCGCATGGGAGCAGATGTCGTGGATCGCGAAGACCTCGCCCTCGGTACGGACGACCGAGACCGGGGTGCCGTCGAGCTCCACCCGCAGGGGGGTGTCGTCCTCCAGCTCGCTCAGGCCACAGGCACGGACGAAGCTCATGCGACGGACGCCTCCAGCTCTTCCTCGATCGTGGCGAGCAGCCGCTCCTCGACGTCGGGCAGTCCGATCTGCTGGACCAGCTCGGCGAAGAAGCCGCGGACGACGAGACGGCGGGCGTCCTGCTCCGGGATGCCGCGCGCCATCAGGTAGAAGAGCTGCTCGTCGTCGAAGCGCCCGGTGGCCGATGCGTGACCCGCGCCGACGATCTCGCCGGTCTCGATCTCCAGGTTGGGCACGGAGTCGACCCGCGCGCCGTCCGTGAGGACCAGGTTGCGGTTCATCTCGTAGGTGTCGGTGCCCTCGGCGGCCACCCGGATGAGGACGTCCCCGATCCAGACCGCGTGCGCGTCCTGGCCCTGGAGCGCGCCCTTGTAGACCGCGTTGGACTTGTTGTGCGGGGTGTTGTGGTCGACGAGGAGGCGGTGCTCCTGGTGCTGGCCCTTGTCGGTGAAGTAGAGGCCGAACAGCTCGGCCTCGCCACCGGTGGCCGCGTAGGCGACGCGGGGGTGCAGCCGGACCAGATCGCCGCCGAAGGTGACGATCACGGACTTGAAGGAGGCGTCCCGGCCGATCAGCGCGTTCTGCTGGGCGACGTGGACGGTTTTGTCGTCCCAGTCCTGCACGGAGACGACGGTGAGCTTGGCGCCGTCGCCGAGTACGAAGTCGGCGTTGGCGGCGAAGACCGCGTCACCGGTGTGGTCGATGACCACGACGGCCTCGGCGAACGCGCCCAGCTCGATCACCTGGTGGCCGAAGGCCACCCCGCCCTCGCCGTGCACGGCGATCCGGATCGGCTCGGTGAGCACGGTCTCCTTGGGCACGGTGACGACCGAGGCGGTCTCGAAGGAGGAGTACGCCTGGGCGGCGACCCGGTCCACGGGGGTGCCGGCCCGACCGAGGCGGGCGTCGTCCCGGCCGACGGTCTCGACGGTCACTCCGGTGGGCGCGTCGATGGTGACCTTGACGCCTCCGGTGGCGACGGCGGTGCCGTCGTGGAGTCCGGCGAGCCGCTCCAGGGGAGTGAAGCGCCACTCCTCCTCGCGGCCGTGCGGAACCGGGAAGTCCGCCACGTCGAACGACGGGGGCGCACTCATGCGGGTGGCGACGGTCGACTCGGCGGCCACCGCGATCGAGCCGGCGGTGGTGGACCCCGCCGGGATGTTCTGAGCCTCAGCCATGGCTGTCGTCGTGCTCTCTCTCTGCCTCTGGGTCAGGAAAATCGTTCGCCGCGAGGGCGGGCGCGTCCGGCGCCCGCCCCGCTGGGAGCGGCCGGGCTAGCCGACCGAACCCTCCATCTGCAGCTCGATCAGCCGGTTCAGTTCCAGCGCGTACTCCATCGGCAGTTCCTTGGCGATGGGCTCGACGAAGCCGCGCACGATCATCGCCATCGCCTCGAACTCCGTCATACCGCGGCTCATCAGGTAGAAGAGCTGGTCCTCGGAGACCTTGGAGACGGTGGCCTCGTGGCCCATGGAGACGTCGTCCTCGCGGACGTCGACGTACGGGTAGGTGTCCGAGCGGGAGATCGTGTCGACCAGCAGCGCGTCACAGAGCACATTGGACTTCGAGCCCGGGGAGCCCTCGCCGATCTCGATCAGACCGCGGTAGGAGGTACGGCCGCCGCCTCGCGCCACCGACTTGGAGACGATGTTGGAGGAGGTGTTCGGGGCCATGTGGACCATCTTGGCGCCGGCGTCCTGGTGCTGGCCCTCGCCCGCGAACGCGATGGAGAGCGTCTCGCCCTTGGCGTGCTCGCCCATCAGGTAGACGGCCGGGTACTTCATGGTCACCTTGGAGCCGATGTTGCCGTCGACCCACTCCATGGTCGCGCCCTCGTAGGCCACGGCCCGCTTGGTGACCAGGTTGTAGACGTTGTTCGACCAGTTCTGGATCGTCGTGTAGCGGCAGCGGCCGCCCTTCTTGACGATGATCTCGACCACGGCGCTGTGCAGCGAGTCCGAGGAATAGATCGGCGCGGTACAACCCTCGACGTAGTGGACGTAGGCGTCCTCGTCGACGATGATCAGCGTCCGCTCGAACTGGCCCATGTTCTCCGTGTTGATACGGAAGTACGCCTGGAGCGGGATGTCGACGTGGACACCCTTGGGCACGTAGATGAACGAGCCACCGGACCAGACGGCCGTGTTCAGCGAGGCGAACTTGTTGTCGCCGACCGGGATGATCGTGCCGAAGTACTCCTGGAAGAGCTCGGGGTGCTCCTTCAGCGCGGTGTCCGTGTCGAGGAAGATGACGCCCTGCTCCTCCAGGTCCTCACGGATCTGGTGGTAGACGACCTCGGACTCGTACTGGGCGGCGACACCGGCGACGAGACGCTGCTTCTCCGCCTCCGGGATGCCCAGCTTGTCGTAGGTGTTCTTGATGTCCTCGGGCAGGTCCTCCCAGGACGCCGCCTGCTTCTCCGTGGAGCGCACGAAGTACTTGATGTTGTCGAAGTCGATGCCCGACAGGTCGGAGCCCCAGTTCGGCATGGGCTTCCGGTCGAACAGCCGCAGCCCCTTGAGGCGCAGCTTCAGCATCCACTCCGGCTCGTTCTTCTTCGCCGAGATGTCGCGGACGACGGCCTCGGAGAGACCGCGCTTGGCGGTGGCGCCTGCCGCGTCGGAGTCGGCCCAGCCGAATTCGTACGTGCCCAGCCCCTCCAGTTCGGGGTGAGCGGTCTCCGTGGGGAGAGTCATGCGGGGTTCCTCCCGGCCGTGCTTGCGGATGCTGATGGTGTGGTGGTGCTACGCGGAATGAACGTCGTGCACACGCCGTCGCCGTGGGCGATGGTGGCCAGACGCTGGACATGGGTCCCGAGCAGACGCGAGAAGACCTCGGTCTCCGCCTCGCAGAGCTGTGGGTACTGCTCGGCGACGTGGGCGACCGGGCAGTGGTGCTGACAGAGCTGCTCACCCTGCTGAGGGCCGGGGGCGCTGCGCGCCATAGCAGCGTACCCGTCGGCGCTCAGGGCTTTCGCCAGGGCCGCCGTGCGCTGCTCGGGGGCCGCGGCTTCGACGGCCGCCCGGTAGGGCTCGGCCTGGGCCTCCATCCGGTCGCGCGCGAAGGCGGCGACGGCGGCCTCGCCGGCCGCTCCACCGCCCGCCGCGCGCTCGATCCAGCGGAGGGCGTCCATGGCCAGTGCGTCGTACGACTGGTCGAAGGCGTCCCGGCCGCAGGATGTGAGGGCGAAGACCTTGGCGGGCCTGCCCCGGGTGCGGGCGCCGTAGATCCGCTGCTCACGGGGTTCTACGATGTTCTCCGCGACGAGAGTGTCGAGGTGGCGGCGGACCGCCGCGTGGGTGAGTCCGAGCCGGACCGCCAGAGCCGCCACGGTGGACGGGCCATGGTCCAGGACAGAGCGCGCGACGCGGTTGCGTGTCGAATGATCCGTGCGCGAACCGGTCGCGAGTTCCTCCTGCGGAGCCTCGCCGACGTTTTTCACAACACCATTGTTGCGTAATTCCTTCGAGGGTGACAACCGCCGTCCGGCCGTACTTCCGGTGCGCTTCGTCACTTAGGGTTACCTAACACAGGGCCTGTTCCCCGACCGGAGAACAGGCCCTGAGCAGGGATTTTACCAATATCAGCCGGTCAGATCAGGCCGCTCTGTGACCTTGATCGAGTTCACCAGAGTTTTCCCGGAATTGGCCACGAACCGCAGATTGAGCTGCCCGTCGGTGACCGTGACGGTGAAGGACCGGTCATGGGCGGTCCGTACCCCGGCCTCCAGGGCCAGGTCCAGATTGGGGACGAACTGGATCCCCTCCGCCATCACGTCGAAGACCCGCTGGGTCGGCCGGTTGGTGGCCGGCTCGGCGAAACCCAGCTCCACCCGGTAGGTCCCCGGGGGCAGCGCGTCGAACCGGTACTCGTACATGCCCTGCCGGGCGGTCCGGTAGAGCACCGGGTCGCTCGTCGCCGGGACGCCCACGACCGGCCGTGAGATGGACTGCCGGGTCGAGCTGCCCAGATAGCCGTGCCCCCCGACGGTGTACGCCTGGTCGGCGGTCCAGGTGTCGCCGAGCGGGTCCACGACGGACCGGGTCGCGCCGCTGTCGACCGCCCGCTGATAGGCGGGGACGACGACGGAGACCGGAATGTCGATCACCGGCGCCCGGCCGCTGCGGGAGGTGACCGCCAGCGTGCCGGTGAGCACCGAGCCGGGGGCCGCCCCGGTGGTGTCGATGCTCAGCCGCACCTCCTGGGAACCGCCCGCCGCCAGCTCACCGCTGCCGGGGGCCGCAGTGATCCAGCCCTTGCCGTCCTTCTCCGCGACGGTGAAGGGGGTGGCGGAGCCGGTGTTCACGAGCGTGATCGCGCGGGCACGCTGCTGCCCCGCGGGAGCGATCACGGTCAGCCGGCTGGTGTCGGCTGCGACCCGGCCGGTGGTCAGCGCGGCATCGAGGACCCCGGTCTCCCCCGGCTTCAGCCCCTGCCGCCCGCTCACCGGTGCGTAGGCGGGCGCGGACAGCGTGAGGTCGTAGTCGGCGGGGGCGGGCACCTGTGCGAGGTAGCCGCCGTCGGCCGTGACGGTGTCGCTCCCGACTCCGGCACCACCAGCGGTGACGGCGACGCTCGCGCCGGCCACCGCCTTGCCGTCATTGGCGTCGGTGACCGTACCGGCGACGATCGCGCTCTTCGTCGTACGGAGGTGGATGCTCGCGCCGTCCCGGACCGTGGCCTCGTTGTACGAGTAGAGGAGGGCGTCGGTGCCGGTGGCGTTCTCCGCGCCGATGGTCGCGGACGAGCCGTTCTCGAAGCCGGCGCCGGAGACGTCCTTGTAGTGGAAGGACGCGGTGCCGTCCTCGCTCAGCACCGCCGCGAAGGAGATCCGCTCGGCGGTGGTCGCTCCGATGAGCGCGTTGCGCCACTCGACGACGATCTTCCGGTGCGGGGCGGTTCCGGTGGCGGACCAGTACACCCCGGCCGCCGCGTCCACGGTGAGGTTGTCCCAGAAGGGGTAGAGCGCGCCGTTCGGCGTACCGGTGGTGGGCAGGGAGCCGTTGACGCCGGAGGTGGAGGACGCACCGAAGGAGAGCACGCCGTCGACCGAGGCGGTCGCCGTGCGGTACGTCCGGCCGTAGAGGGCCACCGGGAAGGGCAGCGCGAAGGCGGAGGTGCCGAAGAACTCGCTGGAGAACGCCAGCTTCGTGGCCCCCTCGGGGAAGGCCGCGGCGCCGACCGAGCAAGCGGTCCCGAAGGTGTCCGTACGGTCCGGCAGGGCGATGTCCCGGACGGTCGCGGCGGTGACCTCGACCCGGACGCTGGTCGCCGACGCGCATCGGTGGGCGGGGGTCACAGCGAGGTCGTACGTGCCCACCGGAAGGCGCAGCGCATAGCCGCCGTCGGCGGCCGACCTGGTGCTGACCGGCGTGCCCTGGGCGGTGACCACGGCATTCGCCTCGGCGCCGGAGTGGCCGGTGATCCGGCCGGTGACATCGGCGGACGCCGCCTCGTCCAGCGCGAAGTCCTTGACCGTGCTGGCGCCCTCGACCACGGTCACGGCCCCGGTGGCCGTGACATAGCCGAATTTGCTGACGGTGACCCGGTACTCGCCGACCATCAGCTTCGGCAGGGCGTAGGTGCCGTTGGCGCCGCTGCTCACGGTCGAGCGCATCGGGCCGTCGAACCGCAGCTCGGCGTCGGCGACCGGGCTGGTGCCCGAGGTGACCGTGCCGCCGACCGCGCCGAGCGGGCCGCGCGGGGCGGCGGTGACGGCCGCGTGCGCGTCGAGCCGGCCCTCGCCGAAGACGTTGTTGTCGGCGGCCGTGCCACCGCAGGTGGTGTTGTCCACGTCCACGGCGGACGCGTCGAGGAGCTTCTCGGTGGCGGCGATATCGCCGCGCAGCGCGGGGGCGGCCGACCAGAGCAGGGCCACGGTGGCGGCGGTGTGGGGCGAGGCCATCGAGGTGCCGGAGATCGCGTTGTAGCCGCCGCCCGTCCAGGCGGAGCGGATGTTGACCCCGGGCGCTGCCAGGTTGGGCTTCAGGGTGCCGGCCTCGCCGGTACCGCGCGAGGAGAAGGAGGCGATGGCGTTGTTGATGTCGAAGGCGCCGGACGCGTACGAGTTCGCGTAGCTGCCCGGCGATCCCGCCGAATTGCAGCTCGGGCCGTTGTTCCCGTTGGAGAACGCGGGGAAGATGCCCGCGTCCCGCCAGGACTGGACGACCGTCTTGTACCAGGCGTCGAAGACGCCGCTGCCCCATGAGTTGTTCACGATGTCGGGGGCGAGATCGGGACGCGGATTGGCGCCGGCCGCGTCGGTGGGGGCGACGATCCACTGCCCGGAGCGGAGCAGGGAGTCCCGGCTGCACGAGGAGGACTCGCAGCCCTTGGCGGCGATCCAGCGGGCGCCGGGGGCGACCCCGATCTGATTGCCCGCGCCGTCGTCGCCGACCATCGTGCCCATGGTGTGGGTGCCGTGGCCGTTGTTGTCACAGGGGCCGGCGACCGTGCACACCTTGGCCGGATCGAACCAGTTGTAGGCGTGGTCGTAGCCGCCGTCGGAGCGCAGGCCGCGGTATTTGGCCTTCACGGCCGGATGGTCGAGCTGGACCCCGGTGTCGATGTTCGCGACGACGACGCCCTCGCCGCGCGCGCCGAACTCGGACCACACCTTCGGGGCGTTGACCCGGTCGATGTTCCACTCGACGGCGTCGGTGCGCGGTTCGGCGCGGCCCGGCAGCGGGTCGGGGACCGGGATCGGGTCGTCCGCCTCCAGCGCGGCGACCTCGGGGCGCGCCGCGATGGTCCGGGCGACGGCCGCGTCCGTGGTGACCTTGAGGGTGTTGGTGATCCAGAAGGATTCGTACTCCGCACCCGCCGCGTCGAGCAGCGCCTTCAGCGGGGCCTGGGTGCGCTGGGCGTGCTCCTGCTTGGTGCGCAGCAGCAAACGGGCCCGGTCCGTCCTGGTCCGCTGCTGCCGGACGGCGGAGGTGTCCGCCTCATGCGACAGGGCGACCCAGAAGGTCGCCCTGTCACCGGCGTCGAGCCGGGCGCGGACCGGAGCCTCCGCCTTGGCCCGGTACGGGGAGGGTGCCGCCGACGCTCCCGCGCCGGGGTCGGGTAACGCCTGGGTCGGTAATGCCTGGGCGGGGGTGGCGCCGAGAGCGAGGGGAAGTGCCAGGGCCACGGCGGTCAGGGCGGCGAGGGCCCCGCGCCGTTCCGGTCTGCGTCCAGCCAACGAACTCTCCTAACTGGGTGGGGTTCGTACCGGCACCTGGAGGGCGTTCGTGCCGGCCCTCGCATCGTGAAGGACTTGACAGGTCCATGTGAAGAACGCATCAGGTGCCAGTTCTGGCCTTTTCCGGCGCAGCGGTCACAGCGGTCCGGCAGGGGGTCGCGGGCGGGCGCGGGGGGCGTCCTGTGCGCCGGGGGTACGGGGTGTGGGGCGCGCTCGGACGTCACCCGCGCGCCCGCCCGGGGTACGGGCCGCCGGGGGCCGCACTCGGAGCGCTCCGTGCGCCCGCCCCGGGGGGTACGGGGTCGCGGGGGCGCGCTCAGAGCCTTCCGCGCGCCCGCCTAGACTTCCGACATGCTTAGCGAGTCCGTCGTCCAGATCCAGGGCCTGGTCAAGCGGTACGGATCGAAGACGGCCGTGAACGGCCTCGACCTCGACGTCCCGCAGGGCCGGGTGACCGCCGTCCTCGGTCCCAACGGTGCCGGCAAGACCACCACGATCGAGATCTGTGAGGGCTACCGCCGCGCCGACGCGGGCACGGTACGGGTCCTCGGCCTCGACCCGGTCGCCGACGCCCCGAAACTGCGCGCCCGGATCGGGGTGATGCTCCAGTCCGGCGGCGTCTACTCCGGGGCCCGCGCCGAAGAGATGCTGCGCCATATGGCGAAGCTGCACGCCCACCCCCTCGACGTGGACGCGCTGATCGAACGGCTCGGCCTCGGCGGCTGCGGCCGGACGACCTACCGGCGACTCTCCGGCGGCCAGCAGCAGCGGCTCGCGCTCGCGATGGCCGTCGTCGGCCGCCCCGAACTGATCTTCCTGGACGAACCCACCGCCGGCCTCGACCCACAGGCCCGCCACGCCACCTGGCAACTGGTGCGCGAGCTGCGCGCGGACGGCGTCACCACCATCCTGACCACGCACTTCATGGATGAGGCCGAGGAACTCGCGGACGGTGTCGCCATCATCGACGCGGGCCGGGTCATCGCCCGGGGCACCCCCGAACAGCTCTGCCGGGGCGGCGCCGAGAACACCCTCCGCTTCACCGGTCGCCCCGGACTCGACGTCGCCTCCCTGCTCAAGGCCCTCCCGGACGGCACCGAGGCGGCCGAGCTGACCCCGGGGGCGTACCGGATAGCGGGTCAGGTGGACCCCCAGTTGCTCGCCACGGTCACCTCCTGGTGCGCGCAGCACGGTGTGATGCCGTCCGGCATCTCGGTGGAGCGGCACACGCTGGAGGACGTCTTTTTGGAGCTGACGGGGAAGGAACTGCGGGCGTGACCCAGAACCACCACGGGCTCGGCCGGCAGCGGTCCCCGGAAACAGCGGAGTCAGGAGTGGCGGGCGTGAGCGCCGGTACGTACACACCGAGGCCGGGCGCCGCGCCGCTGGGCCGCATGATCGCGGCGCAGACCGCGTTCGAGACCAGGATGCTGCTGCGCAACGGTGAGCAGTTGCTGCTCACCGTCGTCATCCCCTCCCTCCTCCTCGTCCTGTTCTCGACGGTCGATGTCGTCGACACCGGGAGCGGCGAGCCGGTCGACTTCCTCACCCCCGGCGTGCTCGCGCTCGCCGTGATGTCCACCGCCTTCACCGGGCAGGCCATCGCCACCGGTTTCGAGCGGCGGTACGGAGTCCTCAAACGACTCGGCGCGTCCCCGCTCCCCCGCTGGGCCCTGATGTGCGCCAAGACGCTCTCCGTGCTGGTCACGGAGATGCTGCAGATCGCGCTGCTGACGTCGATCGCGTTCGCGCTGGGCTGGTCGCCCGGCGGGGACCCGTTCTCCGTGCTCCTGCTGCTGGCGCTCGGCACCGCCGCCTTCAGCGGCCTCGGACTGCTGATGGCCGGCACGCTGCGCGCCGAGGCCACCCTGGCCGCCGCCAATCTGGTCTTCCTGCTGCTGCTGGTGGGCGGCGGGGTGATCGTGCCGCTGGACCGGTTCCCCGACGGGGTCGCGTCGGCGCTCGCGCTGCTGCCGATCTCGGCGCTCTCGGACGGACTGCGTGACGTGTTGCAGCACGGGGACTCGCTGCCCTGGGGGAATCTCGGCGTGCTCGCCGTCTGGGCGGTGCTCGGACTCGGCGCGGCGGGCCGGCTCTTCCGCTGGGAGTAGTCCGGGGCTTACCCGGGACCGGACCAGCCTCTGGGACCTGGCCGTACGGTGGTTTTCCGCGACACCGGGGCCCCCGATCGGACCCTAGTGAAAACATGCACAAGGCATCGTCCTACGATGGTTCCCGTGCAAACCCCCCTCGCCTTCATCGCCCAGCGCTGGACGCCCAAACCCGGGACGCTCCGGCGGGCCACGCTCTCCGCCGTCGTGATGAGTGTGTTCATCATCGTCACGGGCGGCGCGGTCCGGCTGACCGGATCCGGTCTCGGCTGCGACACCTGGCCCAAGTGCACCGACGACTCCCTGTTCGCCACTCCCGAACAGGGGTTGCACGGGGCGATCGAGTTCGGCAACCGGATGCTGACGTACGTCCTGTCGGCGGCGGTCGGCTGGGCCATCATCGCGGTGCGCTCCACCAAGCCGCTGCGCCGCGGACTGCTCCGGCTGGGCTGGGCGCAGTTCTGGATCGTGGTGAGCAACGCCGTGCTCGGCGGGATCACCGTCTGGGCGGGCCTCAACCCGTGGACCGTGGCCGGGCACTTCCTCGCCGCGAACGCGCTGATCACCGTGGCCGTGATCACCTGGCACCGGGCCGGCGAGGGCGACGCCCCGGCGCGCCCCCGGGTGCCGCGACCGGTCCGCAAGCTGTCCTGGGCGATCGTCGGCACGAGCGTGGTGCTGATCACGCTGGGCACGGCGGTGACCGGCTCGGGCAAGCACGCCGGTGACAGCAGCGATGTGCCGCGGATGCCGTGGGACTGGGTCGCCGCGGCCCAGGTGCACGCGATCTCCGCCTGGGTCGTCTGCGCGCTCGCGCTCGCGATGTGGCTGGTGCTACGGGTGGTGGACGCGCCGAAGGACGTCCGCGCGCGCTCCCGGGATCTGCTGATCGTGCTGCTGGCGCAGGGTGCGGTGGGCTATCTCCAGTACTTCACGGGCGTCCCCGAGATCCTGGTCGGCGTCCATATGCTCGGCTCCTCGCTGATGTGGATCGCGGTCATCCGGCTGGCGCTGAGCCTGCGGGAACGCCCGTGGGCCACGACCCCGGTGCCCACGCAGCCCGACCCGGAGCTGTCGAAAGTCTGAAGGGTCTGCCTCTCGTAGCGCTGAGGCTCTCGTAGCGCTGACGCTGACGACATGACACCGCCCCCCGGCGTACTCCCGTACGCCGGGGGGCGGCTGTGTGCCGTGACGGCGTTCCGCGTCAGCCGTTCGAGGGACCGCCGACCTGGATACCGGCCATCCGGGTCCACTCGTAGGGGCCCGTACGGACCTTCGCAGCGAACTCCCCGTCGAACGACTCATGGAGCGTGAGACCGGCCTGCTCGGCGGCGGCGGTCGCGATGTCATGGGTGGGGGCGACGAGATCACCCCAGGCTCCGTCGTCACCGACGAGCACGATCCGGGTGCCGGCCTGACCGATGTAGGCGAGCTGGCCCTCGGCTCCGCCGTGCGCCTTCGCGAAGGTGCGGATCTCCTTGGCGAGCTTGGCCGTCTTGCGCGGGGTCATCTGCATGGAGCGATGCTACTTGCGGGTACCGGACGGTGACCATGCCCTCCGGCAGTGTCCTGCACCTCAGCCCCTCCCGGGGCTCCGCCCCGAACCCCGCGCCTCAATCGCCGGCGAGGCTGGTTTTAGCGACTCCGCCCACCGGACGGGCTGGAAATTAAGCCCGTCCGGCGTTTGAGGACGGACCCCTCAGCGCGAGGCGGCGGGAACGGCATGGGCCCTGGACCGAAGCCGCTCGCCCGTTGCCAGGCTCCCCGTGGGTCTCGGCCGCTTCGCGGGGCTCCGCCCCGAACCCCGCGCCTCAATCGCCGGCGAGGCTAGTTCTAGCCCGTCCGGCGATTGAGGACGGACCCTGATGCGCGAGGGAGCCGCAAGGACCGGAGCCCCCACCCCGGAGGGGCGTCAGCTCACGAAGGGGTCGACCGCGACCGCGACGAAGAGGAGCGAGACGTAGGTGATCGACCAGTGGAACAGCCGCATCTCCTTCAGCTTCGCCCCCGTCGCCCCCGACTTCGCGCGAGCCTGGAGCGCGTGCGCCTCCCAGAGCCACCAGCCGCCCGTCGCCAGCGCCACCGTCGTGTAGAACCAGCCGGTGTACCCGAGCGGGGTGAGCAGCAGCGAGACCGCGACCATCACCCAGCTGTAGAGGACGATCTGGCGGGCCACCACTCGGTTGGAGGCGACCACCGGGAGCATCGGCACACCCACGCGGGCGTAGTCGTCCTTCACCTTCATCGACAGCGGCCAGTAGTGCGGCGGCGTCCAGAAGAAGATGACGAGGAAGAGGATGACGGCGGCCCAGGACATCGAGTTGGTGACCGCGGACCAGCCGATCAGGACGGGCATACAGCCCGCGATGCCGCCCCAGACGATGTTCTGCGAGGTGCGCCGCTTCAGGATCATCGTGTAGACGACCACGTAGAAGAGGAGCGCGCCGAGCGAGAGCCAGGCGGAGAGCCAGTTGACCAGCAGGCCGAACCAGAGGGTGGAGACGACCGCGAGGGTGATCCCGAAGACGAGGGCCTCACGCGGCGACACCATTCCGGTGACCAGCGGGCGCTGCGACGTACGGTCCATCAGCGCGTCGATATCGCGGTCGAGGTACATGTTCAGCGCGTTGGCGCCACCCGCCGAGAGGTAACCGCCGAGGCAGGTCACCAGAACCAGCCAGAGATCCGGTACCCCTTGCGCGGCGAGGAACATGACCGGCACGGTGGTGATGAGCAGCAGCTCGATGATCCGCGGCTTGGTCAGTGCCACGAAGGCCCTGACCCGGGCCCCGAACGGCTGGCTGCCGGGGCTCGTGCCGAGCACCCCCGCTGGACGGGATTCGACGGCCGTCACGCACACCCCTGACAGAGACTCCCAGCGAGCGCCGGACGCATGTGGACATACATGAAGGCCCGGTAAACACTCGCGCTTACCACGCCACTCTAGAGGCTGCCGATCCTTCGCCCCGCACGGGGGTGGGGTCGTGTTGAGCTGCACTCCCGCGAATATTGCGCGGTCCCCCGGCGGGTCGGGGGCCGAAGCGCTCGGCACCTGCTGAGTGCCAGGTCGCGGGTAGGCTCGGCAGCGCCCGGTGCTTCCGTCGTCACCGGGAGACGCCATGTGGAGCACACATGGGGAAACATGTGGAGAGGAGCCCTGAACCAGGGTGAGCACCAAGCCGACCACCACAGACCTTGAGTGGACCGATCTGGACCAGCGGGCTGTCGATACCGCCCGCGTCCTGGCCATGGATTCCGTACAGAAGGTCGGCAACGGCCACCCCGGTACGGCCATGAGCCTCGCGCCCGCCGCGTACGTCCTGTTCCAGAAGGTGATGCGACACGACCCCGCCGACGCGGACTGGACCGGCCGGGACCGGTTCGTCCTCTCCGCCGGTCACTCGTCGCTGACCCTGTACACCCAGCTCTACCTGGCCGGGTACGGCCTTGAGCTGGATGATCTGAAGGCGTTCCGGACCTGGGGCTCGAAGACTCCCGGCCACCCGGAGTACGGCCACACCACCGGCGTGGAGACGACGACCGGACCGCTCGGCCAGGGCGTCGCCAACGCCGTGGGCATGGCGATGGCCGCCCGCTACGAGCGCGGTCTGTTCGACCCGGACGCCGCCCCGGGCACCTCGCCGTTCGACCACACCATCTGGGCCATCGCCGGTGACGGCTGCCTCCAGGAGGGCATCTCCGCCGAGGCGTCCTCGATGGCCGGGCACCAGAAGCTCGGCAACCTCGTACTGCTGTGGGACGACAACCACATCTCCATCGAGGGCGACACCGAGACCGCGGTCTCCGAGGACACTCTCAAGCGGTACGAGGCGTACGGCTGGCACGTCCAGCGCGTGGCGCAGGCGCCCAACGGCGACCTCGACCCCGCCGCCCTCTACCAGGCGCTGCGCGCGGCGCAGGCCGAGACCGAGCGCCCCTCGTTCATCGCGGCCCGTTCGATCATCGCCTGGCCCGCCCCGCACGCGCAGAACACCGAGGCCGCGCACGGCTCGGCGCTGGGCGATGAAGAGGTCGCGGCCACCAAGCGGGTCCTCGGCTTCGACCCCGAGCAGTCCTTCGAGGTCTCCGACGCGGTCATCGCGCACACCCGTGCCGCGCTGGACCGCGGCCGGGAGACCCGGGGCGAGTGGGAGAAGACGTTCGCCGCCTGGCGCACGGCCAACCCGGAGCGCGCCGCCGAGTTCGACCGGATCCGAGCGGGCGAGCTGCCGGCCGGCTGGGAGGACCACCTGCCGGAGTTCGAGACCGGCAAGGGTGTCGCCACCCGGGCCGCGTCCGGCAAGGTCCTCCAGGCGCTGGGCGCGATCGTGCCCGAGCTGTGGGGCGGCTCCGCCGACCTCGCGGGCTCGAACAACACCACCATCGACAAGACGTCGTCGTTCCTGCCCGAGGGCAATCCGCTGCCGGAGGCCGACCCGTACGGCCGTACGATCCACTTCGGCATCCGCGAGCACTCGATGGCCGCCGAGATGAACGGCATCGCGCTGCACGGGAACACCCGTATCTACGGCGGCACGTTCCTCGTGTTCTCCGACTACATGCGCAACGCGGTGCGGCTCTCCGCGCTGATGCACCTGCCGGTGACGTACGTCTGGACGCATGACTCGGTCGGTCTCGGCGAGGACGGCCCGACGCACCAGCCGGTGGAGCACCTGGCCTCGCTGCGCGCCATTCCGGGTCTGAACGTGGTCCGTCCGGCGGATGCCAACGAGACCGCCATCGCCTGGCGCGAGATCCTCAAGCGGTACACGAAGGAGTTCGGGGTCGGCGCCCCGCACGGTCTGGCGCTGACCCGTCAGGGTGTGCCGACGTACGAGCGGAACGAGAACGCCGCTCGCGGCGGTTACGTCCTGTTCGAGGCGGAAGGCGGTGAGCCGCAGGTCGTGCTGATCGGTACCGGCTCCGAGGTGCAGCTCGCGGTGGAGGCGCGTGAGCAGCTCCAGGCCGATGGCGTGCCCACCCGAGTGGTGTCGATGCCGTCGGTGGAGTGGTTCGACGAGCAGGACCAGGGGTACCGGGAGTCCGTGCTGCCGCCTTCGGTGAAGGCGCGGGTGGCGGTCGAGGCCGGTATCGGTCTCACCTGGCACCGCTTCGTCGGTGACGCGGGCCGCATCGTCTCGCTGGAGCACTTCGGCGCTTCGGCCGACGGCAAGGTCCTGTTCCGCGAGTTCGGCTTCACCGCCGACGCGGTCGCCGCCGCCGCGCGGGAATCTCTCGAAGCCGCCGCGCGCTGACGCCGGTATACGAACTAAACAGGAGTTGCAATCCTCATGACAGACGCACTCAAGCGCCTCTCCGACGAAGGTGTCGCGATCTGGCTCGACGACCTCTCGCGCAAGCGGATCACCTCCGGTGACCTCGCCGAGCTGATCGACCAGCGGCATGTGGTCGGTGTGACCACCAACCCGTCGATCTTCCAGAAGGCGATCAGCGGCGGCGACGGCTACGAGCAGCAGCTCACGGAGCTGGCCGCGCGCAAGGTGACCGTCGAGGAAGCCATCCGCATGATCACGACGGCGGACGTCCGGGACGCCGCCGACATCCTGCGGCCGGTCTTCGACGCGACCGACGGCCAGGACGGCCGGGTCTCCATCGAGGTGGACCCGCGGCTGGCCCACAACACCCTGGCGACGGTCGCCGAGGCGAAGCAGCTCGCCTGGCTGGTGGACCGCCCCAACACCCTGATCAAGATCCCGGCCACCAAGGCGGGTCTGCCGGCGATCACCGAGACCATTGGTCGCGGCATCAGCGTCAATGTGACGCTGATCTTCTCGCTGGAGCGCTACCGCGAGGTGATGGACGCCTACCTCGCCGGTCTGGAGAAGGCGAACGCGCGCGGGCTCGACCTCTCGAAGATCCATTCGGTGGCGTCGTTCTTCGTCTCCCGGGTGGACACCGAGATCGACAAGCGCATCGACGCGCTGGGCACCCCGGAGGCCAAGGCCGCGCGCGGCAAGGCCGGCCTGGCCAACGCCCGACTGGCGTACGAGGCGTACGAGGAGGTCTTCGGCTCGGACCGCTGGGCGCCGCTGGACCGGGCGCGCGCCAACAAGCAGCGTCCGCTGTGGGCCTCGACCGGTGTGAAGGACAAGGCGTACAAGGACACGCTGTACGTGGACGAGCTGGTCGCCCCGGGCACGGTGAACACCATGCCGGAGGCCACTCTGGACGCCACTGGTGACCACGGGCAGATCACCGGTGACACCGTGCGCGGCACCTACGACCAGTCGCGGGCCGAGCTGGCGGCCGTCGAGAAGCTCGGCATCTCCTACGACGAGGTCGTCGGGCTGCTGGAGGACGAGGGTGTCGAGAAGTTCGCCGACGCCTGGAACGACCTGCTCAAGTCGACGGAGGCCGAGTTGAAGCGCCTCGCTCCTTCGGAGGGCTGACCACCTTGTCCGGTACCGGCGAAGCCAATCCGCTTCGTGACGCCGCAGACCGACGGCTCCCGCGCATCGCGGGGCCGTCGGGCCTGGTCATCTTCGGTGTCACCGGCGACTTGTCCCGCAAGAAGCTGATGCCCGCCATCTACGACCTGGCCAATCGCGGACTGCTGCCGCCGGGGTTCTCCCTGGTCGGCTTCGCCCGCCGGGAGTGGCAGGACGAGGACTTCGCGCAGGAGGTGCACGACGCCGTCAAGGCCCATGCCCGCACCCCCTTCCGCGAGGAGGTCTGGCAGCAGCTCAACCAGGGGATGCGGTTCGTCCAGGGCGACTTCGACGACGACGACGCCTTCGAGACGCTCAAGAAGACCATCGTCGAACTCGATCAGGCGCAAGGCACGGGCGGTAATTTCGCCTTCTACCTCTCCGTGCCGCCGAAGTTCTTCCCCAAGGTCGTCCAGCAGCTCAAGAAGCACGGACTGGCCGAGGAGCGGGACGGCTCCTGGCGTCGCGCCGTCATTGAGAAGCCCTTCGGGCACGATCTGGCCTCCGCCCAGGAGCTCAACCAGGTGGTGCACGAGGTCTTCCCGCCCCATGAGGTCTTCCGCATCGACCACTACCTGGGCAAGGAGACCGTCCAGAACATCCTGGCGCTGCGGTTCGCCAACACCCTCTTCGAGCCGATCTGGAACCGGTCGTACGTCGACCACATCCAGATCACCATGGCCGAGGACATCGGCATCGGCGGCCGGGCCGGGTACTACGACGGCATCGGCGCCGCCCGTGACGTCATCCAGAACCATCTGCTCCAGCTACTCGCACTGACCGCGATGGAGGAGCCGTCCTCCTTCGACGCGGACGCGCTGGCGGCGGAGAAGACCAAGGTCCTGAGTGCGGTACGGCTGCCGAAGGACCTGGGCGCCGACACCGTGCGCGGGCAGTACGCGGCGGGGTGGCAGGGCGGCGAGAAGGCCGTCGGCTACCTCCAGGAGGACGGGATCGACCCCGCGTCGACCACCGACACCTACGCGGCCATCAAGCTGGAGATCGACAACCGCCGCTGGGCGGGCGTGCCGTTCTATCTGCGCACCGGCAAGCGGCTGGGTCGCCGGGTCACCGAGATCGCGGTCGTCTTCCAGCGTGCCCCGCACTCCCCCTTCGACCACACGGCCACCGAGGAGCTGGGGCAGAACGCCCTGGTCATCCGGGTCCAGCCGGACGAGGGAGTGACCCTGCGGTTCGGTTCCAAGGTGCCGGGCACCTCGATGGAGGTACGGGACGTGTCGATGGACTTCGCCTATGGCGAGTCCTTCACCGAGTCCAGCCCGGAGGCGTACGAACGGCTCATCCTCGATGTGCTGCTCGGCGACTCCAACCTCTTCCCGAGGGTCGAGGAGGTCGAGCTGTCCTGGAAGATCCTGGATCCGATCGAGGAGTTCTGGGACGCGCACGGCAAGCCCGCCCAGTACCCGTCGGGGACCTGGGGTCCGGTCGAGGCGGACGAAATGCTCGCACGAGACGGACGGAGCTGGCGCCGGCCATGAAGATCGACCTTACGGACACCACGTCCAGCAAGATCAATAAGGCGTTGGTGCAGGGGCGCCGGGCGATCGGCACCCCGGCCGTCGGCATGGTGCTCACCCTCGTCATCGTCACCGACGAGGAGAACGCCTACGACGCGCTGAAGGCCGCCAACGAGGCGTCCCGCGAGCACCCCTCGCGCAAGCTCGTGGTCATCAAGCGCGTCTCCCGCACCCCGCGCGCCCGCGCCCAGGCACGCCTGGACGCCGAGGTGCGGGTGGGCGCGGCCGCGGGCACCGGCGAAACGGTCATCCTCCGGCTGTACGGCGAGGTCATCGACCACGCCCAGTCGGTGGTGCTGCCGCTGCTGCTGCCCGACGCGCCGGTCGTCGTCTGGTGGCCGGTGAACGCGCCGCTCGACCCGGCCAAGGACCCGCTGGGTTCGCTGGCGCAGCGCCGGGTGACCGACGCCTACGCCGCGGAGCAGCCGATCCACGACCTGACGGTGCGCGCCGACGCCTACACCCCCGGGGACACGGATCTCTCCTGGACCCGGATCACCCCCTGGCGCTCGATGCTCGCCGCCGCGCTGGATCAGGTGAGCTGCGAGGTCACCGCCGTCGAGGTGGAGGGCGAGGAGTTCAACCCGAGCGTGGAACTGCTGGCGATGTGGCTCGCGGACCGACTGAACGTGCCGGTGAAGCGGGCGCTGTCGACGGGTCCCGGGCTCACCGCCGTACGGATGGAGACCACCTGCGGGCCGATCGTCCTGGACCGGGCGGACGGCTCGCTGGCGAACCTCTCCATCCAGGGCCAGCCGGACCGGGCCGTCGCGCTCAAGCGGCGGGACACCGCCGAGCTGATCGCGGAGGAGTTGCGCCGGCTGGACCCGGACGACACCTACGCGTCGGCGCTGCGGTACGGCGTGGACCGGCTGGGCGAGGAGGCCGGTGACGAGCCCGTGGGGCCGATGCCGGTACGGGACACCGCCGCTCACACGGAGCACCCCCACCCGGAGCAGGCGCCGGCCCGCAAGTCCCCCGCCAAGAAGGCCGCCACCAAGAACGCATCAGCGAAGAAGGCGGCCGCCGAGTGAGTACTCCGCAGCTCGTCGTCCACCGCGACAAGGAGCTGATGGCGCAGGCCGCCGCGGCCCGGCTGATCACCAGGATCGTGGACGCCCAGGCCGCGCGCGGCTCGGCGTCCGTGGTCCTGACCGGCGGGCGCAACGGCAACGCCCTGCTGGCCGCGCTCGGGTCGTCACCGGCCCGGGACGCGATCGACTGGCACCGGCTCGACCTGTGGTGGGGCGATGAGCGGTTCCTGCCCGAAGGGGACCCGGAGCGCAATGTGACGCAGGCCCGCGAGGCCCTGCTGGACAGCGTTCCGGTGGACCCGGCACGGGTGCGTGCGATGCCCGCTTCGGACGCGTACGGGGGTGACGTGGAGGCCGCGGCAGCCGCGTACGCCGCCGAACTCGCCGCCGCGGCGAGCCCGGAGGACCACGGTCCGGTGCCGACGTTCGATGTGCTGATGCTGGGCGTCGGGCCGGACACGCATGTCGCCTCGCTCTTCCCGGAGCTGCCCGCGGTGCGGGAGACGGAGCGGACGGTGGTCGGGGTGCACGGTGCGCCGAAGCCGCCGCCGACCCGTGTCTCACTGACGCTGCCGGCGATCCGGGCGGCCCGCGAGGTGTGGCTGCTCGCGGCCGGTGCGGACAAGGCGAACGCGGTGGCGATGGCGCTGTCGGGCGCGGGCGAGATCCAGGCCCCGGCGGCGGGCGCGTACGGCCGGAGCCGCACGCTGTGGCTGCTGGACTCGGCCGCCGCGGCGGAACTGCCGCGCGATCTGTACCCCCCGGCGTCGCCGTAGCCGGTGCGTCCCCGTACGCGGGAAGCGGGTAGAAGCAGGTAGGAGGAAGGGCCCGGGACGCCTGTGCGGCGTCCCGGGCCCTTCTCGTACGGCCGCGCGTACTGCTACTCGTACGGGTTGTCAGGGTTTACGGGTGCGGTGTGCCCGGTGGCCGTCGGGGAACGGGCCGCGCCTCCCATGCCTCAGTCATCTCAGGCACCTCAGGCACCTCGGCCGCCTCCCGTCTGGCGATGGCCGTCCGGACCGCGTCGGTGAACGCCCAGAACCGGGGCAGTTGGTCGTTCCGCCGCCGATCGCGGGGGAGGAAGCGCCCGAACATGCTCCGGCGCAGTTCCTCGGTCAGCTCCAGTTGGGCGCCCATGCCGAGGGCGGTCCGGTTGCACGGGTTCCGGCGGTGGGTCCCCTCAAGACCCGCCACCGTGTTGGCGTCCCGCCAGGGGATGTCCGCTCGGCCCAGCTCCTCCTTGAGCAGGTCCTTGAACCGTTCGTCGAGACCTCCGACGACCGCGATATCGCGCCGCGGCCCCGGATCGGGCACCGAGGCGGCGTCACAGCCGTGCACGCCCAACGCGTGCGGGCCACCACCGGCCATCGCGAGGGCGATCGGGTCGTCACAGCCGATCGAGGTGACATGGAGCCGGGAGTTCTCCTCCTCAAGGAGTCCCTCGAACATCCAGTAGTCGTGGCGCGGCCCGCCCGCCAGGGGCCGCAGGGTGCCGGGGTGGTATCCGGCGACGGCGAGGCAGATCTCGGAGGTCCCGGCCTCGATCCCGCCACCGTGCGGGGCCAGGACGGTGGTACGGGAGGGGACCGGCCGCTGCGACCCCGTGTCGGACCACCCGTACCGCCGCCGGTAGTCCCGGCCCTCCACACGTACGGGGTCGGCGTAGATCTGGCGGTACGAGGTGTACTCCCGGCGCTTACCGTGCCGGTCGACGGGGGCGACGGCGGTGGCCGCCCACGGCTGCCGACCCGGGGCACCGGCGACGACGTCCGTGAACGCGGTGAGGACGGTGCTGCGATCAGTTTCGGTCATGATCCTATGATCGCCGGGTTCGGAGGCCCTCCCCGCCGGTCGGGGGTGTGATCCCGGACAGGGCGCCTGTCCGGGATCACGATCCTGTCGGGCCTCGACGACGGCTACGGCACGTCCCCTCGGCCCTTGGGGGCCTGGGGATGCCCCACGCCTCGGCCCGCGGGGCCCGGGAAGAGACCCCACGCCTCGGCCCGCGGGCACCTGGGGCCCACGCCTCGGCCCGCGGGGCCCGGGGGAAGACCCCACGCCTCGGCCCGCAGAACCCGGGGGCCATACCTCGGCCCGCGGGCCTGGGGAGAGCCCAGGCATCTGACGGTGCGGGCTGGTCCTCGAAGATCGCCCCGACAGGCGCTAAGGCACCGGCTCCAGGAACGGCGTCAGCAGCCCCGGCACGGCCGCCGCGGCGAAGTGGAGGCCCTCGCCCTCCTCGGCGTCGTACACCGAGTACGCGCCCGCTCCGGCCGCCGTCGTCGCGGTCAGCGTGAGCACACCGGCCCGCCGCTGGAAGACCGACTGGCGCACCACCCAGCCGATGACCCCGGCACGCTGGAGCGCCACGGTGGTGCGGCGGCCCACACCGGAGCGGGCGACCAGATATCCGCCGCTGAGGGCGTGCCCCAGATTGCGGTACGCGTCGAGCGCGAGGAACACCGCGAGCGGCAGCGCCACCAGCGCGTACCCGGCCACCAGGTAGCGCGGGAAGGAGGGGGCCCACCAGGCGACGGCGCCCAGCAGCGCGAGCGGGACGACGGCGGCAGCGAGCGCGGCGCGGAGCCGACGGGCGCGGGCCGCCCCCGGGTGCGGGATCAGGGGCGTCTCCGTGGGGGTGCGGGCCTCCCGCAGCACCCGTCCGGCCAGCTCACCGGCGACCGCGCGCGGCACCGGCGGCAGCAGCACCTTCAGCTCCGCCTGCTGGTCCCCGTCGCCGTGGGCGATACCGGTGGCAACGGCGTCCAGCCGGGCCGCGCCGAACAGTCTTATACCGAGCGGCTCGACCAGCTCCACCCCGCGCAGCCTGCGCTCCTCCATGGAGAGCGAGCGCGCGGTGAACAGTCCGCGCCGCACCCGCAGCGTCCCGCCCGCCTCCCGCTCCAGCCGGTAGTTCCACCACATCTCGACCCAGAGGCCGAGCGAGCCGACCATGCCGGCGGCCAGGGCCACGAGCGCGAGCACCACCACCATCACGACGACGGTCGTGTCCTGGAACCGGTCGCCCACCCAGCCGATGACCTCGCCCTGTGCCCCAAACCACTCACTGACCTGAAGGACGGCGCCGGCCGCCGCGCCGCCGAGCGCCGGGGCGACGAAGGTGAGGGGGGCGTAGCGGATCCAGGACAGGTCGACGGCGGCGAGCGGTCCCTCCGGGTGGGTGTCGGGGGTGGCGGCGGCGCGGCCGAGGAGTTCCCGGCGCAGCCGTTCGCCCTCCGCCTTGGTGACCGGGTCCAGCTCCAGCGTGGATTCGCCGCCGCCGCTCTGTTCGCCGGTGCCGATGCGGACCTTGACGAGGTCGAGTATCCGCAGCAGCGGATTGGCGGTCAGATCGACGCTGCGGACGCGTTCCCGCGCCAGC
The DNA here is from genome assembly GCF_044333555.1 of Streptomyces sp. NPDC020965. NCBI lineage: Bacteria > Bacillati > Actinomycetota > Actinomycetes > Kitasatosporales > Streptomycetaceae > Streptomyces > Streptomyces sp. NPDC020965. Next base: position 142,510 of record NZ_JBIRRE010000001.1, read on the forward strand.
GAGCGGCGTTTGACCAGCAGTATCCCGGTGTGGAGTTCGACGCGCTCGGCGCCGACGCGGTAGCGGGTACGGCGCCAGTTGAGGTACTCGGCGGCGACGCCGCCGACGATGAGGAGCGCGGCGCCGCCGAGGAGGAGACCGAGGCCGAGATCGCCGCCGGGGCCGAGACCGAACCAGGCACCGCTGGAGAGTCCGAGCAGCACCGGGAGGCAGATGCCGGCCGCGAGGGAGGCCATGAGCGCGCCGGTGACGAGCAGGGCGCGCTTGTCGAGCCGCCGCCACTCCTGATCGCCGCCCACACCGGGCCCGTCGCCGGACGGCCGGTCGCCGAGTGACCCGTCGCCGGGCGGCTGCGGCTGTGATCCGCCTCCGGCCTCGGCGGGTGTCACGGGGGCCTCGGACGCGCCGTCACCAGGCGACCGGGCCCCGGTTCCGGCCGGCGTCGCCGGGCCCCCGGCCCCGGCCACGGCCTCGGCATCGGCGGGCGTGGCAGGGGTCCCGGCCCCGGCCCCAGCCTCAGCCCCGGGCAGGTCCCCCGTCATGTCGCGTCGCCCGGCGTCGCCTGGGTGATCCGTGTCAGCCGCTCCGCCAGCTCGGCCGCCAGCTCGTGGTCCAGCCCCTCGATCTTGATCTCTCCCTTGGAGGAGGCCGTGGTGACGGTGACCGTGGCGAGCCGGAAGAACCGTTCCAGCGGCCCGCGTACCGTGTCCACGGTCTGGATCCGGGACATCGGCGCGATCCGCCACTCCTGCAAAAACGCACCGGTACGGACGTACACCGCCTCGTCCGTGACCTCCCAGCGGTGCACCCGGAACCGCCACCCGGGCACGATCAGGGCCTCCAGCAGTCCACCGGCGCCGACCACCGCCGCCGCGCCCAGCAGCCAGTCACGCGCCGGGGTGATGAGGGAGCCGGCGACGACCAGGACCGCCGCGACCACGGCGGTACCGATCAGGGAGCGCATCCGCCACCAGCCGACGACCCGCTCGTTCAGCGTGTTGTGCGGCGGTCTCAGCCGGACCGCCCCCGCCCCTCCTGACCCCGCGACCATCAGCTCAACGCCCACGCAGCGCACGGTAGGCGGCGGTGAGCGCGGCGGTGGAACTGTCGAGCCCCGCTCCCCCGGTGCCCCCGGTCAGTACCGGGGCGATCTTCTTGGCGAGGACCTTGCCCAGTTCGACACCCCACTGGTCGAAGGAGTCGATGTGCCAGATCGCGCCCTGGACGAACACCTTGTGCTCGTAGAGCGCGATGAGCTGGCCGAGCACGGACGGGGTCAGCTCGTCGGCGAGGATCGTCGTGGTGGGGTGGTTGCCCCGGAACGACTTGTGCGGCACCAACTCCTCGGGCACCCCCTCCGCCCGTACCTCCTCCGGGGACTTGCCGAAGGCGAGCGCCTGGGTCTGGGCGAAGAAGTTGGCCATCAGCAGATCGTGCTGGGCGACCAGTCCGGCCGGCAGGTCCGGGACCGGCCGGGCGAAGCCGATGAAGTCGGCGGGGATGACCTTGGTGCCCTGGTGGATCAACTGGTAGTACGCGTGCTGTCCGTTGGTGCCGGGCGTGCCCCAGACCACGGGCCCGGTCTGCCACTCCACCGGATTGCCGTCCCGGTCCACGGACTTGCCGTTGGACTCCATGTCGAGCTGCTGGAGGTAGGCGGTGAACTTGCTGAGATAGTGCGAGTACGGGAGCACGGCGTGCGACTGGGCGTCGAAGAACCCTCCGTACCACACGCCGAGCAGGCCCAGCAGCAGCGGGGCGTTGGCCTCCGCCGGGGCGGTCCGGAAGTGCTCGTCCACCAGATGGAAGCCGTCGAGCATCTCCCGGAAGCGCTCCGGTCCGATGGCGATCATCAGGGAGAGGCCGATGGCCGAGTCGTACGAGTAGCGTCCGCCGACCCAGTCCCAGAACTCGAACATGTTCGCCGGGTCGATACCGAAGTCGGTGACCTTCTCGGCGTTGGTGGAGAGCGCCACGAAGTGCCGGGCGACAGCGTCCTGACCGGCGTCGAGGCCGGTGAGGAGCCATTCGCGCGCGGAGGTGGCGTTGGTGATGGTCTCGATGGTGGTGAAGGTCTTGGAGGCGACGACGAACAGCGTCTCAGCCGGATCCAGGTCCCGTACCGCCTCGTGCAGATCGGCGCCGTCGACGTTGGAGACGAAACGGAGGGTCAGCCCGCGCGCGGTGTAGGAGCGGAGCACCTCGTACGCCATCGCCGGACCGAGGTCCGAGCCACCGATACCGATGTTGACGATGTTCTTGATGGGCTTGCCGGTGTGACCGGTCCACTCCCCCGAGCGGACCCGCTCGGAGAAGGCGGCCATCCGGTCGAGCACGGCGTGCACCCCCGGCACCACGTTCTCGCCGTCGGCCTCGACGACCGCGTCCCGGGGGGCGCGCAGGGCCGTGTGCAGCACGGCCCGGTCCTCGGTGGTGTTGATCTTCTCGCCGCGGAACATCGCGTCCCGCAGGCCGGTCACGTCCGTCGCCACCGCCAGCTCGCGCAGCAGGGTCAGGGTCTCGTCGGTGACCAACTGCTTGGAGTAGTCGATGAGCAGATCCCCGACCCGCAGGGTGTACGCACCGCCGCGCCCCGCGTCGGCCGCGAACAGTTCACGCAGATGGGTCCCGCCCAGCCGCTCGCGGTGCTTGCCCAGCGCGATCCACTCGGGCGTCTGATTGAGCCGGGTACGGCCAGTTGCGTTCACTCGGACATCAGCTCACTTCTTCTCGTGCGTCCTGCCGCCCTTCCGCCTCCAACCTAATTGATCAGGCGAGTCGGCGACGGAATACGGGGGCGAGCGGTGTCGGCGCCGAATTGGCGTGTCAACGACCCATAACCGTCGCGGGAATGAAAAAAGTCCGGCCGGGAACACCATCCGATGATGTTCCCGGCCGGACCGTAAGTCTGGACGCCGGGCCCTATGACCTGGCTGCCCGGGCGTAAGCCTGAACGCCTGAGCGTAAGCGCTAGATCTCGCCGCGGAGTTTGGCGAGCGCCTCGGCGAGGATGGCCTCGCCGTCCGCGTCGCTGCGCCGCTCCCGTACATAGGCGAGGTGCGTCTTGTACGGCTCGGTGCGCGGCGGGTCCGGTGGACTGTCCCGGTCCTGACCGGCCGGGAACCCACAGCGCGGGCAGTCCCACGTGTCAGGGACCTGTGCGTCACTGGCGAAGCTCGGCTGCGTCTCGTGCCCGTTCGAGCACCAGAAGGAGATGCGCAGGCGTGGCGCGGACTCGCCGCGCTCGGCCTCGCCCATCGGCCCCGCTCCGACCCGGCTTCCCCGGATCGCGTTGCCACTTGCCACGGTCGTAACTCCCTGCGTGATGGTGCTGTACAGCGTCTCACAGCGGCTGCGCCGCGGTGCCACAGTCTACGTAAGCCCCAACGCTCGTCCAGGGATTGGAGTTACATCCCGGCGCGAGGCGGGAAAGCCGGTGAGTCAGCTGTCCAGTTTCATCAGCAGACCGAGCACCATGATGCAGGCGAACCACAGCAGACCGACCACCACGGTGATGCGGTCGAGATTGCGCTCGGCGACCGATGAACCACCGACGGACGACTGCATACCGCCGCCGAACATGTCGGAGAGGCCGCCACCCTTCCCCTTGTGCATCAGCACGAGCAGCATCAGAAGCAGGCTGAAGACGATCAGGGCGATCGAGAACCCCATAACCACGGCTGAACCCTACTTCCTGGCAATTCTCTGGATACTTCTACGGACGACGGGGGCCTGGGCAAAGCCACAGGCCCCCGCAAGGGTACGACGGATCGGCGCTACCGCATACTCACTGGTCGCGGAATCGGACGATCTTGACAAACTCCTCGGTGTCCAGCGCGGCGCCGCCCACGAGAGCGCCGTCCACATCGGGCTGCTCCATGATCGCGGCGACATTGCCGGACTTCACCGAGCCGCCGTACTGGATGCGGACCTTGTCGGCCAGCTCCTGGGAGTACAGCTCGGCCAGCCGCCCGCGGATCGCCGCGCAGACCTCCTGCGCGTCCTGCGGGGTGGCGACCTCGCCGGTGCCGATCGCCCAGACCGGCTCGTACGCGATCACGATCGTCTCGGCCTGCTCGGCCGGGACGTCCTTCAGCCCGCCGTCGAGCTGGGCCAGCGTGTGCGGGACCTGCTGGCCCGCCTTGCGGACGTCCAGGCCCTCGCCGACGCAGAGGATCGGGGTGATGCCGTGCTTGAAGGCGGCCTTCACCTTGGCGTTGCAGATCTCGTCCGTCTCGGCGTGGTACTGACGGCGCTCGGAGTGGCCCACGGCGACGTAGGCGCACTTCAGCTTGGCCAGCATCGCGCCGGAGATCTCCCCGGTGTACGCGCCGGAGTCGTGCGCGGAGATGTCCTGCGCGCCGTACTTGATCTTCAGCTTGTCGCCGTCGACCAGGGTCTGCACGGAGCGCAGATCGGTGAAGGGCGCCAGCACGGCGACCTCGACGGTCTCGTAGTCCTTGTCCGCCAGGGCGAACGCGAGCTTCTGGACATGGGCGATGGCCTCAAGGTGGTTGAGGTTCATCTTCCAGTTGCCCGCCATCAGCGGGGTGCGCGTACTCATGAAAGTGTCAGTCCTCCAGTGCGGCGAGGCCGGGCAGCGTCTTGCCTTCGAGGTATTCGAGGCTTGCGCCGCCGCCTGTCGAAATATGGCCGAATGCCTTCTCGTCGAAGCCCAGGATCCGCACCGCGGCGGCGGAGTCTCCGCCACCGACCACGGTGAAGGCCCGGGAGTCGAGCAGCGCCTGGGCGACGGCCTTGGTGCCCTCGGCGAAGTCGGGGTGCTCAAAGACGCCCATCGGGCCGTTCCAGAAGACGGTGGCCGTGTCGGCGAGCTTCGAGGCGTACAGCTTGCGGGTCTCGGGGCCGATGTCCAGCCCCATCCGGCCGGCCGGGATGGCGTCCGCGGCGACGGTCTCGGGGTGGGCGGGGGCCTTGGTCTTCATGTCCGGGAACGCCGGCGCGACCAGGACGTCGACGGGGAGCACGAACTCCACGCCCTTCTCCTCGGCGCGCTTGAGGTACTCCTTGACCACCGGGACCTGGTCCTCCTGGAGCAGCGAGGTGCCGGTCTCGTGGCCCTGGGCCTTGAGGAAGGTGAAGACCATGCCGCCGCCGATCAGGATGCGGTCGGCCTTCTCCAGCAGGTGGTCGATGACACCGAGCTTGTCGGAGACCTTGGCGCCGCCGAGGACGACGGCGTACGGCCGCTGGACGTCGTCGGTGAGCTTCTTCAGGACGCCGACCTCGGTGGCGATGAGATAGCCGGCCGCGTGCGGCAGCCGGGCCGGGAGGTCGTAGACCGAGGCGTGCTTGCGGTGGACGGCGCCGAAGCCGTCCCCGACGTACACATCGGCGAGGGCGGCGAGGCTGTCGGCGAAGGCGGCGCGCTCGGCGTCGTCCTTGCTGGTCTCACCGGGGTTGAAGCGGAGGTTCTCCAGCACCGCGACCCGGCCGTCGGCGAGCCCGTCGACCACGGTCCGCGCCGATTCGCCCACGGTGTCGGTGGCGAACGCGACCTCGGCACCGAGCAGCTCCCCGAGCCGCGCGGCGGCGGGGGCGAGCGAGAAGGCCGGGTCCGGGGCGCCCTTGGGGCGGCCCAGATGGGAGGCGACGATGACGCGGGCGCCCGCGTCGGCGAGCTTGGCGACCGTCGGCAGGACGGCGCGGATGCGGCCGTCGTCGGTGATCGTGGTGCCGTCGAGCGGCACATTGAGGTCGGCGCGGACAAATACCCGCTTGCCCGAGACCCCTTCGGCAAGCAGTTGGTCGATCGTCTTCATGGACAGGACTCCTCGGAGGACTGGACGTGCGACAGGGCCCGGACCGCGCTGCGCTGCGCCGCCCGAGCCCTGTCGCTCACATCGTGGTGCTCTCGTCGCTGATCTGGGCCGTGCCGGTGAGCAGAGCCGTCAGAGCTGGCTGCCGACGAAGACCGTGAGGTCCACGAGGCGGTTGGAGTAGCCCCACTCGTTGTCGTACCAGCCGAGGATCTTGACCGAGTTGCCGCCCTGGACCATGGTCAGGGAGGCGTCGAAGGTGCAGGACGCCGGGTCGCTGACGATGTCCGAGGACACGATCTGGTCCTCGGTGTAGACCACGATGCCCTTGAGCTCGCCGTCGGCGGCCTTCTTGAACGCGGCGTTGACCTCGTCCTTGGTGACCTCGCGGGCGAGCTCGACCACCAGGTCGGTGGCGGAGCCGGTGGGGACCGGGACGCGCATGGCGATGCCGTCCAGCTTGCCCTTGAGCTGCGGAAGAACCAGGGCGGTGGCCTTGGCGGCACCCGTCGTGGTCGGAATGATGTTCTCCGCGGCGGCGCGGGCGCGGCGCAGGTCCTTGTGCGGGAAGTCGAGGATGCGCTGGTCGTTGGTGTAGGCGTGGACCGTGGTCATCAGACCGCGGACGATGCCGAAGTTCTCGTCGAGAACCTTCGCCATCGGCGCCACACAGTTGGTGGTGCAGGAGGCGTTCGAGATGACGTGGTGGTTGGCCGCGTCGTACTTGTCCTCGTTGACGCCCATCACGATGGTGATGTCCTCGTCACTGGCCGGAGCCGAGATGAGGACCTTCTTGGCGCCGCCGGCGAGGTGCTTGGCGGCGTCGGCCTTCTTGGTGAAGATGCCGGTCGACTCGATGACGACGTCGACGCCCAGCTCACCCCACGGGATGTCGGCGGGGTTGCGCTCGGACAGCACCTTGATGGTGCGGCCGTCCACGGTGATGGTGTCTGCGGTGTGGGACACCTCGGCCTTGAGACGACCCAGAATGGTGTCGTACTTCAGCAGGTGTGCGGTGGTCGCGGTGTCACCCAGGTCGTTGACAGCCACGATCTCGATGTCCGCACCCTGCTCCAGCAGCGCGCGGAAGTAGTTACGCCCGATGCGGCCAAAGCCGTTGATGCCTACGCGGATCGTCACGAACCGATCTCCTCGTTGGTACGCCGGTTTTTGACTGCCGGCGAGTTGTATGGGATGTCCCCGACCGCTTACGACCCTACCTCTCTGGGCGCTCCGAGGTGACATCGGAGGCGCCGGACGGCGAGACGGCGGCCCGTACCCCCCGGTAGGGGGCGCGGGCCGCCGTCACCTGCGCTGTCGCCCGCGCCGGGAGCGGCTCCCGGCGCGGATCTCAGCGGCCGAGCGCCGTGAACGCCTTTCCGAGGAGTCGGCGCCGGTCAGCCGCATTGGACACGTGTTCGAGGCCGAAGCCGATGAGCACGGTGTCCCGGGTGGTGACCGCGCTGGCGGACGGATAGAGGTCCTGGCTGCGTGCCCAGCCACCGCGCGGCGCCGGACTGCCCGGCGGGGCATCCGCCACCGCCCAGGGGCCGAGGGAGGTCTCGAAGCCCTCGGCGGCCTGCTCACCGCCGCCCGTCACCAGCCGGGTGTCGTCGACGAAGACACCGCGACCGCCGTCACTGGGGTCGGTGATGTACGAGACGGAGAGCTCGATCCGCTTGCCCGCGTAGGCGCTCAGATCGAAGGACGCCGCCCGCCAGCCGTCGGAGGCCCCGGTGAAGGAGTTCCAGGCGCCGGTGGTGCCGGTGGGCACACAGCGGCCGTCACCCAGCGTGAGATAGCGCTTGAGGAACGGGTGCGCGTTGATGTAGAAGCCCGCGTCGCACTCGGTCGGCACGGTGGTCCTGGTGCCGCCGTTGGCGTCCGGCAGCGTGGTCCAGTCGTCCTGGCCGACCGTGTGGACCTCGACCACCGCGTTGTCGTAGCCGGGCTCCGTGTTGAAGCTGAGCCGCAGATTCAGCTTCGGGGCGTCGGCGGCGGTGGTCCCGGTCAGGTCGAGCGAGCGGCTCAGCCGCATCCAGGAGGTGTTGCGGTGCGCGGCGGCCGCGTACCACTGGCCCTCGTACGGGGAGAACGGCATCCGGACGCCCGGATAGTCGCCCGCCGCCGCACTGCGGAACTGCGGGAACCGGTCGGGCGGCAGGCTGTCCGAGGTGATGGTGTACGCGCCCGACGCGTCCAGCGGGTTGCCGGGCGCGTCGGCGAGCCCGGCCGGCGCTCCCGCGAGCCGCCCGGCGCCCTGGAAGGCGGTGGCCCCGGCGAGCGAGGCCCGCAGGGAGGCGCCCAGGTAGTACTGGGCGAAGTCGTCGCTCATCGCCCGGCCGAGGTTGGCGCTGCCACCGGCCCGCTCGCCCGTGGTGACGAGCTTCCCGCCCTCATTGACGTAGGCGCGCACGGCCTGGGTGGTGGACCAGGAGGGGGCCGCCGCGCCGGTGTACCAGACGGCGGTACGGAAGTGGCTGAGGACGCCCAGCGGGTGCGGGCGGCCCTGGGTGGCGACGTCCCAGACGGCGCCGCGCTTCTTGTTGCCGGCGAGCGCCTCCGTGTAGAGGGCGGAATGCCGTGCGGCGGTCGTACCGCCCTCCTCGGCGATCACCAGGGTGTCGGCGCGGGGCCGCTCGGCGACCGTGTAGGTGAAGGGCGTGCTGGAGGTGGGTTTCCCGTCCCGCGACCGCCCGGTGAACCAGACCTCGACGGTGTCGCCGACCTCGGCGTCCTCGACCTCGGCGCGGTACTCGTCGAAGCGGATGTTGTCGGTGCCGCCGAAGGTCCTGCCGCCGCGCCACGCCTCCAGGTCCTCGTCGTGGACCCGGCCGCCGTTGATGCGGTAGCGCAGCTCCTTGTCCCGCAGGGACTTCCGGGCGACGACCGAGACCTCCTGGTCACCGCCGCGTGCGTAGGAGACGGTGAAGGGGTCGGGGGTGAAGTCGGGGGAGGTCAGACCGATCGGGGAGGCCGGCCGGTCGGGGGTGAGCGAACTCTCCGCCACGGAGAGCGCGAACGCGATGTTGGTGGCGAACTCCCGCTGGATCAGCTTCTCGTCGTCGGGGAAGGTGAAGACCGAGGCGCAGTCGGCCGCGTTCCAGGCGTCGTTGGGATCGACCCGGGATGCGGTGGCGCAGGTGGACATCTCGGGGGTGTACATCATCATCCCGTTGACGTTGGACGCGTGTCCGTTGGCCTCACCGTTGGTGATGTACAGCTCGGAGGAGACCTGCGGGCGGTAGCCGGGGATGCCGGAGTTCCCCGGGGTGCCGGCGATGGTCCGGTACGCGACGTCATCGGGGGTCGCCGTGGCGACCTGCCAGCCCACCCCGTACAGCAGCAGTTCGGCGGCGGAGTGGTAGTTGATGCCGTACTGGAAGCCGATCCGCTTCTGGAAGGCGTCGATGACCTTGGTCTCGGGCTCGGAGCCGGGCGCGGTGCCCCGATAGGTCTCGTCGAAGGGGTCGGGGGACGAGCCCTCGTTGTCATAACCCCATTTGTAGGAGAAGTTGCGGTTGAGGTCGACACCGTCGGCGGCGGTGATCCGGCCGTCGGCGTTGTTGTCCCGGAGGTTCTTGCGCCACTGGCGCTCCGCCGTGCCGGTGAAGGTGTGGTCGTAGCCGTCCGGGTTGGCGGAGAGGACGAACCACAGCTCACTGGAGTCCACCAGCCGGGTGATCCGCGGGTCCTTGCCGTAGTTCGTGAGGTAGTGGTGCATCAGCCGCCGGGTCATCTCCGGGGTGATCCACTCCCGCGCGTGCTGGTTGGACATGTAAAGGGTCGCCGGCTTGGCGCCGTCGCGGATGGTCTTGGCGCCCTTACTGATCTTCAGGGCGAGGATGTCCTGGCCGTTGACCGACTTGCCGATGCTGATGGCCTTGGTGAGGCGGGGATTGGCCTGGGCGGTGGCGAGTATCTCCCGCTGGAGGCCGTTGTCACCGGCGTACGGGCGGAAGACGCCGTCGCCGGCCGCCTCGACGCGCTGGCGGGCGGCGGCGGAGAGGGTGTGCTCGGTGATGGTGACGCCCTGCCCGCGCAGTTCACCGGCCTGCTCCGCGGTGAGGTGGAGTTCGATGGTGGCGGTGCCATCGGCGGGCACCCGCTCACCGAGTTCATGACCGTCGACGCCCGCCGCGATGATCAGCGGGATCTGGGCCTTGGTGACCTTCGCGTGCCATACGGAGAGTCCGTCACCGGAGTCGTCCCCGCTGCTGCCCTGCTTGCCGTACTTGCCGCTCGCACCGGTCCCGTTGCTCGCGCCGCTGGCGGCGCCGGGTTCGGCCTGGGCGAGTGGTGTGACCGCCAGAGTGCCGGTCAGCAGTGCGACGGTGGCGAGAATCGATCTCGCTCTGCGTCTCATGAGCCCCCCTTGCTGGTGTCTGCCGTGCTGGTGAGTGCCAGGAAAGTGAACAGACGCCAGACTCTTGAGCCCCCATGGCCATGTCAATACAAACGGCCGGATGTATGAGCCGGATACCTGCATGAGTACGTGGGGGAACCGGCGGGGAGGCCGGCCGGGGTCTCATGGGGCTCGCCGTCGGTGCGGGTCCGGTGGGGCACGCGCCGCGGCGCGGTCGAGTGCCCGTCGAGTGCCCGTCGGGTGCCGGTCGGGTGCCGGTCGGATGTCTGCTGGGGCCCGCCCCATGATCCGCACCGGCGGCTGGCGGCGGACGGCCCGAGCGGCCCCCGGGCCGCGGCACGGGCCCCCGGCCCGGGGTGCGGTCGGGCGGGCCGGGGTGCGGTCGGGCCGTCCGAGGTCCCCGCTGAGGCCCGCGAGCAGGCGGGACGGGCGGCGCGGTCGCCGCTCAGACCCGGGAGCAGGCGGCGCGGCGCACCGGGACACCGCTGAAGCCCGGGAGCGGTCGGACCGGGACACCACTGAAGCCCGGGAGCGGTCGGCGCGGGCGCCCCCAGGTCACCGCTGAGGCCCGCGAGCAGGCGGCGCGGGCGCCCCCAGGTCACCGCTGAGGCCCGCGAGCAGTCGGCGCGGGCGGCGCGGGTCGCCGCTAGGGCCAGGGAGAGCGGGCGGGGCGACGGAGGGGGTCGTACGGGTGGTCTCAGCCCACCAGGCCGTCCGCCATCTCCTCCGTGAGGTTGGACTCCGTCCCGGGAATGCCCAGGTCCTGCGCCCGCTTATCCGCCATCGCCAGCAGCCGGCGGATCCGGCCCGCGACCGCGTCCTTCGTCAGCGGCGGGTCGGCGAGCGCGCCCAGCTCCTCCAGCGACGCCTGCTTGTGCTCCATCCGGAGCCGGCCGGCCGCGGCGAGATGCTCCGGCACCTCCTCGCCCAGGATCTCCAGCGCCCGCTGCACCCGGGCTCCCGCGGCCACCGCCGCGCGGGCCGAGCGCCGCAGATTGGCGTCGTCGAAGTTGGCGAGCCTATTCGCGGTGGCGCGGACCTCGCGCCGCATCCGCCGCTCCTCCCAGGCGAGCACCGACTCGTGCGCACCGAGCCGGGTCAGCAGGGCGCCGATCGCGTCACCGTCCCGGACGACCACCCGGTCGACGCCGCGCACCTCGCGCGCCTTCGCAGCGATGGAGAGCCGCCGCGCCGCGCCCACCAGGGCGAGGGCCGCCTCCGGTCCCGGGCAGGTGACCTCAAGCGAGGAGGACCGGCCGGGCTCGGTCAGCGAACCGTGCGCGAGGAAGGCGCCGCGCCAGGCGGCCTCCGCGTCACAGGTCGCACCGGAGACCACCTGCGGCGGCAGCCCCCTGATCGGCCGGCCGCGGCCGTCCACGAGACCGGTCTGGCGGGCGAGCTGGTCGCCGCCGGCGACGACCCGTACGACATAGCGGGAGCCCCGGCGCAGCCCTCCGGGGGCCATCACCATCAGCTCGGAGCCATGGCCGAAGATCTCCAGGATGTCCCGCTTCAACCGCCGGGCGGCGATGCCGGTGTCCAGCTCCGCCTCGATCACAATGCGCCCGCTCACCAGGTGCAGCCCGCCCGCGAATCGCAGGATCGCCGAGACCTCCGCCTTTCTGCAGCAGGTCCGGGTGACGGGAAGCCGGGAAATCTCATCCTTCACCGCTGCCGTCATCGCCATGGGCCGATCCTTCCATGCATCCGAAAAATACGGTCGTACGCGGCGGCCAACAGCTCCGGATCATGCTTCGGAAACCCGTCGGGCGAGGCCACGGGCGCCAGCTCGACCGCCGCGCCGAGCCGCTTGGCGGCGTCGGCGAGCAAGGAGCGGTCGGGCACAGCGGCCTCGTCGGCCAACACCACGTCCAGGGTGAGTTTAGGCGCGTGTCGTCCCAAAACCTCCAAATGACGCTGCGGTGAGAAGCCTTCTGTTTCACCCGGCTGGGGCGCCAGATTGAGTGAGAGCACCCGGCGCGCCTTGGTCTCCACCAGCGCGTCGAGCAATTCGGGCACCAGCAGATGGGGGATCACCGAGGAGAACCAGGATCCGGGTCCCAGAACCACCCAGTCGGCGTCAAGAACGGCCGCAACCGCCTCCGGAACGGCGGGCGGGCCGTGCGGTACGAGGTGGACCGACTGGACCTCGCCGGGGGTGAGCGCGACGGTCGCCTGGCCCCGTACGGTGTCCACCGCGTCCGGGCGCGCCGGATCGTGTCCCCGTACCAGCGCCTGGAGCTCCAGCGGCACCGCGGACATCGGCAGTACCCGCCCGTGCGCGCCGAGCAGCCGGCCGACCAGGTCCAGCGCCTGGACATGGTCGCCGAGCTGTTCCCACAGCGCCACGATCAGCACATTGCCGACCGCGTGCTCATGCAGATCGCCCTGGGACTGGAAGCGGTGCTGGATCACCCGGGCCCAGGTCTGGCCCCAGTCGTCGTCACCGCAGAGGGCGGCGAGGGCCTTGCGCAGATCCCCCGGGGGCAGCACGCCCAGCTCCTCGCGGAGCCGGCCGCTGGAGCCCCCGTCGTCGGCCACGGTGACGACGGCGGTGAGGTCGCCGGTGATACGGCGCAGCGCCGCGAGCGAGGCGGACAGGCCCATGCCGCCGCCGAGGGCGACGACCTTGGGCTGTGCGCCGCGCTTGCGGTTGGTGGGCCCGAGGGACCTGCGCAGTCGCCGCAGCCGCAGGGATCGTCCGGTCACTCGCGCCCCATGTCCCGGTGGACGACAACGGTCTCGACACCGGCGCCGGAGAGCCGGGCGGCGAGCTTCTCGGCGGTGGCCACCGAACGGTGCTTGCCGCCCGTGCACCCGACGGCCACGGTCACATAGCGCTTGCCCTCACGGCGGTAGCCGGCCGCGATGAGCTGGAGCAGCTCGGTGTAGCGGTCGAGGAACTCCTTGGCGCCGGGCTGGTTGAAGACGTAGTTCGACACCTCTTCGTTGAGCCCGCTGAAGGGGCGCAGCTCGGGCACCCAGTGCGGGTTGGGCAGGAAGCGCATGTCGACCACGAGGTCCGCGTCGACGGGCAGCCCGTACTTGAAGCCGAAGGACATGACGGTGGCCCGCAGCTCGGGCTCCTCGTCGCCCGCGAACTGGGCGTCCATCTTGGCGCGCAGCTCGTGGACGTTGAGGCTGGAGGTGTCGATCACCAGGTCGGCGTCGCCGCGCAGCTCCCGCAGCAGATCGCGCTCGGCGGCGATGCCGTCGACGATCCGGCCGTCGCCCTGGAGCGGGTGCGGCCTGCGCACCGATTCGAACCGGCGCACCAGGGCGTCGTCGGACGACTCCAGGAAGACGATGCGGCGGGTGACCTGCTTGGCGTCCAGGTCGGCGAGCGATTCGCGGAGGTTGTCGAAGAACCGCCGTCCCCGGACGTCCACGACCACGGCGATCCGGGCCACATTGCCCTGCGAGCGGGCGCCCAGCTCCACCATGGTCGGGATCAGCGCGGGGGGCAGGTTGTCGACCACGAACCAGCCGAGGTCCTCCAGACACTTGGCGGCCGTGCTACGCCCGGCGCCGGACATGCCGGAGATGATGACCAGCTCGGGGATGGCCGCCTCCGCGGCACCGCCGGGCTCGGTCGTGGTGCCCGTACTCACGTCTGCTGCTCCGTCTCGGTCGTGCTCACTCATGACGTACTGCCCCCGTCGTTCTCTTCAATGATCTCTCCTGTTGCCGTATTCACGGCCGGGGCGGCCGGGGCCGCCTGGGCAAGGGCCACGACCACGGACTCAGCGGTCTTGCGGCCCATGCCGGGTACTTCGCAGATCTGCTCGATTGTGGCCTGTCGCAGCCGCTTCACCGAGCCGAAATGCTTGATCAGCGCCTGCTTCCGGGTCTCACCGAGGCCGGGGACGGCGTCCAGGGGGCCGGTGCGGATGCGTTTGGTCCGCTTGGAGCGCTGGTAGCGGATGGCGAAGTCGTGTGCGGTGTCCCGGACCCGCTGGAGGAGATAGAGGCCCTCGCTGGAGCGGGGCAGCACGACCGGGTCACCCTCGCCGGGGAGCCAGACCTCCTCCAGCCGCTTGGCCAGGCCGCAGACCGCGACGTCGTCGATGCCCAGCTCGTCCAGGGCCCGCTGGGCGGCGGCGACCTGGGGCGCGCCGCCGTCGACCACGACGAGCTGGGGCGGGTAGGCGAAGCGGCGGGGGCGGCCGTCGTCATCGGCGGGGACCGCGTGTGCGGAGGAGGTGACGGCGGGCGGGAAGGGCGCCGGGGCCGCTGTCGGGTCCGGCGCGGGCTGCGGGTCCGGAGCGGCGGCCGGGGCGCCAGCGGGGTGCGGGACCGCGACGGCGGGATCCGGGGCGGGAGCGGCGGCCGGGTCGGAGGAGGCTGCCGGAACCGGGGCCGGGGTCGGCGCGGCGAGCGGGCGGGCGGCGTCGTGGGGAGCCTCGGGGGTGCCGGGGGTGTTGCCGGGGGTGTTGCCGGGGGTGCCGGGAGTGTCAGGGGCGCTGGGGGCGCCGGGGGTACTGGGGTCGCCGGCGTCGTCGGCGCCGATCCACTCCCCCGTCCGGTCCTTCTCCGCCAGATAGCGGCGGAAGCGCCGGCTGACCACCTCGTGCATCGAGCGGACGTCGTCCTGCCCCTCGAAGCCCTTGATCTGGAAGCGGCGGTACTCGCTCTTGCGCGGCAGCCCGTCCTCGAAGACGACCATGGAGGCGACGACGTCCTCACCCTGGAGGTGCGAGATGTCGAAGCACTCGATCCGCAGCGGTGCCGAGTCCAGGCCGAGCGCCTCGGCGATCTCCTCCAGCGCCCGCGAGCGGGTGGTGAGATCGCTGGCGCGCTTGGTCTTGTGCAGGGCGAGCGACTGCTGGGCGTTGCGGCGGACCGTCTCCATCAGGTCCTTCTTGTCGCCGCGCTGGGGGATGCGCAGCGACACCTGGGAGCCGCGGCGGTCGCTCAGCCACTGGCCGACGGTCTCCGCCTGCTCGGGGAGGGCGGGCACGAGGACCTCCTTGGGGACGGAGTCGCCGCTCTCCTCCCCATACAACTGCTGGAGGGCGTGCTCGACGAGGCCGGCCGTGTCGACGGCCTCGACCTTGTCGGTGACCCAGCCGCGCTGTCCGCGCACCCGTCCGCCCCGGACGTGGAAGATCTGGACGGCGGCCTCCAGCTCGTCCTCCGCGACGGCCATCAGATCGGCGTCGGTGGCGTCCGCGAGCACGACGGCGTTCTTCTCCAGGGCGCGCCGGAGCGCTCCTATGTCGTCCCGGAGGCGGGCGGCCCGCTCGTACTCCATCTCCTCGGCCGCCGCGGTCATCTGCTTCTCCAGCCGGCGGATGTAGGTGCCCGCGCGGCCGGCCATGAAGTCGCAGAACTCCTCGGCGAGTTCGCGGTGCTCCTCGGGGGTGACCCGGCCGACACAGGGCGCGGAGCACTTGCCGATGTAGCCGAGGAGGCAGGGGCGGCCCTTCTGCTGGTGGTTCTTGAGGACCCCGGCCGAGCAGGTGCGGACGGGGAAGACCCGGAGCATCAGATCGACGGTCTCGCGGATCGCCCACGCCTGGCCGTACGGCCCGAAGTAGCGCACGCCCTTGCGCTTGGCGCCGCGCATCACCTGGACCCGCGGGAACTCCTCGTTCAAGGTCACGGCGAGGTAGGGATAGCTCTTGTCGTCGCGGTACTTGACGTTGAACCGGGGGTCGTACTCCTTGATCCAGGAGTATTCGAGCTGGAGCGCCTCGACCTCGGTGGAGACCACCGTCCACTCCACCGAGGCGGCGGTGGTGACCATGGTGGCGGTGCGCGGGTGCATGTTCGCCAGGTCCTGGAAGTAGTTGGCCAGGCGCTGGCGCAGGCTCTTCGCCTTCCCGACGTAGATCACCCGGCGGTGCTCGTCGCGGAATTTGTAGACCCCCGGAGAGTCGGGGATCTCTCCCGGCTTGGGGCGGTAGCTGGAGGGGTCGGCCATACTGCCCACCCTACTTGCGGGCACCGACAGTCCGGCCGGGTGCCACCGCCACGCGGTCGCGCCCGCCGTCCGGAGGGACGGCGGGCGCGACGGGCGCGGCGGCGCGATGACCGGGGGTCCCGGGCACGTCACCACCCGGTGCCGGAGCCCGTCGCGGGCGTCCGGTGCGGGACGGTGCGGGACCCCCGGTCGGGGATCGCGGTCCGGGGTCGCGGTCCGAGAACCGCGGCCCGAGAACCGCGGCCCGGGGGCAGTGGGCCGTCATCCCGTGCCCTCGGGGTGACGGCCCGTGATCCCGGGCTGGGCCCCGCGATCAGGCGCGGCGGCGGAACCGCACCGCCGTCAGGGCGCACAGGGCGACGGCGAGCACCGCGCCCGCCCCGGCCGCGACCGAGGCGACGGTGATCGCGGCGTCGTCCCGCTCCCCGGGGACCTCCGACGCGGTCGTCGTGGCGGCCACGGCCGCCCCGCCGGCCTCGGCGGACTGGTCGTAGCCACCGGCCACACCCTTCTTCGCGTACGCCGTGCCGGGGAGCTTGTCGGCGTAGGCGGCGCGGACCCGGGTCCCGTAGGCGGCGAGCGTGGTCCCCTTGGCACCGATCGCGCGGGTCGCGTCCTCGTCCAGCGGGAGCACCTTCGTCCCCTTGGTGACGTACCAGCCGTCGATCTGCGGTTCCCGGAAGACCGTGCCGCCGGGGAGCTTGGCGGCGCCCAGGCCGGTGTACCGGAACTCGTCGTCGCCGGTGGCGATGTTCACCACCTGCCACTGGCTGCCCTGGCGGGCCGCCCACACGGACGCCTTCTGTCCGTCGGAGGACACCGCCGGGGTGGCGAGGAACTCCGTACGGGCGATGGGAGCGCCCTTCTTCCCGGCCACGAACTCCGGTGTGAGCGTCAGCACGGGCACGGTCCCGCCCTGGGCGCGGGGAGCCGCCGCGGACCTGGCGACCGCTCCCTCCCGGGCGAAGAAGCGGGAGAGCGTGTCCATGGTGGCGGGGGCGGTGGCCGCGGCACGGGCCGCCGTCACATCGGCCGCCGTGGGGCCGGGGTCGGGGGCCGCGCTGGCCGTGCCCGTGCCGATGAAGCCGAGCGCGAGGCAGGTTCCGATGCCGGCGACGGTGGCGCGGACGGCGGTGTTCCCGCGGGCTGCTGAGGTTCGCCTCATCGCGGTCACGCCCCGATCCGGTAGAGCGAGTGGGTCCAGGAGAAGGAGTTGTTGTTGACGTACCACGCGTGGGAGGCCCAGTTGTAGCGGTCGCTGGTCTGCCAGGGATCGCCCCAGTAGACCCAGCTGTTGGCGGTGTCATAGCCGTAGATGACATGCATATGGCCACCACCGCTCGACCACTGGATGCGCGTCTCGATGGGACGGTTCGCATTGATCTCGGTCTGCACGGCCGGGTAGACCAGCCAGTTCGAGATGTACGAGCCGGGGCGGATCCCCGCCCAGCGCAGCCCGGTCTGTACATTGCCGAGCGTGGCCTGGTTGTTGGGGCACTCGGTGTTCTGCTGGCGGTTGAAGGACGCGTTGCAGAACTGGTTCTGGGAGTAGTTCTTCCCGTAGTACGCGGCGATGGTGTTGCCACCGGCCGCCCAGCACCAGTTGGTCTTCAACTGGGCCTGCATGGTCATGTTGAGCCGCTTGGAGGCGAGGGCGGCCCGGGGAGCTGTGGTGTCGGTGACACTGGTCACGGCGGGGTCGGCGGCGGGCACGGCGGTGGCCGACGACAGGGGCAGGGTGACAAGGGCGGCGAGCACGGCCGCTATGGCGGCTAGCCGTCTCTTGGTTGGGCGCATCGCGATCCTCCCTGAGGGATGGTGGGGGTGGAGGAGCGCGTCCGGACGCTGGGCTTGAGCATCGATCCTTGTCGCGAGCAGGTCAACACGGTTCAATGCGGGGACACGGCGCTGTGAACACCACGGCCGCGATGTGAACAGGACCGTCCCGCCATACCTGGCCGGCCGGCCTCGCGGGCCCACCCGGCCGGCCCCAGTCGTGAACATTCACTGAGTGCCGGCGTGCGGGCCGGCACAGCAAGAAGCCCCTGGAGGGTTCCCATGGGTCACACCGAGGCCGATCTGGCACAGGTGCTGCACACCGGACCGTTCCACCTGGCGCTGCGCGCCGCCCTGGCACTGCGCGGCCTACCGCTCCAGCGAGTCCAGCACCATCTCGCCCACCGCGGCATCAAGGTCGGTGTCACCAGCCTCAGTTACTGGCAACAGGGCGCGCGGCGGCCCCAGCGGCCCGAGTCGTTGCGGGCCGTACGCGCCCTGGAGGAGGTGCTCGAACTCCCCGGGAACTCCCTGACCCGGCTGCTCGACATCGGCGAGGGCGCACGGACCGACGTCGACCGCCCGGCCGCGCGGTCCTACCGTTCCCTGCTGGAGGTCTCCGGCACGGTGGAACGGCTGCTGGCGGATCTGGAGACGCCGATGGACGGCGGGCTGCACACCGTGGGCCACCACGAGCGCATACGGATCGGGGTGCGCCGGGAGCTGGTGGGCCGCGACTCGCGGCATGTCGTACGGGCGCACCGCGACGGGGTGGACCGCTACCTCGCCATCCACCACGGCGACCCCGGCTGTGATCCTGCGGGGGTCCGGGTGAGCGCGCTGGAGAACTGCCGTACGGGGCGGGTGCGCTCGGACGGGGAGACCGGGGTGGTCGTCGCCGAGTTGCTCTTCGACGCTCGGCTACGGGCGGGGGAAACGTATCTCTTCGGCTATGGCTTCGAGGACGGCACCGGAGGCCCGAGCACCGAGTACGTGCGCGGTTTCACCTACGCCGGCGGACAGTACGTACTGCAGGTGCGGTTCGACGACGGCGCGCTGCCGGTGCGGTGCCGACGGTTCGCCCAGGCCACGACGGGCGCCCCGCGGGGCGCCCGCACCGATCTGACGTTGAGCGGCCGGCACCGTACGGTCCATCTGGTGGAGCAGGGCGTTCGGCCGGGCATCCTCGGGATCGACTGGGACTGGGACTGACGGGCCGGCGTGGCGGCCGTCGATCACGGAGCCCTGACCTGGAGGTCCCGGCCTGGAGCGGGGATCGCGCGCCGAGGGCCCCGGTACGGGCCGGGGATCGCGCGCCGAGGATCCCGGTACGGGCCGGGGCTACGCTTCGGGACCCGCGACGAGCTTTCCGGCCTTCGCCGTGATCGGAACCTCATGGAGCGGCACCGTCGCCGGGCCCACCAGCACCTTCCCGGTCGTGACGTCGAAGCGGCTGCCGTGGCACGGGCAGTTCCCCTCCAGCTCCTCGACCTTGTCCAGGGGGCAGCCCGCGTGGGTGCACTGGGCCAGGAACGCCTTGTACTCGCCCTCGGCCGGGCAGCTCACGACCACACGCTGCTCGCGGTAGAGCCGGGCGCCGCCGACCGGGACAGCATCGGCCGCCCCGAGGTCGACGGGCTTGTCCAGGACCGGGTCCTTGGCACGGCCGAGCTTGGAGTCGGTCGAGCAGGCGGCGGCCCCGAGACCGGCCGCACCCGCGAGGGCGACACCTTTCAGCACGGTGCGACGGGCGGCTGAGGAGAGGCCGGACATGAGAACTCCACTGTTCAGGGTGTCGATCGGGTGGGGGCGCCACGGGGATCGGACATGGGCGACCCACCCGACAATACCGACGTGAACGAGCCGTCCCGATGGCGGGCTCCCTCCCGCGCGGCGCGGTCATGGGTTACGTTCTGGCCCGTGATCGTCGTCGCCGGAGAGTCCTTGATCGACCTGGTCCCGCTGGCCCCCGGAGGGCACGGCGAGCCCCTGCCGCCGCTGTCGCCCCGCCCCGGCGGCGGTCCCTACAACACGGCCGTCGCGCTGGGGCGGCTCGGCGGACGGGCCGCCTTCTGCTCCCGGATCTCCACGGACGGCTTCGGGGAGGCCCTGCTCGCCGGGTTGCGGACGGCCGGGGTGGACACCTCCCTGGTCGCGCGCGGCCCGGAGCCGACGACCCTGGCCGTCGCCTCCATCGGCGCGGACGGTTCGGCGGGCTACGGCTTCTATGCGCTGGGCACCGCGGACCGGCTCTTCGAACTGCCACCACCACTGCCGGAACCAGTACGGGCGGTGGCCTTCGGCACCCTCTCCCTGGTGCTGGAGCCGGGCGCGAGCGCGTACGAGGAACTACTGCGGAGGGAGGCCGGGCGGGGACTGTTCACCCTGCTCGACCCGAACGTCAGGACCGGCCTGATCCCGGACCCGGACGCCTACCGGCGACGATTCGAGAGCTGGCTGCCGGACGTCTCGCTGCTGAAGCTCTCGGAGGACGACGCGGGCCGGCTGGGCGGAGTGCCCCGGGGGCCCGCCGCGGTGGTGCTAACCCGGGGTGCGGACGGGCTGACCGTACGGACCCGGGGCGGCCTGGAGGTCTCCGTACCGGCCGTCCCCGTGCGGGTCGCGGACACGATCGGCGCGGGCGACACGGTGAACGCCGCGCTGCTCCACGGTCTGGCGGCGCGCGACGCGCTGTCTCCCGAAGCGCTGCCGGAGCTGGGTCCGGAGGACTGGCGCGAGGTGCTCCACTTCGCTGCGCGGGCGGCGGCGGCCACCTGTTCCAGGGCGGGTGCGGAACCTCCGTACGCCTACGAACTCCATCCGTAGACCCGTCCCCCGCCCCACTGCGGAGCAGCACGCGGCCCGAACCGCCCGGGACTCCCGCACCAGGCCGAGCCGAGCCCGCCGACGGCCTCGGGCGCCGCTCCCACACGGCAGCCACGGATCCCTTCCGGCCACCTCTGCCGGTGGGGGGGCCACCCGGTGGTGCCCACCAGCCACTCCGACCGCATCCGACCACCTCCGCGCCGGGAAACGCCGAGGGGCACCCGCCCGCGCCCCTCGGGGTGCGGGCGAGTGCCCCTTCGGTCGGCGTCAGGCCCGGCGCGCCCGAGCCGTCGTGCCCTTGGCGGTCACCGTCTTCTTCGCCGCCGCCTTCTTGGCGACCGGCTTCGCGGCGGCCTTCTTGGCAACAGCCTTCTCCGCGGCCGTCCGCGGCGCGGTGGCCTTCCGCGTGACCGTCTTCCGCGCGGCGGCGCCGGTGCCCGCGGCCTTGGCTCCCGCGGCCTTGGCTCCTGCCGTCTTCGCGCCGGAAGCGGCGGCGACGGTGGCCTTACCGGCCGCCGCACCCTTCGCGACAGCCTTCGTCCGCTTCGCCGCGGGCTTTCTCGCCGGGGAGCGCGTCCCCGACATCCCCGCCTCGCTGATCCGCTCCGCGTCCAGGACCTCCCGCAGGAACTTGCCGGTGTGGCTCGCCGGCACCCCGGCGACCTCCTCCGGTGTGCCCTCGGCGACGACAAGACCGCCGCCGTTGCCGCCCTCGGGGCCCATGTCCACGACCCAGTCCGCCGTCTTGATGACGTCGAGGTTGTGCTCGATGACGATGACGGTGTTGCCCTTGTCGACCAGGCCGGAGAGGACCGTGATCAGCTTGCTGATGTCCTCGAAGTGCAGACCGGTCGTCGGCTCGTCCAGCACATAGACCGTGCGGCCGGTGGAGCGCTTCTGCAGCTCCGACGCCAGCTTCACCCGCTGTGCCTCACCGCCGGAGAGCGTCGGCGCGGACTGACCGAGGCGCACATAGCCGAGACCGACCTCATGGAGCGTCCGGAGGTGGCGGGCGATCGTCGGAACCGCCTCGAAGAAGGTCAGGGCCTCCTCGATCGGCATGTCCAGCACCTCAGCGATGGACTTGCCCTTGTAGTGGACCTCCAGGGTCTCCCGGTTGTACCGCGCGCCGTGGCAGACCTCGCACGGGACGTAGACATCCGGCAGGAAGTTCATCTCGATCTTGATCGTGCCGTCACCGGAGCAGTTCTCGCAGCGACCGCCCTTCACATTGAAGGAGAACCGGCCGGGGAGGTAACCCCGGACCTTGGCCTCCATCGTCTCCGCGAAGAGCCTGCGGACATGATCGAAGACGCCGGTGTACGTCGCGGGGTTGGAACGCGGCGTGCGACCGATGGGCGACTGGTCGACGTGCACCACCTTGTCGACGAGATCGTCGCCGTCGACCCGGGTGTGGCGGCCCGGTACGGACTTCGCGCCGTTCAGCTCGCGGGCGAGGTGGGTGTAGAGGATGTCGTTGACCAGCGTGGACTTACCGGAACCGGAGACACCGGTGACGGCGGTGAGCACACCGAGCGGGAAGGAGACCTCGATGTCCCGAAGGTTGTTCTCCCGGGCGCCGTGGACCGTGAGGCGCCGCCCCGGGTCGGTCGGCCGGCGCAGCTCGGGCGTCGGAATGGACCGCTTCCCGGAGAGGTACTGCCCGGTCAGCGACTCCTTGGTGGTCAGCAGCTCCTTCAAGGGGCCGGAGTGCACGACCTTGCCGCCGTGCTCACCGGCGCCGGGGCCGATGTCCACGACCCAGTCGGCCACCTTGATGGTGTCCTCGTCGTGCTCCACGACGATGAGGGTGTTGCCCATGTCACGGAGTCGGACGAGGGTCTCGATCAGCCGGTGGTTGTCGCGCTGGTGCAGACCGATGGAGGGCTCGTCCAGCACATAGAGCACGCCGACGAGACCGGAGCCGATCTGGGTGGCGAGCCGGATGCGCTGGGCCTCGCCGCCGGAGAGGGTGCCGGCCGCGCGGTTGAGCGAGAGGTAGTCCAGGCCGACGTCGACCAGGAACCGCAGCCGCTCATTGACCTCCTTGAGGACCCGCTCGGCGATCTTCTTGTCGCGGGCGTTCAGCTTCAGCCGGCCGAGGAACTCGGCGCAGTCGCTGATCGACATCGCGGCGACCTCGGCGATGGACTTCTCCATGACCGTCACCGCGAGGACGATCGGCTTCAGCCGGGTGCCCTCACAGGTCGGACAGGGCACCTCGCGCATATAGCCCTCGAAGCGCTCCCTGCTGGTGTCGCTCTCGGCCTCCTGGTGCCGCCTGCGGACGAACTGGACGGCGCCTTCGAAGGCGGGGGTGGTGTAGGCCCGCTCCCTGCCGTACCGATTGCGGTAGCGGACCTCGACCTGGGTCTTGTGGCCGTGCAGCAGGGCCTTCTTGGCGCGCTGGGGCAGTCCGCCCCAGGGCATGTCGACCGAGAACCCCAGCGCATCGGCGAGGCCGCCGATGAGCCGCCCGAAGTACTCCTTGGTGTGTCCGTGGGACCACGGGTGGATGGCGCCATCGGCCAGGGACTTCCCCTCGTCCGGGACGATCAGCTCGGGGTCGACCTCCATCCGGGTGCCGATGCCGGTGCAGTCGGGGCACGCGCCGAAGGGGGAGTTGAACGAGAAGGACCGGGGCTCCAGCTCCTCGAACGACAGATCGTCGTATGTGCAGTACAGGTGCTCCGAGAACATCCGCTCGCGCTCGGGATCGTCCTCGGGGAGGTCCACGAAGTCGAGCACGACCATGCCGCCGGAGAGTCCGAGCGCGGTCTCGACCGAATCGGTCAGCCGCCGCTTGGCGCCCTCCTTGACGGTGAGGCGGTCCACGACCACCTCGATGGTGTGCTTCTCCTGCTTCTTCAGCGTGGGCGGCTCGGCGAGCTGGATCGTGACGCCGTCGACGCGGGCCCGGCTGTACCCCTTGGTCTGGAGGTCGGCGAAGAGATCGACGAACTCGCCCTTGCGCTCGCGCACCAGCGGCGAGAGCACCTGGAACCGGCTGCCGTCGGGCAGCTCAAGCACCCGGTCGACGATGGCCTGCGGCGACTGGCGCGCGATGGGGCGCCCGCACTCGGGACAGTGCGGCTTGCCGATCCGGGCGAACAGCAGCCGGAGGTAGTCGTAGACCTCCGTGATGGTGCCGACCGTGGAGCGCGGATTGCGCGAGGTCGACTTCTGGTCGATGGAGACGGCCGGGGAGAGGCCCTCGATGAAATCGACGTCCGGCTTGTCCATCTGCCCCAGGAACTGGCGGGCGTACGAGGACAGGGATTCCACATAGCGGCGCTGGCCCTCGGCGAAGATCGTGTCGAAGGCGAGCGAGGACTTGCCCGACCCGGAGAGCCCCGTGAACACGATGAGGGAGTCGCGGGGGAGGTCGAGCGAGACGTTCTTGAGATTGTGCTCACGAGCGCCGCGAACGATGAGACGGTCGGCCACGCCGGGTCCGCACCTTTCTAGAGAAGTCGGGGGGAGAAGCGGGGGCACGGGCCCCGGTCCCAGACCTTTCCAGCCTAGGGGGCCACCAGAGCGATGGGTGTCGGACGGCGGCCCGGGGAAGTGCCCGGAGGAGGTGCCCGACATCCAAGGATGCCTGGCTCCAGGCTATAGCACGCACATTCGATTTCCGGTGACCGGCGGCCACCTTCACCCGATCGAGTGGCGGGGCTATCGTCGGCTCCATGATCGACGCCAAGCGTGACCTGGTCTCTGTACGCGAAGCCACCGAGCGACTGCTCTCCGCGGCCGACGCCCTGGACAACGCCCGGCTCGCCGGGCCGTCACGGCTCCCGGGGTGGAGCCGCGGTCATGTCCTCGCCCATCTCTCCCGTAACGCCGACGCGCTCGTCAATGTTCTCGAAGGCCGCCCGATGTACGAGAGCGCGTCGGCGCGCGACGCGGACATCGAGCGCGACGCCCCGCGCCCGCTCGACGTCCAGCTCGCCGACGTCGGCGACAGCGCCCGCCGCCTCCAGTCCGTGGCCGCCCTCCCCGCCGACTGGAACCGCACGGTCGCCCTGCGCAACGGCGTCACCGACAGTGCCTCCCGGATCCCCTTCCGCCGCCTCGTCGAGGTCGAGCTGCACCATGTCGATCTCGACATCGGCTACGAGCTGGGTGATCTGCCGCAGGATTTCGTGCTGCGCGAGATCGCCTTTCTCACCGAACGGTTCGCCGGCCATCCGGACGTCCCGCCGACCCGGATCGTCGCGGCGGACGAAGCGGGCCGCTGGTCCACGGGCTCCGCCACGGGCGACCCGGTGACGGTCAGCGGCCCGGTGGCCGCCCTGGTCGGCTGGCTCGCCGGGCGCGGCTCCGGGGTGGACCTGGCCGACCTGACGGTCCGGGGCGCCACCGACGGAGCCCGCCCGCCCGCCCTTCCCCCGCTGTAGGTCGTGGCCTCCGTGGCCCGCGCGAGCCCCCTCGCTCCCCCTGCGCCCGGCCTTGCCGGGGGGCTCGTGGGCCCGCGGTGGGGCGGGCCCTCACGCTCGGTGCAGGACGAGTCGGATCACGTCACCGGAGCCCTGCCGGGGGCCACCCTCCCGCCCGCATCGTCGCTATAGGCTGACCCCATGACGTACAGCGGAGTGGTAACGGTCGGCGGCCCCGCGGATGTGCACGAACTGACCGATCTGATGATCTCCAAGGTCGCGGTCGGTCCGATGGATAACAACTCCTATCTGCTGCGCTGTCGGGCCACCGGCGAGCAACTGCTGATCGACGCGGCCAGCGACCCCGCGACCCTGCTGCAGTTGATCGGCGAGGACTCGATCGCCTCCGTCGTCACCACCCATCGGCACGGCGACCACTGGCAGGCGCTCGCCGAGGTGGTCGGCGCGACCGGTGCCCGCACCTACGCGGGGGCGTACGACGCCGAGGGCATCCTCGTCCCCACGGATGTGCCGGTCGAGGACGGAGACGTCATCCGGGTCGGCCGGGTCGAGCTGACCGCGCGCCGCCTCGTGGGCCACACACCCGGCTCGATCGCCCTGGTCTTCGACGATCCGCACGGCCATCCCCACCTGTTCACGGGCGACTGTCTCTTCCCGGGCGGGGTGGGCAACACCCGTCAGGACCCGGAGGCGTTCGCGAGCCTCATCGGCGATGTTGAGACGAAGCTCTTCGGCGCACTGCCGGACGAGACCTGGGTCTACCCGGGGCACGGCAGGGACACCACCCTGGGCGACGAACGGCCGCACCTGCCGGAGTGGCGCGCCCGCGGCTGGTAGCTCAGGACCGGACCCTGAGGCTGCGGCGCCCGGCGCCGCCGCACACGCCCCCGTACGCATCCGTACCCCCCGGCGCCCACCCCGCCGCGCACGCCTCCGGCCCGCACGCGCCCCCGCCCGCAGTCATGTCCGGGCTGTACGGGCCCCGCACGGCACCCGCCCCCGCATCTTCCCCCGTACGCCTGACCGATCCCGTACGCACCACCAGTCCCGTACGCCCGACCGGCCCCGTACGCACCACCGGTCCCGTACGGCCCCACCTCACGGCGGCAGCGTCGCCGTGACCACCAGTCCGCCGCCGTCGCGCGGGCGGGCGGCGACCGTGCCCCCGTGGGCGTGGGCCACGGCCCGGACGATCGAGAGGCCCAGCCCCGCGCCCTCCGAGCTGACCAGCCGGTCCGCGCCCAGGCGGCGGAACGGTTCGAAGAGTGCCGGAATGTCGTACGGGGCCACGGCGGCACCGGTATTGCTCACCTCGATCTCGGCACGGCCGTCGGGCCGGGTACGGCTGACGACCCGCAGCAGGCCCCCTGTCGAGGCGTTGTGCCGGATGCCGTTCTCCACGAGGTTGTGCACCAGACGCTCCAGCAGCAGCGCGTCCCCGGTCGTCAGGGCCTCGTCCGCCACCTCCTCGACGACGATCGCGGCCCGCCTGGCCTCCGGTATGAGCCGGGCCACTACATGCGTCACCACGTCCGCCAGATCGACCGGCCGCCGGTCGGCGATCTCGTTCTCCGAGTCCGCGAGCAGCAACAGCCCGCTGATCAGCCGCTCATGGCGGATGTTGATCTCCAGCAGATTCTCACCGAGTCGGAGCACATCGTCCGACGCCGACTTCCGGTGCATGGCCACCTCCACGAGCGCCCGCCCCAGAGTGAGCGGGGTGCGCAGCTCGTGGGAGGCGTTGGCGACGAAGCGCCGCTGGCCGTCGAAGGAGCGGTCCAGCCGTTCGACCATGGTGTCGAAGGTGTCGGCGAGATCCTTCACCTCGTCGTCCGGGCCGCGCAGCGCGATGCGCTCGTGCAGGCCACGGCCGGCCGCGGGGGCCGCGGCGATGCGCCGGGCGGTCTCCGTGACCCGGTGCAGCGGCGCCAGCACCCGGCCGGCGACCAGCCAGCCGAATCCGGCGGCGGTGCAGCCGACCACCAGCAGCACGAGGCCGCCCTGCGTGAGGATGGAGGTCGTCGCGGCGTTCCGCAGCGCCTCCCGTCCGTCCTTCATCCAATCCTCGGTGCCCTGTGCACCGGATTTCATGATCACGGTGGGGGCCGAACTTCCCGGCCGTGGGGCGG
The DNA here is from genome assembly GCF_044333555.1 of Streptomyces sp. NPDC020965. Lineage (NCBI taxonomy): Bacteria > Bacillati > Actinomycetota > Actinomycetes > Kitasatosporales > Streptomycetaceae > Streptomyces > Streptomyces sp. NPDC020965. The sequence continues at coordinate 169,713 of NZ_JBIRRE010000001.1, forward strand.
TCGTCGGCGGCGGCGTGACCGTCTGCGGTACGGGGGTGACCGTCTGCGGTACGGGGGTCGCGGCGCCGGGTGGTCGCCCGACGATCTTCATATCGCCACCGACGAGCTGCTGGTTGAAGAGGACGTAGGTGACGCCGAGCAGCACCACCCCGGCGACCAGGAAGAGTCCCCCGTAGATGATGGTGAGCCGGGTGCGCAGCAGTAGGCGGGGGCCGGACCGCGGCGATCCGTGGCCCCCCGGCTCCGTATCCGTGGTGGCTGATCCGGAGGGTTCGGGCGTCGGGGGTAACGACCGGGACCGACGGGACCACCTGGCCCAACTGTCACGATTGTCACGACTGTCACGACTGTCACGACTGTCACGACTGTCACGACTGTCACGACTGTCACGACTGTCACGACGCGAGGCTGCCGTACTCATCGGATCCGGTACCCCGCTCCGGTCACGGTCTCCACGACGGCCGGATCACCGAGCTTGCGGCGGAGTTTGAGTACCGCGAGCCGGACCGCCCCGGTGAACGGATCGGCGTGCTCGTCCCACGCCTTCTCCAGGAGCTGTTCGGCCGAGACGACCACCCCGTCGGCGCGCATCAGCTCGGTGAGGACCGCAAACTCCTTGCGGGACAGGGGTACGTACCGCCCGTCCCGGAACACCTCGCGGCGGGACGGGTCCAGGGTGATGCCCCGCCGGCGCAGCACGGGCGGTACCGCGGGCCGTGAGCGCCGCCCGAGCGCCTGGACCCGGGCCGCCAGTTCGGAGAAGGCGAACGGTTTGGCCAGATAGTCATCGGCCCCGATGCTCAGGCCGGCGACCCGGTCGGCGACCTCGGCGGCGGCCGTGAGCATCAGCACCCGGGCCGAGGCGTCGGACGCCGCCAGCTCCCGGCAGACGTCGTCCCCGTGCACGACGGGCAGGTCCCGGTCCAGCACGACGACGTCGTAGTCGTTGACTCCGATGCGTTCCAGGGCCGCCGCCCCGTCGGGGGCGATGTCCACGGCATGGGTGTCACCGCGCAGCCACTCCGCTATCGCGTCGGCGAGCAGCGGCTCGTCCTCGACCACCAGCACCCGCATGGATCCCCCCTTCGACGGGAGAACGCTCCACACCTGACGTGGAGCGGCCCCCTCGGGTGCCCATGGTGACGCCGGGCGCGTTTCCTCGCCGTTAGGGCCTCCCGTTCGGATCAGGTCGGAGTCGATGCGGAAACGGGGAGGAAACCGGGGGCGGCGTTGCATCACTCCACGGACGGCCGGAATCCCTCCGGCCCACGGCGGAGGAGACGACGGATGCGACCACACGCCCGAACCGCACTGGTGGCGCTGCCACTCGTGCTGGGGCTGGCCCTCACCGGATGCGGCTCGGAGGACGACGACCGCGACGGTGTGGCCTCGGCGGCCACCGGCACGGCCAGTGACACGGAGAGCAAGAAGCCGAAGCTCAGCCGCCAGGAGCAGGGGCTGAGGTTCGCGCGGTGCATGCGCGAGAACGGGGTCGCCATGGAGGACCCGGTCGAAGGCCGGATAACCGTCAAGAGGAATGACGGCGTGGACAAGGCCGCCTTGGAGAAGGCGATGGCCGCGTGCCGCGAGTTCCAGCCGCAGGGCGCGGGACCGGGCGGCAAGGTCGATCCGAAGATCGCGGAAGGGATGCGGAAGTTCGCCGCGTGCATGAGGAAGAACGGTGTGGAGAAGTTCCCCGACCCGGGGGCGGACGGCGGCATCAGGATCAACGGAATGGTCAACGACGCCGAGTTCAAGAAGGCGGAGGAGCTGTGCGGCGATCTGCTGACGAAGGCGCGCGAGGGTGCGGAGAAGTCGTGATGGGGGAGACCACTCTGGAACGACTGCCGGACGGGGCACCCGGCGATGAGGGCGGGGCGGCCGGTCCGCCCCGCCCCGCGCGCCACCGCAGAAGGCGCGGCCGGAGGACTGCCGTCGCCATCGCCGTACTGGCCGCGGGCGGCGCCGTCGCGGCGGCCACGCTCGGCCTCGTCGGGGAGAAGGGATCGTCCGACGGAACAGCCGGGAGCGAGCTGCCCCCGAACACCACCGAGGTGACGAAGGAGACCCTGAAGGACGTCCACCGCGCGGACGGGGAGCTGGGCCACGGCCCGGCGACGACCGCCCAGGGACGACTGGGGGGCACGGTCACCGATCTCCCCGGCACCGGTGACCGCGTCACCCGGGGAAAGCCGCTGTACGAGGTGGACAACGGCCCGGTGACCCTGATGTACGGGGCCCTGCCCGCGTACCGCCCCCTGAAGAAGGGCGTGGAGGGCGCGGACGTCAAACAACTGGAGCAGAACCTCGACGCGCTCGGCTACGGCGGCTTCACCGTGGACGAGGAGTTCACGGCCGCCACGGCGGACGCGGTGCGGGAGTGGCAGGAGGATCTCGGACTGCGGGAGACGGGAACGGTCGAGCTGGGCCGGGTGGTGTTCGCCTCCGGTCCGGTACGGGTGGAGGGCCTGGAGGCCGCCGTGGGCGACCCGATCGGCCCCGGCGGCCGAGTGCTCTCGTACACGGGCACCGCGAAGGCCGTGACCGTGGAGCTCGACGCCGCCGACCAGCGGCTGGCGAAGAAGGGCGCGGCGGTCACCGTCACCCTGCCCGACGATTCGGTGGTCGCCGGCCGGATCGTGGAGGTCTCCACGGTCATCGAGCCCGCCAGCGGTCAGGAGGAGGCCGAGACGAAGATCGAGGTGGTGGTGACCCTCAGCGACGCCAAGGGGCGGAAGGCGGCCGACGCGTACACCCTGGCGGCGGTCGGCGTCGGCTTCGTCGCGGACACCCGTACGAATGTGCTGACCGTCCCGGTCGCCGCGCTGGTCGCCCTCGCCGAGGGCGGCTTCGGGGTGGAGGTCGTCAAGGGTTCCACCTCGTCCTATGTACCTGTCACCACGGGACTGTTCGCGGACGGCCGGGTGGAGATCTCCGGGACGGGCATCACCGGGGGCACGACCGTGGGGATACCGAAGTGATCTCTCTGACGGATGTGACCAAGGTCTACCCGGGCGATGTCACCGCGCTCGGCGGGGTATCGCTGCGGATCGGGTACGGAGAACTCCTGAGCATCGTCGGCCCGTCCGGCTCGGGCAAGTCGACCATGCTCCATGTGCTGGGGACGCTGGACCGGCCCAGTTCGGGGAGTGTGCGCGTCGACGGATACGACCTGGACACGCTCTCGGACGCCAAGCTGTCCGCGCTGCGGGCGAACCGTATCGGCTTCGTCTTCCAGCAGTTCCATCTGGCGGCGGGCACGGCGGCCCTGGATAACGTCGCCGACGGGCTGCTGTACTGCGGGCTGCGCCGGGTCGACCGGCGGCGGCGCGCCGCCGCAGCGTTGGAGCGGGTCGGGCTCGGCCACCGGATGGACCACGAGCCGCAGGAGCTGTCCGGCGGTGAGCGGCAGCGGGTCGCCATCGCGCGGGCCGTGGCTGGTGACCCGGCGCTGCTGCTGGCGGACGAACCCACGGGGGCGCTGGACTCCGCGTCGGGGGACGGGGTGATGCGGCTGCTGCGGGAGCTGAACGCGGCGGGCACCACCGTCGTGATCATCACCCATGACCGGGAGATCGCCGGGTCACTGCCCCGGCAGGTACGGATGCGGGACGGCCGGATCGTCGAGGACATCCGGTCGCCCGGGGCCACCACGCCTCCTGCCGAACCGCCTGCCGAACCTCCCGGGGGGCTTTCCGCAGGGCCGGCTACGGGGCTTTCCGCGGGGCCTGCGGCGGATGCGGCCGCCCGCGCGGACAGGACAGACAGGGCGGACAGGGCCGGTGCGGGGGACCCGGCCGGCACGGCGGACCCGGGGGTGACTCGATGACCCCGGTCACCCTGCTGTCGTCGCCGCCGGACGTACGGGGCGCGGACGCGGCGCGCCCCGGCACGCTGCGGCCGGCCCGGATGGGGCCGCGCGATGTGCTCGCGGTCGGCGCGGTGGGGCTGCGGACCCGCCCGCTGCGCGCCTTCCTGTCCGCGCTGGGCATCGCGATCGGTATCGCCGCGATGGTCGCGGTGGTGGGCATCTCCTCGTCGTCCCGCGCCGGACTCGACCGTACGCTCGCCTCGCTCGGCACCAATCTGCTGACGGTGACCCCGGGCACGACCATGAGCGGCGGGGATGCGCGGCTGCCTCTGGAGGCCGAGAACATGGTGGGCCGGATCGGGCCGGTGAACGCGGTGTCGGCGATCGGCGAGATCGCCGATACCCGGGTCTACCGCAACGACCGGATCCCCGAGGCCGAGACGGGCGGGATCAACGCCTACGCCGTCCGCACGGATCTGCGGGAGACGGTGGCCGCAAAGCTGCGTGGTGGCACCTGGCTGAACGACGCCACCGGGAAGTATCCGGCCACCGTCCTCGGGGCCGCGGCGGCCGAGCGGCTGGGGCTCAACCGCGCGCATCCCGACACCCGGGTGCTCATCGGCGGCAAGTGGTTCACCGTGGTGGGGATCCTCGAACCGGCACCCCTCGCTCCCGAGCTGGACTCGGCAGTGCTGGTCGGCTGGCCGGTGGCCCGGTCTGAGCTGGGCTTCGACGGACACGCGACGACGGTCTACACCCGCTCCGACAAATCGGCCGTGGACGACGTACAGGCGGTGCTGGGGGCCACCGCCAACCCGGAGGCGCCCAACGAGGTCAATGTCTCTCGGCCGTCGGACGCACTCGTCGCTGAGCAGGCGGCGGGCAAGGCATTCACCGGTCTGCTGCTGGGGCTGGGGGCGGTGGCACTGCTCGTCGGCGGGGTCGGCGTGGCCAACACCATGGTCATCTCGGTGCTGGAGCGGCGGGCGGAGATCGGACTGCGCCGCTCCCTGGGGGCCACCCGGGGGCAGATCCGTACCCAGTTCCTCGCCGAGTCCCTGCTGCTCTCGGCCCTCGGTGGCCTGGGCGGCGCGGTGCTGGGCGCCGGTGTGACCGGTGGCTACGCCGGCTACCAGGACTGGCCCGTGGTGGTGCCGCCGTGGGTGCTGCTCGGCGGGGTCGGGGCCACGCTCGCGATCGGCGCACTGGCCGGCCTCTACCCGGCCGTCCGCGCCTCCCGCCTCTCCCCCACGGAGGCATTGGCCACTCCCTGACGGCCGGCCCGGGAACGACGGTATGGGGGGCTCGGGAGTACGGGGGCGGCGACGGGGCGACGGGGGGCGCTGAGAGGCCGACTGGGGGGCCGGCTGGGGGCGGCTGACGGCCGGTGGCCGGTGGCCGGAAACGACCGAGCGGGGGAGGACGGTGGTGCCGTCCTCCCCCGCTCGGGGAGTCATCGACTCGGGCGGTCATCTCCGCGCGAGCCGTTCACGCGGGAATCGTCCGCGCGGGGATTCAGACCATGGCCGGCGTCAGGCTTCGACGCTGTCCTTGTCCTTGCCCTTGTCGTCCGGGCCCTTGCCGTCGCCCTTGCCGTCCAAGGCGTTCGCGGCGTCGCCGGAGCCTTCCGCCGCTTCCCGCTCCGCCTGCTTCTTGGAGGCGATGAGGCTGGTGATCGTGGTGATGATCAGCACACCGCAGATGACCGTCAGCGAGAACGGGATCGAGATCTCGGGGACGTGCACCCCAGCCTCGTGGAGGGCGTGCAGGATCAGCTTGACGCCGATGAAGCCGAGGATCACCGACAGGCCGTAGCTGAGGTGGACCAGCTTCTTCAGCAGACCGCCGATGAGGAAGTACAGCTGACGCAGACCCATCAGGGCGAAGGCGTTGGCCGTGAAGACGATGTACGGGTCCTGGGTCAGGCCGAAGATGGCCGGGATCGAGTCCAGGGCGAACAGGATGTCGGTCGTGCCGATGGCGAGCATGACCACCATCAGCGGGGTCAGGACACGCTTGCCGTTCCGCTGGATGAAGAGCTTGGTGCCGTGGTACTGGTCGGCGACACCGAACCTCTTCTCGACCGCCTTCAGGAGGCGGTTCTCCTCGAAGTCGTCCTCCTCTTCATCGGAACGCGCTTCCTGGATGAGCTTCCAGGCGGTGTAGATCAGGAACGCGCCGAAGATGAAGAAGACCCACGAGAAGCTGGCGATGATGGCCGCGCCGGCCGCGATGAAGACAGCCCGGAGCACCAGGGCGATCAGCACACCGATGAGCAGCACCCGCTGCTGGAGGTGGGAGGGCACCGCGAACTTCGCCATGATCAGGACGAAGACGAAGAGATTGTCGACACTGAGCGACTTCTCAGTGATGAAGCCGGCGAAGAACTCACCGGAGGACTGGCTGTTACCGAAGACCGCCAGGCCGATTCCGAAGAGCACGGCGAGCACGATCCAGACGATCGTCCAGATTCCGGCTTCCTTGATCGACACATCATGGGGCTTGCGCCCGATGAAGAAGTCGACTGCGATCAGGGCGCTCAGACCAAGAATGGTCAGCACCCACAGGGTCAATGAAACGTCCACTGCGCCTCCGGCGTCGTACGGCTCTTTGTTCAGCGTCGTCGCTGCCGGAGGTCTCTTCCACCCGAGCGGTCCTAGCCGCACGGGCCGACGCCCCGGGACCGATGACGGTCCGTACTGACGAGTACGTCGCAGTCGGGAATACTCCCCTCCGCTCTGGCGAGAGTACAGGACGCACCAAGCGAAGGTAAAGAATTTGGTAAAGGGAGATTCAAATCTCCAGCTCAGGATGGTTGCGAACGGTCATGAGCCCGGCGCTCAGCGATCCGTTCGCGCCCCTCAGCGCCCCCAGGAACGGCGCGCGGCGGCCACCTGATCCAGCACCTGACGGAGCACGGCGCTGCCGTCCGGGATCTCCGGCGGCTGATACGTCCAGGCGTGCCGCACCCAGGGATCGGCCAGATGGTCGTCGGGGACCGGAGTCACCCGCAGCAGCGAGCGCCACAGCGGATCGAGCACGGGCCCGTACGCGCTCGCGTCCTCACGGTCCGCGACCATCAACAGATGCACACCCACCGCCGGACCTTCGTCGGCGAGATAGCGCAACTGGGTGACGGCCCGGTCGTCGAAACCGTGCGGGAAGTCATTGACGATCAGCAACTGCTCCGAGGTGTCCAGATCGGGCGGCAGGGAGTCGGCGGCGCCACCGCGCACCGCCATCGTCACCAGATCCACCCGCTGGGTCAGCTTCGCGAGCGTGTCGCTCACCCCCCGGGCACCGGCCATCGGCGCGGCGGCGAGCACTCCGGACTCGACCAGCGGGGCGAGCGAGGGCGCCGCCGTGCCCGCCGGGTCGATGACATGGAGCGTGAAGTCACCCGGCGGGTAGATCGCGAGCAGCCGGGCGGCGTGGGTGACCGCGCAGTCCACGGCGAGCTTCCGCAGCCGGCCCTCGTCCAGCATCATCGCGGCCTCGGAACCCGCGCGTCCGCTGTCCACCCAGAGACCGCGCTCCAACGGCAGCCTGACCAGGAACGGTATGTGCACCTCGGGCGTCTCCGGGAGGTGCAGATCGCCGAGCCGGAGCGCCATCGGCGTCTCCATGGGCACGCGATAGGCGTGCCAGGCGGGGTTGTCCCAGCGGGCGAAGGCGGGCGGCAGGGCGGGCTCGACGACATCGGTCTCGGCCACGAGCTGGACGAGATCACGGTCGAGTGCCTGCCGGGCCTGGGCGGTGAGCTTGTCGCACTTGGCGCGGGCCACCCGGCGCGCGGCGTCACCGGCTCCGCCGATGCGGCTGCGCGGATCGGAGAGGGCCTGGTCCAGCTCATGGTCCAGGCGGTTCTCGGCGAACTCCACCGCGCTGCGGTAAGCGGCAACACTTCGGGCCAGATCCTCGAACATCGCCCAGATCTGGTTGTAAAGCCGCTCCTCCATCGACCAGCCGGTGGCGTCCCCCGCCACGGGCCGGCCGGGCTCGGCCGGCGGCACCACCGGAGGCGGCGGAGGCGGGTGGGGCTCGGCAGAGCGACGGCGCGGGTGCGCGTAGTCGATGGCCCCGGCCTGACCGCCGGGGGCGGCGGAGGCGGGCAGCGCGTCCGGCTGGCCGGTGCCGGGCGGGGTGGTGCCCGCGCCCTGGAGCCGACCGGCCACCGTGGTGGTGTCCGGGGCGGCGGCGGGCGGCTGACCCGGCCGGGTCGCGGCGGGGCGGGCGTAAGGGCTGCCGTCGACGCTCCCGGTACGGGCACCATCGGCGGCACCGCCACCGCGAGCACCGTCGGCGCCCGCGGGCCGCAGCCGCGCGGGCTCCGCCCGGGTAGCGGGCCCGGCCGCCGTCCGCTGGATCTCCACGGCCCGCTCCCGGGCCCGGTCCAGTCCCTGGTCACCGAGTAGCTGGGCGAGCCCGCCGGCGTACCCCTGGCCGACCGCGCGGACCTTCCAGGCACCCTGTCGGCGGTAGAACTCGACCGCGACGAGCGCGGTCTCGGTGTCCAGGTCGGTGATGGTGAAGCTGGCCACCTCGGCACCGGACCGGTCGGTGACCGCGAGGAACGGGGCCGCCGTGGCGCCGAAGTGAAGCGGCCCACCGGCACCTTCGGGGAGCGCGAGCAGGATGCCCACCTTGTGCACGGTCGTCGGCACCACGGCCAGATCGACGGTGCAGCGGGGTGCGGCGGTGGCGTCGCGGGGGACCTCGACACCGGGCAGCGCCGGTGTTCCCGGGTGCGCGAGCCCGTCGGCGGCGACGGTGCCCCGTTCGTCGGAACAGGTCGCGCAGGCCACGACGGGGTGGCCGGCCGACACTCGGATCTCCAGGCGGGTGTCGGGCAGTGGGTGGTTCTGCCCCCGGACCAGCTCGGCCGTCATCGCCTCGTCCCCCTCGATGCTGTGCGGTGGCGCGCTCGGTCGTCGCGCCGCGCGCTGTCCGGTGCCGCACTCGGCGCCGGCATACGGTGCAGCTCCCGGTGGCCTGTCGGCTCCGGGAGCTGCCGCGGTCTGTCGTACGGGAGTCTGGGCCCTGCCCGTACGGGATGCGTGCGGGCGCGTACGAAGCCCGTACGCGCCGTGCGGTGGTTCCTTACAGGTGCGGCAGGATCGACGGCATCAGGTCCTGGAAGGTACGGCCGTTGGCGGGGTTGCCGAGGGCGGTCATCTGCCAGCCGGCTCCGACGCGGTGCACCTTCGCCATGATCTGGGCGGTGTAGCGGCCACCGCCGTCGAGCGTGTAGCGGGCCATCTCCTGGCCGTTGGTCTCGTCGACGATGCGACAGAAGGCGTTCTGCACCTCTTGGAACGTCTGGCCGGTGAAGGAGTTCACCGTGAAGACGATCTGGTCGATGTGGACCGGCACCCGGGCGAGGTCGACGAGGATCGCCTCGTCGTCGCCGCCCGAACCAGCGCCGCCGACCAGGTTGTCGCCGGTGTGCTTCACCGAGCCGTCGTCGCTGACGAGGTGGCGGAAGAAGACCACGTCCACCGGCTGCTTGTCGGCGAACAGCACCGCCGACGCGTCCAGGTCGATCTCCTTGGTGCGCGAGCCGAACAGACCGCGACGAGCCGCCGCCTGCCAGCCGAGCCCCATCCGCACGGCGGTGAGGCTTGCCCCGTCGCTCTTCTGCAGGCTGATGGCCTGGCCCTTGGTCATATTGACCGTCACGCGCTGTCCCCTTCTCCCTTTAAGTGCCGTGCCCAGGTGGGAACGGCTGCCCAGCACCCTACGCAGTAGCGTCAACGGTGCGGCACAATTGGCCGGATTTTGTGTCGCTCTTGCAACACACCACGATCGCGGGCCACCCGGCCGGAACCCGCCCCCGTCCAGCGGGTCCCGTCAGGCGATCCCGGCCTCCTTCATCTGGCGCAGCTCCTTCTTCAGCTCGCTGACCTCGTCCCGCAACCGGGCCGCCACCTCGAACTGCAGATCCGCCGCGGCGGCCCGCATCCGCTCGGTCATCTCCTCGATGATTCCGGCCAGTTCGGCGGCGGGCCGGTCGCTCAGCACCTCGCCCTTCGCACCGCCCTTGCCCTTGGCCGCCTTGCCGCCGAGTGCGGGCACCGGCGCCTTGGCACCCTTGCCGGCCTTCTCGGCCTTCGGCCTGCGGTATTCGGTGCCGAGCAGCTCCTCGGTGTCGACCTCCTCGCGCGCGATGGTGGCGACGATGTCGTTGATCTTCTTACGGAGGGGCTGCGGGTCGATGCCCCGTTCCGTGTTGTACGCGACCTGCTTCTCCCGGCGACGGTTGGTCTCCTCGATGGCCTTCTCCATCGACGGGGTGATCCGGTCCGCGTACATATGGACCTGGCCGGAGACGTTGCGCGCCGCACGTCCGATGGTCTGGATCAGCGAGGTGCCGGAGCGCAGAAAGCCTTCCTTGTCCGCGTCGAGGATCGCCACCAGGGAGACCTCGGGCAGGTCGAGCCCCTCGCGCAGGAGGTTGATGCCGACCAGGACGTCGTACTCACCGGCGCGCAGCTCACGCAGCAGCTCGACCCGGCGCAGGGTGTCGACGTCGCTGTGGAGATAGCGCACCTGGATGCCCAGCTCCAGGAAGTAATCGGTGAGGTCCTCGGCCATCTTCTTGGTGAGCGTGGTCACCAGGACGCGCTCGTCCTTCTCGGTGCGCAGCCGGATCTCGTGCACCAGGTCGTCGATCTGCCCCTCGGTGGGCTTGACGACGACCTCCGGGTCGATCAGGCCGGTGGGGCGGATGATCTGCTCCACGAAGCCGTCGCCGCGGGACAGCTCATAGGTCCCGGGGGTGGCCGACAGGTAGACCGTCTGCCCGATCCGCTTGGTGAACTCCTCCCACTTCAGCGGCCGGTTGTCGAGCGCCGACGGCAGCCGGAACCCGTGGTCGACCAGGGTCCGCTTACGGGACGCGTCGCCCTCGTACATCGCGCCGATCTGCGGGACGGTGACATGGGACTCGTCGATGACCAGCAGGAAGTCCTCGGGGAAGTAGTCGAGGAGGGTGTTCGGGGGAGATCCCGGGTCACGGTCGTCGAAGTGCATCGAGTAGTTCTCGATGCCGGAGCAGGAGCCGATCTGGCGCATCATCTCGATGTCGTACGTGGTGCGCATGCGCAGCCGCTGGGACTCCAGGAGCTTGCCCTGCTTGTCCAGCTCGGTGAGACGCCCCTCCAACTCCTTCTCGATGCCGTTGACCGCCTTCTCCAGGCGCTCGGGACCGGCCACGTAATGGCTCGCGGGGAAGACGTAGAGCGACTGGTCCTCGCTGATGATCTCCCCGGTGAGCGGGTGGAGGGTGGACAGGGCCTCGATCTCGTCACCGAACATCTCGATGCGGACGGCGAGCTCCTCGTAGACCGGGAAGATCTCGATGGTGTCGCCGCGGACCCGGAAGGTGCCCCGGGAGAACGCCATGTCATTGCGTGTGTACTGGATGTCGACGAACCGGCGCAGCAACTGGTCGCGGTCGATCTCCTCGCCGACCTTGAGCGGCACCATCCGGTCCACGTACTCCTGCGGGGTACCGAGGCCGTAGATGCACGAGACCGAGGCGACCACGATCACATCGCGCCGGGTGAGGAGGGAGTTCGTCGCGGAGTGGCGCAGCCGCTCGACCTCCTCATTGATCGAGGAGTCCTTCTCGATGTAGGTGTCCGACTGCGGAACGTACGCCTCGGGCTGGTAGTAGTCGTAGTACGAGACGAAGTACTCGACGGCGTTGTTCGGCAGCAGCTCACGGAATTCGTTCGCCAACTGGGCGGCCAGGGTTTTGTTCGGCGCCATCACCAGGGTGGGGCGCTGAAGCTTCTCGATCATCCAGGCGGTGGTGGCCGACTTTCCGGTGCCGGTCGCGCCGAGCAGGACGACATCCTTCTCGCCCGCCCGGATCCGGCGCTCCAGGTCCGCGATGGCCGCGGGCTGGTCTCCGCTGGGCTGGAAGGGACTGACGACCTCGAAGGGCGCCACCGTACGTTCGATTGAGGAAACGGGCCGCATGGAACCACCGTACGACCCACCACTGACAACCGGGGGCCGAACGCTCTCCGGGCCGATCCTTCCCGGTCGGAAGGATCGGCCCGGAGAGCACGTCTTAGCTGGTCAGAGCGGTGTGACGGGGACTTCACCAGCCGTCGGCGCGGGGCGACTCCCGATGCGTCGGGCCGTCCGGCGACGGGCCCGCGGACTGCGGCCCGACCGGCGGGGGGCCGCTGGGCTGGGTCGGGATCCCGGACTGGAAGGGCTGCGCGGGGGGCGCGGGCCGGGCGGTCGGGTCCGGGAATCCGGGCTGGGGGGTCGGGTCCGGGAATCCGGACCGGGCGGCCGGGAAGGGCTCCGCGGCCGGGTTCGGGAAGTCGGGCTGGACCGGCCGAGGCGGGAAACCAGCCGTGGGCTGGGGCGACGGCGGCGGGAACCCGGGCTGGAGCGAATCGGCGGTGGCCTGCACCGGCCGGGACGGGAACCCGGACTCGAACGAATCAGCCGTGGGCTGCGCCGGCCGGGACGGGAACCCGGACCGCGCGGTCCGGGCCGGGAACTCCGACGGGGTGGACCGGGCCGGGATCCCCGGCTGGAGCGGCGTCCTCCGGGTCGGCTTCTGCCAGTCCGCGTCACCCATCACCAGGAGCGGATCGAACATCACCACGACCGCGGCGAGCAGCAGGAAGACCACCGGGCCGAGCAGCATGGGCGCGAGCAGGGCGGTGGGCGCCTCGCCGAGCCCGGCGGTGCCGGGGGCGCCGTGCAGATGGACGCTGACCGACGCCATCCCGGTGTAGTGCATACCAGTCACGGCGACGCCCATCACCAGACTCGCGCCGAGACTGGCCAGGAAGCCGTGGATCGAGACGGCCGCCCACAGCGCGGCGGTCGCGGCGACGACCGCGATCACGACCGACAGGACGACGATGGGCGTGCTGTAGTCGACCCGCCCCTGGAAGCGCATTCCAGCCATGCCGAGGTAGTGCATGGACGCCACCCCGAGGCCCATGATGGTGCCGCCTGTACCGAGCGCCATCAGGGTCGCGCCGCGGTATCCGACGATGAAGACGCCGATGCCCACCATGACGATGGCGACGGCGAGGCTGGCGTAGGTGATCGGCCGGTCGTAGGTGATGGGGGCCTCGGCGACGGTGAAGCCCATCATGGCGACGAAGTGCATCGACCAGATGCCGACACCGATCGCGGCCGCACCGAGTGCCAGCCATCCCGGCTTGAACGATGCCGTGTTCCGGACCGACCTCGTGGTGCAGCGGAGCCCGAGAGCTCCGCCCAGACAGGCCATGACGAACGCGACCACCGGTGTGACGGCTCCATAGCTGAAGCCGTCGAGAGTTCCCTGCATGACGTGCGTCCTTCGCTCCGTGTGATCTCAGCGATCCCCTGGTGGTGGCCCCGCGATTCGCTGATGAAACGCCTATTCAGGGGGCGAGAGTATGTCCTAAAAGACCTTAAGCAAACATTTGGGCGGAGATTTGTCTCCACAGAAACCATCATGTGATCTGTCCGCTGTTGCGCGTGCCGAGGGCCTTCACCTTCCGGCCATACGCCACCTGTTCGCCGTTGGCCCGGGGATGTCACTCTCGCGGCGTCATCGACCGACGCCCCGAGGAGTCAAGGTGTACGCACGTCCCGTCACAGCAACCGCCGCCGCCCTGCTGGGAATCGGCGCGACCCTGGTGTCCGGGCCCGCAGCCCGGGCCGCCGGGCCGACCGCCCCGTCCGAGCGGCACGGAGAGCCCCTGGTGATCGCGCACCGCGGCGCCTCCGCCTACGCGCCCGAGAACACTCTGGCCGCTGTCGACCTCGCCGACCGGATGGGCTTCGACTGGGTCGAGAACGACGTCCAGCGCACCGAGGACGGCGAACTCGTCGTCCTGCACGACGACAGCCTCACCCGCACCACCGATGTCGAGCAGCGGTTCCCGGGGCGCGCGCCCTGGCGGGTCCGGGACTTCACGGCCGCCGAGATCGCCACCCTGGACGCGGGCGGCTGGTTCGGGGCCGCGTGGACGGGCGCCCGGGTACCGACGCTCAAGCAGTACCTGAACCGGGTCGACCGCAACCACCAGAAGCTGCTGCTGGAGATCAAACGCCCCGAACTGTACCCGGGCATCGAGCGGGACGTCCTCCGGGTGCTGCGTCAGGAGGGGTGGTTGGACCGCTCGCACGTACGGCGGAAACTGGTCGTCCAGAGCTTCGGCGCGGACAGTGTGCGGGCCGTGCACCGCCAGCGCCCGGATGTCGTCACCGGGTTCCTCGGCGCCCCGCCGGTGGCCGACCTGCCGTCGTACGCGGCCTTCACCGATCAGATCAATCCGTCGCACACCACGCTCACGGCCGACTACGTGGCCGCGGCGCACCGACTCAAGGGGGCGCACGGCAAGCGGCTCCAGGTGCACACCTGGACCGTGAACGACGCGGTGGGCGCGGCGCGGGTGGCCGGGTTCGGGGTGGACGGGATCATCACCGACCGCCCGGACGTCGTGCGCGACGCGGTGGGCTGAACCGGACTCCGGGGCGTGGCGCGAGCCGCCAGGGTGGGCGGGCATCAGGGCGGCGCGGGCTCCGGGGCGTGGCGGGCAGGGGGGCGGCCGCGGGCGCCTGGCGGGCACGGGGGGCCTGGCGGGCACGGGGGGGCCTGGCGGGCACGGGGGGGCCTGGCCGGCGCCGCAGCCCATGTCGCGGTCGTAGCGCCGAAACTGTCTGAGACGCGCCGGAGGCCGCCCGTGCCCGTCCCGGCCCGGACGGTGCGTCAACGGTGCGGCGGAGCATTGTCAGTGCCCCGCCGTACCGTGGTCGTATGAAGCGCTTCGAGTGGACCGTCATGGCCACGGACATCGGTCCCCTGCTGCTCGCCGCGACCGACCGGGGCCTGGTCAGCGTGGTCTTCCACGCCGACGAGAAGACCCGGGACAAGGAGCTGGGCCGGCTCGCCGGCCGGCTCGGCGCGGAGCCCGTCGCGGGCACCACCCTGCTCGCCGAGCCGATACGCCAGCTCGAAGAGTATTTCGCCGGGCGGCTGCGGGACTTCACGCTGCCGCTCGACTGGTCGTTGTCGGGCGGGTTCAACCGGGAGGTGCTGCGGGAACTGGCGGCGGGTGTCCCCTTCGGCTCCGTCGTGGGGTACGGCGAGTTGGCGGCCCGCGTCGGCCAGCCGGGCGCGGCGCAGGCGGTGGGGGCGGCGATGGGTGCCAATCCCCTGCCCGTGGTGGTGGCGTGCCATCGCGTGGTGGAGACCGACGGCGGGCTGGGCGGCTTCGGCGGCGGCCTGGAGACCAAGCGGCAGTTGCTCGCGCTGGAAGGAGTGCTGCCGGAGCCGCTGTTCTGACCCGCTCGGGCGCCGCTCCACCCGGACGACCAGGGAAGACGCTCCGTCAGCACACTGACGACGGTTTCGCACAGTCGTGCGAGCTGGCACACTGCGCGAGTGAGTACCAGCCCCGACCTGCCCGGCGTGTCCGACGTCGCCGAACCCACCACCGCGGGGCGGGGGGTCGCGCCCGACGGCTCGGCGCCCGGTCCGGCCGTGGAGCGCGCTCCGACAGCCACCCCGGTCTCCGCCGATGAGCTGCCCGCGCTGCGGCGGCGGGTCACCGCCGTTCTCGTCGCCAGTCAGATCCTCGGTGGGCTCGGTGTCGCGACGGGGATCGCGCTCGCCGCCGTGCTGGCGGAGCGGGTGAGCGGGACCGAGTCGCTGTCCGGACTGGCGCCGACGGCGACCGTGCTGGGGACGGCGCTGCTCTCCGTACCGCTGGCCGCGCTGATGACCTCGCGCGGACGGCGGCCGGGACTCGTCCTCGCCTATGTGATCGGCGCGCTGGGCGCGGCCGTGGTCGTCCTGGGTGCCGTCGTGGAGAGCTTTCCGCTGCTGCTCGCCGGTATGGCCGGGTTCGGAGCCGGTTCGTCGGCGAACCTGCAGGCCAGGTTCGCGGCAGCGGACCTGGCCGTGCCGGAGCAGCGCGGGCGGGCGATCTCGCGTGTGGTCTGGGCGACCACGATTGGCGCGGTACTCGGCCCCAACATCGCGGCGCCGGCCGGCCGCAGCGTCTCCGGGCTCGGCATCCCGGTCGAGGCCGGGCCGTTCGTCTGGGCGGCCGGGGTGTTCCTGGTCGCGGCCGTCCTGGTCCAGACCCTGCTGCGGCCCGACCCGCTGCTCACCGCCCGTGCGTTGGCCACGGGCGACCGCTCCCCCAAGGGGCGTTCCCTGCGGGCCGGAGTCCAGGCGGTGCGGGAGTCGCCGATGGCGCGCCTCGCGCTGGTCACCCTCGCGCTGTCGCACACCTCGATGGTGGCGATCATGTCGATGACGCCGGTGGCGCTCAGCCACCACGGCGCCGACATCCAACTGATCGGACTGGTGATCAGCGGCCATATCGCGGGCATGTACGCGTTCTCGCCGGTGATGGGCCGGCTGGCCGACCGGGTCGGCAGGCTCGCGGTGATCGGGCTCGCGGTCGGGCTGCTCGCCGTGGCGGCGCTGCTGGCCGGTACGGCGGGGGCGAGCCACACGCAGAACGCCATCGGGCTGTTCCTGCTCGGGCTCGGCTGGTCGGCGGGGGTGGTGTCGGGTTCCGCGCTGCTCACCGACTCGGTGCCACAGCCCGCTCAGGCGGCCGTTCAGGGCCTGTCCGACCTCGCGATGAACGCCTCGGCGGGCATCGGCGGTGTGCTCGCCGGGGTGATCGTCGCCCAGGCGGGGTACGGCTGGCTCAATCTGGTCGGTGCCTGTCTGCTGCTCCCGATGGCGGCCCTGGCGATCCGCAGGGCGATCGCCTGACGTTCCGGTGGCCGGAACCGGCCGGGCAGTCCCTCCCCGACCCCGGCCGCCTCGTGGCACCATCCGGGCGACCCGGCCCCTCGGCCGGATGCCGGTGTTTGGGCGGGTCTCCCCCGTGCCAGGGATGGGACATGCCGCTCACCGAAGTCGCCCCGGAAGTAACCGAAGCGCTCGCCGCTCGCCGGCCCGTCGTGGCACTGGAGTCGACGATCATCGCGCACGGCCTGCCCCGGCCACGCAACCTCTCCGTCGCGGTGGAGCTGGAGGGGCTCGTACGGTCCGGGGGCGCCGTGCCCGCCACGATCGCCGTCCTGGACGGCCGGGTCCATATCGGCCTGGGCAGGGACGGGTTGGCGCGGATCGCCGAGGACGACGGCGTACGGAAACTCGGCCGCCGGGATCTCGCTCCGGCGCTGGCCGCGGGGGTGAGCGGAGCGACGACGGTGTCGGCCACGGCCTTCCTGGCCGCGCGGGCCGGTATCCGGGTCTTCGCCACCGGCGGACTCGGCGGTGTGCACCGGGCATGGACCCTGACCCAGGACGAGTCGGCGGATCTGCGGGTGCTGGCGGAGACCCGGATCACGGTGGTGTGCGCGGGGGTCAAATCGATCCTGGACGTGCCGGCCACCCTGCAACGGCTGGAGACGCTGGGCGTGGGCGTGCTCGGATACGGGACGGATCGTTTCCCCGGCTTCTATCTGACCTCGTCCGGCGAGCCGGTGGAGTGGACGGTCCACTCCCCGGATGCGGTGGCGGAGGTGGTCCGGGCCCGCGACGAACTCGGCGCTCCGGACTCGGCGCTCATCGTCGCCAACCCGGTCTCGGAGGCCGAGCAGCTCGATCCGGCCCTCCACGACCGGCTGCTCGGCGAGGCCCTGGCCGCGTGCGCGGAACACGGCGTCGAGGGCCAGGCTGTGACACCCTTCCTGCTGGACTTCCTCACCCGGCGAACGGCAGGGGCCTCGCTTGAGGCCAATGTGGCGGCGGTGCGGGGCAATGTCCGGCTGGCGGCCCGGATCGCGGCGGCGCTATGAGCCCCGACGGCGGCACCCCCCGTCCGCCACCGATCGGGACCGCCGCCGCGCCCGGTTCCGCCCGTACGATCGAGGACGCCGCCGTCCGCTCGGAGCGGGCGAGCGGCCGGACCGTGGCGGATCCCGACCGTGCAGGAGCCCGTGGACGGGACGGTTCGCCCGCCGCCCTCCTCGTCATCGGTGAGGTCGTGACCGATGTCGTGGCCCGCCACTCCGCACCCCTCGCCCACGGCACGGACACGGCCGCCGGAATCCGCGTCCTCCCCGGTGGCGCGGGGGCCAATGCCGCCTGCTGGGCCGCGTGGTGGGGCTGCCAGGACGTACGGCTGCTGGGCCGGGTCGGCCGCGACGACTCCGGCTGGCACGAGAGGCGGCTCCGAGACGCGGGCGTGACACCGCTGCTCGTACCCGACGACACCGCCCACAGCGCCACGGTCGTCGTCCTGGTCGACACCACCGGCGAGCGGACCTTTCTCAGCGACACCGGCGCGCTGTCGCACATCTCCCCCACCGACTGGTCCCCCGAACTGCTGACGGGGGTCGGGCATCTCCACCTCTCCGGCTATCTGCTCTTCTCCGGCGGTGGCCGCCGACTGGCCCGGCTCGCTCTGGCGTCGGCGCGGTCACGGGGAATCCCGGTGAGTCTGGATCCGGCGTCCGCCGGGTTCATCCGCACCCGGGGTGTGGACCGGCTGCTCAAGGCGCTCGACGGGGTGGACGTCCTCATCCCCAACGCCGACGAGGCATGCCTCCTCACCGGCCGGACTGACCCGTCCGAGGCGGCGGCGGCGTTGAGCCGGCGCGCTCCGCTGACCGTGGTCACCCTGGGGGCCGGGGGCGCGCTGGTGGCGGAGTCCGGTTCGGTGACGGCCCGCGTGCCGGCACCGGGCGCCAGGGCCGTGGACTCGACGGGCGCGGGCGATGCCTTCACCGGCGCGTTCCTGGCCGCCCGGCTCGCGGGCGCGGACCCGGTGACCGCGGCGGCGGAGGGCTGTCGGGCGGGCGCGGCGGCAGTCACACTGATCGGGGGACGCCCCGCGCCCCCTCGCCGACCCGCCGTCTGAACGGTCTCCCCGCCCACCGCTCCGGCATCCGGGCAGGCCCCTGGGCGACAGCTCAACCAGTGCCGATCCCGCCCCACGCGGGATGACGCGGATCGTCGGCACGCACCAGCACATCGGCCACCTCCTCGGGCCGCACCTCCTCCTCGTACCGCTGGAACGCCGGCAGCGTCCAGTGCTCGCCCGGGGCGCTGCGGCGCCGTAGCGCCCCGGGCGACAGCCGCAGGTGCACCGTCAGGTCGAACGGAAACCAGTGCCCGAGGAGAAACGGTCCGTGCAGCAGCAACACCCCACCGGGCGGCAGTCCGACCCGGGCACTGCGGGTCGCCCGGTCCGCCACCGGATCCCACAGATCGGGCAGCACCAGCCCACTGCCGCCCGCCTCCAGCGGGGCGAAGACCTCCCGCCAGAGCGCGCCGGTGTCGAACCAGCCGCTGTAGTACGCGTCCGGATCCTGGCGCCCGAACTCGTACCGCAGGGAGGCGGGGCGCAGGAATCCCCCGGTATCGATCGTGAGGCCGCGGCGACCACGCAGCCGTAGCGCCTCCCCGACCCGCTCCGCGAACTCCCCGCCCCGCGCGGCCGGAGCCCCGTCCACTCCGACGCGCAGCCAGGGACTGCCGTCCTCGGCCCGGGTCGCCACGACCGTGTCCACGACGGCCTCGGTCAGCCGCTCCCAGGTGATCGGTTCGACTCTCACCGGTCCATCATCGTGCAGACACGGCACGGAGACGGGCACGGAGGGGCGGGACGCGAGGGGGGCCGGCTCGGAAGCGAGCCGGTCGACGGACGAGCGGGAGGGACGGCCCTGGTGGGGGACGCTCTACTCGTCCCGCTCCCCGGCGCACGGCGGCGCTTCAGCGGCCACCGACAGCGGACTGCCGTGCGGCAGCAGATAGGTCAGATACAGCACCACCGGCTCGGTACCGCGGTTCCGCCCTATGTGACGGTGTTGGGCACCCGAGGGTTCTACGAAGGCGGATCCCGCGGGGGTGACCTCGACCGAGCAGTCCTCCAGGGTCCGGGTCAGCGTCCCGGACTGGACCACGGCGAGCAACTGCCCGTCGTGGTA
Source organism: Streptomyces sp. NPDC020965 (assembly GCF_044333555.1). Lineage (NCBI taxonomy): Bacteria > Bacillati > Actinomycetota > Actinomycetes > Kitasatosporales > Streptomycetaceae > Streptomyces > Streptomyces sp. NPDC020965. The sequence goes on from NZ_JBIRRE010000001.1 coordinate 189,457, forward strand.
GTGCCATCCGGTGGAGCCGCCCGGCTCGATGGTGATCGTACGGACGATCACATCGGTACGCCCCTTGGCCTTCAGTTTCAGCTTTCCCTTCGAGACGCCCTGCGCGAGGACCGTTCCGGTGACTTCGTTGCCCGATGTGGCGTTCGCGGCGGACGGCACGATCGCGAGTGCCAACAGAGAACCGGACACAGCCATCGCTCCCCGCACCCGTCCCTGACGTCCCTTGTTGCCCAACATGCCATCAAATCCCATGGAATCTCCAACTCCCGTGTGTGCCAACGGCGTTCAACTCCGCACAGCCGTCGGCTCATCACTGCGGAAAAGGCCCCACGCTATCGAGACGGCCCCGACCCCGAAAGGAATCCGCAGAAGAAGCCGAGCCGGGAAAGGGCACCGGAGAGAGGAGCGGGCCCGGGGGCGTAGCCGGCCCCCGAGCCCTGAAATGCCACCCATGCGGCACGCCGGCACGCTTGAGGACCCGAGTCAGTCGTCATGTCGTCGCGTCCTGCCTTTGGACCACCGCACATCGAGCTGTGCGGGCCGGACTTGAACCGGCATTTCGACGTCCCGGGGCTCGGGCCCGGTCGATCCGGCGATCGGCGGCGAATACTGAATCTGGAGCAATAGTCTGAGTCTGAGCGCGGTCTGCCTCTGCCAGTTGGGCTACCGCGGCCCGTGAGGAATGCCGCGGGGAGGACTCGAACCTCCACTGGAACCGCGCGATCACGACAAGCCTCAGGTTCAGCTTGCGCTCCTCGCGCACCCCGTCCAACCATCGGCGGACGGGGAGATTTCGAGGCTACCCGAAGAGGTAGCCGAACACCGCGTCACCCACCCTCTGGTCGGTGACCTCGGCGCCATTGGCCTCCTCGCGGGCGAACTTCACGGCCTGCTGAAGCTTCTCCACCCGCTCCAGGAGTTCGTTCACCCGCCGCGCGGGGAGAGCGCCGGAGAACTTGACGGTCGTCCAGTAGCCGACCGGTATGTCCTCGTAGTACACCTCGACCTGAGCCGGGTGCTTCTCGGTCGCCTCAGCCTTCACATGGTTGCGCGGGACCTTCTTCGTCCGCAGCGTACGGACGGACTCGGTCTTCCACGCGTCGGTGGAGGGATCCCGGACCCATGCCTCGGAGGCGTCCAGCACCGGAAGCTTCCGGACGAAGGTGTTGATGTCCGTCAACTGCTTCTCCAGGAAGAGGAGATACGACACCGGCACGTCACTCACCAGCACCCGCCCGTCCACCGACACATCGGCACGCGCGGCGCAGTTGGCCCAGTCCTTGGTGGCGGTCACATCGAAGAGCCTCGTCAGCGCCTTCGCCGTCGCCGTCAGCACTTCCTCGGCCTGGACCTGGACCCGGGTGGACTCTGGGGGAAGCTGCTCCCCCTCCTCGTCCTTGGGCTGGTACGTACGCGAGATACCGGCGAGCAGCGCAGGCTTCTGGAGTCCGTGGTGGGCCGCCGTGAGGTCCTGGTGCGCCTTGGACTTGACGCCCTTCTCCACTGCGATGATCTGATTGAGTTTCGCCACCAGATCACGCTACCAAGACCGGATCCCGCGTTCGAACGATTATGCGGCGCAGCTCCTCCACCGCCGGGGGGGCTCCGCATCTCTGATCGTCCTGACCCCTTCAACCCCCTTGGGGAGCAAGCACCATGGAGATAGCCGTCATCGCGGTCATCGGAACGCTGCTCGGCTCGGTCGTCACCCACTTCTTCCAGCGCCGGGCCACCGAGCGGGCGGCCGACCTCAACCGGGCCGAACAACTGCGTCAGGAGCGGATCTCCGCGTACAGCGCCTTCGCGGGATCGCTGGTCGACTACCGGCGCGGTCAGAACGACCGCTGGCACCGGGCCAGGGAGACACCGGGCAGTGTGGCCGCCGAAGAGGCCAGGATCGACTCGTACCGACTGCGCTCGGGCGCCCATCAAGCCCTGATCCGGGTGCAACTGGTGTGCGACGACGCCCAGGCGCTGGAGCTGGCCGCCGCCGCGTTCGAGGTGACGAACTGTATGCACGAGGCATCGGACGACGACGACCGCTCACGGCGTTCGGCACAGGCGCGCGAGACACTGTCCGAATTCATCGGCGCGGCGGCCCCGGGCGTCCGCTGAAGCGCCCATCGTCAGACCGGTCAGGCCAGTCGTCAGGACCGGTCAGGCGCGTCTCCCACGGCGGTGCAGGGCGATGCCGCCGAGCAGCAGCGCCGCCGCTCCGGGCACCGCGTATCCGATCGGTCCGGCGCCGGTGGCTGCCAGGGCCTCCCGATCCTCGTCCGGAGCGGACCGGTCGGCGGGTGCCTCCGGGGCCGGCCGGGGAGGCGGGCCCGGCTTGGGCGGCGGGGCCGTCGGCGGAACCGTGGGCTTCGTCGGCTGCGGAGGCTTGGGCCCTGAGGGCTCGCCGGGGCCGTTGACCGAGGTGTTGCCCATGGCGGGGTTCAGCAGACCGACGACGCTCACGGTGTTGCCGGTCACCTGGACGGGGAGATCGACGGGCAGTTGCACGCCATTGCCCGAGAGGAGGCCGGGAGAGCCCTTGGCTACCGCGCCGGCCGCCGCCCCTTGACCGCTCGGGGTCGTGGTCTTCGACGAGCCCCGGGGTCTTTCGTCACGGTGGCCGGCGCCCTGGGAGTCGTTCGCGCAGGAGTTGCCGAAGGCCGGATTGAGCAGGCCGACAACGCTGATGGTGTTCCCGCACACATTGACCGGGACGCTCACCGGGAGTTGAAGGGCATTGCCCGCGGCGACGCCGGGCGAACCCACGGCGGCTCCGTCCGCCTGCGCGTCGGCGTGGGCCGGGCCCGCCAGCGCGAGCGCGCCACCCGTGAGCATCACGGTCGCCAGACCCTTTCGGTACGGCTTCCTCATGGGCACTTCCCGTCTTCCGGAAAAAATCACGGGCCCGGTGCCCGCGTCCGGGACAACGAACCGGGCGGGCCATTCGGCCCACGAGGTCGGCCCTTTCACCCGATCGAGTGCGAGAACCTCGAACCCGCCCCTCCCGTACCGCTGCGCTCACGGGCCACCCCTCGGGGGCACCGCGCGCTCCCTCCGCGGGTTCGCCCGGACCGGTTCACCGGGGGTGATTCAGTAGCGCACGGGGAGGCTGAGCAGCCTGCGGGCGCGGTGGGACGGCTGCCAGCGCAGTTCGTCCTCCGGTACAGCGAGGGCGAGCCGGGGGAAGCGCACCAGCAGCGCGGCCAGCGCGATCTCGGTCTCCAGCCGGGCCAGGGGCGCGCCGAGGCAGTAGTGGACGCCGTGGCCTAGTGCGAGGTGCCCCGTGGTGTCACGGTCCAGATCCAGCCGGTCGGGTTCGGGGAACCGGTCCGGATCCCGGTTGGCGGACGCCAGCGAGAGCATGACGGTCTCGCCGGCCGGCACGGTCACCCCACCGATCCGCACGTCCTCGACCGGGAAGCGGCGGGCGGCGAGCAGCATCGGCCCCTCGTACCGGGAGAACTCCTCCACCGCCGCCGCGATCCTGCCCGGATCCGCCCGCAGCGCGTCGAGTTGGTCGGGGTGGCGGAACAGCGCCAGCAGGGCGTTGCCGATGAGCTGGACCGTGTTCTCGTACCCGGCGAAGAGGATCAGGAAGGCCAGCGACATCAGCTCGTCGGCGCCGAGCCGGTCGTCCCGCCCCGCCACCGATTCCTCGCGTACCGCGATCAGCGCGGAGAGGAGGTCGTCGCCCGGTTCGGTGCGCTTGCGGTCGAGGAGTTCGGCGAGGAAGTCGACCATCGTCGTCATGGCCTGCTTGGCGCGGTCCGGCCGTGCCGGGTCGGGGATGAGGAAGGCGTCCGTCCACGCGCGGAAGTCGTGCCGCGACTCCGGGGGAACTCCGAGCAGTTCGCAGATGACCGTGATGGGCAGGGGGGCGGCGTACGAGGCGACCAGATCGGCCCGGTCCCGTACGGCCATGGCGTCCAGCAGTTCATCCGCGGTCCGCCGGATCGGCTCGCGCAGCCGCTCGATCCGGCGCACGGTGAACGCCCGGGTCACCAGTCGTCGGATACGGGTGTGGTCCGGTGGGTCCATATTGAGCAGATTCGCGTCCAGGGCGGGCGGCAGCCGGAACCCTCGGTAGCCACCGGGGAGCGCGTGACTCTTGTCGAGGGAGAGCCGTGGGTCGGCGAGCGCTTGCCGGACGTCGTCGTACCGGGTGACGATCCAGACGGGCAGTCCGTCCGGTCCCGTGGTCCGGTGCACGGGGGCGGTCTCGCGGAGCCTCTCGAATACGGCGTAGGGGTCGGTCGGCAGCGCCTGGGCGGGACCAGCGACGGTCATCGTCCCAGCCTAGGCCGTGGCTTCGGAGTCCCGGCCGCCCACCCGGCACGGCCGATTCGACTGTCCACGAGGGTTGTTGGGCGCGATCTCCAGGGGTTGGACCGGGCGCCACTCGTGTCCGGTCCGGACACGAGTGGCGCGGAAGTCGTCTTCCCCGTCAGCCGCTGTGGCCGCCGGCGTTGAGGTGTCCGATGGTGCCGGTCTGGATGACCGGGCCGTAATGGGTGCCTCCGCTGACGTTGTTGTGCACGGTGACCGTCGCGGCGGGATGATCCTCGGGGGGTGCCAGCTCGTCGAGCAGCTCACGCAGCTCCGCCGCCGCCCGCGGATCCGCCCGCAGGGTCCGGCGCATCCGCACCCGCCACTCGGTCAGGACATCGGCGACGATGTCCTCGTCCTGGGCGAGCCGGGCGTCGACCAGCTCGGCGCGTGAGGTCTCCAGATCGGCGACGACGGTCTCGGGGTCGGTGTCGCCGCGCGAGAAGAACCGCACCACGCGGTCTCTGCCCGCCCCCCAGCTCTCCAACACCATCTGCTGGATCAACGCGGTCGCACCCGCGGTCGCCAGCGCCAGCAACTCGGCTTCCATACAGCCTCCTTCGGCCGCTTCCCGGCTCCTGGGCGGACAGGGTAGCGGTCATCGGCCCAGCAGGGCGGTGAGTGCGCCGACCGGATCGGAGTCCGGGGTTCCGCGGGGCCACCAGTCCTCGCGGGCGGGGTCCGACTCGTACCCGTACCAGAGGCCGTCACGGCCGAAACGGAGCTGGAGCGTGCGGGTCGAGAGGCGGTTGCGCCAAGGCCGGAAGTCCGGGAAATCAGCGGCCGTCAGGGCCGGCCCGGCCCGGTCGAACGGCCCGGCCGGCGGGTCCCAGGGATCCTCCAGCACATCGAGCGCCCGTCGGCCGCCCTGCCGCCAGGCGGCCACCGCGCGGGCGAGATCGGTGGGAGTACGCCCCGTCGGCGCGGCCAGATCGCGGTAGAGCGCACGGGTGGAGGCCGTGAGCCCGGACCCCGGGTGGGCGGCGGCGAGCCTGACGGAGTCCTGCCATTCGGTGAGTCGGGCGATCGGGTCGACCCCGGTGGTGAGCAGGGCGTGGGCGCGGGCGGCGGCCTCGGTGGCGAGGAGGTCCAGCCCCAGCGGATCGGGCGCGCCAGGCGAGTGGGGGTAGGCGGGCGGCCGGCCTGGGTGGGCGGGCGCCGGGAAAGGCGGCGGCGGGTCGGGGAGGCGTCGCGGGGCGAGCGCATCCCGCGCCGACACCGTCGGCGCGGATGTCGCGACGGCGGCGCGGTCGGCGGCCGAGCGGGTGGCATGACGACGGGAGAGGTCGGCGAGGATGTCCCGCTCTCCCCTGCCCCGTAGGAGGAAGACGACGAACGGGTCCTCGTCCAGCAGCCGCGCGGTCTGATAGCAGAGCGCGGCGGCGTGCTTGCAGGGGTAGCCGTCGTCGGGGCAGGAGCAGTCGGGGATCAGATCGCCCACGGTCGGCAGCAGGTCGGCGCCGGACGCAAGGGCGTGCGGGATGTCCTTGTCGAGGAGGGCGGCCATATGGTCGGGGCGCGCCGCCGCCGCGGTCAGGAAGTCGGCCCAGTCGTCGTCGCCGAGCGTCCGGAGGCGGATCTCCGTACGGTACGGGCGCGCTCTGCTGCCGTGGACGTAGGCCATGACGCGGCCGGGGGTGACCGTGATCGCGTCGACGTGACCGCCCCGGGCATAGGCCCGGCCCCGGGCGAGCCGGGCGGGGTCGAGGGCCACGGCCTCCAGGGCCTCCACCCAGGCGCTCCCCCACCAACTGGCCGCGAACTCCTCACCCGGCAGCGGTTCCAGCGCGGGGAAGGTACGCCGCCGGTCGTCGTGCGGGCCCGTCGGGAGGCCGGCACGACGGCCCGGCCGACGATGGGCGCGGCGGTCGGGCGGTGGGGTCATGACAGCCTCCGCAGCGAGACGAGATCGGCCAGCTCGCGGTCGGTCAGCTCGGTCAGGGCGGTCTCGCCGGTACCGAGGACGGCATCCGCGAGCGCCCGCTTGGCCGCGAGCATCTCGGCGATCCGGTCCTCCACCGTGCCCTCCGCGATCAGCCGGTGGACCTGGACGGGCTGGGTCTGACCGATGCGGTAGGCCCGGTCGGTGGCCTGCTCCTCGACCGCCGGGTTCCACCAGCGGTCGTAGTGGATGACATGGCCGGCCCGGGTCAGATTGAGACCGGTGCCGGCCGCCTTGAGGGAGAGGAGGAACACGGGGACCTCGCCCGACTGGAAGCGGTCCACCATCCGCTCCCGCTCCACCACCGGGGTGCCGCCGTGGAGGAGTTGGGAGGGGATCGCCCTGGCGGTGAGGTGCGCGGAGAGCAGCCGGGCCATGGCCACGTACTGAGTGAAGACCAGGACCGAGCCGTCCTCGGCGAGGATGGTCTCCAGCAGCTCGTCGAGGAGGTCGAGCTTGCCGGAACGCCCCACCAGCCGTGGGGCGGTTCCCCGGGCTGGAGCCCTGCTGCCGGCCCTGGTGCCCGAGCCCTTGGGGCCGCCGCCCTCCTTCAAGAACTGCGCCGGGTGGTTGCAGATCTGTTTGAGGTCGGTCAGCAGCTTCATCACCAGGCCCCGGCGCGCGATGCCCTCCGCGTCCTCGATCGCCGCCATCGCCTCCCGCACCACCGCTTCGTACAGCGTGGTCTGTTCGCGGCTGAGCGCCACGGGGTGGTCGGACTCCGTCTTCGGCGGCAGCTCGGGCACGATGCCCGGATCGGATTTCCTGCGGCGCAACAGGAAGGGGCGGACGAGCCGGGCCAGGCGCTCGACCGCGTCGTCGTCCTCGCCCAGCTCCACGACACGGGCGTGCCGTGCCCGGAACGCCTTCAGCGGCCCCAGCAGTCCCGGGGTCGTCCAGTCCAGCAGGGCCCACAGCTCGGAGAGGTTGTTCTCTACGGGGGTGCCGGTCAGCGCGACCCGCGCGGGCGCGGGGATGGCGCGCAGTGCCTTGGCCGTCGCGGAGAACGGATTCTTGACGTGCTGCGCCTCGTCGGCGACGACCATCCCCCAGGGGTGCGCGGCCAGCCGCTCGGCGCTGGAGCGCATCGTCCCGTACGTCGTCAGTACGAAGCCGCCTCCGGTCCCGGGCAGGGTCCGGTCGGTGCCGTGGAAGCGGCGGACCGGCACGCCGGGGGCGAAGCGGGAGATCTCGCGCTGCCAGTTGCCGAGGAGTGAGGCGGGGCAGATCACCAGGGTCGGGTCCGGGCGGTCGCGATGGAGGTGGAGCGCGATCACCGTGACCGTCTTGCCGAGGCCCATGTCGTCGGCGAGGCAGCCGCCGAGACCGAGCGACGTCATCAGATGGAGCCAGGCCAGTCCGCGTAGCTGATAGTCGCGCAGGGTGGCCGAGAGTCCCGGTGGGGCGGGGATCGGGCTCGCTCCCCCGGTGAGGCGGTCACGCAGCGTCGCCAGCGCACCCGTCGGCACCGCCGCCACCGTCTCGCCGTCGACCTCCGCGGTGCCGGTCAGTGCCATGGCCAGGGCGTCGACCGGCGCCAGCAGCCCCAACTCGCGCTTGCGCGCCTTGCGCACCAGATCGGGGTCGACCACCACCCACTGGTCGCGAAGCCGCACGATCGGGCGGTACGACTCGGCCAGCGCGTCCATCTCCGACTCGGTCAGCGGATCGTCGCCGAGCGCCAGCCGCCAGCTGAACTTCAGCAACTCCGTGCTGTCGAAGAACGGGGTGCCGTCGGTCGCCGAACCGGGCGCCGGGTGAACGACGGCGGTGGCCGCGAGGGAACGCACCAGCTCTCTCGGCCAGTGCACGGTTACGCCCGCGGCGGCGAGTCGTTCCGCGCCAGGCCCCAGGAGTTCGTAGAGCTCGTCCTCGGTGAGTGTCAGCACATCGGGCACATCCCGGTCCAGCAGCCCGGCGAGCGGCGTCCAGACCCGCGCGGCGCGGCGCAGCGCGAGCACCGCGTCGATCCGGGCACGCGGTCCGAAGTGCTCGTCCCCGTCACCCGCCCACAGCCGGGCGGCGTCGATGACCAGTGTCGGATCGGCGAGGCTGTGGATCTGGACCAGGGCGGCGGCCGCGGCCTGCCCGCCCGCTTCGCCGTCCTCACCGCCGTCCGTCGCGCCGGTGTCGAAGAGCTGGAAGGCCGACAGATCGAGCCGCAGGGAGACCCGGACGCCCGCGTCCATGCCCGCTGCGGCTTCCGCCGCCCACTCGCGCGCCCCGGGGAGCCGCTGGGCCGCCGCCGCGGCGAAGGGCTTCCCCGCCGCTTGCGCCGCGGCGGGGGTGCGGGGAACGGTGTCGGCGACCGCGTCGAAAAACGCCCGAACCAGCGCCTCCGGCTCGGGCAGCCGCAGAGAGTCAGGATCGGGGGCGGGGGCCGGAGCCGGCCGGGACGCGGGGCCCGACTCCCGCGCGGACGGTGCGCCCGCTTCGGCCACGGGCCCGGACACAGGGACGGGCTGTTGTGCTGACGGTGCGCCCGCTTCGGGCTCGGGGACGGGCTGCCGCGCCGACACCGGATCCGACGTGGGCGTGGCGTACGCCTCGTACGGCATCGCGGCGGCGATGGCCCTGAGCTGCGCGATGTCGTTCGCGTCCAGGGGGCCCGCGCGCCAGGCGTCGTGATCGGTCGCGGTCAGCCCAGGCAGCAGTCTGCCGCGCGCGATCAGATGGAGCGCGTGCATGGCGGCAGCGCCCCAACAGACGGCGGCCGGGTGGGATCCCGGGCGCTGTCGGGCGCGGACGAGCAGGGGCAGCGCGTCGGTGATGGACAGCAGGACGGCGGGGACGGTACTCCGGCGGAAGCCGGCACCCCCGGGGTCGGCCGGAGAGCCGGGAGGCGTCTCCTGGACCACGGTGATCGTGTCGGTGGTGTCGTGGAGCAGGTCACCGGCTGGGTCCCAGAAGGCGATCCGCCCCTCGCGCGGCAGCGCGGCCGGCAGGAAGACGACGGCGCAGCCGTGCGGCGGACACGGCGTCTCTGACGTCATGCGGGGTCACCTCCCGTCCATCGGCCGGATGCCGAACACTTGGATCCACAACCTTACGGACGGGGTCTGACAATGCCCCCCACCAGCGGTGAACGAAGCCGTCAGCCAGGGGCGAAGTGCCTGGTGAGAGTGGGTACAGACGGCGGCTTCACGCGGCTGGCGGGAGGGGGCGCACCGGGGGTCGCGGGCCGCGCCGCCCGGTCGGGACAGCACTCGGGGGCACCGTCGGTGCCCCGTCCGGGCCGGGCTTTCCGCCACCGGGGCGCCGGCCGCGGGCGGCGGCTTCGGTGACGGAACGGCCGACGGCAGTCGATCGGTCAGCGCCTCGCCCGATCGGGGCCGCCTCTTTCGCCTCTACCGCATCCTCCGCCTCTATCGCATCCGGGAACGGGTCGGACGCAGCAGGAAGCGGGTCCGACGTGGCGGGGAGTGAGTCAGGCTCGGCGGGAAGCGGGTCCGACGTGGCGCTCTCCGCCTCGGGCTCCCGGGCGACGGCGGACGGTTGCTGGGCACGCTCCAGGAAGCGGAGTAGCTCCACCGGGAAGGGCAGCACCAGGGTGGAGTTCTTCTCGGCCGCGACCGCGACCACCGTCTGGAGCAGGCGCAACTGCAGGGCGGCGGGCTCCTTGGCCATCACACCGGCCGCCTGGGCGAGCTTCTTCGACGCCTGGAGCTCCGCATCCGCGTTGATCACGCGCGCCCGCCGCTCACGGTCGGCCTCGGCCTGCCGCGCCATCGACCTCTTCATCGCCTCGGGCAACGACACGTCCTTGATCTCAACCCGGTCGATCTGCACGCCCCAGCCCATCGCCGGGCTGTCGATCATCAGCTCAAGCCCCTCGTTGAGCTTCTCCCGGTTGGAGAGCAGATCGTCGAGATCGCTCTTGCCGATGATCGAGCGCAGTGATGTCTGCGCCATCTGCGAGACGGCGAACCGGTAGTCCTCCACCTCGACGATCGCGTCCGTCGCTTCGACCACCCGGAAGTAGACGACTGCGTCGACACGGACGGTGACATTGTCCCCGGTGATGCCCTCCTGCGCGGGCACGGGCATCGTCACGACCTGCATATTGACCTTACGGATGCGGTCGATCACAGGAACGATCATGTTGAATCCAGGGCCTCGGACACCGCCGTGCAGCCGCCCGAGGCGGAAGACGACGCCTCGCTCGTACTGCTTGACCACCCGGGCCGCCGCCATGGCGTAGGCCGCGAATCCCGACGCGACCACCAGAGCCACGATCACCAGCGTCTCGACCATCGGGAGCACCCCCTTCTGTCCGAGCCGGCTCACTGATACCACGGTATGCCTGATACATACCGGTAAGCCATAGTCACTCAGCATTCATGGCGATTCATGAGCGAGGGTTGACCTTCATCACGGGGGGGGGCTGGAGCAGCCGCACGACCCCGAGTCGGGACCCCTGTGTCACCCAAGACACCAGGAAGCCGCCCACGATCCGACCGGTGCGGGGGCGTGACGCGATACCGAGGCCCGGAAGAGGGCATCCTGGGTGTGGGAGATGCGAGTGCCATGCGTACTGGGAGTGAACCGACGACCGCACGGAGCCCTCTGCGGATGCGGTTCTGGCTGAGCCTCTGGGGTCTGCTCTGGGCCGCCGGCAGTACGGCAGCATTCAGTCTGGCGGGGCGCCCGGGCTGGGCGGCGGCCTGCGGGGTGCTGCTGTTGATCGTGGTCGTGGACCTGATCGTGGTCGTGCGCCATATCCGGCAGGGCCCGCACTATCAGCCGGGCCGCGACGTGCCTCCGTACGAACCCGTCCACGAAGATCACGAGCCGGGCCCCCGCCGGACAGCCCGGCCGGACGACTAGGTCCTGTCCGGGCGATCTTCGAGGATTAGCCCGCGGCGCCAGATGCGGTGAATCGCAAGGCGGAGGGTCATCCTCGTACTGGACGTACTTGGATGATTCCGACAACGCAGCGAGGTGCCGTAGCTGTCGTCGCGGGCCCGACAAGATCGCCCGGACAGGGCCTAGGCGATCGCGACCAGGGAGTCACGACCCGGGACGGGTCCGCCGTCCGTCAGTGACTCGTATGTCAGGGACTCGTCCGTCAGGGACCCACGTCGAAGCGGGCCGCCTTCAGATACTCCGGTTTCGGGTCGAGCGCTGCGGCCAGCCGGAAGTGGCGTTGTGCCTGCTCGGGGCGGCCGCCGCGCTCGAAGGTGCGGGCGAGGGCGAAGTGCGCGAAGGCGTTGTCCGGCTCGCGCTCCAGGACCAGTTCGAATTCCAGCTCGGCGGGGCGCAATTGGGCGGCCGCGAAGAAGGCGCGGGCGCGCAGCAGGCGGGCCGCCGTGTTCTCGGGGTGGGCCGCGATGACCGAATCCAGCAGCTTCACGGCGCCACGCGGGTCCTTCGCGGCCAGGAGTTGCTCGGCCGCGCGGAAGTCGATGACGTGTGTCTCCGGGTTGCTTTTGGGCACAGCAGAATCCTTCCCCATCGCTGTACGGTTCCAACACCCGTCCCGGCAGCGGTATTCCGCCCGGTGGGCGGGAGTGCGGCGCGAAGCCTCCGCTGGCGGCGACCACCGCGTCACGGGCGGAGGGGTAGCCCTCCGGTCATGGGCTCGGGGTCGGGCCCGGTGTCCCCGCCGCGGGCCGGGCCGAGATGCGCCGGGTCAGCTCCGCCCACACCTTCCGCACCTGGGGCTCCAGGTCCTCCAGGGGGCCATCGTTGTCGATGACGAGATCGGCGACGGCTCGCCGCTCCTCCCGAGTCGCCTGCGCCGCCATCCGGGCCCGCGCCTCCGACTCCGTCATTCCACGCCGCCCCACCAATCGGTCCAACTGGGTCTCGGGCGCCGCGTCCACGACGATGACCAGGTCATACAGCGGGGCGAGCCCGTTCTCGGTGAGCAGGGGCACATCGTGGACCACCACGGCATCGGCCCCCGCCGCGCGCTCCAGCTCCCGGGAACGCGCCCCAACCAGCGGATGCACGATCGCGTTGAGGTCAGCCAGCCGTTCGGAGTCGGCGAAGACGATCGAGCCGAGCCGGGGGCGGTCGAGAGCGCCGCCGGCGGTGAGGATCTCCGGTCCGAAAGCCTCGACGACGGCCGTGAGCCCCGGTGTGCCGGGCTCAACGACCTCGCGGGCGATCCTGTCGGCGTCGATCAACACCGCCCCGTACGACTGGAGCAGTCGGGACACCTCACTCTTGCCGGCGCCGATTCCACCGGTCAGACCTACGGACAGCATGAGCGGCAGCCTAGTCCTTCACCCGCCGCGGGGCGCCATCGGCCGAGGACTGCCTGTGGACCGACGGGCCACCTGCGGACGGGGTGGGGTCCTTCCCCCACCCGATCGGACACCGGAGCCCCTTCATGAGTTCGACGTGGCCGGCTACAGCGTTCCCGGAGCGCCGTACGGGTCAGGAGTCCCCTTCCCGCTCAGCGAGGAAGCGCTCGAACTCCAGACCGATCTCGTCCGCCGACGGCAGGTCCACCGGCTCGGCCACCAGACTGCCCCGGGTCTCGGCGCCCGCGACCGCGTCGTACTGGTGCTCAAGCCCCTGGACCAGCGCGACCAGTTCCTCGTCGCCCTCGCCGATCTGGCGCTCGATCTCATTCTGTGTGCGGTGGGCCTCGGTGCGCAGGGAGTGCGCCACGGCGGGCAGGACCAGACCGGTGGCGGCGGTGATCGCCTCCAGGGCGGTCAGCGCCGCGTCCGGGTAGGAGGAGCGCGCCACATAGTGCGGCACATGCGCGGCCACACCGAGAACGTCGTGCTCCGCTTCCATCAGGCGGTACTCGACCAGCGATTCCGCGCTGCCGGGCACCTGCGCCTCATCGAAGGGGCTGGGATGACCGGGCATCAGATCGGTGCGGTTGCCGTGCGGAGTGAGGCCGACCGGGCGGGTGTGCGGAACACCCATGGGGATGCCGTGGAAATTCACCGAGAGGCGTACGCCGAGGCGTTCGACGATCTGGGCCACGGCCGCGGAGAACCGCTCCCACTCCACATCGGGCTCCGGTCCGGAGAGCAACAGGAAGGGGGCTCCGGTTGCGTCCTGGACCAGGCGGACCTCGATGGCGGGCGTCTCGTACGACGACCAACGGTCGCGCCGAAAGGTCAACAGCGGGCGGCGGGCCCGGTAGTCGACGAGTCTGTCGTGGTCGAAACGGGCCACCACCTGGTGGGGCAGTGTCTCCAGGATGTCGTCGACGATCTGCTCGCCGGTCTCACCCGCGTCGATATATCCGTCGAAGTGGTAGAGCATGACCAGACCGGCCGAGTCCTGCGCGAGCGCCATGTCGACGACCGCGAGGCCCTTCGGCTCCCATTCGTACAAACCCTGCGGATCAAGCACGATTACCGCTCCTCCTCGTGTCCGTAAGGAACAACGCGCGGTGACGCACGGGCATTCCCCCGTCGCACCGCGCAGAGTCGCCCCACGCGTGACACCGGAAACGGCAGCAGAAAAGGTGAGGCCCGCTCCCCAGGGGGAGCGGGCCTCACCTTCAGCTATGCGTCAGCCGGTACGGAGCGTCAGCTCTGGCCTCCGGCCAGCTTCTCACGCAGCGCGGCAAGCGCCTCGTCCGACGCCAGGGCGCCGGAGTTGTCGTCCGACTCCGAGGAGTAGGAACCGCCGCCGCCACCACTGGCGGGCGCAGCGGCCGGAGCGGCGGGGCCACCCTCGGCAGCAGCGGCCTCGTCGGCCTCGCGAGACTTGATGACCTGGGCCTGGTGCTGCTCGAAGCGCGTCTGCGCCTCGGCGTACTGGGTCTCCCACGCCTCGCGCTGGGTCTCGAAGCCCGACAGCCAGTCGTTGGTCTCCGGGTCGAAGCCCTCGGGGTAGATGTAGTTCCCCTGGTCGTCGTAAGACGCGGCCATGCCGTACAGGGTCGGGTCGAACTCGACCGAGGCCGGGTCGGCACCGAAGGACTCGTTGGCCTGCTTCAGCGAGAGGCTGATGCGACGGCGCTCGAGGTCGATGTCGATGACCTTGACGAAGATCTCGTCGTTGACCTGGACGACCTGCTCCGGGATCTCCACGTGGCGCTCGGCCAGCTCGGAGATGTGGACCAGACCCTCGATGCCCTCGTCGACGCGGACGAACGCACCGAACGGAACCAGCTTGGTGACCTTGCCGGGAACGACCTGGCCGATCTGGTGCGTACGGGCGAACTGCTGCCACGGGTCTTCCTGCGTCGCCTTCAGCGACAGGGAGACACGCTCGCGGTCCATGTCGACGTCGAGGACCTCGACGGTGACTTCCTGACCGACCTCGACAACCTCGGACGGGTGGTCGATGTGCTTCCAGGACAGCTCGGAGACGTGAACCAGTCCGTCGACGCCACCCAGGTCCACGAAGGCACCGAAGTTGACGATCGAGGACACGACGCCGGAGCGGACCTGCCCCTTCTGGAGGGTGGTGAGGAACGTCTGGCGGACCTCGGACTGGGTCTGCTCCAGCCAGGCACGGCGGGACAGGACCACGTTGTTGCGGTTCTTGTCCAGCTCGATGATCTTCGCCTCGAGCTCCTTGCCCACGTAGGGCTGGAGGTCGCGAACACGGCGCATCTCGACCAGGGAGGCCGGGAGGAAGCCGCGGAGGCCGATGTCGAGGATGAGACCACCCTTGACGACCTCGATGACGGTACCGGTGACGATGCCGTCCTCTTCCTTGATCTTCTCGATGGTGCCCCAAGCACGCTCGTACTGAGCGCGCTTCTTCGAGAGAATCAGGCGGCCTTCCTTGTCCTCCTTCTGGAGAACCAGGGCCTCGATCTCGTCGCCGACCTTGACGACCTCGTTCGGGTCGACGTCGTGCTTGATCGAGAGCTCGCGGCTCGGGATGACACCTTCGGTCTTATAACCGATGTCGAGCAGGACCTCGTCCCGGTCGACCTTCACGATGACGCCGTCGACGATGTCGCCGTCGTTGAAGTACTTGATCGTCTCGTCGATCGCGGCGAGGAAAGCTTCCTCGTTACCGATGTCGTTGACCGCAACCTGCGGGGTGGTGGCGGTGGTCTCGGTGCTGCTCGTCATGTGGGAAAGGGCTCCGGTACGGACATTGAAGTCGTAGGTACTGCTACGCCGTGAACCCGTATCGCAGCTGCAGACATCGGACAGTGCCGGAGGCACCCGTGGACGGGAGACGTCGCCCCCGAGACCCGGAAAACAGATCTCGAAAGAACTTCACCCGAAGGCACCTCGTGACCGAGGGACATACATACAGTTGCGAGCGCGACCTACTACGTCTGAGGCGCGCAGGCCCGCAGCGCAACTTGTAGCATACGGGGGCAGCCGGAGCCGGTCAATGCGCGAAGGCGCACACCCGGGGCGGATCCTCCCATAACCGGCACAACTAATGTTTGCGGAGGCCACCATGGCTTCCCCTGGTCGCGCCGACCGCACACGACGACGACGGTGAAGATGATCCAGCACATCGAGGAGCCCGAACCCGAAGCCACCCGCCGTAGCGCGGGTGACACGGAGAGCAGCCGAGCCAGCCGGGGCTGGTGGGACCGGAACGCCGACGACTACCAGAGCGAGCACGGAGCGTTCCTGGGGGACGACCGCTTCATCTGGGGTCCCGAGGGGCTCGACGAGGCCGACGCCGGGCTCCTGGGTCCGCCCGACTCCCTGAAGGGACTGGACGTCCTGGAGATCGGGGCGGGTGCGGCGCAGTGCTCCCGCTGGCTCGCCGCCCGGGGCGCGCGGCCGGTCGCGCTGGACCTCTCCCACCGCCAGCTCCAGCACGCGCTGCGGATCGGGGAAGGGCTTCCCCCGGGCGAGGACGTTCCCCTGGTGGAGGCGGATGCGACGGCCCTGCCGTTCCGGGACGGCAGCTTCGACATCGCCTGCGCCGCCTACGGGGCGGTGCCCTTCGTGGCGGACCCGGTGAAGGTGTTCACCGAGGTGCGGCGGGTCCTGAGGCCCGGCGGGCGCTGGGTCTTCTCCGTCACCCACCCCATCCGCTGGGCGTTTCCCGACGAGCCCGGCCCCGAGGGGCTCAGCGTGTCGGGCTCCTACTTTGACCGCACTCCGTATGTCGAGCAGGACGAGCGGGGCCGCGCGGTCTACGTGGAGCATCACCGGACGATCGGTGATCGCGTGCGGGACGTGGTGGCGGGGGGCTTCCGGCTGGTGGATCTGGTCGAGCCCGAGTGGCCGGCGTGGAACAGCCAGGAGTGGGGCGGCTGGTCTCCCCTGCGGGGGAATCTGATCCCGGGGACGGCGATCTTCGTCTGTGTACGGGACTGAGGGCGAGCGAGCCCCGGGCCCGGACCGCACACCGGACCGCACGACCGGACCGCACGACCGAGCCGGTACAGCCGACGCGGCCGGCCCGGCTGAGCATGGCCGGTCCCGCGCGAGCCGGATAGTCATACGAACAGATTGGCCCACCGGCTCTGTGGATGGACCGGAACACGGTTCGACGGGACGTATGACACTGAGCGCATGATCCGAACCGACGCACTGGACCGTCTACCGGTACGCGCCTCCGTGCCCGAGCTGCTGGCCGCCCTCGACGAGCGCGGCACGGCGGTGCTGTCCGCGGCCCCGGGTACGGGCAAGACGACGCTGATACCGCTGGCGCTGGCCGGGCTCGTCGGCGAGGGACCGCGGCGGCGGGTGCTGGTGGCCGAGCCGCGCAGAATGGCGGTCCGGGCCGCCGCGCGGCGCATGGCGTGGCTACTGGGCCAGGAGATCGGCGACGCGGTCGGCTACACCGTGCGCGGCGAGCGGAGGGTAGGGCCGGCGACCAGGGTCGAGGTGGTCACCACCGGCGTCCTGTTGCAGCGCCTGCAGCGGGATCCCGAGCTGGCCGGTGTGGATGTGGTGCTGCTCGACGAGTGTCATGAGCGGCATCTCGACGCGGACACGGCCCTGGCCTTCCTGGTGGATGTGCGGACGGCCCTGCGTCCGGAGCTGAAGCTGGTCGCCGCATCGGCGACCAGTGACGCCGAGGCATGGTCCCGTTTGCTGACGGTCCAGGATGACGCCGAGGGGCCCGCCCCCGTGGTGCGGGGCCGGGGCGAGGGGCACGGGGCCGAGGTGATCCACGCACCGCCACCGGCTGGGATCCGCCCGGCCCATGGGACCTGGGTGGACCAGGCACTACTGCGGCATGTCGCGGCGACGGTGCGGCTGGCCCTCGACCGGCATGAGGGCGATGTCCTCTGTTTCCTCCCGGGCACGGGCGAGATCGCACGGACGGCGGGAATGTTGGACGGGGTGCCGGCGGAGGTGCTGCAACTGCACGGGCGGGCGCCGGCCGCGGTACAGGACGCGGTGCTGCGGGGCGGTGACGAAGGCCGACGGCGGGTGGTGCTCGCAACATCCGTGGCCGAATCGAGTCTGACGGTTCCCGGGGTCCGAATCGTGGTCGACTCCGGGCTGGCCCGAGAGCCGCGGATGGACCACGCGCGAGGTCTGGGCTCGCTGGCGACCGTACCGGTCTCGGGGGCGGGCGCGACCCAGCGGCTCGGGCGGGCCGGGCGGGAGGCGTTCGGCACGGTGTATCGCTGCTGGGCCGCGGCCGACGATCTGCGGCGGCCCCGCTTCCCCGCTCCGGAGATCAGGATCGCCGACCTGGCCTCCTTCGCCCTGCGCGTGTCCTGTTGGGGCGACCCCTCGGCGGCGGGCCTGGCCCTGCTGGACGCGCCACCGGCTGGTGCGATGGCGGCGGCCCGTTCGGTACTGCTCGCCATTGGCGCGGTCGACCCCGAGGGCCGGGCCACGGACCGAGGGGTCAGGATGTCCCGCCTCGGTCTCCACCCTCGGCTCGCGCGCGCCCTTCTCGACGGTGCCCCGGAGGTCGGCGCGCGCCGGGCGGCCGAGGTGGTCGCGCTGCTCAGCGAGGAGCCGCCGCGGGAGTACGGGGACGATCTGACGGCGGCCTGGCGCTCGGCCCGCCGCGGCGACGACGGGTACGGGGCGCGCTGGCGGGCGGAGGCGGCCCGGCTCGCGTCATCGCTGGCTGGCGGGCGGGCTCAGGGGAGGGCGGCCCCCGGCGGGACCTCCCGGGGGGAGGGGAGGGCGGCCCCCGGCGAGGCGCTCCAGGGCGGTGACGACAGGGTTGCCGGACTCGTCACCGCGTTCGCCTTCCCCGAGCGGGTGGCCAGGGCCCGCGGGGACGGGGCGTTCCTGATGGCGTCCGGGACCGGTGCCGAGGTCGGGGGCGGATCGGGGTTGCGTGCCGCGCCGTGGCTGGCCGTCGCCGTCGCGGACCGGCCGGCAACCGCCGTGTCCGCGCGGGTGCGGCTCGCCGTCGCCGTGGACGAGGACATCGCGCGGACGGCTGCCGCGCATCTGGTCACCTCGGGCGAGGAGGTCCATTGGGAGGACGGGGACGTCGTCGCCCGGGAGGTGCGGCGACTGGGCGCCATCGAGCTGACGGTGCGCCCGCTCAAGAAGCCGGATCCGGTGCTGGTCCGGGCGGCGCTCCTCGACGGACTGGCGCGCACGGGGCTCGGGCTGCTGCGCTGGTCGCGCGAGGCCGAGGGGTTGCGGGAGCGGCTCGCCTTTCTGCACCGGGAGCTGGGCGCACCGTGGCCCGATATGGCGGAGGTGGCGCTGCTGGACCGGGCCGGGGAGTGGCTGGAGCCGGAGCTGTCCCGAGCGCGACGGCGGGCCGACCTGGAGCGGGTGCAGGCGGGGCAGGCGCTGCGGCGGCTGCTGCCGTGGGCGAGCGGTGCGGCGGCACGTCTCGACGAGCTGGCGCCGGAGCGGATCGAGGTACCGAGCGGCTCCCACATACGGATCGAGTACGGCGGGGAGCGGCCGGTGCTGGCGGTGAAGCTCCAGGAGGTGTTCGGGCTGAGCGAGACGCCCAGGGTCGCGGGGGTGCCGGTGCTCGTGCATCTGCTCTCGCCGGCCGGCCGACCCGCCGCCGTCACGGCCGATCTGGCGTCGTTCTGGCGGGAGGGCTATCGGTCGGTCCGGGCGGAGCTGCGCGGACGCTATCCCAAGCATCCCTGGCCGGAGGACCCGGCGACGGCGGAGCCGACGCGTCACACCAAGGCCCGTGAGGCGAGAAACCGCGCCGCCGGCCCGGGGCCTCGGTAGGCGTCTCGTGGGCACACGGCTCGGTGGGCACCTCGTGGGCACACCGTTGGAAGCCCACCCGGGGGAACGCTCGCGCACATGGGGAGACGGGAGGGTCAGGTCGGGACCGGGGCGGGTTCCGGGTGGGGGGCTGTCTGCCGGGGATCGGGGCGGCGGGCGCGGGCCTCCAGGACGAGTGCCAGGGTCAGGAGTCCGCCGCCCAGGACGAGGAAGCCCCAGGGGAGGTAGGAGGTGAGCAGGAGCACCAGTCGCCGCTGTGAGGTGACGAGGTCGACGGTGGAGTCCACATAGTCGGGGCGCATCTTCACATGGCCCGAGAAGGCGGTGACCCGGTCCCGGCCGCCGAGCAGGGTGCCGCCGCGCAGTTCCTCCTTGTGGATCTCCTCACCGTTGACGGGGGCACCGGTCGCCGGTTCGACCCAGAACATCCGCTTGGTGGTGTACCAGCGGCTGGTTCCGGTCTGCTTCTCCAGGGTGCTCGCGTCGATGCCGGGGATGGGCATCTTCTTCGGGAAGGGGACTTTGGTCCAGGGGATCGTCTGCTCGAAGTAGTAGACGTCGAGGCCGCGGAACGTCCGGGTGCCCTGGTAGTGGATGGGTGCGGAGGTACGGGTCTGGGCGTCGAAGTACTCGTAGTCACGCTTCTCGGTGAGGAAGGGCCATTTGTACTCGATGCCCTCGCGCCGGACCGGGTCGCCGTCGACCGATTCGCCGGTGGCGTGGACGGGGGTTTGGCTGTGGGCGTCGAAGATATAGCGCTCCGGGATCTGGGAGACCATCTTGCCGTCGGGTCCCTGGACGTGGGAGAGCGAGTCCCAGACGACGACATCGCGGCCGGCGTCCCGTTCGATCCTCTCGGACTCCTCGACGTTGCCCTTGAGGGTCTGGACGATCGTCAGCTTCTCGACTTCCTTGGACCGGAGGGAGCCGTAGTCGAGAAGGACGGCGGGCTTCGCCTCCAGCACCATTTCCTGGTACTGGCTCGGCGGGACCTTCGCCAGCCGGGGGAAGGCGTACCAGCGCAGCAGGGGGGAGAGCGCGGCGAAGAAGACGGCGAAGGCGAGGAGTACGAGGCTCGCTCGGCGGTACATGGGCGGGGGCCTCCTACTTCTTGGGGCCGGGGACGGTGGTCAGCAGCGGCTTGGGAGAGGTCTCGCCCGGAGGCGCGCCGATGGAGGTGATGGTGAGGACGAGGGCAAAAGCGGCCGCCAGCCCGATGGCGGCGGCGACGAGGGCGCGCATACTCGGCCTCCCGGGGGCTCGGAACCAGCATCTGATAGAGCGTCAGGGCGGTGGCACCGTAGCAATCGAGCCGCGAGATGAGAACACGTCGAACCGCCCCTCCGCCGAGGGTGCTGGCGGAGGAGCGGTTCGATGGAGGAACGATGCGGGGAGGTGGGACCGGTTAGTCCCTGTCCTAGTCGGTGGACGACTTCGAGGGGCTCGGTGACGTGCTCGGGGTGGAGCTGGGCGAGGCGCTCGGGGACGCGCTGGGTGCGACCACGGTGAGTTCGATGGTCAGGGTCGCGCCGCCTTCGGCGGTGAGCCGGAGGCGGTACGTACCCGGACGATCTTCCGCGTAGATCTTCGGGAGCTTCAGTACGCCGTCGGCGTCGGTCGTCAGGCCGGTGAGGGTGCGGACGGTCTTGCCCTCGGCGTTCCGGAAGTGGGGGCCCTTGTCGTTCTCGACCGTCTCGCCGTCGACCCGCTTGATCATCGTCGCGGTGACCGCGACTCCGGCGGCGATGGTGTCCTGGTAGGTGGCCTTGACCTTGACGGAGGTCTCGAACTTCTCCCCGGCGATCGCCTTGAGGGGCTTCTCGCCGACCCGGAAGAGCTCGTCGGCGGCGCGGGCGGTGACCGTCGCGTCGAAGTCGACGGGGGGCAGGCTGCGGCCCACGACGGTGGCCCGGACCGTGAAGGACCCGATCTTCTCGCCGGCCAGGAGGAACGGCGAGCCGGCCGTGCCGTTGGCGGCGGTGCGAAGGTGGCTGATCGTCCCGCCACCGGTGAACTCCGCCTCGGTGTCACCGATGATCTCGAAACGGACGATCTGCTGGGCGACCGGACGGCCGGCGGAGTTCTTCACCCGGACGACGACCTGTTCGGCGAAGTCGCGTCCCGCCATGGCCGTCAGCTCGCCGGTGCCCGCGTTCTCGATACGGGTGACGGGGAGCGGGGGAACCGGAGGCTTGACCGGCGGCGGGGTCGGCTTGACCGGAGGCTTGGGCGTGGGCTTCGTCGGCGGCTTGGGCTTGGCCGGCGGTGTCGTCGCGGGCGGAGTCGGCACGGTGGGCGGGGTATCGATCGGTGAACCGGAACCCACGCCGGGGCCCGAGTCGGGCACGGTGGACTCGGGCAGCGTGCCGGTGCCGTCCGGGACCTCGTGGGTGCCGCGCTTGTAGAACTCGAACCAGGAGAGGACCGTGTTCAGATACTCCCGCGACTGGTTGTAACTGAGGATCGCCCGGTCGAGGTCCGCCCTGCTGGTCAGATCTCGGTCACCGGCGCAGAGGTAGCGGCCCGCGGCGAGCGCGGCGTCGAAGATGTTGTTGGGGTTCTTGAGGCCGTCGCCATTGGCGTCCTGCCCCCAGGTGGCCCAGGTCGAGGGGATGAACTGCATCGGTCCGACCGCGCGGTCGTGCGTGGTGTCGCCGTCGTACGCGCCGTTGTCGGTGTCGGTGATGTTGGCGAAGCCGGCGCCGTTGAGCTGGGGGCCACGGATCGGGGAGAACGTCGTGCCGGCCGCGTCGACCTTGCCGCCGCGCGCCTGCCCGGACTCCACCTTGCCGATCGCCGCGAGCAACTGCCACGGCACCCGGCAGGCGGGGTCAGATCCCGCGATGGTCTGCTCGGCCTGCTTGTAGGCGGCGAGCACGGTCGCCGGTATGCCTGATTCCGACGGCCCGGTCGCCGGGAGGTCTATGGAAGCCCCCGGCTTGTTGGGCGTGTTCAGGGACGGGAGGTCCGTGTAGTACGGGGAGTTACCGGTAGCGGAGTCGTCCGGCGGGAGTGTGGTGTCCGCGGCGCCCTGACCCGGCGTCTGGCCGTCCCCGCCCGCAGTGGCATGGGTGATGCCTGGCGCCTGGGAGGCGGAGAGTGCCGCCACAGCGGCGGCCGCCACCGCCGTGGTGGTCGCTCCTCTGCGCAGCCGACGGCCGAATTGCGCTGCCATACGTCTGTTCCTCCCCGAAAGCGACTGCCCGCGCTCCCCGTCCGATAACTGCGGTAACTCAGCGACCCTACGTCAACTACCGGTTCCAGAACACCGGCAGGTGCCCGGTTTTCACCAGTTCGCCACCTGCCCGCCGCCCCGGATCCAGGAGCGGGGCTTCCCCCATACTGAACATCGAATGATCAGCCCTTGATCATTTCTTGATTGACAACGGTCGCGAGGGGCCAGCACGTATGCCGTTCACACTGAGCCACGCCGTCGCGGTACTGCCGGGCATCCGGCGAGCGGGAACGGCCCGCGGACCACTGCTCGCCTCGGCGCTGGTGATGGGCTCGCTCTCCCCCGACATGACCTACTTCGCCGCTGGCGTGGTGCCCGGAGCCATGGAGTTCGGGAACTTCACCCACGCGCCCGTCGGGCTGCTCACCGTCGATGTGGCCGTCACCGCGGCGCTGGTGGCGATGTGGCTGTTGGTGCGCGACCCCTTGTTGGCCCTGCTGCCCGCGCGATGGCAGGGCCGTGTCCACGCCTGGCTGAGAGGGCGGCCCCTCACGGTGAGCCCGGCCACCGCGCTGCGGTTCTACGTCTCCGCCGTCATCGGCGCGGCCACCCATATCGGCTGGGACGCCTTCACCCACCACGACCGTTGGGGTACGCGGCTGCTGCCGGTACTCAACGAGACGTTCGCCGGTTTCGGCGGATACCAGATCGCGCAGTACGGCTCCTCCGCGATCTCGCTGCTGGTGCTCGGATGGTTCGCCCGGTCCGCGCTGCACCGGCAGCCCCCGGCAGAACCACCCGTGTCCGTGCCGGTACTCGACCGGCGCGGGCGCCGGTTCGCGCTGGCACTGCTCGGCGGCTGTGTCCTGGTCGGTGTCGTCCATCGGTGCGCGCGCTGGTACGCCCACCACGGGCGGGTGGACTCACCGCTCGACATCATCCCGACGGCCTGCTTCGGAGCGGGCGCGGGCCTCGCGGTGTGGCTGCTGCTGTACGGCGTGGGGACACGGCTGCGCGAACGGACACCGGAGCGGGTCTGACGCCATCGGCGGCGCATGACGAACTCTGCAACCCTCCGCGCCGGGTGGCCGGTGTGGGAGCGCCTCCGCACGGAGGGACTCCCGGGCTGAGCGAAAGGCCCGGAACCCCCCGGCCGGGGGTCCCGGGCTCCGGTACTCAGTGCGCCGCGGACTCCCAGTCCGGGCCCACCCCGACCGAGACGTCCAGCGGTGCCCGCAGGGACGCCGCCGCCGACATCTCCCGACGCACGATCGTCTCGACCTCCTCGCGCTCCCCCGGCGAGATCTCCAGCACGATTTCGTCGTGGACCTGGAGGAGCATCCGTGAGGAGAGCTTCGCCTCGATCAGCGCCGTGTCCACCTTCAACATCGCGATCTTGACGATATCGGCGGCCGTGCCCTGGATCGGAGCGTTGAGCGCCATGCGCTCGGCGGCCTCACGACGCTGCCGGTTGTCGCTGTTGAGGTCCGGGAGGTAGCGGCGGCGGCCGAGCATGGTCGCCGTGTACCCGGTGGCCCTGGCCTCGTCCACCGCGTGGCGCAGATAGTCACGGACCCCGCCGAACCGCTCGAAGTAGGTGTCCATCAGGGCGCGCGCCTCGCCGGCCTCGATGTTCAACTGCTGGGAGAGACCGAACGCCGAGAGGCCGTAGGCGAGTCCGTACGACATCGCCTTGATCTTGCGGCGCATCTCCGCGTCGACCGCCGCGGTCTCCACCCCGAAGACCTGGGAGGCCACGGTGTTGTGCAGGTCCTCGCCCGAGGTGAACGCCTCGATGAGGCCCTCGTCCTGCGAGAGGTGGGCCATCACCCGCAGCTCGATCTGGCTGTAGTCGGCGGTCATCAGCGACTCGAAGCCCTCGCCGACGACGAACCCGCGCCTGATGGCGCGGCCCTCGTCGGTGCGCACCGGGACGTTCTGGAGATTCGGGTCGGTGGACGAGAGACGGCCGGTCGCCGCGACCGTCTGGCTGAAGGTGGTGTGGATCCGGCCGTCAGCGGCGATCGTCTTGATCAGGCCCTCGACGGTCGACCGGAGCCGGGCCTGCTCGCGGTGGCGCAACATGATGACCGGCAGCTCGTGCTCGGTGCGGGCGGCGAGCCAGGCCAGCGCGTCGGCGTCGGTGGTGTAACCCGTCTTGGTCTTCTTGGTCTTGGGGAGATTCAGCTCGCCGAAGAAGACTTCCTGGAGCTGCTTGGGCGAGCCGAGGTTGAACTCATGGCCCACCGCGGCGTGGGCCTCCTTCACGGCCTGCTGCACGGCGCCCGCGAAGAGCTGCTCCAGTGTCTCCAGATGGGTGCGGTCGGCCGCGATGCCGTGCCGCTCCAGCCGGGCCAGCAGCAGTGAGGTGGGCAGCTCGACCTCATGGAGCAGATCGGTGGCGCCGACCTCGGTCAGCTTCTCGCCGAGCGCGTCGCCGAGGTCGAGGACGGCACGGGCCTGCGCCATCAGAGCGTCGGCCTCGGCGTGCTCGTCGTCGGTGCCGAAGGCGAGCTGCCCGTCGGCGGCCGGCGGGGCCAGCTCACGGTGCAGATACTCGATGGACAGGGCGTCCAGCGCGAAGGAGCGCCGGCCGGGCTTGACCAGGTAGGCGGCGAGGGCGGTGTCCATCGTGACGCCCGCGATCTCCCAGCCGTGCTCGGGGAAGACCCGGAGGCTGTCCTTGGCGTTGTGCATCACCTTCGGCCGGGCCGGGTCGGCGATCCAGGCGGCGAAGGCCCGGTCGTCGCTCTCGTCGAGCCGGGTGGTGTCGATCCAGGCGGCGCTGCCGTCCGCGGCGGCGAGGGCGATCTCGGCGACGGTGCCGAGTCCGAGCGCCCAGGTGGCCACCGTGGTCACGCCGAGGGGCTGTCCGCCGTGCTCCGCCAGCCAGGGGCCCAGCTCACCGGTGGCGAGGACGGTGCCGTCCAGCTCGACCCCGGCGTCCGGGACCGGGGGCGCCTCCTCGACCGCCCCGGGGTCGACCGCGAGCAGTCGCTCCCGCAGGCTGGGGTTCCGGATCTCCAGGACCTCCAGGAACCCCTTCAGCGCGCTTCGGTCATACGGTGCGCGCTCCAGCTCGCCGACCGCCTTGGGCAGCTCGACGTCCCGCACCAGCTCGGTGAGGTGGCGGTTGAGCTTGACCGCGTCCAGATGGTCGCGGAGCGACTGCCCGACCTTGCCCTTGACCTCGTCGGCGCGCTCGATCAGCTCGGCGAACGAGCCGAACTGATTGATCCACTTGGTGGCCGTCTTCTCGCCGACGCCGGGGATGCCCGGGAGGTTGTCGGACGGGTCGCCGCGGAGGGCGGCGAAGTCGGGGTACTGCGCCGGGGTCAGGCCGTACTTCTCCTCGACCTTCGCCGGGGTGAAGCGGGTCAGCTCGGAGACGCCCTTGGTCGGGTAGAGCACGGTGGTGTGCTCGCTCACCAACTGGAAGGAGTCCCGGTCACCCGTGACGATCAGCACATCGAAACCAGCGGCCTCCGCCTGGGTGGCGAGGGTGGCGATGATGTCGTCGGCCTCGAAGCCGTCGACCGCGAAGCGGACCGCGTTCATCGTGTCGAGAAGCTCGCCGATCAGCTCGACCTGGCCCTTGAACTCGTCGGGGGTCGCGGAGCGGTTCGCCTTGTACGCGGGGAAGTCGTTGGAGCGCCAGGTCTTGCGGGACACGTCGAAGGCCACGGCGAAGTGCGTGGGCGCCTCGTCGCGCAAGGTGTTCGCCAGCATGGACGCGAAGCCGTAGACGGCATTGGTCGTCTGACCGCTCGCGCTGGTGAAATTCTCCGCGGGCAGCGCGAAGAACGCCCGGTACGCCAGGGAGTGCCCGTCCATGAGGAGCAGGCGCGGACGGTTGTCGTCTGGGGTCTTCTTCGACGCTGTCTCAGCCACGGGGACGATCCTGCCACGGACCACTGACAATGCCGGTCACACGGCCGTGCCCGATGCCGTTGTCAGTGGCTCATGACACGATCGACGGTGCTGGACGGTGTACGGCGCCCGAGGCGGACGCCGACGCGCACACCGACCGGTGGTCGGCGCCCCACGGCGCCGACGGCCGGTGGTGGTCGCCACGCGTCCGGCGCGCGCGGGGATCCGCGCACCGACGGAAGCGGGGATCTCGCGGTGCGAGCCCCCCGCCCGAGTCCCGCGATCGAGGGGGAGCACGATGGCCACCAAGCCGCCCGAGGGTGACCCGGTCCAGGACGCGCCGGAGGTCACGGACCCGCCGCACGCCGCGGCGGGCCTCGCCGCCATCGGGCACACCCTGAAGGCCGCCGGGCGCCAGATGGGTGTGGTCCGCACGGCGCGCACCCTGCTCAAGGTCAACCAGAAGGACGGCTTCGACTGCCCCGGCTGTGCCTGGCCGGAGGGCGACAAACGCCATATCGCCGAGTTCTGCGAGAACGGGGCGAAGGCCGTCGCAGAGGAGGCCACCCTGCGCCGGGTCACACCGGAGTTCTTCGCCGCGCACCCGGTCGCGGATCTCGCCTCCCGCAGCGGTTACTGGCTGGGCCAGCAGGGCCGGATCACCCGGCCGATGTACCTCCCCGAGGGCGGCGACCGCTATGAGGCGGTGACCTGGGAGCGGGCCTTCGAGATCATCGCCGCGGAGCTGACCGCGCTCTCCTCCCCCGACGAGGCGCTCTTCTACACCTCGGGCCGCACCAGCAACGAGGCCGCGTTCCTGTTCCAGCTCTTCGCCCGTGAGTTCGGTACGAACAATCTGCCCGACTGCTCCAATATGTGCCATGAGTCGTCCGGCTCGGCGCTCACCGAGACCATCGGGGTGGGCAAGGGCAGCGTCTCGCTCGACGATCTGCATCAGGCGGATCTGATCATCGTGGCCGGGCAGAATCCCGGCACCAATCACCCCAGAATGCTCTCCGCCCTGGAGCGGGCGAAAGCCGCCGGCGCGAAGATCATTTCGGTGAATCCGCTGCCCGAAGCCGGTCTGGAGCGATTCAAAAACCCGCAGACCCCGCTCGGAATGATCAAGGGCGTCGCGCTCAACGATCTTTTTCTGCAAGTCCGGATCGGCGGCGACCAGGCGCTCTTCCGGCTGCTCAACAAGCTGATCCTGGAGGCCGACGGAGGCGTGGACGAGGATTTCGTCCGCGAGCACACCCACGGGTTCGAGGAGTTCCGGGCCGCCGCCCTAGCCGCCGAGTGGGACGAGACGCTCACCGCCACCGGGCTCGACCGTGCCGATATCGAGCGGGCGCTGCGGATGACACTGGCGTCCCGGCGCACCATCGTGTGCTGGGCGATGGGGCTGACCCAGCACAAGCACTCCGTGGCCACCATCCGTGAGGTGGTCAACTTCCTGCTGTTGCGCGGTGCCATCGGCCGCCCGGGGGCCGGGGTCTGCCCGGTGCGCGGACACTCGAACGTCCAGGGCGACCGCACCATGGGCATCTTCGAGCGGCCGTCGACCGCGTTCCTGGACGCCCTGGAGAAGGAGTTCGGCTTCGCCCCACCCCGTCACCACGGCTTCGACGTGGTCCGGTCCATCCGGGCGCTCCGCGACGGCGAGGCGAAGGTGTTCTTCGCGATGGGCGGAAACTTCGTGGCGGCCACGCCCGACACCGCAGTCACCGAGGCGGCGATGCGCCGGGCCCGACTCACCGTCCAGGTGTCGACCAAGCTGAACCGCTCCCACACCGTCACCGGCGCGCACGCGCTGATCCTGCCCACCCTAGGCCGCACGGACAAGGACATGGGGGCGACCGGGCGGCGGGTGGTGACGGTCGAGGACTCGATGGGGATGGTGCACGCCTCACGCGGCAACCTCGCCCCGGCGAGCCCGTATCTGCTCTCCGAGCCGGCGATCGTGGCGCGGCTGGCGCGGGCCGTGCTGGGCCCCGGGTCGAAGACCCCCTGGGAGGAGTTCGAGCGGGATTACGCGGCGATCCGGGACCGCATCTCCCGCGTGGTGCCCGGCTTCGAGGACTTCAACGCGAAGATCGCCCGCCCCGGCGGTTTCACCCTGCCGCACGCCCCGCGGGACGAGCGGCGTTTCCCCACCGCGACGGGGAAGGCCAACTTCACCGCCGCCCCGGTGGAGTTCCCGCGAGTCCCCGAGGGCCGGTTGCTGCTCCAGACACTGCGTTCGCACGACCAGTACAACACCACGATCTACGGACTGGACGACCGCTACCGAGGGATCAAGGGCGGTCGCCGGGTCGTTCTGGTGAACCCCGAGGACGCGCGGGAGCTGGGGTTGCCGGACGGCTCGTACACCGATCTGGTCGGCGAGTGGCGGGACGGCGTGGAGCGGCGGGCGCCCGGCTTCCGGGTGGTGCACTATCCGACCGCCCGGGGCTGCGCGGCGGCCTACTACCCGGAGACCAATGTGCTGGTGCCGCTGGACTCCACCGCCGACACCAGCAACACCCCGGCGAGCAAGTCCGTGGTGGTGCGGTTCGAGCCCGCGGCGGAATCGGCGCGGGAGCCGACGCCCGAGGGCCGTCATGGGCGGCCCGGCGCGGACACCCAGGACATGGCCCGGTGATGCCGGTGCCGCCGGTGATCTCCGCGTGACCGGGTCCGGAAGCTTCCGCACCGGGCCCCCGCCTGCCACGAGGCCGCGTGACCGGGTGCGGAAGTGTGATCCACGGACTAAGCGTTTGCTCAGCGATCTGATAAGACGGTGCACACAGCACTCACCGCACGCAGATCGGAGCCTGGCCCATGGGCGAGCAGACAGCCGTGAAGTTCCCGCAGGAGGTCATCGACGAGTACGCCGCGCTGGGCGTGGATCTGCCCGCGCTCTTCTCCGCCGGGGACCTCGGCACCCGGATGGGCATCCGGATCGTGGAGGCGTCGGCGGAGCGCGTGGTCGGCACCATGCCCGTGGAGGGCAACACCCAGCCGTACGGGCTGCTGCACGGCGGCGCGTCCGCCGTGCTGGCGGAGACGCTGGGCTCGGTGGGCTCGATGCTGCACGGCGGCAGCACCAAGATCGCGGTGGGCGTCGACCTCAACTGCACCCATCACCGGGGTGCCAGGTCCGGTCTGGTCACCGGGGTCGCCACCCCCGTGCACCGGGGCCGCTCGACGGCCACCTATGAAGTGGTGATCACCGATGAGCAGGACAAGCGGGTCTGCACGGCACGGTTGACCTGTCTGCTGCGGGACGCCCGGCCGGGCGACACCGGCGTCTGACCCGTTGTCCCGCCCCGCGGCGGCGGTCTAGCGTTCACGGTATGAGCTTAGGATCGCCGCCGGCGCCCCTTCGGGGTGGGTCGTTCGTCCTGTGCGCCCTCGCGCTCGGCACCACACTCGCCGGGTGCGGGGGCGACCTCGGCCCGACGGCCACCCGCACCGGCAACACCAGCAACACCAGCAGCACCGGCAGCACCGGCAGCACCACTCACGCTGGCGTACCCACCGGCACCGCCACCCCCTCCCCCCGTACGACTTCCCCCGTGGAGCTCTGCGAGAGGCTGATCTCGCACTGGGCCCGGGTGGTGCTCGACGGCGGCGCGGGTTCCCAACTCGACTACCAGGCAATGGGCCTGTCGGGCGGACAGAACGACATCCTGCTGGACGTGGTGGCCGCCGGGCGGTCCGCGACCGTGACGCGCGGCCCGGCCGCCGCGCGGCAGGTGATCGACGAGCGGACCCGCCACCGGTGCGATGAGCGCCATCGGGGCGGGACACCGAGCGGCGGTCCCTGGCGGTGAGTGGTGTGGGCCCGGTGGAGCCGGGCGAGGGCACCTGGACCGCGGGCGCTCTCCCGGAGCCCGGCTCCGACCCCGTACCCGTCGCCGCCGCCCCGCGACCGGCGCCGATGCGGCACGCGACCCCCCGTCGACACCGGTCGCGGGGCGGCCCGTTGGCGGCGATACCCGTCCGTCATCGCCGTACGACCCTGATCGTCACCGCCACGGCCGCGCTCGCGGTCGGGGTGACCTATCTCCACGCCACCCGGCCCGCCATGCCCCCGCCGACCCCGACCCCCTGGCCCGCGCAGACGGTCGACCTCTCCTACGGCGGCCCGACCCTCCCCGGCGGCGCGACCGGTGACGAGGAGAGCGACGGTGAGGCCGGGACCTTCGACTTCACCGTCCGGGTCACCACGGCCTCCGGCCCCCCAGTGACGGTTGAGCGGCTCACCCAGACCTCGGAGGCGCTGAGCGTGGACACGGTGCCCGCTCCCCCCTTCACCGTAAGCACCGAAAAGCCGCGCACGGTACTCGTCATGATTCATGTGTCGGATTGCGAAAAAGCGGCACGGAATGCCGGACTCCCCTTTTTAGATGTAACGCTGCGTAATACGCGCGCAATACAAGAACACAGCTACATCCTCGGCGACGAGTACGCCCGGGACCTGGCCAGAGCAATTGGCGCCGCCTGCCCTCAAGATCATCCATCAGGACTCAAACCCCCGGACGGTCCTGCACGTTCTCAGCATGCGGACACCACGAAACGGATGGAATTCCCCCGTTCCACCCTCGAAGTTCCGCTATGTATTACGCCAGGGCATAACAAGAGCGTCACAGCCTTGGCCAGACCACTCCACCAGCCGTATTCACCCGCTTAGAGTCACCGCCAGTCACCGCGCCACCGGATTTCTCATCAGTTCGGTTCCCGCGCTCGACTCGGTGCGTCCCAGGGGGGACGGCCGTGCCAGGTGAAAGGACTGATCGTGCGTCAACGTTCTCTCATAGCCATCACGGCTGCGCTCACCGCGGGAGCCCTCTCCCTCACCGCCTGCGGCTCCCGCGACGACAAGAACAACGACTCCGGGGGCGGCGACGACAAAACGGTCGTCATCGGCATCGACGCTCCGCTGACCGGTGAGCTGTCGGCGCTCGGCCTGGGCATCAAGAACTCGGTCGACCTCGCCGCCCGGCAGGCCAACGAGAAGAAGTTCATCAAGGGTGTCACCTTCAAGGTGGAGGCCCTGGACGACCAGGCCCAGCCCTCGTCCGGCCAGCAGAACGCCACCAAGTTCGTGGCCGACAAGAACGTCCTCGGCGTGGTCGGCCCGCTGAACTCGTCCGTCGCGGAGTCCATGCAGAAGGTCTTCGACGACGCCAAGCTGGTCCAGGTCTCCCCCGCCAACACCAACCCCGCTCTGACCCAGGGGCAGAAGTGGAACGGCGGCGACAAGGCACGCCCGTACAAGTCGTACTTCCGCACCGCGACCACGGACGCCATCCAGGGCCCGTTCGCCGCGCAGTACCTCTTCAACGACGCCAAGAAGAAGAAGGTCTTCGTCATCGACGACAAGAAGACCTACGGCGCCGGTCTGGCCGCCACCTTCAAGGCGGAGTTCACCAAGCTCGGCGGCGGCGTCGCCGGCGAAGAGCATGTGAACCCGGACACCAAGGACTTCTCGGCCGTCGTCACCAAGATCAAGAGCAGTGGCGCCGATGTCGTCTACTACGGCGGCGAGTACCCGGTCGCCGGCCCGCTGAGCAAGCAGATCAAGAAGTCCGGCAACGCCGTCCCGCTCGTCGGCGGTGACGGCATCTACAGCGCCGACTTCATCAAGCTCTCCGGCAAGGAGGGCGTGGGCGACCTCGCCACCTCCGTCGGCGCCCCGGTCGAGACCCTCCCCTCGGCCAAGGAGTTCGTGGCCAACTACAAGAAGGCCGGGTACAAGGAGGCGTACGAGGCATACGGCGGCTACTCGTACGACAGCGCCTGGTCGATCATCGAGGCCATCAAGAAGGTCGTCGACGGCAACGACGGCAAGCTCCCCGACGACGCCCGCGCCAAGGTCCTGGAGGCCATGTCGGGCGTGTCCTTCGAGGGGGTGACCGGGAAGGTCTCCTTCGACGAGTTCGGCGACGCCACCAACAAGCAGCTCACCGTCTACAAGTACGAGGGAACCGCCTGGAAGGCGGTCAAGTCCGGCACCTTCGCCGGCTGATCCCCAGCCCTTCACCCACCAGCCGCGCGGGGCGCATCGGTACAGCGCCCCGCGCGGAGTCGCATCCGTCGCAAGACGTCGAGACTCGGAGGACCTGCGGTGCACGAACTGCCGCAACAGCTGGTCAACGGCCTGCTACTGGGATCCATGTACGGGCTCATCGCCATCGGCTACACCATGGTCTATGGCATCGTCCAGCTCATCAACTTCGCCCATGGCGAGATCTTCATGACCGGTGGCTTCGGTGCCCTCACGGTCTGGCTCATGCTCCCTTCCAACACCACGATGTGGTTCGCCGTTCCGCTGATGCTCATCGGCGCGATCGTGGTGGCCACGACCATCGCGGTCGGAGCGGAACGATTCGCCTATCGCCCGCTGCGCGGTGCACCACGGCTCGCTCCGCTGATCACCGCCATCGGTCTGTCGCTGGCGCTCCAGCAGGCGGTCTGGGCCTGGTACCCCGAGGCGAAGTCCTCCCGGACGTTCCCCGAGATCCCCGGGGGCCCCTTCCACATCGGTGATGTCACCATCCAGACCGGTGACATCTTCCTGCTGGCCGCCGCCCCGATCTGCATGGGGATCCTCGCCTTCTTCGTGATGAAGACCCGCACCGGACGCGGGATGCAGGCCACCGCACAGGATCCGGACACGGCCAAGCTGATGGGCATCAACACCGACCGGATCATCGTGGTCGCGTTCGCCCTCGGCGCCGCCTTCGCCGCCGTCGGAGCCGTCGCGTACGGACTCAAGTACGGCGAGATCAACTTCCGGATGGGCTTCATCCTCGGCCTCAAGGCGTTCACCGCGGCCGTGCTCGGCGGCATCGGCAACATCTACGGCGCCATGCTCGGCGGTCTCGCGCTCGGCCTCTCCGAGACGATGGCCACCGCCTACATCAGTGACATCCCAGGTATGCAGCAGTTCGGCGGCCAGTCGTGGGCCGATGTCTGGGCGTTCGTACTCCTCATCCTCGTGCTCCTCCTCAGGCCGCAGGGCCTGCTGGGCGAGCGTGTCGCGGACAGGGCGTGACCACCATGACCACACAGACCGACACGCCGGACCGCCCGGTCACGCCGTCCAAGGACCCCCAGGGCCCCGCGCTCCGGGGACTCGTCCCCCTCCCGCCGCACATCGGCCGCGCGCTCGCGACCGGCGGCGGTGCGCTCACCATCGTCTCCGCGTTCCTCGCCTGGACCTGGACGGCCGCCTTCCCCGGCGATCTCACCGTCTATGGCTACCCCGGCGGCCTCCAGTGGCTGGTGCTCGTCTCCGGCGTGCTGACCACGCTGTTCGGCCTCTCCTCGTACGACGTCAAGGGGCTGCGCTGGCTGACCCCGGCCGGTGCGGACAGCGCGATCAGGCTCGCCTCGCTCGCCGGGTTCGTCACCTCCTGGTACACGATCATCGCGATAGCCGACCAGCTCGGCGGGCTCGCCAATCTCGAACCGGGCGCCTATGTCGCCGGGGCCGCCACCCTGATCGGCGTCGTCGGCGCCTTCGCCCTGCCCTTCGAGCACCCCGTGCACGAGGCGCCGGACCCGGAGGACTCGGCGCTCGACCAGGCCAGGCAGCGCGCCCGCAACACGCTCACCACCTTCAAGGCCGCGTTCGTCACCGGCAGCTCGCGGCCCGCCCGCAAGCTCCCCTCGTACGCCGAGATCCTGATCATCATCGCGGCGCTCGCGATCGGTCTGACCGTCTTCACCTACGGCATCGGCACCGAGTACGACGAGTTGTTCATCGGCTTCCTGATCACCGCGGGCTTCGGTTTCGCGGCCATCGCCAAGGCCGGTCTGATGGCCCGGGTCTCGACCGTCACCTCGCGGCACCGCAATGTGACGATGGCCGGTGCCTTCGCCGCCGCAGCCGCGTTCCCCTTCACCCAGTCGGACGACCAGTACGCGACCATCGGGGTCTACATCCTGATCTTCGCCACCGTCGCCCTCGGGTTGAACATCGTGGTGGGCCTCGCCGGACTGCTCGACCTCGGTTACGTCGCGTTCCTCGGCGTCGGCGCCTACGCGGCGGCCATGGTCTCCGGGTCCCCGTCGTCGCCGTTCGACATCCATCTCCCCTTCTGGGGCGCGATCCTCGTCGGCGCGACCGCCTCCATGATCTTCGGTGTGCTGATCGGCGCGCCGACCCTGCGGCTGCGCGGCGACTACCTCGCCATCGTGACCCTCGGCTTCGGTGAGATCTTCCGGATCGCGGTGAACAACATGGACGGCACCTCGGGGCCGGACATCACCAACGGGTCCAACGGCATCTCCTCGATCCCGAACCTGAAGATGTTCGGTTTCGACTTCGGTGTCGAGCACAGCATCTTCGGCTTCACGATCGGCCGGTTCGCGAACTACTTCTTCCTGATGCTGCTGATCACCCTGATCGTGGTGGTGGTCTTCCGGCGCAGTGGGGACTCCCGAATCGGCCGGGCCTGGATCGCGATCCGCGAGGACGAGACCGCGGCCCTGGCCATGGGCATCAACGGGTTCCGGGTCAAGCTCATCGCCTTCGCCCTCGGCGCGGCGCTGGCCGGACTCGCGGGCACCGTGCAGGCCCATGTCACCTACACCGTGACTCCGGAGCAGTACCAGTTCGCGCATGTCGTCCCGCCCAACTCGGCGTTCCTGCTGGCCGCGGTGGTCCTCGGCGGCATGGGCACCATCAGCGGACCTCTCGTCGGCGCCGCGCTGCTCTATCTGATCCCGGCGAAGCTCCAGTTCCTCGGCGACTACCAGCTCCTCGCCTTCGGTCTCGCACTGGTGCTCCTGATGCGCTTCCGGCCGGAGGGGCTGATCCCGAACCGGCGCCGGCAGTTGGAGTTCCACGAGGCGGAGCAGGCGCCCGTAGTCCTCGGTAAGACAGGGGCCTGAGCCATGACCACTGACATCATCACCACGGGCGAACCGGTCCTTGAGGCGACCGGCGTCACCATGAGGTTCGGCGGCCTCGTCGCCGTGAACAACGTCGACCTCACCGTGAACAGCGGTGAGATCGTCGGTCTCATCGGCCCCAACGGCGCCGGGAAGACCACCTTCTTCAACTGCCTCACCGGCCTCTATGTACCGACGGAGGGCGCGGTCCGGTACAAGGGCACGGTCCTGCCGGCCAAGTCCTTCAAGGTCACTGCGGCCGGTATCGCGCGCACCTTCCAGAACATCCGGCTCTTCGCCAATATGACCGTTCTGGAGAATGTGCTGGTCGGACGGCATACCCGGACCAAGGAAGGGCTCTGGTCGGCCCTGGTCCGCGGCCCCGGCTTCCACCGGGCGGAGGCGGCCTCCAGGGCCCGTGCCATGGAGTTGCTGGAGTTCGTCGGCCTCGCCGCGAAGGCCGAGCACCTCTCCCGCAACCTGCCGTACGGGGAGCAGCGCAAGCTGGAGATCGCCCGCGCGCTGGCGAGCGAACCGGGGCTGCTGCTGCTGGACGAACCGACGGCCGGCATGAACCCGCAGGAGACCCGGACCACCGAGGAACTCGTCTTCGCCATCCGGGACATGGGCATCGCCGTCCTCGTCATCGAGCACGACATGCGGTTCATCTTCAACCTCTGTGACCGGGTCGCCGTACTCGTGCAGGGCGAGAAGCTGGTCGAGGGCGACAGCGCGACCGTGCAGGGCGACGATCGGGTCATCGCCGCCTATCTCGGCGAGCCGTTCGAAGGAGCGCCCGGCGCCGAGGAAGTGGCCGAGGTCGAGGCGGCCGAGGCCGGAAAGGAGACCGACTGATGGCCGCACTTCTGGAGGTCGAGGACCTGCGGGTCGCCTACGGCAAGATCGAGGCCGTCAAGGGCATCTCGTTCACGGTCGACGCGGGCGAGGTCGTCACCCTCATCGGCACCAACGGCGCGGGCAAGACGACGACGCTGCGCACCATCTCGGGCCTGATCAAACCGCTCGGCGGCCAGATCCGGTTCAACGGGAGGTCCCTGCGGAAGGTCCCGGCGCACCAGATCGTCTCGCTGGGC
The DNA here is from genome assembly GCF_044333555.1 of Streptomyces sp. NPDC020965. NCBI lineage: Bacteria > Bacillati > Actinomycetota > Actinomycetes > Kitasatosporales > Streptomycetaceae > Streptomyces > Streptomyces sp. NPDC020965. The sequence goes on from NZ_JBIRRE010000001.1 coordinate 225,784, forward strand.
CTCGCGCACTCCCCCGAGGGGCGGCATATCTTCCCCCGGATGTCCATCGAGGACAATCTCCGGCTCGGTGCCTTCCTCCGCAAGGACCAGGACGGCATCAACCAGGACATCCAGCGCGCCTACGATCTCTTCCCCATCCTGGGGGAGCGCAGGAAGCAGGCGGCGGGCACGCTCTCGGGCGGTGAGCAGCAGATGCTGGCGATGGGACGGGCGCTGATGTCCCGGCCGAAGCTGCTGATGCTGGACGAGCCGTCCATGGGGCTCTCGCCGATCATGATGCAGAAGATCATGGCGACGATCGTCGAGCTGCGCTCCCAGGGCACCACGATCCTGCTGGTCGAGCAGAACGCCCAGGCCGCGCTGTCGCTCGCGGACCAGGGGCATGTGATGGAGATCGGCACGATCGCGCTCTCCGGCACGGGCCGGGATCTGCTGCACGACGAGTCGGTGCGCAAGGCGTATCTGGGCGAGGACTGACCCCCGCCCCCGTACGACACGACCGCGACACCACAGCGACAGGGCCCGCACCCCGGGAAGGGGGGCGGGCCCTGTCGCGTATGCCATGCCGTGCGGGTCGACGGTCCGTATTGAGTCGTACGGGTCGCCCGGGGGCCGTACGAGTTGCCCGGGCCGTACGGGAAGGGGGCGCGTGGCGTCCGTCCCGTACAGCGGTCGTACGGGGATCATCCGGCGCGGGTCCCCCCGGCGGGGGGTCGTACGGCGCGGAGTGGGGGACGGACGGGCGGAGCTACGGGGGCTGCGGGGGGCTACTGCCCCTTGGCCGCCTTCTTCTCCTCCGAGTCCTCGATGACCGCCTCCGCGACCTGCTGCATCGACATCCGCCGATCCATCGAGGTCTTCTGGATCCAGCGGAACGCGGCCGGCTCATTGAGCCCGTACTCCGTCTGGAGCACGCTCTTGGCGCGGTCCACCAGCTTGCGGGTCTCCAGCCGCTGCGAGAGGTCCGCGACCTCCTTCTCCAGCGCCTTCAGCTCGGTGAAGCGGGAGACGGCCATCTCGATGGCGGGCACCACATCGGTCTTGCTGAACGGCTTGACGAGATAGGCCATCGCCCCGGCGTCCCTGGCCCGTTCGACCAGGTCGCGCTGGGAGAACGCGGTCAGCATCAGGACCGGTGCGATGGATTCCTCGGCGATCTTCTCGGCCGCCGAGATGCCGTCCAGGATCGGCATCTTCACATCGAGGATGACCAGGTCGGGCCGGTGCTCACGGGCGAGTTCAACGGCCCGCTGGCCGTCGCCGGCCTCGCCGACGACCGAGTAGCCCTCTTCTTCCAGCATCTCTTTGAGGTCGAGCCGGATGAGGGCCTCGTCCTCGGCGATCACGACGCGGGTGGTCAGCGGCGGGATGTGCGACGCGTCGTCGTCGGCGATGGGCTCGGGCGAGTCGGGGGCGGTCACGGGACTCCTCATTCCAAGGCAGGGTGCTCCCCATGAGCCTACCCAGCTCCTGTATGGTTGGGGCACGAAGGGTGTTCGCTATCCTTTGTTTCCAAGGGAGCCCCGGTAGCCCAGCGGTAGAGGCAATGGTCTCAAACACCATCCAGCGTGGGTTCGAATCCCACCCGGGGTACTTTACCTATATTTCCAAGGTCACGACTAAGGCCCCTCCGCGGAGGGGCCTTAGTGCTTTCAGCGGGGGCTGTCGTCCTCGCCGATGTGATGGACCCGGACCAAATTGGTGGAACCCGGCACTCCGGGCGGCGACCCCGCGGTGATCACCACAATGTCGCCCTGATCACAGCGACCGATCTTCAACAGCTCCTCGTCGACCTGGGCGACCATGGCGTCCGTGGACTCCACATGCGGGCCTAGGAACGTCTCCACGCCCCAGGTGAGATTGAGCTGCGACCGGGTGGCCGGATCGGGCGTGAAGGCCAGCAGCGGGATCGGCGAGCGGTAGCGGGAGAGCCGCCGGACCGTGTCACCGGACTGGGTGAAGGCCACCAGGAACTTCGCGCCGAGGAAGTCACCCATCTCGGCCGCCGCGCGGGCCACCGCGCCGCCCTGGGTCCGGGGCTTGCTGCGCTCGGTCAGCGGCGGCAGCCCCTTGGTGAGCACCTCCTCCTCGGCGGCCTCCACGATGCGGCTCATCGTCCGCACCGTTTCCACGGGGAACTTCCCGACACTGGTCTCGCCCGACAGCATCACCGCGTCGGTGCCGTCGATGACCGCGTTGGCGACATCGGACGCCTCGGCACGCGTGGGGCGGGAGTTGTCGATCATCGAGTCCAGCATCTGGGTGGCGACGATGACCGGCTTGGCGTTGCGCCGCGCCAGCTTGATCGCGCGCTTCTGGACGATCGGCACCTGCTCCAGGGGCATTTCGACGCCGAGGTCACCCCGGGCGACCATGATCCCGTCGAAGGCGGCAACGATGTCGTCGATGTTCTCGACCGCCTGCGGCTTCTCCACCTTGGCGATGACGGGGACCCGGCGCCCCTCCTCGTCCATCACGCGGTGCACGTCCTCGATGTCCCGGCCACTCCGCACGAAGGAGAGCGCGACGATGTCCGCGCCGATCCGCAGCGCCCATCGGAGGTCGTCTATGTCCTTCTCGGAGAGGGCGGGGACGGAGACGGCGACGCCGGGCAGATTCAGCCCCTTGTGGTCGGAGACCATGCCGCCCTCGATGACGACGGTGCGGACCCGGGGGCCGTCGACACCGGTCACCTCCAGGGAGACCTTGCCGTCGTCCACGAGGATGCGCTCACCGACGCTGACGTCGCCCGCGAGACCCGCGTAGGTGGTGCCGCAGATCTCGCGGTCCCCCTCGGTCTCCTCGACGGTGATGGTGAATTCATCACCGCGCTCCAGGAGTACGGGACCCTCGCGGAAACGCCCGAGCCGGATCTTCGGGCCCTGTAGGTCGGCCAGGACCCCGACACTGCGGCCCGTCTCGTCGGACGCCTTCCGTACGCGCGCGTAGCGCTCCTCGTGATCGGCGTGGATGCCGTGGCTGAGATTGAAGCGGGCGACATCCATTCCGGCCTCGACCAGTGCCTTGATCTGGTCGTACGAGTCGGTGGCTGGGCCCAAAGTACAGACGATTTTTGCTCGGCGCATGGTTTGAGCCTATGTCTTACCGACCGGTAGAGAATTGGCCGAGTATGACTACTCAACAACCTTTGGGTGAAGGGTTGTTGACAAGTGTTGAATTGTGCACGAGGGCGCTCTGATGAGCATTCTCGGGATTTCCCGGAAGCCCCTCCCCCGCCCGACTCTCACAACACCGGCGGGGTCATCGTGAAGCGGGCGTTGACCTGTGCGTAGACCGTCTGGCGCTGGGGCTCCAGATCGAGCGCCGGCGCCGATTCGGGGGCGGCGCTGGCGAACGCCGCCATCCGCATGGCACCGCCGGGCGCCCCGACGTCGTACGGGGTGGCGCTCTCCGCCCCCAGATCCGCCAGCTCGACCAGGGCCGAGAGCCGGGCGCCCAGCGCGTCGGCGTACTCACGGGCCCGCTGCACGGCCTCAAGCACCGCCTGCCGACGGGCCTCCCCATGGGCGGGTGAATCGGGGCGCAGCGCCCACCAGGGGCCGTCGACGCGGGTCAGCTCCAGATCGGCGAGCCGGGTGGTCAGCTCGCCGAGGGTGGTGAAGTCGGACAGCTCGGCGGTGATGTGGACCCGCCCGTGGTACGAGCGGACCCGCTCGCCCCGGCCGTGCCGGGTCAGCTCGGGGGTGATGGAGAACGCCCCCGTCTCCAGCTTCTCCACCGGCTCCCCGTACGACTTGATCAGGTCCAGGACGGCGGAGTTGCGGCGGGTGAGATCGTCGAGCGCGCCGCGCCGGTCGGTGCCGCGCGCGCTGACCACGACCCCGATCCGGGCGATCTCCGGATCGAACTCCAGCCGGGCCTCGCCGCGCACGGCGACCCGGGGTGTCTCGGGCGTTCCATAGGGGGCGGCGGTGGTGGACGCGTCGGTGGTCACGGGAGACTCCCTCGTACGGCATGGGGTCCGGGCGGGGCGGCTGACCCAGGTCCGGACAGGGCCTGGGGACACTCTCCCATCCCGCGCGGCGGACCCGGCTGAGCCGGGTGACAGGGGTGTCCCAGCGGCTCGCAGCGGACCCGGCCGAGCCGGCGGACACGGGCGTCCCAGCGGCTCGCGGCCGACCCGACTGACACAGGTGACTCGGCTGACACAAGTGACACAGGTGACAGGGGTGTCCGAGCGGCGCGTGACAGGTCCGGCCGCTCGGACGCCGTCTCAGATGCCCTGGACCAGTGGGGTCAACCGGATCGTCTGCCCGGGGATCCGGGGCGCCTCGCGCTGCTCCAGGCCGAAGCTGGTGAAGGCGGTGCGCCGGGGCATCGGATAGGGCTCCGTGCCGGTCAGCGAGTTGAGGATGCTCGCCCCGCGCCAGGCGGCCAGGCCGAGATCGGGGGCGCCGACGCCGTGGTGGTGGGTCTCGGCGTTCTGTACGTACACCGAGCCGGTCACCGATTCGTCCAGGACCATCCGGAACTCGCTGTCGATCCGCGACCGCCCGGAGGAGTCACGGCGCAGATACGGGTCGAGGCCGGCGAGCATCCGGCCGACCGGGCGCTCCCGGTAGCCGGTGGCGAGGACGACGGCGTCGGTCGTCAGCCGGGAGCGGGTGCCCTGCTGGAGGTGTTCCAGGTGGAGTTCGACCCGGGTGGTGGCGACCCGGCCGGCGGTACGGACCCCGACGCCGGGGGTGAGGACCGCGTCGGGCCAGCCGCCGTGCAGGCTGCGACGGTACAGCTCGTCGTGGATCGCGGCGATGGTGGCGGCGTCGATGCCCTTGTGGAGCTGCCACTGGCGCGGGACGAGCCGGTCACGGGTCTGCTCGGGCAGGGCGTGGAAGTAGCGGGTGTAGTCGGGCGTGAAGTGCTCCAGGCCGAGCTTGGAGTACTCCATCGGCGCGAACGCCTCCGTACGGCCGAGCCAGTGCAGCCGCTCGGCGCCGGCCGGGCGGGCCCGCAGCAGATCGAGGAAGATCTCCGCGCCCGACTGCCCCGATCCGACGACCGTGATGTGCTCGGCGGCCAGTAGCCGCTCCCGGTGGTCGAGATAGTCGGCCGAGTGGATCACTGGGACGGCCGGGGCGTCGGCGAGGGGCCGCAGCGGTTCGGGGACGTACGGCTCGGTGCCCACGCCGAGGACGATGTTCCGGGCGTAGGTACGGCCGAGCGCCTCGGCCTCGCCCTCCGCGTCGAGCTGGGTGAAGTCGACCTCGAACAGGGCGCGTTCCGGGTTCCAGCGGACGGCGTCGATCTGGTGGCCGAAGTGCAGCCCCGGCAGATTGTCGCCGACCCAGCGGCAGTAGGCGTCGTACTCGGCGCGGTGGATGTGGAACTTCTCCGCGAAGTAGAAGGGGAAGAGCCGCTCACGGAAGCGCAGATAGCTGAGGAAGCTCCAGGGGCTGGCCGGGTCCGCGAGGGTCACCAGATCGGCGAGGAAGGGCACCTGGAGGGTGGTGCCCTCGATCATCAGGCCCGGGTGCCAACTGAATCGGGGGCGCTGCTCGAAGAAGGCGGCGTCAACACCGCCGGGGACACCGTCGGCGAGCGCGGCGAGGGAGAGGTTGAACGGGCCGATGCCGATGCCCACGAGGTCATGGGGCCGGTCGAGGTCGGAAACGGGCATGGCGGTCATCGGTGGGTACTGCCTTCCACGAGGTCGATCAGCTTTTCGAGGTCGCCGGGGGTGGCGTACGGGTTGAGCAGCGTCGCCTTCAACCAGAGCCGGCCGTCGGCGCGGGCCCGGCCCAGGACCGCGCTGCCGTCCGTCAGCAGGTCACGGCGGATCGTGGCGACCCGCTCGTCGGTGGCGCCAACGGGCCGGAAGAGCACGGTGGGGAGGGTGGGCCGCTCCCACAGCTCCAGCGGGGGGCGCCGCTCGACCAGCTCGGCGAAGAGCCGCGCGACGCCGACCGTACGGTCCACGAGGGCCGCGAGACCGTCCCGGCCGAGCGCGCCGAGCGTCACCGCCACCTTGAGGATGTCGGGGCGCCGGGTGGTGCGCAGCGAGCGGCCGAGCAGATCCGGGAGGCCCGCCTCCGTGTCGTCGTCGGCGTTGAGGTAGTCGGCGGTGAGGCCGAGCGGCGCGAGTCGGGCGCGGTCGGCGACGGTGAACAGCCCGGCCGCGACCGGCTGCCAGCCGATTTTGTGCAGGTCGAGGGCGACGGAGTCGGCGCGCTCCAGGCCCGCGAGCGCGGTCCGGTGCGTGGGGCTGAAGAGCAGCCCGCCGCCGTAGGAGGCGTCGATGTGGAGTTCGGTGCGGTGGCGGGCGCAGATGTCGGCGATGGCGGGGAGCGGGTCGATTCGGCCGGTGTCCGTACTGCCGGCGGTGGCCACCACCAGACGTGGGCCCGGCAGCTCGGTGAGGGCCTCGTCGAGGGCGCCGGGGTCCAGACCGCCGTCCGCGCCGGGGACGGCGACCGGCTCGGGCAGTCCCAGGAGCCAGGCGGCGCGCCGTACGGAGTGGTGGGCGCCGGCGCCGCAGAGCACCTGGATCGCGCCGTGCCGCTCGCGGGCGGTGAGCAGTCCGAGCTGGTTGGACTCGGTACCGCCGGTGGTGACCAGGGCGTCCGGGGACTCCGCACCCGGGTGGACCTCGGCCGCGAGCACCGCGCAGACGGTCCGCTCCAGCTCGGAGGCGGCCGGGGCCTGGTCCCAGGAGTCCAGGGACGGATTGAGCGCGGCGGCGGCGAGATCGGCGGCGACCGCGAGGGCGAGGGGCGGGGTGTGCAGATGGGCGGCGCAGCGGGGGTCGGCGGGGTCGGCGGCGCCGTACGCGACCGCGCGCACCAGCCGGTGCAGGGCCTCTCCGGTGCCGGTGCCGTGGTCGGGCAGTACGGGTTCGACGGCGCGGCGCGTGACGGCGGCGACGGTGTCGGGACCGCCCGGGGGGAACGGCCCGCCCCGGTCGGCGGCGCCCTCCCGGAGGGCGCCGAGCACGAGATCGATCAACGGGCGCAGGGCGTCGGGCCCGGCGGTTCCTCCGGCGAGGGGTGGGGGCGTGGTCATACGGGTCCTTCGGGCGGGTGCGGGGGCTCACCCCGGAGTGGGATGGGGTGGGCGTGGTGTCCAACGAGCCCGACCCGGGGGTGGTATTGGGGTCCCACCCGGTCCCTGGCCCCGACCGCCCCCGGGGCTCCGCCCCGCACCCCGCGCCTCAAACGCCGGCGAGGCTGATTTGAGCCCGCCCGGGGGAGCTGAAATTCAGCCCGTCCGGCGAGGCTGATTCAGCCCGTCCGGCGATTGAGGACGGACCCTTGTACACAGGGGCTTGAGATGTACGGGCCCCCCGGCCGGAGCAGCCCGCCCGCTGCCCGGCCTCCGGCCAGTCTCGGCCGCTTCGCGGGGCTCCGCCCCGAACCCCGCGCCTCAAACGCCGGCGAGGCTGATTTAAGCCCGCCCGAGGAAGCCGAAAATCAGCCCGCCCGGCGAGGCTGATTCAGCCCGTCCGGCGATTGAGGACAGACCCTTCAGGGGGTCAGCCGGTGCGGACCGTCAGGGCGCGGCGGAGGTCGTCCAGTTGGTCGGCCAGGCGACGGCGCAGGGCCGGGATCATCTCCGTGGAGCGGAGGCACTCCTCGCCCAGCTCCAGGGTCTCCGGGTCCACCGCGTGCAGCGGGAACGCGTGGCGGCCGGCCGCTTCCGCGATGGCCGGGCCGCGGCGGGCGGAGAGGGCGACCACCTCCGGGTAGAAGCGCGGGAGGTACGACCGTACGACGTCGGCCTGCTCCGGCTGCCAGAAGCCCTGGGCCACCGCGGTGAACAGGTAGTTGGAGAGGGAGTCGTCGGTGAACATCAGCTTCCAGGCGGCTTCCTTCGCCTCGGGCGACGGCAGTGCGGCGCGGCAGCGGGCCGCGCCCTCCTGGCCGGTGGCGCTGGGGTCGCGGACGAGTTCCGCCGCGATCGAGCGTTCGTCCGTGGCGCCGAGGACGGCGAGCCGGTAGAGGATCCGCCAGCGCAGCTCCGGGTCGAGTTCCGGGCCGCCCGGCACGGTCTCGTCGTTGAGCCACTCCTGGATCGGCTCCGGCTGCGCGGCCGCGGAGATGAAGTACCGGACCGCTATGAGCCGCAGGCCGGGGTCGCTGCCGTCCTCCGTGCGGCGCAGCAGATCGCGGCAGATGGCCCGGATGACACCGAGCGCGGCGGCCCGCTCGTCGGCGGGCGCGTAGCGGTGGGCGATCTGGGTGGTCGCGAAGGCGAGGACGCCCTGGGCGATCGCGAGGTCCGATTCGCGCGGCAGATGGGCGCGGGCCGCCTCCAGGTAGGCGGTGGGGGCGAGTTCCCCGTCGCGGACCATGTCGCGGGCGGCGTTCCAGACGACGGCGCGGGTCAATGGGTCGGGGACCCGGGACAGCACCCGGACGGCGGTCTTCCAGGAGCCCGCGTCGAGGCGGACCTTGGCGTAGGTGGCGTCGTTGTCGTTGAGCACGAGGAGCGCGGGGCGGCGGCCGGGCCGGGAGTCGGCGGCCGGGTCGCCCGCCGGGACCGCGGCGGGGACGTCCAGTTCGAAGCCGTCGCGCGGTACGACGCGGTCGGGGTCGACCGGGTCGGTGTCGTACGCGCCGACGGCGATCCGGTGCGGGCGTTCGCCGTGCCGGCCGACGGTGAGCGACCAGGTGCCCTGGGACTCGGTGACGACCGGGGTGAGGGTGTCGACGCCGGTGGTGCGCAGCCAGGACTCGGCCCATGCGTGCACATCGCGGTCGGTGGCCTGGGCGAGGGAGTCGATGAAGTCGGCGAGGGTGGCGTTGCCGAACTTGTGCCGGGCGAAGTGGGTGTTGATGCCGGTGAGGAAGTCCTTCTCGCCCATCCAGGTCACGAGCTGCCGCAGCGCGGACGCGCCCTTGGCGTAGGAGATGCCGTCGAAGTTGAGCATCGCGGACGCGGTGTCGGGGACGGCGTCCGGATCGGGGGCGACCGGGTGGGTGGAGGGGCGCTGGTCGGCGTCGTACCCCCAGCCCTTGCGGTTGACGGCGAAGTCCACCCAGGTGTCGGTGAAGCGGGTGGCCTCGGTGAGGATCTGGTAGCCCATGTACTCGGCGAAGGACTCGTTCAGCCAGATGTCGTCCCACCAGGCGAGGGTCACCAGATCGCCGAACCACATATGGGCCATCTCGTGCGCGATGGTCACGGCCCGGCTCTGCCGTTCGGTGTCCGTGACGGCCGAGCGGAAGATGTACTCGTCGCGGAAGGTGACGAGACCGGGGTTCTCCATCGCGCCCGCGTTGAACTCGGGGACGAACGCCTGGTCGTACGAGTCGAACGGGTACGGCTCCTCGAACTTCTCGTGGAAGCGGTCGAAGCACTGCCGGGTGATCTCCAGGATCTCCTCCGCGTCCGCGTCGAGGTGCGGGGCGAGGGAGCGGCGACAGTGGATGCCGAAGGGTAGTCCGGCGTGCTCGGTGCGGACCGAGTGCCAGGGTCCGGCGGCGACGGCCATGAAGTAGGTGGCCAGCGGCGGGGTGGGGGCGCAGGTCCACACTCCGCCGCCCTGGTGGGTGGCGATGCCGTTGCCGAGGACGGTCCAGCCGTCGGGGGCCTTGACCGAGAGTTCGAGTACGGCCTTCAGATCGGGCTGGTCGAAGGCGGCGAAGACGCGCTGGACGTCCTCCATGAAGAGCTGGGTGTAGACGTAGGTCTCACCGTCGCTGGGGTCGGTGAAGCGGTGCATTCCCTCGCCGGTGCGGGAGTACCGCATCTCCGTCTCGACCCGGAGTTCATGCTCGCCGGCGCGGAGGCCGGGGAGGGGGAGGCGGTTGTCGGCGAGGGTGCCGGGGTCGAGCGGCTGTCCGTCCAGGCTGGCGGAGCGCAGTGCGGCGGGCTTCAGCTCGACGAAGGTGTCCCCGTCCGCGCGAGCGGTGAAGTGTATGACGGACCGGGAGCCGAAGGTCTCTTCTCCCGGCGCGTCCGAGGTACCCGATGAGGTCAGGTCCAGGTCGACCGTGTACCGGTGGACGTCGAGAAGCTGGGCTCGGTTCTGCGCTTCGTCGCGCGTGAGTACGGACATGGAAGCCATGCTGCCTGATGAGGCGTGCCCTGCACACGGGGTATCCGTTCCGCTCTGAGCGCACGCGGGCGCCCCGGGGCCGCCCGCCCCCACCCGGACGGAAGCTACGCGTCGGCGGCGTCCGGGTTGGCCGCGATGGTCTCGTGGTGGCGGATCACCTCGGCGATGATGAAGGTGAGCAGCTTCTCGGCGAACGCCGGGTCGAGTCGCGCGCTCTCGGCGAGCTGGCGCAGCCGGGCGATCTGCCGGGCCTCACGCTCGGCGTCGGCCGGGGGCAGCTTGTGCTGTGCCTTGAGCCGGCCGACCTGCTGGGTGCACTTGAAGCGCTCGGCGAGCATATGGACGACGGCGGCGTCGATGTTGTCGATGCTTCCCCGCAGCCTGTCCAGCTCGGCCCGTACGTTCGCGTCGATGTCGCTGGTGGTCATGGACGTCGAGCTTACGTGGCGGGGGTGGTGATCGTCGGCGGGTGTTCGGGGTCCGGGACGCGGTCGCTCCAGCCGCCGGGGACCGCCCGGCCCTGCTGCTCCCGGAAGCGGACCGGGGGGACCCCGACGCGGCGGGTGAAGAGCCGGGAGAAGTAGGCCGGGTCCTCGTAGCCGACGCGGCGGGAGACGGCGGCGACGGGCAGTTCGGTGGCGGCGAGGAGTTCCTTGGCGCGGCCGAGGCGGATCGAGAGCAGGTAGTCCTTGGGGCTGCACCCGGCTCCCCGGCGTACGGCGGCGCGCAGCTCGGCGGGGGTCATTCCGTGGCGGGCGGCGTGCTCGGCGACGGAGATCGGGCGGAAGGCGTCCCGGGCGAGCGCGGTGAGGACGAGGTCGCCGGCCGGGTTGGTGTCGGCGCGGGCGCGGCGCAGGGCGACGAGGAGTTCATGGACGGCGGCGCCGGTCTCGACTTCGAGGAGCGGGTTGCCGCGCCGGGCGGCCCGGGCGATCCGGCCGATGGCGGCGCGCGGTCCGGCCGTGTCGGAGAGCGGGACGACGGGCCGGTCGGGTTCGATGTAGCCGAGTTCGGTGTAGGTGGCGGTGGCGGGTCCGGCGAAGTCGACGAAGCTCTCGTCCCAGCCTCCGGGATCGGGCCCGTAGTGGTGCGGTACGCCGGGGGTGATCCAGATCAGGGCGGGTCCGGTGATGTCGGCGCGCTCCCCGTCGGGGGTCCGGTACCAGCCGCTGCCGGAGCTGACGACGACGGCGACGTGGTGGTCCAGGGTGCGCGGGCCGATGGTGGGCAGCGCGCCGTGCTGGAGTCCGACGCCGAGGCAGACCAGGCCGAGCCGGTGGTGGGCCGGACCGGGAGTGAAGTAGCGCATCCAGGTGTGGTACATCCGCCGCCGCCCTCTCCCGCTCGGGATATGTGTTCGGGATACGTGTGCCGTCCAGGTGTCCAAACAGCGCTGATCTTTGTCCATGGACCGGTTCGCCGCCAGAGGACAAGGGTGGGGATATGGCGGACTTCGGTGTGGGTGAGACGGATTTTCTGGTGGACGGGCGGCCGGTGCGGCTGCTCTCGGGGGCGCTGCACTACTTCCGGGTACGGGAGGAGCAGTGGGGCCACCGGCTGGCGATGATGCGCGCGATGGGGCTCAACTGTGTGGACACGTACGTCCCCTGGAATCTGCATGAGCCCGCCCCTGGCGCGTACGTGGACGTCGCGGCGCTCGGCCGGTTCCTGGACGCGGTGGCGGCGGCCGGTCTGCGGGCGATCGTCCGCCCGGGTCCGTACATCTGCGCCGAGTGGGAGAACGGCGGGCTGCCGCACTGGTTGACCGGGCCGCTCGGCCCCCGGGTGCGGACGGGTGACCCGGAGTACCTCGCCCTGGTCGAGGGCTGGTTCGCGCGGCTGCTGCCGCAGGTGGTGGAGCGGCAGTGCGACCGGGGCGGCCCGGTGATCATGGTGCAGATCGAGAACGAGTACGGCAGTTGGGGCAGCGACCAGGGCTATCTGCGGTGGCTGGTGGAGGTGGTGCGGTCGTCCGGGGTGGTGGTGCCGCTCTTCACGTCGGACGGGCCCGAGGACCACATGCTCACCGGGGGTTCGGTGCCGGGCGTCCTGGCGACGGTGAACTTCGGCTCGGGCGCCCGGGAGGCGTTCGCGACCCTGCGCCGCCACCGGCCGACCGGGCCGCTGATGTGCATGGAGTTCTGGTGCGGCTGGTTCGATCACTGGGGTGACGAGCACTCCGTACGGGAGGCGGCGGACGCGGCGGACGCGCTGCGGGAGATCCTTGAGGAGGGTGCGTCGGTCAATGTCTACATGGCGCACGGCGGGACGAACTTCGGCGGCTGGGCGGGGGCGAATCGCGCGGGCGAGCTCCAGGACCGCGCGCTGGAGCCGACGGTGACGTCGTACGACTACGACGCCCCGATCGACGAGGCGGGCCGGCCGACGGAGAAGTTCTGGCGCTTCCGGGAGGTCCTCGCCCCGTACGCGGACGGCCCGCTGCCCGATCCGCCGCCCGCCCCGCCGACGCTGGCCGTGCCGCTGTGGCTGGAGCCGTCCGGGTGGGCGCCGCTGGACGCGGTGATCGAGGCCGTCGGTGACGAGGAGCGCGCGTCGCCGACCCCGCCGACCTTCGAGGAGCTGGGGGTGGACCGGGGGCTGGTCCGCTACCGGGTGTGCGTCCCGGGCCCCCGGCGGCCGTACCCGCTGCGGGTCTCGGGGCTGCGGGACCGCGCGGTGGTGTACGTGGACGGCGGTCCGGTGGGCGTGCTGACCGAGGAGGAGCCGATCCTGCCGGAGCCGGTGGCGGGCCCGGCCGAGGTCGAGCTGTGGGTGGAGTCGCTGGGGCGGGTCAACTACGGTCCGCGCGTGGCCGAGCCGAAGGGGATCACCGGCGGGCTGTTCCACGAGCGGCAGTATCTGCACGGTGTCCGCGCCCGGGGCCTGCGGATCGCGGCCTTCACACCGGAATCGGTGGCGGGGGTTCCGTTCCGCCCGGTCGGTACGGGGGCGGTGGGCAAGGGTTCGGCGGGCCTGTACCGGGCGTCGATGACGATCTCGGGACCGGGTGACGCCTGGCTGGAACTGCCGGGGTGGGGGCGTGGCTTCGTCTGGGTGAACGGCTTCTGTCTGGGCCGCTACTGGGGTGCGGGCCCGCAGGAACAACTCTTCGTCCCGGGCCCGGTGCTGCGGGAGGGCGCGAACGACATGTGGGTGCTGGAGCTGGAGGGCGCGGGCGGGGCGGTGGGGCTGCGGTGAGGCCCCGGCCCGCCCGCGCCTCAATCGCCGGAGGGGCTGAAATTTCAGCCCCTCCGGCGATTGAGGACGGACCCTCGTGCACAAGGGCTTGAGATGTACGGGCCCCCCCGCCGAAGCGGCTCGCCCGATGCCCGGCTGCCCGTAGGTCTCGGCACCTCGCGGGGCTCCGCCCCGAACCCCGCTCCTCAAACGCCGGAGAGGCTGATTCGAGACCGCCCGGGGGAGCCGAAATTCAGCCCGTCCGGGAGCTGAAACTCAGCCCGTCCGGCGATTGAGGACGGACCCTCGTGCACAGGGGCTTGAGATGTACGGGCCCCCGGCCGGAACAGCCCGCCCGTTGCCCGGCTGCCCGTAGGTCTCGGCACCTCGCGGGGCTCCGCCCCGAACCCCGCTCCTCAAACGCCGGAGAGGCTGATTCGAGACCGCCCGGGGGAGCCGAAATTCAGCCCGTCCGGCGATTGAGGACGGACGCTTCAGCGCGAGGCTGCTGGAGTGGGCAGGCCCCCCGGCCGGTGGCTTGGCTCCCGTACGCCCCCGCCGCTTCGCGGGGCGCTGCCCCCGTGACGGCTCCCGTTACAGCTCTCGTACCTCGAACGCGTCGAGCACGAACTCCGACTTCCAGGCCGCCCCGGTCTTCCGCAGGCCCACCCACGCCTCGCCCTCGTCCGGCGCGGTGAACTCATGGGTCCACTCCGTCGGTGACGTCGCGACCGGGATCGGGGTCCGGGTGAGTTCGCGGGCGTCGACGCCGGTGATCCAGGCGTACTGTCCGGCGTTCTCGTTCTCGTACCGGAAGGAGACCCGGTACCGCTTGCCCGGTTCGAAGCGGACCAGGTGCTGGACGGTCCGGTAGACCAGCCCGTCGTTCTCGCCGCGTGACTTCAGCGATTCGGTGCCGTCGATGACGTCGTCGATCGCCTTGCCGTTCCAGCCGCGCTGGGTGAAGGGGGCGTGGCGCTGCGCGATATGGGTGCGCGGGTCGGTCGCGCCGCCGGCGTCGCCCTTGACGAAGACGCCCCAGCCCTGGGGGACGTGCTGGAAGTCCTCGTACGCCACCGTGCCCGCCTTCCGGGTGGGGCGGCCGGGGACCACGCGGAGGTTGTCGAAGCGGACCCGGGTGTCACCGGCCGCCGCGCGCAGGGCGATGGTGACCGGGCCGCCGCCATCGGGCACGGTGAAGTACGTGAACATCCGCTGGAAGCGGGTGCCGTGCTTGCGGTCGGCGGCGACGTAGTTGCCGGCCGTGGAGATATCGGTCCAGTTCTCGGCGGTGACCCCGTCGGAGGTGCGGACCTCCAGACTCGCCCGGCGCCGGTCGCCCGCGTTCTCGCCGACCTCGACCTGTACGGACGCCACATAGCCGCCGGGCCGGAGGCGGTCGAGGCGCTGGGCGACCGAGGCCGCCGCGCCCGCCGCGATCACCAGTTCGTAGTCGCCGAGGGAGCTGAGGACCACGGAGGCCGGTCCGGAGACCTGCCAGCCGTTCAGGGAGCCCGCGTTGAAGCCGGGGTCGTGCAGCGGGGTGCCCTCGCCCCACTCGGGGTCGTCCACCGCGCGGACCCTGCCCCGGTGGATCACGTACGGCTGGTCGGGCTCGGCGTCGATGGTGACCTTGCCCGCGCGTACCCGCAGGTCGGAGACGTGTACCCGGCCCTGGTCGGTGAGGCGGTACAGCGCGAGCCGGGACTCGCTCCACCAGCCGCGCGGCAGCCGCCAGGTGCTGGTGCCGCCCTTGGGGTTGTAGTGGTACAGCTTCGCGGGGTCGGTCGCCCGGCGCGGCTCCCAGGGGAGGAGGTAGCGCCCGTCCTCGTACACCACCCGTCCGTCGGTGACGATCCGGCGGGTGCCGTCCGCGTCGGAGACGGAGGTGGGGCCGAAGAAGGTGATCTCGTTCTCGGTCCAGCGCTTGATCGGATGCGCCTGGAGGTACTTCGCGGGCAGCGACTCCGTCCAGATCAGCCGGTAGAAGACGTTCCAGTCGGTCTTGCCGACCCAGCCCTCGAAGTTCCCGGTGCGCGGGATGCCCAGCAGGGTGGGCCACTTGTCGACGAAGACGTCCTTCTGGTGGTTCCGGATGAAGCGGATGAGCTTCGAGTTGATACCGCGCGACGAGTCGGGGCCGTAGTCGGTCTCACTGGCCCAGTGCGCCCAGAGCGACGAGCGCTCCAGTCCGTGGCCCCATTCGGTGGTGATCTGCCAGCCCTGGTCGCGCAGCGCGCGCTGGAGCCGGTCCGAGGTCCAGCCGGACTCGCGGAAGACGTCGATGTAGAGCATGTTCAGCGCCGGGTGGGTCTCGGCCCGCAGATCGGCGAAGCGCTTGATGATGTCCCCGCTGACCAGATCGCGCCGCTGGTCGATGCGGTAGGACTGGTCCAGCCAGTCCCACTGTTCGTTCTTCTTGTCCACGAGGGTCTCGGAGAACGCCTTGGCGACCGGGTACGACTCGGTGGCGTTGACGTGGACGCCGAAGTCGCTGCCCCACTTCCGGCCTTCGCGCACCAGTTTGTTGAGGTCGGCGAGTCCGCCGGCGCGCTGGTTGTGGTTGCCCGCGTAGTCGGGGTGGGCGGAGTCGTGGCCCTCGGACTGATAGCCCTTGAGGAGGGTGTACTGCCGCAGTCCGTCGGTCGCCAGCGAGATGCGTTTCACCTGATCGAGGGTGGCGAGGAACGGGTTGGTGGCCTGTGAGGCGAAGTTGAACGGGATGTGCGGGACGACCCGCAGATGCTGTTCGTCGGCGCCGAGCGGGTCGACCATGATGTCCCGGAAGGCGATGGCCGCGTCCTGCCAGTCCACCACCCCGTCCTCGTTGCGGTCGCCGGTGATGATGACGGTGGCGTACGGGAGCGGTTCGACCTGGCCGACGGGCGCGGTCGCCGCCCGGTGGGTCCACTGGCCGGGGACGAGCTGGGCCTTGACGTAGCCCCCGGTGCCGTCCTTCACGATCGTCTGGCGCCAGAGTCGGCCGTTGTCCCAGGTGGCACCGCCGGTCGGCTTGTCCCAGATCGTGTTGGTCTCGATCGCGCCGCCGAGCCGGTCGTGGGCGACGACGGCGTAGGCGCAGCCCGTCGGGTTCGCCTCGGCGGGCGTCGCCGGGGTGAGCCGGATCAGGGTGTCGCCGCTGGCCGCCTTGTCGAGGTGGATGCGGGCGGCGTGCAGGGTCGCGCCGGGCTGGTCGCTCCGGACCGAGAGCAGGGCGAGTCCGGGTATCTCCAGGGTGCCGACGCGCAGGGCGGCGGTGTCGGCGATCCGGGTGACCCGCCAGTGGACCTGGCGGCCGTCCACCCTGATCTCGATGTCGATCTCGGTCGGACCGAGGACGAGGGTGTAGGCGACCCGGTCGCGGCGGGCTCTGGCGGTCACCTTCTCCGGGGTGCGGTCGACGGAGTCGATCCGCACGGAGGTGACCGGATCCTCCTGGCCGTGGAGCACGGCACCCGTCGCCCGATCGGTGTACGAGACGATGCGCGGGAATCCGCTGTCGACGCGTACGTCGAGGTCGCGCGAGCGCAGAACGGTCTCGGCGCGGGTCCCGGCGAACGCTGCGGACGGGGCGGCGACGGCGGCACCGGCGCCGGCCAGGGCGGTGACCGCCACCACGGTCCTGCGGCTGGGCCCGCGATCTTCTGCGTTCACGCTCGTCCTCCTCATGACTCATGACGGTGATTCCGTACGCGTCAATCTGCGCCGGGAGGAGGGCGACGCCCATGGACAAAGACGGGGCAGGTGTTGGACTAACCGTCCGCACACCTGCCCCGGCCTCCTGCTACGGGTGATTACAGCGTGGCCGCCGCCGACTTGATGGCCGCCGCGAAGTGGGAGACCTCGGCGTAGACACCGGGGAGGTTGGGCCGCGCGCAGCCCTCGCCCCAGCTCACGATGCCGACCTGGACCCAGGCGTTGGCGTTGTCCCGACGGAACATGGGACCACCGGAGTCACCCTGGCAGGTGTCGACGCCGCCCTGCGGGAGTCCCGCGCAGATCTCCTCGCTGCCGACGAGGCTCGGGTACGCCCGCTGGCAGGACGCGTCACTGACGAACGGCACCTTCGCCTTCAGCAGGTAGCGCTGCTGCGGGCCGCCCTCGCGGGGCGCGCCCCAGCCGGCCACGTCGAACGTGCCGGTGTTGTACTCGGCCGTCTCGGCGATCTTCAGGGTGGGCAGGTTGATCGGCTGGGCGAGCTTGATCAGCGCCCAGTCCTTGCCGACGCCGTTGTACCCGGGCGCCTGGAGGACCTTGGTCGACCTCACCTTGATGGCGCTGGGGCTCTGGAGATCCACCACACCGGCGGTGGCGGTGATGCTGGTGTTG
This sequence comes from Streptomyces sp. NPDC020965, assembly GCF_044333555.1. Taxonomy (NCBI): domain Bacteria; kingdom Bacillati; phylum Actinomycetota; class Actinomycetes; order Kitasatosporales; family Streptomycetaceae; genus Streptomyces; species Streptomyces sp. NPDC020965. The sequence continues at coordinate 243,308 of NZ_JBIRRE010000001.1, forward strand.
TTCCCGGAACCGCTCACACAGTGCGCGGCGGTGAGCACGATCTGCTGGGTGAGCAGGGAGCCGCCGCAGCCCATGGAGAGCCGGACCATGAAGGGGAACTCGCCCTGGGTGGCCCGGACGCCGCCGACGACGGGAGGGGCGGCGGCGGTGGCTGCGGGCTGGTGGCCGACGGGAGGGGCGGCGGCCGCCGCGGTGGCGGGTTGGAGGCTGGCGGCGGCGAGCAGGACGACGCCGGCAGCGGCGCATCTCTTGAGCGTACGGAGAAGCTTCAAGGGACTGCCTTTCGTGGGGGGTTGAAAATGTTCGCCCGTATCGGACATTGACAGCAAATGCCGTTGCTGACATGAGCCCGACAAGATGATGATCCGGATTATGAGGAGTGCGCCGGGTGCACCACAAGGGACACTTTCCGGCCATGTCAGCTCCCCTGATTCCCGCCCGGGGCGCCGTACAGTGGGGATGGGCCGACCGTCGTACAGGGGGTACGGGACGTGGTGGCGAAGAGCTCCGAGGTCGTACACGGCTATCCGCACCTCGACACCGTGCGGGCGGCGCTCACCGCGCTGTACCGGCGGCTCTCCCCCGATGGAGTGCTCTCCTACGCGCCGAGCGTGCTCCCCGCCGATGTCGCGTTCTCCGATCAGGACGATCTCCATCTCGGCGCCCAGCGGGTCGCCCGCGCCCTGGTGCTCCACTTCCGGCTGCCGGACGCCCGGATGATCGTCAGCTTCCGCGAGATGGAGCACGCGGCGAGCGTGGAACTCACCTCCGGGCCGGAGTACTTCATCGAGCTGAACGACCGATTCCGCACCCATCGGCGGGATATCGGCGCGGCGCTCGCCCATGAGATCACCCATGTGTTGCTGCACCGGCTCGACCTGGCCTTCCCCGGCACCCGTGACAACGAGATCCTGACCGACACCGCGACAACCTATCTCGGTGCGGGCTGGCTGCTGCTCGACGCGTTCCGCGAAGACCGCGTCTCCAGCCAGAAGCTGGGCTATCTCACGCCGGAGGAATTCGGCTACGTCCTGACCAAACGCGCGCTCGCATTCGACGAGGATCCCGCGCCGTGGTTCACCAGCCCCCAGGGGTACACGGCCTACACCCGGGGCCGTACCCGGGCCCTCAGCGACGCCCGCAACCCGCCGCTCACCACGGCCGGCTGGGCGGCGCGTCACCGCTACGCCAAGGACCGGCGACAGGCCCTCCAGCGCACCGGGCGCACCGCGCGCGTCCAATCCACCGATCACACCGGCCCCACCGGCCCCACCGGCTTTGCGACGGAGGCCCGTTACGCCATCGAGCGAGGACCGGAAGGACCGCGCGTCTCCTTCCCCTGCCCCACCTGCCACCAGCGCATTCGGCTGCCGGTACGGGGGCGGATGCGGGCCCGGTGCGGACTCTGCGGCACGATTCTCGACTGCGAGACGTGAGGCGTGAGGCGTGGGTCGAGAGGCGTGAGGCGTGAGGCGTGGGTGCGCCACGAGGGTACGGGGGTGCGGGGGTACGGATGCAATCGGGTGGGGCCCGGTCCCCCGGGCGACGGAACGGGCTAGGCGTACGCGGCGGAGAGGAGGGGCGCGGACCTCACCCGGTTCTCCTCCGCCTGGGTCTCCAGGAGGAGCACCAGTGCCACCGCGCAGACCACGGCGACCGTGATCACGACGGCCAGCGCGGCCCAGACGAGAATCACCGCCGTCGACTGCTGGCGGGGTGCGTGATTGTCTGCGGGAGAGTGATCGCGGTCCATGAAGTGGACGGTAGCCGCGCGGCGGGTGCGCGCACCGCCGCCGGGGTGCTCATCCCGGCGTAGGCGCGGGTACTCAGATCGCCGCCCCGTACACCGCCCCCGGCGGCTCGGCCGAGGCGAGGAGACGGCGGGCCGCGTCGCCCGCCGTCGCCGGGGTCCAGCGGGTTCCCCGGTCCACCGTGGGCCCCGGACGCCAGCCCTCCATCACGGTGATGCGGCCCGCCTCCGCCTCGAAGACGCGTCCCGTCACCCCCGTACTCGCGTCGGAGCCCAACCAGACGACGAGCGGGGAGACGTCCTCGGGCAGTGCCGTCAACTCCGTGAAGGTCTCCTCGGTCATCCGGGTGCGGGCGGCCGGCGCGATGGCGTTGACCTGGACGCCGTAGCGGGCCAGTTCCGCCGACGCCACGAGGGTGAGTCCGACGATCCCGGCCTTCGCCGCCGCGTAGTTGCCCTGGCCGACGCTGCCCAGCAGGCCCGCCCCCGAGGTGGTGTTGACGATCCGGGCGGCCACCGGGCGGCCTTCCTTCGCCCGGGTGCGCCAGTGTGCCGACGCGTGTTTGAGGGGGAGGAAGTGGCCGGTGAGATGGACCCGCAGGACCGCGTCCCAGTCGTCGTCGGGCAGATTGACGAGCATCCGGTCGCGGACGAAGCCGGCGTTGTTGACGAGGGTGTCCAGCCGGCCGTAGGTGTCCAGGGCGGTGGCGATCAGCGCGGCGGCGCCCGCGCCGGTGGCGATGTCGCCGCCGTGGGCCACGGCCTCGCCACCGGCCGCCCGGATCTCGGCGACGACCCGCCGCGCGGGGTCGTCGGACGAACCGGCGCCGTCCGGTCCCGCGCCGAGGTCGTTGACGACGACCTTCGCCCCCTCGGCGGCGAAGGCCAGGGCATGGGCGCGGCCCAGACCGCGTCCGGCGCCGGTCACCACGACCACGCGGTCCGCGCACAGGTCGGTCATCTCACTTCTCCTTGTCGGCGGGGCGGGTGCCGTGGTCGGCGTCGGCGGAACGGCCGGCGGGAACGGGGGATTCGGGGGATTCGGCGCGGGAAGGGGAGGGGGCGCGGTGGTCGGCCGTGGCGGCGCCGAGGAAGGCGGGGCGTTCCCCGCCGCCGTGCACCAGCAGCGAGGCACCGCTGATGTAACCCGCCCGTCGGGAGGCGAGGAAGACGGCCGCCTCCCCGATCTCGGCCGGTTCCGCCAGCCGCCCGAGCGGGACGGTGCGGCCGACGGCGGCGACCCCGTCCTCATCGCCGTAGTGCAGTGCGGAGAGTTCGGTGCGGACCATGCCGGGGACGACGGTGTTGACCCGTACCTCCGGCGCCCATTCGACGGCCATCGAGCGCGCCAGGCTCTCCACTCCGGCCTTGGCCGCCCCGTACGCCGCCGTGCCGGGTGAAGCCCGACCGCCGCTGACGCTGCCGATCATCACGAGGGAGCCCCGGGCCGCGCGGAGATGGGGGTACGCGGCGAGGGAGGCGGTCAGGGGCGCGATGAGGTTCAGCTCGATCACGCGGGCGTGGCGGGCAGGTCCGGCTTCGGCGAGGAGCCGGTGCGGGGTGCCGCCCGCGTTGTTGACCAGGGTGTCCAGCCGGCCGTACCGCGCCACGACGTCCGCGAAGAAGGCTTCGACGGCGTCGGGGTCGCGCAGGTCGAGCGGGACGAACTCGGCACCGAGGGGCCGCGCGTCGGCCGAACCGGGGCGGCCGGACGGGACGGAACCATCAGCCGTGGCGGGCGGGTCGAGCGGGACGGAACCATCGGCCGGGGCAGGGCTGTCCGGCAGGGCGAGGCGGTCGGCCGGGACGGGAGGGTCGAGCAGGTCGGGCGGGACGGACCCATCAGCGAGGGCGGGACGGTCGGGCGGGGCGGGACGGCCCGGCGGGGCCTTGCGGTCCGGTGGCCTGCGGGCGCAGATCACGACGGTCGCGCCCGCCCGCAGGAAGGCGTCCGCGACGCCGGCCCCGACACCACGGGTGCCGCCCGTGACGACGACGACATTCCCGTCCAGGTCCATCGGCTGCTACCTTCCTTCCCTAACAAACGTTTGGTGGAAAGGTAGCTGATCCTGTCATGGGTGTCTCCACCACGGAACCCGCCGACGGCGTCCGCGTCGTCACGGCCGACTATCCGCCCGTCAACGCCCTGCCCGTCCGCGGCTGGTACGCACTCGCCGACGCCGTCCGCGCGGCGGGCCGCGACCCGGAGACCCGCTGTGTCGTGCTGGCCGCCACCGGCCGCGGCTTCAACGCGGGCGTCGACATCAAGGAGATGCGCCGCGATCCCGGCCGTACCGCACTGCTCGGCGCCAACCGCGGCTGTGCCGAGGCATTCGCCGCCGTCTACGAGTGCGAGGTGCCCGTGGTCGCCGCCGTCCACGGCTTCTGTCTCGGCGGCGGCATCGGACTCGTCGGCAACGCGGACGCGATCGTCGCCGCCGACGACGCCACCTTCGGACTGCCGGAACTGGACCGGGGCGCGCTCGGCGCCGCCACCCATCTCGCGCGGCTGGTCCCCCAGCACCTGATGCGCACCCTCTACTACACCTCGCGCACCGTCACCGCCGACGAACTCCACCGCCACGGTTCGGTCTGGCGGGTCGTCCCGCGCGCCCGGCTGCTGGCCGCGGCCCGGGAGTTGGCCCAGGAGATCGCCCGTAAGGACGGCACCCTGATCCGGCTCGCCAAGGCCGCCATCAACGGCATCGACCCCGTGGACGTGCGCCGCGACTACCGATTCGAGCAGGGCTTCACCTTCGAGGCCGCGCTCAGCGGGGTCGGCGACCGGGTCCGCGACACCTTCGGTACGGAGGAATCCCGGTGACCGACAAGACGATGACACCGGACGACGTGGTGGCGCGGCTGCACGACGGGATGACGATCGGCATCGGCGGCTGGGGCTCGCGCCGCAAACCGATGGCGCTGGTCCGCGCGGTGCTCCGGTCGCCCCTCACCGATCTGACCGTGATCTCGTACGGCGGCCCGGACATCGGTCTGCTGGCCGCCGCCGGCCGGATCCGCCGACTGGTCACCCCCTTCGTCACCCTGGACTCGATCCCCCTCGAACCGCACTACCGCGCCGCCCGCCAGCGCGGCGACTTCGCGCTCACCGAGATCGACGAGGCGATGTTCATGTGGGGGCTGCACGCCGCCGCGAACCGGCTGCCGTTCCTGCCCGTACGCGCCGGGCTCGGCTCCGATGTGATGCGGATCAACCCGGAGCTGCGGACGGTCACATCGCCGTACGAGGACGGCGAGGAATTCGTCGCCGTACCCGCGCTCCGGATGGACGCCGCGCTCGTCCACCTCAACCGGGCCGACCGGCTCGGCAACGGCCAGTATCTGGGCCCCGACCCGTACTTCGACGATCTGTTCTGCGAGGCCGCCGACACCGCGTACCTCTCCTGCGAGGAGATCGTGGCCGGGTTCGCCGGGGCCGTCCCGCAGACCCTGCTCGTCGGACGGCACTCGGTCTCCGGCGTGGTGGAGACGCCGAACGGCGCGCACTTCACCTCCTGCGTCCCCGACCACGACCGGGACGAGGCGTTCCAGCGGATGTACGCGGCCACCCCCTGGGAGGAGTTCGCCGAACGCTTCCTGAGCGGCGGCGACGAGAAGTCCTATCAGTCCGCCGTCCGGACCTGGCACGAGGAGCGGCCCCGATGAACACCGGCACCGGCAGCAGCACCAGCAGCGGCGTCACCCGTGCCGAGTACGCCGTCATCGCCTGCGCCGACGCCTGGCGCGACAACGGCGAGGTGCTCGCCAGCCCCATGGGCCTGATCCCCTCCATCGGCGCCCGGCTCGCGCGGCGGACCTTCTCCCCCGATCTCCTGCTCACCGACGGCGAGGCCCTGCTGATCGGCCCCGACGGGGAACCGGAGGGCTGGCTGCCGTACCGCCGCCATCTGACCATGGTCACCGGGGGCCGGCGCCACGTCATGATGGGCGCCAGCCAGCTCGACCGGTACGGCAACCAGAACATCTCCTGCATCGGCGACTGGGCGCGCCCCAGCCGCCAACTCCTCGGCGTCCGGGGCGCGCCCGTCAACACCCTCAACAACCCGGTCAGCTACTGGGTGCCGAAGCACTCCACCCGGGTCTTCGTCCCCGAGGTGGACGTGGTGTGCGGGGTCGGCTACGACCGGGCGGCGGCGGCCGGACCGAGCGCCACCCGGTTCCACCGCATCCCCCGGGTCGTCTCGAACCTCGGCGTCCTCGACTTCGCGACGCCCGACCACACGATGCGGCTCGCCTCGCGCCACCCCGGCGTCACCGTGGACCAGATCCGGGAGGCGACGGGCTTCCCGCTCGCGATCGGCGCCGACGTCCCGTACACCCGGGAGCCCACCGCCCCCGAACTCCGGCTGATCCGCGAGGTCCTCGATCCGGACGCACTGCGCGAACGGGAGGTGCCGTCCTGATGGAACCGGTCCGTAAGACAGTGGGGGTGCCGTCCTGATGGAACCCCCACGGGAAGCGGGTGCGGCGCCGCTGGAGACCGCGCTCACCCGGCTCACCGGAGTGCGGCACCCCCTCGTCCAGACCGGGATGGGCTGGGTCGCCGGCCCCCGGCTGGTCACCGCCACCGCCCGGGCGGGTGCGCTCGGCGTCCTCGCGTCCGCGACGATGACGGTGGACGAGCTGCGCCACGCGGTCCGCGAGGTGAAGTCCCGTACGGACGAACCCTTCGGGGTCAATCTGCGCGCGGACGCGGCGGACGCCCGGGACCGGGTGCGGATCATCGTGGACGAGGGCGTACGGGTCGCCTCCTTCGCCCTCGCGCCGTCCCGGGAGCTGATCGCCGAACTCAAGGACGCGGGCGTGGTCGTCATCCCGTCCATCGGGGCGCGCCGGCACGCCGAGAAGGTCGCGGCGTGGGGCGCGGACGCGGTGATCGTGCAGGGCGGCGAGGGCGGCGGCCACACCGGCGAGGTGGCGACGACCGTCCTGCTGCCACAGGTCGTGGACGCCGTCGGCATCCCGGTGATCGCGGCCGGGGGCTTCCACGACGGACGCGGGCTGGTGGCGGCGCTCGCGCTCGGCGCGGCGGGCGTCGCGATGGGCACCCGCTTCCTGCTCACCTCGGACTCGACGGTCCCGGACGCGGTGAAGGCCCGCTATCTGGCCGCGTCCGTACGGGATGTGACGGTGACGACGGCCGTGGACGGGCTGCCGCACCGGATGCTGCGGACGGAGCTGGTGGCATCCCTGGAACGGCGCGGCCGGGCCCGCACCCTGCTCCGGTCGGTGCGCCACGCCGCGGCGTTCCGGAGGCTCTCGGGGCTGTCATGGGCGTCGATGGTCCGCGACGGGCTGGCGCTGCGGCACGGCAAGGACCTGTCGTGGGGTCAGGTCCTGCTGGCCGCCAATACACCGATGTTGCTGCGGGCCTCGATGGTCGAGGGGCGCACGGACCTGGGGGTGATGGCCTCGGGTCAGGTCGCCGGGGTGATCGAGGATCTGCCGAGCTGTGCGGAGCTGGTCGAACGGATCATGGCGGAGGCCGCGGGGGTGCTCCGCGGGCTGCCGGACCCGGGTCCCGGGGCGGTCTGACGGCGACGGCCGACACCACGGATACGGCCGTCAATCGGCCGTCCGTCCAGAGGGGTGATCTTACCTCCAGGTCAGCGGCGTCTCCGCGGTCCGACGCCCGTGGAGCGGTCCCGGCGCCCGGCAGAATGCGCGCCATGACGTCTGCCGCTGACACCACCGTCGCCGCCACGCGCGACCTATGGACCTTGTTCGAACCGATCCACTCCGTGACCTACTTCTCGCCGGAGGCCGTCGCCACCTTCGAGGAGGCGGGGCTGCGCGGCTTCTGGAAGGGCTACTTCGCCGGGCGGGCCGCGCCGCTGGGCACCGCCGACCCGGGCACGGTCACCGCCACCTTCTGCTCGTACGCCCCCTCGATGGTGGCCGAGGCGGTGCCCTCCGTCTGGCGGGTGGTCACCCCGGGGGACGCCCTGGAGCTGCGCCGCAAGGGCGCGCGGGCGGCCCTCGCCCGGCTGCTGGCGGGCCATGAGGAGCGGGTCGAGCAAGCGGCCGAGCTGCTCTCCGCACCGGCGACCGCCCCCGACTGCACCGGCCGTGCGCTGGCCGCGGCCAATGCGGCGCTGCCCTGGCCGCGGGACCCGCTGGACCGGCTGTGGCACGCGACGACCGTGCTCCGTGAACACCGGGGCGACGGCTATGTGGCGGCCCAGGTCGCCGCGGACCTCGACGGCTGCGAGATCCTGGTGCTGCGTACGGGGATCGATCTGCCGCGCTCCGAACTCCAGCCGTTCCGGGGCTGGACCGACGGCGAGTGGGACGCGGCGAACCGGCGACTGGTGGACCGGGGGCTGCTGGACACCGAGGGGCGGGCGACGGAGGAGGGGCACCGCACCCATACGACCATCGAGGAGGCCACCGACCGCGCGGCGTCCCGGCCCTGGTCGGCGGCGGATGTGGCGCGGCTCGGCGAGGCGCTGATCCCCCTCTCGGACGCGGTGTCACGGACGCTGCGCTTCCCGAACCCGATCGGCCTGCCGGAACGGCGCGGCGCCAGCGACTGAGCCCGGGCCGCCGTGCGGGGCCCGGGCGTGGGCGGGCGGCTCCGGGCGGCGCGGTCCGCCACCGCACGGGGAGTGGCGGGCGCGCTGTCCGGGGCGCGCTGTCCGGTACCGCAGGGGGAGCCGCGGGCGGGCGCGCGGTCCGGCAAGGCACAGGGAGCTGCGGGCAGGCACGCGGTCCGGCAGGCACACGGTCCGGCAGCACGGGGAACGTCGGGCGGGCTGTCCGGCAAGCCACGGGGAGTGGCGGGCGCGCTCCCCGGCACCGCCCGTCACGCCCCGGGATGCGCCGGCCCACGCCCCGGGATGGATCGGCCCCCGGCCCGAGGGGTCAGAGCCGCTCGATGATCGTGACGTTCGCCTGGCCGCCGCCCTCGCACATCGTCTGGAACCCGAACCGCCCGCCCACCCGCTCCAGTTCATGGAGCAGGGTCGTCATCAGCCGGGCCCCCGTGGCGCCGAGCGGATGACCCAGGGCGATCGCGCCACCGTTCGGGTTCACCCGCTCCGGATCGGCACCGGTCTCCTTCAGCCAGGCCAGCACCACCGGCGCGAACGCTTCGTTGATCTCCACCAGGTCCATGTCCCCGATCGACATACCGGTCTTCTTGAGCGCGTACGCCGTCGCCGGGATCGGGGCCGAGAGCATCCGGATCGGGTCCCCGCCGCGCACCGACAGGTGGTGGATCCGGGCGCGGGGCGTCAGCCCGTGTTCCCGTACCGCCCGTTCGCTCGCGATCAGGAGTGCGGCGGCCCCGTCCGAGACCTGGGACGAAGCGGCGGCGGTGATGGTGCCCCCCGCCAGCACCGGTTTGAGGCCCGCCATCTTCTCCAGGGTGGTGTCCCGGCGCGGGCCCTCGTCGGCCGCGACCGTCCCGTACCCCACCGTCTCGCGCCGGAAGCGGCCCTCGTCCACCGCGCGGACCGCCCGCTGGTGGGAGCGGAGGGCGAACTCCTCCTGGTCGCGGCGGGTCACCCCCCATTTGGTGGCGATCAGTTCCGCGCCGTGGAACTGGTTGACGGGCTGGTCGCCGTAGCGTGCCCGCCAGCCCTCGCTGCCCGCGAACGGGCCCCCGGTCAGTCCGAGCGGATCGGCGGCCTGCCGGGAGGCGAAGGCGATGGGGATCATGGACATGTTCTGCACCCCGCCGGCGACGACGAGGTCCTGGGTGCCGGAGAGCACGGCCTGCGCCGCGAAGTGCACCGCCTGCTGGGACGATCCGCACTGGCGGTCGACGGTCACCCCGGGCACCTCCTCGGGCAGCCCGGCCGCCAGCCAGGCAGTGCGCGCGATATCGCCGGCCTGCGGGCCCACCGTGTCCAGACAGCCGAAGACGACGTCCTCGACGGCGGCCGGGTCGATCCCGGAGCGCACCATGAGCGCGGTGAGCACATGCGCCCCGAGGTCGGCGGGATGGACCTCGGCGAGCGCCCCGCCGCGCCTGCCGACCGGGGTGCGTACCGCTTCGACGATGTATGCCTCGCCCATGACCACTCCTCAGTGCGTCGCGTGTCGCGTGGGTACGGGTCGGATGCGTACGGGTGGCGTACGCACGCCTCCGGCCCGTACGGCTCCGGCCCGTACAACTCCGGCCCGTACGGCTCAGATCCGTACGGCGATCCCGTCCAGCACCATCGACAGGTACTGACGGGCGATCTCCTCGGGGCTGTGCTGTCCGCCCGGCCGGTACCAGGACGCGGCGACCCACACCGTGTCCCGGACGAACCGATAGGTCAGCCGGATGTCCAGATCGGTGCGGAAGACCCCGGCCCGCACCCCGTTCTCCAGCGTGCCGAGCCACGCCTTCTCGAACTTCCGCTGTGATTCGGTCAGATAGTGGAAGCGCGGCTGCGCGGCCAACTGCCGGGACTCCTTCTGGTAGATCGCCACGGCGGCGCGGTGCCGGTCGATCTCCCGGAACGACTCGGTGACGAGGGCCTCGATGGTCTCCCGGGGGCCGAGCCCGGCCGCGAGCACCGAGTCGTACCCCTGCCAGAGCTCGTCCAGGAAGGTGCTGAGGATCTCGTCCAGCATCGATTCCTTGGAATCGAAGTGGTAGTAGAGGCTGCCCGCCAGCATCCCCGCCTCGTCCGCGATCCGGCGGACCGTGGTGGCGTTGTAGCCCTGGGCGGCGAACACCTCGGCGGCGAGGTCGAGCAGCTCGCGGCGGCGCTCGGGCGAGGCGGTCACCTGGTTCTTCTTCTTGTTCGGCACCCGGTCATTCTCCGCCTCCCCGCCACCCTCGATCCCCTCGCCTACGCCCGCTGACTGCTGACGGAGAGGACCTCGCCGGTCAGATACGAGGCGTAGCCGCTGGCCAGGAAGACGATGGTGTTGGCGATCTCCCACGGTTCGGCGTGGCGGCCGAACGCCTCCCGGCCGGTCAGCTCGGCGAGCAGTTCGGCAGATGTGACCTTCACCAGATGCGGGTGGACGGCGAGGCTGGGGGCAACGGCGTTGACCCGCACGCCGTACGCGGCGGCCTCGATCGCGGCGCAGCGGGTGAGCGCCATGACACCGGCCTTGGCGGCGGCGTAGTGGGCCTGCCCGGCCTGGGCGCGCCAGCCGACGACGGACGCGTTGTTGACGATCACTCCGCCGCGCCCGGTGTCCCGGAAGGCGCGCAGGGCGGCGCGGGTGCAGCGGAAGGTGCCGTTGAGGGTGACGTCGAGGACGCCGTCCCACTGGTCGTCGGTCATCTCGACGAGGGTGGCGGTGCCGCCGAGTCCGGCGTTGTTGACCACGATGTCGAGGCCGCCGTGCTCCCCGGCGACCCGCTCGAAGAGCGCGGCCACCTGGGCCTCGTCCGTGACATCGCAGGGCTGGGCGGCGACGGCGGCGGGGCCGAACTCCTCGGCGAACGCGGCCTCGGTCTCCCGGAGGCGGCGGATATGGGTGTCGCTGACGACGACCCGGGCGCCCTCCTCCAGGAATCTACGGGCGGTGGCGCCGCCGATCCCGGCCCCGGCCGCCGCGGTGATCACGGCGGTGCGCCCGGCGAGGAGGCCGTGCCCCGGCACGTACTCCGGCCGGTTCGCCCTGCTCGCCCCGGTCCTGGCCTCGGTACTCGCCCCGGTACCCGTCTCGTGCTCCTGCCTGCTCTCCGGCCTGTTGTTCGTCACGGTGGCACGTTAACCTACCAAACACTTGTTAGGGAAGGATGGGCGTACGCATGGATCTGCACCACTCCCCCGAGGACGAGACCTTCCGCGCCGAGGCCCGCGACTGGCTCGCCGCGCATGTGCCCCGTACGCCACTGCCATCACTGGAGACCCGGGATGGCTTCGCGGCGCACCGCGCCTGGGAGGCGGAGCTGTACGCGGACCGCTGGTCGGTGGTCTCCTGGCCGGAGCCGTACGGCGGGCGGGGCGCCGATCTGGTCCGCTGGCTGCTCTTCGAGGAGGAGTACTGGGCGGCGGGCGCGCCCGGCCGGGTCTCCCAGAACGGCATCAGCCTGCTCGCGCCCACCCTCTTCGACCACGGCACCGAGGAGCAGCGGGCCCGGCTGCTCCCGCCGATGGCGAGCGGCGAGGTCGTCTGGGCGCAGGCGTGGTCCGAGCCGGAGGCCGGATCGGACCTCGCGGCGCTGCGGTCCCGGGCGGAACGGACGGCCGGCGGCTGGCTGCTGACCGGACAGAAGACCTGGTCGTCCCGGGCGGCCTTCGCGGACCGGGCGTTCGGGATCTTCCGCACCGACCCGGAGGCGCCGAAGCGGCACCAGGGGCTGACGTATCTGATGTTCGACCTGTGGGCGCCGGGGGTGACGGTCCGCCCGATCGGCCGGCTGGACGGCAAGCCCGCCTTCGCGGAACTCTTCCTGGACCGGGTCTTCGTTCCAGACGCGGATGTGATCGGCGAGCCGGGGGACGGATGGCGGATCGCGATGTCCGCGACGGGGAACGAACGGGGGCTGACCCTGCGGTCCCCCGGCCGCTTCCTGGCGGCGGCGGACCGTCTCGTACGGCTGTGGCGCGCGTCATCGCCACCCGGGGGCACGGCGGCGGGGGACGGCCCGGCGGTGCGGGACGGGGTGGCGGACGCGGACGTACGGGACGGGGTGGCTGGCGCGGGCGATCCGGGCGTACGGGAGGGGGCGGCGCACGCGAACGAACCAGGCGTACGGCAGGGGGCGGCGCACGCGAACGAACCAGGCGTACGAGACCGGGCAGCGGGCCCGGATGAACCAGGCGTACGGCAGGGGGCGGATGAACTCGCCGTACGGGACCGGGTGGCGGACGCCGTGATCGGGGCGCGCGCCTACCAGTTGTTCACCTGGGCCGGCGCGTCCCGGTTCGCGGCGGGCGGCAGCCTGGGCGCCGAGTCCAGCCTGAACAAGGTCTTCTGGTCGGAGTACGACATCGCCCTGCACGAGACCGCGCTCGACCTCCTGCGCGATGAGGGCGAGTTCGCCGACACCGAATGGGCGGAGGGGCATGTGTTCGCGCTGGCCGGCCCGATCTACGCGGGTACGAACGAGATCCAGCGCGACATCATCGCCGAGCGGCTGCTCGGCCTCCCGAAGGGCCGCCGCTGATGCGCTTCCTGCTGACGGCGGAGCAGGAGGCGTTCGGGCGTTCGCTGGACGCGCTGCTCTCGGCGGCCGATGTCCCCACGGTGACCCGGGCCTGGGCGGCGGGCGATCCGGCCCCGGGCCACGCCCTCTTCGCCCGGCTGGCGGACGCGGGCCTGTTCGCGCTGGCCGTCCCGGAGGCGTACGGCGGTCTCGGCCCGCTCCCGGTGGAGCTGGTGGTGGCCTTCGTGGAGCTCGGCAGGCACGCGGTTCCGGGGCCGCTGGTGGAGTCGGTCGCCGTGCTGACGCTGCTGACCCGGCTGGCGGCGGCGGGCGACACCTCGGCCGCGGAACGACTGCTGCCCGCGCTGCTGGCGGGCCGCCCGGCGACGCTCGCGCTGCCGGGCGAGGGATCGTACGTCCTCGACCCGGGGGCGGTGGGGGCGCTCCTGGTGGTGGAGCCCGGGACGACCGGCACGACAGGTACGACAGGTACGACAGGTACGACAGGTACGACAGGTACGACAGGTACGACAGGTACGACAGGTACGACAGGGCCCCGCGCGCCAACCGGGGCCGGAGCGGCGGTGACCGGAGCAGCAGGGGCGAGGGCAGCCGGGGTCGGAGCAGCAGGGGCGAGGGCGGTCGGGGCCGGGGCCCGCTCGGCGGTGCTGCGGCTGGCCCCCGGCCACGGCCTCCCGCGCGTCTCCGCCGACCCGGCGCGACGGCTCGCCCGCCCGGCCCCCGGCGGCGAGGTCATCGCCACCGGGGACCAGCTCGGCCCCGCCGCCGCATCGGCGGCCGGCATCGCCCGGCTGCTCACCGCGGCGCAGGCGCTCGGCGTCGGGCTCACCCTGCTCGACCGTACGGTCGCGTACGTCGGACAGCGCCGACAGTTCGGCACTCCCGTCGGGGCCTTCCAGGCCGTCAAGCACCGGCTGGCGGACACCATGATCGGGCTCGAATTCGCCCGGCCCCTGGTGTACGGGGCGGCCCTCACCCTGGAGGCGGCCGATATCGCCGCCGCGAAGGTCACGGCGGGCGAGGCCGGTTACGCGGCCGCGCGGGCGGCCCTGCAACTGCACGGCGCCGTGGGCTACACGGAGGAGCTGGACCTGTCGCTCTGGCTGCGCAAGGCCCGGCCGCTGCGGGACGCCTGGGGGACGCCGGGCCGCTGCCGGGCACGGGTGCTGGCGGGCGTCCCGGCGCCGGAGCGGGTGGTCCTCGGTGGGTGATCACCCACCGCGCCCCCCTGAGCCGGAGCGAGTCCCCCTCAGCGAGCCACCACCGCTCCCCGCACCCGCGCCCGTACCCCGTACCCCGCACCCCGCACCCCGCACCCCGCACCCCGCACCGATGCGAGTGGCCCTCAGTGGGTGACCACCACACCCCCCGGCCGCCAGGACCGTACGACCAGCCGGTCCCCCTCCACGACCGTACGGACCACGTCCACCAGCTCCACCCGGAAGAGATGGAACGGTTCCGGGGGCCGGACGGCCGCCACGAACACGGCCACGGTCCCGGCGTCCGTCACCTCCACCGCACGCCCCGAGATCTTGACGTCCCCACCGTCCATGGAGTCACCGCTCCCCGGATTGGCGTGCAGCGCGAAGCGGGGGTCGCGGCGCAGGTCCAGCGCCTTCAGCGAACCCGGCATCATCCCGAGCCAGACCTCCCCCTCCAGGAAGGTCACCTCAAGACCGGTCACCCGCGGCGACCCGTCCTTGCGGAGCGTGGCGAGGACGTGGTGCGTGTACTTCTCGAAGCGGTCCCGGACCGTCGTGGCGAAGGCGGGCTCGGCCGCCTGGAAATCGGCCCAGCGGGCCGGTGGGGAGGTGCTCATGCGACCACCCAACCAGGCAATCCCGACACCTTCTGTCGGGATTGCCCCTGCCAGCGCGAACGTGTCGTGGGGGGCCGGGCCCCGTCCGGGCAGTCGTCGCGGGGCGCCGGGTCCCGCCCGGGCAGTCGTCGCGGGCCCGACAGGATCGCCCGGACAGAATCGCCCGGACCCGGACAGGGCCTAACGCACGATGCCCCGCGCCCGCGCCGCCGCCAGCCAGGCCGGGAACTCCGCCACCAGCCGGTCGTACAGCTCGACGTCGGAGATCTGTCGGGGGTCGAGTCCGGCGTGGAAGAAGCCGGCGTTGTCGACGGAGCGCTTCGCCGGCACCGCCAGCTCGTCCAGCTTGCGCAGGAAATTGAACTGCGAGCTGCTCTTGTTGCCGAAGCCGACGAACTGCCAGAACATCGGCAGCCGCGACGCCTTGCAGAGGTACTTCTCCGCCGCCAGCTTGTTGATCGGCCCGCCGTCGGTCTGGAAGACGACGAGCGCGGGCGCGGTCGAACCGCTGTCGATGTAGTGGTCGATGACCGCGTCCATCGCCAGGTGGTAGCTGGTCTTGCCCATATGTCCGAGGCCCGCGACGATCTCCGCGACCCGGCCGCCGTGGTTGTCCAGGGCGATATCGGTGACCGCGTCGACGTCGGTGGAGAAGAAGACCACCGGCACCGATCCGTCGTCGTCGAAGTGGGCGGCGAGCCCGAGCACCCGGTCGGCCAGCGCCTGCACGCTGCCGTCCCGGTAGTAGTCCTTCATCGAGCCCGAGTAGTCGATCACCAGATAGACGGCGGCCCGCTGTCCGTCGAGACCGTGCTCACTCAGCGACTTCGCCGCCGACTTGTAGAGGCTGACGAGCGCGGGCGCCCGCTCCGCCACCTTGCTCAGGCTGATGGCCGGTCCCCCCGGCGATGTCACTACGGCCACGACACGGCTCCGTTCGCTCACTGCCCATGCACCCCGTGAACCGGCTGCCCATGAGTTGACAGATCGACAGATGGGTCGAGATTACGACATCCGTACGACAACGCCACCGGGATCACCGTGATCCCTGCTCCCCCGAACGCGCTTGACCTCAACCAAGGTTGAGGGTCGACGGTGGGACCCATGACCTCACGACTCCCCTCCCGGCCCCGCCTCCCCCGGCCCCGTCTCGCCCTGCTCGTCCTCCTCTTCGGCTACCTCGTCTTCCCCATGGGAATGACCGGCACCTCCATCGCCCTGCCCGAGATCGGCCGGGACCTCGACGCCTCCGGCGCCGCCCTCCAGTGGGTGGTCACCGGATATGTCCTCGCCGCCTCCTCCGTGATGCTGATCGCCGGCTCGTTCGGTGATCTCTTCGGGCGGCGGAAGGTGTACACCGTGGGGGTCACCCTCTACGCGGCGGGCAGCCTCGCGGCGGCCGTCAGCCAGAACATCCTCGTACTCGACATCGCCCGGACGATCACCGGCGTCGGTGGCGCGGGGGTGATGGCGGGCGGGGTGGCCATCCTCGCGACGATCTTCGAGGGCCCGCGGCGGACCCGGGCCTTCGCCGCCGTGGGCACGACCGCCGGTATCGGGATAGCGGTCGGACCGACCCTCTCCGGCTGGCTGGTGGGTGCCTTCGGCTGGCGGCCGGCCTTTCTGCTCTTCGGCGTCGTCGGACTGCTGATCATGGTCGGCACCCGGCTGATCCCCGAGTCACGGGCGGCCGACCGACCGAAGGTCGACCGCCCCGGAGTGGTCACCTTCATCGCGGGCCAGGCGTCGCTGATGTTCGCCATCACCCAGGGCGCGCAGTCCGGCTGGACCAGCGCGGCGGTACTGGGCCCACTGGTGGCCGGGGTCGCCCTGCTCTCGGTCTTCGTGGCGGTGGAGCGGCGCAGCGACCATCCGGTGCTGGATCTCGGGCTGATCCGTGACCGGGTCTTCCGGGGGTGGCTGGTCGGCGCGGTGTTCCTCTCCACCGGCGCGACCGGTGTGCTGATCTTCCTGCCCGCCTATCTCCAGGGCACCAGCGGATTCTCGGCCGGTGACACCGGACTGATCATGCTGCTGGCGACGGTCCCGGTCTTCGTCTTCCCCACCGTCGGCGGGCGGCTGGTCTCCCGGGGGTTCCCGGCGCGCCATCTGGTGGTGGGCTCGCTCCTGCTCTCGGCGGCCGGCAATCTCTGGCTGGCGCTGTCGCTGACGCCGGACGCCGGGCCGCTGCGGCTGGCCGCCCCCCTGGTGCTGCTCGGTGTCGGCATCGGTCTCGCGATGGGGCAGATCGAGGCCCAGGCGCTGGGCGCGGTGACGCCCGAGCGGGTGGGCATGGCGTCCGGGCTGCTCAGCACGGCACGCGGCGGCGCCGGTGCGATGGTGGTGGCGGTCTTCGGCTCCGCGCTGCTGACCCTGGTGGAGTCGCGGCTGGGGGACGGCGCGCTGGCGGGCCGGGTGGCGACGGGGCAGCTCGGCGAGGTCGGCGGCGAGTTCACCGACGCCTGGCAGCTCACGGTGGGGGCGGTGGCGGTGCTGCTGACGGTGGCGGCGGTACTGGTCCACCGGCTGCTGCGGCCCCGTACCGTACCGGTCCCGCCGAAGCCGAAGCCGGAACAGGAGCCGGAGCAGGAGCAGGAGCAGGAGCAGGAGCAGGGGCCGAGGTCAGCCGAGCAGGAGCCGGTGGAGAAAATGCTGACGGGCTGAGATGCGACGCGGCGCCCACCCAGGTCCGGTCGGGGACAGGGCAGACGCCGCGTTCAGTTCCGTACGCCGTTGTACGGGACGATTCACTTCGCCCACCGGCACGCCGGTCCGCGTCGGTGCGCGGGGTCGGACGTACGGGGCGAAACGCTCAGGTCACTCAGATCACGCAGCCTACCGCGGGTCGGACAGCTCGCGCCACGGGCCCCCGCCCCCGGCCGTCCGGATCGGACGGCCGGGGCGCCGGAAGGGCCACACGATCGAGCGGTCGGGTGGGGTCGCCCGGATCGGACAGATCACCCGAATCACATGGATCACGCAGGTCACACGGTCAGGGACCGGTCCGTGGGACGGATCGGCGCGGGCAGATCGCTCGCACCGGTCAGGAAGCGGTCCACACCCCGGGCCGCCGAGCGGCCCTCGGCGATGGCCCACACGATCAGCGACTGGCCGCGGCCCGCGTCGCCCGCGACATAGACCCCGTCGACATTGGTCGCGAAGTCGGCGTCCCGGACGATGTTCCCGCGCGCGTCCAGCTCCAGACCGAACTGGCGGACCAGGCCGTTCTCCTGGTCCGTGCCGGTGAAGCCCATGGCCAGGGTGACGAGCTGGGCCGGCAGCCGGCGCTCGGTGCCCGGCTTCTGCTCCAGCTTGCCGTCCTTGAACTCCACCTCGACCAGGTGCAGCGCCTGGACATGGCCGTTCTCGTCGCCCTCGAAGTGCGTGGTGGAGACGGCGTAGACGCGCTCCCCGCCCTCCTGGTGCGCCGAGGTGACCTTGTAGAGCATCGGGAACGTCGGCCACGGCTGGCCGGCGCTGCGCTCCTCGCCCGGCCGGGGCATGATCTCCAGCTGGGTGACGGAGGCCGCGCCCTGGCGGTGGGCGGTGCCCACGCAGTCCGCGCCGGTGTCGCCGCCGCCGATGACGACGACGTGCTTGCCCTCGGCGGTGAGCGGCGGGGCGATGAAGTCGCCCTCCTGGACCTTGTTGGCGAGCGGCAGGTACTCCATGGCGAAGTGGATGCCGGTCAGCTCGCGGCCCGGGACGGGCAGATCGCGGGAGACGGTGGCACCGGCCGCGATGACCACCGCGTCATAGCGGCGGCGCAGCTTGGCCGCGTCGATGTCCCGGCCGATCTCCACCTCGGTACGGAACTTGGTGCCCTCCGCGCGCATCTGCTCGATGCGGCGGTTGATGTGCACCTTCTCCATCTTGAACTCGGGGATGCCGTAGCGGAGGAGGCCGCCGATTCGGTCCGCGCGCTCATAGACGGCGACGGTGTGCCCGGCGCGGGTGAGCTGCTGGGCGGCGGCGAGTCCGGCCGGTCCCGAGCCGATGACGGCGACGGTCTTGCCGGAGAGCCGCTCCGGGGGCTGCGGGGTGACGTCACCGGCGTCCCACGCCTTGTCGATGATGGAGACTTCGACGTTCTTGATGGTGACGGCCGGCTGGTTGATGCCGAGGACACAGGCCGATTCGCAGGGTGCCGGGCAGAGCCGCCCGGTGAACTCCGGGAAGTTGTTGGTGGCGTGCAGCCGCTCGGACGCGGCGGCCCAGTCCTCGCGGTAGGCGTAGTCGTTCCACTCCGGGATGAGGTTCCCGAGCGGACAGCCATTGTGGCAGAACGGGATGCCGCAGTCCATGCAGCGGCCGGCCTGCTTGCTGATGATCGGCAGCAGGGAACCGGGAACGTAGACCTCGTTCCAGTCCCTGACGCGCTCGGCCACGGGGCGGGTCTTGGCGACTTCGCGCCCGGTGGTCAGGAAGCCCTTGGGGTCAGCCATTGATCGCCGCCTCCATCATCTTCTCGGTGGTCTCCTGCTCGGAGAGACCGGCGAGCTCAGCGGCGTCCTTGGCGGCGAGCACTGCCTTGTACGTGGTCGGGATGATCTTGCTGAAGCGTTCGGCGCTGGCGGGCCAGTCGGCGAGGAGCTTCTCGGCGACGGTGGAACCCGTCTCCTCCTGGTGGCGGCGCACGACGTCGTGCAGCCACTGCTTGTCGGCGTCGGACGGGGTCTCGACCGCCGCCAGATTGCCGGAGTTGACGTTGTCCCGGTCGAGGTCGATGACATAGGCGACACCACCGGACATGCCGGCCGCGAAGTTGCGCCCGGTCTCGCCGAGCACCACCGCATGGCCACCGGTCATGTACTCGCAGCCGTGGTCCCCCACGCCCTCCGAGACGACGGTGGCGCCGGAGTTGCGGACGCAGAAGCGTTCACCGGTACGGCCGCGCAGGAAGATCTCGCCGCCGGTCGCGCCGTACCCGATGGTGTTGCCCGCGATGGTGGAGTACTCCGCGAGGTGGTCGGCGCCCCGGTCCGGGCGGACGATCACCCGGCCCCCGGAGAGGCCCTTGCCGACGTAGTCATTGGCGTCGCCCTCCAGCCGGAGGGTGACACCGCGCGGCACGAACGCGCCGAACGACTGGCCCGCCGAGCCGGTGAAGGTGATGTCGATGGTGTCGTCGGCCAGTCCCGCGCCGCCGAACCTGCGGGTCACCTCGTGGCCGAGCATGGTGCCGACGGTGCGGTTGATGTTGCGGATCGCGACCTGGGCGCGGACCGGCTGGGCCGCCTCGGCCGATTCGGCGTTGAGCGCGTCGGCGGCCAGCTTGATGAGCTGGTTGTCGAGCGCCTTCTCCAGTCCGTGCTCCTGCGCGATGAGGGCGTGGCGCACCGCGCCCTCGGGCAGCTCGGGCACGTACAGCAGCGGCGCGAGGTCGAGCCCCTGGGCCTTGAAGTGCCGTACGGCGCGTTCGGTGTCGAGGATCTCGGCGTGGCCGACGGCCTCCTCGATCGTCCGGAAGCCCAGCTCGGCGAGGAGTTCGCGGACCTCCTCGGCGATGAACTCGAAGTAGTTGACGACGTACTCGGCCTTGCCGGAGAACCGCTCGCGCAGCACCGGGTTCTGGGTGGCGATGCCGACCGGGCAGGTGTCCAGGTGACAGACGCGCATCATGACGCAGCCGGAGACGACGAGCGGCGCGGTCGCGAAACCGAACTCCTCGGCGCCGAGCAGCGCGGCGATGACGACATCGCGGCCGGTCTTGAGCTGGCCGTCGGTCTGGACCACGATCCGGTCACGGAGGCCGTTGAGCAGCAGGGTCTGCTGGGTCTCGGCGAGCCCCAGCTCCCAGGGGCCGCCCGCGTGCTTCAGCGAGGTGAGCGGCGAGGCGCCCGTACCGCCGTCGTGTCCGGAGATCAGCACCACGTCGGCGTGTGCCTTGGAGACACCGGCGGCGACCGTGCCGACGCCGACCTCGGAGACCAGCTTGACGTGGATCCGGGCCTTCGGGTTGGCGTTCTTGAGGTCGTGGATGAGCTGGGCGAGGTCTTCGATCGAGTAGATGTCGTGGTGCGGCGGCGGGGAGATCAGCCCGACGCCGGGGGTGGAGTGCCGGGTCTTGGCGACCCACGGGTAGACCTTGTGGCCGGGGAGCTGGCCGCCCTCGCCGGGCTTGGCGCCCTGCGCCATCTTGATCTGGATGTCGTCCGCGTTGACCAGGTACTCACTGGTGACACCGAAGCGGCCGGAGGCGACCTGCTTGATGCTGGAGCGGCGGGCGGGGTCGTAGAGACGGTCCGGGTCCTCGCCGCCCTCACCGGTGTTGGACTTGCCACCGAGCTGGTTCATGGCGATGGCGAGGGTCTCGTGGGCCTCGCGGGAGATCGACCCGTACGACATGGCGCCGGTGGAGAACCGCTTGACGATCTCGGAGACGGGCTCGACCTCGGAGATGTCGATGGACTCGCGGCCGTCCTGGAAGCCGAAGAGTCCCCGGAGCGTCATCAACCGCTCGGACTGCTCGTTCACCCGGTCCGTGTACTGCTTGAAGATGTCGTAGCGGCGGTTACGGGTGGCGTGCTGGAGCCGGAAGACCGTCTCCGGGTCGAAGAGGTGCGGCTCGCCCTCACGGCGCCACTGGTACTCGCCGCCGATGTCCAGCGCGCGGTGCGCGGAGGAGATGCCGGAGACGGGGTACGCCTTGGCGTGCCGGGCGGCGACCTCGCCGGCGACGATCGTCAGACCCGCGCCGCCGATCTTGGTGGCGGTGCCGTTGAAGTAGGTGTCGACGAAGGCGTCGTCCAGGCCGATGGCCTCGAAGACCTGCGCGCCCCGGTAGGAGGCGACGGTGGAGATGCCCATCTTCGACATGACCTTGAGCACGCCCTTGCCGAGGGCGTAGATCAGGTTGCGGATGGCCTGCTCGGGCTCGATGCCGTCGATGAAGGTCCCGGCGCGGACCAGGTCCTCGACCGACTCCATCGCCAGGTACGGGTTGACCGCGGCGGCGCCGTAACCGATCAGCAGCGCGACATGGTGCACCTCGCGCACATCGCCCGCCTCCACCAGCAGCCCCACCTGGGTGCGCTGCTTGGTGCGGATGAGGTGGTGGTGGACGGCGGAGGTGAGCAGCAGCGACGGGACCGGCGCGTGCTCGGCGTCCGAGTGCCGGTCGGAGAGGACGATCAGTCGGGCGCCGTCCTCGATGGCCGTGTCCGCCTCGGCGCAGATGGCCTCGATACGGGCGGCCAGCGCGTCGCCGCCGCCGCTGACGCGGTAGAGGCCGGAGAGCGTCGCCGACTTCAGGCCGGGCATGTCGCCGTCGGCGTTGATGTGGATGAGCTTGGCCAGCTCGTCGTTGTCGATGACGGGGAACGGCAGGGTGACGCTGCGGCAGGACGCGGCGTTGGGCTCCAGCAGATTGCCGGCCGGGCCGAGCGAGGAGTACAGCGAGGTGACGAGCTCCTCGCGGATGGCGTCCAGCGGCGGGTTCGTGACCTGCGCGAAGAGCTGGGTGAAGTAGTCGAAGAGCAGCCGGGGCCGCTCGGAGAGCGCCGCGATCGGGGAGTCGGTGCCCATGGATCCGAGGGGCTCGCCACCGGTCCTCGCCATCGGCGCGAGGATGATGCGGAGCTCCTCCTCCGTGTAACCGAAGGTCTGCTGGCGGCGGGTGACCGAGGCGTGGGTGTGCACGATGTGCTCCCGCTCGGGCAGATCCTCCAGCTCGATCGTCCCGCCGTCGAGCCACTCCTTGTACGGGTGCTCCGCGGCGAGGGCGGACTTGATCTCGTCGTCCTCGATGATCCGGTGCTCGGCGGTGTCCACGAGGAACATCCGGCCGGGCTGGAGGCGGCCCTTGCGGACGACCTTGGCGGGGTCGATGTCGAGGACACCGACCTCGGAGGAGAGCACGACGAGGCCGTCGTCGGTGACCCAGTAACGGCCGGGGCGGAGCCCGTTGCGGTCGAGGACCGCGCCGACCTGGACGCCGTCGGTGAAGGTGACACAGGCCGGGCCGTCCCAGGGCTCCATCAGCGTGGAGTGGTACTGGTAGAAGGCGCGCCGGGCCGGGTCCATGGAGTCGTGGTTCTCCCACGCCTCCGGGACCATCATCAGCACGGAGTGCGGCAGCGACCGGCCGCCGAGGTGGAGCAGCTCCAGCACCTCGTCGAAGGAGGCGGAGTCGGAGGCGTCCGGCGTGCAGACCGGGAAGATCCGCTCCAGCTCGCCCGTACCGAAGAGGTCGGAACCGAGCTGGGACTCACGGGCGCGCATCCAGTTGCGGTTGCCCTTGACCGTGTTGATCTCGCCGTTGTGGGCGACGAAGCGGTACGGGTGGGCCAGCGGCCAGCTCGGGAAGGTGTTGGTGGAGAACCGCGAGTGGACCAGGGCGACGGCCGTGGCCAGGCGCCGGTCGGAGAGGTCCGGGAAGAAGGGTTCGAGCTGGCCGGTGGTCAGCATTCCCTTGTAGACGATGGTGCGCGCGGAGAGCGACGGGAAGTACACACCGGCCTCGCGCTCGGCGCGCTTGCGCAGCACGAACGCCGTACGGTCCAGTGCGACGCCGCTGTTCACGCCGTCCGCGACGAAGATCTGGCGGAAAACCGGCATGGTCGCGCGGGCGGAGGCACCGAGCAGCTGGGGGGCGACGGGGACCTCGCGCCAGCCGAGGACGGTGAGCCCTTCCTCGGCGGCGATCGTCTCGATCCGTGAGACGGCGTCCTCGGTGTCGACCTCGGGCAGGAAGGCGGTGCCGACGGCGTACGACCCGGCCTCGGGCAGTTCGAACCCGCTGACCTCACGCAGGAAGGCATCGGGCACCTGAAGCAGGATGCCGGCGCCGTCACCCGAGTCGGGCTCGGAGCCGGTGGCACCCCGGTGCTCCAGATTCCGGAGTACGGTCAGCGCCTGTTCCGCCAGCTCATGGCTGGCCACACCGGTAAGGGTGGCCACAAACCCGACACCGCACGCGTCGTGTTCATTACGGGGGTCATACATCCCCTGAGGGGCGGGGCGACCGTCCATGGGCGACCAGGCGTCGGAACGCATCGGCTCTCCCGTCGTCGTCGTGGCATGTTCAATACCGAGGGACGACGTTGGCCCTCCGCGAAATTTCGTGCAGGTTACATGATGGAGTGAATCTCGAAAAGTGGATAACTCATTCCAACATGCGGACACCGCGCAGAGCGGTTGAGATGGGTCGCCGTCGGACAGATCGGTATCCGGATGACCTTCGCAGAGCGAGCTTCATTGCCCGCAGCGCCCAGGGCTCATGCCCGGCTATGACGGAATCGAAACCGACGAGTTACGGCTACTTTTGCGACCCCACGCATAGTCTCTCATCCCGGGCCCCCGGACGGCCACAGCGGAGTGCGCCCCTGTGGGGCTCGGGGCGCACGCCGGAGCCCGCAATCCCGGGCCCGACCCGGGCCCCTCGGTCGCTCCCGGGGGCCTGAGACCCTGTGTCCGCCGCGTTCTCCCCGGATTTCCTTCCCGCGTCCCGTGTGTCCCGTGTCCCGTGTGCCCGTGTCCCTTCGCTGTCCCCTGCCCTGCCCCTGTCACGCTCAGACCGTGGGCAGGTCCCAGACCTCGGGCCCGCCGGGGGTCCCCGTACCAGAGCCGGTGATCGCCCTCGGCCGTGACGGTGAGCCCGAAGCGGTCCCAGGCCGGTCGTCCGCGCTCCGTGTACCAGGCCCACCAGCGCTCGACACTCCCCCAGATCCCGCGCTCGCCGCCCTCATGAAAACGACCGGGCCTGCCATCCGCGTAGACACCCTCGGCCCAGGCGCCGTCGGGCAGGACCAGCTCGCGCAGGGTGAGCGCGCCGTCGCTCTCGCACTGCAACCGCGCACCGGGCAGGTGTGCCGCGAGGAGGAACAGAAAGCGCGGATCGTCGAAGGCTTCGAGCGGGACGGCGGCCCGACCGCCGCGCCAGCCCACCCGTGGTGCGGCGGGCGGTCGGGTACGGGTGTGGTGCCGGGCGGGCATGAAGGAGCCGCCGTCGGGATGGAAGCGCCCGTGGAGGCTGCCGTCCGGCCGGCGGTCGAGCGTGACGAGGGTGTGATTGAGCGGCGGGAAGAGGTTCACGACCACCCGCCCCCCGGGCCGGACCGCCGCGCGCAGGGTCTCACCGACCCGGGGCAGGGCGCAGGAGACGATGACCCGGTCGAAGGTACGGGGCCAGGCGTGGCTGGTGGCATCGGTGGTGACGAGCTGCGGCTGATGCCCGAGGTCCGCGAGCGCGCGGTGCGCCTGGGCGGTCAGCTCGGGTTCGATATCGGCGGTGACCAATTGATACGGATCGGCCAGCCGGTGGGCGATCAGGGCGGCCTGATACCCGGTGCCGGTCCCGATATCGAGCACATCGTCGGTCGGGCGGATATCGAGCAGCTCCAACATCCGGAGCGTGAGCCCCGGCGGACTGCTGGAGCAGGTGGGCACCCCGGTGACCGTCCCGTCGCGCTGCGGCGTGCCGCCGTCCTGAAAGCGGGTCACCAACGCCCGATCGGTGTAGACGGGCCCGAGCCACGCCTCCCCGTCGTCCTCGGTACGCCGGAGCCAGGGAGTGGGAACGCCCTCCTGCGCCAGGAAGTACGACGGCAGGAAGAGATGACGCGGGGTGTCTTCGAGCGCGCGCCGCCAGTGCGGGGAGCGGAGATCCCCCTGCGCGGCGAGGGCATCGGCGAGCCGCTGGGCGCGGGAGAGCCAGGTGGGGTCCTGCACGGGTTCCTCCGGAGGTGCCGGGAATCAGTGATGTGTGGGGAACGGGTTGACCGAGGGCCAAATGGTGAGCGTGTAAAGGTCGGTGTCGCCGTCGGGGACCATCAGCGAGAACGGGGCACCGTCGAGGCGGTCGCGCGCCGCCCGTTGCTCCTCGGGGTCGTGACACCAGACACGTAACTCGGAAGCACAGTCCGGTACGGGTACGTGGTCGAGCCGCATCGTCGGCCGAACCCACACCGACGCCCCGGGGTCGGGGTCAAGGCCGTCCGCGATACGAAGGGCCTGGCCTCGTAACCAGCGGAGCGCCAGCTCCGGTGACGTAGCCCGACAGGTACCGAGGATGTACGAGACGGTCTCCTCCCGACCCCAGACCCGCCCACGCGCGAGCGCCTCGCACCAGTAGCCACCCGCGCTCACAGCGCCGCCACCAGGGCTCGAAGATCACGCCACGCCCCCTCGCGTCGTGGCCGCCCCCGGCCCCTGCGCACGGTCACCGCCGATGCGCCTTCCGCCGCGCGTTGTCCTCGGCGACGAGAGCGCGCACCTGTTCGGCGGTGCCCGGTCGCGCGACCGCCCCTGGCTCCACCTCCCACTCCACCCCGCCGCCACACGGACGGAGCTGCCACCTCCCGCCGACAGCTCCCCTGAACTCGCCCACCTTGTCCGCGACGATGTCGTGGACCAGCGTGCCGACCTCGGGCAGTTCTCGCCCTGTCGATCCCTGCGACATGTCACTCCGGGCCGTCTGCGGGTCCGCTTCACGCCGAACCATGTGCCACCCCTTCCGGTCTGAGTTGCTCAACAAGCCAACTCCGGCGCCCTGGAGAGGGGTAGCTTCACCAGAGGTGGCAAACCCTGGCACTTCGACTCTCGTCGGAAGGATGGGACAGAGTGAAGGAACCCAACCACCTGCTGACCAGCGCACTCACCCGAGCGCTGCTGAGCCGGGGCGAACTGGCGAGACGCGTCCACGTTCGAGCCCTGGAAAGCGGCCACCGGCACATCAATCCTGACGCGACTGCCGTGCGCCGATGGCTGAGCGGCCAGGAGGTCCGGCAACCGCTCCCCGGGCTCATCGCGGACGTCTTCTCGGAGCACTTCGGCAGACGCGTCACGACATACGACCTCGGCCTGGGCGAGGAACCCGACCTTGACCGCCCGCTGAACTACAGCCCATCGTGGGCCGTGACGGTCGAGTCAGTGACGGAGCTTGGGAGAGCCGACATGGATCGCAGGAAATTCCTGGCAGCCTCACCGTTCGCGGCAGTGGCAGGCATCGGGCCGTCCCGGGACTGGCTCCTCAACACCCTTGACCAGGAGCCACAACGCGGTCCCCGGGTACGGCTGGAGGACGTGACGAACGTCCGGAACATGTTCGCCGCCTTTCAGGACACGGACGTCATGCGTGGTGGGGGTTCAGGGCGTCTGATCCTGACGGAGTACATGAATGAGCACGTCTATCCATTGCTGCGCCGCACCTACGCGGACGACGTACGCCGCCCGCTCTGCGCGGCCGTCGCCGAGCAGACCTATCTGCTGGGCTGGATGGCCTTCGACGACGGAGAGCAGGGCACAGCACAGCGCTACCTGATCCAAGCCCTCCGGCTCGCCGAGGAATCGAGCGACGCCGCTCTGGGCGCACACGTCCTCGCGGGCATGGCGGACCAGGCCACGCTGACCGGAAACCCGACCGAGGGACGGAGGCTGGCCCAGTCCGGCCGACACGGCCTGGCCCACACGGACTCGGCGGCATGCCTAGCCGATCTATGGGCCCTGGAAGCACGCGCGCACGCGACGATGGGCGACAAGTCCGCCACGACCCACGCGGTGCTCGCCTCCGAGAAGGCGTTCTCCCGCGTGGACCACACCATCGAACCCGTATGGGCAAAGTTCATCGACGCGGCCTATCTCCACGGCGAATACGCCAACGCCTTCCGGGACGTCGACCAGGCCGACCACGCGGCGGAACACGCGCGCCAGTCGATCCGGCACGCCCGCGAACAGAATCGCGCACGACGCGGAGCCATGTCACAAGCGGCACTCGCCGTCACCCACCTCCAGCGCCGCGACCTCGAAGCGGCCCACTCCGCAGGCGTCAGAACGCTGAATCTCGCCCAACGGGTGAAGTCCTCCCGCGCGGTGGAAGCCGTCGCGGACGTACGGCGTCGCATGGTCCCCTTCGGAACTCACCCACTCGTCGCCGACTTCAACGAACGCACCCGGGTGCTCCTCGCCGCATAGTGAGCGGCAACAGCACTTCCGAGTGCCTCATGGCTCCCTGGGAAAGGCTGACATGGATCCGTCTCGTCGTGGCGTTGTCGCCGCAGGCATCTATTCCGCCGTACTCGCCGTGCCCGTCTTCGCGGATACGGCACACGCGGACGATCGCGAGCGCATCACCAGGCCGACAAGCCACATCGGGCGCGGTGAGGTCGAGACCGTCAGGCGCATGACGGACAAGATCGCGGACATTCTCGATGAGCTGGGCGGCGGGCACGCCCGGCCCATGGCTGCCGCCTTCCTCGTCAACACCGTCGCCGGATATCTGAAGGCCCGGGCCACCGAGGAGGTACACCGGGACATGCTCTCCGCAGCCTCTGACCTGACGTATCTCACCGGGTGGATGGCGATGTACGAACGCGCGCACGGACTCGGCCAGCGGTACTACACGCAGGCTCTACGGCTGGCCCGCGAGGCCCAGGACCATCTGACGTACTGCCGGACCCTGCGGGGCATGAGCCTCCAGGCGTCGAGTCTGCGCCACGGCGGGAAGGCACTGGAACTCGCCGATTCGGCGGCCGAGGCCGCTCCGGTCGCGGGGCCGAGGCTCGTCGCCTTCCTGCGCGGACAGCAGGCACACGCGTCCGCGATGGTCGGCGATCGACGGGCCGCGTTCCACCGCCTCGCCGAAGCCGAGGAAGCGCTGTCGCAAGCAGACACCCGCCGGGAAGCGATCGGGGGCTACGACCAGTCCGCCTACCAATTCCATGTGGCACACGTCCTCTATGAGGGGCGAGACCTGCCGGGCTCGATCAAAGCCATGAAGGCGTCAATCCGGGCCCAGCCCAAGCAGGAGCGACAGGGACGTGTCCACTCCCACGCCGTACTCGCGCAGCGCCAATTCGAGCACGGTCACATGGAAGAGGCGTGCATGACGTGGAATGTCTTCCTGGACGATTACGCCATGCTGTCGACCGCACGCGGCGACGAACACTTCGAGACGATGCAGCGTCGCATCAAGCCCTACCGCCGAATGCGGGCAGTGCATGAGTTGGAGGATCGGGCGCGTGAGATCGCGACCATGAAGGGGTAACGGTTTATCTGCGCTGCCTGGCAGCGGTTCTCGATGTTCCCCTGGCCATCCTTGAGGGCGAAGTGAACCGACGTACCTTCATCAGTGACGTGAGCGCCACCGCCATAGCCCCTTTGGTGGCTTCCGACCTTCTCACCACGGGCTTCGCCGCCCGACTGGCCGATGACGGCCCCTCCGTGGACGAATGGGAGGACAGGCTGACCACCTACGGCACCGACTACATGAGCCTCGGTGCCGCCGATATCCAGCGCCGTGTGGTCGGTGAGCTGGTCACCGTGCAGCAGCAACTGGACCGACCACAGCTCTGGTCCGTGGCCGCACGGCTGATGACGCTCTATGCCAAGACGTTTCCGGGCAGCGACGGCAGCAAGGCGGTCAACTGGTACCGCATGGCCGCCAGCGCCGCCGACCGGTCCGGGGACGAACAGGCGCGGGTATGGGTGCGCGGACGAGCCGCCATCGCCCTCGGGTACGAAGGGGCGGCGCTCGGCGTGGCCGATGTGTTCGCCGACCAGGCCATGGCGCTGAGCGGCAAGCCCTCGCTGGGACTCCTCACCGCGATCATGGGCAAGGCGCACGCCGCAGCGATCCGAGGTGATCTCGGGTCAGCGCGAACCCTGATCGACCGGGGACGGCAGGTGTTCGACGCTGCGGCGTCCTATGAGCAGACATCTGACTACGCCGTGCCGTATTGGCGGATGAATGTCTTCCTCAGCCTGCTTCTCGCCCGGCTCGGCGACGAACGGCGGGCGACAGAAGCCCAGGAAGCGGCACGGCGTGAACTGCCAAAGGAATTGCCACGATTCGCCACCCATCTCGAAATGCACCGTGGGCTGATGCGTGCTAGGTCGGGGGACACGGTCGGCGGCGTACGGCAGGCCCGAAACGCCCTGGAAACCCTGCCCCCGGCAAGGCACTCGCTGACGCTCCGCATGTTGTTGGCAGAGGTGGAGCACGCCTGACCCCTGTTGGTGCTGTGAACGGGATGGTTCACCGGGTTGTTGGTCGTTAGCGCGGGTTCTGGAGGAAAGCGATGAGAGTGGCTGTGAGTTCGGCGGGCGCGTCTTCTTGCACAAGATGGCCCGCACCGGCGATTGACTCAAGCCGCGCGCCCGGGATGCGGGCGACGAGTTCCCGTCCCTTCGCTACGGGAATCCAGGTGTCGTCCTGTCCCCAGCACACCAGCGTCGGGATGTTGATCTCGCCGTACCGGTCCTGCACCTCATCGGTGTAGAGCTGGTCGGCCTGGGCGATCTGCCGGTAAAAGGCCGCCTGGCCGAGGTCACCGAGCCAGGGCCGGACGAGTTGGTCGAGGACTGCCGAGTGCAGGCCAGGGCTACTGGCCGAACTCACGTACTCGCGCACCAGGGCGTGGTGCAGTGCGGGCGGTAGCTGCTCGAAGACCTCGGAGTACTCACCGACCAGACGGAAGAACGGGGAACCCCACGGCGCCAGCGCGACCGGGTCGATGAGAGCGAGCGCGCGGTATCGGGCGCCGTGCAGCAGATGCGCCCGCAAGGAGACGGCACCGCCGAAGTCGTGCGCGACCACCAGGGGATTCTCCAGGCCCCAGTGCGTCAGGAGCTCGGAGAAGACCCTGCCCTGAGCAGCCAGGGAGACATCCTGGCCGGCGGACATCTCCGATGCCCCGTAACCGGGCATGTCCCAGACGAACACCTGGTGACGGCGGGCGAGCGAACGGGCGACAGCGCGCCAGACGTACGAGGAGAAGGGGGTGCCATGGAGAAGCACCACCGGATCCTGGCCAGGTTGCCCGAGGCTGCCCCAGCGGACATCGCCGGACGAGCTGCGGAACATCTCGGCCAGGTGCCATTCACTCACGGGTGCTGTTCCTCTCAGTTGCGCCTCTGGCCCAGGCGGATAGTCAAGCCGGGTTCAGTCCGGACAGCGCCGTCACAGACCGGCAGCGCCGCGCCCAGCCATCACCGCCGACGGGACCTGGCGGCTGACCGATCCCGGCAGGCGGACACCTTGAAAATCCGCCCGTCCGACAACAGCCCCGCTACCGAGTCTTCCGTACGGAGAACTCATTGCCGTCGGGGTCCAGCATCATCACCCGGCGGTCGTCGCCCTCGCCGGTGTCGACGCGTGTCGCGCCGAGCGAGATGAGGCGGTCCACCTCGGCCTCCCAGGAGGCGTCGGCGGGGAGCGCCAGCTCGAAGAAGAGCCTGTTCGTGCCCGTCTTCGGTGCGACCGGAGGACCGCCCCAGGTGATCTTCGTGCCGCCGTTCGGCGACTGGATCGCGGTCTCCTCGTCCTGGTCCCAGACCAGCGGCCACCCCAGTGCCTCGCTCCAGAAGTAGCCGACCGCCTGGGTGCCGTCGCAGGCCAGTGCTCCGATGGAGCCGGTGTCGGCGAGGAACTTGTTGCCCGGCTCGATGACGCAGAACTCGTTGCCGTCCGGATCGGCGAGCACCACATGGGTGTCCTCCGGGAGCTGTCCCACGTCGATGTGGTTCCCGCCGGACTTCAGCGCCCTGGCCACCGTCGCCTGCTGATCCTCGGGGGAGGCGCTCGTCAGATCGAAGTGCGCCCGGTTCTGGCCGATCTTCGGCTCCTGGCTCGGCAGGAAGCGGATGCGGAACCCGTGGGCGTCAGGGGGCAGGATCGTGTTGTCGTCGTCCGGACCGCCGGCCAACTCCCGGTCCAGGACCCCGGACCAGAACCGCGCCAGGCCCGCAGGCTGGGTCGCGTTGAAGCAGATCGCGAACAGTTGACTTGTCATACCCCGTGCATCTCCGATCCACTGACTGCCGACGCGACGCACCGTCCCCGCCGCGACCGCAGCCTAGGGCGGCGGTGCGGCCCCCGCATCCGAGTTTCCGTCGGGCGCAAGAGCGCAGGTCCACAAGGTGGGTCCGTGCGGAGCGCCGGGGCACCGACTGCGCCGGCATCCCGGGCGTCGGCCCCGAACGAGTAACCACCGACGGCGCACAAGGAGGCTCCGGGGCGCGATCGCCTACGGGGTCGGGACCACACGGAGGACGGTCACCGTGACGACCGAGACGCTGACCTCGTAACGGATGAACGCGACCGATCCGACCGTAGCGTCCCTCCGTTCCCGGTTGCCCCGCACCGCCACCGATCCGCACCCGTACGGATCACGGGCGATGGCGCCGATCCCGGCGTCGAAGGTCTTCCGGTGTTCCGCCTTCAGCGCGTGGCGGCCCGCGTTGGCCTCGTTGGTGAAGGCCACCCGTAGGCCGCTCAACCCGCGCTCCGGTACTCGTCGGTGAGGTCGTCGGGGAATGTGACACCGGAGAGATCACCTGCTCGGATCCGGGCGATCAGAGCCTCCTCATCGGCGTCGTGCTCCGTGGGGATCCGCATCACCCAGCTGGCCAGCAGCATCGGGAGGTCACCGACATCGGTGGTCTCCGCCTCGGCGGTGAACTCGTCACGGTGATCGGCGGGCAGGGCCTCGCGAACGGCCCGGATCGTGGCGGGGATCCGGACCGGTCCGCCGGTCATATACATGGTCAGGGTCTGTGCCATCACCGCTCCGTCCTGTTCGCGACCCGCTCATGCTAGGCACGCGGGACGGCTCCGTACCGGTGGCGGGCACGGCGCGCATAAGCGTTGCGGGGCGCGCGCGGGCCGGGCCGCGGCACCCCCCGTACTCCCCGCGAACCTCAGAGCGCCGCGCCGAGCAGCGCGCCCAGGCCGTATGTCAGGGCCGCCGCGCCGGCGCCCAGGACGAGCTGGCGCAGGCCGCTGTACCACCAGTTGCGGGCGGTGACCCGGGCGACCAGGGCGCCGCAGGCGAAGAGGCCGGCCAGGGCGAGGAGGACGGCGGGCCAGAGGGCGGTGGCGCCGAGGAGGGCGGGCGGTCAGAGCTTGATGTAGTCGGCCTTGTCGTTCCAGTTGCCGCCGGTCGGGTAGTTGGCCCTGGTGAAGTCGTAGCAGTAGAGGTTGGCGAGGGACATATAGGGATCGGGTAGGGCGGTGCGAGCGTCGTAGACCGACGCACCGCCCTGGATGCGATTCACACAGCCGGAGCTGGCCTTGTCCCTGAAGCCCCAGTCTCCGAGCTGCTTGGTGCCGGCGCTCGACCACTGGAGCCGGCGGCCGGTGAAGTTCGAGTGCTCCCAGAGGCAGACAAACGGGCTGCGGCAGTCATCGCTGGCAGCAGAAGCGAGCGCACCCCGGGCTGTCAGTGAGACTGAGTGGTTCTTCACCTGCGTCATGCTGGTTGGGGCTACGCGGGCGGCAGCCCGGTTTGCCTCCTCGGCGGTCGCATAGCAGTGGACTCTTCCGTTTGGCACCTCGGTACATGCCTGGGCACCCTGCCAGTCCTCCGCGAGATTGATCTCCCTCCCCTGGTACGTAGCGACGACAGGTGTGGAATGGGAGAACTCATGCTGTAACTGTGCTTCGGCCTCTGGTGTGAGGAAACCTACTTCGGGAGCCGGTGCCGGTTCGGGTAGTGCGTTGGCGGTTGTCGCGCCAGCGGTCATGGCACAGAGCGCCGCGACGGGAACGAGGAACCGTGTAATGCGCATACCGCCTCTCCTGTGCTGAGCCACAACGGACGGGTCACAGGAACTGCACAGCAACTTCGACAGAGCTTGTAGCAGAACGATCGAACTTGTCGTCTAATAGGCTCCGATTGTCTCGATGTGCGATCTTGTGCTGACTCACCCCTGCGGATATCGCGGCTATTGCGCCGGCGGGCACTTACTGGACCTGTCCGGCCCGGTCGACGATGCCGCTCGTCATGAGGGCGACGGAGGTCACTACCGTGCCGGCCTTGCCCCAGGCGTTGTCCTTCGTCAGGACGGTGCGCTCGCCGAGGAGGCGCACCGTGCTTTTGTCGAAGATCCACTCGGTGCGTTCTCCGTCGTGCACCCGGGCGACCGCCGTTCCATGGCGTCCAGTGGCGTCCACGGCGTCGGGGACGGTGACGACTCCGGGGATGAGGGCGGCAGCACGGTAGAGAGCGGCGGTGGTTGCTGGGGGCGCTACTGAGCCGCGCAGTAGATCGCCGATGGTGACGAATGCCTGCTGGTCGGGGCCGGTCGTGGAATCCGAGCCCCCTCCGTGGTTCTTCACGGCGTCGTCGTGGATCCGCTTGAGCAAAACAGCGGGGTCGGTCGGCAGGGCCGCGAGGAAGTTGTACGTAGGTGAATTCAGGTTGGCCTTGCCCTGGGGGTCCGGCAGCAGTTGGTCGTTGCCTCCTTTGCGCTGCATGGTGCGCTCACTACCGTTCACGGACGTCCACTGCTCCATGCTCTCGTCCTCGCGCAGACGCTCCATGCCGCCGCCCTCCTTCTCGGACAGGACCGTCGTGTGGCCGACCACCTTGACGTAGCTGTACTGGTCGGCGCGCACCGGCAGTATCGGTTTCGCGTTGGCGGCCAGGGCGGCCTTCTCCAGCCACTGCACCGAGGCTGCCGACGCGGGCGGCCCGTCCTGCCGGGCGGTGGTGCCGTCGGTGCCCAGACCAAGTGCGAAGACGGTCGCGCCGACCGCCGTCGCGGCGCCCAGGACGAGAACCATGCGCCGGCCGGGAAACAGTCTGCGGATCGGGGCGGAGCGCGAGGCATGGCCGCCGAATTCGTTCAGGAGGTGCTGTCGGCGGGCATGCACCCGGGCGGGGGTGAGCTCCGGATGGTCAACAGGTGGCAGGACGCGGGTCGCACGTTCACGATCAGACCGCTCCTGCTGCTCCGGGTTCATGATCTGCTCCTCCTGTGGGACGCGCGGGCAGAGGTTGCCCGGCTATCCGATATGTGTCCGCTGCCGGTCTGCGGTTCCCCGGAGCACACAGCCGGTTCCAGTTCCTCCTCAACGAGTCGGCGCAGCTTCTCGCGCGCTCGTGAGAGCCGGGAACGTACGGTGCCCACTGGGATCCCCAGCGCCTCGGCGGTGGCCGCGTATCCCAGGCCGGACCACACGACGAGGGTAAAAACCTCGCGCTCGCCCTTCTTCAAGCGTTTCAGGGCCCTGGCCGCGGCGGATAGATGCTGTTCGTTGGCCATTCGCCCGACCACCTCGTCCGAGAAGTCGGGCAGTACTTCCGGGGGCGGCAGCCGGGACATCGCGGCCCGGTGCCGGCGCGCAGTGCGGGTGGTGTTGCGTATCACGTTGGTTGCGATGCCCAACAGCCAGCCACGGACGCTCCTCACGTCCTCGCGGAGCTTGCCGCGTAAGCGCCAGGCTTCCAGGAACGTGAGTGACATGACGTCTTCAGCGAGGGCCCAGTCGCCCGTCGTCCGGACGGCATGGGCGTAGACCACGCGCGCGTGCTGGTCGAAGATCTCGGCGAACGCCGCCCGATCGCCTGATCGGACCCGTTCATTTAAGGGGGAGTCCACACCGTTAAGTGTCCGCACCCTCGCCCCGGTTCCCAATTCGTGCTGGCTGAAGTTTCCGAGCAATCGGTTCAGCATCCGATCGAGTGGGCCTGGGCTCTCCTGCTGACGTACACCGCAAACCTGAGGGCGTCCGAGTGCCAGGCGCTGAACTCCGTAGAGGTGATGTCGGCGCACGGTTTCTGGCGGCCTCCCATCCGGCCCGGCCCTCGTGGACCCTCAGATGACTCTCAGACATGCCCACAACGAGGGCGGGGCCGTCTCGACCCCGATGGATCGAGCAAGCTGAGTGTCCGCCCGGCGCCCGACGAACAGCGGGAGCGTCTGGAGCAGCCGGCGTTCCTGTGCTGGGTCCAGGTGCAGGGTCTGCGGAATTGGCGGAGCCGCTTCCTCGTCGGTGGGCGCACTCACAAGCGGCGCGCAGCCTGCGGAGAGGCGCGCGGGCCGGGCCGCGGCACCCCCCGTACTCCCCGCGAACCTCAGAGCGCCGCGCCGAGCAACGCGCCCAGGCCGTAGGTCAGGGCCGCCGCGCCGGCGCCCAGGACGAGCTGGCGCAGGCCGCTGTACCACCAGTTGCGGGCGGTGACCCGGGCGACCAGGGCGCCGCAGGCGAAGAGGCCGGTCAGGGCGAGGAGGACGGCGGGCCAGAGGGCGGTGGCGCCGAGGAGGTACGGGAGGACCGGGAGGAGGGCGCCGAGGGCGAAGGAGGCGAAGGACGAGACGGCGGCGACCGTGGGGGACGGGAGGTCGTCCGGGTCGATGCCGAGTTCTTCGCGGGCGTGGATCTCCAGGGCCTGTTCCGGGTCCTTGGAGAGCTGCATCGCGACCTCGCGGGCGAGCGCGGGCTCGACGCCCCGGGCCACGTACAGCGCGGCCAGCTCCTCCATCTCGTCCACGGGGTGCTTGCGCAATTCGCGCCGTTCGACCTCCAGTTCGGCCTGGACGAGTTCCCGCTGGGAGGCGACGGAGGTGTACTCACCGGCCGCCATGGAGAACGCGCCGGCCGCCAGCCCGGCGAGGCCGGTGATGACGATGGTCTGCTGGGCGACGGCGCCGCCCGCGACGCCGGTCATCAGGGCGAGGTTGGAGACCAGCCCGTCCATGGCGCCGAAGACCGCGGGGCGCAGCCAGCCACCGTTGACGTCACGGTGGGTGTGGTTGTCGCGGTGCGCCACGTGCAGCGCGGCCTCGGTCTCGATGATGGACACGACTCTCCCCAGAACTTCACAAGCGTCTCGAACACCATCGAAAATACGCGGGATGTAAGGACCGTGCCAGCAAGTATGGCCTTACTTACCTGGGGTCGAGCGGGTACCGATTGGGGTGAACAGGGACGTTTCTCCGACTTGGGTCGGGTCGCGTGTGGCACAGATGCAGACAGGCAGAACCAGGCTCGCGCGCGTGGAAGGGGCCCGCCCCATGGAGTTGACCGTATGCGGTCCGACGGAGTCGCTCGGACCCGGCACCGCCCCACCGCCGCCACCCGTCGGGGTGCTCAGGGCGCGGGCGGCCGGGGCATTGCTGGGGCTCGCGGTCGGCGACGCCCTGGGGGCGCCCGCCGAGAATCTGCGGCCGTCGGAGATCCGACGCCGCTGGGGCAGGATCGAGGGGTTCGTCTCCGACGATCCGGCCGGGACGGACGACACCGAGTACGCGATCTTCTCGGGGCTGCTGCTGGCCCGGCACGGGTCGGCGCTGACGGTGGCGAAGGTGGAGCAGGCGTGGCACCACTGGATCGCCGATCTGGACGAGGGGCCGTTCCGGGGCGCCGGGTTCAGCGAGCGCGGCACGCTGGAGAATCTGCGGCGCGGGCTCGCCGCCCCCATCTCGGCGCAGCACCGGCACGCCTGGAGCGACGGTCTGGCGATGCGGGCGGCCCCGTTCGGGGTGTTCGCGGCGGGCCGGCCCCGGGAGGCGGCCCGGCTGGTGGCGATCGACGGCACGGTCAGCCATGACGGCGAGGGCATCTACGGCGGCCGGGCGGTGGCGGCCGGGGTCGCCGCGGCGATGGCGGGCGCCGGACCGGCCGGGGTGATCGGCGCGGCGCTCTCGGTGATCCCGATGGACTCCTGGACGGCGCGTTCGCTGCGCCGGGGGGTGATCACGGCGGGGCGTTCCTACCCGGACACGCTGACGATGGAACGGGCGGTGCGCTCATCGGTGGTGATCGGCGGCTATCCCTGGACGGATCTGGCGCCGGAGGCGGTGGGGCTGGCGTTCGGCGCCTTCGCGGCGGCGCGCGGGAACTTCCGTACGTCGGTGCTGACGGCGGTCAACATGGGCCGTGACGCGGATACGACGGCGGCGGTGGCGGGTGCGCTGGCCGGGGCGGTCTCGGGGGTCGCGGCGATCCCGGCCGAGTGGGCGGCGGCGATCGGCCCGGTGCGCGGGAGCTGTCTGCCGTCGATGCGGGGGCAGCATGTGCTGGACATCGCCGAGCTGCTGACGCCGGACGACGAACCGGAGGCCGCGTGATGACGATGGGGCTGATGGTGATGGTCAGGGCGAGGGTGACGACCGCACGGAGGGGGCATCGATGATCACGCGCGTACGGAGCGGGCGGCGATGACGACGACACGGAGCGAGGCGCCCGCACCGGAGCAGGTCACTCCGCCGGGGACACGGGCGCACGGGGACCGTCGACCCGTCGAGGGGCTGCTGCTCGGGCTGGCCGCGGGGGACGCCGCCGGGTGGCCCGCCGCGCGGCACCGGGCGGCGCGGATGCCCCGGTGGACCCGGCGGCTCACCCGCGAACTGGACACCTTCGCCGAGGAGAACGCGACCACCACCCTGCCCGTGCCGATCGCCCTCAACCAGCCGCCGGAGCCGCTGCGGCTCGGCCCGTCGGACGACGCCGAGTGGGCCGCGTTCACGGCCGAGGCGGTGCTCACGGCGGACCTCTTCGCCGGGCTCAGCCCCGGGCGGCGGCTGCGCGCGGCCGTCGACCACGCCTGGAACTCACTCGCCGGCGAGATCGCCGCCGCCGCCGCACGCGCCCCCGAGGTGGAGTCCGCCGTACCCCCGCTGCGGGCGCGGATCTCCGTACGGGCGGGTCTCGGCAATCTCGCCACCGGACTGCGGCCACCCGCGACCGGGCACGACAATCCGCACTACTTCGATGACGCGGCCTGTGTCCGGGCCGCGGTGCTGGCGGTGGTCCATCCGGGCGCGCCGGACGCGGCGGCCGGGCTCGCGGAGTTCGACGCCCGCTACACGCAGGACGGCGACGGGGTGCACGGGGCCCGCGCCATGGCGGCGGCCGTCGCCGCGGCGCTCGGCGGGGCGGATGTGGACGGCGCGGTGGACGCGGCGCTGGCCCAGCTCCCGGCCGCCACCGAGATCGGCCGGAACGCCCGGCACGCCGTCCGGCTCGCCCGGGGCGCGGACGCGGCCTTCGATCTGATCCCGCTGCTGGAGCATCAGATCGTGGACCACGTCTACAGCTACGGGATCGCCGCGGCGGAGACCGTTCCGGTGGCGCTGGCCATCGCGACGGCGGCGCGCGGCCGGGTGGCAGAGGCGGTACCGGCGGCGGCCTGTCTGTCCCGGGTCGCGGACTCGGCGCCCGCCCTGGCGGGGGCGCTGACCGGCGCGCTCGGCGGCGGGGCGGCGATCCCCGGCAGTTGGCGGGATGCCTGCCGGACACTCGCGGGCTGTGCGCTGCCCCGGTTCGCGGGCACGGATCTGGTGGAACTCGCCGGGCGGCTCGCACCCGGGGAACAGACCCCCATGGGTGGACAATTCCGACATGACGACGATCCTCGCCTCGCCGACCCTCGCGACCACCACCCTCGATGACCGGATCACCGGCAGTCTGACCGGCGCGGCCGTCGGCGACGCGCTCGGCGGCCCGGTCGAGGGCTACTCCCCCGAGCAGATCGCCGAACGCCACGGCGGCCGGGTCCAGGGCATCGTCGGCCCCTGGCACGGCGACGACTGGCGCACCGCGCGCCCCATCGCCCCGTACCACAAGGGCGATGGGCACATCACCGACGACACCCTGATGACCCATGCGCTGATCCGGGTGTACGGGACGGTCCGGGACCACCTCGACGCCTACGCCGTGGCCGACCATCTGGTCCCGGATCTCATCTCGCGGCCCCGCTGGATCCCGGAGCTGGACGCCGAGGCACTTCCCGTCCAGCGGATCTTCCTCGCCGAGAAATGGCTGGTCGCCCGCCTGCACTACGGCCATGTCGATCCGCGCGAGGCGGGCAGCGGCAACATCGTGAACTGTGGCGCGGCCATGTACATGGCCCCGGTGGGCCTGGTCAACGCCGCCAACCCGGCCGGCGCGTACGCCGAGGCGCTGGACATCGCGGGCGCGCACCAGTCGTCGTACGGGCGCGAGGCGGCCGGCGTCTTCGCGGCGGCGGTCGCGGCGGCCTGCGCGCCGGACGCCACCCCGGGCTCCGTCGTGGACGCGGCGCTCGCCCTGGCGAAGGACGGCACCCGCGCGGCGATCGAGGCGGTCACCGAGGCCGCGACCCGCCACACCGAGTTCGAAGCGGCGCTCACCCCGCTCCGCGCGGCCGTCGCGCCCTTCGACACCGTCGGCCCGGACTACCGCGCCCCCTCCCTCGCCGCCCGCCGTCCCTCCCGGCTGCACTCCATCGAGGAACTCCCCGTCGCGCTCGGCATGTTGCTGGTCAGCGGCGGGGACTACCGGCACGCGGTGCTCGGGTCGGTCAACTACGGCCGGGACTGCGACTCGATCGCCACCATGGCCGGGGCGCTCGCGGGGGCCCTGCACGGGGAGTCGGCGGTCCCCCGGGACTGGTCGACCGCGGTCGCCGGGGCGAGCCGGATCGATCTGCGCACCCCCGCGCGGGAGCTGGCGGCGGTCGCCCGCGAGATCTTCGTACGGGACACGGAACGCCGCCGCGCCCACGAGTCGGCGTACCGACGGCTGACGGCGGACGTCCGATGACGGACTCCCTCCGGCTGACCTGGGTCCAGCCGGAGGACCTGATCGGCCATGAGCTGCGCCAGGCGGTGGAGGACGGGCGGGACGCGAGTGCCGTCGCCGCCGTCTGGCGGGCGGCCGGCGGGCGGGACGCCCCGGTGCGGGCGGGCGCGTCCCCCGCGCCCGTGGCGCCCGAACTCCGCTCGCTGGCCGTGCGGTTGCTGGACCGGCTCGACGCGCTGCCCGGCGCGCAGGCCGACCGGGAGCCCACCGGCCTGGCCGCCATCCGGGCCGCCTGCCCCGACTGGCCCACCCGCCCGGGGGACCCCGGCTGGGGATCGGCCCCGGACCGGCGCGCGCACCGGCGACCCCCGGGCGCCGCCCCCGGCACCTCCCCCCAGGGGCGTACTCCCCACCGGCCCGGGACGGCCCGGGGCGGGGGCGGGAGCACCAGTACGCCCCGGACCGCGGGGGACGACGGACCGGCACCACCGCCGGGCCCGGGAGGTACAGCGACCGACCGGGGAGGGGGCGAGCCGACGCGGTACGGGCCGGAGGAGTGGGTACGGGCCGGGCCGAAGGAGTGGGTACGGTACGGGCCGGACGCGCTGCACGCCGCCTGGCTCGGTCGCGCCGCCGGATGCCTGCTCGGCAAACCCGTGGAGAAACTGCCCCTCGACTCCATCCGGACCATCGCCCGCGCCACCGGCAACTGGCCCCTCCACACCTGGTTCACCGCCAAGGGCCTCCCGGACCGCGTCGCCCACGCCCACCCCTGGAACCGCCGCTCCGCCCCCACCTCCCTCGCCGAGAACATCGACGGGATGCCCGAGGACGACGACCTCAACTACCCCCTCCTCAATCTGCTGCTCCTCCAGCGGTACGGGCGCGGCTTCCGCACCGCCGACGTGGCCCGCCTCTGGCTGGACGAACTTCCCCCCGGCCGGACCTTCACCGCCGAACGCGTCGCCTTCCGCAACCTCCTCACCGGGATCGAACCCCCGCTCACCGCCCGCCACCACAACCCCTTCCGGGAGTGGATCGGGGCCGCGATCCGCGCCGATGTGCACGGCTGGACCCACCCCGGCGACCCCGGGGCCGCCGCCGCCCAGGCCCACCGCGACGCCTGTCTCACCCACACCGCCAACGGCGTCTACAGCGCCATGTTCATCGCCGCGACCATCGCCGCCGCGGCCCGCCCCGGCGCCGACGCGCACCGCGCGCTCGCCACCGGACTCACCGTCGTACCGCCGTCGTCCCGGCTCGCCCACGCCGTCCGGCTCGGCATCGAACAGGCCCGCGCCACCACCGACTTCGACACGGTCGTGGACCGGCTGCACATCGCCTACGGCCGCTACCACTGGGTCCACGCCGTCCCCAACGCCGCCCTGCTGGCCGCCGCCCTCACCCACGCAGACGGTGATTTCACCGGCTCCATCTGCCGCGCCGTCTCCGGAGGCTGGGACACCGACTCCAACGGCGCCACGGCGGGCTCCGTCGCCGGTCTGCTCGCGGGCAGCCCCGACGCCCTGCCCGAGCGCTGGACCAGCCCGCTCAAGAACCGGCTCGCCACCTCCGTCGCCGACTTCGACGGCATCGGCTTCGACGCCCTCGCCCACCTCACCCATCAGGAGGCACTCCGCCCATGACCGGCATCGTGGTGCTCGGCAGCACCAACATGGACCTGGTGGCCTATGTCGCGCACGCGCCGAAACGCGGCGAGACGGTCACCGGGCGCGCGTTCTCCACGATCCCCGGGGGCAAGGGCGCCAACCAGGCCGTCGCCGCCGCCCGTGCCGGCGGGGACGTCGCCATGATCGGCGCGGTCGGTACGGACGAATTCGGCGCCCCGCTGCGGCACACCCTCGTCGCCTCCGGTGTCGACATCGATCTGCTGCGGACGGCCGAAGGCCCCTCCGGCACCGCCCATATCGTGGTGGACGACGAAGGCGGCAACGCGATCGTCGTCGTCCCCGGCGCCAACGGCACCGTCACCGCCCTCACCCCCGGCGACGAAACCCTCATCGCCACCGCCGACGCCCTCCTCCTCCAGCTCGAACTCCCCCTCTCCGCCGTCATCGACGGCGCCCGGGCCGCACACCGCCACGGGGTACGGACCGTGCTCACCCCCGCCCCCGCGCAGCCACTGCCGCCCGAACTCCTCGCCGTCACCGACCTCCTCGTGCCCAATGAACACGAGGCGACGGCCCTCACCGGCGCCGCCGACCCGCACGCCGCCGCCAAAGCACTGCTCCGCCAGGTCCCCGAGGTGGTGATCACCCTCGGGGCGGCGGGCAGCCTGCACGCACGGCGCGGCGCCGAACCCGTCATCGTCCCCGCTCCCCGGGTCACCGCCGTCGACACCACCGGGGCCGGTGACACCTTCGTCGGCACCCTCGCCGTCGCCCTCGGTGAGGGGCGACCGGTCGAAGCCGCCCTCCACTGGGCCGCCACCGCGGCGGCCCTGTGCGTCCAGCGCCCGGGAGCCTCCACCTCCATGCCGTACCGCCCGGAGATCGACGAGGCATCATGACCCGCACACCACAACCGCCGTCCGCCGCCGCCTCCCCCACCCCCCTTCAAGGGCTACGGGTGCTGGATCTGGCCACCCTCTTCGCCGGACCGCTCGCCGCCACCATGCTCGGCGACTTCGGCGCCGAGGTGATCAAGGTCGAGCACCCCGAACGCCCCGACCCCTCCCGTGGCCACGGCCCCGCCAAGGACGGCATCGGTCTCTGGTGGAAGATGCTCGGCCGCAACAAACGCGCCATCACCCTCGACCTCTCCTCCCCCGGAGGCCGGGACACCCTCCTCCGGCTCGCCACCACCGCCGATGTGATCATCGAGAACTTCCGACCCGGCACCCTGGAGAAATGGGGGCTCGGCTGGGCGGAGCTGAACACCGCCAACCCCCGGCTCGTCCTCACCCGGGTCACCGGCTTCGGGCAGTTCGGCCCCTACTCGCACCGGCCCGGCTTCGGCACCCTCGCCGAGGCCATGAGCGGGTTCGCCGCCATCACCGGCGAACCCGATGGACCGCCCACACTCCCTCCCTTCGGGCTCGCCGACTCCATCGCCGCCCTCGCCACGTCCTATGCCGTACTGACCGCGCTCACCGCCCGCGCCACCACCGGCCGGGGTCAGGTGGTCGATATGGCGATCATCGAACCGATCCTCACCGTGCTCGGCCCGCAGCCGCTCTGGTACGACCAGCTCGGCCTGGTCCAGCCGCGCACCGGCAACCGCTCCCGCAACAACGCCCCCCGCAACACCTATCGCACGGCCGACGGCCAGTGGGTCGCCGTCTCCACCTCCGCGCAGTCCGTCGCCGAACGCGTCATGCGGCTGGTCGGCCGCCCCGATCTGATCGACCGCCCCTGGTTCACCACCGGCACCGGACGCGCGGAGCACGCCGACGAACTCGACCGGGCCGTCGGCGACTGGATCGCCGACCGCACCCGCGCCGACGCACTGGCCGCGTTCGAGAAGGCGGAGGCGGCCATCGCGCCGGTCTACGACATCCGCGATGTGATGGAGGATCCGCAATATCAGGCGCTGGACACCATCACGGAGGTCCCCGACCCCGAACTCGGCCCGCTCAGGATGCAGAACGTGCTCTTCCGCCTCTCCGAGACCCCCGGCGCCATCCGCTGGGCCGGCCGCCCGCACGGCGCCGACACCGACGAGGTCCTGACCGAACTCGGCCTGACCCCGGCCGATATCAGCGCACTCCGCACCCAGGGGGCCCTATGACCAGCCCGGCGATCGACCCCGCGACCAGCCCGGCACCCAGCCCTGCGACCAGTACCGTGACCAGCGCTGCGACCAGTCAGGCGACCGGCACCGCGAGCACGGCCCTGGCCCTCACCTATCTCTACGCCCCCGGGGACCGGCCCGAGGTCGTCCGCAAGGCCCTCGCCTCCCGCGCCGATGTGGTGATCGTCGACCTGGAGGACGCGGTCGCCCCCGACCGCAGGAAATACGCCCTCACCGCCACGGCCGAACTGCTCACCGACCCACAGCCACGGCCCGTCCATGTCCGCATCAACTCCCCCCAGGACATCGCGACCCTGACCGGTCTCCCCGGCCTCGCCGCTCTCCGTGTTCCCAAGGTCGCACACGGCACTGACATTCGCCGGATCGCGGAGCTGGCACCGGGCGTGCCGCTCCACCCGCTACTGGAATCGGCGCTCGCGATCGAGTTCGCGTATGAGATCGCCACCGCGCACCCCGCCGTCCGCGGCATCTCGCTGGGCGAGGCCGATCTCCGCGCCGACCTCGGCGTACGGGACGGCTCGTCCCTGGACTGGCCGCGCACCCGGGTGATCATCGCCGCCCGCGCCGCCGGTCTCGCGCCCCCGCCGCAGTCCGTCTTCCCCGACATCCGCGACCTCGACGCGCTGTACGCCTCCTGCACCCACGGGCGCGGCCTCGGCTTCCTGGGCCGGGCGGCCATCCACCCCCGCCAGCTCCCGGTCATCGAACGCGCCTTCCGCCCCACCCCGCAGGAGATCGAGGCGGCGGCGGAGGTGGTCCGGGCCGCCGCCACGGACGGGGGCGCGCTGGCCCTGCCGGACGGCCGCTTCGTGGACGCGGCGATCGTGGCGGCGGCCCGGCGCACCCTCGCCCTCGCGCGCCGGGAGAGCCCGGTGTGACGGAAGGGGCCGCACGGACGGCCGCCGCGCGAACGGGTCCCGGGTCACCAGGTCACCGGCCGGGACCGGACCACCCCGCAACCCCGCCACCGGCCACCCGGGAGGAGCATCTGCCGGGCTGCCCCGGAGCACGCACACACCCGAGCCCAGCGACACCGGGCACTGGACACCGGGCACTGGACATCCGACGTCCGGCTCCGACACCCGGACATGCCGAGAGGCCGTCAGGGAATCGGATGTTCCCTGACGGCCTCTCGTACGCCGAGCGTCAGCCCTACTTGGCCGACTTCGTGTCCGTGGTCCCGGCCGCGTCGGCGCTGCCGCCCCCGGCCGCTCCCCCGCCGGCTTCCGCGCCCTGGGCCTTGGCCTCGCCCTTAGTGAGCTTGGCACTCTTGGTGACCTTGGCACCCTTGACGTCAGCGTCAGC
Source organism: Streptomyces sp. NPDC020965 (assembly GCF_044333555.1). Taxonomy (NCBI): domain Bacteria; kingdom Bacillati; phylum Actinomycetota; class Actinomycetes; order Kitasatosporales; family Streptomycetaceae; genus Streptomyces; species Streptomyces sp. NPDC020965. The sequence continues at coordinate 288,273 of NZ_JBIRRE010000001.1, forward strand.
GGTCGTGGTCGTGGTCGCGTCACCGCCACCGGTCCCGGTCCCGTCCGCGGTGGCGTCATCCGTGGCCGCGGGCTCCACGATCTCCTCGCGCCCCGGCCGGATCCGTGCCGAGATCACGATGTACACCACGGCGAGGACGAAGACGACGATCGAGGTCCACACATTGAGCCGCAGCCCCAGCACCTCGTGCGCCTCGTCCACCCGCAGGTACTCGATCCAGCCGCGCCCTACGCAGTAGGCCGCGACATACAGGGCGAACGCCCGCCCGTGTCCGAGCCGGAAGCGCCGGTCCGCCCAGATCACGAGCAGCGCGACACCGATGCACCAGAGGGACTCGTAGAGGAAGGTCGGGTGGTAGAGGCCCGCCTCCCGGTTCGGCCCCTCCGAGATCTTGAGGGCCCAGGGCAGATCCGTCGCCTTGCCGTAGAGCTCCTGGTTGAACCAGTTGCCCCAGCGGCCGATGGCCTGGGCGAAGGCGATGGCCGGCGCGAGGGCGTCCGCCCAGGCCGGCAGCGGGATGCCCCGGCGGCGGCAGCCGATCCAGGCGCCGACGGCACCGAAGGCGATGGCGCCCCAGATACCGAGGCCGCCCTCCCAGATCTTGAACGCGTCGACCCAGTTCTCACCCTCGCTGAAGTACAGCTGATAGTCGGTGATCACGTGGTAGAGCCGGCCGCCGACGAGACCGAAGGGCACCGCCCAGACGGCGATGTCGGCCACGGTGCCGGCTCTGCCGCCCCGGGCGATCCAGCGCTTGTTGCCGTACCAGACGGCTACGAAGACACCGATGATGATGCAGAGCGCGTAGCCGCGCAGCGGAAGCGGTCCGAGATGGATCGCGCCGCTCGACGGACTGGGAATGTAGGCAAGTTCCATGGCAGGTCCGACGCTACCCTGCCGCATGGCGGGGGCAGCAACCCACCCGGGCAACGTCTGGATAACGGGTCCCGTGCCGGGGTCACGCGCCGGGTCTCCCGCCGGGGGGGCTCGTACCGGGGCCCGTGCCGGGGGCGGCGGCGCCCACCACCGGGCGACCGCTGCCCCACGGCATCGGAATCCCCCGGAGACGCCAGCCCCGGGCGCCGACGGCGGCGGAACCCCCGCCGCCCGGCCGCGTCGGAAACCCCTGGCTACGGCGAGCCGGACGGCGCGGCCGGCACGGACGGCCGCTGGGTGCCCGGCTGCTTGCCCTTGTTCGCCTCGGTGACCCACTTCCGCAGATTGGCCACGGAGATCTGCTCACCGCCCTTGTCCGGGAAGACCGGCTTGCCGTTCAGCAGCACGGTCGGGGTGCCCCGGAAACCGCCCTCCTGGAACGCGGTGTTCGATTTGGCGACCCAGGAATCGTGCTTGCCGTCCTTGACGCAGGACCGGAAGGCCGGGGTGTCGAGGCCCTCGACCTTGCCCGCCAGCTCGATGAGCCTGTCGTTGTTCCCGAAGGCGTCGTCCGGCTCGGGGGGCTGGTTCTGGAAGAGGACGTCGTGGTACGGGTCGAACCTGCCGGCGTCCTGGGCGCAGGCCGCCGCATTGGCCGCGCGCAGGGAGCCGCTGCCGCCCATGTTCCCGTCGATGATGGTGGCGAGGTTGTACTCGACCTTGAGCTGACCGGTCTTCTCCAGGTCGTGGATGGTGTCCCGGAAGATGTTCTCGAACTGGGCGCAGACCGGGCAGCGGAAGTCCTCCCAGATCGTGAGCGTGGAGGGGGCGTCGCCCGCGCCCACCGGGATCGCGATCCGGTCCTTGCCCTCCGCGCCGGCCGGCGCCACCAGCGGCCCCGAACCGGACCCGCCGTCGTCCTTGCCGGCGTTGGCCGCGATCACGCCGATGACGGCGGCGAGACCGAGGATGCCCACCACCGCCGCCGAGACGATCAGCACCCGGCGCCGTCTCTCGTTCGCCTTCTCCCTCTCGCGTTCCCGCTGGATCCGCTCGCGCGCGGTCCCTTTCCGATCCTGATTCTTGTCGCTCACGCCCCACAAACGAACCGGGGAGGCACGTGCGCGCCTCCCCGGTCCCAGTTCCACCCGTACGAGCGAAGACGTACGAGCGACGATGCGCGCCGGCCACGTACGAGCTAAGGCGTACCGACCAGGACGTACGAGCACGGCGTACGGGCCATGGGGTACGGGCGACCCCAGGCCGGTCGCGTACCGGCCGCGTACCGGATACGTAATACGTACTCGGCGCGTACCGGACGCGTACGGCGGGCGGCGCCGCTACGCGCTGACGCGCCCCTTGCGCACGCCAGCGGCCAGTTCGGCCGCCAGCTCCCGTACCGCCACGATTCCCGAGGCCGGGTCCGGGGCGTCGAGGAGCCGCTTGACGAACGCGGAGCCGACGATCACACCGTCCGCGAAGGCCGCCACCTCCGCCGCCTGGGTGGCGTTGGAGACGCCGAGTCCCACACAGACGGGCAGCTCGGTGGTGGCCCGCGTGCGCCGGACCAGGTCCTGTGCCGATGCGCCCACCGACTCACGGGTGCCGGTGACCCCCATCAGCGAGGCCGCGTACACAAAGCCGGAGCCGGCCTCGGTGATCCGGGCGATCCGGGCGTCCCTGCTGCTCGGGGCGACGACGAAGACGGTGGCGAGACCGTGCTTCGTGGCGTGCTCGCGCCACACCCCGGCCTCCTCGACCGGCAGGTCGGGGAGGATGCAGCCCGCGCCCCCGGCCTCGGCCAGCTCGGCGGTGAAGCGCTCCACGCCGTACCGGTCGACCGGGTTCCAGTACGTCATCACCAGGACCGGCTTGCCGGTGGCGGCGTGGGCCTCGCGGACCGTGCGCAGCACATCGGCGATCTTGAGCCCGCCGCGCAGGGCGATGTCGTCGGCGGTCTGGATGACCGGGCCGTCGAGTACGGGGTCGCTGTGCGGCAGCCCCACCTCGACGATGTCGGCGCCGCCGTCCAGGACCGCCTTGATCGCCTCGATGCCGCCGTCGACGGTCGGGAAACCGGCCGGGAGGTAGGCGATGAGGGCGGCCCGGTCCTCGGCCTTCGCCGCCGCCAGCGTGTCGCTCAGCAGCTGTACGTTCCCGCTCACTTCGCGTCCTTCCCGTCGTACAGCCCGAAGTAGCGGGCGGCGGTGTCCATGTCCTTGTCGCCGCGGCCGGAGAGGTTGACGATCATCAGTCCGTCCTCGCCCAGCTCACGACCGAGGTCCAGCGCTCCGGCGAGCGCGTGCGCGGACTCGATGGCCGGGATGATCCCCTCGGTCTGGGAGAGCAGCCGCAGCGCGCCCATCGCCTCGTCGTCGGTGACCGCGCGGTACTCCGCGCGCCCGCTGTCCTTGAGGTAGGCGTGCTCGGGGCCGATGCCCGGGTAGTCGAGTCCGGCCGAGATCGAGTAGGGCTCGGTGATCTGGCCCTCCTCGTCCTGGAGGACGTACGACCGCGAACCGTGCAGGATGCCCGGCTCGCCGGCGGTGAGGGTGGCCGCGTGCTCGCCGGTCTCGATGCCGTGCCCGGCCGGTTCGCAGCCCACGAGCCGTACGGCGGTATCCGGCAGGAAGGCGTGGAACAGTCCGATGGCGTTGGAACCGCCGCCGACACAGGCGACGGCCGCGTCCGGCAGCCGGCCGGTCCGCTCCAGGATCTGGCGGCGGGCCTCGACGCCGATGACCCGGTGGAAGTCCCGCACCATGGCGGGGAACGGGTGCGGTCCGGCGACCGTGCCGAAGAGGTAGTGCGTGCGGTCGACGTTGGCGACCCAGTCGCGGAACGCCTCGTTGATCGCGTCCTTCAGCGTCCGGCTGCCGGACTTCACGGGGATGACCTCGGCGCCGAGCATCCGCATCCGGGCGACGTTGAGCGCCTGGCGCTCGGTGTCGATCTCGCCCATGTAGATGGTGCACTCCAGGCCGAAGAGGGCGCAGGCGGTCGCGGTGGCGACACCGTGCTGGCCCGCGCCGGTCTCGGCGATGACCCGGGTCTTGCCCATCCGCCGGGTCAGCAGCGCCTGACCGAGCACGTTGTTGATCTTGTGCGAGCCGGTGTGGTTCAGGTCCTCCCGCTTGAGGAAGACCCGTGCGCCGCCGGCGTGCTCGGCGAACCGGGGCACCTCGGTGAGGGCGCTCGGCCGGCCGGTGTAGTTGACCAGCAGGTCGTTCAGTTCGGCGGCGAAGGCGGGGTCGGCCTTGGCCTTGTCGTACTCGACGGCGACCTCGTCCACGGCGGCGACGAGGGCCTCCGGGATGAACTTGCCGCCGAAGGCGCCGAAGTAGCCCGTGGCGCTCGGGACCTGGCCGTCCGGGTCCGGGATGAAGAAGTCAGAAGACATCCGACGTACTCCTCAGTAGGGGCTCGAAGCCCCTGAAGTCTGGTGTGCAAGGGACAGACATGTGCGCACATGCGGAGGGGGCGGGTCCGGTCGGCGGTACGGCTCCGGGGCCGGTCACCCTGAGGGACCGGCCGGGAGGAGGGGTACGAACGCCACGGGAGCACCCCCGGTACCGGGCGGCACCGTACGGGCACGCTCACCGCGCCGCACGGCCGGGCGTCGCGAGGACCTCCGGCCGTCAACCGCCGTACCGCAGGGGGACCACCCTGGAATCCCGGCGGGGAGTACCTGCCGGGGAGAGGGTCCGTCTCAGCGGTGCGCGGGGTGGGGATGCCATCGCATCCCGTTGACCTGGCCCGGCTCGGAGCCGATCACATAGCGGACCCGGCGACCGTGCACCCGACGCGCCGGGGCGCGGCAGCCGCGAGGGCGGCAGCCGCGGGCCAGGCGTGCGTAGCCGTCGCCCGATGCGGGCGACGGCGTACGGCGTGGGGTGACGGCCGGCATGGCTCGGGTCAGCTCCGTCCGTGGCGCAGGGCCGGGTGGGCCCCCGCCGCGACCAGGTCGGCGACCGCGCCCTTGGGGTCACGGCCGGTGACGAGGGACTCGCCGACCAGCACCGCGTCGGCACCGGCGTTGGCGTAGGCGATCAGGTCGTGCGGACCGCGCACACCGGATTCGGCGATCTTGACGATATGGGCCGGGATGTCGTCCGCGACGCGCTCGAACGTCGACCGGTCGACCTTGAGCGTCTTCAGATCACGGGCGTTGACTCCGATGAGCTTCGCTCCCGCGGCGACCGCGCGCTCGGTCTCCTCCTCGTCGTGGACCTCGACCAGCGGGGTCAGTCCGATCGACTGGGCGCGCTCGATCAGCGAGACCAGGGCCTCCTGCTCCAGCGCGGCCACGATCAGCAGCACCAGGTCGGCGCCGTACGCACGGGCCTCCCAGAGCTGGTAGGCGGTGACGATGAAGTCCTTGCGCAGGATCGGGATGTCCACCCGGGCCCGGACGGCCTCCAGGTCGGCGAGCGAGCCGCCGAAACGGCGCTGCTCGGTCAGGACGGAGATGACGGCGGCGCCGCCCGCCTCGTAGTCGGCGGCGAGTCCGGCCGGGTCCGCGATGGCGGCCAGCGCGCCCTTGGAGGGGCTGGAACGCTTGACCTCGCAGATCACCTGGACGCCCTCACCGCGCAGTGCGGCGACACCGTCCTTGGCCGGGGGCGCGGCGGCGGCGCGCTCCTTGAGCTCGTCGAGGCTGACGCGTGCCTGCCGCTCCGCGAGGTCGGCGCGTACGCCTTCGATGATCTCGTCGAGCACACTCACCCGAGCGGCCCCCTTCCGGGACATTGATGGTGATCTTGATCCTGAACGTGATGGTTCAGGATCAGCCATCTCGATGGTATCCGCAGCAGCGCTCCGGGCCCGCATCCGGTGACGGCCATCCCACTGGCTGAAACCGCGCGCACCCGTCTGACCGGCCGTTTCACGGTGCCAGCGCGGAGCCGAAGGGCAGGTTCCGGATGACGCTGAAAAGGAGGACGACCGTACCGAGCATCCACCACCACACCGGTGCGACGGAGATCCTGAGGGGTTTCGCCCGTACGGCGTGAATCAGCCAGACCGTCCAGACGACGGCGAAGACGCCGTAGCCGACGACGGCCAGCGCGTTGGCGCCGAGAGCGCCGGTCAGATCACCGTGGATGAAGGCGTGGGCGCTGCGCAGCCCGCCGCAGCCGGGGCAGAAGACGTCCGTCAGCCGGAGCAGCGGGCAGACCGGATAGTGACCGGGTTCATTGGGGTCGACCGTGCCGACGTACGCGAAGGCCGCCGCGACCCCGGCGAGGGCGGCGAGCGGCGGCGCGAGACGGCGGGCGAGCGGGGCGGGCCCCGGAGGGGGGCCGGGTGTGACGGGAGAGGTCATGGCGTCCACCCGGTGATTCTGCCCGCGGTCACGGGCGGGCGCAGTCCGGCCGGGCCGGACTGCGCAGGACTGCGCCCGCTCGTACGACCGTGGGCGTGGATCAGACGGTGGACGGCGCCGTGGCGGCCTGTCCGACGGCCGGCTTCGCGGCGACGCGCGAGGCGATGATGGTCTGCTCCTTGGCACGGGCGGCGGCGGTGGCCCGCTCACGGGCGGCGATCCGGTCGTCGCTCATCTTCGGCATGCCGAGACCGGCGACCTTCATCACTCCGCCGACGACACCGCCGAGGACGATGATCGCGAAGCCGGCCCAGACGCCGAGGGGGTTGGCGGCGACCATGAAGACGCCGGAGACGCAGAAGCCGAAGAAGGCAATGCTGACACCGGTCCAGGCGGCCGGGGTGTGTCCGTGGGCGGTGCCCGACATGAGTTCGCTCCTCGTTACTGATGCTCAGGGGTGAGCGTGGGTGCTCTCTGTGGTGAACGGCGCCGCAGTGCGTGGCATTCCGTCCGATAAGCGCCGTTTTGTTACACGCCGCTCGCTTGGGTGAGCACCGCCCGGTGGGGCGCCGCTCGATCGGTGAGCACCGCTCCGGCCGTACGAGGGCCGTCCGTCCTGGCGAGCCGCCGCCCGGCGGATGAGCCTGTGCTCACTCCCATTGTCCCGCACCCCGCGCGCGGCCCGGAGCAGGGGGTCGGGAAGGTGAAGATACTCACTGGGAGGGGTCCTCGCCCCGGTCCAGGGCCTTCCAGAGGTCCTCGGGCCGGTCCGGGTCGACCACGGGTGCGGTACGGGTACGGGGCGAGCCGTCCCGCTCGTACCGGCCCGACATCGCCGGCCACCGGCCGCCGTACCGGAGCGCCAGCAGCCCGGCGAGCAGGATGAGCACTCCGCCCGCCACGGTCACGAAGGGCCAGGCCGTGTGGGTGAGCGCATCGACGGTGGCGGCGGTGTTACCGGTGGTCTTCGCGGCCTTGGCGTCGAGCGCGGTGCTGTCGGACGCCCCGAGGAAGGCGGCGAGCGCGGCGCCCGCGCCGCTCAGGGCCAGCAGCGCGGAGACGAGGAACCGGCCCGTGCGCCGTACGGCGAAGATCGCGACGAGCGCGGCCAGGCCGACGACGGCGAGGGCGGTGGGCACACCGGTGACGGCGCTGCCCTTGGCTTCCAGCGGCACACTGCCGCCGCCGACGGCCGCCGTGCCCTCGGCCCAGATCTGACCGGAGGTGAGCAGGACCACAGTGGCGCCGACGGCGCCCAGGAGGAGTGCCGCCGCGAGGCTGCGGCGCCCGCCGTTCGCGGTGGCGGACGCCGTCGACCGGTCGCGGGGCTGGGGTACGGAAACAGCAGTCACATACCCCACTATCCCTTACCCGTCCGCGCGGCTCTTCAGCCGGTTGGCGGTGTGGACCGCGCGCAGCACGGCCGCCGCCTTGTTGCGGCATTCGGTGTCCTCGGCGACCGGGTCGGAGTCGGCCACCACACCCGCTCCCGCCTGCACGTACGCCGTCCCGTCGCGGAGCAGCGCGGTCCGGATGGCGATGGCGGTGTCGGAGTCCCCGGCGAAGTCGAGATAGCCGACACAGCCGCCGTACAGCCCGCGCCGGGAGGGCTCCAGCTCATCGATGATCTGCATCGCGCGGGGCTTGGGCGCGCCGGAGAGGGTGCCCGCCGGGAAGCAGGCGGTGAGCACGTCGAAGGCGGTACGGCCGGGGGCGACCCGGCCGGTCACGGTGGAGACGATGTGCATCACATGGGAATACCGCTCGATGGACATGAAGTCCACCACCTCGACGCTGCCCGGCTCGCAGACCCGGCCCAGGTCGTTACGGCCGAGGTCGACCAGCATCAGGTGCTCGGCGCGCTCCTTGGCGTCGGCCAGCAGTTCGTCGGCGAGGGCCTGGTCCTCCTGCGGGGTGGCACCGCGCGGGCGGGTCCCGGCGATGGGGTGGACCATGGCGCGCCCGTCCTCGACCTTGACGAGCGCCTCGGGGCTGGAGCCGACGACGTCGAAGCCGTCGAAGCGGAGGAGGTACATGTACGGGCTGGGGTTGGTGGCCCGCAGCACCCGGTAGACGTCGAGGGCGCTCGCCTCGCACGGGGTCTCGAACCGCTGCGACGGCACCACCTGGAACGCCTCACCGGCCCGGATGCGCTCCTTGATGTCCTCGACGGCGTCCTGGTACTGGGGGCCGCCCCACTTCGCGGAGAACTCGGGCAGCTCGGACGGCGGCAGGGCGGCCGGTACGGAGACGAGGGGCCGGGCGAGATCGCGCTCCATGGCGTCGAGCCGGGCGACGGCGTCCGCGTACGCCTCGTCCACACCGGTTTCGAGGTCGTTGTGGTTGATGGCGTTGGCGATCAGCAGGACGGTGCCGTCCCAGTGGTCGAGCACCGCGAGGTCCGAGGTGAGCAGCATGGTCAACTCGGGGAGCTGGAGGTCGTCGTGCTCACCGGGGCCGATCTTCTCCAGCCGGCGCACGATGTCGTAGCCGAGGTAGCCGACCATGCCACCGGTGAACGGCGGCATTCCGGCGACCGCGCGGTCGTGCGGGGTGTGCAGGGTCTCGACCGTGGCGCGCAGGACGGCGAGCGGATCGCCGTCCGTGGGGACGCCGACGGGCGGGGTGCCGAGCCAGTGGGCCTGTCCGTCGCGCTCGGTGAGCGTCGCGGCGCTGCGGACGCCGACGAAGGAGTAGCGGGACCAGGACCTTCCGTTCTCGGCGGACTCCAGGAGGAAGGTTCCGGTGCGCTCGGCGGCGAGCTTGCGGTAGAGCGCGACCGGGGTGTCTCCGTCGGCGAGGAGGCGGCGGCCGACGGGGATGACACGGCGGTCGGCGGCGAGCTTGCGGAAGGTCTCCAGATCCATGGCGTCCGACCCTACTCGGCCGGGTCCTGTCCGGGCGCGAGAGGGAGCACGTCGGCGTCGAAGCAGGTGCGGTCCCCGGTGTGGCAGGCGGCGCCGATCTGGTCGACCTTGACGAGGACGGTGTCGCCGTCGCAGTCCAGGGCGACCGACTTGACCCACTGGACATGGCCGGAGGTGTCGCCCTTGACCCAGTACTCCTGGCGGCTGCGGGACCAGTAGGTGCAGCGGCCGGTGGTGAGGGTGCGGTGCAGGGCCTCGTCGTCCATCCAGCCGAGCATCAGCACCTCGCCGGTGTCGTACTGCTGGGCGATGGCGGGGAAGAGTCCATCGGCGTCGCGCTTGAGGCGGGCGGCGATGGCCGGCTCCAGGCCGGGCCGGGCCGGGGCCTCGGTGCCGTCGGATGGCGCGGGCCGGTCGGCGGGATCGCGGGGGCCGGCGGGGGAACTGCTGGTCATGACGTCCATTGTGCCGCGCTCCGGAGGCATGGCGGACGGAGCGTCCACTGGGCGGACCCGGCGTGGCGGCCGTACCCTGGCCACCATGTCCCAACATGCGAAGCGTGAACGGCTTCTGCTCGCCGATCTGTTGGAAGCGGTGGGCCCCGACGCCCCGACCCTGTGCACCGGCTGGACGGCCCGCGATCTCGCCGCCCATGTGGTGGTGCGGGAGCGGCGGCCCGACGCGGCGGGCGGCATCCTGATCGGCGCGCTGCGAAACCGGCTGGAACGGGTGCAGGCGGAGTTCGCGGCGAAACCGTACGAGGAGCTGATCCAGCTCATCCGCACCGGTCCGCCCAGGATGTCCCCGCTCGGGATCAAGCAGCTCGACGAGGCTTCGAACACGGTCGAGTTCTATGTCCACACGGAGGACGTGCGCCGGGCGCAGCCGGACTGGACCCCGCGCCCGCTGGACCGGGTCTTCGAGGACGCGCTCTGGGCCCGGCTGGAGAAGGCGGCCCGGGTACTGGGGCGCAAATCGCCGGTGGGGCTGGTGCTGCGCCGCCCGGACGGACAGACGGTGGTGGCCCACCGGGGCGCCCCCGTGGTGACGGTGACGGGTGACCCCGCTGAGGTGATGATGTTCATCTTCGGCCGCCAGGACGTGGCCCAGGTGGAGCTGGAGGGCGACAAGGAGGCGGTGTCGCGGGTGCGGGAGGCCAAGCTCGGCATCTCGTCGTAGTCGGTGCGGGAGTCCGGGCTCGGATCTCGCCGTGATCGATACGGGAGGCCGGGCTCGGCATCTCGCCGTGATCGACGCGAGGGCCATCTCTTCGTGATCGGTACGGGCCGGGACTCGTGATCGGGTACGGGCCGGGACTCGTGATCGGGTACGGGCCGGGACTCGTGATCGGTGCGGGCCCCGGGAGCCAGGGCGCTCGGCGGTACGGGCCCCCCGGCCGGCGCGGGCGGGGGCCCCGGCCCCCGGCCCGTACCGCTGTCGTCACCAGCGCACCGGCAGCTCCCGCACCCCCCTGATCAGCATCCCCGGCAGCCACGACAGCTCCGTCTCGGCCGCGTCCAGCGCCAGCTCCGGACAGCGCTCCAGCAGTGCGCGGACGGCGATCCGGCCCTCCAGCCGGGCCAGCGGGGCGCCCAGGCAGTAGTGCAGACCGTGGCCGAAGGCGATGTGCCCCCGGGCGTCCCGGCGGATGTCGAACCGGTCCGGCCGCTGGAAGCGCTCCGGATCGCGGTCCGCGTCCGCCATCGCGATCAGGACGGTGGAGCCGGCCGGGATCGTCACCCCGCCCATCTCCACGTCCTCCAGGACGAGCCGGGCCGTGCCGGTCTCCACCGGGCCGTCGTAGCGGAGCATCTCCTCGATGGCCCCGTCCAGCAGCCCGGGGTCGGCGCGCAGGCCGGCGAGCTGGTCCGGGTGGGCGAAGAGGGCGCGCAGCCCGTTCCCGATCAGATTGACGGTGGTCTCGTGTCCGGCGACGAGCAGCAGGAGGGACATCCCGACCAGCTCATCGGCGGAGAGCTGGTCACCGCCGTCATCGACGGCGTGGATCATGCCGCTGAGCAGGTCATCGGCGGGTCGCGACCGTTTGGCGGCGATCAGCTCGGCCAGATAGCCGGTGGCCGCGGTGAACGCGGCGCCCTGGGCCTCCGGGGTGGTGCGGGCCACCACCTCGTTGGACCAGCCGCGGAAGGCGTCCCGGTCCAGCTCGGGCACGCCGAGCAGTTCGCAGATGACGGTCATGGGCAGCGGGAAGGCGAAGGCCGTGATCAGATCGGCCCGCCGCTCCGGACCCGCCAGCATCGCGTCCAGCAGATCGTCGGTGATCCGCCTGACGCGCGGCGCCAGCGCCTCGATCCGGCGCGGGGTGAACTCGCGGGCCACCAGCCGGCGCAGCCGGGTGTGGTCGGGCGGGTCGGCGATCAGCATATGGGCGAAGCCGGAGGTGGCCTCACCGGTGTTCATGATCAGGCCGGGTTCGCCGTGGCGTAACCAGTCGCGGCTCAGCCGGGGGTCGGTGAAGGCGGTACGGCACGCCTCGTACCCGACGACGAGCCACATCTCCTGGCCGTCGGCGCCACGCACCCGATGGACGGGTCCGCGCGCGCGGAGCCTGGCGTAGACGGGGTAGGGGTCGCGGACGAAGTCCGGGCTGAGTTCGAGCAGATCGACGACGGGCCGGGTCGGCATGCGGTTACCCCCTGGGTGTGGGTGGAACCGCAAGCCAACCCGGCCACGTGCCGATCGGACACCGGTTTTCGGATGTATGTCCGTGATACGGGTGTCCGAGTGCCGAGATGGCGGGATGTCGTCGGCGGGCGGGGTGCTCAGCGCACCGGGTGCCCGGACTCCCGCAGCGCGTCCTTCACCTGGGAGATCCGCAGATCGCCGAAGTGGAACACCGAGGCCGCGAGGACCGCGTCCGCGCCCGCCTCGATGGCCGGGGGGAAGTCGGCCAGCCGACCGGCGCCACCGCTCGCGATCACGGGGACGGTCACCCGCTTCCGTACCGCCGCAATCATCTCGGTGTCGTAGCCGTCCTTGGTGCCGTCGGCGTCCATCGAGTTGAGCAGGATCTCTCCCGCGCCCAGCTCGGCGGCCCGGTGCGCCCACTCCACGGCGTCGATCCCGGTCCCCCGACGGCCGCCGTGCGTGGTGACCTCGAAGGAGCCGGTCGCGGTGCGGCGGGCGTCGACCGACAGCACCAGCACCTGGCGGCCGAAGCGCTCGGCGATCTCCCGGATCAGCTCCGGGCGCTCGATCGCCGCCGTGTTGACCCCGACCTTGTCGGCGCCCGCGCGGAGCAGTTTGTCCACGTCGTCGGTGGAGCGGACGCCGCCGCCGACGGTGAGCGGGATGAAGACCTGCTCGGCGGTGCGGCGGACCACGTCGTACGTGGTCTCACGGTTGCCGGACGACGCGGTGATGTCGAGGAAGGTCAGCTCGTCGGCGCCCTCGGCGTCGTACAGCTTCGCCATCTCCACCGGGTCGCCCGCGTCCCGCAGGTTCTGGAAGTTGACGCCCTTGACGACCCGGCCGTTGTCGACGTCCAGACAGGGGATGACTCGGACGGCCAGGGTCACCGGGACCCACCCCGCTCCACCGCGGCCCGGCCCGGGACGCGGCTCATGCCGACCCGACTCATGCCGACACCACGGCCAGCGCCTCCTCCAGCGTGAACGCCTTCGCGTAGAGCGCCTTGCCGACGATCGCGCCCTCGACGCCCTCGGGGACCAGCGCCGAGATGGCGCGCAGATCATCCAGCGAGGAGACGCCGCCGGAGGCGACGACGGGCTTGTCGGTGGCGGCGCAGACGTTCTTCAGCAGCTCCAGGTTGGGGCCCTGGAGGGTGCCGTCCTTGGCGATGTCGGTGACGACGTAGCGGGCGCAGCCCTCGGCGTCGAGGCGGGCCAGGGTCTCGTAGAGGTCGCCGCCGTCCCGGGTCCAGCCGCGCCCGCGCAGCGTGGTGCCGCGCACATCGAGACCGACCGCGATCTGGTCGCCGTGCTCGGCGATGACCTTGGCGACCCACTCGGGGGTCTCCAGCGCGGCGGTCCCCAGGTTGACCCGGGTGCAGCCGGTGGCGAGGGCGGCGGCCAGCGAGGCGTCGTCGCGGATACCGCCGGACAGCTCCACCTTGATGTCCATCGCGCGGGCGACCTCGGCGATCAGCTCCCGGTTGTCGCCGGTGCCGAACGCCGCGTCCAGGTCGACCAGGTGCAGCCACTCGGCGCCCGAGCGCTGCCACGCGAGGGCGGCGTCGAGGGGGGAGCCGTACGAGGTCTCCGTACCGGACTCGCCGTGCACGAGACGGACGGCCTGGCCGTCGCGGACATCGACGGCGGGAAGGAGTTCGAGCTTGGTCACAGTGTTCCGATCCAGTTGGTCAGCAGCTGGGCGCCGGCGTCGCCGGACTTCTCGGGGTGGAACTGCGTCGCCCAGAGCGCGCTGTTCTCCACGGCGGCGACGAAGCGCTCGCCGTGGGTGGCCCAGGTGACCTGGGGAGCGCGGATGGCGGCGTTGGTGATCTCCAGCTCCCAGTCATGGGCGGCGTAGGAGTGCACGAAGTAGAAGCGGGAGTCGGGGTCGACCCCGGCGAAGAGCCGGCTGTCGGCGGGGGCGTCGACGGTGTTCCAGCCCATGTGGGGGACGACCGGCGCCTTCAGCGGGCCGACGGTACCGGGCCACTCGTCCAGGCCCTCGGTCTCCACGCCGTGCTCGATGCCGCGGGCGAACAGGATCTGCATACCGACGCAGATGCCGAGCACCGGGCGGCCGCCGGAGAGCCTGCGGTCGATGATCCACTCGCCGCGGACCTTGCGGAGGCCCTCCATGCAGGCGGAGTAGGCGCCGACGCCGGGGACGAGGAGTCCATCGGCGTTCATGGCGGTGTCGAAGTCGCGGGTTATCTCGACGTCGGCGCCGACGCGGGCGAGTGCCCGCTCGGCGGAGCGGACGTTGCCGAAGCCGTAGTCGAGGACGACGACCTTCTTGGACGGCGTGCTCATGACCACACGTCCAATCGGAGTACGCCCGCGATCAGACACATCGAGGCTCCCAGGGCGAGCAGCACGATCACACCGCGGGGCTGCTCCTGCTTGACGAAGGAGTAGGCGCCGCCGAGCAGGAAGAGCCCGACCACGATCAGGATGGTGGCGAGGCCGGTCACAGGGCGCCCTTCGTGGAGGGGAGGATGCCGGCGGCCCGCGGGTCGCGCTCGGCGGCGTAGCGGAGCGCGCGGGCGAGCGCCTTGAACTGGCACTCGACGACGTGGTGCGCGTTGCGCCCGTACGGGACGTGGATGTGCAGGGCGATCTGGGCCTGCGCGACGAAGGACTCGAAGATGTGCCGGGTCATTGTCGTGTCGTAGGCGCCGATCATCGGCGCCATGTTCGCCGGCTCGGTGTGCACCAGGTACGGGCGGCCGGAGAGGTCCACGGTGACCTGGGCGAGCGATTCGTCCAGGGGGACCGTGCAGTTGCCGAAGCGGTAGATCCCGACCTTGTCGCCGAGCGCCTGCTTGAAGGCGGCACCGAGCGCGAGGGCGGTGTCCTCGATGGTGTGGTGGGTGTCGATGTGGAGGTCGCCCTCGGTCTTGACCGTGAGGTCGAAGAGGCCGTGGCGGCCGAGCTGGTCGAGCATGTGGTCGTAGAAACCGACCCCGGTCGACACATCGACCTTTCCGGTGCCGTCGAGATCGATCTCGACGACGACGGATGTCTCCTTCGTGGTCCTTTCGACCCGTCCTACGCGGCTCATGCGCTCTGCTCCTTCTTCAACTCACGGACCGCGTCGAGGAACGCGTCGTTTTCGGCGGGGGTGCCGGCGGTGACCCGCAGCCAGCCCGGTACGCCGTTGTCCCGGACCAGGACACCCCGGTCGAGGATGCGCTGCCAGGCGTCGTGCGCACGGGGGAAGCGGCCGAACTGCACGAAGTTGGCGTCCGAGTCCGTCACCTCGAACCCGATCGCCCGCAATTCGGTGACCAGGCGGTCCCGCTCGGTCTTGAGCTCTTCGACGTACCCGAGCAGGGTATCGGTGTGCTCCAGCGCGGCGAGCGCGGTGGCCTGGGTGACGGCGGAGAGGTGATACGGCAGCCGGACGAGCTGGACGGCGTCGACCACGGCGGGGTCGGCGGCGAGATAGCCGAGGCGCAGTCCGGCGGCGCCGAACGCCTTGGACATCGTGCGCGAGACCACCAGATTCGGGCGGCCCTCGATCAGTGACAGCAGCGAGGGGCGGTGGCTGAACTCCACATACGCCTCGTCCACCACGACCAGGGACGGCCTGGCCCGCTGGGCCGCCTCGTACAGCGCGAGCACGGTCCCGGCGTCGACGGCGGTACCGGTGGGGTTGTTGGGCGAGGTGATGAAGACGACGTCGGGCCGGTTCTCGGCGATGGCCCGCTCGGCCGCGGGCAGGTCGATGGTGAAGTCCTCGCCGCGCGGACCGGAGATCCACCCGGTGCCGGTGCCCCGGGAGATCAGTGCGTGCATCGAGTACGACGGCTCGAAGCCGATGGCGGTCCTGCCGGGGCCGCCGAAGGTCTGCAGCAGTTGCTGGATGACTTCGTTGGAGCCGTTGGCCGCCCAGACGTTCGCCGTCGTCACGGGGTGCCCGGTGGTACGGGTCAGATAGCGGGCCAGCTCGGTGCGCAGCTCGATCGCGTCCCGGTCGGGGTAGCGGTTGAGCCCGCGCGCGGCCTCCCGCACCCGCTCGGCGATCCGCTCGACCAGCGGTTCCGGCAGCGGATAGGGGTTCTCGTTGGTGTTGAGCTGTACGGGGACCTGGAGCTGGGGGGCGCCGTACGGGGACTTGCCGCGCAGCTCCTCGCGGATGGGCAGCTCGCTCACGGGGTCGGCACCTTCCATCCGAACCGGGCCTTCAGGGCGGCGCCGTGCGCGGGCAGGTCCTCGGCCTCGGCGAGCGTGACGACGTGGTGGGTGACGTCGGCGAGGGCGTCCCGGGTGTAGTCCACCAGGTGGATGCCGCGCAGGAAGGACTGGACGGAGAGGCCCGACGAGTGGCAGGCGCAGCCGCCGGTGGGCAGGACGTGGTTGGAGCCCGCGCAGTAGTCGCCGAGGGAGACCGGCGACCAGGGGCCGATGAAGATCGCTCCGGCGTTGCGGACCCGGTCGGCGACGGCGGCGGCATCGGCGGTCTGGATCTCCAGGTGCTCCGCGCCGTAGGCGTCGACCACCCGCAGCCCGGCCTCGACGTCGTCGACCAGGACGATCGCCGACTGCTTCCCGGTGAGCGCGGGCAGGATCCGGTCCTCGACGTGCCGGGTGGCCGCGAGCTGCGGCGCCAGCTCCTTCTCGACCGCGTCGGCCAGCTCCGGCGAGTCGGTGACCAGCACGGCGGCTGCCATCGGGTCGTGCTCGGCCTGGCTGATCAGGTCGGCGGCGACGTGCACCGGGTCGGCGGTGGCGTCGGCGAGCACGGCGATCTCGGTCGGTCCGGCCTCGGTGTCGATGCCGATCCGGCCGGTGAAGTAGCGCTTGGCGGCGGCGACCCAGATGTTGCCGGGGCCGGTGACCATATTGGCGGGCGGGCAGCCGTCGGGGCCCGAGGTGCCGTAGGCGAACATCGCGACGGCCTGGGCGCCCCCGACCGCGTACACCTCGTCCACGCC
This sequence comes from Streptomyces sp. NPDC020965, assembly GCF_044333555.1. Classification (NCBI taxonomy): domain Bacteria; kingdom Bacillati; phylum Actinomycetota; class Actinomycetes; order Kitasatosporales; family Streptomycetaceae; genus Streptomyces; species Streptomyces sp. NPDC020965. The sequence continues at coordinate 304,930 of NZ_JBIRRE010000001.1, forward strand.
GAGGAGGGCGCAGGCGGCGAGGATGGTGGGGTGCGGCAGGCCGCCGAACTCCTTCTGCGGCGGTGACGCCAGCGCGATGGACTCGACACCCGCCTCCTGCGCCGGGACCACATTCATGATCACGGAGGAGGGGTAGACGGACCGGCCACCGGGCGCGTAGAGCCCGACCCGCTGGACGGGGACCCACTTCTCGGTGACGGTGCCGCCGGGGACGACCTGGGTGGTGTGCCGGTCACGGCGCTGGGCGCGGTGGACGATCCTGGCGCGCCGGGCGGACTCCTCCAGGGCCGCCCGTACCCCGGGATCGAGCTGTTCGAGCGCCTCGGCGAGCGCGGCGGCGGGTACGCGCACCCGCTCCAGCGTGACCCCGTCGAACCTCTCCGCGTATTCGATGAGCGCCGCGGTGCCACGATGATGCACGTCCTCGCAGATGGGCCGCACCTTCTCCAGGGCGGCTTCCACGTCGAACTCGGCACGGGGCAGCAGGTCGCGCAGGGCGGCACCCTCGGGGAGGGTGTCACCGCGCAGATCGATTCGGGAGATCACAGCACCAATTCTCGCAGACCCGTTTGGGCTGCCGTCTCCCGTATCACTGGCTGATACACACCCCGGGACACCCACGGGTCTCCGATGACCACTAGCGTTCATGCCGTCACTCAGCGAGAAAGAACTGCTGTACGACGGTCCGCCGCGGTGGGTCCGCTGTACGAGGACGTACGAGGAACAGGAGGGGGCGGCCCGTGACCGACCCGCTGGACGACGGGCCTCCCGGCGGGCTGAGCCCGACCGAGCAGCGCATGTGGAATGCGTTCCGGAACGGCAGTACGTATGACCTCAGCGATCCCGACCCCCTGCTGAACGATCCTTTCTCGCCACGCCCCTGGGGGCCCGAGCGGCGGGTCCGCGCCTCGGTCGTGGCCCGGCTGCTGCTGAGCGGCCCGGCGCCGCGCCCCGGGCGGGTCGCGGCGCTCAAGCTGCGCGGGGTGCAGATCACCGGGACGCTCAAGCTCGCCGGTGGCAGTGTGGCGCCCTATGTGGAGCTGAGCGGCTGTCGCTTCGACAGTGAGGTGTGGCTGCCGGAGGCCCATTTCACGACCGTACGGATGATCGGGTGCGCGATTCCCCGGCTGGAGGCGGCCCGGCTGCGCACCGAGGGCGATCTGCATCTGCCGCGCTGCCGGGTGGAGCACGGCATCCGGCTCACCGACGCACAGATCGGCACCGACCTGCTGATCAACCAGATCCATGTCCGGCCGGACCGCCGGGGGCGGGCGATCACCGCGGACGGTCTCTCGGTCGCGCAGGACCTCCAGGCGGAGCTGATCGAGACCTACGGGGAGTTCAGCCTGCGCGGGGCGAAGGTCGGGGTCTCGCTCAGTCTGCGCGGCAGCCGGCTGCGGGCCGCCGCCGAGCGCCGGGCGCTCAACGCCCCCCAGCTCACCGTGGAGCGGACCCTCTATATGACCGGCGCCTGGGTGAGCGAGGCCACCGGCGACCAGGGCGCGACGCCTCCGTTCGGCGTCGGACCCGGCGCGCCGGCTCGGCCCGCGACCCGGCTCAAGCCGTTCGAGTGCCACGGCGGGGTGCGGCTGGACGACGGCAGGTTCGGGGACGCGGTGGACCTGCACCGGGCGCGATTCGTGCTCAGCCCCAGCGAGGAACTGTCGCTGCGCCGGATCGTCACCCCCGAGCTGCGGTTCAACGCGCAGCGCCCGGAGGAGGGGCGGGTGGTGCTCAACGGCGCGAAGGTGGTGACCCTGGTCGACCTGGCGGCGAGCTGGCCGGGGCCCGGGGGCCTGGCGATGGGCGGGTTCGTGTACGAGAACCTGGTGCCGTACGCGGAGTTCCCGCTCAGCCGCCGGTTGGAGTGGGTGGCGTCGGCGACCCCCGAGTACTCCCCCGAGCCGTACGAGCGGCTGGCGACCGTGCTCCGCAACAGCGGCGAGGACGCGGACGCCCGTGAGGTGCTGCTGGCCAAACAGCGCCGGCGCCGCGAGACGCTGCCGATGGCGGCGAAGTTGTGGGGCTTCCTCCAGGACTGGACGGTGGCGTACGGCTACCGGCCGGGACGGGCGGCACTGTGGATGGCGGTGCTGTGGGCGGCGGGCGCGCTGGCCTTCTCCCGGGTCGATCCGTCGCCGATCAAGGCGGACGAGCATCCGCCCTGGAACGCGGCGCTCTACTCGTTGGACCTGCTGATTCCGGTGATCAACCTCGGCCAGGACGGCTACTGGCGGCTGGAGGGGCACTGGCAGTGGGTGGGGGCGGTGCTGGTGATGCTGGGGTGGATCCTGGCAACGACGGTGGCGGCGGGGGCGACGCGGCTGCTCAGCCGGGGGTGATCCGCGGCGGCGGCCCGGGCGTCTCGGTCGCCGGGCGGCGGCGGCCTCGGTCCCGGTCCCGGTCCCGGTCCCGATCCCGGTCCCGGTCCCGGTCACCAGGGTGGGGGGAGTCGCGGTCGCCCGGACGGGACGGATTGGGTCGGGCTCGCATCGGGGCGGGCGAGACGGATCGGGTCGGGGTCTCATCGGGGCGGGCGAGACGGATCGGGTCGGGGTCTCATCGGGGCGGTCGGGACGGGACAGGACGGGCTCGCATCGGGTCCGGGGGCGTGCTGGCGGGAACCACTGAGACCCCGGTGACCCCTGCGCCGTATCCGACTGGTTTCTTTGCAGTCTCTTGGCTTACGCCAGGACAACCATTACGCCGCCACGAAAGCTTCACAGCCGTTCTCTGGCGCGGCCCCCACCTGCGTTTTTCAATGGTCCGCACCATGTCATTGCTTCGAGCGCTGCAGCGCACCGCGCGCATGATCCGCCATACGCCGCGGCTCTCCGACGGACTGCCGCCCGACGACACGGTCCTGCTCGACGCTCCCGACGCGCAGATCGCCCCGGCACTCGTGGCGGCGGCGCTCGGCGATCACGAACCGGCCGCCAAGCTCCTGGAGACCACCCGCGGGGAGGGCGAATGGGAGAACCGCGACCGGTATGTGATGCGGCTCGCGACCTTCGCGTACGCCCGGGACGGCTGGCTGACCTCATGGCTCGCGGCCACACCGCGCGATCCGGACGCACTGCTCATCAAGGCGGAACTGGCCGTCCGCAGGGCCTGGGACTCACCGGCGCGCGCCGAACGGCTGCGGGAGATCGGCCCACTGATCGACGCGGCGGCCCAGGGGGCGCCGGGCGACCCGGTGCCCTGGCGGATCGCCCTGGACCACGCGCGCGGCACCCACGCCTCCCACACCACCTTCGAGGCCCTCTGGGAGCAGGCCGTGCGCCGCTCGTCCCACCACTACGGCTGCCATGTGGCCGCGCTGCGCTATCTGTCGGCGCAGTGGTACGGCTCCCACCGCGAGTGCTTCGACTTCGCGGAGCAGGCGGCGGCCGACGCGCTGCCCGGCTCACTCGTCCAGGCACTGCCGGTACGGGCGGCGTTCGCCCGGCTGGAGAGCGGGGACCTCGACTCCCTCTCCTCCGTGCTCGGGGACCGCATCGACGCGGCGGCCGATCTGGCGACGGCGCTCTCGGCGGGCTATCCGCCAGGGGACCCCTGGCCGGCCGAGGTCCGCAATCTGACGGCGTACGTCCTGGTGGGCCGGGGGCGGTGGGAGGCTGCGCTGGAAGAGTTCCGGCAGATCGGACCGTGTGCGACCTCCTTCCCGTGGAACCACTTCTCCGACGATCCGCTCGGCCAGTTCCTGAACGTACGGGACGGAGTACGGCTCCAGGTGGCCTCGATGACACCGCTGCGGACCCGGGCAGACCGAAGCGGGCCGCCCGACCATTAGGCTTGTCCGTCGTGACCACCGCACGTCTACCGCTCTTTCCGCTGAACTCGGTGCTGTTCCCGGGCCTCGTCCTGCCGCTGAACGTTTTCGAGGAGCGCTACCGCGCTGTCATGAGGGAGCTGCTGAAGACCGACGAGTCCGAGCAGCGCCGCTTCGCCGTGGTCGCCATCCGCGACGGCCGCGAGGTGGCGCCCACCGCACCGGGGATGCCGGAGGGGCCCGCACCGCGGGACCGCGGCCCGGCCGCGGGCTTCGGCGACGACCCGATCAAGGTGTTCCACCCGGTGGGGTGCGTCGCGGACGCGGCCACCATCCGGGAGCGGGAGGACGGCGGCTTCGAAGTCCTCGCGACCGGGACGACCCGGGTCAGACTGCTCTCCGTCGACGCGAGCGGGCCGTTTCTGACGGCCGAGCTGGAGGAGATCCCGGAGGAGTCAGGGGAGGGCGCGGAAGTGCTGGCCGAAGGTGTCCTACGGGCGTTCCGCGCCTACCAGAAGAGGCTGGCGGGAGCGCGCGAGCGGTCGCTGGCGTCGGGGACGGAACTGCCCGACGAACCGTCGGTGGTCTCCTATCTGGTCGCGGCGGCCGCGATGTTGGACACCCCCACCAAGCAGCGGCTGCTGGAGGCGGGGACCACGGCCGCACGGCTCCAGGAAGAACTGCGGCTGCTCCGCTCCGAAACGGCGGTGATCCGGCATCTGCCGTCGCTGCCGGCGATCAATCTGACGACGGGGCCGACCAACCCCAACTGAGCACTCGGGAGCCTGCGAAGTGGCGAAGAAGGCCAGAAAGCCGGGCGGTACCCCGGCGACGGTGGCGCTGACCGCGGCGGGCACGGAGTTCACCGTGCACGCGTACGAGCACGATCCGGAGTCGGCGTCGTACGGCGAGGAGGCGGCCGAGGCGCTCGGGGTGTCCCCGGACCGGGTCTTCAAGACGCTGGTCGCGGACGTGGACGGAGAGCTGACGGTCGCGGTGGTGCCGGTGGCGGGCCGACTCGACCTGAAGGCGCTGGCGACCGCCGTGGGCGGCAAGCGGGCGGCGATGGCGGACCCGGCCGCGGCGGAGCGGACCACCGGCTACGTCCGGGGCGGCATCTCTCCGCTGGGCCAGCGCAAGCGGCTGCGCACGGTGCTGGACGACTCGGCGGCGGCGCACCCGACGATCTGTGTGTCGGCGGGGCGGCGGGGGCTGGAGGTCGAGCTGTCGCCGTCGGACCTGGCCGCGCTCACTTCGGCGGTGCTGGCGCCGATCGGCCGCGGCTAGGGTCTTTCGTTCGGATCAGGCTGGATCAGTGAGCGGGGTCTGGTGCCTGGGGCCTCCCCAGGCTCCGTGGGGCTTCTCGCCCTCTCTCGCCCTCTCTCGTCGGAGCCGGTCGCATCCGGTGCGGGAGCCGGTCGCTCGGATCGGTGGTGTCCAGGGGGTCGACGGGGGCGCGTTCCTCGACTACGACCGTAGGACTGACTCCCGAGGAGGCGAGGACATGTCCAAACGCACCCGTAAACGGAAGTGGCGCACCCGCAAGGCCAACCACGGTCGCCGTCCGGCGTAGTCCCGCCCCCCGGCTCGTGAGGACCGGGCCACTCCCGCACCGGCGGGGGGCCCGGTTCCCGAGGTCGCCGGGCCACCGGCGGGGGGCCCGGTTCCCGACGTCGCCGGCGCTCCGGGACACCGCCCGTACGAGCCGGGGGCGGGCGGGGAGCGGGCCGGGGGCTACTGCTCGGCCGGGCCCCACTGCGGGGGCGGCGGCGGCAACTCCGGCTCCGGGTCCCTCGGCGCCAGCAGCGCCGTCAGGATCAGTTGGACCAGCATCGCCGCCACCGGCCAGGCGAGCAGCGCGCCCTTCGCGTTCAGCTTCAGCGGCGCGTCGAAGGTGACGCCCTCACCCACCGCACGGGCGTGCGCGACCACATCGTCCGTGGGCCCGAACCACACCCCGACACCCCACGCCAGCAGCGACGCCAGCACACCGCCGAGCGCCAGGGCGAACACCAGCACGATGCCCCCGCGGCGGCGGAACAGGAACACGCCGATCGCGCTCAGCGCACCGAGGCCGAGGGCGAGCAGGGCGAACGTCCCGTCCGCGCCGACCGCGGCCTCGCCCTCCGAATTCTTCAGGAAGACGGCCTTACCGTCGGAGATCAGCGGCACCCTCGGGGCCAGCCACAGCCACAGCAGCCCCAGCGCGATACCGGCCAGGGTCACGGCCGCCACCACGACGATCCCGTCCCGCAGGTCCTGCCGCGGCCCCGGGCCGTCCGGGTCTTCCCCTCCGGGGCCCTCGTACGTCGGCGGGGCCTGCCAGGGGTTGTCGTTCGGCGGTGGCGGCGGAGTCAGCGGTGCGGTCACACCGCCATCGTGCCAGGCGTGCGCCCCCGGCGCCTCACCGGACCGCCGCCCGCCGATACGCCCAGGTCGCGACCGTCAGCGAAACGACGCCGACCACCGCGCAGACCGCGAGATCGAATCCGACCGACGCCCAGTCGGGATGCGCGTCGAAGGTCCTGGCCAGCGCCTCGACGCCATAGGTCGACGGCAGCAGATCACGCGCGTACGAGATCGGCTCCGGCAGCCTGGCGGCCGGCAGCACACCCAGCAGCAGCGCCGCCGACATGCCCAACTGTCCGAGCAGGGTGGCGAGTTCCTGACGGGGTGCGAGCAGTCCGAGCGCCGCGCCGAGACCGGCGAGCGCCGCCCCCGAGAGCGGGATCACGGCCACCAACACCCAGAGATGGGTCATCGGCAGCGAGAAGAGCACACTGCCCGTGACCGCCGTGACGACGGTGCCGGGCACGGTGAAGGAGGCGTACGCGCCGGCCGCCCCCAGCACCACGGCCGCGGGTGGCACCGGCAGCGTCGCGTAGTGGTCGAGGCCGCCGCTCGCCCGTAGCTGCCCGAAGTACTGCGCGAGCAGATTGAGCGCGACGAAGGCGACCACCAGGACGGAGGAGCCCGCGACGACGGCCCGCGCCTCGGCACCGCCGTCGACGACCCCCCGCATCAGGACCATGATCCCGACGGATTGGAAGGTCGCCACGAAGAGCAGTGGGATCCGGGCGACCCGGGCCCGCGACAGCTGTGCGGTGTAGACCGCGCCGAGCGCGGGCAGCAGCCGCGCCCGGGGCGCCAGCGGCGCGGCGACCGCGGGTGCCACGTCCTTCCCCCGGATGTGTGTCTGCCCGGACACCGCCTCCATGGGCACGATACTCACGCCTTGACCAGCCCCTTCGTCGCGTTCCCCCCGAGCGCCAAGTACACGTCCTCCAGGCTGGGCGTCGCCAGCGAGAAGTCGTCGAGCGCCGCGAACGCCGCGCCGCCAGTCACTGCGGCGACGGCCGCCCGCGCCTCGTCCGGCGCGAGTCTGAGCACCCAGCGGCGGCCGAACTCCTGCGCGGATCCGCGGAGCGCGGCCACCTCGGGCACATCGAGCGGCGCCCGTTCGCGCCACACCAATTCCACTCGTACCTCGCCGGCGACCCGTTCCTTCAGCCCACTGGGAGTGTCGCAGGCGATGACCCGACCCCGCTCCAGCACGGCGACCCGGTCGAGAACGGTCTCGGCCTCGATGACATTGTGCGTGACCAGGACGACGGTCGTGCCGTGCAGGGCCCGACGCCGGTCGACCGCGGCCCACACCGCGCGGCGCGCGACGGGGTCCATTCCGGTGGTGGGCTCGTCCAGGACGAGCAGCGGGCGCTCGCCGACCAGGGTGGTGGCGAAACAGGCCAGCCGTCGCTGTCCCCCGGAGAGCTTCTTCAGCGGGCGTCCGGCCAGTTCGGTCAGGCCCAGCTCCGCCAGGACGGTGTCGCGCTCGGCGCGCGCGTCCCGGATGGAGAGTCCGCGCAGCCGCCCGGTGGTCTCGGCGGCGAGCGACACGGTCAGTTCGTCGAGCGCGGTGGACTCCTGACCGAGATAGCCGATGAGCCGCGCGGCGCGCTCCGGATGGCGTACGAGATCGTGGCCGAGCACCTCGACACTGCCCGAGTCGGGGCGCATCAGACCGGTCAGTTGGCGCACGAGCGTGGACTTGCCCGCGCCGTTGGGGCCGAGCAGGCCGAAGATCTCGCCGCCCTGGACCTCCAGGCTGATTCCGTCCGTCGCCCGCACTTCAGGGGTCGCCGGCACGCCCCGGCGGGCGCGCGCGGCGGGATACGTTTTGACCAGCCGCCGCACCACGCACACCGTACTCACGAGGCACGAGCCTACGGGGTCCCGCGCACTACTCCCCGGCCGGGGCGTGTTCCGCCGCCGCCCGTACATCGATCTCGCGCCAGAATCCGGCCCTGATCGCATAGCGGTCGTGCTCGTCGATCTGGTCGTCCTTGTGGGCGAGCAGTCCGAAGCGGGCGGCGTAGCGGAGGAGTTCCCCGTCGATGCGGTGCGGGACCCGGGGGTACATGGTGGAGAGTTTCTGGACATGACCGGTCTCCGGGAGCCGTTCCATCCAGCGCCGGGCGAAGACCTGGCCGACTTCGAACGGGTCGCCGCCGACCGTGGTGATGTCCTCCTCGCGGTCGGCCCAACGCTGCTCGGCGCTGGTGAGCTGGGCCAGGGTGGGCAGTGACGCCGTCTCCGACGGCTCCCCGAGCGCTCCGGCGCCGGGCCGCTCGACCCAACCCTTGTCGGAGGACCAGCGCAGGGTGGCGCTGGCGGGGTGGTGCGGTACGTGGGGGCCGGGGGCGCGCAGGCTGGCCAGATCCTTCGGGGTGGGCACTCCCTTGACGATGGCGGGCGCCGGACCGGGGTCGCCGTGGCCGTTCTCGGCGGCCGGGGGCCGGGAGCCGTTGCGCGCGCTCTCACCTGCCGACGCCTGGGACGCGGCGAGCGCCGACTCCGGCAGCGGCGCGGAGAGGATGGCCGCGATCTCGGGGCGGGGCACCGGCGGCGGAGCACAGATACCGGCCAGGTCCTTGGCCCGTACGGCGCCGGTGATCCAGGCCCGGTCGAGGACCCGGCGCTCGTCGGCCTCGGCGACCAGGTCCTCGGACTGGTTGTAGTCGCCGTCGGCGGCCTGCACCGCCCAGAGGTGGACGGCGACGCCGTGCTCCTTGGCGGACATCAGACCGGGCAGCAGATCCCCGTCCCCGGTCACCAGCACCACATCCGAGCAGGCGCGGTTTCTGGCCAGTTCGGTCAGCTCGGCGTGCATGGCCGCGTCGACGCCCTTCTGGGCCCAACGACCGTCGCTGCGGGTCAGGGCGCCGAGCCGGACCGTCACCCGGGGCATCACCCGCAGCCGACGGTGCTCCGGCTGCGGCACCCGGTCGGGTGCGCCGTCGAACCAGTAGATACGGAGTAGTGGGCGCTCCGTATCGGCCTCCGCGAGTTCGCGCAGGCCCTGGATGAGGGCGGCGTGGTCGACGGTGATCCGGGAACGCGCCGGCTCCCCGGCGAGCAGGCTCGCAGCGGCGCCGAGCAGATAGCCGGCGTCCACCAGCACAACGCAGCGGTCCACGCGTTCCACCCTCTTTCGGGTACTTCGACGTCTGGGTAAGTGGTCTGGGTGTGGGGGGGGTGAGCGAGCTGGGGAATCGGGACAGACGGAAGATCTTCGACGATCGGGACAGGCTACGGCCTTCCGGCCGGGAGCTGCCGGACCGGGGATTGTTCCGGGTTTCCCTGGAGTCTGCCCGACCTCGTGGGGGTTAACGGCCGGAACTCGATCATCGGCGTGGCGGGGGCATCGCGAGGTCCGTCGCAAGGGCCGTTTACCTACAGCAATGATCCAAAATGCGGCGTATCGTCCTATATGTGAGTCTGGTCGCGGCCCCGGCCCCCAGGCCCTGGCCCCCCAGACCCCTCGATGGAGGCACACCATGGCCAAGAACAAGAATCGCAAGGGTGGCCATCAGCAGGACCGCTCGGCGGCCCCTGAGCGCGAACCCGAGCAGACGAAGTCGACCGCCTACGAATCACAGGTCCGGCCCCAGTCGCAGGCTCAGGGCAGCCCGGCCGATGTCGCCCGTAAGCACCAGCGTCGTTTCGGCCACAACTGACCGGCCACTGACCATCCGCCGACCGACTGCTGACCGGCCGCCGACCGATCGCCGGCCGACCGCCGACCGTGGCGGAGAGCACGGAAGGGGCGCACCCGTGACGACGGGTGCGCCCCTTCCGTATGCCTCCGTGTGCCGGGCGGGTACGTGCGGAGGTACGCCAGCTCAGCCGGCCAGGCAGGACGGGCCGAGCAGCACCTTCAGGTCACCGAAGAGCGCCGGATCCGGCTGCACCCGGTGCCGGTCGAGCCGGAGCACCGTGGTCGACCGGGGGCCCTGGAGCTTGATCCGCACCTCGGTGTTGCCCTTGTGATGGCGGAGGATCTCCCCGAGCCGGGTGATCATCGGCGGGGTCACCTTCACCGTGGGGATGGTGACGACCACCGGAGCGTTGGTCCCCGCCGACGAGAGATCGGGAACCATCAGCTCCATGGCGACGAGGCGGGGAATGTCCTCGCGCTTGTCGAGGCGTCCCTTGACGAAGACGACGGTGTCCTCCACGAGCTGGGTGGAGACGAGCTGGTAGGTGGCCGGGAAGAACATGCACTCGATCGATCCGGCGAGGTCCTCCACCGTGGCGATGGCCCAGGCATTGCCCTGCTTGGTCATCTTGCGCTGGAGACCGGAGATGATGCCGCCGATGGTGACGACCGCGCCGTCCGCGTGCTCGCCCCCGGTCAGTTGGGAGATCGCCGCGTCCGACTTGTCCGAGAGGACGTGCTCGATACCGAAGAGCGGATGGTCCGAGACGTAGAGCCCGAGCATCTCGCGCTCCTGCGCCAGCAGGTACGACTTCTCCCACTCCACGTCCGAGAACTCGACATCGAGCCCGAACCCCGGCTCATCGTCCCCCTCGTCCCCCATGCCGCCGAAGAGGTCGAACTGTCCCTCGGCCTCCTTGCGCTTGACCGCCACCACGTTGTCGATCATGGGCTCATGGTGGGCGACCAGCCCCTTGCGGGTGTGCCCCAGCTCGTCGAAGGCGCCCGCCTTGATCAGCGACTCCACGGTCCGCTTATTGCAGACCACCGCCTCCACCTTGTCGAGGAAGTCCGGGAACGACCCGTACTTCCCCTTCGCCTTCCGGCACCGGATGATCGAGTCCACCACGTTCGTACCGACGTTCCGGACCGCGGTGAGACCGAACAGGATCACATCGTCACCCTGCGCGGCGAAGTTCGACTGCGACTCGTTCACGTTCGGCGGCAGCACCTTGATGCCCATCCGCCGGCACTCGTTCAGATAGACCGCCGACTTGTCCTTGTCGTCCTTCACCGACGTCAGCAGCGCCGCCATGTACTCCGCCGGATAATTCGCCTTCAGATACGCGGTCCAGTAGGTGACCAGACCGTAGGCGGAGGAGTGCGCCTTGTTGAAGGCGTATCCGGCGAACGGGACCAGCACGTCCCAGAGGCCCTGGATCGCTTCGTCCGAGTAGTTGTTCTTCCGGGCGCCGGCCTGGAAGATCGTGAAGTTCTTCGCCAGCTCCTCGGGCTTCTTCTTGCCCATCACGCGGCGGAGGATGTCGGCCTCGCCGAGCGAGTAGCCCGCGATGATCTGGGCGGCCTTCTGCACCTGCTCCTGGTACACGATGAGGCCGTAGGTGATGTCGAGCACCTCCCGGAGCGGCTCCTCCAGCTCCGGGTGGATCGGGGTGATCTCCTGCTGCTTGTTCTTCCGCAGCGCGTAGTTCGTATGGGAGTTCATGCCCATCGGACCCGGGCGGTACAGGGCCGAGACGGCGGAGATGTCCTCGAAGTTGTCGGGCTTCATCAGTCGCAGCAGCGAGCGCATCGGGCCGCCGTCGAACTGGAAGACGCCGAGCGTGTCACCGCGGCAGAGGAGTTCGAAGGTGGGCGCGTCATCGAGCGGCAGCGCGAGCATCTCCAGCTCGATGCCCTTGTTGGCCTTCACCATCTTGATGGCGTCGTCCATGATCGTGAGGTTGCGCAGGCCGAGGAAGTCCATCTTCAGCAGGCCGAGCGACTCGCACTGCGGATAGTCCCACTGCGTGATCGTGACGCCGTCGGTGTGCCGGACCCAGACCGGGGCGTGGTCGGTGATCGTCTCGCTGGACATGATCACGCCGGCCGCGTGCACGCCCATCTGCCGGACCAGGCCCTCGACGCCCTTGGCGGTGTCGATCACCTTCCGTACGTCCGGCTCGTTCTCGTACATCCCCCGGATCTCGCCCGCCTCGCTGTAGCGGGGGTGCTTGGGGTCGGTGATCCCGGAGAGGTCGATGCCCTTGCCGAGAACATCGGCCGGCATCGCCTTGGTCAGCCGGTCACCCATGGCGTACGGATAGCCCAGGACCCGCGCGGAGTCCTTGATGGCGTTCTTCGCCTTGATCTTTCCGTAGGTGCCGATCATGGCGACCTTGTCCGCGCCGTACTTCTCGGTCACATACCGGATCACCTCGACGCGCCGACGCTCGTCGAAGTCGATGTCGACATCGGGCATCGAGACGCGCTCGGGGTTGAGGAACCGCTCGAAGATCAGCCCGTGCTCGATCGGGTCGAGGTCGGTGATGCCCATCGCGTACGAGACGATCGAGCCGGCCGCGGAGCCTCGGCCGGGGCCGACCGCGATGCCGTTCTTCTTCGCCCACATGATGAAGTCGGCGACCACCAGGAAGTACCCGGGGAACCCCATCTGGATGATGACGTCCATCTCGTACTCGGCCTGCTTCTGGCGGTCCGCGGGGACACCGCCTGGGAAGCGGCGGTCCATGCCGACCCGGACCTCCTCCTGGAACCAGGTGACCTCGGTGTAACCGTCGGGGATGTCGAACTTCGGCATGAGGTTCTTCGCCTCGAACATGCCGGAGTCATCGATCTGCTCGGCCACCAGCAGCGTATTGCGGCACCCCTCCTGCCAGGCGTCCGACGAGTCCACCGCATACATCTCGTCCGTCGACTTCAGGTAATAACCCGTCCCGTCGAACCGGAAACGATCCGGATCCGACAGATTCTTACCCGTCTGAATGCACAGCAACGCGTCATGCGCCGTCGCCTCACTCGCATATGTGTAATGCGAGTCATTCGTCACCAACGGCGGAATACCGAGCTTCTTTCCGATCTCCAGCAGACCGTCCCGCACCCGGCGCTCGATCTCGATGCCGTGGTCCATCAACTCCAGGAAATACCGGCCCTTGCCGAAGATGTCCTGGTAGTCCGAGGCCGCCTGCACCGCCTCGTCGAACTGCCCGAGACGCAGCCGCGTCTGCAACTCGCCCGACGGACACCCGGTCGACGCGATCAGCCCCTCCGACCACTGGGAAATGGTCTCCCGGTCCATCCGGGGCCACTTCTGGAGCCAACCCTCCGCATACGCGTCCGACGACAACCGGAACAGATTGTGCAGACCCGTGCGGTTCGCCGCCCAGATCGTCTTGTGCGTGTAACCACCCGAGCCGGAGACATCGTCCCGCTTCTGATGCGGCTGCCCCCACTTGACCTTACGTTTGTTGCGCCGCGACTCCGGCGCCACATACGCCTCGATACCGATGATCGGGGTCACCCCCGCCTTCTTCGCCTGATGGAAGAAGTCATACGCGCCGTGCAGATTGCCGTGGTCCGTCATCGCGATATGCGACATGCCCATCTCATTACAGGCGTTGAACATGTCCTTCAGCCGCGCCGCACCGTCCAGCAGCGAATACTGAGTGTGCACATGCAGGTGCGTGAAGGGCGGCTTGGTCACGGCGGGGGCCTCCAGAGGGCGGGCGATGGGGGGCGGCGGACGTCTGCGGGGGACAGCGTGGAAGTCTACGACTCCCCGCCGACACCCGACGGGCCGACCGAGCCACCTCATGGCCCCCCGCCGGGGGGCACTCTCGGGGCGCCCCGGGCGTTGAACGAACCAGACGTACCCCCTCCCCCGGCGCCGCTGCCCGGGGAGACCCTTGTCACCACAGTCACCGCACCAGGAGGCGCACAGCGATGCCGGTACCCCACTCGACCGAGGTCACGGCCGAAGAGCGCGGCGAGGAGATCCTCGCCGTCTTCGGGACCGCCTTCGGTGAGCTCCTGGCCGCCGATCCCGCGGCCTTCCGGGTGAAGTTCCGGAAGATGGCCGCCTCCGCGTTCGCCTTCTACCGGGGCGCGGCCTGCGTCTTCTACGGCGATCTGGAGCGGGAGCACACGGTCACGGACGCCGGCTCCGGACCCGAGGTGCGGGGGCCGTATCTGGACGAGCGCACCAGCCGGGTCTGGATCCACGGCGATCTCCACGCCGAGAACTTCGGCACCTACATGGACGCCAACGGCCGGCTGATCTTCAACGTCAACGACTTCGACGAGGCGTATGTCGGCCCCTTCACCTGGGACCTGAAGCGGCTCGCCGCCTCCCTGGCGCTGATCGGCTACACCAAGGCGTTCAGCGACGAACAGATCAGTGAGCTGGTGCGGATCTGCGCCGCCGCCTACCGCGAGCGGATCCACGCCCTCGCCGCCGGCGCGAAGCACGACGAGGTCCCGCCCTTCACCCTGGACACCGCCGACGGCCCGCTGCTGGAGGCGCTCCGCTCCGCCCGGTCGCTCACCCGCTTCTCGCTGCTGGACTCGATGACCGAGATCCGTGACTTCGAGCGCCGCTTCGCCCCCGGGGGCGGCTCGATCGAGCTGGACGCGGCGAGCAGGTACAAGGTGCTGGCGGCCTTCGACGGCTATCTGGAGACCCTGCCGGACTCCAGCCTCACCCGGCCCGACTCGTACCGGGTGAAGGACGTGGTCGGCCGGCGCGGCATCGGTATAGGTTCCGCCGGCCTCCCCTCCTACAACATCCTGCTGGAGGGGAACAGCGACGCCCTGGAGAACGACGTCGTGATCTACATGAAGCAGGCGCAGACCCCGGCGGTCTCCCTGCATCTGGACGATCCGACCGTGCGGGAGTACTTCCAGCACGAGGGCCACCGCACGGTGATCTCACAGCGCGCCCTCCAGGACCACGCCGATCCCTGGCTGGGCTGGACCGAGCTGGACGGCGCCGGTCAGCTCGTCGCCGAGGTCTCCCCGTACGCGGTGGACCTGGACTGGTCGGAGATCGACGACCCGGAGGAGATCGCGGCGGTCGTCGCGGACCTCGGCCGGGCCACGGCCACCATGCACGGCGCGGCGGACGAGCAGAGCGGCCACTCCCTGGTGCCGTTCTCCACCGAGCGGGCCATCGACGCGGCCATCGCCGCCGACGAGGACGGCTTCCCGGAGCTGCTGGTCGATTTCGCGCACCGTTACGGCGCCCGCGCCCGGCGTGACCACCAGATCTTTGTGGACCTCTTCCGCAATGGCCGGATACCTGGCCTGTAGGACCGAATAGGACCGGATCCCTTAAGGCTCCTCTCACGGAGCCATGGCACACTCGGCAGACGATGGACGTATCGGGAATGCAGTTCAGGGCGCTGCGGGCGGCGATCTTCACGGCACTGGTCGTGACGCTGTCCGCCGCTTCCCATGTGCTGCTCTCCCGGGCCCCGCTGCCGTGGTTCACGGTCGCCGGGCTGTCGGTGGGCGTCTTCGCCGTCGCGTACGCGTTCTCGAGCCGGGAGCGGGGGTTCTGGCGCATCGCCGCTCTGCTCGTCCCGCTTGAACTCGCCGCCGACACGATCTTCACGGCCGGCCAGGACGCCTGTTACGGCCCCGCCGGCGGACCGGTCTCCGGTTCGCTGCGGGCGCTGGGGCTCGATGTGCTCTGCGGGGGCGGGGTCGGCACCCAACTGCCCGGGGTCACGGCTGCCGGGGACGGCGCCGCCGGTCTGCCGGCCGCCACCGACTCCGCCGCTCCCTGGCTGCTGCTCGCCGCCCATATCGCGGTCGGACTGCTCGCGGCCGGCTGGCTCCGGCACGGCGAGGCCGCGCTGGCCGGTCTGGTGCGGGCGGTGGGCGCGTACGCCTTCCGGCCACTGCTCATCGCGTTCGCCGTGGTGACGGCGGCGCACCGGCCGGTACGGCGCCCGGTGCGCCCCGTGCCGCCGGGCGCCGCCTCCCGCACCCGCACGCTGGTCCACTCCGTCGCACGACGGGGACCGCCGCCCGCCTTCGGGCTCTGCGCCTGAGCGCACCGCGCCCCCGGGACCCTCTCGATCCGGGACCCGCGTACGGCTGCGTGCCTCTGGCGCACACAATCCGCGCGCACATCTCATTTCCGCGCGCACATCTGTCGTGAATTCTGCGTATTTTCGGCTTTCCCGCTTTCCGTATCCCGGCGATACGACATCCTTCCGGAGTGAATCAGCATGAGTGCACGTAACAACAAGGCCAACAAGGCGGCGGCCCGTGAGCGGCTCCGGGTGGAGCGCGAGCAGCAGGCCAAGAAGGAGAAGACCCGTCGGCAGCTCATCGTCATCGCCTCGACGGTCGCGGTCCTCGCCGTGGCCGGTGGCATCAGCTACGCGGTGATCCAGAGCAACGAACCGACCGCCTGGGAGTCGGCGAAGGACGCGAAGACCGTGACCGCGCCCAAGAACACCTCGGGCACCCACGGCACGGAGGTCGTCGTCGGCAAGGCGACCGCCAAGAAGACCCTCGAAGTGTTCGAGGACGCCCGCTGTCCCTCCTGCGCCCAGTTCGAGCAGGGGGTCAGCGAGACGGTCAAGAAGGACCTCGCGGCCGGTAAGTACAAGCTCAAGTTCGTCGGCGCCACCTTCATCGACAACATGGACGACGGCGAGGGCTCGAAGAACGCGCTCAGCGCCCTGGGCGCGGCGCTGGACGTCAGCCCGGAGGCGTTCACCGAGTACAAGGCGGCCCTCTACTCGAAGAAGTTCCACCCCACGGAGAGCAAGGACACCTTCGCCAAGGACTCGTACATGCTGGAGATCGCCGACAGCGTGCCGGCGCTGAAGAACAACGCCGCGTTCGAGAAGAACGTCAAGGACGGCACGTTCGACGCCTGGGCGATGAAGATGTCGAAGGAGTTCGACGACAGCGGTGTCGGGGGTACGCCGACGCTCCGGATGGACGGCAAGAAGATCACGGTGGAGGGTTCGGATAACCCGCCGATGACGGCCGACGAGTTCAACACGGCCGTGGGCAAGGCGCTCAAGGCCGCCTAGGCCCGCGGAACCCGCGCACGGCATCGGAGTCCGAGGCCCGCGGAACCCGCACGGCGTCAAAGCCTCAGGCTCTTCCGAGCCCGCGCGGCTCCCTGGGGGCGGGCGGACCTCCCGGTTCGCCCGCCCCTCGGGCCCGGCCCCCCCGGCGGCCGATGGCGGGTCCCGCCCGCGCTACTTCTCCGGCGTCTCCAAGGTCTCCGGCGTCTCCAGGGTCTCCAGGAAGCCGAGCGCCACCCGCCAGGTCTGCTCGGCCGCCTCCGCGTCGTAGTCCGGCAGCTCCGGGTCGGTGTAGAGGTGTCCGGCGCCCGGGTAGCGGTAGACCTCGACGTCCGCGCCCGCCTTGCTCATTCCCAGGTACCACGCCGTCAGCCAGTCATGCGGCTCGAACGGATCGGGATCGGCGATATGCAGTTGTACGGGCAGTTCGTCGACGGCCGCGTTCGCCGCAATGTCGGACGTGCCGTGCAACAGCAGCAGCCCGCGGGCCTTCTCGTCGCCCAGCGCCAGCGTCTGCGCGATCGAGGCGCCCAGCGAGAACCCCGCGTAGACCAGCCCCCGGTCCGAGTAGGGCGCGGCGGCCAGCACCGCCCGCTTCAGCAGCTCGTCCTTGCCCAGCTCGTCCTTGTAGGCCATCCCCGCCTCAACGTCGCCAAAGGTCCTGCCCTCGAAAAGATCGGGCGTCCACACCCGGTGACCAGCCGTTTCCAGGCGTTCGGCGGCCGACCGGACGGCGGGGCGAAGACCGTATGTCGAAGAGAAAAGCATGATGTCCATGAGGTCAGGTTACGTTCGAAGACATGGAGAACGTGCTGCGCCCTTTGATCGTCATCGGCGGTTCGGTCGTGCTCACGCTGGTCGTGGGCTGGCTGGTCGACCTGCTGCTCCGCCGAGCCGACACCCGGCATCCGGAGACCCCGCTGTGGGGTCTGCTGCGCCGCTGCCGCCTTCCCCTGCAGTTCGTACTGATCACGGCGCTGCTGAGCGGGACCTACCGACAGGCCGAGATCGGCAGCCTCAGAAGCCACCACGACGGCATCGGACGGATCCTGTCCCTGGTGCTGATCGGCGCCTCCGCCTGGCTGGCCGTCAAGGTCGCCACGGCCGTGGTCGAGTCCACCTACAGCCGCTACGCGGCGGCGACCCGCGATCCGGCCCGAGTGCGCCGGGTGCGGACCCAGGTCACGCTGATCCAGCGGGTCGTCATCGCCGTCGTCGGGGTGGTGGCGGTCGCGGCGATGCTGCTGACCTTCCCGGCCATGCGCACGGTCGGTACGTCGATGCTGGCGTCGGCCGGTGTGCTCGGCATCGTCGCCGGTGTCGCCGCCCAGTCGACGCTGGGAAACCTCTTCGCCGGATTCCAGATCGCCTTCGGCGACATGGTGCGGATAGGGGACACGGTGGTCGTGGACGGCGAGTGGGGCACGGTGGAGGAGATCACCCTCACCTTCCTCGCCGTACGGACCTGGGACGAGCGCCGGATCACCATGCCGGTCTCGTACTTCACCAGCAAGCCGTTCGAGAACTGGTCGCGCGGCGGCGTGCAGATGACCGGTACCGTCTTCTTCCACCTGGACCACGCGGCCCCGGTGCCGGAGATGCGCGAGAAGCTCCATGAGGTGCTGCGCGACTGCCCGGCCTGGGACGGCCGCGACTGGTCGCTCGCCGTCACGGACACCACCCCGTCGACCATGCACGTGCGGGCGGTCGTCACCGCGAAGGACGCGGACGACATCTGGACCGTACGGTGCGTGGTGCGCGAGCGGCTGATCGCCTGGCTGTACGAGCACCATCCGTACGCGCTGCCGCGGATCGCCACGGCACCGGCGGCGGAGGCGACGGCGGCGGTGAGCCCGCCGCTGACGAAGCGGCCCGAGAGCGAACCGGTGGCGGCGGACGAGGTACGCCCCCGGACGGGCCGGGGCTGACCCCTGCGGTGCCGGGGCGCCATCCCACCCGGGGTGGCGCCCCGGCCTCAGCGCAGGCTGCGCACGTCCAGATGCCGCAGCACCCGGTCCACCACCTCCGGATTCGCGCCGGGTTCACTCCGGGCGGCGAGGACCTCGTGCCGGGCGGCGGACATCATCTCCCGCTGGATGCGGCGGACGGTCCTGGCCCGCTCGGTACGCCGGGCGTACCACTCGCGCCGGTCCTCGTCGATGATGTCCGGGCTGATCCAGGCCGCCACCTCGTACGCGCCGCGCAGCAGCCGTTCGCTGACCTCCTCCGGCAACTCCTCGACCTGTTCGATCTCCCGCAGCCGGTGTCTGGCCGCGCGGGCGGCCCGGATCGCGAGGCCACGCTCCAGTTCGCGTTCGGATTCGGTGTCGGCGCGCACCCCCAGCCGCCGGACCAGCCAGGGGAGGGTGAGCCCCTGGATCACCAGGGTGGCGAGGATCACCACGAAGGCGATGAAGACGATCTCGCTCCGGCCCGGGAACGGCGCACCGCTGTCGGTGGTCAGCGGAATGGCGAGGGCCAGCGCGACCGAGGCCACCCCACGCATCCCGGACCACCACATGACGACCGTCTCGCGCCAGCTCACGGGGATGTCCTCGTCGTAGTCCCGCCGGGTGTGGAGCCGTTTGGCGGCCCAGGTGGCGGGCAGCAGCCACAGCAGCCGTACGCCGACGACGACCGCCGCGACCGTGGCGCCCCAGCCGATCAGCTCGGGCAGCCGGCCGTCCTCGGTACCGAAGACGGTGTGCAGTTCCAGCCCGATGAGCCCGAAGGCCACCCCGGTCACCAGGGTGTCGATGATCCCCCAGAAGGTGTTCCCGGCCAGCCGGCCCATGACGTCGTCCGCGTCGGCGGTGTGCTCGGCGAGGAAGAGCGCGGTGGTGAGTACGGCGAGGACACCCGAACCGTGCAGCTCCTCGGCCAGCACATAGCTCACGAACGGCACCATCAGGGAGAGCCCGACCTGGAGGGTGGCATCGCCGAGGAAGCTCATCAGTTTGTTGGAGAGCCAGCCGAGGGCGAATCCGACGGCGACCGCGACGACGGCGGAGAGCACGAGCCGCTCGGCCGCACCGGACCAGGAGAAGGTTCCGCTGACCGCCGCCGCGACGGCCACGTGGTAGAGCACGATCGCCGTGACGTCGTTGAAGAGTCCCTCGCCCTCCAGGATGGAGACCAGCCGGCGCGGCAGCCCGAGCCGGCCGGCGACCGCGGTCGCGGCGACCGGATCGGGCGGTGCGACCAGGGCGCCGAGCGCGACGGCCGCGGCGATCGGCAGTCCGGGCACGATGGCCTGGGCGACGGCGGCGACCGCCGCTGTGGTCACGAACACCAGGGCGACGGCGAGCAGCAGGATCGGCCGCAGATGGGCGGTGAACTGCCGCCAGGAGGTGCGCTGGACGGACGCGTACAGCAGCGGCGGCAGCACCAGCGGCAGGATGAACTCGGGTGGGATCTCGACGGTCGGTACGAAGGGGAGAAAGGCCACACCGGCCCCGGCGAGGGTCATCAGCACCGGTGCGGGAAGATCGAGCCGCGCCCCGAGCGGTACGGTCACCACGGCTCCGAGCAACAGCACGAGCAGTAGCGCGAGTTGGTCCACGGTGGGCCCTCCGGGGGTTGGAAACCACCACGATCAAGGGCTCAGCCTGCCACGCATAGTCGGACATAAGCCTGCATGACGGGCGGTGGCTCCCCCACCAACGTGAGCGCGGGGTCGGCGCGCGGCGCGCAGCCGGCTCCGACAGGGGCGGCCCGGGGAGTGTCTTCAGGACGGTGCGGACACGACCTACAGCTCCCGCCGCATCCCCTGGTGGCCGATTCCGGCCTCGTCGTACTCCGGCCCGTAGGCCGTGTATCCCAGCCGTTCGTAGAACCCGCGCGCATGGGTCTGGGCGTGCAGGTCCATGACCGTGAGACCCCGCTCGCGCGCCGCGTCCTCGATCGCGCGGACCAGTGCGACACCGACGCCGAGACCGCGCGCCGCGGGGACCACGGCCAGCCGGCCCAGCGAGCCCACGCGGGGATCGCCGCCCGTCCGGTCGGCCGCCGCCGGGCCGTGGAGCAGCCGCCCCGCGCCCAGCGGGGTGCCGTCACCGGCCAGTGCCAGCAGATGCACGGTGTCGGCGCCGTCCTCGTCGAAGACGTCGTACTCGATCTCGACGGGGACCCGCTGTTCGATGACGAAGACGTCCTCGCGGACCGCGAAACACGCCTTCCGGTCCGCGGGCCCCTCGGCGACCCGGACCAGGAAGGACCGCTCCGCCGGTGCGGAGCACCCCGCGACGGTCACGCTCCCGTCCAGCGGGTCGGCACTCATCCCTCAGGCGCTCTCTGCGGCGATCTTGTCCAGCGCACCGCGCAGATCGTCCGGGTAGCCGCTCTCGTACTCCACCCAGCGGCCGTCCGACGGGTGCTCGAAGCCGAGGCGCACCGCGTGCAGCCACTGGCGGGTCAGTCCGAGGCGCTTGGCCATCGTCGGGTCAGCGCCATAGGTCAGATCGCCCACACAGGGATGCCGGTGGGCCGCCATGTGCACCCGGATCTGGTGGGTGCGCCCGGTCTCCAGCTTGATGTCGAGGAGGGACGCCGCGCGGTACGCCTCCAGCAGGTCGTAGTGGGTCACGGAGGGCTTGCCCTCGGCGACGACGGCCCACTTGTAGTCGTGGTTCGGGTGGCGGCCGATGGGGGCGTCGATCGTCCCGCTCATCGGGTCCGGGTGCCCCTGCACCAGCGCGTGGTAGCGCTTGTCGACCGTGCGCTCCCGGAACTGCTGCTTGAGCAGGGTGTACGCGCGCTCCGACTTCGCCACCACCATCAGGCCCGAGGTGCCGACGTCCAGCCGGTGCACGATGCCCTGGCGCTCGGCGGCGCCCGAGGTGGAGATGCGATACCCGGCGGCGGCGAGGCCACCGATCACCGTGGTCCCGGTCCAGCCGGGGCTCGGGTGCGCGGCCACGCCCACCGGCTTCATGATCACGACGATGTCGTCGTCGTCGTGGACGATCTCCATGCCCTCGACCGGCTCGGCCACGACCTGGACCGGCGCGGGCGCCTGCGGCATCTCGACCTCAAGCCAGGCGCCGCCGTGCACCCGCTCGGACTTTCCGACGGCCGCGCCGTCGACCAGCACCTTCCCGGCGGCGGCCAGCTCGGCCGCCTTCGTACGAGAGAACCCGAACATCCGGGAAATGGCGGCGTCGACGCGCTCGCCCTCAAGGCCATCGGGTACGGGCAGGGTGCGGATCTCGGGAAGCGTACTCACCCGTCGAGTATGCCTTGTTCCCGGGCACCACGTGCCCGGGGACGATTCCCTGTGGACAACACGCCGGGCGGGACGGCCCCGGGGTCAGTCCTTGTGGACGGTGCCGTCGGGGTCGAGCCCCTTGAAGGAGAGGATCACGATCAGCACGCCACCGCAGACGATCGCGGTGTCGGCGAGGTTGAAGACGGCGAAGTGCGCGGGCGCGATGAAGTCCACGACCGCGCCCTTGAAGACGCCGGGGTAGCGGAAGATCCGGTCGGTGAGATTGCCCAGCGCACCGCCGAGGAGCAGACCGAGCGCGATGGCCCAGGGCAGGCTGTAGAGCTTGCGCGCCAGCCGGATGATCACGAGGATCACCGTCGCCGCGATGGCGGTGAAGATCACGGTGAACGCCTCGCCGATACCGAAGGCCGCGCCGGCGTTCCGTACCGCCTCGAACTTCAGCCAATCACCGATGATCTCTATGGGCTCGTGGTGCTCCAGCTTGGCCACCACGAGCATCTTGGTGACCAGGTCGATCAGATACGCGACGGCCGCCACACCGAACAGCACGGCGATCCTGCGCCCGCCCTTGGGCCGGTCGGCGGGGGCCGCGGCCTCGCCGTCCCCGTCTGGCGTACCGATGATGCGCTCCGCCTCTGCCACGTGAGTCCCTCAACCTAGGTGCTTGACTGACGTCGAGGGTACGGCACGGCATTTGCCGAATCAGCCCCGCCGTTCCTGCTTCTGCTTGCACTCCACACAGAGCGTGGCCCGCGGGAACGCCTGCATACGGGCCTTGCCGATGGGTTTGCCGCAGTTCTCGCAGATCCCGTAGGTCCCCGCGTCGAGCCGCCGCAGCGCCCGCTCGGTCTGCTCCAGCATCTCGCGGGCGCTGGCGGCGAGCGCCAGCTCGTGCTCGCGGGTGATGTTCTTGGTCCCGGTGTCGGCGTCGTCGTCGCCCGCGCCACCGCCGGAGTCCCGCATCAGCCCGGCCAGCGCCGCCTCGGACGCGGTCAGCTCGGCGTTCAGCCTGACCACCTCGCCCGCCAGCTCGGACCGGGCCTCGGCGACCTCCTCCGGGGTCCAGGGGTCCTCGCCGGGCCGCACCGCCAGCCCGTCCGGAGCCGTCGCCGCCGCACGGGCCGTGGGCACGGCTGTGGCGCTCTTCCGAGCGGCCACGGTCTTCTTCGATCCCACCGTCCTGGCTCCTGTCTGCTGTGCGCCATCGGCCGGGACCCCGGTGGCCCCGGCCGCACTCGCGGCCGTCTTCTTCGCGGCCGTCTTCTTCGCGCTCTTCTTGGCCGCCTTCTTGGCGACCGCCTTCTTCACCGCGACCTTCTCCCCGACAGCCTTCTTCCCCGCCGCTTTCTTCCCCACCGCCTTCTTCGCGGCACCCTTCCCCCCGGTGGCCTTCTTCACCCCCGACGCCTTCTTCGCTCCGGCGACGGGG
The DNA here is from genome assembly GCF_044333555.1 of Streptomyces sp. NPDC020965. Lineage (NCBI taxonomy): Bacteria > Bacillati > Actinomycetota > Actinomycetes > Kitasatosporales > Streptomycetaceae > Streptomyces > Streptomyces sp. NPDC020965. The sequence continues at coordinate 328,426 of NZ_JBIRRE010000001.1, forward strand.
GCTCCCCCGCCAGCGGTCTCCGGGGGAGCGTCGCCGGTCGCCTCCGGAGGATCGTCGGCAGCCGCCTCGGCGGCGGTGGATCTCGCGGACGCCGGATGTCTCTCGGCGGTCTTCTTCGCCACCATGGCCGCGGCCCCTTCACATATTGTGATCTTGCACGCGAATCGTGCTGGGACGATAAATCGACTCTGGGCCCGCGGCAAACGGACCACGCCGCCGCCGCGCCGGTCCCCGCCCCCACCGGAGACGCTCCGCACAGCCGTCCCGCCCCGCCCCCGCCGCGTCATCCACCCCCCGGGAGCATCCGCGCCCCTTCCGCCGGGTCCGGCCATTCGGGCCCCACCCGGTTGGCCATTCGGGTCATCCGCGGGGCCCCGTGCGCGGCGCGGGAAAAGCGGTCGGAGTACCACGTCGGGGCCCCGTACACTGGCCTGAGCGAAAGGCTTGGATGGGGACGAGTAGCGGCGCAGGCGGCCAAGAGCGACCCGGGGACGGTGTGAGCCCGGGGGTGAGCGCGCGGTGAAGCATCACCCCGGAGCCGCCGGAAGAAAGCCGTCAGGCGAGTAGAACCGGTGTCGCGACCCCAATGAGGGGGCGGTGCGTTCCTGCGCCGCCAAGGAGGGTGGTACCGCGGGAGCAGCACAGCTCTCGTCCCTCCGACGGAAGAGAATCTGTCCGCCGGAGGAGTTCGCCGATGACACCCCCGCAGTACCGCCAGGTACCCGCCCAGGTCGACCTGCCCGCGCTGGAGCACGCCGTGCTCGACTTCTGGCGCGAGAACAAGGTCTTCGCCAAGACCCTGGCCCAGTCCGAAGGCCGCCCCGAGTGGGTGTTCTACGAGGGCCCGCCGACCGCCAACGGCATGCCCGGTGCCCACCACATCGAGGCCCGCGTCTTCAAGGACGTCTTTCCCCGGTTCCGTACGATGCGTGGCTACCACGTCGCCCGCAAGGCCGGCTGGGACTGTCACGGACTGCCGGTCGAGCTGGCCGTCGAGAAGGAGCTGGGCTTCTCCGGCAAGAAGGACATCGAGGCGTACGGCATCGCCGAGTTCAACGCCAAGTGCCGTGAGTCGGTGACCCGGCACACGGACGCCTTCGCCGAGCTGACCGAGCGCATGGGGTACTGGGTCGACCTCGACGACGCGTACTGGACCATGAAGCCCGAGTACATCGACTCGGTCTGGTGGTCGCTCAAGGAGATCTTCAACAAGGGACTGCTGGTCCAGGACCACCGGGTCGCCCCCTGGTGCCCGCGCTGCGGCACGGGCCTCTCCGACCACGAGCTGGCGCAGGGGTACGAGACGGTCGTGGACCCCTCGGTCTTCGTCCGCTTCCCGCTGACCTCCGGCCCGCTCGCGGGCGAGGCCGCGCTCCTGGTGTGGACGACGACCCCGTGGACACTGGTGTCGAACACCGCGGTCGCCGCGCACCCTGACGTCACCTATGTGGTGGCGACCGACGGCACGGAGCGGCTCGTCGTCGCCGAGCCCCTGTTGGAGAAGGCGCTCGGCGAGGGCTGGGAGCCGACGGGAGAGTCGTTCTCCGGCGCGGAGATGGAGCGCTGGACGTACGAGCGCCCCTTCGACCTGGTCGAGTTCCCCGCCCCCGCGCACTACGTCGTGAACGCCGAGTACGTCACCACCGAGGACGGTACGGGTCTGGTCCACCAGTCCCCCGCCTTCGGTGAGGACGACCTCAAGGTCTGCCGCGCCTACGGCCTGCCGGTGGTCAACCCGGTCCGCCCGGACGGCACCTTCGAGGAGGGCCTCCCGCTGGTCGGCGGCGTCTTCTTCAAGAAGGCGGACGAACAACTGACCGCGGACCTCCAGGAGCGCGGCAAGCTCTTCCGCCACATCCCGTACGAGCACAGCTACCCGCACTGCTGGCGCTGTCACACCGCGCTGCTCTACTACGCGCAGCCGTCGTGGTACATCCGTACGACCGCGGTCAAGGACCGGCTGATCGAGGAGAACGAGAACACCAACTGGTTCCCGGACTCGGTCAAGCACGGCCGGTTCGGCGACTGGCTCAACAACAACGTCGACTGGGCGCTCTCCCGCAACCGTTACTGGGGCACCCCGCTGCCCATCTGGCGCTGCGAGGAGAACCACCTCACCTGCGTCGGCTCGCGCGCCGAGCTGTCCGAACTGACCGGCACCGACCAGGCGGAGCTGGACCCGCACCGCCCGTACATCGACGATGTCACCTTCGACTGCCCGCAGTGCACGGGCACGGCGACGCGCGTCCCCGAGGTCATCGACGCGTGGTACGACGCCGGGTCGATGCCGTTCGCGCAGTGGGGCTACCCGCACCAGAACAAGGACGTCTTCGAGAAGCGCTACCCGGCGCAGTTCATCTCGGAGGCGATCGACCAGACGCGCGGGTGGTTCTACACGCTGATGGCGGTCGGCACCCTCGTCTTCGACAAGTCCTCGTACGAAAACGTCGTCTGTCTGGGCCACATCCTGGCCGAGGACGGCCGGAAGATGTCCAAGCACCTGGGCAACACCCTCCAGCCGGTCCCGCTGATGGACCAGCACGGCGCCGACGCCGTCCGTTGGTTCATGGCGGCCGGTGGCTCGCCGTGGTCCGCGCGCCGGGTGGGCAACAGCACCATCCAGGAAGTGGTCCGCAAGACCCTGCTGACCTACTGGAACACGGTGGCCTTCCAGGCGCTCTACGCACGGACGTCGAACTGGGCGCCGTCCGCGTCCGATCCGGCGCCGGCGGAGCGCACGGTCCTGGACCGCTGGCTGCTCAGCGAGTTGAACGCGCTGGTGGACCAGGTCACCCAGGCGATGGAGGCGTACGACACCCAGCGGGCCGGGAAGCTGCTCTCCTCGTTCGTCGACGACCTCTCGAACTGGTACGTACGCCGCTCCCGCCGCCGCTTCTGGCAGGGTGACCCGGCCGCGCTGCGGACCCTGCACGAGGTGATCGAGACGATCACCCGCGTCATGGCCCCGCTCGTTCCCTTCATCACCGAGCGGGTCTGGCAGGACCTGGTGGTGCCGGTGACGCCGGACGCCCCGGAATCGGTGCATCTGACCGAATGGCCGGCCGCGGACCTCACCGCGATCGACCCGGAGCTGTCGCGCCGGATGACCCTGGTACGACGGCTGGTGGAGCTGGGGCGGGCGACCCGCGCGGAGTCGGGCGTGAAGACGCGCCAGCCGCTGTCCCGCGCGCTCGTCGGGGCCCATGGATTCGAGACCCTGTCGCCGGAGCTGCGCGCCCAGATCACCGAGGAGCTGAACGTCTCCTCGCTGGCGTCCCTGTCGGAGGTCGGCGGCTCGCTGGTCGACACCACGGCGAAGGCGAACTTCCGGGCGCTGGGCAAGCGGTTCGGCAAGGGCGTGCAGGCGGTGGCCAAGGCGGTTGCCGAGACCGACGCCGCGGCGCTCTCCCTCGCGCTCCGCGACGGTACGGCCGCGCTGGAGGTCGACGGCGAGACGATCACGCTCACCCCCGAGGAGGTCATCATCACCGAGACCCCCCGGGAGGGCTGGTCGGTGGCGTCCGACTCGGGTGCCACGGTCGCCCTCGACCTGGAGATCACCCCGGAGCTGCGTCTGGCGGGCCTGGCCCGCGACGCGATCCGGCTGATCCAGGAGGCCCGTAAGAACAGCGGCCTGGACGTGGCGGACCGGATCTCGGTGATCTGGACCTCGGCGGACCCGGCCACGACGGAGGCGCTCACCACACATGCGTCCCTGATCGCTGACGAGGTGCTGGCGACGGCCTTCACCCCCGCCCCCGCTGACGACTCCTTCGGACAAATGTTCACGGACGAACCACTGTCGCTGACGTTCCAGCTCCGCAAGGCGTAAGCACCGCACCACCCCTGAGGGGGCCGGGGGCATTGGCCCCCGGCCCCCTTTCCCATCCCCCACCACCTGGCAACCGCCCCGAAACCAGGGAGACAGAAGCACGAGGGCTGCGGAACACCAGGGCGGGAGGGGGGCGCGCAGGAGTGGTGGCGGGACGTAGAGCGTGATTTGTGGCGCTGAAGGTGCCCCGGAAAACGAGCACCCGAGTAGCGCCGTAAATCATGCAGTCCCGCCGCCACACCGGAGCGCACCCCGGCACCACCCACGCACCCGCACAAGCACCCGGGCCCCGCCCGCACGGCACCCGGTCCCCGCACAGCAAAAGGGCCGGGCCCGGGACTGATGTCCCGGGCCCGGCCCCCGCCTGCCGACGGCTACGCGCTCAGCGCGCTCCCGCCGTCAGTTGTCGTCCTCGTCGATCAGGAAGCCCCGCATCGGCGCCGGCGCCTGCTGCATCGGCTGCGGCGCCTGCGGCCGGACCGGTGCCATCGGCTGAGTCATCGCCGGGGACATCTGCTGCTGGCCACCGTACGAAGGGCCGCCACCCATCGACGGGTTACCGCCCATGGACTGACCCATCGACGGCCCACCGGCCATGGAGTGACCCATCGCGCCCGCGCCGGCCGAGGCCATCGAGGGCGACGGCGGCAGCGAGGCGGCCGCGGGGGTCCGCGGCGGCGCCAGCGAGTCGTCCGCCTGGGTCTCCAGCTGACGAAGCTGGCTCTCCAGGTAGGACTTCAGCCGCGTCCGGTACTCACGCTCGAAGCCCCGCAGGTCCTCGACCTTGCGCTCCAGCGTCGCCCGCGCGGACTCCAGGGAGCCCATCGCCACGCGGTGCTTCTCCTGGGCGTCCCGCTCCAGCGCGTCGGCCTTGGCGCGGGCGTCCCGCTCCAGACCCTCCGCACGCGAACGCGCCTCGCCGACAATCTTGTTGGCCTCGGAACGGGCCTCCGCGATCGCCTGGTCGGCGGTCTGCTGCGCCAGCGAGAGCACCCGGGCGGCACTGTCGCCACCGGGGCCCTGACCGGGCTGCGGGTGCTGCGGTCCGCCATGGCCACCGGGGTGACCGCCCATGGGGCCACCCATCGGGCCGCCCTGCATGGGACCACCCTGCATCTGGCCCTGCATCTGGCCGTTCTGCATCTGGCCCTGCATCGGACCACCCTGCATGGGGTTGCCCTGCATCTGGCCGTTCTGCATCTGGCCCTGCATCGGACCACCCTGCATCGGGTTGCCCTGCATGGGACCGCCCTGCAGTTGGCCACCGGGTCCACCCATGGGACCGCCGTGGCTCGGGCCGGCCGGCAGCTGCGGCGCTCCACCGGGCAGCTGGGGGGGACCCATCTGCGGGGGCTGCTGCTGCTGAACCGGGGGGCCAGATATGGCGGCGGGCACCGGTGCTCCCGGTCCGCCGCGGCCGTCCTGCGGCTCCGGCGGTTTGCGCATCCCCTGTTGTTGCTGATTCTGCGCCGCCGCTCGGGTCGCCGCGGCCAGCTTGGCGCGCAGGTCCTCGTTCTCACGGAGCAAGCGGGTCAATTCCGACTCGACCTCGTCGAGGAAGGCATCGACCTCGTCCTCGTCATAGCCTTCCCGGAGGCGGACCGTCGTGAACTGCTTGTTCCGCACGTCCTCGGGGGTCAGCGGCATCTCTTCTTCACCTCTACGTAGTCGTCGGCAGTCGGCAAGACCGTATCGTCCACTGTTACCCACTCACCTCGCGAAACCGCTCACGATGGAGATCAGGATGTAGACAATGATCATCAGAACGAAGAAGGACAGGTCGAGTGCCACGCCCCCGAGACGCAACGGCGGGATGAACCGCCGAAGAAGCTTGAGCGGTGGATCGGTGACAGTGTAGGTGGCTTCAAGAACGACCACCATCGCCTTACCGGGTTGCCATGAACGGGCGAACTGGAAGACGTAATCCATGACCAGCCGAAAAATCAGCACGATGAGGAAGCACATCAGCGCGATGTAGACCACCTGTAGTGCGACGCCCATCCCGCGCTTCCCTCTCCCCTGTTGCTCTACTCGCTCCGGCCTGTGGCCGGCTCGTCCCGGTTGTCGTGTCTCAGCTCTGGTTGAAGAATCCGCCCTCTGCGATACGGGCCTTGTCCTCCGCCGTGACATCGACGTTAGCAGGCGACAACAGGAACACCTTCTGGGTCACCCGCTCAATGCTGCCATGCAGACCGAAGACAAGTCCCGCGGCAAAGTCGACAAGTCGCTTCGCGTCGGTGTCGTCCATCTCGGTCAGATTCATGATCACCGGGGTGCCCTCACGGAAGTGTTCCCCGATGGTACGGGCCTCGTTATAGGTCCGTGGATGCAATGTGGTGATGCGGTAAGGCTCCCGCTCGGACACGACCTTGGGCATGATCACCGGTGCGTTCTTCTCCAGGCTCGGGCGTTCAGGTGTGATGGATGCCACGGGGGCGATTCGTGCCGGACGTCCGCTTTCTGCGGATAGCGAAGCGGCGTGCGGGGCGGCGTGCGCCAGCGGCTCGCGCTGCGCCGGGGGTTGCACGACCCGCACCGGCTCCTCGCGCTCCACCTGATGCGCGGGCTGATGCCGCCGGTGCTCCCGCTCGGGTTCCGGTTCGGGCTCGAAGTCGTCGTCGGGATCGAAACCCCTGCCGTCGTATCCATCGTCCTCCACGAGGCCGAGGTAGACCGCCATCTTGCGCATCGCGCCGGCCATTCTCTGAATCCTCCGCTCTGTGGTGGATCGGTTCGTCACCAAGTGCCCGCGATCCACGGGGCCCGCCCGTTCGAACACGGGAATGACCATATTTTGTGCTGTGGTCCGACTTCTTGGCGACGTTACCCGAGCCGAGGACGGACTCCGAGTACCGCAGTGCCGACGCGTACATGTGTCGCCCCGGCCGCCACGGCCTCTTCGAGGTCCGCACTCATCCCCGCTGACACCATGTTCGCAGCAGGATGCCCGACGCGCAGGCCGGATGAGAATTCCACCAGCCGCTCGAACGCCGCCCGTTGCCGCCCCGCGTACGGTCCGGCCAGCGGCGCGACGGTCATCAGACCACCGAGCCGCAGTCCCGGCGCGCCGTCCACGGCGGCGGCCAACTCCTCGATTCCGTCCGGTGCGACACCGCCCCGGTCCCCGCGCGTCCCCGCGTCGGCGTCCAGGGCGACCTGAATCAGACAGCCCAGTTCCCGCCCGGCCCGGACCGCGGCGGCGGAGAGCGCGGTGACAAGCCTCACGCGATCGATCGACTGCACAACATCGGCATATCCCGCCACAGAACGGACTTTATTGGTCTGCAACTGACCGACGAAGTGCCAACTGAGATCCAGATCCGCGCAAGCGGTCGCCTTGGGCGCCGCGTCCTGGTCACGATTCTCCGCGACGTGGCGCACACCGAGTTCATGGAGGAGGCGAACATCACTCGCCGGATAGGTCTTGGTGACCACGATGAGCGTCACCTCGTCCCGCTTGCGCCCGGCCGCGGCGCAGGCGGAGGCGATACGTTCCTCCACCGTCGCCAGATTGGCGGCGAGTTCTGTCCTACGGTCCGTCATGCTGCGGCCCCTCCTGCGGGGGAAGCGTCGTCCGTCCCCCCGGAAAGCGGTGCCAGCCAGACATATCCGGCGAGCCGCCCGGTGGTGCGGTCCCGGCGGTACGAATAATGGTCGTTCGACTCCAGTGTGCAGAACGCGGAGGGCTTTCGGTCCCACACCCCGAGCGCCGCGAGCTGGGCGTGCACCCCGGCCGTGACGTCGACGGCGGGCGTCCCCCAGCTCGTCTCCGCCCAGGCGGCGGGTTCGACGGCCGCGACCTCGGACCGCATCGCCGCGGGGACTTCGTAACAGCGTCCGCAGATCGCGGGTCCGGTACGGGCCACGATCCGGGCCGGCTCGGCACCCAGGGCCACCATGGCCCCGACGGTGGCGGGCACGATCCCGGCGACCATGCCCGGGCGGCCGGCGTGGGCCGCGCCCACCACACCCGCGACCGGATCGGCCAGCAGCACCGGGGTGCAGTCGGCGGTCAGCACGGCGAGCGCGAGTCCGCGCCGCGCGGTGACCACACCGTCCACCGCCGGAATCGGCCCGTCGCCCCAGGGGCCGTCCACCGTGGCGACTTCCCTGCCGTGGACCTGGTTCATCCAGACCACATCGCCGGGGTCGAGCCCCAGCTTCCCGGCCGCGACGGCCCGGTTGGCCCGTACCGCCGCGGGGTCGTCACCGACCGCGCCACCGAGATTCAGCTCCTCGTACGGAACGGCGCTCACCCCGCCCCACCGGTCGGTGAAGGCGAAGTGCGCGCCGTTCTCGTGTATCGCGTGGTCCCGCACGGTCACTTCAAGAAGTCCGGGACATCCAGCTCTTCGGCCGAGGTGTCCGGGTACGGACGGGCCGGGGGGACGTGCGGGGCCGACGAGCCCAGGTCGCTCGTGACCGGGACCGGCTCCGGCCTGCTCTCCTCCCGGTCACGGGAGGGTACGGCGCCGAGGCCACCGGTCTGGCGCGGCTGCTCGGTGCCGCGCGACGGCGTGGCGGCCGGCTCCTCGCGCTTGCCGGAGGTCGCCCCGAGGACGGTGTCACGGCGGGTGGGCGGCTGCCCCCCGTCGAACCCGGCCGCGATGACGGTGACCCGGACCTCGTCGCCGAGCGCGTCGTCGATGACCGCGCCGAAGATGATGTTGGCCTCGGGGTGGGCGGCCTCGCTCACGAGCTGCGCGGCCTCGTTGATCTCGAAGAGACCGAGGTCGGAACCGCCGGAGATGGAGAGCAGCACCCCGCGCGCGCCGTCGATGGACGCCTCCAGGAGCGGCGAGGAGATCGCCATCTCGGCGGCGGCCACCGCGCGGTCGTCGCCGCGGGCGGAGCCGATCCCCATGAGCGCCGATCCGGCCTCGGACATCACGGACTTGACGTCGGCGAAGTCGAGGTTGATCAGGCCGGGGGTGGTGATCAGGTCGGTGATGCCCTGAACGCCCGAGAGCAGGACCTGGTCGGCGGACTTGAATGCGTCCAACACGCTGACCTGGCGGTCCGAGATGGAGAGCAGCCGGTCGTTCGGGATGACGATGAGGGTGTCGACCTCTTCGCGGAGTTCGGCGATGCCGTCCTCCGCCTGGTTGGCCCGTCGGCGACCCTCGAAGGTGAACGGGCGGGTGACCACACCGATCGTCAGGGCGCCGAGCGAACGGGCGATGTTGGCGACGACGGGCGCGCCACCGGTGCCGGTGCCACCACCCTCGCCAGCGGTGACGAAGACCATGTCGGCCCCCTTGAGGACCTCCTCGATCTCCTCACGGTGGTCCTCTGCCGCCTTGCGACCGACGGCCGGATTGGCTCCGGCTCCCAGGCCCCGGGTGAGTTCACGGCCGACGTCGAGTTTGACGTCGGCGTCGCTCATCAACAGTGCCTGCGCATCGGTGTTGATGGCGATGAACTCGACGCCCTTGAGACCGACCTCGATCATTCGGTTGATGGCATTGACACCACCGCCGCCGACACCGATGACCTTGATGACTGCGAGGTAGTTCTGCGGTGCTGCCACGTCGAAGGCCTCTCGCCTCGAGTTACGTGTCGCCTACCCGCACGGTTCTCGCGCGGGGACGACGGATGCCGAAGGGACGGTCCGAAACGCCGACCCGAACCCTAACGTTGAAGTTTAGGGTTACCAGTGTGTCTGTTCGTTGGACTCTTCCGAACAGGACACTAAGTCGACAAGTGGCGCGCGTTCAACGAACACGCCGAACCTCCCGTTTTTCTTTTCACCCTATGTGATCAGCCGTTGCGCTGACCAGCCAGGGGGTGGCGCCGCGCAGGTGTGCGTCAACTCCCCGAGACGGATGGGGCGGTGGGGGCGCTCACATCGAAGTGCTCGGCCTCGGGAGCCGCTTTCATCAGCGCGGTGAGCGCGCGCGCCTTCACCTCGCCGTCATCGGGGCTGCCCCACACCACAGTACGACCACGCGTCAACTCGACCGAGAAATCATCGTATGAGCGGACTACTACCGCGCGGGTGTCGGCGGCGACCCTTCTGGGGAGCTCGTCCCGGACCCGTACGGCCTCGGTGATGAGCCGATCCGTCGGGAAACGACGGGAAGCGGCCGACTGAGTCAGGGTCAGTTCCAGCCGCGGTACGCCTTCGGGGGCCTTGGCGACCGTCGCGAATCGCCGGCCGGTGACATCCACTTCGATGAACTTCCCGCCCTTTTCGATCAGCAGAACGGGGGTACGTTCCGTGACGTCCAGGGTGATTCCGTGCGGCCACGAACGGGACACCTCCACCGAGGCGATCCGGGGCAGCCGCTCACGCAACCGGTCCGCCAGGCCGTCCGTGTCGACGGAGACCAGGGGCGACCCCATTGGAACGTCGGCCGCCGCGGTCACCTGGTCCGGCGTCAGCACCCGGGTGCCGGTGGCCCGCACCTGCTCCACCCGCAGCCAGGAGGACCCGTACAGCGCCCAGATCACGCCACCGAGCAGGACGGCGACGGCGAGCGCGATCAGCAGGAGACGGCGGCCGGGAAGCCGGGGCCGGCGGAACCACGGCCCCCGCGCGGGCGGGCCGGACGCCCCCCGCGGACGGCGCGATGGGGTGCGCACACCCCGTTCGGCGGTGGTGGGTCCGGCCACGCTCCCGGTCTCCTTCCGGTGGGGCCCGGGGGCTCCCCCGGGCCGCGCGGCCTCACGCCTGCCGGCGCGCCGCGATTGCCTCGTACACCATGCCGACCAGCAGTTCGTCGGCGTCCCTGCGGCCGAACTCGGCGGCGGCGCGGGACATCTCGTACAGCCGGTGCGGATCGGCCAGCACCGGCAGGACGTTGCCCTGGACCCACTGGGGGGTCAGTTCGGCGTCGTCCACCAGCATTCCGCCCCCGGCCTTCACCAGCGGCTGGGCGTTGAGCCGCTGTTCGCCGTTGCCGATCGGCAACGGGACGTAGGCGGCGGGGAGCCCGACGGCGGAGAGTTCGGCGACGGTCATCGCGCCAGCGCGGCAGAGCATCATGTCGGCCGCGGCGTACGCGAGGTCCATCCGGTCCACATACGGTACCGGGATGTAGGGCGGCATTCCGGGCATGTTGTCGACGTGGGGCAGCTCGTTCTTCGGGCCGACCGCATGCAGGATCTGGATTCCGGAGCGTTGGAGCACCGGGGCGACCTGCTGCACCACCTCATTGAGCCGGCGCGCGCCCTGGGAGCCGCCGGAGACCAATAGCGTCGGCAGATGGGGGTCGAGGCCGAAGGCGGCCCGCGCCTCCGGACGCACCCGGGCCCGGTCGAGGGTGGCGATCGAGTACCGCAGCGGAATGCCGATATAGCGGGCGTTGCGCAGTTTGCTGTCGGGCGTGGCGACGGCCACCCCGGCGGCGTACCGCGATCCGATCTTGTTGGCGAGCCCCGGGCGGGCATTGGCCTCGTGGACGACGATCGGGACACCGCGCCGTTTGGCGGCGAGATAGCCCGGCAGCGCCACATAGCCACCGAAGCCGACGACGCAGTCCGCCTTGGTCCGCTCCAGGACCTGCTCGGCCGCCTTGATGGTGCCGCGCAGCCGCCCGGGTACGGTGATCAGCTCCGGCGTGGGTTTGCGCGGCAGGGGTACGGCGGGGATGAGTGCCAGCTCATAGCCGCGCTCCGGGACGAGCCTGGTCTCCAGTCCGCGTTCTGTGCCGAGGGCCGTGATTCCCACGGTCGGGTCCTGCCTGCGCAGGGCGTCCGCGAGGGCGAGCGCGGGCTCGATGTGGCCGGCGGTCCCCCCACCGGCGAGTACGACATGCACCGAAATTCACCGCTCTCCGGACGGGCGCTTCTTGACGCGCCGTCTCATCGTCTTCCATCTCACCCCTGGCTTCCGCATGGCCAGGGCCGCTTTCGCGGCGGGATCCTCTCGCGCGAAGGCGATCAGCAGTCCGATCGCGAACATGGACGGCAGCAGGGCCGACCCTCCGTAGGAGAACAGCGGGAGCGGGACACCGGCGATCGGCAGCAGGCCGAGCACCGCACCGATGTTGACCACGGCCTGGGCCGTGATCCAGGTGGTCACACCTCCCGCGGCGTACCTCACGAAGGGGTCCTCCGTGCGTCCGGCCACGCGGATACCCGCATAGCCTAGGGCCGCGAACAGGGCGAGGACCGACAGTGTCCCCGCCAGACCGAGTTCCTCGCCGGCGATCGCGAAGATGAAGTCGGTGTGCGGCTCCGGCAGTTGCCCCCATTTCTCCACACTCGCACCGAGCCCGGATCCGAACCATCCTCCGGAGGCCAGGGCGTAGATTCCGTGCACCGCCTGCCAGCACTCGCCCTTCGGGCCGAGGTCGATGGCGCCGATGCAGGAGAGCCGCGACATCCGGTTCTCGCTGGTGCTGATGAGCATGAAGCCGACGAGGGTGGCGATGCCGAGCACCCCGGCGAAGAGCCGGGTGGGTGCCCCGGCGAGCCAGAGCAGCCCGAAGAGGATCGCGGTGAGAATGATCGCGGTGCCCATATCGCCGCCGAGCATGATCAGCCCGAGCAGCATGAAGGCCACCGGCACGAGCGGCACCAGCATGTGCTTCCACTGGGCCAGCAGCCGCTTGTCATGTTTGCGGGCGAGTAGATCGGCGCCCCACAGGATCAGCGCCAGCTTGGCGAACTCGCTGGGCTGGAGCTGGAACGGGCCACCGAGGTAGAGCCAGTTCTGGTTGCCGTTGACCGACCGCCCTATGCCCGGAACCTGCACCAACGCCATCAGACAGACGCTGACCGCGAGGAGCGGGTAGGACAGCGCCCGGTGGAGTTTGGAGGGCATCCGGGAGGCGAGCAGCAGCAGTCCGGTGCCGATGACGGCCGCCACGAACTGTTTACGGAAGAAGTACGAGGCCGAGAGGTTCAGCTCCAGGGCCTTGATCATCGAGGCGGAGTACACCATCACCAGACCGAGCACGGTGATCAGCAGACTGCTGCCGAGGATCAGGTAGTACGCGGTGAGCGGCCGGTCCCAGGTGCGGCGGGCGCGCTCGTAGAGCCGGCGCAGACCGCTGCCGCGTGGCGGCCGGGAGGAGCCGGTGGTGCGGCGGGGCGCGCGCCCGGCGGCGGCGGGCGGCCGACGCCCGGTCGCGCCCCCGGTACGCCCGCGCAGGGCGAGGCCGGGGCGCTCCGGCGCCGCTGCGGCGCCGGCCGGGCAGGTCCCGCCGGGGAGTCCCGCGAAGGCCGGGGAGGCCGGGAAACAGCCGCGGGCGCGCGGCCCGGCCCGGTGGTGGGCGGGGTTGGTGTCATCGGCCGGCATGGACGCTGTCCCCTCCAGTCGTGCGTGAGGCCCGTCGGCGTCCCGGGGACCGTCCCCGGGACGCTCGGCACGGCGCGGAGGTCGGGCCGGTCAGGCGCGCTCGGCGGCGAGTGCGCGGACCGCGTCCGCGAACGCCTCGCCCCGCTTGTTGTAGTTGACGAACATGTCCATCGAGGCGCAGGCGGGGGCCAGGAGAACCGTATCCCCCGGCCGGGCGAGCCGGGCCGCCTCGCGCACGGCAGCGGACATGGCCTCAGTGTCTGTCCGGTCGAGGTCGACCACCGGGACCTCGGGGGCGTGTCGCGCGAGGGCTTCCCGGATCAGTGCGCGGTCGGCGCCGATGAGGACGACGCCGCGCAGCCGCGGGGCGGCGTTCTGGACCAGTTCGTCGAAGGTCGCGCCCTTGGCGAGACCACCGGCGATCCACACGATCGGATCATAGGCGGCGAGGGACGCCTCGGCCGCGTGGGTGTTGGTGGCCTTGGAGTCGTCGATCCAGTCGACGCCCGCGACCTCCGCGACCTTCTCGATCCGGTGCGGGTCGGGCCGGAAGGCCCGCAGTCCGTCGCGCACGGCGGCCGGGGGGACGCCGTAGGCGCGCGCCAGCGCCGCCGCCGCGAGGGCGTTGGAGACGTTGTGCGGCGCCGGGGGGTTGACGTCGGCGACCTCGGCCAGCTCCTGCGCCTGCTGCTGGCGGTTCTCGACGAAGGCGCGGTCGACGAGGATGCCGTCGACCACGCCGAGCTGTGAGGGCCCCGGGGTGCCGAGGGTGAAGCCGATCGCCCGGCAGCCCTCCTCGACGTCGGCGGCGCGCACCAGGTCCTCGGTCGCCGGATCGGCGGCGTTGTAGACGCAGGCGACGCTGTTGCCCTCGTAGATCCGGCCCTTGTCGGCGGCGTACGCAGCCATCGAGCCGTGCCAGTCGAGGTGGTCCGGCGCCAGATTGAGCACGGCGCCGGAGTGGGCCCGCAGCGAGGGCGCCCAGTGGAGCTGGTAGCTGGAGAGTTCGACGGCGAGGACGTCGTACGTGAAGTCGCCGAGGACCGCGTCCAGCAGCGAGACGCCGATGTTGCCGACGGCCGCCGTGCGCAGCCCGGCCGCTTCGAGGATCGCGGCGAGCATCCGTACGGTCGTGGTCTTGCCGTTGGTGCCGGTGACGGCGAGCCAGGCGGCCGGCTTCCGGCCGTCCAGATCGCGCAGCCGCCAGGCGAGTTCGACGTCACCCCAGACCGTGACGCCCGCCTCGGCGGCGGCCCGGAAGAGCGGCTTGTGCGGCGGCCAACCCGGGGTGGTGACGATCAGTTCGGTGCCGTCGGGCAGGGTGTCGCCGTCGCCGAGGCGCACGGTGACGCCGTGCGCCGTCAGCTCGGCGGCCTGGGTGCGGGAGCGCTCGTCGTCCCCGTCGTTGACGACGGTGACGACGGCGCCGAGCCCGTGCAGGACCTTCGCCACGGGGATCCCGGAGACCCCGAGACCGGCGACGGTGACGCGCTTGCCGCGCCACTGCTCCGTGCGCGGGTCCGGGCCGTCCGACCCGTGCGGCGCACTCACTTGTCCGCCGCCCAGCCCGCGTAGAACAGGCCCAGGCCCACGATCACGCACATGCCCTGGATGATCCAGAAGCGGACCACGACAAGGACTTCGGACCACCCCTTGAGTTCGAAGTGGTGTTGGAGTGGCGCCATACGGAAGACCCGCTTCCGGGTCATCTTGAACGAACCGACCTGGATGACCACGGACATGGTGATCAGCACGAAGAGTCCGCCGAGCAGAGCCAGCAGCAGCTCCGTACGGGAACAGATCGCCAGGCCCGCGAGCGCACCGCCGAGGGCGAGCGAACCGGTGTCACCCATGAAGATCTTCGCGGGTGAGGTGTTCCACCACAGGAAGCCGAAGCAGGAGCCCATCAGGGCGGAGGCCACCACCGCGAGGTCGAGCGGATCGCGCACCTCGAAACAGGCGGCCGGGTTGGTCAGTGACACCGCGTTGGCACAGGACTCCTGGAACTGCCAGAGCCCGATGAACGTGTACGCGCCGAAGACCATCACCGACGCGCCGGTGGCCAGGCCGTCCAGACCGTCCGTCAGATTCACGCCGTTGGACATGGCGAGGATCATGAAGAGCGCCCAGATCACGAAGAGCACCGGGCCGATCGACCAGCCGAAGTCCGTGATGAAGGACAGTTTGGTCGAGGCGGGGGTGAGATCGCGCTGGTCGGCGAATTGCAGCGAGAGCACAGCGAAGGCGATGCCGACGACCAACTGCCCCGTCATCTTCGCCTTGGCCCGCAGGCCCAGCGAACGCTGCTTGACGATCTTGATGTAGTCGTCCAGGAAGCCGACCACACCCATGCCGGCCATCAGGAAGAGGACCAGCAGACCCGAGATGGTCGGGTCCTCCCCCGTGATCACCTTGGCCAGTGCGTACGCGATCAGGGTGGCCAGGATGAAGGAGATGCCGCCCATGGTGGGCGTCCCCTTCTTACTGCCGTGCGTACGCGGGCCGTCGTCCCGGATGAACTGCCCGTACCCCTTACGGGCCAGCAGCTTGATCAGCAGCGGGGTGCCGATGAGCGTCAAGAAGAGCCCGATGGCCCCCGCGAAGAGGATCTGCCTCATCGGCCGGCAACCTCGCCCTCGGCGGTGTCTTCGAGCAGCGTCTGCGCGAGACGCTCCAGACCGACCGATCTGGAAGCCTTCACCAGCACGACGTCTCCCGGGCGCAACTCACTGCGCAACAGGTCGACCGCCGCCTGTGCGTCGGACACGTGCACCGACTCCTCACCCCACGAACCCTCGTTATAAGCGCCCAGTCTCAGCCAGGACGCTTCCCTGCCCCCGACTGCGACGAGCTTGCTGACGTTGAGCCGGACGGCGAGCCGTCCGACGGCGTCGTGCTCGGCGAGCGCTTCGTCACCGAGTTCGGCCATCAGGCCGAGCACCGCCCATGTACGTCCCCCCCGGGTCTGCGCTTCCTGGCCCATCGCGGCCAGCGCGCGCAGCGCCGCCCTCATGGATTCGGGGTTCGCGTTGTAGGCGTCGTTGACGATCGTCACGCCGTCCGAACGCTCGGTGACCTCCATGCGCCAGCGGGAGAGGGTGCCGGCCTCCGAGAGCGCGGTGGCGATCTCGTCGACGGACATGCCCAGCTCATGGGCGACGGCGGCCGCGGCGAGCGCGTTCGACACGTGGTGCTCACCGTACAGCCGCATGGTCACGTCACTGCACCCGGTGGGGGTGTGAAGCGTGAAGGCGGGCCTGCCCTGTGGGGTGAGTCGGACGTTCTCGGCCCGTACGTCCGCGTTCGCGCCCTCGCCGAAGGTGATCACCCGGGCTCTGGTGCGGGACGCCATGGCGCGGACGAGCGGGTCGTCGGCGTTGAGCACCGCCACCCCGCCGTCCGCCGCCGAAGGCAGCGCCTCGACCAGCTCGCCCTTGGCCTCGGCGATCCGCTCCCGGCCGCCGAACTCGCCGACGTGGGCGCTGCCGACGTTCAGGACGAGTCCGATCCTGGGCGGCACCAGGCCGGCCAGATAGCGGATGTCCCCGACGTACCGGGCGCCCATCTCCAGGACGAGGTGGCGGGTGGACTCCTCGGCCCGCAGCGCGGTCAGCGGCAGTCCGATCTCGTTGTTGAGGTTGCCCTCCGGGTAGACCGTGGGCCCCTTGCGCTCCAGAAGTTGGGCGATCAGATCCTTCGTGCTGGTCTTTCCGGCCGAGCCGGTGAGCGCGACGGTGGTGGCGCCGAGGCGGTGCACCACATGGCGGGCGAGGGCGCCGAGGGCGGCGACGACGTCGGGCACGACGATCGCCGGTACGCCGACGGGCCGGGTGGCCAGCACGGCGACGGCACCGGCGGCGACGGCACCCGCGGCGAAGTCGTGGCCGTCGACGCGTTCGCCGTCGAAGGCGGTGAAGAGGGCGCCGGGCCGGACCTGGCGGGAGTCCATGACGACGGGTCCGGTGATCCGCACGGCGGGATCCGGTATGTCGTGGGACTGCCCGCCGACGATGGCGGCGATCTCGGCGAGGGAGAGGGCGATCACTTGGTCATCCCCGGGATTTCTCGTGAAAGGTGGCGCGGACGGCTTCGCGGAGTACCTGGCGGTCGTCGAAGGGACGGACGACTCCGGCGATGTCCTGGCCCTGCTCATGGCCCTTGCCGGCGATCAGCACGGTGTCGCCCGGCTCGGCGCGGGCGACGGCCGCCGCGACGGCGGCGGCCCGGTCGGCTTCGACCAGGACGTCGCCCCGCTCGTGGACCGGCACCTCGGCGGCACCGGCGAGCATGGCGGCGAGGATCGCGAGCGGGTCCTCGGAACGCGGGTTGTCGGAGGTCAGTACGGCGGTGTCGGCGAGCCGGGCGGCGGCGGCGCCCATCGGCCCGCGTTTGGTCTTGTCACGGTCGCCGCCGCAGCCGAGGACGATGTGCACCCGGCCCTCGGTGACCTTGCGCAGCGAGCGCAGCACCGATTCGACGGCGTCCGTCTTGTGCGCGTAGTCGACGACGGCGAGGTACGGCTGCCCCTCGTCCACCCGCTCCAGCCGGCCCGGGACGCCCGGCACGGCCGCGACCCCGTCGGCGGCCGTCTGCGGGTCGATCCCGGCGACGGCGAGGGTGACGACGGCGGCCAGGCTGTTGGCGACGTTGAACGGGCCCGGCAGCGGCGCCTTCGCGCGCACCCGCTCGCCCGAGGGACCGACGATCGTGAAGGTGGAGCCCAGCGAGCCGACCTCGACGTCCTCGGCCCGCCAGTCGGCGTCCGGGTGGCCCTCGGCGGAGAAGGTGGTGACCGGCACGGTCGCCTCCTTGACCAGCCTGCGGCCGTACACGTCATCGAAGTTGACGACCGCGCGCCTGCTGCGCTCCGGGGTGAAGAGCCGCGCCTTCGCCTGGAAGTAGTCCTCCATATCGGAGTGGAACTCCATGTGCTCCGGGCTGAGGTTGTTGAAGACGGCGACGTCGAAGACACAGCCGTCGACCCGGCCGAGTACCAGGGCGTGGCTGGAGACCTCCATGGCGACGGCCTCGACACCGCGCTCCCGCATCACCGCGAAGAGGGCCTGGAGGTCGGTGGCCTCCGGAGTCGTACGTTCCGACTTGAGGGCCTCGTCGCCGATCCGGGTCTCGACCGTACCGATGAGCCCGGTGCTGCGGCCGGCCGCCCGCAGGCCGCCTTCCATGAGATAGACCGTGGTGGTCTTGCCGGAGGTGCCGGTGATGCCGATCTGGAGCAGGGCCTCGCCGGGGTGTCCGTAGATCTCGGTGGCGAGTTCGCCCATCCGGCCGCGCGGGTCGTCGGTGACCAGGACCGGCAGTCCGGTCGCGGCGGCGCGCTCGGCGCCGGACGGGTCGGTGAGGACGGCGGCGGCACCGAGGTCGGCGGCCTGGGCCACGAAGTCGGCGCCGTGCAGCCGGGCGCCGGGGAGGGCCGCGTACACATCGCCGGGGCGGACCGCGCGGGAGTCATGGGTGATGCCGGTGACCTCGCCCGATCCGGGGCCCTTCACCCCCAGTCGGGCGGCCAGCTCCCCGAGCGGGGTCGGGTGGCGCCGGTCCGGGCGGGGCGCTCCGGGCTGCTTCACGGATGCGTCCTGCTGGGCGGTTCGGTACTGATCAGCGTGTGGCACGGCGGTGAGCGTACCGGGCCCACCCTGTCCGGGGCGAAATGAGGGGGACTCCGGCACGTGGTTCCCGGAATCGGGGGTGATGGTGGTCACTGGTGGTTCCTCAGGTCATGCGCCGGCCGGTCACCGGGCGTGAATTGGTTCCTCGGTCGATCCCGGCCGGTCGCCCCGGCGGGGAGGTGGGGTCGGTACGTCCGCCGGTCACCGGGCGGGACGTGGAGCGGGTACGCCGGCCGGCCGTCGGGCCCGCCGTGGCGGGTCGGTGCGTCGGCTCGGCGCCGGATCGATACGTCAGGTCGGCACCGGGTCGATGCCTCGGTTCGGCACCGGGTCGGCGCGCCGGCCGGGCGCTGGATCCGTACGCCGGCCGGGCGCCGGGCGCGGCATCCGTTGCAGGCATCTCAGGCATCTCGGGCGTCTCAGGTGTCTCGGTGTCTCAGGCGTCTCGGTGTCTCAGGCATCTCGGTGTCTCAGGCATCTCGGGCGTCTCAGGCGTCTCGGTGTCTCGGGTGTCGCGTTCATGCGTCACGCTCACGCGTCGGGCCGGTCACCGGGACTGAAGGTGACGGGCATCCGGGCGGGTGCGTTGCCGGTCGGCGGCACCTGAAGGGTCTTCAGCGCGAACTCCATGACCTTCTGGTAGACCGGGCCACAGATCTGGCCGCCGAAGTAACTGCCCTTGGTGGGGTTCTGGATGGCGCAGTAGACGGCGATACGGGGTTTGTCGGAGGGCGCGAAGCCGGCGAAGGAGGCGGTGTAGCCGCGGTAGCGGCCCAGCTCCGGATCGACGCGGTTGGCGGTGCCGGTCTTGCCCGCGACGCGGTAGCCCGGGATCCGGGCCTTGGTGCCGGTGCCCTCCTCGTTGCCGACCACGGACTCCAGCATCGTGGCGACGGTCCGTGCGGTCTCCTCGCTGACCACCCGGGTCTTCCGCGGGGCGGGCGCCGGGGTGAACCGACCGTCGGACCCCTTGGAGCCGCGGACCAGGGTGGGTTCCACCCGGACCCCGCCGTTGGCGATCGTCTGGTAGACGGAGGCCGCCTGCATGGCGTTGATGGACAGCCCCTGGCCGAACGGGATCGTGTACTGCTGCGAGGTCGACCACTTGCCCGGTGCGGCGAGGATGCCCGGGGTCTCGCCGGGGTAGCCGAGCCCGCTGGGGCTGCCGATGCCGAACTTCCGCAGATAGGAGTGGAGCACCTTGTTGGCCTGCGGCTGGGTCGCGCCGAGCTGCCCGGTCGCCAGGATGGTGCCGATGTTGCTGGACTTGGCGAGCACCCCGTTGAGCGTGAGGTACCAGGTGGGGTGGTCGATGTCGTCCTTGAACAGCCGGTCGCCCCGGTGCAGCCGGTTGGGCACGACGACATGGGTGCCGGGGGTGGCGGCCTTCTCCTCCAGTACGGCGGCCATGGACATCACCTTGGCGGTGGAGCCGGGCTCGAACGCGTCCTGGAGCGCGGCGTTGCCCAGGGCGGTCAGGTCGGCGCGGGAGATGTCGTTGGGGTCGAAGCCGGGCGCGTTGGCCATGGCGAGGACCTCGCCGGTGCGGGTGTCCTGGACTATCACGTAGCCCCGGTCCGCCTTGGACTTGGTCACCTGCTCCGAGATGGCGCGCTGGGCCGCCCACTGGATGTCGCGGTCGATGGTCAGCTCGATATCGGAACCGGGGACGGCGGGGGTCTCCCGGGTCCCCCCGGCGGTGGGCACCCGCCGGCCCCCCGACTGGGCGTAGGTGATCTCCCCGTCCTTGCCGGCGAGTTCCTTGTCGAGCATCGACTCGATGCCGCCGCCGCCCCGGCCGTCGGCGTTGACGTAGCCGAGTATCCCGGCCGCGAGATCGCCGTTCGGGTAGACCCGCTTGCTGCTCGGCTCCTGGAGGACGCCGGCCAGGACATTGACGCCGGGGCCGCCCTTGGCCCGGTCCGCGCGCGCCTTCTCGGCGAAGACCTTCCTGAGGTCCTTGATCTGGTTCCACACCTGGGGGGTCTGCCGGCGGGCCAGCACCGTATAGCGGGACTTCGGGGTCTTCAGCTTCCCGGCGAGCACCCCGGCGTCCGCGTCGAGGATCGGCGCGAGCAGCGCGGCCGCCTGCTCCGGCGCGTTCGGGGACTTGCTCTCGGCGGGCGTGAACAGCTTCGGGTCGGCGGTGATGTCGTACGCGTCGACGCTGCTGGCCAGCGCGATACCGGCGCGGTCGGTGATCTCGCCTCGCTCGGCCGCCAGCTCCACCTTGAGGTAGCGGTGCTTCTCCGCCTTGGCGGCGTAGGTGTCGGCGTCCACGGCCTGCACCTGGAGCAGCCGGACGACGAAGGCCAGCATCACCAGCGTCAGACCGAGGCCGACCAGGCGCAGCCGGGGGCGGGGGCTGCCGAGCTTGAGGGAGCGCGGTGTCGGTCGCCCGGCGGGTCCGGGGACGCGGCCTGGCGCGGGCCGTCCCGAGGGCCGGGGGCGTGGTTCCTTGGGAGGCACTGCGTCACCTGCCGGAGGGCGTCGGGGTCGGCTGCGCGGGCGGATCCGACGGCTCTTCGGCCGCCGTCCCCCCACTGGGCGCGGAGCCCGCCGAGCCGGGGGCGGACGGGGTCGCGGAGGGGTCGGGTGACGGCGCGGCGGCCTCTTCCGGCTGGCCGCGGACGGTGCCGTCGGGTTCGATGAAGGCGGGGTTGCCCCCGGGGGCCATGCCGAGTTCACTGGCCCGGCGCTCCAGCGCGTCGGGTGCCACCCGGCTGTCGACGTCGCGCTGGAGCGCCTGCTGCTCGTCGGTCAGCTCGGTGGTCTTGTCCTTGAGCTCGCGCAGTTCGAAGGAGCCCTGGTTGAGGGCGGAGTTCAGCAGCAGCAGGATGATGAGCCCGCCGCCGAGAAGGACCACGACCAGCAGGACGAAGGGGGTACGGGCGGCGCTGCTGGGCCCTGCGGGCATCAGCCGGGCGAGCCGGGCGGCGCGTCCCCTGAGCTGCTTGGCCGCTGTGCTCACCGCGTCCTCCCGATCGTCGTCCGAGCGCTGTCCGACGGTGAGACGCTCCCGGCGGGCGCCGCGTTCCGGGCCGCCGGCCGGGCGGTCAGGTGCGGCCGGCCGGTGCGGCCGGGTACCGCCACCGTCCGCGCCCCGCTCACCGCACGTCCTCCCGGATGCGCTGTGCGCCCCTCAGACGCGCAGGGGCGGCCCGGCGGTTCTCCGCGACCTCTTCCTCCGTCGGCAGCTCCGCGCCCCGGGTCAGCAGCTTCAGCCGCGGCTGGTACTGCTCCGGTACGACGGGGAGTCCGGGTGGCGCGGTGGTGGCGGCGCCGGCCGCCAGGACCTGCTTCACCAGCCGGTCCTCCAGTGACTGGTACGAAAGCACGGCGATCCGACCACCGAGGGCGAGGGCCCCGACCGCCGCCGGGATCGCGCGCTCCAACACGGTCAGCTCGCCGTTCACCTCGATGCGCAGGGCCTGGAACGTGCGCTTGGCGGGATTGCCACCGGTGCGCTTGGCGGCCTGCGGCAGTGCGTCCCGGATCAGCTCGACCAGCCGGGCGCTGTTGGTGAAGGGCTGCTTGTCGCGTTCCCGTACGACGGCCGAGACGATCCGCTTGGCCTGCTTCTCCTCGCCGTACATCCGCAGGATACGGACCAGCTCACCGGGCGCGTAGGTGTTGAGGACCTCGGCGGCGCCGATACCGGTCGTCTGGTCCATCCGCATGTCGAGCGGGGCGTCCTGGGCGTACGCGAAGCCGCGGTCGGCCTCGTCCAACTGCATGGAGGAGACGCCGAGGTCGAAGAGGATGCCGTCGACGCGCGGGACCCCCAGTCGGTCGAGGACCTCGGGCAGTTCGTCGTAGACGGCGTGGACCAGGGTGGCACGGTCGCCGAAGGGGGCAAGACGTTCGGCGGAGAGCCGGAGGGCCTCGGTGTCCCGGTCGAGCGCGATCAGCCGTGCCCCGGGGAATCGGGTGAGCAGTGCCTCACTGTGTCCGCCGAGGCCGAGGGTGCAGTCGACGACGACCGCTCCGGGCGTCTCCAGGGCCGGGGCCAACAGGTCCAGGCACCGCTGGAGCATTACCGGGACGTGTCGGGTATTGCTCAAAGCGCCCTCTCAGGTCCGGCGCGGGGGTCGATCGGCCGGCGAGCGGGGAGGCCGAGCCGTGCGTACGCCGCACACGCGGGAAAATCTTGGAAATGTGCGGGATGTATCGGTGAACTCCGCGTCACTTTAGTCCACCGTACTTGCCGGTCAATCAACCGGCTGGCGGCGTGGCGGCGAGGTCGGGGAATCATCCGATTCACTCGAACGGGCGTGGTGGCCGCACCCTTGTGGGTTACCTCACAACAAGCATTGTTGATGTTCTTTGTCCCGTCTCACAGCAGGCTTCCCGGGGCCGTGGCCATTACCGTCGTCAGCATGACCACTTCCGCGCACCCACCCGCCGACGCCGTGCGTACGGGCGGCTCGGTCACCGATCGCCTCATCGAGGCGAACCAGCGTTACGCCGCCGGATTCCGGGACCCCGGGATGGACGCGCGCCCCGTGCTGCGGGTCGCCGTCGTCGCCTGCATGGACGCCCGTCTCGACCTCCACGACGCGCTCGGCCTGGAGCTGGGCGACTGCCACACCATCCGCAACGCCGGTGGTGTGGTCACGGACGATGTGATCCGTTCGCTCACCATCAGCCAGCGCGCGCTCGGCACGCGCAGTGTCATCCTGATCCACCACACCGGCTGCGGCCTGGAGTCGCTGACCGAGGACTTCCGGCACGAGCTGGAGGACGAGGTCGGGCAGCGCCCGCCGTGGGCGGTGGAGGCGTTCCGCGACGTCGACCAGGACGTGCGGCAGTCGATGCAGCGGGTACGGACCTCACCGTTCCTGCGACACACCGACGATGTGCGCGGTTTCGTGTTCGACGTGCAGCAGGGCCTGCTCCGGGAGATCGACCCCACCGACTGATCGAGTCCACCGGCTGACCGACGCCCCTGGCGGAGAATGACCTCCGCCCGGGGCGAATTACCATCGGTCGGCCCGGATAAAACCCCGCCAAACCGGCGAATCACCCCTGGTTATCCACAGGCGAGTGACACGGCCCGTCAAGGGCAACAAGAATGCGTATGCGGCACCGTCCGGAACTTCCCGGGCCCGGTGTTCGTGCTTTGGGGTGGGCCGGGCCGTCCGATGACTCGGCTCGGGTAACGGGCCGAGGAGGGCCGGGTGACGACCTATGACGATCGAGCGAGCCTCACAGATCTGACCACCGCAGCGGATCGTGTCCGCAGATCGGTGGAGGGTGTGATCGAGGGCAAGCCTGAGGTCGTACGGCTTTCGCTGACCGTGCTGCTCGCTGAGGGACACCTCCTCATCGAGGACGTACCGGGCGTGGGCAAGACGATGCTGGCCAAGGCGCTGGCGAAATCCATCGACTGTTCGGTGCGGCGCATCCAGTTCACACCGGATCTGCTGCCGTCCGACATCACCGGTGTGTCGATCTTCGATCAGCAACAGCGGGACTTCGAGTTCAAACCGGGCGCGATCTTCGCCCAGATCGTGATCGGCGACGAGATCAACCGCGCCTCGCCCAAGACCCAGTCGGCGCTGCTGGAGTCGATGGAGGAGCGCCAGGTCACGATCGACGGCAACACCTATGAGCTGCCCAGTCCGTTCATGGTGGTGGCCACCCAGAACCCGGTGGAGATGGAGGGCACCTATCCGCTCCCGGAGGCCCAGCGCGACCGCTTCATGGCCCGGGTCTCCATCGGCTACCCGAGCGCGGCGGCCGAGCTCCAGATGCTCGATGTGCACGGCGGGGCCTCCCCGCTGGACGACCTCCAGCCGGTGGCACACGCCCACGACATCCTGAAGCTCATCGAAGCCGTACGGAACGTCCACGTCGCCGACCCCGTCCGGCGGTATGCCGTGGAGCTGGTGGCCGCCACCCGCAACCACCCGGATCTGCGGCTCGGCGCCTCCCCGCGCGCCACCCTGCACCTGGTGCGTGCCGCCCGGGCGACCGCCGCGCTCGCCGGCCGGGACTACGCCCTGCCGGACGACGTCCAGTCGCTGGTGGTGCAGGTGCTGGCGCACCGGCTGCTGCCCACCGCGCAGGCCCAGCTCAACCGACGCACGGCTGAGCAGGTCGTGCTGGAGATCCTGCAGCGCACCCCGGTACCGACGGCCGAGGGGGCCGAGACCGCCTATGTCCCGGGCCGTCCCGCGCTCCACAGCCAGCCGCCCGGCGCCCGGCGGCTGTGATGTCGGGCGGGGGGACGGCAGGCCCGGAGGGCGGCCGGATCGAGGACGACGATCACGGCGACGACGACGCGCGGGGCGGGGACCCGGCCGGGCTGCGGGCCTCGCTCGGCGGGCTGACCACCCGGGGCCGTTCCTTCCTCGCCGCCGGAGTGGCGGCGGCGGGCTGCGCCTACGTCCTGGGCCAGGGGGATCTGCTGCGGGTCGGACTGCTGCTCGCCGTGCTGCCACTGCTCTGTGTGACCGTCCTCCACCGCACCCGCTACCGGGTGGCGGGCAGCCGACGGCTCTCGCCCGCCCGGGTGCCGGCCGGATCCGAGGCCCGGGTGCACCTCCGGATGGACAATGTCTCGCGGCTGCCCACCGGACTGCTGATGCTCCAGGACCGGGTGCCGTATGTGCTGGGCCCCAGGCCCCGGTTCGTGCTGGACCGGATGGAGGCGGGCGGGCGGCGTGAGGTGTCGTACCGGGTCCGCTCGGATCTGCGCGGACGCTATCCGCTCGGCCCGCTCCAACTGCGGCTGAGCGACCCGTTCGGGATGTGCGAACTGACCCGCTCCTTCAGCGCCTTCGACACCCTGACCGTCATACCGCGCACCGAGTCGCTGCCACCCGTGCGGCTCGTCGGCGAGACCTCCGGGTACGGCGACGGCCGCCAGCGCTCGCTGGCACTCGCCGGTGACGACGACGTGATCCCCCGCGCCTACCGGCACGGCGACGATCTGCGCCGGGTCCACTGGCGCTCCACCGCGCGTTACGGCGAGCTGATGGTGCGCCGCGAGGAACAGCCGCAGCGGGCCCGCTGCACGGTCCTGCTCGACACCCGGGCCATCGCCTACCAGGGCGTCGGCCCCGACTCGGCGTTCGAGTGGGCGGTGTCGGGCGCGGCCTCCTCGCTGGTCCATGTGCTGGAGCGGGGTTTCGCGGTCCGGCTGCTGACGGACACCGGGGACACCGTGCCGGGGGAGAGCGCCGACGGGTTCGCCGGTTCGACCCAGGATTCGGCGGACGCCGCGGGTCTGATGATGGACACCCTGGCCGTCGTCGACCACTCCACCGGCGAAGGGCTCACCGGCTGTCACGACGTGCTGCGCGGCGGGAGCGAGGGGCTGCTGATCGCCTTCTTCGGCGATCTCGACGAGGAACAGGCGGCGCTGGCCGCGCGGATGAGCCGGGGCAGCGGAGCCGCGGTGGCGTTCGTGCTGGACAGTGAGACATGGGTGACGGGCGGCGCGGAGACCGGCCCGCTGGAGGACCGGCTGAGGCTGCTGCGCGAGGCGGGGTGGACCGCGCTGCCCGTAGCGCCGGGGGCCTCGCTCCCGGCACTCTGGCAGCAGGCGGGGCAGCGGCGCGCCGACTCCCTCGGCAGCGGTACGAACGGCGTTCCTGGGGGTTGGTCATGACCGGTGGCGGACGACTGGCGCTGTGCTCGTACGCGGCCACGCTGATGGCGGCGAGCGCGATACTGCCGCTGCTCGACTCGGCCGGCTGGCTCGCGCAGGCGATGCTGCTGCTGGCGATCCAGAGCGGGGCGGGGGTGCTGGCCCGACGGGTGCAGCTCGCCCCGCCGCTGACCCTGCTCGTCCAGGCGCTCACCGGAGTGCTGCTGCTCACCCTGCTCTTCGCCCGGGGACAGGCCCTGTTCGGGCTGCTGCCGGGGCCGGAGAGCCTACAGCGGTTCGCCGAGCTGCTGAAGGCGGCCGGTGACGACATCGGGCGGTACGCCATCCCGGCTCCGGCGACGGACGGCATCAAGCTGATGGTGCTCGGCGGGGTGCTGGTGATCGGGCTCGCGGTGGACACCATCGCGGTGACGTTCCGCAGTCCCGCCCCGGCCGGACTGCCGCTGCTCGCGCTCTACTCGGTCGCCGCCGGCCTCTCGGAAGGCGGCGCGAACTGGCTGTGGTTCGTGCTCGCCGCCTCCGGCTATCTGCTTCTCCTCCTGGCCGAGGGCCGCGAACGGCTCTCCCAGTGGGGGCGGGTCTTCGCCGGCGGGGGGACTCCCGCGCCCCGGGGCGCGCGGGCCTTCGAATCAGCGGGCGGCACTCCGCTGGCGCCCCTGCGCACCGGCCGGCGCATCGGCGTGCTCGCGCTGGGGGTGGCGCTCGTGGTCCCCGCCGCGCTGCCGACGCTGAACGGCGGACTACTCGCCGGGCTCGGTGAGGGCGAGGGCGGCGGCTCCGGCGGCGGAGGCACCATCTCGGCGGTGAACCCCCTCCTCTCGCTCCAGGACAATCTGAACCAGTCCGACAACCGTGAGGTCCTGCTCTACCGCACCAACGCGAAGGACACCAAGGACCTCTATCTGCGGATCGTGGCGCTCGACGAGTTCGACGGGACGGAGTGGAGGTCGTCGAAGCGCAAGCTCAAGGGCGTGCCGGACCGGCTGCCCCGCCCACAGGGGCTGAGCGACTCGGTCCCCTACATCACCATCCGTACCAACATCTCGGCCGCCGACTACTACCGGCAGAGCTGGCTGCCACTCCCCTACCCGGCGACCGATGTGAAGATCGACGGCCGCTGGCGGTACGAGGAGGCCGGCCGCACCCTGATCGGGGACGGTGGCGAGGACTCCGGCGGCGCACGGTACTCCGTCGAGAGCCTGCTGCTGCAACCCACCGCGGCACAGCTCGCGTCGGCGCCGCCGGCCCCGGCCGAGCTGGTGCGGGAGTACACCGAGGTGCCCGGCAACCTTCCCGCCGTGGTCGGAGAGACCGCCGAGCGGATCACCCGGGGCGCGGCCAACGACTACCAGCGCGCGGTGCTGCTCCAGAACTGGTTCGCCGCCGACGGCGGCTTCACCTACGACACCTCCGTGGACTCCGGTTCCGGACCGGCGGCGATCGCCCGCTTCCTCCGGCAGAAGCAGGGCTTCTGCGTCCACTTCGCGTTCGCGATGGCCTCGATGGCCCGGACGCTGGGCATACCGGCGCGGGTCGCGGTGGGCTTCACTCCAGGCACACCGCAGGCCGACGGCACGATGTCGGTCGGACTGCGGGACGCGCACGCCTGGCCCGAGCTGTACTTCGAGGGCGTGGGGTGGACCCGGTTCGAGCCGACCCCCAGCCGGGGCAGCACCCCCGACTACACCCGGGCGGAGACACCGGCCGGAGCCCCAACCGGCCCGGCCGAGCCGGAGGCGCCCGCGGCGGAGGAGCCGTCCGCACTCCCCTCGCCGTCGGAGAGCTGCCCGGCCGAGCTGCGGAGGCTCGGCGAGTGCGGGGCGGCGGCCCCGGGCGACCCGGCCGCACCCACCGACTCGGGCACCTCGGTGGGGACCGCGGTGCTGATCGGGTCGGGTGTGCTGGCGGCACTCGTCGTACCGCTGCTGCCCATGCTGTGGCGGCTGAGTACCACCCGGCGACGGCTGGGCACCAAAAAGCGACGGGGCGACGCGGCGGAGCCGACCGCGGACGGGGCCGACCGGACGCTGGCGGTCTGGCGGGAGATCACCGACACGGCCTGGGACCACGGCTTCCCGCCCGACGACTCCCAGACACCACGCAAGACCGCCGTCCGGATCGTCCTGCTGGGACGGCTGGAGGGCACGGCGGCGGATGCGGTGCACCGGGTCGCCGACGCGGTCGAACAGGTGCTGTACGCGCCCCGGCCGCGGCCGGTCACCGGCCTCGCCGAGGACGCACGCAGCGTCCGGGCCGGTCTGCGGGCCGGGGTGGGCAGGGGGGCACGGCTGCGGGCGGTACTGCTGCCCCACTCGGCCGTTCGGGTGATCTGGGCCGCCTCGGCGCGGTGGGGCTCGCTCGCGGACCGCTGCCGGCGCTGGGGGCGGGAGCGTCGGGAGAGCCTGCTGCGCCGCCCGTCCCGCCAACGGAACCGGCCTCCTGGCGCGCCGCTGTAACGAGGTGAGTCGGGGCCGGCATCTTCGGGTGCCGGCCCTCGCCTCGTTGCGGGACGGATGTGGGCCCCCAGGCGGAGGACCCGGCAGGGAGCCTGCGCCTGCCGGAGGGCCGGACACAGCACCGGACAGCGGGCGGACAGCGGGCTCAGGGGCTGCCGGACAGCGGGAGGTCCCGGGACGGTGTCGGGGAGACACGGGCGAGCCACGGGGAGACACGAGCGGTCCGCGCACGGTGTCCGGGACGCCAGGGGCCGGGTGCGCAAGGGGGCCGTGCGGCGCGTCGGACCGGGGGGCCGGTGGTCCGTACCGGACGGTCCGTGCTGTCAGCGGTCGTATGTGCGGCGGGCCGGGGTGCCCCGGTACGCCGGCTGGGCTCGGGCGACACCGCGGGCTCCGACGGGCGTGGGCGGCCGGAGACCGAAGGGAGCCCGCGACACGCGCGGCACGGCTGCACCAGCGGCCAGGAGGCCACGCCTTCGCGGATACACACCCGGAAAGCGGCGCCAGAAGTGGACCGTACGCCAGGTCCGTACGCCACAGAGCCGGCCCGGTCATCCGGGCCGGCGAGGGGCGTCGGTGGGTCAGTGGCCCTGTTCGTCGCGGCGGCGCTGCCACCGCTGCTCGATCCGGTCCATCATCGACCTGCGCTGACGTGACTGCCGGGGCTGACGACGACCACCTGCGGCGGCGTCCCCCAGAGTCTGCTGCTCACCCGGCTTGGGCGCTTTGCGCCATCCGGTGACGGCCAGGACCGCACAGCCCAGCATGACGAGGAATCCCACCACGCTGATCCAGATCTGCTGCGCGACCATTCCGGCCATGAGGAGCGCGATACCCAGCAGGAAGCCGAAGACCGCTTGGTAGACCCGTCGCCGGGTGTACGTACGCAGCCCGCTTCCCTCAAGCGCTGTAGCGAACTTGGGATCTTCGGCGTACAGCGCTCGCTCCATCTGCTCGAGCATTCGCTGCTCGTGCTCCGAGAGCGGCACGGAGTCCTCCTAGTCGTCGGCCGCGGGGGGCGACCGTTTGCGGCCCTTTCAGGATAGGCAGGGAATCGCCCCCGTGAAACCCGCCCTCTACGCCAAATCGCCAGTTTGGGCCGCCACGGCGGCTTGGCTGCTGAGGCGTAGATTCCCCAACCTCCGATCCGTCATGCCGGATGGTGTCCCTCGATCATACGGGGCGAACGACACGATCGGGGGGTGTGTGGCCTACTCCATCTGCCGCTGCGTCGCTGATCAGCCCTGCTTCTCGCCCAGTACGTGGAGCTGGGTGGCGACGGAATGGAAGGCCGGCAGCTCGGCGGCGGCGGCCTCCAGCTTGAGGAGCGCCTCCAGCGCACCCGGCTCGGTGTCCACCAGAACACCCGGGACCAGGTCGGCGAAGACCCGTACGCCGTGGACCGCGCCGACCGCCACCCCGGCCTCCCGCACCAGCTCGGTGAGCTGATCGGCGGTGAAGCGCCGGGGCACCGGGTCGCCGTCGCCCCAGCGGCCCGCGGGGTCGGTGAGGGCCTGCCGGGCCTCGGTGAAGTGCCCGGCGAGCGCCCGTGCCAGGACGGCGCCGCCGAGCCCGGCCACGAGCAGGCTCAGGGCGCCCGAGGGGCGGAGCGCGGCGGCCGCGTTCCGTACGCCCTCGGTGGGGTCGTCCACGTACTCCAGGACGCCGTGGCAGAGCACCGCGTCGTACGCCTCGCGCTCGACGACGTCGAAGAGGCCGTGGACATCGCCCTGGACCCCCCGGACGCGGTCGGCGACGCCGGCCTCGGCGGCCCGGCGCTCCAGCGCGAAGAGGGCGTTCGGGCTGGGGTCGACCACGGTGACCCGGTGGCCGAGCTGGGCGACGGGCACCGCGAAGGAGCCGCTGCCGCCCCCGGTGTCGAGAACGTCCAGGGCGTCCGTCCCGGCGGCCTTGACCCGGCGGTCGAGGGCGTCACTGAGGACCTCCCACACCACGGATGTACGGACGGAGGCGCGGGGCGGGCGCGGTGGGGTCTCCCCACGGGGGGACGGGTCCGGCACGGCGGTTGACTCCTCGGACGGTGGGCGATGACCAGGGTCGTCGACGGTGGGCGATGACCAGGGACTTCAGGGTGTCGACCCGAGGGACCCGGTCATGCGGCGGAAGAACATCACCCACCTTATTGCCTGTGCCGGGCGCCCCGACGCCCCGTCTCATCCCACGGCGTCGCCCGCCTCCGACGGCTCCGCGCGCGGCCGTGGCAACGCCGGCTGAAGCACCAGCATCCGCTCCACCAGGCGCAGGAACATCGCGGCGTGCCGCAGCAGGTCCTCGGCGTCGCGGCTGCTCGCCGCGCCCGGTATGCCGGCCTGGGCGCGCTCCCTGCGCTGGGCACCCGCGGCGAAGAGGGCGCTCCACTCAGCGAGTTCGGGCGCGGTCTCGGGCAGCAGCTCCCAGGCGCTGCGGATGCCCGCCCGGCGCCCGCGCCGCGCCGGGGTGCCCGATCCTCGACGGCCGGATGGCGGGGTGTCCGGATATCCGCGGGCGGCGAGGACGGCCGCGGCGGTGCGCAGGGCGGCGAGATGGGCGATGGCGTACCGGTCGTTGGGGATTTCGAGGCTGGCGGCCTCATCGAGCCCGGAGCGGGCCTGGGCGAGCAGGTCGAGGGCGGCGGGTGGCGCCGAGGCGCGCCGTGGGACGGGGTGCACATCGCTCGCGGGCCCGGTCAGTGAGGGGACAGGGCCGGTGGCGCGGCGCCGGTGGGCGGCTGCCGGGCGGGAGTCGGCCATGACGAACCTCCTGTCGTCGTGTGACGGCCCTGTGGCCGTATGTGTCCATCGTGAGGCACCCCACTGACATTCACTGACAGTGACCGTCATTCACTGACAATCGGCCTGGCAATCACCCTCCGAACTGCGCTTTTGCCTCAACGCATCGACTCTGGATAGTTTTTGCACTGACTGGTCAGTGCAAAAAGGGGAGGGTGCGTGGACAGTCCGCATGGGGCGGCCGTCGTCGCCGAGGGCTTCGGACTCAAGGGGCCGCGCGGCTGGGCCTTCAGCCCGGTGGACATCGAGGCCGGGCCCGGCTCGCTCATCGCCGTCGAGGGACCCTCGGGGTCGGGGCGCACCTGTCTGCTGCTCGCGCTCACCGGCCGGATGCGCACCACCGAGGGACGTGCCGAGGTGGGCGGGCTGGCGCTGCCGCGCGGGATGTCCGCCGTACGCCGGATCAGCGCGCTCGGCCCCGTACCGGCCGTGAGTGAGCTGGATCCGGCGCTCACCGTCGACGAGCACCTACGGGAGCGAGCCCTGTTGCAGCGGCGTTTCGACGGCTCGGCGCGGAAGCTGCTGCGCCCGCGCGCCGTCCGCGCCGCAGAGGCGCGGCGCCGGGTCGCGGACGCGCTGGAGACGGCCGGTCTGGAGACCGCCTCGCTCGCCAAGGAGGGGCGCACCCCCGTACGGGATCTGGAGCGGCTGGAGGCGCTGCGGCTGTCGGTCGCCCTCGCCCTCATCGGCCGGCCCCGGCTGCTCGCGGTGGACGACACCGATCTGAAGCTGCCCGACGCCGACCGCGCGGAGGCGTGGCGGCTGCTGCGGTCCGTCGCGGACTCGGGCACCACCGTGCTGGCCGTGTGCAGCCGGGCGCCCGGCGAGGCGACGGTCGTCCGTACCGCGGACCTCAGCGGAACCGGCCCGGTCACAGGCGCTGGAGCGCCCATGGCTACGAACACAGACACAGCGGACTTCACCGGCACCACCGACGCCGACCCCGCGGGCACCGACGAGGAGGGGACGGCCGATGCGTTCGCCGAGACTGGCCGCGCTTGAGCTGAAGCGTTTCGGCAGGGGCAGGCTCCCGCGCGCGGCGATCGTCGCCATCGTGCTGCTGCCGCTGCTGTACGGCGCGCTGTACCTGTGGTCGTTCTGGGACCCGTACAAACAGCTCGACCGCATCCCCGTCGCCCTCGTCAACGAGGACAAGGGGGCGACCGCCGACGGCGAGAAGGTCGCGGCCGGCGCGGAGATCACCAAGAACCTCCTGGACAGCGAGGTCTTCAGCTGGCACGAGGTGAGCGCGGCCGAGGCCCGCGACGGCGTCGAGGACGGCAGGTACTACCTGTCGCTGACCATGCCGGAGGACCTCAGCCGGCGGGTGGCGTCCGGTTCGGGCGACGCGCCGGAGACCGGCGCCCTCCAGGTCCGTACGAACGACGCCAACAACTACATCGTCGGGCAGATCTCCCGGACGGTGTTCTCCGAGGTCCGGACGGCCGCGTCCACGAAGGCGTCCCGCTCGTTCCTGGACCGCATCTTCATCTCGTTCTCGGACATCCACGACGCGACCCAGCGGGCCGCGAAGGGCGCGGACGAGCTGAAGGGCGGTATCGGAGAGGCCAAGAAGGGCTCCAAGGACCTCGCCGACGGCCTCAAGAACGCCAAGGACAACACCGGCAGACTGGCCGGGGGGCTGTCCGAGCTGACCCGGGGCGCGGACGCGCTCGAAACCGGCTCCCGGAAGGTCGCGGACGGCACCCGGACGCTCGCCGCCAAGATCGACGGGGTCGCCGCCGACCTCCGCCCCTACCTCCGGGACGACGGGAAGTCGCTCGGCGCCGTGGCCCGGCTCACCGCCGACGCGACCCGGGCAATACGGGGCGATCTCGACGCCATGGCGGCCTCGGCCCCCGCGGCGGCGGCCCGCGCCGAGAAGTCGGCCGAGACACTGGCCGGCGTCCACCGCGAATTGTGCGAGGACGCGGCGGACCCCGACGCCACCGCCTGTCCGGCGCTGAAGCGCGCCACGACGGCCGCGGACGACGCCGCCGAAGCGGCCGGCCGGGTGAGCGCATTGGTCGGGGAGAACAAGGGCGCACTGCGGAATCTGGACGCCCGACTCATCGATCTGGAGAAGAAGGCGGACGACCTGGCCGACGGTTCGCCGCGACTGAAGGAGCGTCTTGAATCCGCCGTCGGCCGGATCGACGCGCTCAACACAGGCGCGCGGAACGTCGCCCGGGGCGCCGCCGAGCTGCACACCGGACTGACCGGCGCCGCCTCGGGCTCCCAGGAGATCGACAGCGGTGTCGGCGAGCTGCGCAAGGGCGCCGGGAACCTGGACGGCGGGCTGTTCAAGCTCACCGACGGCTCGGCCGAGCTGGCCGGGGGGCTCCACGACGGGGTGGCGAAGATCCCCGACTACGACGAGAAGGACCGCGACCGGCGGACGGAGGTGATGGCCGATCCGGTGAAGCTGGCCAGCCAGTCCCTGCACCAGGCGCCCAACTACGGCACCGGATTCGCGCCCTACTTCATCCCGCTCTCCCTCTGGGTCGGCGCCATGGTCGCGTACATGATCATTCAGCCGCTCAACCGGCGCGCCCTCGCGACCGGCGCGTCCGCCTGGCGGATCGCGTTGGCGGGCTGGCTGCCGGTGGTGGCCATCGGTCTGGTGCAGGTCGGCGCGCTGATGGCGGTTCTGCACTGGTCGCTCGGGCTCCAGATGACGCACGCGGCCGGCACGGTCGGCTTCCTCGCACTCGTCATCTGCTGCTTCGCCGCGATCATCCAATGGCTGAACGCCCGCTTCGGAGCGGCCGGCCGGATTCTCGTGCTGGCCGTGCTGATGCTCCAGCTCACCTCGGCGGGCGGCACCTACCCGGTCCAGACCAGCCCCGGCTTCTTCAACGCGATCCACCCGTTCCTCCCGATGAGTTACGTGGTGGAGGCGCTGCGCAGACTCATCACCGGCGGCCCGCTCGAACCGGTCTGGCAGGGGAGCCTCGTCCTGCTCGCCTTCACCGTCGCCGCCCTCGCGCTCACCGCGCTCACGGCGCGCCGCAAGCAGGTGTGGACGCTGGACCGGCTCCACCCCGAGCTGACGCTGTGACCCCCCGGGCAGCGTTCGACCAGCGTGAAGGAGACCGGTGAATCCCGTAGGACCTGTGAGAATCGGCACCATGGACGCGACGGACAGCAGCAGCACCAGACGCCGGGCGACCCGGGCGAAGCTCTACGAGGCGGCGGTGACTCTCATAGCCGAGCAGGGTTTCTCCGCCACCACGGTGGATGAGATCGCCGAGCGCGCCGGGGTCGCCAAGGGCACGGTCTACTACAACTTCAAGAGCAAGACCGAGCTGTTCGAGGAGCTGCTGCGGTACGGCGTGGGCCTGCTGACCGTGTCGCTCCAGACCGCCGCCGACGAGACGGCGGCGCGCGGCGGCACCAAGGTCGAGGCGCTGGACGCGATGATCCGGGCCGGTCTGGTCTTCATCGACCGCTATCCCGCCTTCACCCAGCTCTACGTGGCCGAACTGTGGCGCACCAACCGGGCCTGGCAGTCGACCCTTCTGGTGGTGCGTCAGCAGGCGGTGGCCGTGGTCGAGACGGTGCTGCGGGAGGCCGTCGAGAACGGCGAGCTGAGCGAGGAGATCGACGGGCCGCTCACGGCGGCGGCGCTGGTCGGGATGGTGCTGGTGGCGGCGCTGGACTGGCAGTCGTTCCAGCGGGAGCGGTCGCTCGACGATGTGCACGCGGCGCTGTCGCGGCTGCTGCACGGGAGGGTGAGCGGTCGCTGAACCCCTCCGGGGGCGATGGGCCAGCCACGCACACGGTGACCGGAGGCAGCGGCGGAGGGTTTACGCGGGGCCGGCCGGACATACGGACGAGGCGCCGTCCGGCACGACTCGATCCCCCCGAGTCCCACCGGAACGGCGACCTCACCGTGTCCCCCGTACTTCCCCCGTGGGTGCCGGAGGGCCCGATCACAGCGGCCCTCCGTCTCGCACCCTCGTTCCGTCGGGGGAGCCACGCCGTTCCGCCGCCCCGTGTCGGCGGTGCCGGTGCCGCGTCCCCCTCCGTGGTGCCCACTCTTCCGTCTCCGCGGGTGAGAACCCATCCGCCCGGGTACTCAACTCGCTCACTAGGTATCCGTACTCAGCACTCCGCGTTCGACACCAGCGCGGGGGTGCCGCCACTGGTTACGATCGCCCCCGTGTCCGTACTCCCTCTTGTCTTCACCAGCGGTTGGGCCAGCGGCATCAACGCCTACGCGGTGGTCCTGCTGCTGGGCCTGTTCGGGGCCACCGGGCTCACCGACGACGTCCCCGAGGCGCTCCAGCGGACGGACGTCCTGATCGTCGCCGGTGTGCTCTTCCTCTGTGAGGCGGTGGCGGACAAGATCCCGTACGTCGACTCGGTGTGGGACTCGGTGCACACCGTGATCCGTCCCGTGACGGGCGCGGTGGTGGCGGCGCTGCTGGCCGGTCAGAGCGGTTCACTCCCGGAGATCGCGGCGGGCGCGGTGGGCGGTTCGACCGCGCTGGCCAGCCATGCCGTCAAGGCCGGCACCCGGATGGCGATCAACACCTCCCCGGAGCCGTTCAGCAATGTCGCGGCGAGTGTGGCGGAGGTCTGGGCGTCGCCGGGATCCTCACCTTCGCGATCTTCCACCCGCTGCCGGCCGCGATCATCGCCGGAACCCTGCTGGTGTTGGGCATCGTGGTACTGGCCCTGCTCGCCTCCCGGATCCGCCGGTTCCTGCGGCGCAGGGCACAGCGCCGGGAGGAGAGACGGCTGGCGGCGGGCCCGCCGCCGGGGTCCACCGGATCTTCTGGGTCTTCTGGGTCTTTCCCGTAGAGAACGCCTGGCCAGCGGCCTGCCCGGGGGATTGTCAGTGGGGCTCGGTAGAGTCCTCGACATGGCACGGATTGCGGTGATCGGCGCCGGGATGGGCGCCATGGCGGCGGCTGCCCGGCTCGCCGTGGCAGGCCACCGGGTGGTGGTCTACGAGCGCTCGGCGACGTACGGCGGCGCGGTGGGCTCGGTGGAGCGCGAGGGCTTCGTCTTCGACACGGGCCCCGGTCTGCTGCATCTGCCCGCCGTGTGGCGCGACCTGTTCGTGAAGACGGGCAAGGAGCCGCTGGAGCGGTGTGTCGAGCTGGTCCAGGTGGACCCCGCGAGCCGGCATCTCTTCGCCGACGGCACCGAGGTGTCACTGCCCAACGCCTCCCGGGCGGGCGTGGTCTCCGCGCTGGAGGCGTCGCTGGGCGCGGGGGCGGGGGAGCGCTGGGGCGATTTCCTGGGCCGCGCCAGGGACGCCTGGGACCGTTCGCGCCGGCCGCTGCTGGAGGAGCCGCTCCGGCCCGACTGGCGGATCCTGGAGCGCGATCCCTATCCGGCACCGCGACAGCGCAGACTGCTGCGTTCCCGACAGGCGGCCACGATCGCGGAGGTCGGGCAGTGGGAGCTGGCCGACCCCCGACTCTCGGCCCTCCTCGCGGGCTACGCCCTGGGGTACGGCCTGGACCCCCGGCACGCCCCGGCGAGCGCGGCCCTGCTGCCGTACATGGAGCAGACCTTCGGCAGTTGGTATGTCACCGGCGGGATGCGGGAGCTGGCCCGCGCGGTGTACGAACGCTGTCTGGCCCGGAGGGTGGAGTTCTCCTTCGGGTCCGAGGTGACGGCGGTCGTGGAGAAGGACGGCCGGGCCGCGGGCGTGGAGTTGGCCGGGGGTGAGGTGGTCGAGGCCGACCATGTGGTGGCGGGTGTGGCGGCCGGACCGCTGATCACCGGTGAGCTGTGGCGGGACGGGGAGGTACCGCCCCAGCGGCCCCCCGGCGGCGGGCCGTCGCCCGGCAGGTTCACCGTGCTACTGGCGCTGCGCGGACGGCGGCCGTCCACCGTCCACCGGACCGTCGTGCACTCCCCCGATGCCGGGGCGGAGGCGGCCGATGTCTTCGGCGGTCGGATCGCCGAGCGTCCCACCGTCACCGTGCTGCGGCCGGACGACCCCCGGACCCGGCCCGACGATGAGCATGAGGCGATCACCCTGTCGGCGACGGTCGCGGGCCACGGCGGTCCGCTCGACTGGACCGACCCGGTGTTGCGCGAACGCTGCGCGGAGACCCTGATAGCCGCCGCGGGCGCGGCGGTCGGCGGCGCGGAAGGGATACGGGAGCGTCTACTCCGGCGCGAGATCCTGACGCCGGCGGAGACGGGACCCCTCACCGCACCCGCACTGGCCGGTGCCGGTGGCCGGCAGCTCCATCCGGCCAACAGCACCCGGCTGCCGGGGCTCTTCCTGGTGGGTGCCCACGCGCACCCCGGCGGCGGGCTGGCCCAGGTGGGGATGTCGGGTGCGCTGGTGGCGGGTCTGATTGTGGAGGGGGCGGAGTTCCGCGGCTCGCGGTGAGGCCCCCGTCTGGGGCCGCCCGTGCGGTGCGGGGCCTCCGCCACGAGCGCCCCGGGACATGGGGCGGCCCCGCCGCCCGGTGCGGGGCGTGGCGGGGCCGGGGGTGTCAGTAGCGGTAGTGCTGCTGTTCGTTGTAGCCGGTGTCGTAGCCGTACGGTGGCTGTTCGGCGGCGGGGTCCGGGGGCCGCTCGTCGTCCCGCTGCTGCGGCACCCAGACACCGCCGGGCGGTGTGTCGGTGTACGGCTGCTGCGCGTAGTACGGATCCGGGTTGTACTGCTGCTGATTTCCGAAGCTGTCGTGGCCGTCGCGGTCGGTGGTGTTGTCGTATCCGCCGTACGGCTCGTACTGCTGGCCGTGGCCGCCGACATAGGGGTCGGAGTACGCCGCGTACTGCTGGCCGTCGTTGTAGTCGTACGCGCCGTCCTGGCCGGCCGGCTGCCGGTCGCCGTAGTACGGGTCGTACGGGCCGTCGTAGGCGACGTGGTTCGGGTCGCCCTCGGCCTGGACCCGCTCGCGGTCGTGGTCCGGGCCGGGGTGCTGTCCCTGGTGCAGGGCGTCATAGGCGGTATCGCTGTAGACGCCGTATCCGGCGGTGTCGTCCGGCATCGGCAGCGGGGCGTAGACGGGATCGGCGTCGGTCTCCCGGGCCTGGGGATCCATCGCCGGGAAGGCGGCGGTGTCGTACGCGGGAGCGTTGTCGTAAGCGGGGACGGGGTCGTACGCGGGAGCGTTCTCCTCCAGGGCGGAGACCTCCAGGGCGGGTTCCCGCCCGGCCTTCTTGGCGCCCGCCTTGCGGCGACGGCTCGCGCTGGGGGCGGCGCCGGCCTCGGTGGCACCGGCCTCGGCGGCACCGCTGTCGGCGTCCGCGCGCCCGCCGATCGCCCAGCCGGTGGCGTACCCCCGGCGGAAGGAGAGCGTCACATAGGTCTGCCCGGTCGCGAAGGCGATGGCACCGATCGCGATCACCACCACGGAAGGGATCAGCACACCGAGGACGACGCCCAGGAAGCCGCCGAAGGCGAGCAGGCGCCATTGCAGGCGCGCCTTGTACTGCAGCAGCACCTCACCCAGCAGCCACAGCGCGACGACTCCGAAAGCGATATAGAGGACCGTCCAGCCCATGCCCGCCCCTCTCCTTCGGCCGCCGCCCCGGCTGAGGGCGGGTACGGCCGATCACGACTGCTCGTGCAGTCCGAGATTCTCGTAGATCTCCAGTGTCGCGGTCGAGTTGTTGAGCGTGATGAAGTGCAGTCCGGGGACATCCTCGGAGAGCAGTTCCGCGCAGAACTCCGTCGCGAACTCGATTCCCATGGAGCGTACAGCGGCGGGGTCGTCCTTGACGGAGAGGATCCGCTCTTTCAACTCCGACGGGATGACCGCGTTGCTGAGCTGGGCAAAGCGTTCGAGCTGTTTGACACTGGTGATCGGCATGATCTCCGGGATGATCGGGGTGTCACAGCCCGCCGCCACCACCCGGTCCCGCAGCCGCAGATAGTCCTCGGGCCGGAAGAACATCTGCGTGATGGCGTAGTCGGCCCCGGCCCGGCACTTGTCGACGAAGTGCCGGATGTCCGTGTCCCAGTCCTCGGAACGCGGATGCATCTCGGGGAAGGCGGCGACCCCGACGCAGAAGTCCCCGGACTCCTTGATCAGTCGGACGAGATCGGCCGCATACCGTACGCCTTCGGGGTGCTCGACCCACTCGGCCATGGGGTCACCCGGCGGGTCGCCCCGGACGGCGAGGATGTTGCGGATACCGGCGTCCGCGTACTGGCCGACCATATTGCGCAGTTCGGCGATGGAGTGGTTGACCGCGGTGAGATGCGCGACCGGGGTGAGCGTGGTGTCGGCGGCGATCTGTTCGGTGGCCCTGACCGTGCCCGCGCGGGTCGATCCCCCGGCGCCGTAGGTCACGGAGACGAAGCTGGGGGCCACCGCCTCGACGCGGCGGAGGGCGTTCCAGAGATTCCGCTCGCCCTTCTCGGTCTTGGGCGCCCAGAACTCGAAGGAGTAGGTCGTTCTACCTGTCGCCAGCATCTCGCGCACCGTCCGTGCGCGATCCGTCCTGGTCGAAGCTGTTCCGAGGGCCATACTGGCAGGTTAATCGTGGCCAGAGGGTCACCCAACCGGAGTCCAGCAATCGGACACGGACTGTCCGCAATCGGCTTGATCACCACACCTGTGGCCGAAACCTGGTGGGAGACCGCCGGGGGCATGGCCCACCCGCTCCCCACCAGACAGCCCGAACACCCCCGGGACCAGGCACGATGCCCTCGGAACCCAGCGTTCCGCGGCGCGATTCCGCGACCCGAACGGATGGCCGACACCGGCGCAGGAACCGGGAACGCCCTCGCGTCCGGTGCGGAACATCACCTTCCCGCCGGGACCACATCCGCCGCCCGGAAACGCCGGCCCCTCATCGGGGACGTCACCGGCCGGGGGCACCGCCGTCGGGGACGGTCACCCCCGGCCGGGGGCCTGGCGCGCTCAGCCACCGACGGGACGGGTCACTCGGCGCGCTCGCGGATCCGCCGGGCGAGGTCGGCCGCCGCCGCGGCCGGATCATCGGCCTCGGTGATCGCCCGGACGACGACGACCCGCCGCGCGCCCGCGTCCAGCACCTGGTCGAGGTTGGCCGCGTCGATGCCGCCGATCGCGAACCAGGGCCGGGCGGTCCCCAGCGCAGCCGCGTACCGCACCAGATCGAGCCCGGGGGCGTGCCGTCCGGGCTTGGTGGGGGTGGGCCAGCAGGGCCCCGTACAGAAGTAGTCGACGCCGGGGGCGACGGCGGCGGTGGCCACCTCGGACTCGGCGTGGGTGGAGCGGCCGACCAGGACGTCGTCGCCG
Source organism: Streptomyces sp. NPDC020965 (assembly GCF_044333555.1). Lineage (NCBI taxonomy): Bacteria > Bacillati > Actinomycetota > Actinomycetes > Kitasatosporales > Streptomycetaceae > Streptomyces > Streptomyces sp. NPDC020965. Next base: position 369,207 of record NZ_JBIRRE010000001.1, read on the forward strand.
AGGATGGCGCGGGCGGCGGGCACCGGCAGATCGCCCTGGCCCAGATGGAGCACGTCCGCGCCGATGGCGTGGGCGACGTCCGCGCGGTCATTCACGGCGAGCAGGGCGCCGTGGCGCCGGCAGGCGTCGGCGAATATCCGGAGCCGGTCCAGCTCATCGGCGGCCTCCATGCCCTTGTCGCGCAACTGCACGATGTCCACCCCGGAGCCGAGGACGGCGTCCAGGAACTCGGGGAGGTCACCCTGGGCGTCGCGGGCGTCCGTGCAGAGATAGAGCCGGGCGTCGGACAACCGCGCACGGATCGTGGACATGGTGAATCCCCCCTGTGGGTACGACGGTGCGCGGGCGGGGGAACAGGGTCCCGTCGCCCGCGCAGCGCTGAGTCGGCCGCGGCCGGCGCCACCGTCCGCCGGTGGACTCCGGGGTCGGTGACGCCCGCCGGGGGCGTCGGTCGGGCGAGCGGGTGCGTCAGACAGCGAGCGCCTGGGCGCGGCGCTTCACTTCCGTGCCGCGGTTCTCGCTGAGGGCCTGCGCGGGGGTGCCCGGCAGGCTCGGGTCGGGAGTGAAGAGCCACTCCAGCATCTCCGCGTCGGAGAAGCCGTCGTCCCGCAGGAGCGTCAAGGTGCCGGCGAGGCCCTTGACCACCCGGTCATCGCTGATGAAGGCGGCGGGAACCATCAGCACCCGGTTCTCCCCCCGGCGCACGGCGATGAGCTGGCCGTCCTTCACCAACTGCCGGACGCGCGTCACCTGGACATCGAACATTTCGGCGATATCGGGGAGGGTGAGCCAGTCGGGGACGAGTGCATCGATCTTTGCGTCAATCTCGGTCACGGGACAAGCCTGCCATCTGGGACTGACAGTCGGTAGTCGGGCCCTCGGTCCAGCGCGTCCCCCACGGTCGGAATCGGGGCGGGATTCCTGGTCAGAGGCGTTTGACCGGCTCCGGGACGGCTCAGCCCGACGCGGCCTTCAGGGGGACCGAGGCATCGGCGGCCCGCCCCGGATCCAGTCGCGCGCCCGACAGGATGAGCTTGCGGCCCTGGGCCAGATCGCGGGGCCTGCCGACGGCAAGCAGCGCGACGAGGGCGCCGTCCCGCAGCCACAGCACCGACCAGGCGTCGTCCGCCGGGCCGCCGCGCCACAGGGTGGTGTCCGCGTCCGCGTGGTCCCCGGCGTACTGGACGAACCGCCCGAACTGCTCGGACCAGAAGTACGGGACCGGGTCGTAACTCAGCGGTGGTTCGCCCCGCTCCTCGGCGAGCACGTTGGCGGCGATCGTCCGAGGGCCCTGGAGGGCGTTGTCCCAGTGGTGCACGAGCAGGCGCCGGCCGTAGCGGGCGGAGGGGAAGGACGCGCAGTCGCCGACGGCGTACACATCGGGCCGCGAGGTGCGCAGACTCGCGTCGGCGACGACGGCGCCCGCGGCATCGGTCTCGATGCCCGAGCCCGCGAGCCAGTCGGTGGCGGGGCGTGCGCCGATGCCGACGACGACGGCGTCCGCCGCGATCCGCCGCCCCCCGGCGAGCAGGACGGCTCCCGCTTCGATGCCCGCCACGCGCGCATGGGTGATCAGTTCGACACCGAGCGCCGCGTACCAATCGGCCATCGGGGCGGTGACCTCGGCGGGCAGCGCGCCGGCCAGGGGGCGGTCGGCGGCCTCGACGACGGTGACGGCACAGCCCGCCTCGCGGGCGGCCGTCGCGAATTCGGCGCCGATCCAGCCCGCGCCGATGACGACGATGTCGTGCCGCTCGGCGAGGACGGGCCGCAGCCGGGCGGCGTCGTCCAGGGTGCGCAGCAGATGGACGCCGGGGACGGTCCCGGTGCCGGGGAGGTGGAGCGGCTCCGCCCCGGTGGCGATCACGAGGGTGTCGTACGGGACGGGCCCGGCCTCGGTGTCCAGCAGATGCTCCGCGGGGCGTACGCCGGTCACCTCACGGCCGAGGTGGAGGTCGATATCGAGGGCCTCGAAGTCGATCTCGAAGGCGGACCCCTCGGCCGCACCGAGGAGGATCGCCTTGGAGAGGGGTGGCCGGTCGTACGGCTGATGGGGTTCGGCGCCGATCAGGGTGATGGAACCGGTGAAGCCCTGTTCGCGCAGGGCGACGGCGGTCTGCACGCCGGCCATCCCCGCTCCGGCGACGACCACGCGCCGCGTCCGCTGCTCGTTCCGCTGCTCGCTCACATGCCCACCTTACGCATCTGACGAACCGTCAGAAAAGAGTCCCGACCAGGACGGGTCACCGGGCTCCCGGGGCACCTCCTCGACCACACTCGTCCCGCTGCCCTCGCTGGACTCCCACTCCCAGGACTCCTCCAGCCGCAGCCGGCCGTCGGGCAGTTCCACCACGACCGAGACACAGTGCCCCGACGCGGTGCTGCCGTCCGTCCTCAACTGCACGTAGCGGAAGTCCAGCCGGTCGCCGGCCCGGGTGCCCACCAGATGACCGCGGGCGACATCGCCGCCCTCGTACTCGGCCCAGATCTGGCCGTGCCGCTCGTGGTACCGGAAACGGGTGAGGGTACCCACCTGCCCCGGGGCCTGATCCGCCACCGGTGAGAGGACGAGCCCGTCGAGTGACCTTGCCATGGCACTGCTCCCTTGCGCCGAAGTCCCGTCGGCTCCCACCGCGCCTTACCGCGCTGTGGGGCCTGGGGTTAGGGTGGCCACCGTAAAACACTCGCGGGAGCCCGGACGCACCGGGCTGAGAGGGAGGCTGGACGGCCTCCGACCGTACGAACCTGATCCGGGTCATGCCGGCGAAGGGAGGGGCCGACCGCCCATGCCGCCGATTCCCGAGAAGCGCACCCCCGAGACACTCCCCACGGCGCGCCGGACAACCCGTCCGGCCGATCCCTGGCCGCCCGACACCGGCGCCGGTCCGCCGACCACGACCGGTCGGTCGTCGGACGTGCTCGTCATCGGCGGTGGTGTCATCGGTCTGGTCACGGCCTGGCGCGCGGCGCAGCGCGGACTGACCGTCACCGTCGCCGATCCGGCACCGGGCGGCGGGGCCGCGCAGGTCGCCGCTGGAATGCTCGCGGCCGTCACCGAACTGCACTACGGCGAGGAGACCCTGCTCGCCCTCGGCCTCGAATCCGCCCGCCGCTACGCCGACTTCGTCGCCGAACTGGAGGAGACGAGCGGTGCGGGCGTCGGCTATCGGGCCTGTGGCACCCTCGCCGTCGCCCTCGACGCCGACGACCGGGCCCATCTCCGCGAACTCCACGCCCTCCACCAGCGCTGCGGACTGGACTCGGAGTGGCTGACGGGCCGGGAGTGCCGCCGACTGGAGCCGATGCTCGCCCCGGGTGTCCGTGGCGGGCTACGGGTCGACGGTGACCACCAGGTCGACCCCAGACGACTGGCGTCCGCCCTGGTCACGGCCTGCGAGCGGGCCGGGGTGGCGTTCCGCCGCGACTGGGTGGAACGGCTGTCGGTCGCGCGCGGCCGGGCGGTCGGAGCCGTCCTCGCGGACGGAACCGCACTCGGCGCGGACCAGGTGGTGCTCGCGGGCGGCAGTCTGAGCGGACGGCTCGGCGGAGTGCCCGATGAGGTGCTGCCCCCGGTGCGCCCGGTGAAGGGCCAGGTACTGCGGCTGGCCGTGCCCACGGCGTACGCCCCCTTCCTCTCCCGGACCGTCCGCGCCGTGGTGCGCGGCGGTCATGTGTATCTGGTGCCGCGCGAGAACGGCGAGCTGGTCATCGGCGCGACCAGCGAGGAGATGGGCTGGGACACCACCGTCACCGCTGGCGGGGTGTACGAGCTGCTGCGCGACGCCCATGAACTGGTGCCGGGCATCACCGAACTCCCGCTGACCGAGACGCGCGCGGGGCTGCGCCCCGCCTCTCCCGACAACGCCCCGCTGCTCGGACCGACCGCCCTGCCGGGGCTGCAACTGGCCACCGGACACCATCGCAACGGAGTGCTGCTGACCCCGGTCACCGGCGACGCCATGGCGACCGCGCTGACCGAAGGCGCCTTGCCGGAGGAGGCCCGCCCCTTCAGCCCACGCCGCTTCCCGCCCCTCGCCCCGGTCGCGGCAGGCTCGCCCCTCGCTCCGGTCACACCGGTCACACCGGCCTCAGCAGGCTCGCCGGCCGCCCCAGACCTCCTCTCCCAGGCCCCCCAGGAGCAGCCCGTATGAACACTCTTCCCATGGTGGTCTCCGTCAACGGCGAACGGCGTGAACTCGCCACCGGAACGACCCTGGACCGCCTGGTCGCGGATCTCTCCACCGCACCGTCCGGAGTCGCCGCCGCCGTCAACGAGGCGGTCGTACCGCGCAGTCAGTGGGCAGGCACCCAGCTCGGTGACGGCGACCGGGTGGAAGTCCTCACCGCCGTCCAGGGAGGCTGAACCGCTATGTCCGACGACCGGCTCACCATCGGCGACACCTCCTTCGACTCCCGATTGATCATGGGTACGGGGGGTGCGGCGAGCCTCGACGCGCTGGAGCGCGCCCTCGTCGCCAGCGGTACCGAACTCACCACCGTCGCGATGCGCCGCCTCGACCCGAGCGTCCAGGGCTCGGTGCTCTCCGTCCTGAAGCGGCTCGGCATCCGCGTCCTGCCCAACACGGCGGGCTGCTTCACGGCCGGGGAGGCGGTGCTCACCGCCCGGCTGGCGCGGGAGGCCCTGGGCACCGACTGGATCAAGGTGGAGGTCGTCGCGGACGAGCGGACCCTGCTGCCCGACCCGATCGAGCTGCTGGACGCGGCGGAGACCCTGGTGGACGACGGTTTCACGGTCCTCCCGTACACCAGTGACGATCCGGTGCTGGCGCGGAAGCTGGAGGACGTGGGCTGCGCGGCGATCATGCCCCTGGGCTCACCGATCGGCTCGGGGCTCGGCATCCGCAATCCGCACAATTTCCAACTGATCGTGGAGCACGCGAACGTACCGGTGGTGCTGGACGCCGGCGCGGGCACCGCGTCCGACGCCGCGCTCGCCATGGAGCTGGGGTGCGCGGCCGTGATGCTGGCCTCCGCGGTGACCCGCGCCCAGGAGCCGGTGCTGATGGCGGAGGCGATGCGGCACGCGGTCGAGGCGGGCCGGCTCGCGCACCGGGCCGGCCGGATCCCGCGCAGGCACTTCGCCGAGGCGTCCTCCCCGTTCGCGGGCCGGGCGGCACTGGACCCGGAGCGCCCGGCCTTCCGGTGAGCGCCCGCCGACCGGACAGGGCCTAGGGAGTGTCTTCAAAGTAGCGTCGTCCGCCCGGAGGGCGGGGGAGGTCGGCGCTGTCACAGGACGGCTCCGATCCGGACCCGGTCCCGCCCCGGCGCGGCGGGTCTGTCGGTGGCGGCTCGTAGAATCGCTCTGTGGACACCCTCCAGGACCCTCTCGTCGGGCATGTGCTCGACGGCCGCTACCGCGTCGAGGCGCTCATCGCCGTCGGCGGTATGGCCACGGTCTACCGGGCCGTCGACACCCGTCTCGACCGCGAGCTGGCGCTCAAGGTGATGCATCCGGCCCTCGCCACCGACGTCTCCTTCGTGGAGCGCTTCATCCGCGAGGCCAAATCCGTGGCCCGGCTGGCCCACCCCAATGTGGTGGGCGTCTTCGACCAGGGCGCCGAGGGCGCCTATGTCTATCTCGCCATGGAGTACGTCGCCGGCGTCACCCTGCGTGATGTGCTGCGCGAGCGCGGCGCGCTCCGGCCGAGAGCGGCGCTCGACATCCTGGAGCCGGTGCTCGCCGCGCTCGGGGCGGCGCACCGGGCCGGTTTCGTCCACCGGGACATCAAGCCGGAGAATGTGCTCATCGGGGACGACGGCCGGGTGAAGGTCGCCGACTTCGGCCTGGTGCGGGCGGTCGGCTCGGTCACCAACACCACCGGCACCGTCCTCGGCACCATCTCCTACCTCGCGCCGGAGCAGATCGAGGACGGCACATCCGACACCCGTACCGATGTGTACGCCTGCGGAGTGGTCCTCCACGAGATGCTGACCGGCGCCAAACCGCACTCCGGGGACACCCCGGCGCAGATCCTCTACCGGCATCTGCACGACGACGTCCCGCCGCCCTCCGCCCTGGTGCCGGGGCTCGCCGTCGAGCTGGACGAGCTGGTGGCGAGCGCCACCGCCCGCAATCCCGAGGTCCGCCCGCATGACGCGGTCGCGTTGCTGGCCCGGGCGCGCCTGGCCCGCGCGGCCCTCACGGCCGAGCAGCTCGACCTGGTGCCTCCGGGCGCGATCGCCGAGGGCGAGGCGGACGCCAGGGGCCGGACCGACGGGAGCGACGAGCGTACGGACGTGCTCGCGCGCCCCCTCCCGCGCGAGGAGGCGAACCCCACGGCCCGGCTGACCATGCCGCCCGCCCCGCCGTCCCGCACCTCCCGGCTGCCCCGACCTCCGGCGCTGCCCAGGCGGGGGATGCTCGCGATCCTGGCGGCCGTCCTGATCGCGCTCGGCGTGGGCGCCGGTGTCTGGTACATCAACTCCGGCCAGTTCACCCGGGTGCCGGCGCTGATCGGGAAGACCGAGAGCGAGGCCGGGCGCGCTCTGGACGGCGCCGGTCTCGACGTCAGGGAGGTACGGCGGGAGTTCAGCGAGTCGGTGACCCGCGGGACGGTCGTCACCAGCGATCCGGCGCCCCGGGAGCGCATCCGCGGCAATGGTTCGGTGACGCTGATCGTGTCGCGCGGCCCGGAGATCGTGCGGGTGCCCGATGTGCGGGGCGATCCGCTCGCCACCGCCGAGCGCAGACTGACCGACCTCGGCCTCGCGCCCGGAGTGGTCACCCGGGCGTTCAGCGCGGAGGTCCCACAGGGCTCGGTCATCAGTACGGATCCGGCGGCGGGCACCGGGCGCAGTCCGGACTCCGCGGTGGCCGTGGTGGTGAGCAAGGGTGCCCCGATCGAGGTCCCCGGAGTGCTCGGGGACTCGGCGGAGGACGCGACCGAGGAGCTGGAGGGCGCCGGTTTCCGGGTCCGGATCGCGGCCGAGCGGATCAACTCCCCGCAGGACGCGGGCACGGTCGCCCGACAGTCGGCCGCCGAGGACGCCCGGCTGGCCACCGGCGACACGATCACCCTGACGGTCTCCAAGGGCCCGCGGATGGTCGCGGTCCCCGATGTCGTCGGCGGCTCCGAGGCCGAGGCCAAGAGTGAGCTGGAGGCGGCGGGCTTCCGGGTGAAGGTCGAGCAGGCGTTCCCGTTCCTGGGCAACACGGTGGAGAGCCAGTCCCCCGCGGCGGACGACCGGGCCCCGGAGGACAGCACGATCACCATCAGGATCAAGAGACTGTGAGCGGCGCCGGCCCGCACGCACCAGCACACCCAAGGAACCGTGAACACCTATGCGCAACCCCGTCGGCGGCCATGTACCCGTGGCGGGTGGCCTCGCCAGGACCGGTCTCGGCTACGCCCGTGAGCTGAAGGCGGAGACCCTCCAGGTCTTCGTCGCCAACCCGCGCGGCTGGGCGACGCCCCCGGGAAACCCCGCACAGGACGAGGCGTTCCGCGCCGGCTGTGCCGAGGCCGGGCTGCCCGTGTACGTCCACGCCCCGTATCTGATCAACTTCGGCTCGCACACGGAGGCGACCGCCGAGAGGTCGGTGGAGTCGCTCCGGCACTCACTGCGCCGGGGCCGGGAGATCGGGGCCCTGGGCGTGGTCGTCCACACCGGTTCGGCGACCGGGGGCCGGCCCCGTGAGGTGGCGCTCGCGCAGTTGCGGGAGCTGGTGCTGCCCCTGCTGGACGAGCTGACCCGGGACGACGATCCGACGCTGCTGCTGGAGTCGACGGCCGGACAGGGCTCCTCGCTCTGCTCCCGGGTCGAGGACTTCGGGCCGTACTTCGCGGCGCTGGACTCCCACCCCGGGCTCGGCATCTGTCTGGACACCTGTCATGTCTACGCGGCCGGTCATGATCTCGCCGCGCCCGGAGGGATGACGGAGGCCCTGGACCTGCTGGTGGAGACGGTCGGCGAGGGGCGGCTCGGGCTGATCCACGCCAATGACTCCAAGGAGACCGTGGGCGCGCACAAGGACCGGCACGAGAACATCGGCGCCGGTCACATCGGTACGGAGGCGTTCGGCGAACTACTGCGCCATCCGGCGACGGACGGTATACCGCTGATCATCGAGACCCCCGGGGGCCCCGACGGCCATGCGGCGGATGTGGCGCGCCTGAAGGACCTGCGCATATAGCCTAGTACCCTAGGGGGGTATATGGTTCCGCTGTTGGCAGGAACCGTACACCTGACCTTGGGGATCTCTCATGCGGCACGGCGCCCAGCATCCGGACGAGAACCACGGCACACCCGCCGGGCACGGCACTCATACGAACCACGACGGCCATGACGGTCAGCCGGGTCACAACCGTCAGGCCGGTCACGACGGTCAGGCGGGGCAGGCCGGTCATCCGGGAGGCGCGGACAGCCACAGCCACCACGGCGGCACGGCCGACGGCGGCCACCCGGGACACGGCAAGGGCTCCGGCGAACACGCAGGGGAGCACGGCGGCGGGGTGAGCTGGTCCATGGCGGCCAGGGCGACCCTGCACTGTCTCATCGGCTGCGCCATCGGCGAGGTCCTGGGCATGGCGATCGGCACCGCCCTCGGCTGGCACAACGTGCCCACGATGGCTCTGGCGATCTTCCTCGCCTTTATCTTCGGCTACTCGTTCACCATGGTCACCGTCCTGCGGGCCGGTCTCGCCTTCAAGGCCGCGGTCAAGGTGGCGCTCGCCGCCGACACCCTCTCCATCACCGTCATGGAGATCACCGACAACAGCGTGCTGGCGCTCTGGCCGGGCGCCCTGCACGCCGAACTGTCGGACGGGCTCTTCTGGTACGCCCTCGCCATCGCCTTCGCGGTCGCCTTCGTGATCACCACGCCGGTGAACAAGTGGCTGATCGGCCGGGGCAAGGGCCACGCGGTGATGCACCGGTTCCACTGAGCCCCGCCGGGGAGCACACGGCCACGAGGGAGCCGGCGCGGTGGCTTCAGAGCTCGGGGCCGTCCCCGGGCTCCTCCTGGTACGAGTACCGCTGCTCCCGCCAGGGATCGCCGAGATTATGGTAGCCGCGCTCCTCCCAGAAGCCGCGGCGGTCGGCGGTCATGTACTCCACGCCCCGGACCCACTTGGGCCCCTTCCAGGCGTACAGCCCGGGCACCACCAGACGCAGCGGGAAACCGTGCTCGGCGGTGAGCAGTTCACCGTCCTTGTGGGTGGCGAAGATCGCGCGTTCGGAGGCGAAGTCGGCGAGCCGCATATTGGCGCTGAATCCGTACTCCGCCCAGACCATGACATGGGTGACCGACGGCGCGGGCGGCGCGAGATCGACGATCGTCCGGGCGGGCACCCCGCCCCATTCGGCCCCCAACATGCTGAACTTCGTCACGCAGTGCAGATCCGCGACGACCGTGGAGTAGGGCAGCGCCGAGAACTCCTCGTGGTTCCAGCAGTGCTTGTCCCCGTCGGCGGTGGCACCGAAAACCCTGAACTCCCAGCGCTCCGGTTTGAACTTGGGCACCGGTCCGTAATGGGTGACGGGCCAGCCACGCTGCAACCGCTGTCCCGGTGGAAGCGCCGACTCCTCTGGTGCGCGGTATTCCCGGCTCTCCGGCTGACCCATGTCTTCCATGGTGACAGACCGGGAGGGGTGGTCATGACCAGGTCTGGCCCGATTCGGGCAACTCCTACTAAGGAGGCACTTACTGGACGGCCCCCGGTCGCGATGCGAGGATGCGCGCACCTGTTCCCCGAGCACCACGCGTGGAAGGAGCCTCTGCGATGCAGGGCGACCCCGAGGTCATCGAATTTCTGAATGAGCAGCTGACCGGCGAGCTGACCGCGATCAATCAGTACTGGCTCCACTACCGCATCCAGGAGAACAAGGGCTGGACGAAGCTGGCCGAGTACACCCGTGCCGAGTCCATCGACGAGATGAAGCACGCGGACAAACTGACGGAACGCATTCTGTTCCTCGACGCGCTGCCGAACTACCAGCGGCTGTTCCACGTCCGGATCGGCCAGACGGTGACCGAGATGTTCAAGGCGGACCGGCAGGTCGAGGTGGAGGCCATCGACCGCCTCCGGCGCGGTATCGACCTCATGCGCGCCAAGCACGATGTGACCTCGGCGAACCTCTTCGAGGAGATCCTCGCGGACGAGGAGCACCACATCGACTATCTCGACACACAGCTCGATCTGATCGAGCAGCTCACCGAGCCGCTGTACCTCGCGCAGCAGATCAAACAGCCCAACGCCTGACCCACCGATGGGAAGCCGGGCACGGAGGGGTGACAACGGGGTGACGCCGAAGGAAAGACCCTAGGCCGCTTCGCTCAAGCCCGGGACGGCGGCCTGGCCGCGGTCGATGCCGGTCACCGCGCCACGATCGCCGATGGCCGTCTCACCGCGATCCGCGAAGGCGGCCTCGCGACGGTCCGTCACGGCGCGCTCGCGCGGCTCCGGGACGGTGGCGCTCGCCAGCGCGGGCCTGCCCTGGTCGAGCAGCTCGCGGCGGGGGCAGCCGCCCCGGCCCAAGAGGGACTGGATCTGCCGGACGCACGACCCGCAGTCCGTGCCCGCCTTGCTGACGGAAGCGATCTGGCGGGGGGTGCAGGCACCGGCGTCCGCGTGGTCCTTCACCTGCTGCTCAGTGATGCCGAAGCAAGAGCAGACGTACACGCGGGTTCACCTCCCCGACCGGGATCAACAGGTCCTGCCCGTGCCGATCGATCACCCGGACGGTGGATCACCGTGGTGGTCCGTCATCCGGTGCGCTTCATCATCGCGGCCGATCCGGCGGATCGCCCCGATTAATCGGTGAGGCAAACCTAACCTTACCCGGCAACCGGCGACGGTAAAAGCCTTCGCATGACAAAGGGGGCGCGGATCACATGGATCCGCGCCCCCTGAGCCGTACGTCAGAAGATCACTGGTCGCGGTACATCTCGGCGACCAGGAACGCCAGGTCCAGCGACTGGCTGCGGTTCAGCCTGGGGTCACAGGCCGTCTCGTAGCGCTGGTGGAGATCGTCGACGAAGATCTCGTCGCCGCCGCCCACACACTCGGTGACATCGTCGCCGGTCAGCTCCACATGGATGCCGCCGGGGTGCGTGCCGAGCGCCTTGTGGACCTCGAAGAAGCCCTTGACCTCGTCCAGGACGTCGTCGAAGCGACGGGTCTTGTGCCCCGATGCCGCCTCGAAGGTGTTGCCGTGCATCGGGTCGGTCACCCACGCCACGGTCGCGCCGGAGGCGGTGACCTTCTCGACCAGCTCCGGGAGCTTGTCCCGGACCTTGTCGGCGCCCATCCGGACGACGAAGGTGAGCCGGCCGGGCTCGCGGTCCGGGTCCAGCCGGTCGATGTACGTCAGCGCCTCGTCGACCGTGGTCGTCGGGCCCAGCTTGATGCCGATCGGGTTGCGGATCTTCGAGGCGAACTCGATGTGCGCCCCGTCGAGCTGGCGGGTGCGCTCGCCGATCCAGACCATATGGCCCGAGACGTCGTACAGATGGCCCGTACGGGAGTCGACGCGGGTGAGCGCCGACTCGTAGTCGAGCAGCAGGGCCTCGTGGGAGGCGAAGAACTCGACCGTACGGAACTCCGCGGGGTCGGTGCCGCATGCCTCCATGAAGTTCAGCGCGTTGTCGATCTCGCGGGCGAGCTGCTCGTAGCGCTGGCCGGAGGGCGACGACTTCACGAAGTCCTGGTTCCAGGCGTGCACCTGGCGCAGGTCGGCGTAGCCACCGGTGGTGAAGGCGCGCACCAGGTTGAGCGTCGCCGCGGAGGCGTTGTACATCCGCTTCAGCCGCTCGGGGTCCGGGATCCGGGCCTTCTCGGTGAAGTCGAAGCCGTTGACGGAGTCGCCCCGGTAGGTGGGGAGGGTCAGTCCGTCACGGGTCTCGGTCGGCTTGGAGCGCGGCTTGGAGTACTGGCCGGCGATCCGGCCGACCTTCACCACGGGCACGGACGCCGCGTAGGTGAGGACGGCGCCCATCTGGAGCAGGGTCTTGAGCTTGGCGCGGATGTCGTCGGCGCCGACGGCGTCGAAGGACTCGGCGCAGTCGCCGCCCTGGAGCAGGAACGCCTCGCCCCTGGCGACGGCTCCCATCCGGGCGCGCAGCTGGTCGCACTCGCCCGCGAAGACGAGTGGCGGATAGCTCTCCAGCTCCGCGATCACATCGCGCAGAGCCTCGGCATCCGGGTACTCGGGCTGCTGCGCCGCGGGCAGGTCTCGCCAGGTGTTGCCACCGGCGGGGGTGGTCTTAGCGTTCACGGTCACATCGCCAACAGTACGGGGTCACTCCGCACACACCTTCGGCCGCCCACTGAATGAGACAGTCTGTCCATCATTCCGGACCGACGGTCAGCGCCCACGGGCCGGCCGTGGGGTAGGGTTCGCGGCATGATCGCGCACTCACGTCGGCCTCAGCCGACCCAGAACTGGTGGTGGACCGCTCACTCGGCGGCCCACTGACTGCGCGTACCCACTGACACGCGAAGGCCGCCCCGAGGGGCGGCCTTCGGTGTTTCCGCAGGGAAACCGGCCGTTCCTCCCCCGTACTCCATGGCCTCCATGGACCCCTGGAAGGAACCCACCGGATGCCCATCGCCCGGCTTCTCCACGACGATCGCCCCTTCGCCCTGCTGCGCAGACGCACCCCCGGCCGTGATCACGACACCGTCGAGGTGCTGACCGGCCCGGTCCGGGAGGTCGCGACCCTCGCCGAGCTGCCCGTCCTGGACCGCCCCTCGCTGGCCCTGATCCCGTTCCGGCAGATCAGGGAGCGCGGATTCGACGTCCGCGACGACGCCACCCCCCTGAGCGTGCTGGTCGCGGAGGAGACCGCCACCCTGCCGCTGGCGGACGCCCTGGCCGCGCTGCCCGCCCATGACGTACGGGTCGAGGCCGGGGCCTTCGACGTCGGGGACGAGGAGTACGCCGACGTCGTCCGACGCGTCATCGAGGACGAGATCGGCCGGGGCGAGGGCGCGAACTTCGTCGTCCGTCGCACCTACACCGGCCGCATCCCCGGCTTCGGCCGTGCGGACGCGCTCGCCCTGTTCCGACGGCTGCTGGCGAGCGAGCGGGGCGCCTACTGGACCTTCGTGGTGCACACCGGTGAGCGCACCCTGGTCGGCGCCAGCCCCGAGGTGCACGTCCGGATGAGCGGCGGTGTCCCCGCCTCCCACGCCGTCTCCCCACCTGCACCCGGGTCCGCACCGGGATCCGCACCTGGGGCCGCACCGGGATCCAGCAGTACGGGGAGTCGCTCGGGGACGGTCGTGATGAACCCCATCAGCGGGACCTTCCGCTATCCGCCCGACGGCCCGACCCCGGAGGCGCTGCTCGGCTTCCTCGCCGACCCCAAGGAGCGCGACGAGCTCTCCATGGTCGTGGACGAGGAGCTGAAGATGATGTGCACCGTCGGTGACATGGGGGGCGTCGTCGTCGGTCCCCGGCTGAAGGAGATGGCCCACCTCGCGCACACCGAGTACGAGCTGCGGGGCCGTTCCTCCCTCGACGTGCGGGAGGTGCTGCGGGAGACCATGTTCGCGGCGACGGTCACCGGATCCCCCGTACAGAACGCGTGCCGGGTGATCGAGCGGTACGAATCCTCCGGGCGCGGCTACTACGGGGGCGCGCTCGCGCTGCTCGGCACGGACGCGGACGGCGCGCAGACCCTGGACTCGCCCATTCTGATCCGTACCGCGGACATCGACGCCGACGGCGGGCTGCGGGTACCGGTCGGTGCCACCTTGGTGCGGCACTCCGACCCCGCGAGCGAGGTCGCCGAGACCCACGCCAAGGCGGCCGGGGTACTGGCCGCGCTGGGAGTACGGCCCGGCCGGCCGGCCGGGCAGGCCGAGCGGCCCCGGCTCGGCGACGACCCCCGGGTGCGGGCCGCGCTGGACGCGCGCCGGGCGGGCCTCGCGCCGTTCTGGCTGCGGATGCAGGAGCGGTCCAGCACGCTCTCGGGCCACGCGCTGATGGTCGACGGGGAGGACACCTTCACCGCGATGCTGGCGCATCTGCTGCGGTCGACGGGTCTGGCGGTGACGGTACGGCGCTTCGACGAGCCGGGCCTGCGGGACGCGGCACTGGCGCACCCGGGTCCGGTGGTGCTGGGGCCGGGGCCCGGCGATCCCTCCGACGCCACCGATCCCAAGATGCGCCTGCTGCGCGGGCTCGCCCACGATCTCCTGCGTGGGCACCGTCACGGAGTGCTGGGGATCTGCCTGGGCCATGAGCTGCTGGCGGCGGAGCTGGGGCTGGAGATCGTACGGAAGGCGACGCCGTACCAGGGGGCGCAGGAGCGGATCGACTTCTTCGGGCGGCCGGAGACGGTCGGCTTCTACAACAGCTTCACCGCGCGCTGCGACGACGGGGCGCTGACCGGGCTGGCGGCGCGGGGAGTGGAGGTGGCGCGCGATCCGGCGACGGGTGAAGTGCACGCCCTGCGGGCCGCGGGCTTCGCCTCGGTGCAGTTCCATCCGGAGTCGGTGCTGACGCTGGACGGCCCGGGAGTGGTCGCCGAACTGCTCGCCGGCGCACTGCTCAGCCGGTCCTGAGGGCACGGCGGCGCGGGACCGGGGGCGGCGCGGAAGGGGGCGGGGCCCCTTGGTGGGCCGCGCGGGGCGTAGCTCGGTGACCGTGAGCGGGGCGTAGCTCCGTGACCGTGCGGCCCGGGGCTTGGTGAGCGCGTACGTCAGGAGGCGGGGCCGGCCGGCGACACCAGGAAGTTCTCGGTGCGGCGGCCGGCCACGTAGTCGTCGACGTTCTGGACGGTCGCCGCGACGATCTGGCCGACCGCGTCCTCCGTGTAGTACGCCTGGTGCGAAGTGACCAGCACATGGGGGAAGGTGACCAGCCGGGCCAGGGTGTCGTCCTGGATCGCCTCCAGGGACTTGTCGAGGAAGAAGAGCCCGGCCTCCGCCTCGTACACATCGAGCCCCACCCCGCTGAACCGGCCCCGACGCAACTCCGTGACCAGCGCGTCCGTATCGATCAGCCCGCCACGGCTGGAGTTCACCAGAATGGCGTCGTCCTTCATGGCCCGTAGTTCGGCCGCACCGATCAGATGGTGGGTCGCGGGCAGCAGCGGCACATGGAGGCTGACCAGATCGGCCGCGGCGAGCAGTTCGTCCTTGTCGACATAGGTCATGCCCAGCGCGGCGCAGGCGGGGTTCTCGGCGACGTCCCAGCCCAGCAACCGCATACCGAAGCCGTGGGCGATCCGGGTGAACGCCTCGCCGATCTTGCCGGTGCCGAGCACCCCGACCGTACGGCCCCGCAGATCGCGGCCCATCAGCCCGTCGAGCCGGAAGTCGAAGTCACGGGTGCGGGCGGAGGCACGGACGATCCGGCGGTTGACGGCCATCGCCAGGGTCCAGGCGAACTCCGCCACCGAGTAGGGCGAGTAGTACGAGACCCGGGCGATGCTGATGCCGAGCCGCTCGGCCACGTCGAGATCGATGTTGTTGAAGCCGGTCGAGCGCTGGGCGATCATCGAGGTCCCGCCGACGGCCAGGGTCTGGAGCACCCGCCCGCTCAGATTGGCGTTCACGCTGGTGGAGATCGCCTCGTAGCCGGCCGCCATGGGCGCGGTGTCCTCGGTCAGGAAGACATGCACACAGTGGATGTCGTGGAGCCCCGCGAAGGCCCGCTCGATCAGCGGCCTCTCATCGGCCTGGACGCCGAAGGCAAGGATCTCCACACCGTCTCCCGAGGCTGTTGGATCCGCTGGTCCGTCCAGGCGCACCCCGGACGGTCCCGGTCGGCCGGGAGCAGCGGGCCGCGGGCCGGATGTCGCGGACGGACCGGAGATCACAGATACCGGACATCGCGAATATACGGCCCGCGGCCCGGGTGCGCCGGTCGGGAGCTTCCCCCGGCCGGGGTGCGACCCGTCAGCCGAAGAACACCCCGACCTCGTCGTAGAGCGCGGGGTCGACGGTCTTCAGCCGGGCCGTCGCCTCCGAGATCGGCACCCGCACGATGTCGGTGCCCTTCAGGGAGACCATCTTGCCGAAGTCGCCGTCCCGTACCGCGTCGATCGCGTGCAGCCCGAAGCGGGTCGCCAGCCAGCGGTCGAAGGCGCTCGGTGTCCCGCCGCGCTGGACATGGCCGAGGACCGTGGTGCGGGCCTCCTTGCCGGTGCGGCGCTCGATCTCCTTCGCCAGCCACTCGCCGACGCCGGAGAGCCGGACGTGCCCGAACGAGTCGAGGGTGCCGTCCTTGAGCACCGCGTCGCCGTCCTTGGGCATCGCGCCCTCGGCGACCACGACGATCGGCGCGTAGGTGGCTTTGAAACGCGAGGTCACCCAGGCGCATACCTGGTCGACGTCGAAGCGCTGCTCCGGGATGAGGATGACATTGGCACCGCCGGCGAGGCCCGAGTGCAGGGCGATCCAGCCCGCGTGCCGCCCCATCACCTCCACGACCAGGACCCGCATATGCGATTCGGCGGTGGTGTGCAGCCGGTCGATCGCCTCGGTGGCGATGCCGACGGCCGTGTCGAAGCCGAAGGTGTAGTCGGTGGCGGAGAGGTCGTTGTCGATGGTCTTGGGGACGCCGACGCATTTGACGCCGTACTCGTCGTGCAGGCGCGCGGCGACCCCGAGGGTGTCCTCGCCGCCGATCGCGATCAGCGCGTCGACCTCGCCCTTGGCGAGGTTCTCCTTGATGCGGCGGATGCCGTCCTCAACCTTGAGGGGGTTGGTGCGCGATGAGCCGAGGATGGTGCCGCCGCGGGGCAGGATGCCGCGGACGGCCGGGATGTCGAGCGGGACCGTGTCACCTTCGAGCGGTCCGCGCCATCCGTCGCGGTAGCCGACGAAATCGTACGCGTACTCCTGGACGCCCTTGCGGACGACGCCGCGGATGACAGCGTTGAGGCCGGGGCAGTCGCCGCCCCCGGTCAGTACTCCGACGCGCATGGATACTTCCCTTCGCCTAATGGGCCCTGTGACCGTCACGCTAATGGTGATCCAGGTCACTCCGGGATGGCGGGGAAGGTCAATTCCTGTGCGAGAAGCGGCCTTTGACTCCCTTGCGACGGAGCGAATTCACCCGTACGAGCGGGGTGGCGTGAGACCACCGGTACCCCTTCGGGTGTAAGAGCACTCAGCCGTCGTCGTCCAGACCGCGCTCTATCGCGTAGCGCACCAGCTCCACCCGGTTGTGCAGTTGGAGCTTGCCGAGGGTGTTCTGGACATGGTTCTGGACGGTGCGGTGCGATATCACCAGCCGCTCGGCGATCTGCTTGTACGACAGCCCCTTGGCGACCAGGCGCAGCACCTCGGTCTCCCGCTCGGTCAGCCGCGGCGCCTTCGGCTCCGCGCCCCCGGCGACGGGGGTGGGCTCGGAGGCGAGTCTGCGGTACTCCCCCAGCACCAGTCCGGCGAGGCCGGGGGTGAAGACCGGATCACCGACGGCGGTGCGGCGGACGGCGTCGGTCAACTCCTCCGTGCTCGCGGACTTGAGGAGATATCCGGTCGCGCCGGATTTCACCGCCTCCAGCACATCGGCGTGCTCACCACTGGCGGAGAGCACCAGGACCCGCAGTCCGGGCAGCGTGCCGACCAGTTCCTTGCAGACCTGGACGCCCGGCAGCGCGGGCAGGTTGAGGTCGAGGACGAGGACGTCCGGTGTGACCGCCTTGGCGCGGCGCACGGCCTGCTGGCCGTCGCCCGCCGT
Source organism: Streptomyces sp. NPDC020965 (assembly GCF_044333555.1). Lineage (NCBI taxonomy): Bacteria > Bacillati > Actinomycetota > Actinomycetes > Kitasatosporales > Streptomycetaceae > Streptomyces > Streptomyces sp. NPDC020965. Next base: position 386,868 of record NZ_JBIRRE010000001.1, read on the forward strand.
CGCCACCACGTCGAAACCGGCGGCGGTCAGATCGCGGGCGACCGCGTCCCGCCACATCGGATGGTCGTCCACGACCATCACGGTGATCGTCTGCTGGTCCGTCATCTGCTGTCCGCCTTCCCCCCGAGGGCCGCTGAGCCCCGTTGAACTCATGGTGCCTGTCCCTGTGTCGGTGTCGGTGTCTGTCTCTGTGCCTGCGCCGGTGCCGGTGCCGGTGCCGGTGCCGGTGCCGGTGACCGCTGTGGTGACCGGGCCGCCCGGGGTGCCGGTGGTCTCAGTGACGGTGACGCGGGTGGTGTTCGCGCCGTTCCCACCGCTCGCGCCGGCGCCGGTGACGCGGGGGGTGCTCATGATGTGGACGGGACGCGGGGAACCTTCAGCTCGACCTCGGTCCCCTGACCCGGCACCGAGATCAGCTCGGCCGTGCCGCCCAGCTCCCGCAGCCGGCCCCGGATCGAGAGCGCGACCCCGAGCCTGCCCTCCCCCTCCGCCTGGGCGAGCCGGCCGTCCGGAATGCCGGGGCCGTCGTCCCGGACCGTCACGATGACCTCCTCGGGCCACTCCTCGACCAGAATCCACGCCCGCGCCCCACTCCCGGCGTGCCGGGCCACATTGTCCAGGGCGGCACTGACGGCGGCGGCCAGCTCGGTTGCGGCGGCGGGCGGCAGCAGTACGGGCGCGCCCGGCTCCGAGAACGTCACGGTGGGGCCGGCGTGCCGGGCCAGCAGCGACCGGAGATCGCAGGGACCGGCCCCGCCGTCCGGTTCGTCGTCGTCGACCGCGCGGACCACCGCGCCCAGCGCGGTGTCCTCGGAGGTACGGGTGGTGGGCACGAGACCGCTTGAGACCAGGGTCCGCAGCGCGATCTCCTGCTCCCCCGCCAGCCGTCCCAGCTCCGCCGCCTCACCGCCGATCGCGGTGCCGCGCCGCTGCACCATCGCCAGCACCTGGAGGACGCTGTCATGGATATCGCGGGCCAGCCGCTCCCGCTCCCGGGTCGCCGCATCGATCTCCAGGGCGCGGGCGAGGGTGCGTTCAGAGGCGCGGGCGACCTCGACCACGTAACCGATGGCGATGGAGGCGATCCACACCAGCAGCACATTGTGGAAGGTGTCCCGGTTGGGCTCGCCGCGTTCGATGATGTGGGCTATCGCGACGAGGGAGGAGGCGAAGGCGGCCCAGCGCCAGCCGCCCTTGATGGCGAACGCGAGCACGGAGCCCGCCGTCCATATGGTCGGCAGGGTCGCGCCGTTGACCTCCTGGGCATGGATGTCGGCGAGCGGTGTCAGCAGGATGCCGGTCAGCGCGATCGTGAGATCGGCGCCGAGGAACGGCTTGGTGCAGCGGGCGGCGTTGGCCACCCGGGGCAGGGTGGCCAGGGTCCAGACCGCCATCACGGCGAGAAAACCGATGGCCACCCAGGGGCGCTCGAACTTCTCCGAGGTGTAGCCGAAGAGAAGGAGCGCGTAGACCATGGTCAGGACCCGGTAGGCGGTGAGCGCGCGCCACAGCGGCAGCTCCACCGACATCCGTACGACCCGTTCGCGTTTCGCCATGTCCCCCACCCCCGAAACGACCCTGCTCCCCCGACGAACGACGCGACGACCGACGCGACGAACGCTGTGCCACACGACGCGATGACCGAGACGACGACCGAGACGACGACCGATGTGCGGCTAAGCGGCCGACCGGCGGCTCGTGCCCGTCTCGCCTGCCTCGTCCGTACCGCTCGCCTCGTCCTTACCGCTCGCGTCGCCCGCCTTGTCCGTACCGCTCGCGTCGCCCGCCTTGTCCGTACCGCTCACCGCGTCGGGACCGCTGTCCGCCCGCGCGGCCGGGTCCGCCTTCGCCGCCGCCTTGGCCGCCTTCTCCGCGTCGGCGATCTCCCGCTTGGCGACCGTGGCGTAGATGTCGACGTACTCCTGGCCGGAGAGCTTCATGATCTCGTACATGACCTCGTCGGTCACCGCGCGCAGGATGTAACGGTCGTTCTCCATGCCGTGGTAGCGGCTGAAGTCGAGCGGCCTGCCGATCCGGATGCCGGGACGCATCAGCCTGGGCACCACCTTGCCGGGCGGCTGGATCTTCTCGGTGTCGATCATGGCGACCGGGATCACTGGAGCGCCCGTGGAGAGCGCCACCCGGGCGAGACCGCCCGGCTTGCCCCGGTAGAGCCGGCCGTCCGGGGAGCGGGTGCCCTCGGGGTAGATCCCGAAGAGACCGCCGCGCTCCACCACGTCGATACCGGCCTTGATCGCCGCCTCACCGGCACCGCGCGCCCCCGAGCGGTCCACCGGAAGCTGCCCGACGCCCTTGAAGAAGGCGGCCGTGAGCCTGCCCTTGACGCCCGGGGAGGTGAAGTACTCCGCCTTGGCGATAAAGGTGACCTTGCGGTCGAGGACCGCGGGGAGGAAGAACGAGTCGGAGAACGAGAGGTGGTTGCTCGCGAGGATCGCCGGCCCGGCGGCGGGAACGTTCTCCAGACCCTCCACCCAGGGCCTGAAGGCAAGCTTCAGCGAGCCTCCGATGGAGAACTTCATTGCGCCGTAGATCAACTCGAATGCCTCCTATTACTGTCGAACAGACCTTAACCCGAGGTGACCTGCCATCCCCGCCCCGAGGGACCTACGGATCTGGTCGGTGTCAGTCCGGTCGCGTACCGTGAGGTACACCCTCGTCAACAGCCTCGCGCTTCATGAACAGAACAGGAGACCCCGGTGCCGGTCCTTCCCGGAGCCGAGCCGTACCGCCATGAGGGCGGAGAGGTCGGCGTCCTTCTCTGTCACGGCTTCACCGGCTCCCCCCAGTCCCTGCGCCCCTGGGCCGAGTACCTGGCGGCGCGCGGACTGACCGTGTCGCTGCCGCTGCTGCCCGGACACGGCACCCGGTGGCAGGACATGCAGATCACCGGCTGGCAGGACTGGTACGCCGAGGTCGACCGCGAGCTGCGCGAGCTGATCGCGCGCTGTGAGCACGTCTTCGTCTTCGGCCTCTCGATGGGCGGGGCGCTCACCCTCCGGCTCGCCGCGAAGCACGGGGACGCGGTGCGGGGCATCGTCGTGGTCAACCCCGCCAACAAGGTCCACGGCGCCGCGGCGCCCGCCCTCCCCGTCGTCCGCCACCTCGTCCGCACCACCCGGGGGCTGACCGACGACATCGCCAAGGAGGGTGTGACGGAGCTGGGGTACGACCGGGTCCCCCTGCACGCCGCGCACTCGCTGCGGAAGTTCCTCCGGCTGGTCGACGGCGAGCTGCCGCAGGTCACCCAGCCGTTGCTGCTGATGCACAGCCCGCAGGACCATGTGGTGCCGCCGGCAGACTCGGCCCGGGTGCTCAGCCGGGTCTCCTCCACCGATGTCCGGGAGGTTCTGCTGGAACAGAGCTACCACGTCGCGACGTTGGACCATGACGCGGAGCGGATCTTCGAAGAGAGTCACGCGTTTGTGGATCGCCTCGCTCCGACTGTCACGACCAGGGGAGGGAGTACCACCGGTGGCTGAGCACGACGCGGAACGTGAACCGCAGCCCATCGACGAGGAGGCTGCCTGGGCCGCCATCGTCGCGGGGTACGGGGAGGAGCCGGCCGACCCGCCGGGCGCCAAACCGTTCAAATCGGTCGAGGATCTGGCCCTGCTCGAAGGCGATCTCAACGAGTCGCCGAAGAAGCGGTCCGCCGAGACCACGCCGGGACCAGAAGCGGAGCCCGAGTCGGAGCCAGAGCCGAAGCCCGACGGGGACAGACCCGCGCTGGGCAGCTCCATCACTTTCGCACCGGGCGTCGGCGGCGCCGGGCCCCGGGACTACGGCCTTGCGGAGCCCAAGGAGGAGGACCTCGACGAGAGTGACGAGGGCCACTTCGTGCCACCGGAGCCGCCGCCGCTGCCGGAGGCGGATGTGACGGCCAAGTTCGCCTGGCTCGCGGTGGTCGGCGGCCCCGTGCTGATGCTGATCGCGGTGCTGTTGCAGTGGGAGATGACCTGGTGGCTCACGACGCTCTGCGTCGGCGGCTTCCTGGGCGGTTTCGCGACCCTGGTCGCGCGGATGGCGACCGGGGACGACGAGGAGAACGACGACCCGGGGCGCGGCGCGGTGGTCTGAGGGCCCGGTGATCAAAGGCCCCGCCGTCAGAAACGCCCTAGACCTCGCCCCGGAGCGCGTCGTCCCGAAGGGCGGGCATGCGGAGCGCGGCCAGCACCGGAAGATGGTCGGTGGCCGCGCTCAGGTCCGCCCGGGTGATCCCGGGCAGGTCCCACGGCACCCCGCAGCCCAGCACCTCGACCCCCTTGCCCGCGAAGATCGCGTCGATGCGGCTGCGTGGCTCCCCCGGCGGGAAGGTGTGTTCGCCGCCCCACGGCGCGACCGCCCAGCAGTCCTGAAGCTCCCCCGCCAGCCGCTGGAATGCCCGCCCGGTGGGTCGGTCGTTGAGGTCGCCGGCCGCGATGGTGTACGGGGCGTCCAGCGCCGACAGCCGGTCGAGGGCCATCCCGGCCTGGGCGTACCGCTCGTCCGACCGGAGGCTCAGATGACAGCTGAGCACACCGATCCGGGCTGCCCCGAACCGTACGACCGCCGTCGCGAACCCACGGCGGTGGAGACCGGGGGTGAGGGGCAGCAACACGTCCTCCGTGCGTTCGACCGTCGCGCGCAGCGAGCAGAGCAGCAGCGGGCCAGCAGCCGTGGCGCCGCCGCTCAGGACGACGAGATCGGTCTTGGCGGCGAGCCGGGCGGCGTGCTTGCGCCAGCGGAAGAAGCGCGGGGCCTCCTGGATGAAGACGAGATCCGGTTCGCAGGCGCGGATGACGCGGACCAGGGCGGATTCGTCGTCCCGCAGGGAACGGACGTTGTAGCTGAGGGCGCGGACGACGACGGAACCGTCGCCTTCGGTACGGGAGTTGGGGAGCGGGGTCACCATGCCCGCAGCCTACGGTTTCCCGGGGGCTCGGACCCGGGTACCGCGCCCGTCGAAGGCGGACTCCCGGCCGAATCAGGCGCGAGGGTCACCCCGTAGCACCGCATCGGCGCCCGGCCCGGCCCCTCCCCGGCACCCGCAACGCCAACCGCACCCGCACCCGCACCCGCACCCGCACCCGCAACGACCACCGCCCCTTCGCCGCCCGGCTCAAGGCGTGGGCGGCGGCGGACGGTGGTCGGTCAGTCAGTTGGCCGGTCGGCCGGTCGGCCGGAGCCACTGGGCTCATGGGTAAGGGTCCGGGCGGAAGCAGCGGTGGCCCCGGGCGGAGCCGTCAGCCCTGGCGGGCCAGGTCGGCCGCGCCCACCAGACCGGCCCTGTTGCCCAACTGCGCGGCGAGGACCTGCGCGTGCGGACGCCACTGGCCGCCGATCAGCCAGCGGCGGAAGGACTTGCGGATCGGGTCGAGCACCAGCTCGCCCTCGTCGGAGACGCCACCGCCGACGATGAACGCCGATGGGTCGAACAGCGAAGCCAGGTCCGCCAGACCGGCACCCGCCCAGCGGGCCAGTTCACGGAAGGAGTCGATCGCCACCGGGTCGCCCTGCCGGGCCGCCGCGCTGATGTGCTTGCCCTCGATGCCGTCCGGGGTGCCGTCGCCGAAGCTCAGCAGGATCTCCGCGTTCTCCGGGGTGGCGTTGGCGCGCTGGCGGGCGTAGCGGACGAGGGCGCGGCCGGAGGCGTACTGCTCCCAGCAGCCCTGGCTGCCGCAGCCGCAGAGCAGGCCGTCCGGAACCACCCGAATATGGCCGAATTCCGCCGCCACACCGAAGCGGCCACGGCGCAGCTTGTTGCCGATGATGATGCCGCCGCCGAGTCCGGTGCCGAGGGTGATGCAGATGACGTCCTCATGACCCTGGCCCGCGCCGAAGCGGTATTCGCCCCAGGCGGCGGCGTTGGCGTCGTTCTCGACGACCACCGGCAGGCCGACGCGCTGCTCGACCTTGTCCTTGAGGGGCTCGTGGCGCCAGTCGATGTTCGGTGCGAACAGCACGGTCGCGCGCTTGTCGTCGACGTAGCCGGCCGCACCGATGCCGACGGCCTCGATGTCGTGGCCCTTGCCGGCTCCGCCGACGGCGGCACAGATCGCGTCGACGATGCCCTCGGGGGTCGACGGCGTGGGCACGGTGTGTGTCTCCAGGATGGCGCCCGCTTCGTCGACCACGCCCGCCGCGATCTTGGTACCGCCAATGTCGACACCGATGGTGAATCCCATTTGTCCCTCGATTTTCGGTCAAGCCCTGGGGCCAACCGTACCCGAGGGGGGCACCTTATTGATCAGTGCAGGTCAGTCCAGATCGATGCGCTCGCCCGGCCCCGGCCCCTCGTCACGCGGGTCGTCCGGGGTGCCCGAAGCGGGGGACGCGGGCTTCCCGGTCCCGGTACCGGAAGACGTGGTGGGCCGCTGGGTCCAGCGCCGCTCCTGGTCCTCGACGGCGGACCGGTAGGCGGCGAGCAGCTCCCCGCCCGCGGCGGCGAGGTGGTCGAAGACCTGGGGGTTGCGCTCGATGACCGGCTCCACCGCGGACTTCGCCTGGTTCACCAACTGCTGTACGGCGCTCTGCGCGGCCATCCCGGGCAGGGACGTCTGGAACTCGGAGACCTTGTCCGCGACCGCACCGAACAGCTTGCGCAGCTCATCGGCGGCGGAGCCGGGCGGTACGCCGTACTCGGCGCGGCGTCGGGCCTTCTCCTCAGCGAGGTCCTCGGCGCAGGCGTCGGCCCAGGCGTCGGCGTCCGCGTCGGGGCGCTGGGTGGCATCGCTCATGGCGTACTCCTGCACGGGGGCGTTGGTCGGCGGGTGGTCTCGCACTCTCGAAGGTACCCGAACGGACGCGAACCGTTGAGGCCATGTCTGATGGATCTTGCTGGGCTCGCGTGATCCGTCAGACACGCTCCGGCCTCGTCGGCCACCGAGGTCCGGAGGCCCCGGAGTCCGGTTTCAGTCCTCGCGGGGCCACAGGCCGGGGTCGGGGGTGAAGCGGACCCGTAGCGTCCCCTCCGTGAGCGCCGCGCCGGAGACCGAACAGCGGCGCAGCGCGGACGGCAGCGGAACGATCCTGCGGAACGGTCCCACCGTGAGCAGCAGCTCGTCGCCCCGGCGCACCAGACCGGTCTCCTCCTTGACCGCGCCCGGCAACGGAATCGCCCAGGTGAAGGTGCCGTCCACCGCGCGCAGGTCCTCGATCGGCCAGGGTGTCGCCGCCCGCGGCGGTTCGGTGCCCCCGACACCGACACCGACACCGACACCAGCGTCGACTTCGGCGTCGACACCGAGCGGGGCCAGGTCGGCGAGGGTCTGCGGGTCGCGGCCCGCGTGGGGGATCTCGCGGACGGTGGTGGCGGGCGCCCACTCCCCGTACCACTCGTGCAGGGTCTTCTCCTGCTGTGCGGCGAGACCCGCGAGCCAGGTGTCGGCGGAGTGCCGGGGCAGGACGCGGTTGGCGATCAGGGTGTCGACGCGGACCTCGTGCAGCGCGAGTCCGGTCCGTGCGGTGCGCAGGGCGTCGGCGGCGGACGGCCCGGGTTCGGCCACCACGCGCACGGTCAGTCCCGGGGATTCCAGCAGGCTCTGGACGGCCGCCAGCTCCGTGTCCCAGCGCGCGACCGCCTCGTACAGCCAGTGCGCGGGCATCGGGACGCCGGCGAGCTGGGCGAGTACGGGCCGCAGGGCGCGGGCGGCCTGCCGTTCGGGGGGCAGCAGCCGGCGCAGATAGCGGCGGAGCTGCTCGGGCAGGGCGAGCAGGGCGATCGCCTCGCGGACCGGGGGCATATCGACGACGACCAGGTCCCAGTCACCGGCCTGGGCGGTGGTGACCGCCTTGAGCAGGGCGAAGTCCGAGCTACCGGGGAGTTCGGTCAGTTCCTCCGCCGCGAGCCGGGCGGCCCCCAGCAGGTCGAGCACGGTCCCGGCGCGGTCCTGGAGGTTGAGGAACTCGGCCCGGAAGTCGGCCGCGGTGTCGATCCGGGCGGCCGAGAGCCCGTCGGCGACCGGCGCCGGGGTGGTGGTGAGCGCGGTGCCGAGGACGTCCCCGGGTTCGGCGGAGAGGAGGAGGACCCGCCCCGGGGCGGTGCGGGCGGCGGCGAGCGCGGTCGCCACCGCGACGGTCGTACGGCCCGCGCCGCCCAGGCCGGTGACGAGGACCGTACGCATCAGACGGTGGGTCCGCTCTCGACGCGCTTCTTCAGTCCGTCCAGTGCGCGGTCGATGATGACCTTCTCGGCCTTGCGCTTGATCATGCCGAGCATGGGGATCTTGACGTCCACGGTGAGCCGGTAGGTCACCTCGGTGCGCTCGCCGCCGCCGACGGGCGCGAGGGTGTACGAGCCGTCGATGGCGCGCAGCATCTGGGACTTCACGAGGGTCCAACTGACCTGGTCCGGGCCGGTCCAGGTGTACGCGAGAGTGTGATCGTCCTTGATCGCCCCGGCGTCCAGGACGAGCCGGACCTGTTCGGCGCGGCCCTGCTCGTCGCGGGAGATGACCTCGGCCTGCTTCACCTCGCCGGTCCACTCGGGGTAACGGTCGAAGTCGGAGATCACCGCCATCACCTCGTCCGGTGCCGCCTCGATGGTGATGCTTGAGCTGGTGTGTTCCGCCATCGCTGCGGCTCCTCAACATGCGGTACGGGCCTGGGGTGGTCGCTGTGCAGGCTATCGCGCCCACGCCGGCGGGCCGCCCGTGGCCCGGGTGATCACCGGATGGGGAACGGCCCGATCACCGGGTGACGAACCGGGCGCCGGAGTCACCAGGCCACCAGGCCACCAGGCCACCAGGTCACCAGGTCACCAGGTCACCAGGTCAGGGTCCAGGGCCGGCCCGTCGAGGCGAAGTGCCCGACATTCACGCACTCCGTCGCGCCGACCCGCATCCGGGACGCCAACGGCTGGTGGACGTGGCCGAAGAGGGCGTACCGGGGCCGGGTGCGGCGGATCGCGTCCAGCAGGGCCCGGCTGCCGCGCTCGAAGCGCCGCGCGACGGTGTCGTACATCAGCTCGGGCACCTCGGGCGGGATGTGCGAGCAGAGCACGTCGACCTCGCCGAGCGCCTCGACCTTGGCCGCGTACTCGTCGTCCGAGATCTCGTACGGCGTGCGCATGGGGGTGCGCAGTCCGCCGCCGACGAACCCGAAGACCCGGCCGCCGATCTCGACGCGTTCGCCGTCCAGGACGGTGGTGCCCGGCCGGGCGTACTCCGGCCAGAGGGCCGGGATGTCGACATTCCCGTAGGTGGCGTACGTGGGGCTGGGGAAGGCGGCGAACAGCTCGGCGTACTGACGGCGCACGGCCCCCTCGATGGCGCTGTCCCGGTCGACGGCCAGCTCGGACCAGAGCCTCCGTCCCAGCTCACGAGCCTCCTCGAAGCGGCGGGCGGTGCGCAGGGAGACGATCAGATCGGCGTTCTCGACACCGAAGAGATCGGGGAAGATGCCGCGCGAGTGATCGGCGTAGTCAAGGAAGAGCACGAGGTCGCCGAGGCAGATCAGCGCGTCCGCGCCGTCCCCCGCCTTGGCGAGATCCCTCGCGTTGCCGTGCACATCACTGACCACATTGACCCGGACGCCACCCATGGTCATCAACCCTAGGGCGAACCCTTGCGGGCTGGACAGAGGGGTCGGACCAGTCGTTCTTCCGACGGGGCGGGAGGGTGGACTACTCTGCGCGGAGCACTGTCATGCATGTGTGACGCAGGGAACATCTGGCTGGAACCCCCTATCCGGATCAGCGTACCGATCGGTAACGTCCGGGCAGTCCAGTCGTGCTCACCCCCGGGAGCACCTGCCCGATCTTGGACCGCAGCCGGTATTCCCACAGAGCCGTGGTACCGGCGCCCGATGAGGAGCAGCAGTCTTGCGCGAGTTCAGCCTTCCGGCCCTGTACGAGGTCCCCGCGGACGGCAACCTGACGGATCTGATCCGCCGCAACGCCGCGCAGCACCCCGATGTCGTCGTGATGGGCAGAAAGGTGGGGGACGCCTGGGCGGACGTCACCGCCACCCAGTTCCTCGCCGAGGTGCGGGCCGCCGCCAAGGGCCTGATCGCCGCCGGGGTCAACCCCGGTGACCGGGTCGCCCTGATGTCGCGCACCCGGTACGAGTGGGTGCTGCTGGACTTCGCGATCTGGAGCGCGGGCGCGGTGACCGTTCCGGTGTACGAGACCAGTTCGGCCGAGCAGGTCTCCTGGATCCTCTCCGACTCGGGCGCCGTCGCAGCGATCGTGGAGAGCGCGGCGCACGTCGCCGCCGTGGCGTCCGTACGGGACCGGCTGCCGGCCCTCCGCGAGCTGTGGCAGATCGAGGCGGGGGCCGTCGACGAGCTGGTCACATCGGGTGCCGACATCCCCGACAGCACCGTGGACGAGCGCAGCGCCACGGCGAAGGCGGACGACCCGGCGACGATCGTCTACACCTCCGGCACCACCGGCCGCCCCAAGGGCTGTGTGCTGACGCACCGCAGCTTCTTCGCGGAGTGCGGGAACGCGGTCGAGCGGCTGAAGCCCCTCTTCCGTACCGGCGAGTGCTCCGTCCTGTTGTTCCTGCCCGCCGCGCATGTCTTCGGGCGGCTGGTCGAGGTCGCCGCCATCATGGCGCCGATCAAGCTGGGCTGTGTCGCCGACATCAAGAACCTCACCGACGAGATGGCCGCCTTCCGCCCGACCCTGATCCTCGGGGTGCCCCGGGTCTTCGAGAAGGTGTACAACGGCGCACGCGCCAAGGCGCAGGCCGATGGCAAGGGCAAGATCTTCGACCGGGCCGCGCAGACGGCGATCAGCTACAGCCGTGCGCTGGACACCCCGCAGGGCCCGTCCCTGGGGCTGCGGCTGAAGCACACGATCTTCGACAAGCTCGTCTACGCCAAGCTGCGGGCGGTGCTGGGCGGCCGGGTCGAGCACGCCATCTCCGGCGGCGCGCCGCTCGGCGAGCGGCTGGGGCACTTCTTCCGGGGCACCGGCTTCACGGTGCTGGAGGGGTACGGCCTCACCGAGTCCTGCGCCGCCACCACCTTCAACCCCCCGGACCGGCAGAAGATCGGCACGGTCGGCCAGCCGCTGCCCGGCTCGGTCGTACGGATCGCCGACGACGGCGAGGTGCTGCTCTACGGTGAGCACCTCTTCCAGGGCTACTGGAACAACGAGGCGGCGACGGCGGAGGCGCTGGCCGACGGCTGGTTCCACACGGGCGATATCGGCGCCCTGGACGAGGACGGCTTCCTCACCATCACGGGCCGCAAGAAGGAGATCCTGGTCACGGCGGGCGGCAAGAACGTCGCGCCCGCGGTCATCGAGGACCGCATCCGCGCCCACGCCCTGGTCGCGGAGTGCATGGTGGTGGGTGACGGACGGCCCTTCGTGGGCGCGTTGATCACCCTGGACGAGGACTTCGTCAGCCGGTGGGCCGTGGAGCACGGCAAGCCGGCCGATTCGACGGCGGTCTCGCTGCGCGACGACCCGGAGCTGTTGGCCGAGATCCAGGGCGCCGTGGACGACGGCAACGCCGCCGTCTCCAAGGCGGAGTCGGTACGGAAGTTCCGTATCCTCGGCGCCCAGTTCACCGAGGCGGCGGGGCACATCACGCCGTCGATGAAGCTGAAGCGGAATGTGGTGGCGAAGGACTTCGCCGATGAGATCGAGGCGATCTACCGCGGCTGATCGCACGCCCCGAACGGGCGGGTGCACCAGATGGCCGGGGTGCCGGCCATCTGGTGCACCTGGCTTACGGGGTGATCGCTTCGCGCCGCAGTAGGATCCCGGCCAGCGTGACCTGGGCGGGTTCCAGCGCGGTCTTGCCGTCCTCGATGTCCCAGAGGGCGTTCTGTAGCACCCGGCCGAGCGTCCAGCCGGTCGCCCGCCCCCGGTCCACGCCGACCACTTCGGTCAGCTGGTCGAAGCGGCGGAGCACCGTACGGGTCGGATCGCCGGTCGCCACCACGTCGGCCCAGCGGCTGTCCAGCGCGGGCCACAGGTCGAACCCGGGGTCACCGGCGAGCGGTTCGGGGTCGATGGCCAGCCAGGGCTCCCGCTGCCCGGCGAGGACGTTGTCGTAGTGCAGGTCCCAGTGGAGCAGCCGGTCGCCGGATTCGCCGATCAGCTCGGCCACGGCGGAGGCGCAGGTGCGCACGAGTCGTCGTTCGGCCGGGTCGCGCAGGGACGGCAGGGCGCGCGGCACCTCGTCCAGCATGGCGGCGGCGATATCGGACAGGCGGCGCAGACCCTCGGGGGCGGGGACCGCGACCAGCCGGGCCAGCAGTTCCGCGAGGATCTGGGTGGCGGCGGTGTCATCGGCCACCGACGACAGCGGCCGGTCCGCCGCCAGCCGCTCCAGGAGGGTGGTGCCGGATTCCGGGTCGTGTTCGAGCAGCCGCACCACGCCGTGGCCGCGCCAGGTCCGCAGACCGAGCACGGTGCCGGCGTTCTCCGGGGCGGCCTGCTGGAGCCTGAGGACGGCGGGGGTGCCGTCCGCCCGGGTCACCGGTAGCACGAGCGCGGCCATGCCGTGTCCCGGGGGGCCGTCCGGCCGCAGTGCCCAGCGGTCCAGGAACTCCGCGACCAGTTGCGGCAGCGCGGCGATCCAGGCGGGGCCGGACGCGTGGTGCTCGCGGCAGGAAGCGGCGAACGCCTCGGGTACGGCGGGGACAGCGGACGCGGCGGGTACGGCAGGAGGGGCGGGAACAGCGGACGCGGCGGGTACGCCGGCGGGGTGCGGGGGAATCGACGGATTCAATTCGGGTGTCTCCTTCGTGGGCTCCGGGTTCGACGGGGAACGGCGGAGCGCACGGCGGTGCCCGGCTCGCGGGCAGGCATCAAATCATCCCGCCACCCTACGCGAGCGTGATCACGCCCGCCCCGGATTTCCGGCCGGGCACGGCGCTTCGGGGGCGTCCCCCGCCCGGTCGGAGACCGCGGGCCGGACGGGGTGCCCGGTCAACCGGCGATGCCGGCGGTATCGGCGTTGCCGATGATGTCCTGCTGGATGATCCGCTCCAGGGAGCGCTCGGCGAGCGCCGTGATGGTGACGAACGGATTGACCCCGATCGAGCCGGGCACCAGCGAGCCGTCGACCACATACAGCCCCGCATACCCCTTGGCCCGGCCGAAGTCGTCGGTCGCGCGGCCCAGGACACAGCCGCCCAGCGGGTGGTAGGTGAAGTCGTCGGCGAAGGTCCGGTTGCCGCCGAAGAGGTCGTAGCGGTAGATGGTGGCGTTGGCCCGGTTGATCCGGTCAAAGAGGGACTTCGCCGCGGTGACGGACGGCCGGTTCTGCGAGCGGGTCCAGTTCAGCCGCGCGGAGTCGGTGGCGGCGTCATAGCGGAAGGTGCCCCGCTCCGGGTTCTTGGTGATCGCCAGATAGAGGCTGATCCAGTGCTCAAGCCCCATCGGCAGCGGCGCTATCTCGGCGAAGACGGGGTGGTCGCGGTTGTTCCAGTCGTCGATCCCCAGCACCGGCATGGTCGACTGGCGGGCGCCGACCGTGTCCCAGAGGTGGTTGGCGCGGGCGGTCATCACATTGCCGTTGGGGCCCCAGCCCCGGCCGACCTCGGGGTGCAGCTCGGGCAGGGTGCCCGTCTCCCGGGCGCGCAGCAGGAGTTCGGTGCTGCCGAGGCTGCCCGCGCCGAGGAAGAGCCGGGCGCAGCCGATCTCCCGGGTGTCGGTGATCCGGCCGCTGAGGTCGGAGCGGTCGACGGTGACGACATAGCCGTCGGCGTCCCGCCGGATGGCGCGGGCCCGGCTCATCGTCTCGATGGTGACATGGCCGGTGGCGAGCGCGGCGGCGAGATAGGTCCGGTCGAGGCTGAGCTTGCCGTGGTTGTTGCCGTAGATGACCTCCCCGGCCAGCGCCGACTTGGGCGCCTGCCCGGCGGCCTCGCGCCGCATATGGCCGAAGTCGTAGACATTGGGGACGAAGACGGTGCGCAGCCCGGCCTTGTGGGCGTGCTTGCGGGAGATCCGGGAGAAGCGGTACCACTCGGTCGACTCGAACCAGGCGGGGTCGATGTCATTGACGCCGAGCATCCGGCGGGCGCGCGGGAAGTAGGTCCCGTACATCGCGTCGGCGTCGACCCCGGGGAGGACCTCGGTGAAGTACGTACGGGGCGGAGTGACCGCCATCCCCCCGTTGACCAGCGATCCGCCGCCGACGCCCCGCCCGACGTACACAGACATGTCGCCGTATCCGACCCGGTCGAGCACGCCGGGGTAGGGGCTGATGTTCCGGTTGACGACGTCGAGCCAGAGGAAGCAGGAGAGCGGGGCCTCGGTGCGGGTGCGGAACCACATGGAGCGCTGGTCGGGCGAGGTGGTGGGACAGAAGATCCGGCCGTCGGGCCCGGGGGTGTCCCAGAGCCGGCCCATCTCCAGGACGACCGTGCGGACACCCGCCTGGCCGAGCCGCAGCGCGGCGACCGCGGCCCCGTAACCGGAACCGATGACCAGGGCGGGGGCGCGGTCGGTGGCGGACGGTTCGACGGCGGCGGCCGAGGAGAGCCCGATCCGGGTGAAGCCGAGTGCGGCGGCGGTCCCCAGGGCGGTGGCGGCCAGCATGTGACGGCGCGTCAGATGTGAGGTCATGCCCAGAGGGTCGGCGACATCAGGCCGATTTCCCATACTCAGCGGGGCAGAATCCGACGCACCGTCAAAAATGACTTTACGCAGTTCACCGAAGTGTCATGCGGACGGTTGGCGCGGCGGACTCAGAGGAGATCGCGTAGCTTCTCGGCCAGTAGATCCCAGCGCCACTTCTCCTCGACCCACTGCCGGCCACGCTCGCCCATCCGGCGCCGCAGCTCCGCGTCCTCCAGCAGGGCCACGATCCGTTCGGCCGACTCCTCGGTGGAGTCCCCGCGGACCACCCAGCCGGTCTCGCCGTCCAGCACCGCGTCGGGGGCCCCGCCGGAATCCCCCGCCACGACCGGCAGACCGGTCGCGGACGCCTCCAGATAGACGATGCCGAGGCCCTCCACGTCCAGACCGCCGCGGCGGGTCCGGCACGGCATGGCGAAGACATCACCCGCGCCGTAGTGCGCGGGCAGCTCCGACCAGGGCACGGCGCCGGTGAAGTGGACGGAGTCCGCCACCCCCGTCCGGGCCGCGAGACCCCGTAGCTCCTTCTCGTACGGGCCGCCGCCGACGATCAGCAGGACCGTGTCCGGGACCCGCGCCAGGATCGCGGGCAGCGCGCGGATCAGCGTGTCCTGACCCTTCCGCGGCACGAGCCGGGAGACACAGACCACCACCGGGCGGTCGGCGAACCCCAGCCGCCGCCGCACCGCGTCCCCGCCCGAATCCGGGTGGAAGGTTTTCTCGTCCACGCCGGGCGGCAGTTGGACCATGCGCCGGGCCGCCTCCGGGCTCAGCGCGGCGGCGATCCGGGAGCGGGTGTACTCGCCGAGATAGGTGATCGTGTCCGTGCCGTCGCCGATCCGCCGCAGCAGTCGCCGGGCGGCCGGGAGCTGCGCCCAGCCGGCCTCGTGGCCGTGCGAGGTGGCGACCAGTCGCCGCGCGCCGGCCCGGCGCAGGGCAGGTCCCATCAGCCCGAGCGGCGCCGCCGCCCCGAACCAGACGGATTCACAGCCGTGCTCGCGCAGCAGTTCGGTGGCGCGGCGGGTGACCGCGGGGGTCGGCAGCAGCATCGTCGTACGGTCCCGCACGACGGTGAACGGCTGCTCGGCGTCGAAGGCGGCGGTCGCGTCGGCGCCCTCACGGCCGCGCTTCCAGGTGGAGGCGTAGACGACGAGCTGATCCGGGTCCAGGCGCAGCGCCATGTTGTGCAGGAACGCCTGGATGCCTCCGGGCCGGGGCGGGAAATCATTGGTCACGATCAAGGTCTTGTGCATGGTCCGCCGACAGTACCGAAGTCCGCCGTGCGCTCCGAACGGCCCCGCCTCATCGCTCGGATACGGCCTCCCCGGGCATCATGGGCACTTCACAATTCTGTACGAATGGGATGAGGCGCTCATGACGGACAGATGTAGCGGCTCTCGACCCGACGGCCAACCCGCTGAACGGCCCGGCAAAGGGCCCGGTGAACGGCCCGGCACCCGGACCGGTGCAGGGCCCGACAGCCGACCGGGCGACCGCCTGGGACGACTCCAGCTCTCGCTCTGGCTCGTCACCAGGGCGGCCCTGCTCCTCTGTGTCCTCGCCGTCCTCCCCTTCCCCGGCCCGGACGTGACCGCCGACGTCTCCGTCATCTACCGGGACTGGTACGCGACGCTGCGCGGCGGCGCCTTCCCCCACTCCGATGTCACCTGGCAGTACCCGCCCGGCGCGGCCCTCGCGATCCTCGCCCCCGCCCTCCTCCCCTTCCTCGACTACGCCCACGCGTTCTTCGCCCTGATCCTGCTCGGCGACGCGGCCGTACTCGCGCTGCTGCGGTACGCGGGCGGGCGGCCCGGCCGGTCCGCGCGCGGTGCCTGGGTGTGGACCTGCGGCGTCCCCCTCCTCGGGCCCACCGCCTATGCGCGCTACGACCTGATGGTCACGGCCGTCGCGGTCGCCGCGCTGCTGGCGGGCGCGCGCCGGCCCCGGGTGCTGGGCGCGCTGGCGGGCCTCGGGGCGCTGCTCAAGGTCTGGCCGGTCCTCTTGCTGACCGGTCTGCCGCGCGGCCGGGCGACCCGGCGCGCCTGGGGTGCGGCGGCGGCCACCGGCGCCGCACTGACCCTGTTCTTCTTCATGACGATGCCGGGCGCGCTCGCCTTCCTGACCTTCCAGCGCGACCGGGGCACGGAGGTGGAGTCGCTGGGGGCCCTCGTCTTCCATCTGGCGCGCCACCTGGGCTGGGAGGGGCAGGTGCTGCTGAACTACGGATCGGTGGAATTCCTCGGCCCGTACGTCCCCCTGGTCTCGACCCTCGCGCTCGCGCTGGCGGTGGCCGCGCTGGGCTGGCTGGTGCTCTGGCGGCTCCGGGCGCGGGAGTTCGACGCGAGCACCCCGTGCGACGCCGCTTTCAGCGGGCTGTTGCTGTTCACCACGACGAGCCGGGTGATCAGCCCGCAGTACCTGCTGTGGCTCGTCGGCGTGGGTGCGGTCTGTCTCTCCCTCCGGTCGAGCCGGATGACGCTGCCGGTGTGGCTGGTGCTGGCGGCGACCGGTGTGACGGTGCTGGAGTTCCCGATCTGGTTCGCGCGGGTGGTGGCGAGCGACGGGGTGGGGGTGCTGCTGCTGGTGGTGCGGAACGGACTGCTGGTGGGAGCGGCGGCGGTGGCGTGCACGCGGCTGTGGCGGAGCGCAGTGCGGCCCGCGCCCGCGCCCCGGGTGCGGCCGTCACACGACGAACGGCTCCTCTCCCCCTGACCGGGGGCGGCGATCAGCAGGCGGGGGGCGCTCAGCCCAGCCGGGTCCCGAGGTACTCCCGCCAGGCCGAGGTGAAGGCGGCCGACGTCGTGCCCAGGACCTCCCGGATGGCGCGCTCCGGTGTTCCGTCCCCCGCCGCCCGGTACAGCGCCGTGAGCCGTTCCTCGCCCCAGCGTTCCGCGATCAGTTCACAGGCGAGCCAGCCGCCCTCGTACGCCTTCGCCAGTGCATCCGGTTCGCCCCCGAAGGCGAAGTCGTCGTCCGCGGGGAGCCGCGCCGGGACGTCGCCCTCGCGGATCGCGCGGTGCAGACCGGGTGCCGTCTGGGCCGCGGTGCGGCCGGTGTCGCGGTAGGCGACCCAGTCGGCGAAGCCCTCGGAGAGCCACATCGGGGTCGTCCCGGAGGTGTACGCCCGCGTCGCCACGTGGGCGGTCTCATGGGTGAGGACGATCTCCTGGCCGAAGTCGCCGAGGACGCCGTACGCCGAGGGGTTCACGATCACTCGGTCGGCCGGCACCCGGCCCGCCGTCCCGGTCTCGCCCGTGGTGACCGCCGCGATGCCCCGGTATCCAGTGGCCGGGGCGCCGAGCAGCGCGCCCATCGCCTCCAGTGACTCCGGGACGAGGACGACGACCTTACGGGCCCAGGGCGACGGCCAGGCGGCCGAGACCGTGGGCACGGTCCGGTCGGCGCGGGCCGCGAGGGCCCTGAGCCGGTCCTCGTCCTGGCCCACCGCGAGCACCAGACTGCGGGTGCCGTGCACGACCTGGACGTCGCCCTGCTGCCAGAGCTGTTGCGGACCGCCCTTGGCCGCCCGGTCGGCCCGTACGTACCAGCGGCCGTCGTACCGTCCCAGCTCCAGCGTGCGCGCGGCGGTGACGGGCACGGTGTCGTAACCGGTGAGTCGGTAGCGGAGTTCGGCGTCGGCGACGGCCGTGTCACCCCGCCGTTCCACCTTCCCCAGCCGGTACTCCCAAGAGGCCAGCGGCACCTTCGCCCGGTGGCGGAACTGCCGGCGTTCCTCGACCCGCAGCGCATCCGCGTCGGGGGCCAGCGCCGCCAGATAGCCCTTCTCGTCACGGGCGACGGCGGCGTCGGCACGGGCGTCCAGGGTGCGCCGGATGTCCCGTACCACCGTGTCGGACGCCTCGGGGGCCGCACAGCCGGCCAGCAGCACGGGGGTCAGCAGGACCGCGGCGAGAGCGAGCCCCGCCATCCGTACCCTTCGGCGCGCCGTGCGCCCATGATCTGCCACGCCGCTGATCGTACGGAATGAATCGGGGCGAGCGGGCCGGCTCAGACCCGGGTGACCGAGGAGACCGGCATCATGCCGACCGGGTCATAGCGGACGGCGGCCCCGGGGTAGGGCGCGTGGACGACCTGGCCGCCGCCCACGTACATCCCGATATGGCTGGCGTCGTCGCGGTAGGCGATCAGATCGCCTGGGCGGGCCTGGGCGAGCGGTACCTGACGGCCGGCGTACCGCTGGGCCTGCGAGGTGCGCGGCAGTCCGACGCCCGCCTGCCGGTACGCCCACTGGGTGAGACCGGAACAGTCGAAGCCGGAGGGCCCGTTGGCGCCCCACACATAGGGCCGTCCCACCACCCCGCGGGCGGCCCGCACGGCGGCGGCGGCCCGGCCGGAGACGGACTCGTCGCCCGCGAGGCCGGGCGGGGCGTCGCGGCCGGAGCGGGAGGCCCGGTCGAAGGCGGCGCGGTCGGCGGAGGGGAGGGAGTTGAGCAGCTTCCGCGCGGCGGCGAGCCGGGCCTCGACGGTCCGCTTGTGGTGGGCGACGGCGGCCCGGCTGCGTTCCAGCTCGGCGAGGTCGTGGTGGGCCTCGGCGCGTTCCTGGCCGAGTCGGCGCTGGGCGTGCCGCAGCTCGTGCAGGGCGGTGGCCTGCCGGTCGGCGACGCGCCCCAGCACCTCGGCCCTGCCGAGGTAGCTGTCGGGGTCGGAGGAGAGCAGCAGATCGAGCGCGGGGTCCATGCCCCCGGAGCGGTACTGCGCCCCCGCGACCGCGCCCAGCGCGCCCCGCATCCGGTTGACCCGCTCCTGCCCCAGGGCCACGCCGTCCTGCGCCCGCGCCACCCGGTCGCGGAGGTCGCCGACCCGCTCACCGGCCGCGTTGAACCGTTCGGTCGCCTTCTCGGCCTCCTGGAACAGCCGGTCCACCGAGGCCCGGGTGGCGTCCGCCGTCTCGTGCGGCTCGGCGCCGGCCGGCAGGGTCCCGAGCGCGGCGGCCGTCGCGGCCACGGCGGCGGACAGGACGGTGACCCGGGCATGGTGGGTGAGGCCGGGCGG
This sequence comes from Streptomyces sp. NPDC020965, assembly GCF_044333555.1. Classification (NCBI taxonomy): domain Bacteria; kingdom Bacillati; phylum Actinomycetota; class Actinomycetes; order Kitasatosporales; family Streptomycetaceae; genus Streptomyces; species Streptomyces sp. NPDC020965. The sequence goes on from NZ_JBIRRE010000001.1 coordinate 406,426, forward strand.
TGAGGGCCGTCGATGGGACGCCACGGGGCCGCGCTCCCTTCCGCTGTACGAGAGGGTACGAGCCGGTACGCGGCGCCGTGGCGACGGGACATGGCCGTACGAGGGCTGTTGCGCGGCAGACAGTAGCCGGGGGACCACACGGCGGCCAAAGACCTCGGGGGGCGCACACACGTACGCCCTGCCGGGAGATCACAGGTCACCGGCAGGGCGTGGCGTCAGCGGGGTGATCGGGAATTCGCCCGATCGGGCGGCGGAGCGGGGTGTCGGAGACCGTCAGACCCGGACGCCGAACTGGTAGGGCATGTTGTTCATGGACTCGTACCGCACCACGGCACCGGTGCGCGGCGAGTGCAGGACCTGGCCGTTGCCCGCGTAGAAGCCGACGTGGTGCAGATCGCTGTAGAAGAAGACCAGGTCGCCCACGCGGAGATCGCTCTGCGAGTTGATCCGCTGGCCGATCCCGGACTGCGCCTGCGAGGTGCGCGGTATGGAGATGTCGGCCTGGGCGAAGGCCCAGGAGGTGAAGCCTGAGCAGTCGAAGGAGTTGGGGCCGGACGCGCCGTACACATACGGCGTGCCGATCTTGCTCTGGGCGGCGGAGTAGGCCGACGACGCGCGCTGCGAACCGGGCTTGCTGGTGGTCTCGCCGCCCTGCTTCGCGGTCTCGCCGGACTTGCCGAGGTCGGGGCGGGCGCCGGCCCGGTTGGCCCGGTCCTCCTCCGCCTTGAGCTGGGCCCGCTCCTGCGCGGTCAGCGAGTTCAGCAGCTTCTGCGCCTCGCCCAGCTTGGCCTGGACCTCCTGCTTCTTGGTGCCGAGCTGCTTGCGCGTGTCGGCGAGGTCGCCGAGCTTCTGCTGGGCCTCCTTGCGCTGCTGCGCCAGGGTGCGCTGCTTGGCCTGGATCTCGGTGATGGCGTCGGTCTGCTTGGCGCCGATCTGATCCAGCGCGGACGCCTGGTCGAGATAGCTCTCCGGGTTGGAGGAGAGGAAGAGCTGGAGGGCCGGGTCCATGCCGCCCGAGCGGTACTGGGCGCTGGCGACGGAACCGAGGTTGTCCCGGAGCGTGTTCAGCTCGTCCTGGCCCCGCGCGACCTTGTCCTGGAGGGCGTCGACCTGCTTGTCGAGCTTGTCCTGCTGCTCCTTGGCGCCGTTGAGCTTCTCGGTCGCCTGCGCGGCCTCGTCGTAGAGCTTGTCGACCTTCGCCTTGACCTCGCTCTTGCTCGGCTTGGGGTCGGCCTGAGCGGTCTGCGAGGTCAGCGCGACGGCCGCGGCGGCGGTCGCGGTGAGGACGGTCACGCGGGCGCGGCTCGGCTGCTTGGCACGACGGTGGGACGCCACGAAGGCAGCTCCTTCTTCCTCAGAGCCGCCTACCGGGCACATGGGACGAGTCCCGGCTCCGCGCACGCAGCTCCCCCGGAGAACGGCTGGGGCACACGGACTCGGCGGTTCCTTCGCCGCCACCCCGGATGGGTGATCAACCGCGCGAAGGTTCGACGCCTGACCTTAGTGACCTTCTTGTGATCAGTTCAAATCCTCCCAGGAAAAAAATCGGTCACGAGCGCATTCTTTACTCACATCACACACGTAGTAATGGCCACTTGACGCTCAGTCCCGTCATGAGGGTTCGAATCCGGGTATTACGCGCGGGGGTTGACGGGACGCGGCTCGGCTCGGGCCGGCGGGATGCCGGCCGGGCGTACGGGACGGGGGCGTACGGAACGGGGCGTACGGAACGGGTCAGACCCGGGACAGCCGCTTCAGCAGCATCGCGGACGCGACCGGCCGGGCGCCGACCTTCGCCACTCCGTCAGCGACCTCCCGGTCGGTGGAGACCACCACCACGGGCCGCCCCGGCGGCTCCGCCCGGACGAGCTGACGGATCAGCTCGTCCGCCGTCACACCCGCCTTCGAGAACAGCACCCGCACCCCGCGCGGCGGCGCGAGCAGCACCGGGGCCGCCAGTTCGGCGCCGTCGAAGACACAAGTGATCTCCGCCCCGCTCTGCGCGGCGAGCACGGAGAGACCGCCCAGCAGCCGCAGCCGCTGCTTCTCCAGCGGCATCGTCGGATACCCCGTCTTGGTGACGTTGTAGCCGTCCACCACCAGATGCGCCTGTGGCAGCGCCAGCAACTGGTCGAGCAGCGCCGGATCGGTCTCGGAGAGCGCGCGGGCGGCGATGTCCTTGGGCGACATCCGGCCGGGTTCGACCGCGTCGACCGTGTCGGCGGGGTGGATCGACGCGGGCGGCAGCGCCAGTTCGCGGCGGAGCCCCTGAGCCGCTTCCAGCACCGTGTCCAGCAGCAGCCGCAGCCGCATGTCCTCGATCGAACGGCCCTCCCTGGCCGCCCGCCGCCCGGCCTCCACGGCGGCCTCCGCCTCACCGAGGCGGGCCTTCAGCCGCCGGGTCTCGCTCTCGGCCGACGAGACCTGGGCGGCGGTCTCCGACCGCACCGTCTCGATCTCGGCGCTCGCCCGGCGCAGGGCGGCCTCACCGCGCTTGATGTCGCTCTGCGCGCTGCGCACCTTGCGGCGGAGGGATTCGGCCTCCTTGCGGGAGATCTCCAGCTCGGTCCGCAGCCGCTCGGTCTCGCTCTTCGTGAGACCACGGGCCTCGGTCAGCTCCTCGCGCAGGCGTTCCAGCTCGCGCCGCCCCGCCTCATCGGCACGCTCGGCGTCCGCGCGCAGGGCCTCCTCGCCCGCGGCGGCGACGAGTTTCACCCATCCGGTGGGGCGCAGCACATAGGCGGCGGCGGCCACATCGAGCGGGTCGGCGGCGGCGGGCGGCGATCCGGCCGTCAGCGCGGCGCACAGTTCGGGCTGCGCCTGCGCGAGGCGTTCCCCGATGCGCTGACGGAAGACCGGATCGCTCTCCAGCGCCGCGGCCATCGCATTGCCCGCGAACTTGGCGCGCCGGGAGGGCGTGAAGCGGGCGTACTGCCGTAGCTGGGCGGGGAGTTCGGCGACGGTGAGCCCGCCGAAGGCGTCCGAGAGCAGGGCGACGACGCGGCGCCGCACTCCTTCCGGCAACGGCCGGTCGAGCGCCTCTGCGGCGTCACCGGCCGCACCGGCCGGCTCGGCGCCGCTGTCAGGCTGCTCCACGATCCGTCACCCCATTACCCGTACCGGCCGCCGCGCCACTCCCTCAGGAGACGGCGCCCGGCCTATCCACCAGCTCGATCTTGTCAACGGCGTTGCACCAGCGGCAGCGCACGGACTCGATGGTCTCACTGAGCACCTCGCGCTCCTCCACCGTCGGCTCTCCGGCCAGGTCCAGATGGACGTACTCGACGACCTTCGAGGAGCGCGTGACGTCGAAGCGGGTGAGATTGCCGCAGAGTGCGCAGCGCCAGCGGGTGCCGGCCGTCGGCGGGGGAACCGTCGTCATCGTGCCGTCCTCATTTCGTCGTACGGATGCGGGGGACCGCGGTGCGCCGTCGAACTGCGGGTGTACTCCCTGTAACTCTATGGCCTCGCGGGTCTCCGAGGACACGGCGAGGCACTCTGTACCGTTCCGACCGACTACGACATGATCTGCCCATGGTCGATTGGCGGCGGATTGCCCTCGGGGCGTACCGGGGGGCAACGACGGGCCCCACGGTGACGTACGGCACCATCGCCATCTGCTGCGCGATCTTCCTGGTCAGCCCGGTGTCGGGGATGAACCCCGGGTACGGGACGGGGGAGACGCTGCTCGCCGCACAGTCCGCGTACTTCGAGCGGTGGGGAGTGATCCCCGCCGAATTGATGAGCCCCGCCTCTGCCAGCGCGACCACCGCGACCACCGCGACCACGCCATTCACCGCGCTGTTCGTCCACGGAAACTGGCTGCATCTACTCGGCAATGTGCTCTTTCTCTACGTCTTCGGCGCGATGGCCGAGGGGCGCATGGGGCAGTTCGAGTTCACGCTCTTCTATCTGGGCACCGGATACCTGGCGCTGCTCGCCTACGCGGCCGTCAACGCCGACTCCGGGCAGACCCTGGTGGGGGCCTCCGGGGCGATCTCGGGGGTGCTCGGCGCCTTCCTCTTCCTCTTCCCGCGGGCCAGGGTCACCAGTCTCTTCCCCTTCCTCTTCTTCCTGCCGCTGCGCTTCCCCGCCTGGATGGTGCTGATCTTCTGGTTCGTCCTCCAGTGGCTGGCGGCGACGGGCGCGGGCACCGGGGGCGCCGGGGTGGCGTATCTGGCGCATCTGGTGGGGTTCGGGGTCGGCTTCCTCTACGCGTGGGGACGATTCCGGCAGCGGGCTAGAGTGAAGGTCCCAGCAGCGGCCACCGAGGGAGAAAGCCAGCCGTGATCACCGCGATCGTGCTCATCAAGACCAGCGTGGACCGCATCCCCGAGATCGCCGAGTCGATCGCCGCGCTCGACAGCGTCAGCGAGGTCTTCTCCGTCACCGGTACGTACGACCTGATCGCGATGGTCCGGGTGGCCCGACACGACGATCTGGCCGAGGTGATCCCCGGCCGCATCAGCAAGATCGAGGGCGTGGAGGGGACGGACACACATGTGGCGTTCCGCACCTACTCGCAGCACGATCTGGAGGCGGCGTTCGCGATCGGTCTGGACTCCTAAAGACCGCCCGCCCGGATTCCCCGAGTCTGTCCGGATTCTGGATTCTCGGGGTACGCCCGGATCCCTCCGGGCTGTCCGGATTCCTCAGAGCCGTCCCGATCCCCTCGGGCTGACGCACCACTCCGGGGCCCCCGGTCGCCTCCCGGGGCGGGTTCTTCCCTCTGCCCGCCCTCGCCCCCGCATCCCCCACCTCCGGCACCTCCGGCTCCTCGCGCCCGGCCTCCCGGGCCGGTCCCGTGCGCCCTTCCCCACCTCGTACGGTCCGAAGATCGGACTGGACGCCGCCAAACCTCCGGAGCGAAGATGAAGACTTCCTCATCTCCGTCTCATCCGCCGCCCCAGCTACGGTCGTCACCATCGAACTCATGGTCTTCTCGCACCGCATAGCGGCCCTCGCCGCCGTCGTCGCGATACCCCTCGGTATCGCGGTGACGAGTTATGCCCTCACCGACAGCCCCGACGATCGCAAGGTCCCGCCGAAGGTCGAGCTGGAGAGCGGCTCGCCCACGGGCCCGCCCAGCTCGCCACCGCCCGTACCCCGGGACGAGACGGTCGCACCTCCGGCCGTCAGCGAGAACCCCTCCGGCGTGCAGCCGTCGGGCGCCAACCCCGGCGGAGGCAACACCCCGGCGCCACCCACGCCGAAGCCCCCGACCAGCCCCCCGGTCAACTCCGGTGACGACGACGACAACGGACAGGGCGACGACGGCCCGGGCGGCGACGACTTCGGTGACGACGGCTGACCCGGTACGCCACTGGGTCTCCGCTCGGCTGCGTATCCTCCTCTGGCTCCTCCTCGTGATGGCGGTGGCACTCGGCGCCGTCGCCACCGCCACCCGCTCCGTGCTGCTGCGTGACGTGGACCACCGCATCAACGGCCTCCTCGTACAGGAGGCCGGCGAGTTCGCCAACTTCGTACGCCAGGGCATCGATCCCCATACGGGGCAGAAGTTCACCGACCCCAACTCGCTGCTGAAGCTGTTCCTCGCCCGGCAGTACGCCGACCGTGACGAGGAACTGCTCGGTCTCATCGGCCGGCCCGCCCCCCAGACCCCCGCCACCATCGTGCAGTTCCGGGAGCTCGGCTTCGAACACCCGCTCGCCAAGGACCCCGGTGCCCTGGTGTCCGTCTTCGACTCCCCCGACGCCACCGGCACCCTGCACCGCTCGCGGGGCGAGGTGCGCTGGGCGAAGGTGGAGATAGGCTCCGGGCCCGGCCATCCGCCCGCCGCCTTCGTCGTCGCCATCCACCCGGGCGCCGAGCAGGACAAGGCCGGCGATGTCTTCACCATGCTGCTCGCGATATCCGGGGTGGCACTGCTGATGACGACCGGTATCGGCTGGGCGGTCGCGGGCCGGATACTCAAACCCGTACGGCTGATCCGGACGACCGCGGCGGAGTTGACCGAACAGGATCTGACCCGGCGCATACCGGTGCAGGGCCGCGACGATATGGCGGCGCTCGCCGAAACGTTCAACGCGATGCTGGACCGGCTGGAGCGGGCGTTCGCCGCGCAGCGCGAGTTCGTCGACGACGCCGGGCACGAACTGCGCACCCCCATCACCATCGTCCGCGGCCATCTGGAGCTGATGGGCGACGATCCGGCGGAACGCGAGGAGACCGTACGGATCGTGATGGAGGAGCTGGAGCGGATGAGCAGGATCGTGGAGGATCTGCTGCTGCTCGCCAAGGCCGAACGGCCCGACTTCGCCGTCCCGGAACCCGTCCAGCTCGGCGAACTCACCGCCGATGTCTTCGTCAAGGCACGGGCGCTCGGCGAACGCGACTGGAAGCTCGCCGAGGTGGCCGACGCCGAGGTACTGCTCGACCCCCAGCGGATCACCCAGGCGATGGTCCAGCTCGCCCAGAACGCCGTCCAGCACACCATCCCCGGCCAGCGGGTGAGCATCGGCTCACGCAGCGCCGACGGGCGGATCGAACTCTATGTCGCCGACAGCGGACCCGGGGTCCAGCCCAAGGACTCCCAGGTCATCTTCGAACGCTTCCGGCGCGGCACCGCCCGGCGCGGGGCCCGCGCCACCGGCGCCGGACTCGGCCTCGCGATCGTCAAGGCCATCGCCGAGGGCCACGGCGGCCGGGTCGAACTCCGTCCCACCGACGGCGGCGGCGCCACTTTCGTGCTCGTCTTCCAAGAGCTCCTCATACTCCAAGAGCAGAGGGACACAGAGCTGTGAACCGCATACTCATCGTCGAGGACGAGGAACGCATCGCCTCCTTCGTCGAGAAGGGCCTCCGGGCCAATGGATTCACCACCACCGTCGTCGGGGACGGGGACGCCGCCTACGACTACGCCGTCACCGGCGGCTTCGATCTGGTGATCCTGGACATCGGACTGCCCGGCAAGGACGGCTTCACCGTGCTGCGCCAACTGCGCGAGGCCCGGGTGTCGGTGCCGGTGATCGTGCTGACCGCGCGGGACTCCGTCCGGGACACGGTGGCCGGGCTGGAGGGCGGCGCCGACGACTGGATGACCAAACCGTTCCGGTTCGAGGAACTGCTCGCCCGGGTACGGCTGCGGCTGCGCACGGCGGCCGGGGCGCCCGAGGTGACGGTGTTGCGCAGCGGCGAACTGACCCTGGACCTGCGCACCCGCCGGGCCCGGTCGGGCGACCGGACGGTGGATCTGACGGCCCGCGAGTTCGTTCTGCTCGAACTCTTCCTGCGCCACCCGGGGCAGGTGCTGGCCCGTGAGCAGATCCTGTCCCATGTGTGGGGGTACGACTTCGACCCGGGCTCCAACATCGTCGACGTCTATGTCCGCGCGCTCCGCAAGAAGCTGGGCGCGGACCGGGTGGAGACGGTACGGGGCATGGGGTACCGGCTGCCCGACTAGGGCGTGTCCGGGGAGCCTCTTCGCGGCGCGGACGGGACCCCGGGCGCGGGCGGGACTTCGGGTGGCGACGGGCCGCGGCGTTCGGACGGGCCTTCGAAGAGATGATCGACGGCCGTCGTCGCGTGAAGTTCCTTTCATGAAGGGCTCATGGAACGCTCACCGCCGAGGTGAAGCCTTTCTCATGTGACCTTGAACCTCCGACAAGCGGCGACCGCGTGTGTGGCCCTCAGCATCTGCGCCCTGCTGATCGTCCCGGGCAACTTCCCGGGACTGAGCGGCGACGCCCGTATCACCCTGGCCGTCTTCGCCATCGCGACCTGCGCCTGGATCGGTACGCCGATCGATGACACCTACATCGCCCTGGGCGCGGGCCTCGCGCTCACCGCGACCGGAGTGATCAGCAGCGACGCCCTCTTCGGCACCCTCGGGGACGATACGGTCTGGCTGCTGATCTGCGCCTTCGTGCTGGCCTCCGCGGTGGCGCGGACCGGCCTCGCCGGGCGGGCCGCCGCCTTCCTGGTCGGCGGGGCCCGCAATGTCAGACAGCTCGTCCATCTGACGACCGCCGCGCTCGTCGTCACCGCCTTCGCGGTGCCCGCGACCTCCGGCCGTGCCGCGCTCGCCATGCCGGTGTTCCTGGCCCTCGCCAAGGTGCTGATGGACCGCAAGCGGCTGGTGGTCATGTTGGCGCTGCTCTTCCCCACCGTCATCCTGCTGTCGGCGGTGGCGACCCTGATCGGCGCCGGCGCGCACCTGATCACGGTGTCGGTGCTCTGGGAGACGGCCGGGGAGCGGATCGGCTTCACCGAGTGGTTGATGATCGGGCTGCCGCTGGCGGTGGTCTCCTCCCATCTGGCGGCGGAGGTGGTGCTGTTCACGACGACCAACCGGGAAGACCGGAAGGGGCCCGTCCATATCACCGCCGAACAGATCCAGGAGCACAGCGAGCAGCCCGTCACCGGCCCCTGGGCGGCGGCCGAGACCCGCTGTGCCCTGCTGCTCGGGACCGTCGTCGTGCTGTGGTGCAGCGAGCCGCTCCACCGGGTGCCGCCCGCCGTCGTCGCACTGATCGGCGCGGTCGTCGCGGCCTCCCCCGCCATCGGCACCGTACGGCTCAAGGACGCGTTGAAGACCGTGCCGTGGTCGCTGCTGCTGTTCATGGCCGCCACCATGGCCATGGGTCTGGCGCTCTCCGACTCCGGGGCGGCGAAATGGCTGGTGGGCGGGGTGCCGCTGGACCTGCCGCCGTGGCTGTTCCTCACCGTCGTGGTGGGCATCTCCACCGCCGCCCATCTGGTCCTCCAGTCCCGGTCGGCCCGCTCGTCGGTGCTGGTGCCCCTGGTCGTGGCGGCGGCCGTGGGAGCCGGGGTCAATCCGGTCGCCGCCGCACTCGCCTCCACCGCCGCGGCCGGCTTCTGCCACACCCTGCCCGCCTCCGCGAAGCCGGTCACCCTCTTCGCCGACATCCCCGGCGTCCCCACCTACACCCCGCGCGACCTGCTGCGCCTGTCCGCGGTCCTGGCACCGCTGACCGCCGCGCTCGTGCTCCTCTTCGCCGTCGCCGTCTGGCCGCTGGTCGGCGTGCCCCTCCGCTGACGGCCCCCCACCCCTCATCCGTATCAGGAGTGCACCATGCTGAACCGAATAGCCGTCGCCCCCAGCGGTTTCAAGGAGTCCCTCTCCGCGCAGTCCGCGGCCGAGGCCATCGCCACGGGGGTCCGACGAGTGGTCCCGGAAGCGGAGATCGATCTGATACCCCTGGTGGACGGCGGGGAAGGCACCGCCCGTGCGCTGGCCGTCGCCAGCGGCGGACGGCTGGTCCCCCGGCGCGCCACCGGACCCACCGGCGAACCGATCGGAACCCACTTCGCGCTGCTGGGGGACGGCGCCGAGACCGCGGTCGTGGAGATGGCGGCGGTCGCCGGGCTCTCCCTGGTGCCGCGCGATCTCCGCGATCCCACCGTGACCACGACGTACGGCGTCGGTGAACTGATCCGCGCCGCGCTCGACACCGGCGTCCGGCGGATCCTCGTCGGCTGCGGCGACTCCGGCACGTCGGACGGCGGTGCCGGCGCGCTCCAGGCGCTCGGCGCGCGCCTCCTCGACGTGGCGGGGCGGGAACTGCCCACCGGCGGGCGGGAGCTGGTCCGACTGGACCGGATCGACACCTCGGGGCTCGACCCGCGGCTGGCCGACACGGAGATCCGGGTCGCCTGCAACCCCTTCAACGTGCTGTGCGGCGACCGCGGTGTCGCCAGGGTCTTCGGCCCGCAGAAGGGCGCGACCCCGGCGCAGGTCGAACAGCTCGCGGCGGCCCTGGAGCACTGGGCGGCCGTACTCACCCGCGATCTCCGGGTGCGGACGGATCTCCGACTCGGCTCCGGCACCGGGGCCTCCGGCGGACTGGGCGCGGGACTCGCCGCCCTCGGCGCCGAACTACTCCCCCGCTTCGACGTCCTCCTCGACCATCTCGACCTGGACGCCCGCCTCGCCCGCGCCGACCTCGTCCTCACCGCCGAAGGCGCCATCGACCACCAGACCCCGCGCGGCAAGGTGCCCGCCGAGGTGGCCCGCCGCGCCAAGCGGTACGGACGCCCGGTGCTCGCCCTCGCCGGCACCATCGGCGAAGGGGCGCACCAGGTGCGCTCGGCGGGCGTGGACGCCTACAGCTCGATCCTGCCGGCGCCGGTCAGCCTCACCGAAGCGCTCGGCCGGGGCGGCGAGTTCCTCACCGACGCCACCGAACGCGCCCTGCGGATGGTGCTGATCGGGACCCGACTGCGGGAGCACGCCGACGCGTGAGCCGGTCCGCGGGTCACACGGACGCGCTGGTGTCCGGGACGCAGCGGCCGTCCTGGGTGCGGTAGTTCCACCGCGCGCCATCGGCCACCAGCTCCTTCACGGCCTGGGTGAAGCGCTCCACGTGCTCGTCGGGGGTCCCGGCGCCGAAGCTGACCCGGATCGCGTTCAGCGACTTCTCGCCCGGCTCGCTCTCCGGGGCGCCGCACTCGCCCGGGTCCCCGGGGTCGCTGCCCAGCAGGGTGCGCACCAGCGGGTGGGCGCAGAACAGCCCGTCCCGTACCCCGATCCCGTACTCCGCCGAGAGCGCCGCCGCGAAGTGCGAGCTGTTCCAGCCCTCCACCACGAAGGAAATCACTCCGACGCGCGGGGCGTCGTCGCCGAACAGCGACAGCACCCTGACCTCGGGCACCTCGGCGAGCCCCTGCCGGACGGCGGTGACCAGCCGCTGTTCACGGGCGACCAGCTCGTCGAAGCCGGCCTCGGTCAGCGCCTTGCAGGCGGCGGCGATGGCGTAGACGCCGATGACATTGGGCGAACCGGCCTCGTGGCGGGCGGCGGTGCTGTGCCACTCGACCTCCACCCCGCCGTCCGCCCGGCGCGCGACCTTCCGCGAGGCACCGCCGCCGGCGAGGTACGGCTCCGCGTCCTGGAGCCAGTCCGCCCGCCCGGCGAGCACACCCGAACCGAACGGCGCGTACAGCTTGTGCCCGGAGAACGCGACCCAGTCGACGTCGAGTTCCCGTACGGAGACGGGGTGGTGCGGCGCGAGCTGTGCGGCGTCCAGCACGATCCGGGCGCCATGGGCGTGGGCGGCGGCGGCCAGCTCCTTCACCGGCCACAGCTCACCGGTCACATTGGACGCGCCGGTCACACAGACCAGCGCGGGGCCGTACGGGTCACGGTCCGCGAGTGCGTGCTCCAGCGTCGCGACGGCTTCGGCGGGCGTACGCGGCGCGTTGAGGTAGGTCACCCGGGCGTCCCGCCACGGCAGCAGCGAGGCGTGGTGCTCGGTCTCGAAGACGAAGACCTGGCAGTCCGCGGGCAGACAGGCGGCGAGCAGATTGAGCGAGTCGGTGGTGGAGCGGGTGAAGACGACCTGGTCGCCGTCGCGGCAGTCGAGGAACCCGGCGACGGTCTCCCGGCTGTTCTCGAAGAGGTCGGTGGAGAGCTGCGAGAGATAGCCGGCACCGCGGTGGACACTGCCGTAGTACGGGGCGTACGCGGCCACATCGTCCCAGACGCGCTGGAGGGCGGGGGCGCTGGCGGCGTAGTCGAGGGCGGCGTAGGTGACCTCACCACCGGTGACGAGCGGGACGGTCACATCGCGGCCCAGGACCGGCAGGGGGGCGAGGGTGTCGACGGCGGCGTGGGGGTATGCGGACATGGCGGTATCTCCCGGCAGGACGCGGCGAAATGACTTCATGGACCCGCACGCCATCGACCCGCTGACACGGGTGGGAGGGTACGGGGATGCCTCGGACGCACGGCGGTGGCCGTACGGAGGGTGTGCTGAAGAAGGGGCGTTCAGCCCTATCGCATTCGCTTGCTCACGAGACTGCTCCCTTGAGGACCAGGACCCCAGGGCTTGCAGGGGTCCGCGCTTGCCGCGGGCCTCGCTGCCCACGGCCTGGTCTTCACCCGGGGCACCCCGCCACGGACGGAGGGTTGCCGGACAGCGGGCCGGGGCCGTAGTCGCTGTCACTCATGACCTGCGACGACGTTATGCCACGGGGTGGTGTCGCCGCAACCACGTCCGCATCCCGGAACGGGGTGGCCTCCGGCCCGGGTGCCTGTGAGCGCCTCCGGGCCCGGGGCCCCTGTTCCTACTGCCTCCCGAGCCGGAGGGTCCGTCCTCAAACGCCGGACCGGCTGGAATTTGCCACACCTCCGCCACCCGAGGCGCCCCAGAACCGGGCCGACGAGACAGCACGGCCCGGGTACCCCGTGTGCGCCTCCCGGCCCGGGGCCCCTGTTCCTACTGCCTCCCGAGCCGGAGGGTCCGTCCTCAAACGCCGGACCGGCTGGAATTTGCCACACCTCCGCCACCCGAGGCGCCCCAGAACCGGGCCGACGAGACAGCGCACCATCCCAGCCCGTCCGGCGATTGAGGACGGACCCTTCGGCCAAGGGAGCCGGGGCTACGGGAAGCCCGCACCCCCAACCACCCCGGAGGGGGTCACGCGTTGCTCGCGGCGACCCATCGCGTCAGCGCCGCCCCCGCCGCGCCCGAGTCGATCGAGGCCGCCGCCCGCTCCATGCCCGCCGCCAGGCGTTCGTTCAGCGTGCCGCCGGCCGGCTCCAGCGCCACCAGCGCCGCCGCCGAGTTCAGCAGGACCGCGTCCCGCACCGGCCCCCGCTCGCCGTTCAGCAGGCGGCGGGCCACATCCGCGTTGTAGGACGCGTCCGCACCCCGCAGGGCCGCCACCGGGACGAGGTCGATGCCGAGGTCCCTCGGGTCGAACGCCTCCTCCCGTACCGCGCCGTCCCGTACCACCCAGACCCGGGACGTCGCCGTGGTCGTCAGCTCGTCCAGGCCGTCATCCCCGCGGAACACCAGCGCCGACGAGCCGCGCTCGGCCAGCACCCCCGCCAGGATCGGCGCCATCCGGGCGTCCGCGACGCCGGTGGCCTGGGCCTTCACCCGGGCGGGGTTGGTGAGCGGGCCCAGGAAGTTGAAGGTGGTGCGGATGCCGAGTTCCTTCCGGGCCGCCGCCACGTGCCGCAGCGCCGGGTGGAACTTCACGGCGAAGCAGAAGGTGATCCCGGCCTCCTCCGCGACCTCGGTCACCCGCTGCGGCGTCAGCTCCAGATTGACGCCGAGCTTCTCCAGGACGTCGGAGGCGCCCGACGCGCTGGAGGCCGCGCGGTTGCCGTGCTTGACCACCTTCGTCCCCGTACCGGCGACGACGATCGCGGACATGGTCGAGATGTTCACGGTCTTCGCGCCGTCTCCCCCGGTGCCGACGATGTCGACGCTGGGGCCGGGCACCTCGATCAGGTTCGCGTGCGCGTACATGGTCCGTACGAGACCGGAGATCTCCGCCACGGTCTCGCCCTTGGCGCGCAGGGCGACGGCGAACCCGGCGATCTGCGCGTTCGTCGCCTCGCCGCTGAGGATGCGGTCCATCGCCCACGCGGTGGCGTCCGCGCTCTGGTCGCGATTGTCGAGCAGGGAGTTCAGCACGCCGGGCCAGGAGAGGTCCGCCACGCTGTCGCCGCCAACCGGGGTCACAACGTTCATGGTCCGCTCCAGGGTCCACAAGGCGAGTAGGAAAACCCCACGAGGGGGATACCCCACCCTATCCAGCGCACCGGACAGCGAAGAGCCCCGTCCATCGAATGGACGGGGCTCCCGCTGTGGCGATCTCCCGACAGGGCGGGGTGATCAGGCGGTCAGGCGGTCAGTGGTGACCGTCGCCGCTGGTGATCTCCTTGTACTCCTCCGCCGTGGGCTTGGCGATCTGGTTGCCCGGACCGTAGAAGCCCTTGCTGAGCTTGGCCCGGAGCTTCTGCACCGGACTGATCTTGCGCTTGACACCGTTCTCGTCGACCGCGGGGCCGAGCTCCAGCGGCTGGTACTGCTCGTGCGCCGTGAGCTTGTACAGCTCGCCCTGGCTGAGCGGCTCGTGGACCTCGACGAACTCACCGTGCGGCAGGCGCTTGATGATGCCGGTCTCGCGTCCGTGCAGCACCTTGTCCCGGTCGCGGCGCTGGAGACCCAGACAGATCCGCTTGGTGACGATGAAGGCGATGACCGGTCCGGCGAAGAACGTGATCCGGACGAACCAGGTGATCGTGTTGATCGACAGACTGAAGTGCGTCGCCCAGATGTCGTTACCGCCACCGATGAGCATGACGAAGTACGCCACCAGCCAGGCCACACCGAAGCCGGTACGGGTCGGGGCGTTGCGCGGGCGGTCCAGGATGTGGTGCTCGCGCTTGTCCCCGGTGACCCAGGACTCGATGAACGGCCAGACCGCGATGGCGCCCAGCACCAGCGGGAAGATCGCCAGCGGGATCATCACACCCAGTGCCAGGGTGTGGCCCCAGGCGTTGATCTCCCAGCCCGGCATCACACGGACCAGACCCTCGGCGAAGCCCATGTACCAGTCGGGTTGTGCGCCGGTGGAGACCTGGTCGGCCCGGTAGGGGCCGATCGACCAGACCGGGTTCAGCGTGGCGATGGCGGCCACCACCGAGATGACGCCGAAGACCAGGAAGAAGAAGCCGCCGGCCTTGGCCATGTACACCGGCAGCAGCGGCATACCCACGACGTTCTTGTTCGTCCGGCCGGGGCCCGCGAACTGGGTGTGCTTGTGGTAGAAGACCAGGATCAGGTGGGCCACCAGCAGGCCGAGCATGATGCCGGGCAGCAGCAGGATGTGGATCGAGTAGAACCTGCCCACGAAGTCGTGGCCGGGGAACTCGCCGCCGAACAGGAACATCGAGATGTACGTACCGACGACGGGTACGGACAGGATCGCGCCCTGGGTGAAGCGGACACCGGTGCCGGAGAGCAGGTCGTCCGGGAGCGAGTAACCGGTGAAGCCGGTGAACATGCCCAGGACGAGCAGCAGGAAGCCGAACAGCCAGTTGACCTCGCGCGGCTTGCGGAACGCGCCCGTGAAGAAGACGCGCATCATGTGGACCATCATCGCGGCGACGAAGATCAGCGCGGCCCAGTGGTGGATCTGCCGGATCAGCAGACCGCCACGGACGTCGAAGCTGATGTCCATCGTCGAGGCGTACGCCTCCGAGACCCGCACGCCCTGCATCGGGACGTAGCTGCCGTGGTAAACGACCTCGGTCATCGACGGGTTGAAGAACATCGTCAGATAGACGCCCGTGAGGATGATGATGATGAAGCTGTAGAGGCAGATCTCACCGAGCATGAAGGACCAGTGGTCCGGGAAGATCTTCCGCATATTGGCCTTGGCCAGGGAGTAGATCCCCAGCCGGCCGTCCGCCCAGTCGGCGACCTTCTCACCCGCGGGTGCCTTGCGCCGGGTGTCGGCGCCCTTGGTCTCGGTCGTAGTGCTCATCCGCGCTCCCAGAAGGAAGGACCGACGGGCTCGTCGAAGTCGCCGAGCGCTTCGAGGTTGCCCTCGGCGTTCACACCGATCCGCAGCTGCGGCAGGGCGTGACCGGCGGGGCCGAAGATGACGCGGGCGCCGTCGGAGAGGTCGAAGGTGGACTGGTGGCACGGGCAGAGCACGTGGTGGGTCTGCTGCTCGTACAGGCTGATCGGGCAGCCGACGTGGGTGCAGATCTTCGAGAAGGCCACGATCCCCTCGTGCGACCACTCCAGCTCGCGCTTGTCCTTGATGTCGTCCGGACGGATCCGGACGATCATCAGGGCCGCCTTGGCGATCTGCGACTGGAAGTCGTGGTCGTCACCCTTCAGGCCCTCGGGCTGGGCGAAGACCAGCGACCCGACGGTGATGTCCTCCGGGCGGAGCGGCTCCTGGGTGTTCATGTTGATGAGCATCTTGCCCTTGGCCCAGAGCGTGGTCCTGAGCTTCTTCTCGGGCAGCGGACCGAGGTCGCGCAGCAGCACCACACCGGAGAGCGGGACCAGCGCCAGCGCACCGAACATGGTGTTGCGGACCAGCTTGCGCCGGCCGAAGCCGGACTCCTCGTTGCCGGCCGCCCAGTCGGCGAGCACCTTGGCCTTGACCTCGGGCTCGGCCTCGATGGGGTGCCGCTCGTCGGCGATCTCCAGGTCGGACATCAGGGTGCGGGCCCAGTGGACCGCGCCGGCGCCGATGAAGAACAGGGCCGCGCCGAGCGTGAGACCCAGCGAGAAGTTCAGCGCGCTCACCCGGCCGAAGGGCCAGATGTAGACGAGCTTCTCGACGGGGAAGGCCACGAAGCAGGCGATGAACGCGATCGTGGACAGCATCGAGAGCGTGAACAGGAAGGCGACCGTGCGCTCGGAGCGCTTGGCGGCCCGCTCGTCGATGTCCTGGATACGCGGCTTGTGGACCGGCAGTCCCGGGTCGGCGAACGGATCGTCGTCCGCACGCTGGGCGACGGCGGTGTTTCCGTGCCCTGCCGCGCCGTGCGCGGCGGCCTGCTCTGACGGCAGGTTCTCTTCTGGAATGTCTTGGCTACTCATGACTTCTTGGCCTTAGCGGTGTGGGCCGCGACCCAGACGGCGACTGCGATGAGCGTCCCCAGGCCGAAGATCCAAGCGAACAGACCCTCACTGACGGGACCGAGACCGCCCAACCTCAGACCGCCGGGGTTCGACGCCACCTTGGGGTCGTTCATGGTCTCGACGTAGGCGATGATGTCGCGCTTCTCCTGCTGCGGCATCACGCCGTCGGGGTAGGAGGGCATGTTCTGCGGGCCGGTCTGCATGGCCTCGTAGATGTGCTTGGCGCTCACGCCCTCCAGGGTGGGGGCGTACTTGCCGTTCGTCAGGGCGCCGCCCTTACCGGTGAAGTTGTGGCACTGGGCGCAGTTGGTACGGAACAGGTCACCGCCGTTGGCGATGTCCGCGCCCTTGGGGCTGTACTGGGCCTCGGTCGGCGTGATCGGACCCGCGCCCAGCGAGGCGACGTACGCGGCGAGCTGGTCGATCTCGGCGTTCGTGTAGATGTTCTTCTTCTTCGGCACCTGGGCGCCGGGCTGCTGGGCCGGCATACGGCCGGTGCCGACCTGGAAGTCGACGGCGGCTGAGCCGACACCGACCACGCTCGGGCCGTCAGTGGTTCCCTGACCGCCGGTTCCGTGGCAGCTAGCGCAGCCGACGGTGTAGAGCTTCTTGCCCTCCTCGATGGCGAGGGACTGGGCGGTTTCTTCGGCCTGTGCCTTGTCCGCGGGTGCGAACGCGGCGTACAGCCCCCCAGTGGCCGCCAGCGCGAGAAGTAGGACGACGACCGCCGCCAGCGGATGGCGTCGTCGTGCGGAGAGCTTTTTCACGGATTACCCCGGTGTCAGGATTTTCTGCGTCGATGCTGCTGGACTGTGTCTGCTTCGGGCACGGGGTGCCCGCGCCGTTACTTGATCATGTAGATCGTGGCGAAGAGGCCGATCCAGACGACATCGACGAAGTGCCAGTAGTAGGACACGACGATGGCGGCGGTTGCCTGCTCATGGGTGAATCTCCTGGCCGCGTAGGTCCGGCCCAGGACCAGGAGGAAGGCGATGAGACCGCCCGCCACGTGCAGTCCGTGGAAGCCGGTGGTCAGGTAGAACACCGAGCCGTACGGGTCCGACGAGATGGAGAGCCCGTGCTGGACCAGTTCGGTGTACTCGTACACCTGGCCGCCGACGAACACGGAGCCCATGATGAACGTGATGATGAACCACGTACGGAGCTTCTTCACGTCGCCGCGCTCGGCGGCGAATACGCCGAGCTGACAGGTGAGGGAAGAGAGCACCAGGATCGTGGTGTTGGTCGCCGAGAACGGGAAGTTCAGAAGGCCGGCCTTCTCTGACCAGAACTCGGCACCCGTTACCGATCGCAGGGTGAAGTACATCGCGAAGAGGGCCGCGAAGAACATCAGCTCGGAACTCAACCAGATGATGGTTCCGACGCTGGTGAGGTTCGGCCGATTGACCGACGGGTGCGCGTGCCCGGTTTCTACTGTCGTTGCTGTCGCCACGACCGACATTATGTCGGTCGCTTATCCCGCCCTCACTCCGGGGGGTGCCGTTCGGTGTGTCAGTGGCCTGTGTCCAGCCCGAACGGCCCATCGTCAGGGCGCCCGAACCGCTGTTTACCGACAGGTGGAGCGAGTAGCATCCGGCGCGTCGGTACTTGATCCGACGACCGATCGACGACGCGGAGGAACGATGCAGCCGACCGCCACCGTGCTGGTCTACAGCGATGACGCCAACACTCGCGAACAGGTGCGGCTGGCCTCCGGGCGCAGGCCAGCGGCCGATGTGCCCCCGGTCGAGTTCATCGAGTGCGCCACCCTCCCTGCCGTGCTGAAGCGGCTGGAGGAGGGCGGTGTGGACGTCTGTGTGCTGGACGGCGAGACGGTGCCCGCTGGTGGGATGGGTGTCTGCCGGCAGATCAAGGACGAGATTTTCGACTGCCCGCCCGTGTTGCTGCTGATCGGGCGACCCCAGGACGCCTGGCTCGCCACCTGGAGCCGCGCGGAGGCCGCTGTGACGCTGCCGGTGGACCCGGTGGACTTCGCGGCGGCACTGGCCACCCTGCTGCGCGGGAGGCTCTCTGTGGGGGCCTGAGTGGCTCCTGTGCCGCAGGTGAACGGACGAGCGCGCGTGTCCCCGGGGCCTTCCCGCCCCGGGGACACGCGCGTTTCCGGTGTTTGCGGTGTTTGCAGTGCTCCCGGTGGACCGGGGCGGGCGGCGGTTCACCAGTACGGGTACGAGTACGGAGCCCGGCAGTTGCCCTAGAAGCGGGGGCGCAGTCGGGCCGCGTCGGCGGGGCCGCTGCCGTCCCTGACCCCGGCCACCAGCGCGCTGCCCTTGCGCCAGTCCTCCCAGGACAGGTTCCAGTCGCCGTAGCCGTTGCCGAAGGCGTCCATGTCCTCGCCGTAGCTGTTGACGACATGGACGAGGTCGCCCTCGCGCACGGTCTCGTAGAACCAGGCCGCGTTGCCCGTGGACATGCCGGTGCAGCCGTGGCTGACGTTCGCGTACCCGTGCGAGCCGATCGACCACGGTGCGGCGTGCACGTACTCGCCGCTCCAGGTGACCCGGGTGGCGTAGTAGACCGGCAGGTCGTACGCCTCCGAGCCGCCGATGCCGACGCTGGAGCCCCGCATCCGCACGAAGTACTCCTTGCCGAGCACCACCTTGACGCCGTTGCGGGTGGAGAAGCCGGGCTTCCCGGTGGTCACCGGAATGGTATTGATCACTTCTCCGTTGCGTTTGACCGTCATGTAGTGGGAAGAGGCGTCGGTGATGGCCTCGACACGGTCGCCGATGGAGACGCTCAGGGGCTTGGACGCGCCGCCGTAGAGCTGGTTGGAGATCTTGACGCCCTGGAGGTTGCTGGAGGCGCGGACGGTCGCGCCGGTCGGCCAGTAGTCCTTGGGCCGGAAGTGCAGGTTCTCGTCGTCGACCCAGTGCCAGGCGCCCTCGACGCCGGGTTTGGAGTCCACCTTGAGCGCGCGTTCGACGACCGCCCTGGCCTTTTTGTCGGCGACGGGCATGCTGAGCACCGCGATCAGGGGCTGGCCCACGCCGTAGGTGCCCGCCTCCGGGCCGAAGTCGACCGTCAGCAGCCTCTTGGCCGCGGCGGTCTCGAACAGCAGCGTACGGGTGCCGGGGGCGCCGTCCTTGTTCTCCGTGGCCACCCGTGCCGTGTACTTCGCGCCGGCCGACAGTGAGCCCGTGGAGCGCCACAGGCTGCCGTCGGCGGACAGCTCACCCCCCAGGTGGTGGCCCGAGTCGTCGACGACCGTCACATCGGTGATCCGGCCCTCGTCACCCTTGACGGTGACTTCCAGGGGCTTGTCGGGATTGGCCTTCACGGCGCCCTTGGGGGTGTTGAAGACGACCTGCTCGGCCGCGTCGAAGGGACGGGTGGAGAGCGGATGGGTGGCGGATTCGCCGCACGCGGTCGCGACCGCCCCGAAGGCGAGGGCCAGCAGGGTGCAGCGGAGAACAGTGCTGTAGCGCGGCGTCTGGTTCATAAGCACACGCTATGAAGATCCGCTCATCATGGCGCGCTGGACGACTGCAAATGGGCGGGGCCCGGCTCCCCCCTCCTGAGTGAACCTCAGGGGTGAGGGGAGCCGGGCCCGTGCCGGAGATGAGCCCCCGGCTGGAGTCCTGCGGGTGGTGCTACTGGTTCTGGTTCTCACCGCGGTAGTACTCGAACACCCAACCGAAGATTCCGATCAGGATGAGCGGCGCGGAGAAGTAGATCAGCCACCAGCCGACCGCCACACCGAGGAACGCCAACGCTCCACCGGTGGCGAGCAGCAGCGGCTGCCAGCTGTGCGGGGCGAAGAACCCCAGCTCGCCGGCCTCGTCCGCGACATCGGCCTCCAGATCGTCCTGGGCCATGGCGTCCACGCGCTTGGCCGTGAAGGCCAGGTAGTAGCCGACCATGATGCTCAGCCCGAAGGCCATGAAGAGCGCGGTGGTACCGACCGGCTCCTTCGACCACACGCCGTAGAGGATGGCCACGACGAGGATGAAGAAGCTCAGCCAGAGGAACATCTTTCCCTGGATCTTCACTTGCCGGCCTCCTTCCCAAGGGTGAGGGACTTGTCGACTTCGCCACGGTTTTCGAGCTGGTCGACGGCCGCGATCTCAGGGTGGTGCAGATCGAAGGCCGGGGATTCCGAGCGGATGCGCGGCAGGGTGAGGAAGTTATGCCGCGGCGGCGGGCAGGACGTCGCCCATTCGAGCGAACGACCATAACCCCACGGGTCGTCGACCTCGATCTTCTTTCCGTACTTCGCGGTCTTCCAGACGTTGTAGAAGAACGGCAGTACGGAAGCGCCGAGAACGAACGAACTGATCGTGGAGATGGTGTTCAGCGCGGTGAAACCGTCGGCGTCCAGATAGTCCGCGTAACGACGCGCCATACCTTCGGTACCCAGCCAGTGCTGCACCAGGAATGTGCCGTGGAATCCGACGAACAGCGTCCAGAACGTCATCTTGCCAAGCCGCTCGTCCAGCATCTTGCCCGTGAACTTCGGCCACCAGAAATGGAAACCGGCGAACATCGCGAAGACCACGGTGCCGAAGACGACGTAGTGGAAGTGGGCGACGACGAAGTACGAGTCCGAGACGTGGAAGTCCATCGGCGGCGAAGCCAGGATGACACCGGTCAGACCACCGAAGGTGAAGGTGATCAAGAAGCCGATCGTCCAGAGCATCGGTGTCTCGAAGGACAGTGAGCCCTTCCACATGGTGCCGATCCAGTTGAAGAACTTCACACCGGTCGGTACCGCGATCAGGAAGGTCATGAAGGAGAAGAACGGCAGTAGCACGCCACCGGTGACATACATGTGGTGCGCCCACACCGTCACCGAGAGACCGGCGATGGCGATCGTCGCGCCGACCAGGCCCATGTAGCCGAACATCGGCTTACGGCTGAAGACCGGGATGATCTCGGAGACGATGCCGAAGAACGGCAAGGCGATGATGTACACCTCTGGATGGCCGAAGAACCAGAAGAGGTGTTGCCACAGCAGCGCGCCACCGTTGGCCGAGTCGAAGATATGTGCGCCGAATTTCCGATCCGCCTCCAGCGCGAAGAGCGCGGCGGCGAGTACCGGGAAGGCGAGCAGGACCAGCACACCGGTCAGCAGCACGTTCCAGGTGAAGATCGGCATCCGGAACATCGTCATGCCGGGCGCGCGCATGCAGATGATCGTGGTGATGAAGTTGACCGAACCGAGGATCGTGCCGAAGCCGGAGAAGGCCAGGCCCATGATCCACATATCGGCGCCGACACCCGGCGAGCGGACCTCGTCCGACAGCGGGGAGTAGGCGAACCAGCCGAAGTCGGCGGCGCCCTGCGGGGTGAGGAAGCCGGCCACCGCGATGAGCGAGCCGAACAGGTAGAGCCAGTAGGCGAACATGTTCAGCCGCGGGAACGCCACATCGGGCGCGCCGATCTGAAGCGGCATGATCCAGTTCGCGAAACCGGCGAACAGCGGGGTGGCGAACATCAGCAGCATGATCGTGCCATGCATGGTGAACGCCTGGTTGAACTGCTCGTTCGACATGATCTGCGTGCCCGGACGGGCCAGCTCGGCGCGCATGAAGAGCGCCATCACCCCGCCGATACAGAAGAAGACGAACGACGTGACCAGGTAGAGCGTGCCGATGGTCTTGTGGTCGGTGGTGGTCAGCCACTTCACCACCACATTGCCGGGCTGCTTGCGCCGTACCGGCAGCTCGTTCTCGTACGAGTCGTCAGCTGCTGCGGCGGCACCCTGGGATTCGTTGAGGATGCTCACAGTTGGTTCTTCTCCGCATTCCTGGCCGGGTCCGTCTGCGCGATGCCCGACGGGATGTAGCCGGTCTGCCCCTTCTCGGCCAGCTCCTTCAGGTGCTGCTGGTAACGCTCCGGGGAGACGATCTTGACGTTGAAGAGCATCCGGGAGTGGTCGACACCGCAGAGCTCGGCGCACTTGCCCATGTAAGTGCCCTCCCGTGAGGGGGTCACCTCGAAGGCGTTGGTGTGGGCCGGGAAGACGTCCTGCTTGAAGAGGAAGGGAACCGCCCAGAACGAGTGGATCGTGTCCCGGGAGGTCAGGATGAAGCGGACCTTCTCCCCCTTCGGCAGCCACAGCGTGGGGCCGGGGTTGCCGTTCTGCGGATTCCGGGTACCGGGGATACCGGCGTCATACACGCCGCCGGCGTTCGCCGGGAACTTCTTGATGAACCGGTCCGGAATCGCCTGCAGGTTCTTGTCGGTCTTCGCGTCACCCTTCACACCGGGGACGTTCTCGATGTAGTTGAAGCCCCAGCTCCACTGGTAGCCGACCACGTTGATCGTGTGGGTCGGCTTGTCGGAGAGCGCGAGGAGCTTGGACTCGTCACGGGCCGTGAAGTAGAAGAGCACCGAAACGATGATGAGAGGGACCACGGTGTACAGGGCCTCGATGGGCATGTTGTACCGGGTCTGCGGAGGGACCTCCACCTTGCTGCGGCTGCGCCGGTGGAAGAAGACACTCCACAGGATCAGACCCCACACCAGCACGCCCGTGACGAGCGCGGCCGCCCAGGAGCCCTGCCAGAGGGAGAGAATCCTCGGCGCCTCCTCCGTGACGGGGGTGGGCATACCAAGGCGGGGGAAATCCTTGTATGTGTATTCGCAACCGGTGGCGGTCGCCAGGATCAGTCCCGCAGTCAGCACCTGCGGCAGCTTCCGCCGCATCGGGCGCCGCGACGAGCGGTCGGAGCCGTTGGGACTCACGTAGCGCCTTCCCGAGAGTCTCGGCCCGCGCGACGGGCTGCGGCCGTCTCGCTGGTCGGTCGCCGGCCCTGACGCGGGCAGGGGTTTGGATGTTTATGCGGACCAAACCCTACTGGACGCTATTTGGGGTCGCGCGGGGAGGGTGCCCAACGCGCCGTCCGACACCCCGAAGGGGTGGAATCCCCCTGGAAAACACCCGGTTTCCAGCGGGAATCCGTTCTGAAATCCGCGCGCAATCGGCGGCGCGTCGCACCGCGATCCGCCGTTCGCGCCACCCCCGAGAACGGCGACCGGCCGAAGTCGGCGCGGACGGGAGGGGTTCGCGCGCTCCCCTGAGCGGACACGGCCTAACGTGGCGGGATGCCTTACTTCGACGCCGCTTCCACTGCGCCCCTGCACCCCGTGGCCAAGCAGGCCCTGCACGCCGCCCTGGATGACGGGTGGGCCGACCCCGCCAGGCTCTACCGCGAGGGCCGGCGCGCCAGGCTGCTCCTGGACGCGGCACGGGAGGCGGCGGCCGAGGCGGTCGGCTGCCGTCCCGACGAACTCTTCTTCACCCCTTCGGGGACGCGCGCGGTGCACCTCGGGGTGGCGGGCGCGCTCGCGGGCCGCCGGCGTGTCGGCCGCCATCTGGTCGTGTCGGCGGTTGAGCACTCCTCGGTGCTGCACGCGGCGGAGTTCGGCGTGGCGGGCGCGGTCGGCCCCAGCGGGAGCGGCGGGAGCCGTGCGGGCGCCGGTGAGCCGGGGGCGGCGGTGACCGAGGTGCCGGTGGACCGGTTCGGCCGGGTCGCCGTCCCCGGCTTCGCGGAGGCGCTCCGCGCGGACACCGCGCTCGCCTGCCTCCAGTCCGCCAACCACGAGGTGGGCACCGAACAGCCGGTCGCCGAGATCGCCGCGGCCTGCCGGGCGGCAGGGGTGCCGCTGCTGGTGGACGCGGCGCAGTCACTCGGCTGGGGGCTGGTGTCCGGCGACTGGTCCCTCCTCACCGCCAGTGCCCATAAATGGGGCGGACCGGCCGGTGTCGGGCTGCTGGCCGTCCGCAAGGGCGTGCGGTTCGCCCCCCAAGGTCCCCTGGACGAGCGAGAGTCGGGCCGGTCAGCGGGGTTCGAGAACCTGCCGGCGATCGTCGCGGCAGCGGCCTCCCTCCGGGCGGTACGCGCGGACGCGGCCGTCGAGGCGGCCCGGCTGCGCGGCCTGGTCGACCGGATCCGCGCCCGGGTGCCGGAACTGGTCCCCGATGTGGAGGTGGTGGGCGACCCGCTGCACCGCCTCCCCCACCTGGTCACCTTCTCGTGTCTCTATGTCGACGGCGAATCGCTGCTGCACGAGCTGGACCGGGCGGGCTTCTCGGTCTCCTCGGGCTCGTCGTGCACCTCCAGCACCCTGACGCCCAGCCATGTGCTGCGCGCGATGGGGGTGCTGAGCGAGGGGAACGTACGGGTGTCGCTGCCGGTGGGTACCGCGGACGCGGATGTGGACCGCTTCCTGGCGCTGCTGCCGGAGGTGGTGTCCTCGGTACGGCAGCGGCTGGGCGCCCCGACGGCCGCCGTCCCGGCCGCCGCGGCCGGGGATCCGTCGTCCCTGGTGGTGGACACGCTGGGGAAGCGGTGTCCGATCCCGGTGATCGAACTGGCGAAGGTGATCGGCACCGTCCCGGTGGGCGGCACCGTGCGGGTGCTCTCGGACGACGAGGCGGCCCGGCTGGACATCCCGGCGTGGTGCGGGATGCGGGAGCAGGAGTACGTGGGCGAGGAGGCGGTCACCGGGGGCGTGGCGTACACGGTCCGGCGGCGGGTGTAGCCCCCGCCTGGCCCCGATCATGGCGAGGCGGTCCGGCCGGGAGCACCGGGCGGCGAGCTCCGGCCCGGAGCGCCGGGCAGGCGGGTTTCCCGGCCCGCCCGGCGCTGGGGGGAGAGCGTGGTCAGGCGAGGTGGGTCTTGACCTCGGCGCCCGCTTCGTCGCCGTACGCCTTCGTGAAGCGCTCCATGAAGTGCGCCCTGCGGAGGGTGTACTCCTGGGTGCCGAGCGTCTCGATCACCAGGGTCGCCAGCATGCAGCCCACCTGCGCCGCGCGCTCCAGGCTCACGCCCCACGACAGCCCCGACAGGAAGCCCGCGCGGAACGCGTCGCCGACGCCGGTGGGGTCGACCTTCGCCTCCTCGTCCGGGCAGCCGACCTCGATCGGGTCCTCGCCCGTCCGCTCGATACGGACACCGCGGGCCCCGAGCGTGGTGATCCGGTGGCCGACCCGGCCGAGGATCTCCTCGTCCGTCCACCCCGTCTTGGACTCGATGAGCCCCTTCTCGTACTCGTTGGAGAACAGATAGGTGGCGCCGTCCAGGAGTATCCGGATTTCGTCGCCGTTCATCCGCGCGATCTGCTGCGAGAAGTCGGCGGCGAACGGGATACCGCGCGAGCGGCACTCCTCGGTGTGCCGGAGCATCCCCTCCGGGTCGTCCGCGCCGATCAGGACGAGGTCCAGGCCACCGACGCGCTCGGCGACGGAGTGCAGCTCGATCAGCCGGGCCTCGCTCATCGCGCCGGTGTAGAAGGAGCCGAGCTGGTTGTGGTCCGCGTCGGTGGTGCAGACGAAGCGCGCGGTGTGCAGGACGTCCGAGATCCGGACCGACTCGGTGTCCACGCCGTGGCGGTCGAGCCAGGCGCGGTACTCGTCGAAGTCGGCTCCGGCCGCGCCCACGAGGATCGGCCCGGTGCCCAGCTGGCCCATACCGAAGCAGATGTTCGCCCCGACACCGCCCCTGCGCACATTGAGGGTGTCCACGAGGAAGGAGAGGGAGATCGTGTGCAACTGGTCCGCGACCAGCTGATCGGCGAAACGACCCGGGAAGGTCATCAGGTGGTCGGTTGCGATGGAGCCGGTGACTGCGATTCGCACGGCGAGGCGCTCCTGTGGCAGGGGGGCGTTGACGCTTAACGCTATACGGTCGGGACCGTCGAGCCGATAGCCAGAAACTACCCGATAGTAGGTCTTTTCCCACTTGCTTCCTGCTGCGTACGGTGCGGATATGACGAAGAACCGCACCACCCGCGCCCCGCGCGAGTCCGATTTCACCCTGGCCCAGCTCCGCGGTGACTGCGTCCGGATGGCTCCGCACTGGTCGGTGCCGGCGGCCTCCGTCCCCTCCCCCGTACCGCCGTCCCGCATTCACGGCGTGGTGGTGCCGGCCTCCTCCGCCCGGCTCGTGGACGGCATGTCCAGCTACGGCGGCTGACCCGGGCGACCGGGAGCACACCGCCCGCCAGGGGGAACCGCGTACGCCCGCGCTCCGTCCCACCGGTACTCCCGTACGGGGGTGCCGACGACAAGGAGCGACGCGGTGAGCGATACGGAGAGCACGCACGACGGCGCACGCCGCCGACGGATCCCACTCATCGCCGGCGTCGTGGCGTTCGCGGTGATCGCGGGCGGCGGCGCGACCCTGATCGCGACGGCGGGGGGCGGCGGAGACGACGGAGACGGTGGGAGCGCGGCGGCCAAGAGCGTCGCGCGGGACGGTGACGCACCGCCGCCGCGGCTCTCGGTGGAGTGGAAGAAGGCCGGTGAGCGGGGCATCGCGCCCGGCGAACCGGCGCCATCCGGTGGCGCCGTCTATGTGGCCGGGGGCGAGCTGCCCGACGCACCGGAGCGGGCGGCCGTGTATCGGGCGGCGGGCGAGGTCACGGCGGCGCGGGTGGCCCGGCTCGGGAAGGCGCTCGGCCTCCCGGGCGCCCCGGAGGCGGACGGCGCGTACTGGCGGATCGGCGGCGGCGGGGACGGCTCGGACCCGGTGCTGCGGGTCAGCAGGCAGGCGCCCGGGGCCTGGACGTTCAGCGCGTACGGAGGGCCACGGACGGGCGATCACTGTCTGAAGGGCACGACCTGCCCCCCGGGCGAGGCCCTCCCCTTCTTCCCGCCGCCGGGCGCGGCCTCCGACGCCGTGAGCGCGGCCGACGCGGCGCAGGCCGCCGCCCCCGTGCTGAGGGACCTCGGGCTGGCCGGTGCCGCGCGGGACACCGGGACGGTGCGGGGCAGCAACCGTACGGTGCGGGTCGATCTAACGGTGGACGATCTGCCGGTGGCCGGCTGGAACACGTCCATCGAGGTGGCCAAGGGCGGCCGGATCGCCCTCGGCCGGGGGACACTGGCGCCCTTCGCCAAGGGCCACGCCTACCCGGTGCTCTCCGCCCGGGAGGTGATCGACCGGAAGAACGAGGCCGTCCGGATCAGCGGCACCGCACCGGTGCCGGCCTGTGCCACCGCCGTACCGCTGGCGGGCGAGGTCAAGCCCGCGCCCTGCGGACCCGGCGAGGGGGCGGGCAAGCCGGCGCCGCCCGCCCGGATGGTGATCACCGAGGCGGTCTTCGGGCTCGCCCCGATGACGGTGGAGGGGGCGCAGGCCCTCGTACCGTCGTGGCTGTTCCGGGTGGACCCCGACAACAGTCCGACAGCCTTCCACCTGCCCGAGATCGCGGTCGACCCGGCCCATCTGGAGCAGGCACCGCCGCCGGAGAAACTCCGGCCGAGTGTGCCGCCGACGGAGCCGGCCGCGCCGTCGGGCGGCCCCCGGGTGCGCGCGTACGCCACCGACGGCAGGACGGTGACGCTCACCTTCGAGGGCGGCGGGTGCTCCGACTACCGGGCGACGGCGACGGAGAGCGGCGACGAGGTGTCGGTCCGGGTGATCGAACCGGCCCCCGATCCGGACACGGTCTGCGCCGCGGTGGCGCTCACGCTGCGGGAGACGGTGACGCTCCGGAAGCCGCTGGGCGACCGCGGGGTCGTCGACGCGGGGACGGGCGAGGCGGTCCCGCTCAGCCGGAGCTGAACACCTTCCGCGCCCGGGTGCGGCGGGCGGGCGGCGCGGGTGTACGGGTGCGGTGGGCCGGCGTGCGACGGGTGCGGCGGGCGCCCGCAGGTGTACGGGTACGGGTAGGGCGGGCGCGGATGCCCAGGACCGACAACGGACAGGACCGACAACGGACAGGACGGACGCGGGTACGACGGAGGCGGCGATCCCCCCGTGGGACCGCCGCCTCCGTCTGTCATCCGTCGCCGATCGGCCGGGCGCCGGCCGGGATCAGTTGAAGGAGTCGCCGCAGGCGCAGGAGCCCGTGGCGTTGGGGTTGTCGATGGTGAAGCCCTGCTTCTCGATGGTGTCGACGAAATCGATGGAGGCGCCGCCCAGGTAGGGGGCGCTCATCCGGTCGGTGACGACCTTGACGCCGTCGAAGTCCTTGACGACATCGCCGTCGAGCGAACGCTCGTCGAAGAAGAGCTGGTACCGCAGGCCGGAGCAGCCACCGGGCTGAACGGCGACGCGGAGCGCGAGGTCTTCCCGGCCTTCCTGGTCCAGCAGGGCCTTGACCTTGCCCGCCGCGGCGTCAGAAAGGAGGATGCCGTCGTTCACGGTGGTGGTCTCGTCCGATACGGACATCTGCTTCATCACTCCCGGGATGGGGTCTCCCCACCTGAGGCAGGGGAAGTACGGAGACTGCTTGGCGACCATTGCAACCGGCACGATCGCGGATTCATTCCGGACCGCCGGGCAGTCTTTCCCCTTCATGCTCGCACACCGCACCGAGTGGCGGCACGGGGCTGTGGACAAGGCGGATCCCCGGGGGACAACGGGATCCGTCGGACGGGCCCCGACCCATCGGGGGGTGCGTCACATCGACACTATGGCCGTCGTCAAAGTGACATTAACCGGTTATCATAGATAACGTCAAATAGACGAGAAGGTCCCCGGTGAAAGAAAGGGTGTGTGTGGCGTGACCACCGCCCAAGCCCCTACGGAGTCGCTCGACGTACAGCCGACGCCGCTCGCCCTGCTGCTGCTCGGCCGCGAGGCCGACCCCCGGAGCGAGCGCGGAGTGGAGTGCCCCGGCGATCTGCCGTCCCCGTCCGACCCGAATCTCGTGGCCCGCGCCCGCGCGGCCAAGGAGAAGCTCGGAAACAAGGTCTTCGTCCTGGGCCACCACTACCAGCGCGACGAGGTCATCCAGTTCGCCGATGTCACCGGCGACTCCTTCAAGCTGGCCAAGGACGCGGCGGCCCGGCCGGAGGCCGAGTACATCGTCTTCTGCGGTGTCCACTTCATGGCGGAGTCCGCGGACATCCTCACCTCGGACGACCAGCGGGTCGTCCTGCCCGACCTCGCGGCCGGCTGCTCAATGGCCGATATGGCCACCGCCGAGCAGGTCGCCGAGTGCTGGGACGTGCTGACCGAGGCGGGCATAGCCGAGCGGGTCGTCCCCGTCTCGTACATGAACTCCTCCGCCGACATCAAGGCGTTCACCGGCAAGCACGGTGGCACCATCTGCACCTCGTCCAACGCCAAGCGGGCGCTGGACTGGGCCTTCGAACAGGGCGAGCAGGTGCTCTTCCTGCCGGACCAGCACCTCGGCCGCAACACCGCCGTACGGGACCTGGGCATGTCGCTCGACGACTGTGTGCTCTACAACCCGCACAAGCCGGGCGGCGGACTCACCGTCGAACAGCTACGCGCCGCCAAGATGATCCTCTGGCGCGGGCACTGCTCGGTGCACGGCCGCTTCTCGGTGGAGTCCGTGGACGACGTACGGGCCCGCATTCCGGGTGTCAACGTCCTGGTGCACCCCGAGTGCAAGCACGAGGTCGTCGCCGCGGCGGACCAGGTCGGCTCGACCGAGTACATCATCAAGGCCCTCGACGCGGCTCCGGCCGGTTCGAAGTGGGCGATCGGCACCGAGCTGAATCTGGTGCGCCGCCTCGCCAAGGCACACCCCGACAAGGAGGTCGTCTTCCTCGACAAGACGGTCTGCTTCTGTTCCACCATGAATCGGATCGACCTGCCGCACCTGGTGTGGACGCTGGAGTCGCTGGCCGAGGGCAATCTGGTCAACCGCATCCAGGTCGACTCGGAGACGGAGAGCTTCGCCAAGCTGGCACTGGAGCGGATGCTCGCGCTGCCGTAGCGGCGGAATCCCTCTCTGCGGGCTCTTCGGGCTCCTCGGGGCGCCCCGGT
Source organism: Streptomyces sp. NPDC020965 (assembly GCF_044333555.1). Classification (NCBI taxonomy): domain Bacteria; kingdom Bacillati; phylum Actinomycetota; class Actinomycetes; order Kitasatosporales; family Streptomycetaceae; genus Streptomyces; species Streptomyces sp. NPDC020965. Next base: position 436,523 of record NZ_JBIRRE010000001.1, read on the forward strand.
CACCACGACCGGGGCGCCCCTTGTGCGCGGGCCTCGCGGTGCTGGCGGGCCGGCGCCCGGTGCGCGGACCGTGCCGTACGGGACGGAGGGGCACAGCACGGCGGGACTCCGCCCGCCGCCCTGGGCCCCCGGAGGACAGGCTTCGTCGTGACGCACGAACGCCCGGCCCGGGGCCCCCGAAGGGTCCCCGGGCCGGGCGTGTTCCGTGCGGTGGCACGGGTCGGCCGGAGCCGGACGGATCAGACGCTGGCCGGGGCCTGGCGGCCCGAGCCCTGCGGGCCGACCCCGCCGCCCGCCTTCCGGGCGCGCTTCGCCGCCTTCTTGGCCGCGCGGCGCTCCTTGCGCAGCTCCACCATCGCGTACAGCGTCGGCACCAGCAGCAGCGTCAGCAGCGTCGAGGAGATCAGACCGCCGATCACCACCACGGCCAGCGGTTTGGCGATGAAACCGCCCTGGCCCGTGATGCCCAGGGCCATCGGGAGCAGGGCGAAGATCGTCGCCAGGGCCGTCATCAGGATCGGGCGCAGCCGGTGACGACCGCCCTCGATCACCGACTCGATCACCCCGAGGCCCTGTGCGCGGTACTGGTTGATCAGGTCGATCAGCACGATCGCGTTGGTGACCACGATGCCGATGAGCATCAGCATGCCGATCATCGCCGGGACACCCATCGCGGTGTCCGTGGCGACCAGCAGACCGATCGCGCCGGTCGCCGCGAACGGGATGGAGACCAGCAGGATCAGCGGCTGCACCAGCGAGCGGAAGGTGGCGACCAGCAGCATGAAGACCAGTGCGATGGCGGCCAGCATGGCCAGCGCCAACGAGCCGAACGCCTCGTCCTGGTCCTCCGACACACCGCCGATGGAGGCGGTGGCGCCGTCCGGCAGATCCAGCGACTTGATCTTGGACTGGAGGTCCGAGCTGACCGCGCCGGTGTTGTCACCGATCGGCTTGGCGGTCACCGTGGCGGCCCGGGAACCGTCGATCCGGGTCATGGAGACCGGCGCCGGGGCCAGCCGCACATCGGCGATATCGGTGAGCTTGGACCCGCCCACGGTCAGGTTCCGCAGCTCCGCCAGGGTCTTGGCGGGCTTGGCGGGGGTGACCAGCACATCACGCTCGGTGTCACCGAGGATCGCCTTGCCGGAGGGGGTGCCCCGGACGGCCTGGCCGACGGCCATGCCCAGCGTGCTCTCGTTGAAGCCGGCCGCGGCGGCCTTGGTGTTCGCCTTGACGGAGATCCGCGGGATGCTCTGCGCGAGGTCGCTCTGGACGTCGGTGACGTCGTCCAGACCGGCGACCTCCTTACGGACCGCCTCGGCCGCCTGGCGCAGGACGGCCGGGTCGGCCGCCTTGACCACGACGCTCAGGTCCTGGCCGCCGAAGCCGTCGCCCGCGGCGATGCTGGTGTCGCCGACGCCGTCGAGCTTCTCCAGTTCGTCGTCGATCCGGTCGCGCGTCTTCTCGTAGTCCGCGGAGTTCTTCAGGGTGAGCTGGTACGACGCCTGGTTGGCGCCCGTGCCACCGCCGAAGGCCGCCATGAAGCCGGTGGAGCCCACGGTGACCTGGTAGTTCTTGACCTCGTCCACGCCGTCGAGCACCTTCTCGACCTTCCGCGCGGCGGCGTCGGCGGCCTCCAGGCTGGTGCCGGCGGGCAGCTCCTGCTTGATGGACATGACGTCCTGCTCGCCCTGGTCGAAGAAGTTCGTCTTCAGCAGTCCGGCCATGCCGACGGTGCCGGCGAGCACGACGACCGCGAGGACGACACTGGTGATCCGTCGCCGGGTGGCGAAGCGGAGCACCGGGACGTACATACGCTGGAGGGGACTGCGCTCCTCCTTCTCCTCCGCGATGCGGCGCGCCTGCGCCGGGTCCAGTCCACGGACCGCCTTCGGCGGGTGCAGGAACCAGAACGAGAGCACCGGGACCACGGTGAGCGAGACGAGCAGCGAGGCCAGCAGGGCGGCGGTGACGGTCAGCGAGAACGAGCCGAACAGCTCGCCGATCATGCCGCCGACCAGGCCGATCGGCAGGAACACGGCGACGGTCGTCAGCGTCGACGCGGTGACCGCCCCGGCCACCTCCTTGACCGCGGTGAGGATCGCGCTCTTCCGCTCCTCGCCGTAGCCGAGGTGCCGCTTGATGTTCTCCAGCACCACGATCGAGTCGTCCACGACCCGTCCGATGGCGATGGTGAGCGCGCCCAGCGTGAGCATGTTGAGCGACAGGTCGCGGGTCCAGAGCACGATCAGCGCGAGGACGACCGAGAGGGGGATGGAGACCGCGGTGACCAGGGTGGAGCGCAGGGAGGCCAGGAAGACCAGGATCACGATCACGGCGAAGAGCAGACCGAGCGCGCCCTCGGTGGTCAGACCGGAGATCGACTTCTCTACGGCCGGTCCCTGGTCGGAGACGACGGTCACGTCGGCGCCTTCGCCGAGGTCCTTGCGCATGTCGGACAGCTCGTCCTGGACCGCCTTGGAGATGGTCACGGCGCTGCCGTCGTTGTCCATCGTGGCGACGACGGCGAGGCTCGGCTTGCCGTTGGTACGGGTGAGGGAGACGGCGGTGGCCGGCGTCTGCTTCACGGTGGCGATGTCACCGACGCGCACGGGCGCGCCGGTGGCGGGCGGTGCCGGGGCGACCCGCAGTTCCTCGATCTGCTTCAGGCTGGTCCAGCCGCCGCCGACCTGGACCGTACGGCTCTTGCCGTCCTCGCTGAAGGAGCCGGCCGGTACGGTCGCGCCGCCCGCCTTGAGCGCCTCGGCGAGGGCCGCGGCGTTCAGCCCCGCGTCGGCCAGCTTCTTGTCGTCGGGGGTGACGGAGACCTGGACGTCGCGTACCCCGTCGATGTTGACCTGGTTGACGCCGTCGATGCCCTCCAGGGTGGGGACGACGGTGCGCTCCAGCTCGTCGGCGAGCGTCTGCTGGTCCTTGTCGGAGGTGACGGCGAGGACGACGGTGGGGATGTCGTCCGTCGAGCCGAAGACGACCTCCGGGTCGACGTCGTCGGGGAGCCACGCGCGGGAACGGTTCACGGCCTGCTGCACATCGGCGACGAGCTGCTTGGTGCCCTCGCCGTAGGTGAAGCTGGCCATGATGACGGCGTTGCCCTCGCTCGCCGTGGAGGTGATGCCGTCGATGCCGTCGACGTTCTCGATGGAGCTTTCGAGGGGCTCGATGACCTGCTTCTCGATCACCTCGGGGGAGGCGCCCTCGTAGGGGGCGATCACCGACACCATCGGGAGTTCGATGGTGGGCAGCAACTGCTGCTTCAGTTGGGGGATGGCGATCGCGCCGAAGACGATCGCCACGATCGAGATCAGTGCTATCAGGGCACGTTGCGACAGGCTGAATTTCGACAGCCAGGACATGGGGTCTCTCTTCGTATGGCTTGCGCGGCAGGCGTGGCGTGCGGCAAGCCGGATGGCGACCCCCTGGCCGGGAGGCCGGCGTCCGCCTCGCCGGAGGGCTGAGTCCGGTGCCCGCTTATACGATCAACCATGCGGAGGGGCGGCCCGTCGCCCCCAGGTCCCGTTTCCTTATCTCACGCATACCGCGTCTGGAGTAGGCGTGCCGACGGGCTCACTCCACCCGTGGGCGTACCAGCCCGGATTCATAGGCGGTGACGACCAGTTGGGCGCGGTCGCGGGCGCCCAGTTTCGCCATCGCCCGGTTCACATGGGTCTTGACGGTGAGCGGGCTGACTTCCAGCCGTTCGGCGATCTCGTCGTTGGAGTGGCCCCCGGCGACGAGGACGAGGACCTCGCGTTCGCGAACGGTGAGGGCGGCGAGCCGTTCGGAGTACCCGGCGGCGCGACCGCTCGCGTCCGGATCCCCGCCCTGGGCGAGGAAGGTGGCGATCAGGCCCTTGGTGGCGACGGGTGAGAGCAGGGCCTCGCCGGCTGCGGCGATCCGGATGGCGTTGAGCAGTTCCTCCGGTTCGGCGCCCTTGCCGAGGAACCCGGAGGCGCCCGCGCGCAGCGACTGGACGACGTACTCGTCCACCTCGAAGGTGGTCAGCATGACCACCCGTACATGCGCGAGTTCCGGATCGGCGCTGATCATGCGGGTGGCGGCGAGCCCGTCCGTACCGGGCATCCGGATGTCCATCAGGACCACGTCGGCCCGCTCCGAGCGGGCGAGCGCGACCGCCTCGGCGCCGTCCGCCGCCTCGCCGACCACCTGCATATCGAGCTCGGAGTCCACCAGGACCCGGAACGCGCTCCGCAGCAGTGTCTGGTCGTCGGCGAGCAGCACCCTGATCGTCATCTGTCCTCCCCCGTACGTGCCGTGAGGGGCAGTATCGCCTGCACCCGGAAGCCGCCTCCGTATCGGGGGCCCGCGCTGAGCCGGCCGCCGAGCGCACCGACCCGTTCGCGCATCCCGAGCAGACCGTGGCCGCCCTCCGGTTCGGCGGGCCGGCCGCCGGCGGGGGCGTCCGGCAGGGCGGCGCAGGGTTCCGGTTCCACGCCGTTGTCGATGACCGTGACCTCCAGGGTCCGGCCGACGCGGATCACGCTCACCTCGGCCTTGGCGTCCTGGCCGGCGTGCTTGCGCACATTGGTCAGCGCCTCCTGGATGATCCGGTACGCGGCGAGGTCGACGGCGGCGGGCGGCCGGGAGCCCGCGTCGGCGCGGGCCACCTCGACCGGCAGGCCCGCCTGCCGGAAGGTGGTGACCAGTTCATCGAGCACATCGAGGCCGGGGGCCGGTTCGGTGGGGGCCTCCGGGTCGCCGGACTGGCGCAGCAGTCCGACCGTGGCCCGTAGCTCGTTGAGCGCCGAGCGGCTGGCCTCGCGGACGTGCGCGAGGGCCTCCTTGGCCTGGTCGGGCCGTTTGTCCATGACGTGGGCCGCGACCCCGGCCTGCACATTGACCAGGGCGATGTGGTGGGCGACCACATCGTGGAGATCGCGGGCGATCCGCAGCCGCTCCTCGGCCACCCGGCGCCTGGCCTCCTCGTCACGGGTCCGCTCGGCGCGGTCGGCGCGCTCCCTGATGGCGTCGACGAAGGCGCGGCGGCTCCGGACGGCGTCCCCCGCGGCGGCTGCCATGCCGGTCCAGGCGAAGATGCCGAGGTTCTCCTGGGTGTACCAGGGGGTGGCGCCGAAGAACATCGCGGTGCCGGTGAGACCGGTCATGGTGAGCAGGCCGACCCGCCAGGTGGTGGGCCGGTCGGTGCGGGACGCGACGGTGTAGAGGGCGATCACGGAGCCCATCGCCACCGGGGCCGACGGGTCGCCGAAGCTCAGCTCGATGACGGCGAGCACGCTGGTGAAGACCAGGACGGCCATCGCGTTGCGGCGGCGGAAGACGAGCGCGGCGGCGACCAGGACCATCAGCACCACACTGCGGGCGTCGGGGGTGCGGGTGCCGAACTCCGGTCCGTGCGGGCCGTTCGGATCGGCGAAGGATCCGACGGTCATGCTGACCAGTACCGTCACGGCGAGGGCGCCGTCGAGCGCCAGGGGGTGCTCGCGGAGCCAGCTCTGGGTGCGGGCGAACCCGGAGGCGAGTGTGGTCACGTCGGGCAAGGTTACGGCGTGTCGCGCCCGGACGGCCGGGGTCCGGCGTCATGACGCCATCCGGACGCACCGCCGCCCCGCCCGGAGGTTCCCGGGCGGGGCGGCGGTGGTGTTGGAGTGCGTGGTCAGGCGGGGGCTTCCGGGATCAGGCCGTTGTCGCCGAGCATCTCCCGGACATCCTCCAGACTCGCGTCCGGAGCCGGGAGAATCAGCTCGGACGGCTCCAGGGAGTCGTCCGGAAGCGGCTCGCCGAGGTCGCGAACCCGCTCCAGAAGGGTGCCGAGGGTCCGGCGGAAGCCGGCTTCGTCACCCCGCTCCATCTCGGCGAGCAGTTCGTCGTCGAGCTTGTTCAGGCCGGCGAAGTGGCTGTCCGCCAGCTTCACCTGACCCTCCCCCATGATCCGTACGATCATGACGAATCCCTACCACTCCGTTGTCCGTCCGGCCTGCTGGTGGTCACTACTTGTCGAAATTGGGGCGGGAGTGGTTCTGCCCCGGCGCGGCGTTGCCGCCCTCGATGGCCGGCTGGGATGCGGTGGGACCACCCGCCAGCTCGGCCTTCATCCGCTGGAGCTCCAGCTCTACATCAGTACCACCGGAGATCCGGTCCAGCTCGGCGGCGATATCGTCCTTCGCCATGCCGGACGGGTCGTCCAGCGCTCCGGAGGCGAGCAGCTCGTCGAGGGCACCGGCCCTGGCCTGGAGCTGGGCCGTCTTGTCCTCGGCCCGCTGGATCGCGAGGCCGACATCGCCCATCTCCTCCGAGATGCCGGAGAACGCCTCTCCGATGCGGGTCTGGGCCTGCGCGGCGGTGTAGGTGGCCTTGATGGTCTCCTTCTTCGTTCGGAAGGCGTCGACCTTGGCCTGAAGCCGCTGGGCCGCGAGGGTGAGCTTCTCCTCCTCACCCTGCAAGGTCTGGTGCTGCGTCTCCAAATCGCTGACCTGCTGCTGCAGGGCGGCGCGACGGGAGAGCGCCTCACGGGCCAGATCCTCCCGGCCGAGCGCCAGCGCCTTGCGGCCCTGGTCCTCCAGCTTGGAGGACTGCCCCTGCAACTGATTGAGCTGCAACTCCAGCCGCTTGCGGGAGGTCGCCACATCGGCGACTCCCCTGCGCACCTTCTGGAGCAGCTCAAGCTGCTTCTGGTACGAGTAATCGAGGGTCTCGCGCGGATCCTCGGCCCGGTCAAGGGCCTTGTTTGCCTTCGCGCGGAAGATCATCCCCATACGCTTCATGACACCGCTCATGGGCTTCGCGCGCCCCCTTCTGACGGACTACAGCTCCAGCACTCCAACAGAACCCACAGTACGGGCCCTGCATCCATTACCGCACTGTTCCAGCACGGATGCGCTCATCCCCAAGGACGACTGCGGAGGGCTTCCGATCCGGCGCAAGGAGTAGATGACCGTCAGGGAGACCCTCGGGCGACCGCGGGTGTGTGCCCCTTCTGTCCCGTACAGAGGCACGGTATGTCCGGTACGGAGGCACGGTTTCCATTCCGTACAGACGCAGGGTGTTGCCCGTACGGACGCAGGGTGTTGCGGGATCGTTCCCCTCCGGCGTTGGGTCCATGCGCGGCACCCCGTACCCTTGGGCTTTGTGTTCCGTAGCCGTGCCAAGACAGAGAAGGCCCCCACCGATCAGGTGACGGCGGACCTCTCCCAGCAGACCCGTAACCCCGAGGCTCCCAAGGGCCGTCCCACTCCCAAGCGGAGTGTGGCCCAGAGTCAGCGCCGTCGAGCCGCCACCACACCGGTGAACCGCAAGGAGGCCATGAAGCGCCAGCGGGAAGCCCGCCGCGCCGATCTGGCCAAGCAGCGGGAGGCCCTCGCCAGCGGTGACGAGCGGTATTTGCCGGCCCGTGACAAGGGCCCGGTGCGCCGGTTCGCGCGTGACTTCGTCGACTCCCGCTTCTGCGTCGCGGAGTTCTTCCTCCCGCTCGCCGTGATCATCCTGGTGCTGAGCATGATCCGGGTGGGGCAGCTGCAGAACATCGCGCTGCTCATCTGGCTCGGCGTCATCGTCATGATCGTCGTGGACTCGATCGGACTCGCGTTCCGACTGAAGAAGCAGCTCAGGGAGCGCTTCCCGGACGAGCCCAAGCGGGGTGCCATCGCGTACGCCCTGATGCGCACGTTGCAGATGCGCCGACTGCGGCTGCCGAAGCCGCAGGTCAAGCGCGGAGAGCGACCCTGAGTACGGAGAGTCCCGGCGTCGCGGTGCCGGCCCCTGACGGGCCGGTGGCGTCCGCGCCGTCGGGGGCGCCGGTGCCCACGGCCGCCACGACCGTGCCCGGTCCCCGGGCGGACGGCACGCGCGGCCCCGATACCTCCATCGGGCTGCGCGAGACCGTCCGGCAGGAACTGGTCGCGCGGCAGCTCGATGAGCAGATAGCCGGCCGCTACCCGGTCGGGCAGCGGCTGCGGATCCTCGACGTCGGCATGGGCGACGGCGTCCAGGCGCTGCGACTGGCACGCGCCGGGCACGCCGTCACCGGCCTTGAGTCGGACCCGGCACTGCTGCGGACCGCGCACGAGTCGCTGGCCGGCGAGCCGGAGGGCATTCGGGAGCGGGTCCAGTTGATCGAGGGGGACTGCCGGGAGACCGGGGTCCACTTCCTGCCGGGCAGCTTCGACGTGGTGCTCTGCCACGGGGTGCTGATGTCCGAGCAGGACCCCGACGCGATGCTCGCGGGCCTGGCCCGGATGCTGGCCCCCGGCGGCCTGCTCTCCCTCCTCGTCCGGAACGCGGGCGCGCTGGCCATGGGGCCGGGGCTGGCCGGCGACTGGACCGGGGCGCTGGGTGCCCTGGAGTCGGAGGTCTACACCGACCGGCGCGGGCGGACCGTACGGGCCGACCGGCTCGACGCGCTGACCTCAGCGCTGGCGGGGATCGCGGCGCCGCTGCACACCTGGTACGGCGTGCAGGTCTTCACCGAGTGGGGTCCCGACACCGGGATGCCGGACGCCGACGAGCTGGCCCGGCTGCTGACGGCGGAGGACCGGGCGGGACGGGTCGATCCCTACCGCGGTCTCGCGGCGCTCCTGCACCTCTGCGGCGTACGCGGCTGAATCGCCGCGGGGCCGTCTCCTGAACCACCGGCGGGGTCCGCGCGCGGTCGGTGATGTACGCGACCGGTGACCGTACGCGGTCGATGAACGCACACGGCCGGTGAAGGTGCGCGGTCGATGAACGCACACGGCCGGTGAAGGTGCGCGGCCGGTGAAGGTGCGCGGCTGATCGGCACGGGCGGCCGGTGGGGCGGCCGACCGCGCCCGCGCCGCGTGTCGCAGGTCACGTCGGCGCGCGCGGCTCCTGGACAGGCACGAACGCGCCTTTCGCGTCCCCTGTCATGTGACCACCCCCGATTCCACCGAGAAGAGCGACCGGCCGGCCCTCAAACTGTCGGCCGGCGAGACCTGGCGCGCGCTGTACAAGCACTTCCGGCCACACCGCTGGCTCGTGGCGCTCGGCGCGGTGTTCGCACTCTTCGGAGCGGTCACCGCGCTGCTCCAGCCGCTCGCGGCGAAGGAGCTGGTCGACCGGCTCGGCGCCGATGAGTCGATCACCGGGATCCTGATCGCGCTGACCGCGCTGGTGGTCCTCGGGACGGTGGTCGAGGCGGTGGGCGCGTACATCCTGGAACGCACGGCAGAGTCCGTGGTGCTGGCCGCCCGCCGCACCCTGATCGGACGGCTGCTGCGGCTGCGGGTGCCGGAGATGGACCGGACCCAGCCGGGCGATCTGATGTCCCGGGTCACGTCGGACACCACCCTGCTGCGCGCGGTCACCACCCGTTCGATCGTCTCCGCCGCGACCGGCGGCCTCGCCTTCATCGCCACCCTGGTGATGATGGCCGTGATGGACGTGGTGCTGCTCGGCGTCACCCTGGGCGTGATCGTCCTCATCGGCGGCGCCATGGTGCTGGTACTGCCCAAGATCTCGCAGGCCACCCGACAGGCCCAGGAGTCGGTGGCCGAGATCTCCACGGTGCTGGAACGGGCCTTCGGAGCGTTCCGCACCCTCAAGGCGTCCGGCGCGGAGGAGCGGGAGACCGCCATCGTGGACGCGGCGTCGCTGGAGGCATGGCGGCACGGCACCCGGTCGGCGAAGTGGCAGTCCGTGGCGTCGTCGTCGGTGGGCCTCTCGGTCCAGGTGTCGTTCCTGGCGGTGCTGGGCATCGGCGGGGCGCGGGTGGCGTCCGGCGCGATCTCGATCTCGACCCTGGTGGCGTTCCTGCTCTTCCTCTTCTATCTGATCGACCCGGTGTCGCGGCTGGTGGAGGCGGCAACGGAGTACCAGGCGGGGTCGGCGGCCATCGCCCGGATCACGGAGGCCGAGCGCCTGGAGACAGAGGCCCTCGCCCTGTCGGGACCGGCCGCGGCGACCGCGGCGACCAACGACGGGGCCGGGGCCGGTCCCGCGTCGGTGGCCTTCGAGGACGTCGTCTTCCGCTACCGGGACGATCTGCCCCCCGTCCACCACGGAGTCTCCTTCACCGTGCCGGGTCCGGGGATGACCGCCTTCGTCGGGCCGTCGGGCGCGGGGAAGACCACCGTGTTCGGGCTGATCGAGCGGTTCTACGAGACGACCGGCGGCCGGATCCTGGTGGACGGCAGGGACGTCCGCGACTGGCCGCTCCCCGAGCTGCGCGCCGCCATCGGCTATGTGGAACAGGACGCGCCGGTGCTGGCGGGGACGCTGCGCGAGAACCTCGTCTTCGCCGCGCCGGACGCGACGGAGGAGCGGATCCAGGAGGTGCTCGTACGGGCCAGGCTCGACGCCCTCGTCGACCGGCTGCCGGAGGGGCTGGAGACGCTGGTGGGGCACCGGGGCTCCAAGCTGTCGGGCGGTGAGCGTCAGCGGGTGGCGATAGCGCGCGCCCTGCTGCGGCGGCCCCGGCTGCTGCTGCTCGACGAGGCGACGTCGCAGTTGGACGCGGTCAACGAACTGGCGCTGCGGGACGTCGTCACGGAGGTGTCCCGCGAGGTGACGGTGCTGGTGGTGGCGCACCGGCTGTCGACGGTGACCCTGGCGGACCGGATCGTGGTGATGGACGCGGGGCGGGTCCGGGCGGTCGGCACCCACGCGGAGCTGGTGGCCGGGGATCCCCTCTACGGAGAGCTGGCGGCGACCCAGTTCCTGGCGACGGTGCCGGAGAGCATCTGAACGGGAGCGTGGGTACGGGCCGGGAGGGGCACTCCCGTACGGTCCGGGGCCGCCCCCGGCCGGCCGCTCCAGGGCCTTCCGTACGCGCGGGGACGGGCCGGGGCCGGGCGCTCCCGTACGGCGGGCCGGGCAGAGGCCGGGGAGAGGCCGGGCGGGGCGGGGCGTGCGGGCCGGGCGGGGGCCACCTGATCGGCGGCGTACGACATGCCCGACCGCCGGCGCAAAAGGGATACTCCGGACATGGATCTCTCCCCTGCCCCCGCGTCCCGCGGCCCGCACCGGCACGTTCGCCGGACGGTGGCCACGGCCGCCGCGGTGATCTGCGCGCTCGCCCTGGTCGGCGGCTGTTCGAGCGCCGTCTCATCGGCACCGGAGACCACGACGCGGGCGGTGGCTCCCAAGGTGGACGACACCAACAACAACGACCTCCAGAACGACTACGAGACCGTCATCAAGGACGTCCTGCCGTCGGTCGTCCAGATCGAGGCGGGTGACTCCCTCGGGTCGGGGATCGTGTACGACTCCAAGGGCCATGTGATCACCAACGCCCATGTGGTGGGCTCCGAGACGTCCTTCGAGGTCACCGTGGCGACGGGCGAGGAGCCGCTGACGGCGAAGCTGGTCTCCTCCTATCCGCAGCAGGATCTGGCCGTCATCAAGCTGGCGCGGGTCCCGGCCGGGCTGCGCCCCGCGGTCTTCGGCGACTCCTCGAAGGTGGCGGTGGGACAGATCGTGCTGGCGATGGGCTCACCCCTCGGACTCTCCAGCAGCGTCACCCAGGGCATCGTCTCCGGCATCGGCCGCACGGTGAGCGAGAGCGCGGCCGGTGGGGGCACGGGGGCGACCATCGGCAACATGGTGCAGACCTCGGCCGCGATCAACCCGGGGAACAGCGGGGGCGCGCTGGTCAATCTGGACAGCGAGGTGATCGGCATCCCGACGCTGGCGGCGACCGATCCGGATCTCGGCGGCAGCGCCGCGCCAGGCATCGGCTTCGCCATCCCGGTCTCCATGGTGCGGACGGTGGCGGACCAGATCATCAGCCAGGGCAAGGTCACCGACTCCGGCCGGGCCGCGCTCGACATCACCGCGCGGACCGTGCTGGACGACAACTACCAGCCGTCGGGGGCCGCGGTGGTGGAGGTGGTCAAGGGCGGCCCCGCGGACAAGGCGGGGCTGCAGAAGGGGGACATCATCACCAAGCTGGGCTCGATGGAGATCACGACGATCACCTCCCTGGCGGAGGCGCTGGCGTCGGAGCGTCCGGGGGAGAAGGTCGTGGTCGCGTACGTGCGGAACGGCGAACCGGAGACCACCCGGGTGACCCTGGGCGAGATCTGACCCGGCACGACATCCGACCTGAGTGAGATCGGCATGGGCGAGATCCGACCCTGGTGAGGTCCGACCCCCTGCGAACGGACACTCGGACGGCCTGGAGAGGGAGGACGCCTCCCCGGACAGGGCCTAGCCAGGCCCTGTCGACGCGAGAAGGCGCCCCCGACGGCGCGCGACTACTCCGGGGCGTCCAGGCTCATCGGACCGTAGATCTTGGTCGTGTCCTCCGAGAGCACCACCTGGTCGGCACCGCCCGCCCGCAGCTCCTTCCAGACCTCACCGAGCCATGACTCGGCGTCCCCCTGGGTCGTGAACTCCTCCGGCGTCACCGCGGGCTCGACCTCCGTCCCGTCGGACTTCTCGAACCGCCACGTCCATGCCATGTCCGCCTCCCAAGGTCCATCACATGATCTCTGTCCTGCCCGCAGCGTAGCCGGGCGCGCACAGGCAGCGGTGACGCGGGAGGATCAGGCATGTGGAACTGACTCTGCTCGGCACCGGCGCCCCCGCCGGCCTGCCCCGCCCCGACTGCCCGTGCGCCGTGTGCGCCGTGTCCCGTGGCCCCCGCGCCCGGGCCGCCACCGCGCTGCTCGTCGACGGGGCCCTGCTCCTCGACCTCACCCCCGGCGCGGCCCTCGCCGCCGCGCGGGCCGGGCATTCGCTCGTGGGCGTACGGCAGGTACTGCTCACCCACCCCCACGACGGCCCGGCGGTCGATGTGCCGGCCGGGCTCCCCTCGGCCGGGCGGGTGCCCGACGGGCGGGTGCTGACGCTGATCAGCGGGCACCGGGTGCGCGCCGTCCCGATGGACCACCCCGGCACCGGGTACGAGGTGACCTCGCCCGACGGCGACCGGCTGCTCTACCTGCCGCCCGGCGGTGGACCGGCCGGACTCGCGGAGGGGCTCGCGGCGTACGAGATGGTCGTCGCCGATGTGGTGGGGCGGCCCGACGCGGTGGCCCGGCTGCGCGCGGCCGGGGCGATCGGCGCGACCACCGATGTGATCGCGGTCCATCTCGATCACGACGGGCCCGGGGGCCCGGAGCTGGATCGCCGGCTGGCGGCGGCCGGCGCCCGCGCCGTGCCCGACGGGACCACCCTGATCGTCGGCGAGTACCACGCCGTACCGGACGTGCCCCGCCGCACCCTGATCACCGGAGGGGCCCGTTCCGGCAAGTCGGTGGAGGGCGAACGCCGGCTGGAGACCTTTCCCGATGTGCTGTACGTGGCGACCGGCGGCACCCGGGAGGGGGACGCCGACTGGGCGGACCGGGTCGGTCTGCACCGGGAGCGCCGACCGACCTCCTGGCGCACCGCCGAGACCTGCGAACTCGTCCCGCTGCTCGTCGATGACGGGCCGCCGCTGCTGATCGACTGTCTCGCGCTCTGGCTCACGGACGCGATGGACCGGGTGGGCGCCTGGGACGACGCGACCTGGCGGTCGGACGGCGAGCGGGCGTTGCGGGAGCGGGTGACCGAGCTGATCGGGGCCGTACGGCAGACCCAGCGCACGCTGGTCGCGGTGACCAACGAGACGGGGTCCGGGGTGGTGCCGGCGACGTCTTCGGGGCGGCGCTTCCGCGATGAGCTGGGGCGGCTCAACGCGGCCTTCGCCGCCGAGTGCGAGCAGGTGGTGCTCGTGGTCGCCGGACAGGCGCTGGTGCTGCGGAACTGAGCCGCGCGGACGGGGGCCGGGTGGCCCGTCGGGCCGGACGGGGCGCGCCGGGGCGACACCAGGCGGGCTGTCGGACCGGGGTGCCGGGCGGGGGTGCCGGACCGAAGTGCCAGGCGGGGGTACCGGGCGGGGCTGCCGGGCCGGGGTACCGGGCGGGGCGAGCCGCGGAACCGGGCGGGGCTGCCGGACCGAGGTACCGAACCGGGGTACCGAACCGGGGTACCGGGGCCGGGGTACCGGGGCCGGGGTGCCAGGCAAGCCGAGCCGCGGAACCAGGCGGGGCTGCCGGACCGAGCTGCCGGGCCGGGGTGCCGGACCGGGGTGCCGGACCGAGGTACCGGGGCCGGGGTGCCGGACCGCAGTGCCAGGCGGGGCGAGCCGCGGAACCAGGCGGGGCTGCCGGACCGAGCTGCCGGGCCGGGGTGCCGGACCGGGGTGCCGGACCGAGGTACCGGGGCCGGGGTGCCGGACCGCAGTGCCAGGCGGGGCGAGCCGCGGAACCGGCCGGGGTGCCGGACCGAGCTGTCGGACCGCAGTGCCAGGCGGGGCGAGCCGCGGAACCGAGGCAGGTCCTGCCGGGGGCTTCTCCGGCAGGGGGCCCGACGCCCCGGGACCCCCTGCGTCACCCACCCGGTACTGTTCGGCGAATGAGCAGGCTGAATCTCGATGACTTCTCCGATCTGATCGAGCGCCCCGACAGCGGCGTCCGCCGCGACGCCGAGGAACGCAGGGAACGGCTGGCCGTCCCGCCGAACGCCCTGGGCCGGCTCGACGAGCTGGGCGAGTGGCTGTCGATCGCCCAGGCTTCCGTCCCGGTGAAGGCGATCGAACGCCCGCGCGTCCTGCTGTTCGCCGGTGACCACGGGGTCGCCGCGCTCGGCGTATCGGGCCGTGAGGCCGGTGCCGCCCACCGGTTGGTGCGGTCCGTGCTGGAGGGCGAGAGCCCGGTGGGCGTGCTCGCCCGCCGGATGGGCGTCCCCGTGCGGATCGTCGACGCCGGTCTCGACTGCGACCCGGAGCTGCTGCCCGACGATGTCGTACGGCACCGGGTGCGGCGCGGCAGCGGACGGATCGACATCGAGGACGCGCTGACGATCGAGGAGGCGGAGCAGGCCGTACGGCTGGGCATCGCCATCGCCGACGAGGAGGCCGACTCCGGCACCGACCTGGTCGTCCTCGGTGATCTGAGCGTGGGCGGCACCACGGCAGCCGCGACACTGATCGCCGCGCTGTGCGGTACGGACGCCTCGGTGGTGACCGGGCGCGGTGGCGCGGGCATCGACGATCTGGCCTGGATGCGCAAGTGCGCGGCGGTCCGGGACGCGCTGCGGCGGGCCCGGCCGGTCCTCGGCGACCAGGTGGAGCTGCTGGCGGCGGTGGGCGGTGCGGATCTGGCCGCGATGACCGGGTTCCTGCTGCAGAGCGCGGTGCGCCGGATGCCGGTGATCCTGGACGGGGTCGTCTCGGCGGCGTGCGCGCTGGTCGGACAGCGGGCGGCGTTCCGCGCGCCGGACTGGTGGCTGGCCGGTCAGATGACCGGCGAACCGGCGCAGAGCAAGGCGCTCGATCGGATGGCGCTCAACCCGTTGCTCGATCACGGCGTCACTGTGGGGGAAGGAACCGGGGCATTGCTCGCACTCCCCCTCGTTCAGGCAGCGGCGGCGTTCGCGGCCGAACTGCCGGAGCATCCGGAGCCGGAAGCCGAGTCGGTGACGGAGCCGGAAGTCGGCCCCGTAGCCGAACCGACAGCCGGACCGGATGTCGAACCGGCCGCCAGCACGACGGCCGGCCCCGTGGCGGCACGGCCCGTGACGGCGGACCCGACGGGGAGCGACAAGGACTGACGGACGCGCCGGTGCGACCGCCATCGACCAGGGCGGCCACACCGGCAGCCGCCATGGAGAGCGATGCCCCATATCATCGCTTTTCATGGGAGAGGTCCGCTTGTTCAGCACCAGCTCCACCTCCAGACCAAGACCCGACTCGGGCTCCGGCTCGGGATCCGGGTCGCGCCCCGGCTCAGGCTCAGGATCGGGATCGAGCGGGGGCCGGGGCTCGTCCCAGGGCGGGGGCCGGGGCGGGGACCGGGGCTCGTCCCAGGGCGGGGACCGGAGCACCGCCCGCTCGCGGCGGGCTGCCGCGTTCGCCGTCTGGTACCTGCGGGCCGTGACGTTCATCAACCTCCTGAGCGCCGTCTGGGTCTCCCTCGGCCAGAACCTCCACCGGCACAACGTCGACGACTACTTCACGCCCTATCTGCTGACCGCGGGCTTCGCCTCCGGTGTCTTCACCCTCTTCCTCGCCATCACCATGCGCCGCCGCAAACGGGCCGCCTGGATCCTCAACCTCGTGCTCGGCGGGCTCTTCCTCCTGCTCCTCACCCTCGCCATCGCCGTCGACGCCGGAGTCCGCGCCCACGCCCAGAACTGGGTGTCGCTGACCCTCTCCGCCGCTTTCGTCGGCGCGCTGCTGCTGGGGCGGTGGGAGTTCTACGCGATCGGCGACCGCTCCAACCCCCGGCTGGCCGCGGCCGTCGCCGTCGGCGGACTGCTCGTCACCTCCCTGGTGGCCGCGCTGCTCGTGACCGCCACCAACACGGCCACCGCCGGCTCCACCTTCCTGGAGCGCTGGCGGTACGGGCTGATGCGGCTCGTCTCGCTCGCCGACGCCGACACCCGCTTCGCCGACATCGCACCGCCGCACTGGGTCGATGTCGTCATCAACGTCCTCTCCACCCTGCTGCTGCTCGCCGTGCTCTACGCGGCCTTCCGTTCCCGGCGCACCGTCGACCCGCTCACCGAGGACGACGAGGAGCGGCTGCGCGCCCTGCTGCTGCGCCACGGTGACCGCGATTCGCTGGGCTACTTCGCGCTGCGGCGCGAGAAGAGCGTCGTCTGGTCCCCCACCGGCAAGGCCGCCATCGCCTACCGGGTCGTCGGCGGAGTGGCGCTGGCCTCCGGCGACCCCATCGGCGACCCGGAGTCCTGGCCCGGCGCCATCGTCCCGTGGCTCACGCAGGCTCGCGAGCACGGCTGGATCCCCGCCGTCATGGGCGCGAGCGAGGAGGCCGGCACGGTCTACGCCCGGCATGGTCTGGACGCCCTGGAACTGGGCGACGAGGCGATCGTGGAGACCGCTGACTTCACCCTGGAGGGGCGCGCGATGCGGACCGTGCGCCAGGCGTACAACCGGGTCAACCGCGCCGGGTACGAGGTCCGGATCCGCCGCCACGAGGAGATTCCGGCCGAGGAGCTGGCGATCCTGCTCCGGCATGCCGACGACTGGCGCGACGGAGCCACCGAACGGGGCTTCTCCATGGCGCTGGGCCGGCTCGGCGACCCCGGCGACGGCCGGTGCGTGATGCTCGAATGCACCGACGGCGACGGACGGCTGCGGGCGGTGCTGAGCTTCGTGCCCTGGGGCCCGGAGGGGCTCTCCCTCGATCTGATGCGACGTGACCGGGACTCCGAGAACGGACTGATGGAGTTCATGGTCATCGAACTCCTCCAGCGCGCGAAGGAGATCGGCGTCACCCAGGTGTCACTGAACTTCGCGATGTTCCGCTCGGTCTTCGAACGCGGTGCACGGCTCGGCGCCGGTCCGGTCCTGCGGCTCTGGCGGTCGCTGCTGAGCTTCTTCTCCCGCTGGTGGCAGATCGAGTCCCTGTACCGCGCCAACGCCAAGTACCGGCCGATCTGGGAGCCCCGTTTCCTGCTCTTCGAGGAGAGCGCCGATCTGCTGCGCATCGGGATCGCCGCGGGCCGCGCCGAAGGGTTCCTGGAGGCGCCCGGGCTGCCGAAGTGGCTGCACCGCAGGCATCTGGCGAGCCGGCGATGACGAGCCCCCCGGCGATGCGCGGCGTACGGGGGTTCGCGCGGCGCGAGTGGGGGCCGCTGTACGCGACCGTCCGCGCGGCCCTGATCACCCGGCGGTGGCGGGCGGTCCCACTGACGCTGGCGGCGGTCGCCCTGACCGCCCTCTGCCACCTGGCGCAGAACCAGACCTTGGGATGGGGATACGGAGCCGTCAGCGCACTCGGCTCCGTACGGGCCGAGGACCCGCTCTGGCTCGCCCTGCTCCGCACCCCCCTCTCCGTCTTCGTGCCCGCGCTCCATCTGCCGGTGTGGGGCGCGCTCGCCCAGGTACTGCTGGTCTTCGGCATCGCGGAGATCACGCTCGGGCGGGCCCGGACACTGATCGTCGTCTATGTCTGCACGCTGGCGGGGACGTTGTACGCGCGGATCGGGATCGCGCTCGGCCCAGGCGGCCCGCTCGGGCTGCCGGCCGCGGACGCCCGGGTGGTCGACACCGGCCCGTCGGCGGCGGTCGTCGGGCTCGCGATCTGTGTCTGCTGGCGGTTCGGGGCCCGGTGGACCGGAGCGCTGGTGGTCGCCGCGATGGTGGTCGAGGTGATCGTCAAGCCCAATCTCGCGGGCAAGGAGCATCTGGCGGCCATCGCCGCGGCGATGGCGCTCTGTGCGCTTCCCGCGCTGTGGCGGCATCAGCTCCGGGGGGCCGGCGGCCGGTCGGGCGTACCGCCGATCAGGTCCTGGAACCTGCGCCGGGGCCGGTCCCAGCGGCGGTCGTGGCGGTAGGAACGCAGTCTGGCGCGGGCCCGCGCCTTCGGTCGGCCGCGGTAGCAGCGCCGGGCCCAGGGCGATCCGGGCCGGGCCAGCCGTACCGCTCCGAAGACCGCCACGAAGGGGACGAGCGTGCCGATGAGGGCCATCCTCAGCTTGCCCTTGAGGAGGGTGACCAGGACGAGGACGAAGTTCAGCACCAGGGTGCCCAGGAAGGTGGCCCGGTCCTGCCGTTCGTCGGGGGTGAGCGTGTCCACGCCGAGCGGGGAGAAGCCGCTGAGGACCAGCAGCGCGAGGGCGGCGGCGACGATGACGACCTCGACGCTCTGACGGCCCTCCTCGGTCCAGTAGACGTCGTCGATGTGGACGATGAGCGCGAACTCGTCCAGGACCAGCCCGGCGCCGATGCCGAAGAGGATCGCGCAGACGGCCGCGGTGAGCCCGTGCCGACCGCTGCCGACCGCGCCGAAACCGCCGACGACGGTGAGGACGACCCCCGGGACGACGTGGTGGATGTGCACCCCGCCGGGGGTGACGTCACGGAAGGGGCCGCGGCCCGCGCGGATCAGCCGGGTGACGGTGCGGGTGATGAGGAAGGTGAGCACGAACGAGGCGAGGGCGAGAAGCGTGGGCAGCTTCCCCGGCTCGACGATATTGGCAGAGAACCAATGACCCATGTAAGTTGCTCCCGATTCGCACGGTATACGCAACTTACCGCCCGGAACGGCCGCCACCCCTCCCCCGCCGTGGGCGATCCGGAGGCGGGCTGGCGGGCTAGACCCAGCAAGATCCATCAGACACGGTCTAACCTTCGCCGGTGAACGCCGCGCCGGAGCCCCGCGGGTGAGCGGTCGGCCGACGCGTTCACGCACCGGCCGGTCGGGGGGCTCGCCGAAGACCTCCCCGGCCGGGGGCGGTACGGCGGAGTGCGGTACCGATCGACGATACGGGCGGGGAGCGATGTGACCGGGGAGAACGAACCGAGCGGCGCGGCCGGTCCGCGCTTCGCCTTCGGCACCCTGACCGCCCTTCCCGTCCGGGTCGCCCGCTGGGACCGGGAGGCGGCCCGCGCCGGCATGATGTGCGCCCCGCTGGTCGGTCTGGTCGTGGGCGGCTCCGCCGCTGCGGCGGGTGGCGCACTCCTCCTCCTCGGCTCCGGGCCGGCACTCGCCGCCGTGGCCACCGTCGCCGTACCGGCCGTCCTCACCCGCGGACTCCACCTGGACGGGCTCGCCGACACCGCCGACGGACTGGGCAGCGCGAAACCCGCCGAAGACGCGTTGCGGATCATGAAGCGCTCGGACATCGGCCCGTTCGGCGTCATCACCCTGCTCTTCGTCCTGTTGGCCCAGATCGCTGCGGTCGCCGCGCTGTACGACGAAGGCTGGGCGTACGGGGCGGTGGCCGCGGTCGTCTCCGGCGTCACCGCCCGGCTCGCCCTCACCCTCGCCTCGCGCACCGGAGTCCCCGCCGCCCGCCCCGAGGGCCTCGGCGCCGCCGTCGCCCAGGTCATCCCCGTACCCACGGCCCTGGCACTCACCGCACTGGTCACGGCGGCCTGCGCGGGCGTCGGAGCGGCCTGGGGCGGGTACGGGGCCCTCCAGCACGGGCTCGCCGTCATCGCCGGTCTGCTGGCGGCCCAGCTACTCCTGCGGCACTGTGTCCGCCGCTTCGGCGGGGTGACCGGTGACGTGTTCGGAGCCCTCGCCGAGACGGCGGCGACGGTGTCCCTCGTGGCACTGACATGGGGGTAACTGTTCTGTCCACAAAGGTCGGTTGTGACCCCCGGCGCGCGCGGCCGATACCGACGGCCCGTACGACCGGCTCGCACGCCCGCGCGGCCGGCCGATCCCCCCGGTCGGGTGAACCACCGCCGCCGTGAGCGAGCGAAGTGACCGCGCGTAGGCTTTTCCCGGGCGGATGTCGACCTGTCCCCCCAAGGCCCCTGAAGGCCCCTCAAAGGCCATCGAACTCAACGGAAGCGAGATTTCACCACCGTGACTGCTCTCACTCTCAGCACTGCCGGTGCCGCGACGCTGCGCGCCGACGCCCTTGTCGTCGGGGTCGCGAAGGGCGCCAAGGGCCCGGTGGTCGCGCCCGGCGCGGAGGCCGTGGACAAGGCGTTCGACGGAAAGCTCGCTGCCGTCCTGGAGACCCTCGGCGCCACCGGCGCCGAGGGCGAGGTGACCAAGCTGCCCTCCCCGTCCGGGCTCAAGGCGCCGGTCGTCATCGCGGTCGGCCTCGGATCGGTCCCGGAGAAGGACGAGGCGTACGCCGCCGAGACGCTGCGCCGCGCGGCCGGCAACGCCTCCCGCACCCTCGCCGGTGCGAAGAAGGCCGCGTTCGCGCTGCCGATCGAGGCGTCCGAGGACGCCGAGGCCATCGCCGAGGGCGCGCTCCTCGGCGCGTACGCCTTCACCGCCTACCAGGGCCTCGACAAGAAGGACGGCAAGTCCGGACCCAAGCTGCCGCTGGCCGAGGTCGCCCTGCTCGGCGCCAAGCCGCGCGACAAGGCGTACAAGGCCGCGGCCGAGCGCGCCGTCGTGCTCACCGAGGAGATCAACCGCGCGCGCGACCTGATCAACACCCCGCCGAACGACCTCACCCCCGAGGCGTTCGCCGCGGTGGTCGCCGCCGCGGGCAAGGAGACCGGCGTCAAGGTCCAGATCCTTGACGAGAAGGCCCTCCTCAAGGGCGGCTTCGGCGGCATCCTCGGCGTCGGCCAGGGCTCGGAGAACGCGCCGCGCCTGGTGAAGCTCACCTACACGCACTCCAAGGCGGCCAAGACGCTCGCCCTGGTGGGCAAGGGCATCACCTACGACTCGGGCGGCATCTCGCTCAAGCCGGCCGGCCACAACGAGACGATGAAGTGCGACATGAGCGGCGCCGCCGCGGTGTTCGCCGCCGTCGTCGCCGCCGCCCGGATCGGTGCCGAGGTCAATGTCACCGGCTGGCTCGCGCTCGCCGAGAACATGCCGTCCGGCTCGGCCACCCGCCCCGGCGACGTCCTGCGGATGTACAGCGGCAAGACGGTCGAGGTGCTCAACACCGACGCCGAGGGCCGGCTCGTCCTGGCCGACGCCCTGTGGAAGGCATCCGAGGAGCGGCCGGACGCGATCGTGGACGTCGCCACGCTCACCGGCGCCATGATGGTCGCCCTCGGCAACCGCACCTTCGGTGTGATGTCGAACGACGACGCGTTCCGCACCGCCGTGCACGAGATCGCCGAGGAGGTCGGCGAGCAGTCCTGGCCGATGCCGCTCCCCGCCGAACTGCGCAAGGGCATGGACTCGCCGACCGCCGACATCGCCAACATGGGCGAGCGGATGGGCGGCGGCCTGGTCGCCGGCCTCTTCCTCCAGGAGTTCGTGGGCGAGGGCATCACCTGGGCGCACCTCGACATCGCGGGCCCGGCGTACCACGAGGGCGCGCCGTACGGCTACACGCCCAAGGGCGGCACCGGCTCCTCGGTCCGCACCCTGGTGAAGCTGGCGGAGCGCATCGGCGCGGGCGACCTGGGCTGATTTTTTTGGGGGCTCGGTTCGCCTCCGGGGCGCTGTGAGCGTGCGTCGACGGTCGATCGTGCTCGGTCCCTCGTTCCTCGGGACCTCCGCGCGTTCTCCCTTTCGACACCCGCGCGCCCCTTCGGCTCACTCGCCGGAGGGTGCGCAGCCCCTCCCCGACGCGGCCCCCGACTCACCAGCCAGGGGTACCAGGCCCTCCCCCGGCGCCCCTTCGGCTCATCCGCCGGAGGGGCGCCGGGTTTCCCCCTCGCTGCCCGCACGGGCCCTCGGCTCGCTCGTCAGGGAGGGTGTTCAGACCCTCCCCGACACGGGCCTCGGCCCACCCGCCAGGGACGCCCGGGCCCTCCCCCGGCTCAATCGCCGGGGGATACCAGGCCCCCTCCCGCTGCCCGCACGGGCCCCCGGCGCCCCTTCGGCTCATCCGCCGGAGGGGCGCCGGGATTCACCCCCCTCCGGCTCCCGCGGGGCCCCGGCCGGCCGGGTGAGCCGGATCACACACCGGAGGGCCGGCCCCCACCCCCGTCCGCGTTCGCTGACAACGAAATCACCGCGTGCGTACGGGTCGGTAACCCCGCAGACCCCCGCCCCGCGTCCCGCCGTGCGGCAACAAGTGCGAAGATGGGTTCTCGGCAGGACAGGGCCCCCACCACAGGGCCGACGAGACAGCGGCCGCACACCAGCCGACCGGCCGGTTCCCCGGGGTAAAGGGGACCCCGGCAACCGGCGCACATGCATGGAGGACGTGACGTGGCGAACGACGCCAGCACCGTTTTCGACCTAGTGATCCTCGGCGGCGGTAGCGGCGGTTACGCTGCGGCGCTGCGCGGAGCCCAGCTGGGTCTGGACGTCGCTCTGATCGAGAAGGACAAGGTCGGCGGCACCTGCCTGCACTACGGATGCATCCCCACCAAGGCTCTTCTGCACGCCGGCGAGATCGCCGACCAGGCACGCGAGTCCGAGCAGTTCGGCGTCCGCGCGACGTTCGAGGGCATCGACATCGCGGCCGTGCACAAGTACAAGGACGATGTGATCGCGGGCCTCTACAAGGGGCTCACCGGTCTGATCGCCTCCCGCAAGATCACCGTCATCGAGGGGGCGGGCCGGCTTTCGTCGCCCACCACCGTCGACGTCAACGGCACCCGGGTCGAGGGTCGCCACATCCTGCTGGCCACCGGCTCCGTACCGAAGTCGCTGCCGGGCCTGGAGATCGA
This sequence comes from Streptomyces sp. NPDC020965, assembly GCF_044333555.1. Lineage (NCBI taxonomy): Bacteria > Bacillati > Actinomycetota > Actinomycetes > Kitasatosporales > Streptomycetaceae > Streptomyces > Streptomyces sp. NPDC020965. The sequence continues at coordinate 459,543 of NZ_JBIRRE010000001.1, forward strand.
CGGCAACCGCATCATCTCCTCCGACCACGCGCTGAAGCTGGACCGCGTCCCGCAGTCCGCGATCGTGCTGGGCGGCGGCGTCATCGGTGTCGAGTTCGCCTCGGCGTGGAAGTCCTTCGGCGCCGATGTGACGGTCATCGAGGGCCTCAAGCACCTCGTCCCGGTCGAGGACGAGAACAGCTCCAAGCTTCTTGAGCGCGCGTTCCGCAAGCGCGGCATCAAGTTCAACCTCGGCACCTTCTTCGAGAAGGCCGAGTACACCCAGGACGGCGTCCGGGTGACCCTCGCGGACGGCAAGACCTTCGAGGCCGAGGTGCTGCTGGTCGCGGTCGGCCGCGGACCGGTCTCCGCCGGCATCGGCTACGAGGAGCAGGGCGTCGCGATGGACCGCGGCTATGTCCTCGTCGACGAGTACATGCGGACGAACGTGCCCACGATCTCGGCGGTCGGCGACCTCGTCCCGACCCTCCAGCTCGCCCATGTCGGCTTCGCCGAGGGCATCCTGGTCGCCGAGCGCCTCGCCGGTCTGAAGACCGTCCCGGTCGACTACGACGGCGTGCCCCGGGTGACGTACTGCCACCCCGAGGTCGCCTCCGTCGGTGTCACCGAGGCCAAGGCCAAGGAGATCTACGGCGCGGACAAGGTCGTCGTCCTCAAGTACAACCTCGGGGGCAACGGCAAGAGCAAGATCCTCAAGACCCAGGGCGAGATCAAGCTCGTCCAGGTCAAGGACGGTGCCGTGGTCGGCGTCCACATGGTCGGTGACCGGATGGGCGAGCAGATCGGCGAGGCGCAGCTCATCTACAACTGGGAAGCCCTGCCCGCCGAGGTCGCGCAGCTCATCCACGCGCACCCGACGCAGAACGAGGCGCTCGGCGAGGCCCACCTGGCGCTCGCGGGCAAGCCGTTGCACGCGCATGACTGAGCTTCCCGAGCCGCCCCTCGGGCGACGACCACTTCCGCACTTCCCCACGCTCGCGCTTCGCTTGAGCTGGGGAAACCCCACCGTTAGGAGCAACTGAAACCATGTCGGTTTCCGTAACCCTTCCGGCGCTCGGCGAGAGCGTCACCGAGGGCACCGTCACCCGTTGGCTGAAGGCCGAAGGCGAGCGCGTCGAGGCCGACGAGCCGTTGCTGGAGGTCTCGACCGACAAGGTCGACACCGAGATCCCCGCCCCCGCCTCCGGCGTGCTGGCGTCCATCAAGGTCGCCGAGGACGAGACCGTTGAGGTCGGCGCCGAGCTAGCGATCATCGACGACGGTTCGGGCGCCCCGGCCGAGGCCGCCCCGGCTCCGGCCGCCGAGCCCGAGCCCGCCCCGGCCCCCGTGGCCGAGGCCCCCGCCGCCGAGCCCGCTCCGGCCCCCGCGCAGGAGGCACCGGCCGCCGCCGAGGCCCCCACCGCCGCGGCGCCGGTCCAGGACGCCCCGGCCGCCGAGGCCGCCAGCGGTACGGACGTGGTCCTGCCGGCGCTCGGTGAGAGCGTCACCGAGGGCACCGTCACCCGCTGGCTCAAGGAGGTCGGCGACTCCGTCGAGGCCGACGAGCCGCTGCTGGAGGTCTCGACCGACAAGGTCGACACCGAGATCCCCGCCCCGACCTCCGGCGTGCTGCTGGAGATCGTCGTCGGCGAGGACGAGACCGCCGAGGTCGGCGCCAAGCTGGCCGTGATCGGCGCCCCGGGTGCCGCTCCGGCAGCTCCCGCCGCCGCGGCTCCCACCGCCCCGGCACCGGTCCAGGACGCTCCGGCGCCCGCCCCGGCGCCCGAGCCCACCCCGGCCCCGGCCGCGCCGGCTCCGGCCGCCGCTCCGGCGCCCACCCAGGTCGCGCCCACCCAGGCCGCGCCCGCGCCCGCTCCGGCTCCGGTCACCCCGGCGCCGGCTCCGGCCGCACCCGCCCAGCCGGCCGCCCAGGCCGCGCCCTCGGCCGGTGACGCCTATGTGACCCCCCTGGTCCGTAAGCTCGCCGCCGAGAACAGCGTGGACCTGTCCGCGCTCAAGGGCTCCGGCGTCGGTGGCCGCATCCGCAAGCAGGACGTCATCGCCGCCGCGGAGGCCGCCAAGGCCCCCGCCCCGGCGCCGGCCGCCGCTCCCGCCGCCGCGACGAAGGCCAGTGCCTCCGTCGAGGTGTCCCCGCTGCGCGGCCAGACGGTCAAGATGACCCGGATGCGCAAGCTCATCGGCGACAACATGATGAAGGCGCTGCACGGCCAGGCGCAGTTGACCACGGTCGTCGAGGTCGACATCACCAAGCTGATGAAGCTGCGCGGCCAGGCCAAGGAGAGCTTCGCCGCCCGTGAGGGCGTCAAGCTCTCCCCGATGCCGTTCTTCGTGAAGGCCGCGGCCCAGGCGCTGAAGGCCCACCCGATCGTCAACGCCCGGATCAACGAGGACGAAGGCACCATCACGTACTTCGACTCGGAGAACATCGGCATCGCCGTGGACTCCGAGAAGGGTCTGATGACGCCGGTCATAAAGGGCGCGGGCGACCTCAACATCGCCGGTATCGCCAAGAAGACCGCCGAGCTGGCCGGGGCCGTGCGCTCCAACAAGATCCGCCCGGACGACCTCGCGGGCGCGACCTTCACGGTCAGCAACACCGGTTCGCGCGGTGCGCTGTTCGACACGGTCATCGTGCCGCCGAACCAGGCCGCCATCCTGGGCATCGGTGCCACGGTCAAGCGTCCGGCCGTCATCGAGACCGCCGAGGGCACGGTCATCGGCGTCCGCGACATGACGTACCTCGCGCTCTCCTACGACCACCGTCTGGTGGACGGCGCCGACGCCGCCCGCTACCTGACGACGGTCAAGGCGATCCTCGAAGCCGGTGAGTTCGAGGTGGAGCTGGGCCTGTAGGTCGTGTCTTCAAAGTCCCGTCTGTCTGCCGTGCCCTGGTACGCACACTCCCTGCGTTGTCGTCGGTCGCCGATGCTCCGCATCGGCTCCCTCCTCCGCCTTGGGATTGCACGCACCAGACCCCGCCAGACCCGCCCTCCGGGCGGACGACGCTACTGTGAAGACACTCCCTAGGGCTCACCCGCAGTCGCGTGAAGAGGCGCCCCCGTCAGGGAGATTTTTCTCCCTGACGGGGGCGCCTCGCGTCCCTCGGTCCCCGGCCCCCCGAGGGGGATAATCGGTGGGCTGTACCCGCTGTGAAGGAGCCCCCATGACCGCGCCCATCGTCCACTCGCTGCGGGAGCAGATCCGCGAGCACATCGTGGAGGGGATCGTCAGCGGCCGCTGGAAACCGGGTGAGCGGATCGTGGAGCGGGGCATCGCGACCGAGCTGCGGGTCTCCCAGACCCCCGTCCGGGAGGCGCTGCGGGAGCTGGAGAGCCTGCGGCTGATCGAGTCCGCGCCCAACAAGGGCGTACGGGTGCGCAGCCTCACCGCCGCCGATCTAGAGGAGAGCTATCCGGTACGGGCGGGTCTGGAGCAGATCGCGGCGGAGCTGGCCGCGGACCGGCTGGCCGACGACTGTTCGGCGCTGGAACCGCATGTGACGGCGCTCTACGCGGCGGACAGCGCGGGCGATTCGGCGGGCCAGGTGCGCCATACGGTCGCCTTCCACCGCGAGCTGGTCCGCGCGGCGGGAAACGGGGTGCTGCTGCACACCTGGGAGGGGCTGGGGATCGAGGTGTTCACGGCGCTGTCGATCCGCTGGCTGGGGACCGTGCAGCAGTCGTACGCGGAGGAGCACGAGGCGTTGGTCCAGGCGTTCCGGGGGCGTGATCCGGAGATCGGCGCACTGGTCAAGGCGCATGTGCTGGGCTGCGCTCCGAGGCCCTGAGAAGACCTCTTTCGCCGGCGATTTCGCGCCCGAAATGCCCCCTTTTTAGGGCACTCCGTGCCCTGTTTCGCGGCACGGAATGCCAATTTCGCTCTCCGGAGAACTTTTACCTCCGAATACTTTGATCGATCATCGATCAGCGGCTTACAGTCAGTCTTTGGGCTCACCAAGCCCACGCCCTGTCCTGCCAGACACGGCACAGCTCACCCCCCTGCTCAACCCCCTCCCAGTCCGGAAGGCGGCGAACATGACCGACCCCGTAGGCAAGCTTCCGAGCGAGCTGGACCAGCTCCCGGACCGCGACGCCGAGGAGACCGCCGAATGGGCGGCCTCCCTCGACGCCGTCACCGAGCACGCAGGCCCGCACCGCGCCGCGTATCTGATGCGCCGCACGCTCCAGCACGCCGAGGCGGCCGGTGTTCCCGTCCCCCAGTTGCTGGAGACGGACTACGTCAACACCATCCCCACCCCCGCCGAGCCCGCCTTCGAGGGCGACGAGGCGATGGAAGCCCGTATCACCGCGTGGAACCGCTGGAACGCCGCCGCCATGGTGACCCGCGGCGCCCGGCTCGGCGTCGGCGGCCACATCGCCACCTTCGCCTCCGCCGCCTGGCTCTACGAGACCGGCTTCAACCACTTCTTCCGCGGCAAGGCCGACGGCAGCGGAGACCAGCTCTACATACAGGGCCACGCCTCGCCCGGCATCTACGCCCGCGCCTTCCTGGACGGCCGTCTCACCGAGGCCGACCTCGACAACTTCCGCCAGGAGGCGGGCGGCGAGGGTCTGCCCTCGTACCCGCACCCGCGCAGGCTGCCCTGGCTGTGGGAGTTCCCCACGGTCTCCATGGGCCTCGGCCCGCTCTCGGCGATCTACCAGGCGCGCTTCAACCGCTATCTGTACAACCGAGGCATCAAGGACACCGCGAATTCGCACGTCTGGGCCTTCCTCGGCGACGGCGAGATGGACGAGCCCGAGTCGACGGCCGCCCTCGCCCTCGCGAGCCGTGAGCGCCTGGACAACCTGACCTTCGTCATCAACTGCAACCTGCAGCGCCTCGACGGCCCGGTCCGCGCCAACTTCAAGATCGTCCAGGAGTTGGAGTCCCAGTTCCGGGGCGCCGGCTGGAACGTCGTGAAGACCCTCTGGGGCTCCGCCTGGGACGAGCTGTTCGCCCTCGACACGACGGGCGCGCTCGTACGCCGCCTGCGCGAGGTACCGGACGCCCAGTTCCAGACGTACGCCACCCGCGACGCCGCGTACATCCGTGAGCACTTCTTCGGCTCCGAGCCCGCCCTCGTCGAGCTGGCGAAGCAGCTCGACGACGCCAAGATCATCGAGTGTTTCTGCAGCTCGCGCGGTGGCCACGAGTCCCGCAAGGTGTACGCGGCCTACCGCGCGGCCCTCGCCCACAAGGGTGCGCCGACGGTGATCCTCGCCCAGACGGTGAAGGGCCACACCCTCGGCACCGGCTTCGCGTCGAAGAACGCCAACCACCAGATGAAGAAGCTGTCGATCGACGAGTTCAAGGGGATGCGCGACCTCCTCGACCTCCCGATCCCGGACAGCGCCTTCGAGGGCGGTGTGGTCCCCTACGGCCACCCCGGCCCCGACTCCCCCGAGGTCCGCTACCTCCAGGAGCGCCGCGCGGCCCTCGGCGGCCCCGCCCCGGCCCGCCAGGTGCGCGCCGCCGCGCTGCCCGACCCGGAGACGAACACCGCGCGCGCCTTCCAGGCCCTGCAGAAGGGCTCCGGCAAGCAGGAGATGGCCACCACCATGGCCTTCGTCCGGCTCGTCAAGGACCTGATGCGGGACAAGGAGACCGGCAAGCGCTGGGTCCCCATCGTCCCCGACGAGGCCCGTACCTTCGGTATGGAGTCGCTCTTCCCGTCGGCCGGCATCTACTCCCCGATGGGCCAGACGTACGACCCGGTCGACCGCGACCAGCTCATGTACTACAAGGAAGCCAAGGACGGCCAGATCCTCAACGAGGGGATCACCGAGGCCGGCTCCATGGCGGACTTCATCGCCGCCTCGACGTCGTACGCGACGCACGGCGAGCCGATGATCCCGTTCTACATCTTCTACTCGATGTTCGGCTGGCAGCGCACCGGCGACCAGATGTGGCAGCTCGCCGACCAGCTCGGCAAGGGCTTCATCGTCGGCGCCACGGCCGGCCGCACCACCCTGACCGGTGAGGGCCTCCAGCACGCGGACGGCCACTCGCACCTGATCGCGTCCACCAACCCGGCGTCGCTCAACTACGACCCGGCGTTCGCGTACGAGATCGCGGTCATCGTCAAGGACGGTCTGCGGCGGATGTACGGCCCCGAGGCCGAGGACGTCTTCTACTACCTGACCGTCTACAACGAGCCCAAGCAGCAGCCCGCGATGCCGGAAGGCGTCGAGGAGGGCATCCTCCGGGGCCTGTACCGCTTCAAGGAGGGCACGCCCGCCTCCGCCGACGCGCCGCGGATCCAGTTGCTGGCCTCCGGTACCGCGATCCACTGGATCCTTGAGGCACAGGAGCTGCTCGCCGCCGAGTGGGGTGTCACGGCCGATGTCTGGTCCGCGACCTCCTGGGGCGAGCTGCGCCGGGACGCGCTGGACGCCGACGCCGCCCTGCTCCAGGGGGAGCAGCGGGTTCCGTACGTCCGGAAGGCGCTGGAGGGCGCTCCTGGCCCGGTGCTGGCGGTCAGCGACTGGATGCGCCAGGTGCCGGACCAGATCAGCCAGTGGGTCGAGCAGGACTGGTCCTCGCTCGGCACGGACGGCTTCGGCCTCTCGGACACCCGCGAGGCGGCCCGCCGCCACTTCGGCGTGGACGCCCAGTCGATCACCGTGGCCGCGCTGGCCCAGCTCGCCCGCCGTGGCGAGGTGCCGGTGACCGCGGTGAAGGAGGCGCGGGAGCGCTACGGCCTCTGACGCGTGAGCGACACATCCCGGGAGCGGCCCCGGCCGGAGACTCTTCTCCGGCCGGGGCCGCTCCTTTCGCTCAACGCGCCCGGCTCGACCGCGGCCAGGCCCGACCGGCTCGGCCGACGTGCCCGGCTCGACCGACGTGCCCGTGGCCAGGCCCGACCGCGGCACCGACCCTGACGGCGACGGCGACAGCGACACCCTTCGGCCGCTGCCCCGCTCGACCTCTGCGCCGCCCCGCCCCGCCTCGGTGAGGTTTGACCTTGACACCGTGTGAGGCCGTCCACTGGAGCGACCATGTTCACCATCGGAGAGTTCGCCAGGCACGGCCGGGTCTCGGCCCGGATGCTGCGCCACTACGACGCCATCGGGCTGCTGCGCCCCGCCCACACCGACCCGTCCAGCGGCTACCGCCACTACTCGGCGGCCCAGCTCGCCCGGCTCAACCGGATCATCGCCCTCAAGGATCTCGGCTTCACCCTGGAACAGGTGCGGCACATCCTGACGGAGACGGTGGACACGGAGGAGCTGCGCGGGATGCTGTCGCTGCGGCGGGCGGAGCTGGAGGCGGCGATGGTCGCGGCGGCCGACCGGCTGTCACAGGTCGAGGCGAGACTGCGGTCCATCGAGAGCGAGGGCCGTATGCCCACCGAGGACGTCATCGTGAAGCGCCTCCCGGCGATCCGGGTCGCCGAGCTGACCGCCACCGCCGCGAGTTACGCGCCCGAGCACATCGGCCCGGTCATCGGCCCGCTGTACGAGGAGCTGTGCCGCCGACTCGACGCGGCGGGCGTGACGCCGACCGGGCCCGGTGTCGCCCGCTACGAGGACTCCCCCGACGGCGACGGCGCGATCGTCATCCACGCGGGGATCACCGTGTCGGCCGCGCCCCGGCCTGACCACGACTTCGCGATCGTGGATCTGCCACCGGTCGAGCGGGCCGCGACGATCGTGCACCGGGGCTCGATGGACACGGTTCTGGCCACCTCCCAGACGCTGGCGCGCTGGATCGACGCGGGCGGCCACCGGGTGCTCGGGTACGCGCGCGAGACCACGCTCGCCTGCCCGGACGACCGCGAACTGTGGGTGACCGAGCTTCAGGAGCGGCTCGGCTGAGACGGGCCGGGCGCGCCCCTCGCCGGCGAGGGGCGCCCCTTGGGCCATACCGCCGGGGGCGGCCATCATGGAGACATGCGCGCCGCCCGGTTGATCAAGATGGTCCTGCTGCTCCAGACGAGACACTCGATGACGGGGGCCGAGCTCGCCCGTGAGCTGGAGGTCTCGGAGCGGACGATCACCCGGGACGCGCTGGCGCTGTCGGAGGCCGGGGTCCCGGTCTACGCGGACCGGGGCCGGACCGGTGGCTACCGGCTGATCGGCGGCTACCGCACCCGGCTGACGGGTCTGGGTCGCAGCGAGGTCGAGGCCCTCTTCCTCTCCGGGCTGCCGGGCGCGCTGCGGGAGATGGGCCTTGAGGACGCGGCGTCGGCGGCCCGGCTGAAGGTCTCGGCGGCGCTACTGCCCTCCCTCAGCGACGCGCCGCGGAACGCCTCCCAGCGCTTCCACCTGGACGCGCCGGGCTGGTACCAGGAGCCGCGGACCCCGCCGCTGCTGCCCGTGATCGCGGAGGCGGTCTGGGACGACCGTCGGATCCGAGCGGTGTACGGACGCCGGGACGGCGAGGTGGAACGGGAGCTTGAGCCGTACGGCCTCGTGCTGAAGGCGGGTGTCTGGTACCTGTGCGCCCGGGTGTCGGAGACCTTCCGGGTCTACCGGGTCGACCGCTTCACGGCGGTCGGGGAGATCGCGGAGGATCGATTCTTCGCTCGCGACGAGGAGTTCGACCTGCCCGCCTTCTGGGCCGAACGGGCCGACGAGTTCACCCGTTCCCTCCTCCGGACCCGGGTGGTCCTCCGACTCACGGCGGAGGGCGCGCGCCGGCTGCCGTACGCCACGGACCGGGCGGCGGCCGCGGAGGCGCTGGCGTCAGCTTCCCCGGCCGACGAGTCTGGCCGGATGACGGTCGGCCTGGCGGTGGAGTCGGCCGGGGTGGCCTTTACCCAACTGCTGGCGCTGGGGTCGGAGGCGGAGGTGCTGGAGCCGGTGGAGCTGCGGGAGATGTTCACCGAGACGGCGCGCGGGATGGCGCGGCTCTACGGGTAGGGGCCCGCCACCCGGCCCCGCAGGCCCTCCGAGCCCGCGCCCGGCCCCGTACGCCCGCTCCCGTACGCCGCGCTCCCCGGGGGCTACCCCGCCCCGCCCGTACGCCCGGCTCCACCGCATCCCGCCGCCGTACGCCGCGCTCCCCCGGGGCCACCCCGCCACCGCCCCCGTACACCGCGCTCCCCGTCCGTGGCCGGCCCTACCGGTAGTCCGCCAGAGCGGGCTTCTCCCCGGCCCCGGTGGCAGCTTCGGCGGCCTTCTCCGCGAGGATGTACCCCCAGACATCCGGCCGGCTGCCGTCGACATCGGTCAGCCCGTACTCGCGGGCGAGTTGTCCGCTGTCGAGTGACTGCCCGTTCCAGCGGTCCCGCTCCGGGTCGGCGGCGAGCGCGGCGACACCCCGCCCGAGGTAGGTGGGCGATTCGGAGAGCGCCCAGTGGGGCTGTGCCGCGATCCCGTCCCGCCAGGTCTCCTCGGTGAGACCGAAGCCGTCGAGCATCTCCTCGGAGCGGATGAAGCCCGGGGTGACGGCCACCGCCGTGCCCCCCACACCGCGCAACTCCTCACCGAGGATGAAGGCCATCCGGATGGGTGTGTTCTTCGCCAGGTCGTAGTAGAAATTCTCCCGGAAGTCCTGATTCGTCCGGGCGGTGCCGTCGGTGACCTCCACGACCAGACCGCCGGGCCGCCGCACCAGCAGCGGAAGGGCGATGCTGCTGGTGATGATGTGGGTCCTGGTGCCCAGGTCGATCATGCGGAGCCCACGGTCCAGCTCGACGTCCCACATCCTGGTGTCGAAGTCGAGCAGCGGGTTCCCGCCCCAGACGTCGTTGACGAGGATGTCGAGCCGGCCGTGGTCACGGTCGATCCGCGCCACCAGGGAGCGGACCTGATCGGCCACCAGATGGTCGGTGGGTACGGCGATGCCCCGGCCCCCGGCCGCGTCCACCAGTTCGCCCGTCTCCTCGATGGTCTCCGTGGACCGGCCCAGCTCACTGACCCGTTCGCGGGTGGTCCTGCCGGTCACATAGACGATCGCGCCCGCCGCCCCGAGCTGTACGGCGATGGCGCGGCCCGCGCCCCTGGTGGCGCCCGCGACGAGGGCGACCCGGCCGGCGAGTGGTGTGTCGGATTTCGTCTTGGATTTCGTCATGGACCGACCGTCGCACCCATACCCGACACCCGCTGTCCGCCATTCGCTCCGGTATCGAACGAGTCAGCATTTCGGCGGCTCCGCGTGCGCCGCCACCCGCCAACCACGATGCTGTACCCGTGATGGACGAGACGGAGTTCTGGGAGATCATCGACAGCACCCGCGAGGCCGCCGAGGGCGACCCCGAGGACCAAGCGGATCTGCTGGTCGAACGCCTCATGCAGCTCGACCCCGACTCCGTGCTGGATTTCGCGCGCCACTTCGAGGCCCGCTACAACCGCGCGTACACCTGGGATCTGTGGGGCGCCGCCGCCGTCCTGCTCGACGGGGCCAGCGACGACGTCTTCGACTACTTCCGCTGCTGGCTGATCGGCCAGGGCCGGGAGATCTTCGAGGGCGCGGTGCACGAGCCGGACGCGCTCGCGGAGCTGCTGGAGGAGTTCGACGACGACATCGACGGGGACGGCGAGGAGCTGGGATACGCGGCGGACGAGGCGTACGAGCAGCTCACCGGGGTCGTGGCACCGGATCTGGGGATAGCGCCACAGTCGGCGGAGCCGCTGGGCACACCGTTCGACTTCGACGACGACACGGCCCTGGCGGCGCGCTTCCCCCGGCTCTGGGAGCGCTTCCGCGGCTGACCCCCGGACGGCCTCAGCGCAGCGAGCGCCCCATCATCACGTCGTCCACGTACTCCCCGCCGATCCAGAACTCGCCGGGGAGCACGCCCTCGACGGCGAAGCCCTCGGACTCGTACAGCCCGCGGGCGGGCGCGTTGTGCCCGAGGACGCGCAGGGTGATGCGGACGGCACCCCGCCGGCGCGATTCGTCGCAGGCGGCGCGCAGCAGCGCCCGCCCGATGCCGCGCCCGCGCGCCCGGTCGGTGACGGCGAGGCCCTGGATCTGGCGGACGTGCTGGTTACAGGCGAGCGGGGTGGGCGCGGCGATCCGGATGTACCCGATGACGTCTCCCGGTCCCGTACCGCCGTCCGTACCGCCCGCGGCTCCGCCCCGCGCGCTTTCCGCGGGGCCGTCCGCCGCGACGAGGTAGTCCTCGGGCCGGTGGTTGGAGTCGAAGAAGGGGTCGTACGGGGGCACCGGTCGCGGCGAGACGGCGTGCAGGGTCGACCAGGTCTCCCGATCGAGGGCGCCGAGGGCGAGTTCATCGGCGAGACGGGCGGGGCGTATGTGCGACTCGTACATGGGCCAACTGTGCCATGGGGCCGTACGGGGGCAGGATGGGTTTATGCGGATCGCGATCACCGGTTCCACCGGGCTCATCGGTACGGCACTCGTACGCTCACTGCGCTCGGACGGGCACGACGTGGTGCGCCTGGTACGGCGTCCCGCGCGGGCGGGGGACGAGGTGGAATGGGATCCGCACCGTCAGTATGTGGACACGGCGGGCCTGGTGGGCTGTGAGGCCGTGGTGAACCTCGCCGGCGCCGGAGTGGGTGACCACCGCTGGACCGAGGCGTACCGCAAGGAGATCCGCGACAGTCGAGTGCTGGGCACGGCGGCGCTGGCGGAGGCGGTCGCCTCCCTGGACACCCCGCCGAAGGTGCTGCTCTGCGGCAGCGCGGTGGGCTACTACGGCGATACCGGGGACCGTACGGTCGACGAGGACGCACCGCCCGGCGACGGCTTTCTGCCCGGGGTCTGTGTGGAGTGGGAGGAGGCGGCGGCCCCGGCCGATGAGGCGGGCGTCCGGGTGGCGTTCGCGCGGACGGGCCTGGTGGTCTCCCGCGAAGGGGGCGCCTGGGCCCGGATGTTCCCGCTCTTCAGGGCGGGCCTGGGCGGACGGCTCGGTGACGGGCGCCAGTACTGGAGCTTCATCGCCCTGCACGACGAGGTGGCGGCGCTGCGCCACATCCTGGACAGCGAGTCTCTGGCGGGGCCGGTGAATGTGACGGCCCCGACGCCGGTGACGAACCGTGAGGTCACGGCGGCGATGGGCAGGGCACTGCACCGGCCGACGGTGTTCGCGGTCCCGGCGGTGGCCCTGCGGGTGGCGCTGGGGGACATGGCGGGCGATCTGCTGGGCAGTCAACGGGTGGTGCCGAGGAAGCTGCTGGACTCGGGCTTCTCGTTCGCCTTCCCGACGATCGACGACGCGATCGGCGCGGCACTGCGGTCCGCCTGAGCCCGAGCCGCCGCGCGGTGGTGCCGGGGCGGGCGAGCCCCCGGCCGGGCGCTGCCGGGGCGCCTGGTGCCAGGGCAGGCGCTGCCGGGCCGGGCGCTGCTCCGCCGTGCGGCGCCGCGCGGGGTGCCGGGGCGCGGTGCTCGGCCGCGCGCTGCCCGGGCCTGCACTGCCGGGCGGGCCGTGCGGCGCCGGGGGCAGGGCGTACCGAGCGGGTGCGGCCCCGGGGCGCGTGGTGTCGGGAGTTTGATACCGGAGCGGCCGTACGGCGCCGGGCCGGGCGCTGCTCAGCCGCGTGCTGCCGGGCCGACGCGTGATCCCGAACCAGCCGTGCGATGCCGGGCCGGCCGTGCGGCCTCGGGGCACACCGTACCGAGCGGGTACGGCCCCGGGGCGCCTCATGCCAGACCATGCGACACCAGGGCGTGTGCTGCCGGGCATTGCCGGGGCGCCTGGTGCCGGGGCAGGCCCTGCCGGGCCGGGCGCTGCTCCGCCGTGTGGTGCCGGGGCGGTCGTGCGGCGCCGCGCGGGGTGCCGGGGCGCGCACTGCCGGGGTGGCCGTACACCTCCGGGGGCAGGGCGTACCGAGCGGGTACGGTCCCGAGGCGCGTGGTGTCGGGGGTTTGATACCGGAGCGGCCGTGCGGCGCCGGGGCGCGTGGTGCCGAAGAGCGGCCGGGGAGCGACCGGGGAGCCGACCGGGGCACTGGTCGGGGCACTGGCCGGGACCGTATGCGCCCCGCACGCCCCGGTGCCCCGCCGCGTGCGCGCGTCGCAGCGCGGGAGAGCCTCCCTACCCTCGTACCGAACTCGGGAATTCCTCGGGCCTGTCGGAGGCATCGGCCTCTCGGCAGCCGCACCGACCTCGGGGAGGGGCCTGTGCTCATCAGCACCGCTCACACCGCGGACCACGCGGACGTCATCGTCGTCGGGGCCGGAGTCGCCGGTCTGTCGGCGGCTCTTCGCCTGACCAGAGCCGGAGTCAGCGTCAGCGTTCTGGAGGGTGCGGACCGGCCGGGTGGTCGGCTGGCCACCGAGGAGGTCGACGGATTCCGTCTCGACCGCGTCGGCCGGCTGCTCAGCGTCGCCCACCCCGCGTCGCAGCGCGCCGCGGCTCTCGCGGGCGTGGTGCTGCGACCGTTCGCACCCGGTGTCCTCATGCACAGCGGCGGACAGTTGCACCGCACCGGTGAGACGGTCCACCGGCCCGGCGCCACGGTGAGCGCACGGGGCGCGTTCACCGTGGCGCGCGCCCTCGCGAGCGCCCCCCGGCCGCTGGACGAGGCCCGGCTCGGCGCGTCACTCGCCCGCCTCGCCAACACCTCCGCGGAACGGCTGCTGACCCGCGCCGAACGCCCCACCGCCGCCGCGCTGCACAGCCGAGGACTGCCGAGCCGCACGGTCCAGGGCTTCCTGCGGCCGCTGCTGTCCGCGCTGCTCTGCGATCCGGAGCTGATGACCTCAAGCCGCTGCGCCGACCTGGTGCTCCGGGGATTCGCCCGGGGCAGGCTGTGCGTACCGGCCGGTGGCTCGGCCGCCCTGCCCGAACGGCTGGCGGCGGCACTGCCACCCGGCACGGTGCTCACGGGCGTACGGGTCAAGGAGGCGTCGATCAACCGGGTCAGCACCGAGGAGTACGGCGGACTCTCCTGCCGCGCGCTCATCGTGGCGACCGGGGCGCGCGAGGCGGCGGTGCTCCTGCCGGGCCTGCGGGTGCCGGCCTTCCACCCGGTGACGGTGGTGCACCACACCGCACCCCAGGCACCGCCGACCGGGGCCGCGCTGGTCCTCGACGCGGACAGCGTCGGCCCGGTGTCGTACACGGCGGTGATGAGCGAGGTCGACCCGGACCGGGCCCCCGCCGGCCGGGTCCTGATCTCCTCGACGCTGCTGGGAGCGCCGCCACCGCACCCGGACCGCGAGGTGCGCGCCCACCTGGCGCGGCTGTACGGGACCTCCACGGACGACTGGGAACCGCTGGCGGTCCACCACACCCCGGACGCGGTTCCGGCGATGCCACCGCCCCATGATCCGCGCCGACCGGTGCGGCTGCTGGCGGGCCTGTACGTCTGCGGTGACCACCGGGCGACGAGCACGGTGCAGGGGGCGCTCCACTCGGCCCGCCGCGTCGCGGACGCGGTCCTCCAGGACTTCGGCCTCGCCCGCCCGGGGGTCCCCACCCGCCTCCCCTTCGCGGCCTGAGCCCCCAGGACCGGGGGCCCGGAGCCGCTTCTCGATCGCCGGTCGGGCTGGACCGTCAGCCTCTCCGGCGATCGAAGAGCGGGGGCCGGGAGCCGGCCTCACCGGCGGCCGGACTCACCGGCGATCGAAGAGCGGGGGCCCGGGGCCGCGCCCCCGCTCAGGCGCTCCCGCTCAGCCGCCTCCGCTCACCCCAGCGCGGCGACCCGGTCCCGATACCCCCGTACCGCCGCCGCGTCCCGGTACGGCTCCAGCCTGCGTTCGAAGTCACGCACGTACTCCAGCGCCCGCGCCGACCGCATCTCGGACGCCTGGAGGGCCGCCTCCGCGCCCAGCGCGCACGCCTGGTCCAGTTCGCCGAGTCCCAGCCGGGCGGTGGCCAGCACCACCCGGCAGAAGAGTCGGCTCCTGGCCAGTGCCGCGGGGCGGAGCTGGAGGGAGCGTTCGGCGTGCTGGACCGCCGAGCGGTACTGCTGGAGGTCCCGGTAGCAGTGCCCGAACTCGTCCGCCATCTGCGCCTCGTCGAAGAAGCGGGCCCAGTGGGGCACCTCGTCGCCCGGCCGCGCCGACTCCAGCGCGCGTTCCGCCCGCGCGAGGGAGGCCGTGCAGGCCCGCACGTCCCCCAGCACGCCGTGCCCGCGCGCCTCGACGGCGTGCAGCAGGGCCTGCACCACGGGCGGCGCCGCGGGGCCCACGCCCTGCTGCGCGACCCGGGTGAGCTGGACCGCCTCCCGACCGTGCCCCAGGTAGACGGCCTGCCGGCTCATGGTGACCAGCACATAGGACCCGTACGCCCGGTCCCCCGCCGCCTGGGCGAGCCGGAGCGCCTGGACGAAGTAGCGCTGGGCGAGACCGTGGGCGGCGATGTCGTACGAGGTCCACCCGGCGAGCCGGGTCAGATCGGCGACCGCGGCGAAGAGTCTGCGGCCGGTCACCTCCCCGTAGGCGCCGCGCAGCATGGGTTCGGCCTCGTGCTCCAGATAGCGGACGAGCGCCTGCCGGGCGTGGCCGCCGCCGTAGGCGCTGTCGAGGGTGCGGAACAGTTCGGCGACCGACCGGAGCGCGGCGATGTCCCCGCCGGAGACCCGCTGCCCGGGGCGTCGTTCGGTGCCCCGGTCGACGGGGGTGGCGCGCTGCCGGGGGACGGCGGCGCCGCCCTGGACGGGCACCCGGGGGCCGGGTGGGGGGAGATCGCCCCGGCTGACCCGTTCGTCGGCCCGGCCGATCAGCCAGTCCCGGCTCGGCACCACGAGGCCGGCCGGGGTGAAGGCGATCTTGCGGAGTTCCGCGTGGCTGCCGGAGTCCTTGCGCCAGAGGCCGCTGACGATGTCCACGGCCTCTTCGGGCGATGCGGCGAACTCCAGGCCCGCGTAGACGGGTGCGCAGGCGTCGAGGCCCAGGTCCTGCGCGGAGAGCCGCCGCCCGAGCCGCCGGGTGAAGACCTCGGCGATGAGTGCCGGTGTGGTGCCGCGCGGCTGCTGGCCACGGAGCCAGCGGGTCACGGACGTTTTGTCGTAGCGCAGGTCGAGGCCGTGCTCCAGGCCGAGCTGATCAACTCGGCGGGCAAGTCCCGCGTTGGAGAATCCCGCTTCTTGGATGAGTGCGGCAAGGTGGCGGTTGGGGATGCGCTGCGGAGGTCGTTCCGTCATCAGCTGTGCGGTCTCCTGCCTTCCGGGCCGGTCGCAGCCCTCATGGAACGGCGTGAATTTAGCGGCCCTTACCGTCAGTACCGCCGCGTTCGTCCCACATTCATCCGATCGTGTGAGGATTGTGGGCAGCGCTGACGGCCGGTACCTCCCCCGTCACCGCCTTCCGGGCGGCCGTACAGTGACGGGGTGGACAGGGGTCCCGATGCCGTACGAACGTTCTGAGGGAGGCTGTGCCGTGAGTGAGCTGCGGTTCGTGCGGCTGGGTTTCGGCGGCGAGTCCGTCGAATATCAGGAGGCGTGGCAGAAACAGCGCGAGGTCCACGCCGCCCGCTTCCTCGACGAGGTCCCGGACACCTGTCTGCTGCTGGAGCACCCGCCCGTGTACACGGCAGGACGGCGTACGGAGGACAGCGAGCGCCCCCTGGACGGCACGCCCGTCATCGACGTGGACCGCGGCGGGAAGATCACCTGGCACGGTCCGGGTCAGCTCGTCGGCTACCCGATCGTGAAACTGCCCCGCCCGGTGGATGTCGTCGCACATGTCCGCAGGCTGGAGGAGGCCCTGATCGGCACCTGCACGGAGTTCGGCCTGGCGACCAGCCGGATCGAGGGCCGCAGCGGGGTGTGGGTGCTGGGCGACCCGATCGAGGACCGGCCCGCGCTCGGCGGTCTCTCGCTCGACTTCGACCCGCGACTGGGCGACGACGAGTTCGACCCCCGGCTGAACGGGCCGGAGTACGCCCCCTCCAACGCCGGCCAGCGCCGCGAGGACCGCAAACTGGCCGCCATCGGCATCCGGATCGCCAAGGGCGTCTCCATGCACGGCTTCGCGCTCAATGTGAATCCGGACAACACCTGGTTCGACCGGATCGTGCCGTGCGGGATCCGTGACGCGGGCGTGGCGTCGCTGGCGAATGAGCTCGGCCGCGACATCACGATCGCGGAGGTCCTGCCCGTCCTGGAGCGCCATCTGCGGGCCGTGCTGGAGAACGCGAACCTCCGCCCGAGGGCCGTCGAGGCGGCCCTCTGACCCGTACGTGACCCCCATGTGATCCGTACGGGGGAATGCGCCCCGGCAAGAGCGGGTTGGCCGGACGTGGGGCCGAACAAATGACGGGCGTACCCTGGTGTGCGCCGCTGATTCGAATGCCGTGATACCAGAAAGGGGCGCCGACGTGTCCGCTGTCGCACCCGACGGACGCAAGATGCTGCGCCTGGAGGTCCGGAACAGCCAGACCCCCATCGAGCGCAAGCCCGAGTGGATCAAGACCCGGGCGAAGATGGGCCCCGAGTACACCCAGATGCAGAAGCTCGTGAAGAGCGAGGGTCTGCACACGGTGTGCCAGGAGGCGGGCTGTCCGAATATCTACGAATGCTGGGAGGACCGCGAGGCGACCTTCCTCATCGGCGGCGACCAGTGCACCCGGCGCTGCGACTTCTGCCAGATCGACACGGGCAAACCGCAGGCGCTGGACCGGGACGAGCCCCGCCGGGTCGGCGAGTCGGTCGTCACCATGGATCTCAATTACGCCACGATCACCGGCGTCGCCCGCGACGACCTGGAGGACGGCGGCGCCTGGCTCTACGCGGAGACCGTGCGGCAGATCCACGCCATGACGGCGGCGCGCGAGGGCGGCCACACCAAGGTGGAGCTGCTGATCCCCGACTTCAACGCGGTGCCGGAGCAGCTCGCCGAGGTCTTCTCCTCCCGTCCCGAGGTGCTGGCGCACAACGTCGAGACCGTGCCCCGGATCTTCAAGCGGATCCGCCCCGGTTTCCGTTACGAGCGCTCGCTCGAAGTGATCACCCGGGCCCGTGAGGCCGGTCTGATCACCAAGTCGAACCTGATCCTGGGCATGGGCGAGGAGCGCGCGGAGGTCAGCGAGGCGCTGCGGCAGCTCCATGACGCGGGCTGCGAACTGATCACGATCACGCAGTATCTGCGTCCCTCGGTGCGCCACCACCCGGTGGAGCGCTGGGTGAAGCCGGCCGAGTTCGTGGAGCTGAAGGACGAGGCCGAGGCGATCGGCTACTCCGGTGTCATGTCGGGGCCGCTGGTGCGTTCCTCGTACCGGGCGGGCCGGCTGTTCGGCCAGGCGATGGACCACCGCGCGGCACAGTCGGCCGGAGTCCCGGCCGTCTGAAGCCCGCGCCCCGGGGCTGCGTGAAGCCGGAGCCCCGGCGCCGTGTGAACCCGGAGCCCTGGCGCCGTGTGAATTCGGGCACAAGCCACTACCGCCCGGTAACGGCTGATGGTCGCGGCTCGTACCCTCCCCGCAGGTCGGGGCGGTGTACGGGCCGCGGCCGTGTTTCCGGGCGCCACCCCGGGCCCGCCACGAGGTGTCACCAGCGTTTGACCGGCCGGTGACGCACTGGTAACACCATGGGGTAACCCTGTTACCGGATACGCGTACCCGCCCGCCCATCGGCTCTCCGCGCTGGTCAGAACGGTCGGGGCAGCGCTCCACCAGATATCTCCGCACCCCCGGTCCTTCTCCCGAAAGGGCACCCGCCATGCCGGCCGCGTCAGTACCTCCCGTACGCGCACAAGCCATCCCGTCCGTCACCGGCACCCTGCGCGCCATGGAGTCGCTCCTCCTGGGGCGCGGGCAGCGCATCGCGCGCCGCAACGCCTGGACGGCGGTGCTCGAAGACCGCCGCCGGGCCCGGGACCGCGTCGAGGCGGAGCACGTACTGGAGGCCGTGGCTGGCCGCACGTCCCGGGCCACGTAAACTTCCGAGTATGGCGAGGAAGGCAAAATCTGACGGCGCTGACGCCGCTGCGAACCCGGGGCGACTCAAGCAGATCGCTCTGACGTACAAGATGACGCGGAAGGCCGACCCTAAGGTCGGTCTGATCCTCGCGGCTGTGGGGATCGCCACCTTCGGTGTCTTCCTCGGCATCGGCTTCTGGATCGGTCACCCGATCTATCTGGGCATCCTCGGCTTCCTGCTCGCCTTCCTCGCGACGGCGATCATCTTCGGCCGCCGCGCCGAGCGGGCGGCCTTCGGCCAGATGGAGGGCCAGCCGGGCGCTGCCGCCGCCGTGCTGCAGAACGTGGGCCGCGGCTGGACGACGACCCCCGCGATCGCGATGAACCGCAGCCAGGACGTGGTCCACCGGGCCGTCGGCCGCGCGGGCATCGTGCTGGTGGCCGAGGGGAACCCGAACCGGCTGAAGTCGCTGCTGGCGGCCGAGAAGAAGAAGATGGCGCGCATCGTCCTGGACGTACCGGTCCACGACATCCTGGTGGGCACCGGCGAGGGCCAGGTACCGCTGAAGAAGGTCCGCACGACGATGCTGAAGCTGCCCCGCGTACTCACCGGCCCGCAGGTCACGGCGGCCAACGACCGGCTGCGGGCGATGGGCGACCTGATGAGCAACATGCCCCTCCCGAAGGGCCCGATGCCGAAGGGCATGCGGATGCCCCGCGGCGGCCCCAAGGCCCGCTGACAACGACTAGACACGAGAAGGGCGCCCCCGGTGCGGACCGGGGGCGCCCTTCGTCATTCCGTCATCGGCGCGTCAGAGCCGGACCTGCACGGCGCGGGAGAGCTGGTCGTGGAGTCCCCGGCCGTCGCGGTCCCAGACGAGGGCCGGGATGGCGAGGCAGAGCAGCACGCTCCGTACGGCGGCGCGGACGAAGCTCAGGCGTCCGCCGTCGACGGAGACGACGCGCAGTCCGAAGATCCGCTTACCGGGAGTGAAACCGACCGTGCCGACCGTGAGCAGGGTCCAGCCGAGGAAGACGGCGAGGGCCATGTTCGCGGTGGTCTGGGCGCTGCCGGCGAAGAGGCCGTTCGCGATCAGGAAGCAGAGCCCCCAGTCGACGAAGATGGCGCCGAAGCGGCGTCCGACGGGGGCGATGGAGCCCGGTCCCGATTCCGGCAGTCCGAGCCGCTTGCCCCGGTGGCCGAAGTCGGCGCCCATCTCCTCGGCCGCCGCGCGGGGTCCGGAGAGCCACGATCCGATTGCTTGCCTGTTGTCCACCCGTCCACGGTACTGTGCCCCGTTCTCGCCGGGTCCGGCCGGGCCGGTTCCGGGGTGACATGGCCACGTCGCCCGGGCCCCGGGCGGACCCCTCGCCACCCGGCCCGGTTAACTTGTGCGAAACAAATGGGTCATGCTGGAGAAATCCCGTCTGCCTATGGTCGGGTCCTGCGCGTGCCACCGCACTGGCCGCACGACCGAGCTGCAACCCCGCCCCTCCCGGGACGGGAGTAGGAGGAGTTGGATGTTCCAGAACGCCGACGACGCGAAGAAATTCATCGCCGACGAGGATGTCAAGTTCATCGATGTCCGATTCTGTGACCTGCCGGGCGTGATGCAGCACTTCACGATCCCCGCCGCGGTGTTCGACCCGACCGAGGAGCTCGCCTTCGACGGCTCCTCGATCCGTGGCTTCCAGGCCATCCACGAGTCCGACATGGCGCTGCGCGCGGACCTCTCGACGGCGCGGGTCGACCCGTTCCGCCGGGACAAGACGGTCAACATCAACTTCTTCATCCACGACCCGATCACGGGCGAGCAGTACAGCCGTGACCCGCGGAACATCGCGAAGAAGGCCGAGACCTACCTCGCCTCCACCGGCATCGCGGACACCGCGTACTTCGGCCCGGAGGCGGAGTTCTACGTCTTCGACTCGGTGCGCTTCAGCACCTCGGCCAACGAGGGCTTCTACCACATCGACTCCGAGGCCGGCGCCTGGAACACGGGCGCGGTCGAGAACAACCGCGGCTACAAGGTCCGCTACAAGGGCGGCTACTTCCCGGCCCCGCCGGTGGACCACTTCGCCGACCTGCGGGCCGAGATCTCCCTGGAGCTGGACCGGCAGGGCCTCCAGGTCGAGCGCCAGCACCACGAGGTGGGCACGGCCGGCCAGGCCGAGATCAACTACAAGTTCAACACGCTGCTGGCCGCGGCCGACGACCTGATGCTCTTCAAGTACATCGTGAAGAACGTCGCCTGGCGCAACGGCAAGACCGCGACCTTCATGCCGAAGCCGATCTTCGGCGACAACGGCTCGGGCATGCACGTCCACCAGTCGCTCTGGCAGGGCGGCGTCCCGCTCTTCTACGACGAGCAGGGTTACGCGGGCCTCTCGGACATGGCCCGCTACTACATCGGCGGCATCCTGAAGCACGCCCCGTCGCTGCTGGCCTTCACCAACCCGACGGTGAACTCCTACCACCGTCTGGTCCCCGGCTTCGAGGCCCCGGTGAACCTGGTCTACTCCCAGCGCAACCGCTCGGCCGCGATGCGCATCCCGATCACGGGCTCCAACCCGAAGGCCAAGCGCGTCGAGTTCCGCGCCCCGGACCCGTCGTCCAACCCGTACCTGGCCTTCTCCGCCCTCCTCCTGGCGGGCCTGGACGGCGTCAAGAACAAGATCGAGCCGGCCGAGCCGATCGACAAGGACCTCTACGAGCTGGCCCCCGAGGAGCACGCGGGCGTCCCGCAGGTCCCGACCTCCCTCCCGGCGGTCCTGGAGGCCCTGGAGCAGGACAACGAGTACCTGCAGGCCGGTGGCGTCTTCACCTCGGACCTGATCGAGACGTGGATCGACTACAAGCGGACGCAGGAGATCGCCCCGATCCAGCTCCGTCCGCACCCGCACGAGTTCGAGCTCTACTTCGATCTCTAGGAACACCGCGGGGGCTGCTGCCCCCGAGTGATCCAAGGGCTGTCGCCCGTACTCCCTCCACCGAGGGGGTACGGCCGGCAGCCCTTTCGCGTACCCGTCAATCCGCGAACCGCCGCCGTCCGGAACGAAGATCGGGGCGGTGGCGGCCCGTCCGGGGGAACTCCATGGATCGTGCCGGGTGGGGGCCGTGTGGTGGCGCGGGCTTCCCGGGGGACGGCCTAGGGTGTTCCGCATGTCTGCTCCTGAGCTGATTCGGATCGTCTCCCGCGCATCGCCCATGGCACTCGCCCAAGTCGAGCGGGTAAGGGAGGAGTTGGGCGCGCTGCACCCGGGGGTGCGGACCGAGGTCGTGCCCGTCACCACGTCGGGGGACCGGTGGATGGGGGATCTCGCCGCGCTCGGGGGGAAGGGCGCGTTCACCAAGGAGGTGGACGCGGCGCTCGTGGCCGGGGAGGCGGATCTCGCCGTGCACTGCGTGAAGGACGTGCCCGCCGACCGGCCGCTGCCGGCCGGGACGACCTTCGCCGCCTTTCTGCGGCGGGACGATGTCCGGGACGCACTGATCCACCCCGGTGGGCTGACCCTGGACGAGCTGCCCGCGGGGACCCGGATCGGGACCTCATCCGTACGCCGGGTCGCGCAGCTCGCCGCCTCCCATCCGCATCTGACGTGCGTGCCGATGCGGGGGAACGCCAATCGTCGGCTGGAGAAGCTGGCGGCCGGGGACGCCGACGCGCTGCTGCTCGCCGTGGCGGGGCTGGAGCGCATCGGGCGTACGGAGGTGATCAGTGAGGTGCTCTCCGTGGAGACGATGTGCCCGCCCATCGGCGCGGGGATCCTGGCTCTTCAGTGCCGCGAGGGCGACACCGCCACCATCGACGCCGTGAGCGGTCTGGGTGACCGGGCGGCGTTCCGGGAGGCGACGGCCGAGCGGATGTTCCTCCATGTGTTGCAGGGCCACTGCAACTCGCCGATCGCCGGGTACGCGCGGGCCGAGGGCAGTGGGGAACTGTCGCTGCGGGCCAAGGTCTTCACCCCCGACGGCAAGCGGGTGCTGAACGCCCACGAATGGGCCGGACCGCTCGACCCCGCGACGCTGGGGACCTCCGTCGCCGTGGCGCTGCTGCGGCAGGGCGCCCGGGAGCTGATCGACGGCATCGCGCACTGAGTGCGTGGGGCCGGGAAGTGCCGGATGCGGAGTGGGCCGGCCGCCGACCGGCTCAGCCGCGCTCGCGGAGGTACGCCTCCAGTGCGGCGGCGCCGGTCAGCATCGACCGGCCGCGGTCGGACAGCCGCGCGCGCCAGTCGCCGAGTGCGGCCTCCAGTGGTTCCCGTCCGCCG
Source organism: Streptomyces sp. NPDC020965 (assembly GCF_044333555.1). Classification (NCBI taxonomy): domain Bacteria; kingdom Bacillati; phylum Actinomycetota; class Actinomycetes; order Kitasatosporales; family Streptomycetaceae; genus Streptomyces; species Streptomyces sp. NPDC020965. Next base: position 482,536 of record NZ_JBIRRE010000001.1, read on the forward strand.
GCCGACCGCACCTGGGCGAGCAGCGGGGCGATCCGCTCCAGCAGATAGCCGCCCCGCCTGAGCTGGTGGGCCAGCCGGGCGTCCCGTACATCGGCCTCGTCGTAGACGCGGTACCCGGTCAGCGGGTCGCGGCGGGGGCTGAGCAGTCCGGCGCGCTCCCACTTCCGCAGCGTCGCGGGCCCGATGCCCAGCTCCCCCGCCAGCGGCCCGATGAATGTGCCGCCCGATCCGGACGGCGCCGGGCCGGGGTCGGGTGCCAGATCGCGGAGGGCGCTCTCCACGGCCTGGAGTGTCCGTCGGTCGTCCAGCAACCGGGCATGGCTCTCGTCGATGAGACGGAACGCGTCATCGGTCGCGCCGGTGTGCACGGCCTGCATGATCGACGTCGCCGTCCGGTGGCCATGGCCCGGAACGAGGGCGAGGAACGCGCCCAGGGCCCGCGCGTGCCGCGGGGTGTAGGTGCGGTACCCGTGGGGAGTGCGATCGGCGGCCGGGAGGATGCCGGCCGCCTCGTAATTCCGGACGGCCTGCGTGGAGAGACCGTGTCCGCGCGCCAGGTCAATCGGCCTGAGCCGATCGCTGTTTTGAAGGTTTCGCCCCATGGAGCCGACGATATCGCGGCAAAGTTTCCACGGAAGGTTCAACGATACCGTTGAATGCATGGCTCCTGACATCACGGACACCGCCCATGCCGTCGACGCCGCCGCCGTCCTGAAGCTGTTGCCGGCCCGGCCGCGGCTGCTCGCCCTGGGCGAGCCCACCCATGGCGAGGACACCCTGCTCGAACTGCGCAACGACGTCTTCCGGCAACTGGTCGATGAGGGCTACCGGACGATCGCGATCGAGAGCGACTGCCTGCGGGGCCTGATCGTGGACGACTACGTCATCTCGGGCACGGGCACCCTCGACGAGGTCATGGAGCGCGGATTCAGCCATGGGTTCGGCGCGTCCGCGGCCAACCGCGAACTCGTGCGCTGGATGAGGGCGTACAACGACGGCCGACCGTCGTCCGAGTGGCTCCGTTTCGCCGGTTTCGACGGCGCGCCGCTGGAGATCACCGGCGCCACGAGCCCCCGGGCGGCCCTCACCGCGCTCCACGGCTACCTTTCGGCCCGGGTGGACGCGGATCTGCTCCCCTGCACCGCGGAGACGCTCGACCAACTGCTCGGCGCGGACGACCGGTGGACCGAGCCCGCGGCGGCCAGGGACCCGTCCCGGTCCGTGGGGCAGTCGGCCGAGGCCAAGGAACTGCGGCTGCTCGCCGATGATCTGGTGGCGCTGCTCGACGCGCGGACACCGCAGCCGATCACGGCGGATTCGCGCGAGGAGTGGGACCGGGCGCGGCTGTACGGGCGCACGGCCAAGGGCCTGTTGCGCTCCCACTTCTGGATGGCCGACACATCGCCGGGCCGCATGGCTGAGCTGCTGGGCCTGCGGGACCAGATGATGGCGGACAACCTCCTCGCCATCGCCGAGCGGGGCCCGGCGCTGGTCCATGCGCACAACCTCCACCTCCAGCGGGAGAAGAGCCGGATGCGGATGGGGGGCCGGTGGCTGGAGTGGTGGAGCGCGGGCGCGGTCGTGAGCGCCCGTCTGGCCGAGGGGTACGCCTTCCTGGCCACGGCCATCGGCACGATCCGGCACCAGGGGGTGGACACCCCGGCGCCGGACACCGTCGAAGGGCTTCTGTACGCGCTCCCGGTGGACCGCTGTGTGGTCGACACCGACCGGCTGGCCGGCGTCATCGGCGACACACGGCCCGCGCCCCGGGAGTCCCCCTACTACGGATACATCCCCTATGACCCGACGCACCTGGCCGGAGACGACGGGATCGTCTTCATCAAGGACATCCCGCCGAGCCAGTGACCCGCCCAGCCCGTGACCCAGCCCGTGACCCGGGTCGGGGATACGGGTCGGGGATACGGGGCGGGGATGCGATGGCCGGATACGCCTCGCCGCCAGGGCGTTCTGTTTTGCAGTAGTGCAATAATTGTTTGCAGCTAGTGCAGGAAGCGGCTAGCGTCTGCGGTATGCCCGCGATTCCCCCCTCGCCCACCGTTCTCACCGGCGAGCACATCCGCCTCGAACCCCTGACCATGGCGCATCTCCCCGACCTCTTCGCCGCCGGCGGCGGGGACGAGGAGATCTGGCGCTGGCAGGGCGGGCCCACCCCGTACACCGAGGACGCGTTGGGCGTGAAGCTCCGCGAGGTGCTCGATGAGGCGGAGCGGGGGGTGTATGTGCCCTTCGCCGTCGTCCACCGGGCGACCGGGCGGGCCATCGGCTGGACCAGCTATCTGGACATCGACGCGGCGGACGAGCGGCTGGAGATCGGCTGGACCTGGTACGGCCGGGACCACTGGCGCACCGCGGTCAACACCGAGACCAAACTCCTGCTGCTCACGCACGCCTTCGACGAGTTGGGCATGGGTCGGGTACAGCTCAAGACCGACCATCTCAACGAGCGCTCCCAGGCCGCCATCGCCCGCATCGGCGCCCGGCGCGAGGGAGTGTTGCGGCGGCACCGGCGCCGGCCCGACGGCAGTTGGCGGGACTCGGTCTACTTCTCCGTACTCGCCGAGGAGTGGCCCTCGGTCAAGACGCGGCTCAGCGCGCGCCGGGGCCGGTGAGCGGCGTGGGGATCACCGTACGGAGACTCACGTACTACCCGGTGAAGGGCTGCGCGGGTACGGAGGTCAGCTCCGCGCACGTGGGAGTGACGGGCCTGGAACACGACCGCACCTTCATGGTCGTGGCCGAGGCGGATGGTTCCTTCCGCAGTCAGCGCACCCAGCCCGCCATGGCCGCCGTCCGACCCGCGATCACCGATGGCGGTGCGGGGCTGCGGCTCGCCGCCGACGGGATCGAGACCCTCTGGCTGGCGGTCGAACCGGAGGGCGAGCGGCGGCCGGTGAGCATGTTCGGGCGGCCGATCGGCGAGGGGGTGGACCAGGGGGAGCCGGCGGCCGCGTGGTTCTCCGAGGTGCTCGGCGCCGCCTCCCGCCTGGTGCGGGTGCCCCTGGACTTCGACCGTGACGGCTGGGGCGAGACCCCCGGCAAGGTCGGCTTCGCCGACGCGCACGCCCTGCTCATCGCCTCACAGGCGTCCCTCGACGGTCTCAACGCCCGCATCGGGGCGCACGGCGCCGAACCGGTGCCGATGGACCGCTTCCGGCCGAACATCGTCCTCGACGGCTGCGCCGAACCGCATGCCGAGGACGAGATGCGCCGGCTGACCACCGGATCGGTGGAACTCGCCTACGCGGCACGGGCGACGAGGTGCGCGGTCCCGATGGTCGACCAGCTCACCGGCGCACGGATGGGGCCCGAGCCGATCCGCACGCTCGCCACCTACCGGCGCGAGCCCGAATACCAGAACAAGGTCAGCTTCGGGATGAAGGCGGCGGTCGTCCGCCCCGGTGTCGTCGCCGTGGGCGATTCCGTGCAGGTGGTCTGGAAGGACACCGCATCGGCCGCTGAGCGGATGACCTGACGGAGCCCCGCCGCCCGGAGGCGGCGGGGCCGGACTCAGCGGCCGTAGCGGATCAGGGCCCGGACCATCCGGCAGGTGGTGTCCGACGGCGGGTGCGATCCGATCCGGGACGCTGTGGAGCGTATCCGTACATTGTCGGCGGTGGCCGGGTGGTAGACGCCCGAGTCGAGCAGGGCGATGGCCAGCCGCATCGCCTTCAGTCGGCGGTTGTGCGTCACATACCACTCGCGCGGCTGCCCCGGGGGCAGCGGTGCCTTCCGCGGCGGGTGGTCGGCGGACTGTTCCACGTCGGTGTTCGCTGTCGTCTTCGTCGGCTTGGTCGTCTTGGTCGGCTTCGTGGTGAGTGTGGCTACGGCCATCGGCAACCTCCGGGCGCGCTGGTGGGGACCATCCCGAACTACTGCCCATTCTACCGGCCACCACTGACAATCGGCCCTGGTCGGAGGGCGTTTGGGCCCCTGGCCGGACGGTGATTCGGAGGGGGTGCGGGGGCGGTACGGGGCAGGTCGGGGGCGGTCCCGGAACCGTCAGCCGAGCTGGGCCTCCGCCGCCGCCAGGATCTCCGTCAGCCGCAGTCCGAACCGCACGTCACAGGCGTGCGGTTCGCCGGTGCGGGCCGCCACCCGCAGCTCGTCCACGGCCGTACGGAACGACGTGACCGCGTCATTCCACGGCGGCAGCACCGCCCGCCCCTGCTCACCCGCGAGTTCGACACTGACCCCGGACGCCTTCGGCGGCGCGGCCAGCGCCAGGGTGACCGTGCTCGAAGCGCCGGAGGTGTGCCGGAGCACCAGATGGGTCGTCCCCGCGGGCCCGCGCGCGGCGGTCACCCCGGTCACATCGCCGAGCACCGGAATGAGCACGGACAGCACATGCGGCCCGAGGTCCCACAGCCCGCCCTTCTCCCGCCGCCACGGCGACGCCGCGTAGGGGTTGTCGCCGCCCGGCGCGTACAGCGAGCCGAGCCACTGCGCGTGGGCGGTGAACCAGCCGCCGACCGCGGCCTGTTCGGCGATCCAGGGGTCGGTGTCCAGGGCGAACCGCAGGGTGCAGAAGACGATGGAGGCGACCCCGGCGCGCTCGGCGGCCTCGGCGGTCTCCCGTGCGGCGGCCACGGTCGTGGCGACCGGTTTGTCCAGCAGCAGATGGCAGCCGGCCGCAGCCGCGCGGGCCGCCAGCGGGGCCTGGATGTCGGGTGGCAGGGCGAACGCGGCGGCGTCGCAGGAGGCGAGGAGGGCGTCGATGCCGTCGTCACCGGTGTACGCGGATGTGCCGTGGCGGGCGGCGACGGCCTCGGCCGCCTCGGGGCGCCGCGCCCACACTCCGGCGAAGTCCACTCCGCCGTGGGCGGCGAGGGCGGGCGCCTGGGTCCGCTCCGCCCAGGGGCCGGCACCGAAGAGTCCGATACGCAGGGGCTTGGCGCGCTGTGTCATGGCCCCAGTCTGCCCGTCGCGACCCGGCCGCATCCGCCGAAATGCGCACCCCGGGGTCCTGTCGCGGACCGCGCGGAGCCGGTGGCGGGGACCAGAAATCCCCAGGACCCGCGCATGGCCCGAATGTTACGTTCTCCTGGCCGGCCGCGGGACTGGCGCGACTTCCGAGACATGCCTTTGAAGCACTGATTTCGCCGTTCGCGCCCTCATTCCCCGGCCGGCTTCCATGAAGTCGTCCTGAGGGTTGCTCGAAGGAGCGCCGTCCGCCCGCCAGCCGGACGGGACTCTTCCGTCACGACCCGCCGAGGGGGGAGAAGATGGCCGAGACCTTCGCCGACCTGATCGCGGCCGAGGACATCCTGCTGCTGGTGAACGCCGCGATCACGGCCACCGGGCAGCGCGAGTTCCGTACGGACGAGTGGGAGCAGCGGCTGTCACTCGGCTTTCTCCACGAATACGTACGAGTCAATTACCGGCCCGTGTACGCGGCAGTGCTCGCCCTCGACATCAACGACCACAACGCCGCTCTGATCATCGAGCAGTTGCTGCGTTCGGCCGGGGACGCGAGCGCGGCGGAGAAGCGGGTGGAGGGCGGGCTGATCGCCGCGCGGCTGGCCGTGCTGCCGCCGCAGCGCGTCTACCGGCTGTTCCGGGCGCTGCGCGCAGCCAAGGTCAACAACCGTCGTACGCGGGCGATCCAGCGGGATTGGCTGGCGGCGCGCCCCGATCTCGGCCTTGACGCGGTGAAGTACCGCCGGGGGCTGAAGACCGTCGCCCGGCACACGCATCTCCCGCTCACGCCCCGCACCTGCACCAGCACCGGCACCGGCACCGGCACCGGCACTGTCAGCGACGGGGAGCTCGGGGACTTCCTCTTCCGTCCCGGCCGGCGCACCCGTTACGCCCATCCCCGCCTCGACGCCCACCGGCGCGCCCGCTACGAACGGTCGGCCCTCTATGACCTCCCGTACACCGTCGCCGAGGGCTTCGCCGCCCGGCACGGGGTCCCCCGCGAGACCTTCCTCCGGGACATCGCACCCCGGATGACCCGCCAGGAGCGGCTCCGTACCCAGAACTCCGGCCCGGCAACCGATCTCACCGTGATGCCCCTGACCCGGCTCGCGGGCTATGTCCTCTCCCTCCCCGCCGAGCGGCGCGCGGCCCGGCGCGCGGAGCTGACGGACGCGCTGCGGGCCGCCGCTCGGCGGGCGGCCGGTCCACACGTCGGGAGCTGGGGGCGCGTCTCCGCCGTGCTGGACGACAGCTATTCGTCGTACGGGTCCGGGGTGAAGCCGCGCCGTCCGCTCGCGGTCGCGCTGGGTGCGCACTACCTGCTGGCCGCGCTGGCCGGTTCGTACCGCGCGCACTGGACCTCGGGCTGCCGTGATCCGCTGCTGGTTCGGCCCTGGGGGGCGAGCCCGCTCGGCACCCGGATCCTGGACGCGCTGGAGGACGCCCCGGAGCGGCTGGTGATCGTCTCGGACGGCTGGGACAACGCACCGCCCGGTCTCGCCGGTGAGGTGCTGCGGATCTGGCGCACCCGGCTCGACCCCGAGCGCCGGACGAGTGTCGTCCATCTGAACCCCGTATACGACGCGGACGGATTCGATGTGCGCCGGCTGTCGCCGAGCGTGCCGACCGCCGGCGTCCGGGACGCGGAGGATCTGGCGGCGCTGGTGGAGATCGCGCAGTTCGCCGAGGGGCGCACCGGACTGGCCGAACTGCGGGCGTATCTGGACCGCCGTACCGCGAGCTTTCTCGACCGCCACCGGGGAGGGGCCCGATGACCAGACCGACGGCACCGAACACACCCACCACGCCGAACACGACGCCCGCGCTGACCTCGCTGACCTCGCTGGATCTGACCGGGCTGACGACGATGCCCGCGCAGGTCTGGGGCGCCGTCCGGCTGGTGCCGCTGGTACGGGAGGCGCCGGTGGACGGGCTGCGGCTGCGGCACGAGATCTACGGTCCGGGGTACGGCGAGGTCGAGACCGGCCCCCGGAGCCGCTACCTCTCGTACATCCCGCACGGCTTCGTCGCGGACTGGTCGGGCGACGGCGGCCGGTCCGCCGCGTACGGGACCCAGCTCGGCGACGCGCCTCCGGCGTGTGTCCCCGTACGGCGCCACCACCGGCTCGCCAAGCGCCAGCGGCAGGACGGCGCGGCCGAGCGGCGGTTGCGTTTCCTGCCCCTCCACCTGGCGCTGGACGGCTATCTCTCCCTCCACTTCGGCGGCCCGTCCGTCGTCTGGGACGAATGGTCACAGCGGGCGGTGCGCCAGGGGCTGTCGCCGCGCGCCGAGGCCGCGTACACGGGCCGGCAGGTGCGGGGGCTCGCCGAGGCGCTGCGGGTCTTCGAGATCCATCCGGGGCAGTGCGGTGTGCTGGTGTACACGGCGGACGCGCTCGCCGCGGCCTTCGTCGTACCGCATCCGGCCGATTACCGGGCGCTGCATCCGTCGCTGATCGAGGATCTGTACGGAGAGGTGGTGCATCAGTACGCGCTCTTCGGCGGCCCGGTGCCCGACTTCGAGACCCGGCTCCGGGATCGCTCGGTGACGACGCTCACGGAGCTGCGGGCGGCGGCGCGGGAAGCGGAGCGGGAGTGGGCGCGGAGCCATGACACGCTGCTGGCTGGGCGGCTGCTCGACGCCTCGTACCGGTATGAACGCGTCTACGCGATGGAGGCGTTCACGCTCTGGCGATTCCTGCCGTCGTTCCGACGCGGGGAGCCGGAGCAGCACATCGGCGAGGTGATCACCGACCACAAGGGTCGGGCGGCGTATCTGAAGACGTTCCGGCTCTCCGACGCGCAGATCAGGCGCGGGTATCTGCTGGACCGGCTGCATGATCACGACTGGCATCCGGGGCGTACGGCCGAGGCGATGGGCACCACGCTCAGCGATCTCGTCCGCAGGATCACGGATGCGGGGTTCGCGTCACTGCTCAAGCACGGCGCCGAAACGGGGCGGATCGGCAGGAACCGGGCGAGGTAGTCGCCCGGCCGGCGAGGCGGCGGGGAGCGGGGGGCGTTCCGGCCCCCACCCGCCCCCTCCGTAACACGGGGTTCACAATCGGGCAACGGGTGGGAAATCCCGAATTGCGAAGCTGCGCCGTATAACCACCGCACCCGCGGCAGAGCGCACAAGGATGAGGCCCCGTGACCTTCAAGGCTGAGTACATCTGGATCGACGGCACCGAGCCGACCGCCAAACTGCGTTCGAAGACGAAGATCCTCCCGGACGGGGCCGAGCTGCCCATCTGGGGCTTCGACGGATCGAGCACCAACCAGGCCAAGGGTCACGCATCCGACCGGGTGCTGCGGCCGGTCCACACCTGTCCCGACCCGATCCGCGGCGGTGACCACCTGCTGGTGCTGTGCGAGGTCCTCAACACGGACATGACCCCGCACGAGTCCAACACCCGCGCCGAGCTGGTCGAGATCGCCGAGCGGTTCGCCGCGCAGGAGCCGATCTTCGGGATCGAGCAGGAGTACACCTTCTTCCAGGGCGACCGTCCGCTCGGCTTCCCGGCCAACGGCTTCCCCGCACCGCAGGGCGGCTACTACTGCGGTGTCGGCGTGGACGAGATCCACGGCCGCGATGTCGTGGAGGCGCACCTCGACAACTGCCTCACCGCGGGCCTCGGCATCTCCGGCATCAACGCCGAGGTGATGCCCGGCCAGTGGGAGTTCCAGGTCGGCCCGCTGCCGCCGGTCGTCGTCGCCGACCAGCTCTGGATCGCGCGCTGGCTGCTCTACCGCACCGCCGAGGACTTCGGCGTGGCGGCGACGCTGGACCCGAAGCCGGTCAAGGGCGACTGGAACGGCGCGGGCGCGCACACCAACTTCTCCACGAAGGCGATGCGCGAGGGGTACGACGCCATCATCACGGCCTGCGAATCGTTGGGCGAGGGCTCCAAGCCGCTCGACCACGTCAAGAACTACGGCGCGGGCATCGACGACCGGCTCACCGGTCTGCACGAGACCGCGCCGTGGAACGAGTACACCTACGGAGTCTCGGACCGGGGCGCCTCGGTCCGCATCCCGTGGCAGGTGGAGCAGGAAGGCAGCGGCTACATCGAGGACCGCCGTCCGAACGCCAACGTCGACCCGTACGTGGTGACGCGGCTGATGGTGGACACCTGCTGCGCGGCGCTGGAGAAGGCCGGCCAGGTCTGAGCACCGCGAACGACGTGAAGTGAGGGGCGCCCCGCCGACTGCGGCCGGGCGCCCCTCACTTGTCTCCCGCACGTGCCTCTCTCACCTGTCCCCGCACCTGGCTCCCGCCGCGCCGTACCCTGCCGGCGTCCTCTGCTTGGACAGCGCGTCTCGGTACGTGAGAGGGACCCTCGTTCGCACCGTGTTCATCTGATTCAATGAGCCCATGGCCGGCTTCGAGAACCACGTGACAGGTCCCAGCGACCTCGAACCCTTCTGGCCATCCCGGCAGCACCACGACTTCGACCGGGTGTGTTGCCGCGCGGTGCACGCGCAGGCCCTCTAAAGCCGCTCGGCCGGCCTTTGGCCAGCGCGCACGACGTACGTCCGTCCCTCACGACTCGACGACTCCTCCGCGCGAAAGAGAGCTGACCTCTCATGGCGAACCCACGCCCCTTCTCCGCAGTCCCCGCCGCTGCGTCCATGTCCTCAGCGCCGACCGCCAAGAACCTGGCCAATGGCGCGAAGGCCGTCAACTCAGGGGCCCTCAATCCCACCCGGCACCGGCTGCGCGCCATCGACCGGGACGAGGTCGTACCGCTGGGCGGCCCCGGTTCCGGCTCCGTGGATGTGACGGACTTCCTGCCGCCGGGGGCCACCTGGCTCCCCGCACCGCAGCACAATGTGCCCAGCCTGCCCGGCCGTCCGCCGATGCTCGGCTATCTCGTCCTCGTACCGGTGGACCAGCACGCCCCCGCCGCCGCGCTCGCACCGCGGTCCGCGTCCGTCGCCGTCGCCGTCGAGGAGGCGGGGCCGGTACGGATCGACACGGCGGAGCGGATCGCCCTGGTGAACGGGCGGGCGCTGGACCTGACATACCTGGAGTTCGAGCTGCTGGCCCATCTGGTGGCGCACCCGCACCGGGTGCACACCCGGGACCAGTTGGTGACGACCGTCTGGGGGTACGGGCACGTGGGCGACGGCCGCACCGTCGACGTCCATGTGGCCAGGCTCCGCCGCAAGCTGGGTGCGGAGCACCGCCACACCATCCAGACCGTACGGCGCGTCGGGTACAAGTACGCGCCGTGAGTGCCGGGGCCCCCGGCGCGCGCACCTGGCGCCGGGGGCCCCTCACTCTCCGGGTCAGCCGCGGACCGACCTCCCGGGTCAGCCGCGGACCGACTCTCTGGGTCAGGTGCGAGCCCGGACCCTCGCTACCGCGCCCACGGCAAGGTCGAACACCAGGAACGCCGCCAGGGTGACGCCCAGCAGTGGGACGAACCAGGCGACGAGCGCGGTGACCGCGGCGATCGGCAGCAGGGCGGTCAGCGGGATCCGGCGCCAGGTGCCACGCGGCACGGGACGCCCGCCGAACCGCCGGGACCGCGCCGCGCCGCCACTGGCCTTCGGGCCGCCACCGGTCTGCGCGGTGCCTGCTGAGGCGCCGGGAGCGTTGGCCGTGCCGGCAGCCTGTGTGGCCGTGCCGGCGTCGGTGGTCTCGTCGGCCTTCGCGGTGCCGACAGCCTGCGCGGCCCCACTGGTCTCACCGACCCCACCGGTCTCACCGGCCTTCGCGGCGCCAGCGGCCCTGGTGGCGCTCCGGCCCCTGGTCGGCCTGCGCAGCCACCACATGCGGTAGCCCCACACGATCAGCAGGATGAGCGCGAGGGCGAGCGCGGCCAGCGCGAGCTGGTTGGGCAGCCCCAGGAACACGCCCATATGGGCGTCGATGCCGTAGCGGGTCAACTGGGCCAGCAGGGGGTAGTCGGCGAAGCGGAGGGTGTCCATGACCGTGCCGTCGGCCGGATTCACGGCGACCGAGTCGAGCTGGACGGGGAAGTGCGTGTCCCGCTCCTTGATCACATAGCCGGTGCCATCGACGGGCAGGGTGATCGCCAGTTCGCGGCCGATCCCGGCCGCGCGGGCGGACTCCAACGCGGCGTCGATACCGACGTCGGCGCCCTGGTGCGGTGCGGTGGCGCCGCCCCCGTGGCCCGCGTGCTCACCGGCCGGCGCGGCGGTGCCGCCCTCCAGCGCCGCCGAGACCGCGGGGGTGGACCCGCCGAGCTGGTCCTGGACCGCGCCGATGTTCTCGCCCGCATAGCGCGACCAGGTCAGTCCGGTCGCGGAGAGCAGCACCAGACCGACCACGGCCCACAGGCCGACCGTGCCGTGCCAGGAGAGCGTACGGCGGCGGCCCTTGGCCCCGCGTTCGGGCACGAACAGGGCGCGCTTGCCGCGCCGGCCGCGCCCCAGCCAGAGCAGCAGGCCGCCGAGCGCGACGACCCAGAGCCAGCTCGCGGCCAGCTCGCTGTAGTAGCGGCCGAACTCACCGAGGTGGAGATCCCGGTGCAGTTCGTCGAGCCAGCTACGCAGCGGGAGGGCGCCCGAACCGCCGTACGAGGTCAGATCGCCGCGTATCTCCGCGGTGTACGGGTCGACGAAGACGGCGAGCGACTTGCCCTCATCGACGCCGGGCGCGTCCATGAGCACCCGTGTGGTCGCACCGTCCTCGGCGCCGGGCCAGACGGCGGTGACCGTGCCGTCGGGCCGGAACCCACGGGCGGCCTCGACCTGTTCGCCGAGCGGGAGCACCCGGTCGCCGACGGGGGCCGTCAGCTCATGGCTGTAGACGATCTTCTCGGCCTGGAGGGAGAGGGCGTAGAGCAGTCCGCTGGCGGCGGCGATCAGCAACAGGGGCGCGACCAGCAGGCCCGCGTAGAAGTGGATACGGAGGACGAGGGGGCGCAGCGCGCTCCAGGTGGAGGAACCGGCGGCGGACTCCCGTTCGGTCTCGGTGGTGGCGGTGTCAGCGACAGGGGTGCTGTCGGAGGTGCCCTGGGCAGGGCTGTCAATGGCCATGGTGATCCTGGGATTCGACGTCGACATGGGGGAATCGGCCCCCGGGTCAGACGGCTGCTCCAGGGGCCGTGGCACGGGTCACGAGCCATGCCGGCGGCCCACGGCGCACCACGCTGTGGCCGAGCAGCGGACCGTGCCGACGGGCGACTCCGGGCCGTCGGGGGGTCGGTGGCCGGGGCGTTTCCGGCAGTCGTACGAGGGCGAGCAGCAGCAGCGACGGGGTGAAGGCGAGGTCGGCGACGGCGCGGGCCAGCCGGAGGAAGGCGGCCTCGCCCCGGGCGAGCCAGAGACCGCAGACGGTGGCGGCGAGGAGATGGGCGGCGATCATGGCGCCGGTGTCCGGGAGGTCCGCGGCGGGCGGCGGGGCGTGATGGGTGGCCGGGGCGGGCGCGCCGTGCAGTCCGGCGCGGGCGAAGACCAGGTGGAGGGCGCCCTGTACGGCGAGCAGGCCGAGCCCGATGGCGAGGGAGCCACGGCGGCGGGCGGCGCCGAGCCAGGCGACGGCGGTGGTGGCGATGAGGGCGGGGAGGAGGATACGGAGGGGGATGTCATGACCAGATGCGAACGAATGCCCCATCGCAGCCAAGGAGACGCAGATCGCCGCGAAGAGGGCGGCACGCAGGGCGCGCAGGGGCGACCGGGCGTCAGTCATGGTGGGCACATGCTGCCATCTCCGGGGCGGGAGTGGCAGGGGGTGGCCCCTGCGATGTGCTGGCCACGGCCGTCTCGGCGGGTGTTGGGCACGTGGTGCCATCCATGAGCCGGTCGGCGTCGGGAAATCGCGCGCTCTTCGGGCATCGTCTCGGGTGGGGCGCCGCTGGCGACGCATCGCAATCGGTCCGGTCCGACCCCGCCCGACCCGCGAGCTCCGGTCCGGGGACCGCCGGGGAGAGCTTCCGAGGGGCTCCCGGGGGCGCGCTCCCGGCCATGGATCGGGCGTCCCGCTCTCCCAGCAGCAGAATCCCCTGGCACCCGGGCCCCGCGCCGCGCAGAGTCGTCCCATGAGACTTCTGATACTGGGTGGTACCGAATTCGCCGGACGTGCCGTCGTCGAGTCCGCGCTCGCGCGGGGCTGGGACGTCACCGTCTTCCACCGGGGGCGCCACCCCGCCCCGGCCGGTGTCACCGAACTGCTCGGTGACCGCACCCGGCCCGACGGACTGGACGCCCTCGCCGAGGGCGAGTGGGACATCGTGGTCGACACCTGGTCCGCCGCGCCCCGGGTCGTGCGGGACTCTGCCCGGCTGCTCGCGGATCGGGTCGGGCGGTATGTGTACGTATCGAGTTGTTCGGTGTATGCATGGCCCATCGCCGTCGGGTTCGACGAGTCCGCGCCGGTGGTCGAGGGATCACCGGACGACGGCGACGTCCCGTACGCGGAGGCCAAGCGCGGCGGCGAACTGGCGGCCGTGCAAGCCTTCGGCGACGAGCGGTCGCTGCTGGTGCGCGCGGGGCTGCTCATCGGGCCGTGGGAGAACGTCAGACGACTGCCCTGGTGGCTGGAGCGGATCGCGCGGGGCGGTCCGGTGCTCGCACCGGAGCCGCGCGACAATCCGATCCAGTACGCCGATATCCGCGATCTGGCCGAGTGGATCGTCACGGGCGCGGAGGCCGGGCTGAGTGGACCGTACAACCTGGCGAGTGCGCCGGGGCACGCGACCATGGAGGAGTTGCTCACCGCGGCGGTCCGGGTGACGGGCTCGGACGCGGAGCTGCGCTGGACGCCCGCCGCGGACATCCTGGCGGCGGACGTCGAACCGTGGACCCATCTCCCGATCTGGGTACCGCCGACCGAAGAGGCGGAACTGCACAACTCCGTCTTCGGGCTGGGTGTCGCCAAGGCGCTCGACACGGGCCTGCGGTGCCGCCCGGTGGCCGAGACGGTCGCGGACACCTGGTCCTGGCTCCAGTCGATCGGCGGCACTCCGCCGCAGCGGCCGGACCGCACCTCGGCGCGGCTGACCCCGGAGGCGGAGGCGAAGCTGCTGGGGGCGTGAGACAACCCCTCGGCGCGGCTGCCCCTGGAGGTGGAGGCGAAGCCGCTGGAAGCGTGAGACATGCCGGTCCCCGCACCCACCGGGGAGGAAGGGTGCGGGGACCGGGGACCGGGGGGCCAGGGAGACGAAGGGCCGCGGTCAGCGGCCGGCCGGTACGGGTGCCGCGTGGCGGCCCGTCGACTCCGGCTCGCCGTGCTCCAGCGTCGGCAGCCGCCGCAGCGCCTTCGGGGTGCGCCAGTTCCGCTCGCCCAGCAGCGCCATCACGGACGGCAGCAGGACCATCCGTACGATCGTCGCGTCCAGCAGGACCGCGACGGCCAGGCCGACGCCCATCTGCTTCATGTCCTGCATGGTCAGGGTGCCGAAGACCGCGAAGACCGCCACCATGATGGCCGCCGCTCCGGTGACCGCGCCGGCCGTGCGGCGGATGCCCTCGCTGATGGCCCCGCCGGTGTCCAGGCCCCGGTCGCGGGCCTCGCGGATCCGGGAGACCACGAAGACGTGGTAGTCCATCGAGAGGCCGAACAGCACCACGAGGACGAAGAGCGGCATCCAGCTCTGGATCGCGCCGACCGCTTCCGTGCCGACCAGGGACGCGCCCCAGCCGTGCTGGAAGACGGCGACCATCACCCCGTAAGCGGCGGCGACCGAGAGCAGGTTGAGGAGGATGGAGGTGACGGCGATGACGTAGGACCGGAAGCAGAACAGCATCAGCAGGAACGTCACCCCGGTGATGAAGACGAAGACGGGCACGATGCCCCGCTTGAGCTGATCGTTGAAGTCGACGGACTCCGCGAGGTCACCTCCGACGTGGACCTCCGCGCCGGTGCCGTCGAACGCGGCGGGCACGGTCTTCTCGCGCAGCGTGGCCAGCGCGTCCTGGGAGCGGCCGTCGCTGCCGTTCCCGGCGAGGGGCACCTCGATCTCGGCGATGCCGGACTCCTCGTGGAGGGTGACCCGGTCGAAGGCGGCGAGCGCCGCACGCATCCGCTCGGAGCCGAGGTCCTCGGATTTCACCACCACCCGGGCGGGCTCGGGCCCACCGGGGAACGCCTCGGTGATCTTCTTGTGCGCGATGGAGAGCGCCGCGTCGGAGCCGAACTGCTTCTCCCAGCCGAGCTGTTCGGTCTTCATGCCCAGCGCGGGGGCGGCGAGCGCGAGCAGCAGGGTGACGCCGAGGACGGCGAACAGCTTCGGCCGGGCCAGTACGGGCCGGATCATGGCCCCGGCCAGCGCCCCGCTCTCCCGCGTGCCCCGCTTGGAGCGGCGGTTCAAGAAGGGCACCCGGCCAGCGTCGATCCGGTCGCCCAGCCAGGCCAGCAGCGCGGGCAGTACGGTCACGGAGCCGAGCATCGCGATGAAGACGACGAGGATGGTGGCGAGCGCGAAGCCCTCGAAGAGCATCAGGCCGGAGAGGAACATCCCGGCCATGGCGACCATCACGGTGACACCGGAGACGAGGACGGCGCGCCCGCTGGTCGCGGCGGCGATCCGCAGCGCGGTCTCCGCGTCCCGACCGGCCGCCCGCTCGTCCCGCTCCCGGCGCAGGTAGAAGAGGCAGTAGTCGACGCCGACGGCCAGGCCCATCAGGAACATCACGGAGTACGTGGTCTGGAAGAGGTGGAGCTGGTGGCTGGCGAGGGAGAGCAGTCCGAAGGCGGCGGCGCAGGCGGTCAGCGCCAGGACGACCGGAAGCAGGGCCGCGACGACCGCGCCGAAGGCGACGAGCAGGATGCCGAGGGCCAGGGGTACGGCGGTGAGTTCGGCCTTGACGAAGTCCTCGGAGAGCAGATCACCGAGCCATTTCTCGGAGCTGGCCTGCCCGAACTGGTGCAACTCGACTTCGGCGTGGGCCCGGTCCACGTCCCGTACGGCGTCGAGCACCGGCCCCACCCGGTCGGGGGCCTGCTCCGAGTCGCCGGCGATCTCAAAGCTGATCAGCGCCTCCCGGCCGGACTGGGAGACGACCGGCGCCGCCACCGTGCGGACCTCGCCGGTCTCCCGGATCGCCGCGGTCAGCTCGGCCGCCGCGGGCTTCCAGGCCCCGGGGGTGGCGCCGCCGACCAGGACGAGTTCGCCGGCTGGCTGGTCCAGGCCGGCGTCGTCGAGGATCTTCTGGGCCCGGGCGGAGTCGCCGGTGCCCTGCTCGGACGCGGACATCTCGACCATGCCGGCCGCGCCGCCGATGCCCGCGGTGAGCACGACGAACAGCAGCCATCCGACGATCGCCGTCTTCCGGTGGTGTGCGCTCCACACACCGATGCGTGCCGCGAGGTTGCCCCTCATGATTCCTTCGCCCCCATGGGTCGGGCCGGGTGGCCCGGACGATCGCCGAGCAGGTCGAGTACGACGTTAGGAATCCACGCGCTCGCGTCCCAGCCGTCAGAACCCCCTCCCGCGGAGCCGTAGGGCGAGGCCCGGGGGGTGGTGCCAGCACCACCCTTATCCGGAGGCGGAACCCAGTGTCAGGGCTCCGTGGAGACGACACACTGGTGACCGAGTCGGAGAAAGCAGAGGACATCCCATGGTTGTGACGAAGGCACGCTCGGCGGCGGTCGCCGCCGCCCAGGGCCTGGCGCTGGCGCTGCTCGCGCTGGTCGGGTCGATCACGCTCTTCGTCCTGGCGGTGGTCTCCATCGCCCTGATCGTGGTCGGTGTCGGGGTCTTCACCACCCCGGCGATCCTGAAGCTGGTGCGGGCGCACGCGGACCGGCGCCGGTTGCTGGCCGCGGGATGGGCCTCGACGCGGATAGCCGTCACCCACCGCCCGTTCCCGCGCGATCTGCGGACCGGGATCACCGGACAGGTGGAGCGGTGCAGTCTGCTGCTGAAGGACCCGGCGACCTGGCGGGATCTCCAGTGGCTGCTGGTGGACATGACGGCGGGGGCGGTCGTCGCCCTGCTGGCGCCGGCGCTGGTCCTCTACGGGGTCTTCGGGCTGCTGCTGGCGGCCGGCCTCTGGGTGCCGCTCACGGAAGCCCTCGACGATCCCTACTGGTTCACCTTCATACCGGTGCAGGGCTGGCGCACCGGCGGGCTCGCCGGGCTGCTCGGCCTGGGGCTGCTGGCCCTGGCGGGGTACGCCAACCCCGCGTTGGTGCGGACCCACTTCACGATCGCGGGTTCGGTGCTCAGCCCCAACCGGGAGGGCGAGTTGGAGCAGCGCATCGACCGGCTCACCGAGACCCGTCATGACGCCCTGGACACCTCGGCGGCCGAACTGCGCCGCATCGAGCGCGATCTGCACGACGGAGCGCAGGCCCGGCTGGTGGCGGTGGGGATGAACCTCGGCACCGTCGAGGCGCTCATCGAGAAGGACCCGGAGCAGGCGAAGCTGCTGATATCGAGGGCCCGTGAGTCGTCGGCCGAGGCCCTCACCGAGCTGCGCGACCTGGTCCGGGGCATCCATCCGCCGGTGCTGGCGGAGCGCGGTCTCGGTGACGCGGTCAAGGCGCTGCTACTGCGGCTGCCGGTGGCGTCCGAGGTGGACGTGGAGCTGCGGGGCCGCGCGGAGGCGTCGGTGGAGTCCGCCGCGTACTTCGCGGTCAGCGAGGCGCTGACCAATGCGGTCAAGCACGCGGACGCGGACCGCCTCTGGGTGGATATGACGTACACGGACGGCGCGCTGCGGATCTCGGTCACGGACAACGGCAAGGGGGGCGCGGCGATCGGGGCGGGGTCGGGGCTGAGCGGCATCGAACGCCGACTCGGTACATTCGACGGCGTCCTGGCCGTCAGCTCTCCGGTGGGCGGCCCCACCATGGTCACCATGGAGATCCCTTGCGAGTTGTTCTAGCCGAAGACCTGTTCCTGCTCCGCGACGGCCTGGTGCGCCTGCTGGAGGCGTACGGCTTCGAGATACTGGCGGCGGTGGAGACCGGTCCCGAACTCTCCAGGGCGCTGGCCGAGTTGGAGCCGGATGTCGCGGTCGTGGATGTCCGGCTGCCGCCGTCGCACACGGACGAGGGCCTCCAGTGCGCGCTGGCGGCGCGCCGGGCGCGGCCGGGGCTGCCGGTGCTGGTGCTCTCGCAGCACGTGGAGCAGTTGTACGCGCGCGAGCTGCTGGCCGATGGCAACGGCGGGGTCGGGTATCTCCTCAAGGACCGGGTCTTCGACGCGGACCAGTTCATCGACGCGGTACGGCGGGTGGCGGCCGGGGGCACGGCGATGGACCCGCAGGTGATCGCGCAGTTGCTCTCCCGGCGCTCGCAGGACAAGCCGATGGGCGGGCTGACCCCGCGCGAGCTGGAGGTGATGGAGCTGGTGGCGGAGGGCCGTTCCAATGCGGCCGTGGCCGCGCAGTTGGTGGTGACGGAGCGGGCGGTGGCCAAGCACACCTCCAACATCTTCGGGAAGCTGGGGCTGCCGGTCTCCGACGACGACAATCGCCGGGTCCTGGCGGTGCTGGCCTATCTGGACCGCGGCTGAACCGACGCCCGAGCGGGGCCCGAGCGAGGCCCCCGGCCGGTGACCGTCCCTGACACGGTGGCCGCCACCGACCGGTGATCAACTGCGGCCCGGCCCCCGGTCACCCCCGGCCGGTGGCCACCCCCGGCCGGAAGCGGTTCCGGCCGTCGACGCCGCACCCGACGACGCCACGCCCGTCGCCCGCGCCTCCGGAGATACGCGCGGCGGCCGGCGCGAGCGCCCCAACCACCCGCACCGCGAGGGCCGTTCGCCGCGGACTCCGGCCGTCGTCACCCGCGTTCGGCCCTGGCGCCCCTGCCGCCCCCCTCCGGCGAGGGCTGACGCCGAGTAGCCTGCGCCACGCACGCACGGCTGTGATGTGGGTAACACGGAGGCACCGATGGCCGATCTGTCGAGACGTACGGTTCTGGGCACCGCGGGAGCGGTGGGCGTGGGTGCGGCCATCGCCGGACACCCCGCGGCGGCCTCCCCCGCGCACAGCCACAGGCCCAGCCCCAGCAACAGCGGCAGCGGCAGCGGCAGCGGCAGCGGCAGCGGCAGCGGCAGCGGCAGAACCGATGTGACACCGGCCCGCGCCGCACTCCGGCGACTGCTGCCCCGGCACGCGGACCAGCTCCTGTTGCGGGAGGTCGACGGCCCCGAGCGCTTCCGGGTCACCGGCTCCCCCGGGCGGATCGAGATCGCGGGCACCTCCCCCGCCGTCCAGCTCACCGGGGTCCACTGGTACCTCAAGTACGTCTGCCGGGCCCATATCTCGTGGTCGGGCTCCCAGCTCGACCTCCCCGACCGGCTGCCCGCCCCGGGCCGGCCGCTGGAGCGGTCGGCGACGGTGCCGCACCGGTTCGCGTACAACGACACCCACGACGGCTACACCGCCCCCTACGCCGACTGGGCGCGCTGGGAACGGCTGCTCGACGTCCTCGCCCTGCACGGCTGCAACGAGGTGCTGGTGACACCCGGCCAGGAGGCCGTCTACCACCGGCTGCTGCTCGATTTCGGCTACCCGGACGCGGAGGCCCGCACCTGGCTGCCCGCACCGTCGCACCAGCCGTGGTGGCTGCTCCAGAACATGAGCGAGTACGGCGGCCCGCTCTCCCCCGCGCTGCTCGCCGCCCGTACAGAGCTGGGGCGGCAGATCACCGAGCGGATGCGGGAGCTGGGGATGCGCCCGGTACTGCCCGGGTACTTCGGCACGGTCCCCGACGGCTTCGCCGACCGCAACCCCGGCGCCCGGGTGGTCCCCCAGGGCTCCTGGAACGGACTGCGCCGCCCGGACTGGCTCGATCCGCGCACCCCGGTCTTCGCCGAGGTCGCCGCGGCCTTCTACCGCCATCAGCGCGACCTCTTCGGCGAGGTCGACCTCTTCAAAATGGATCTGCTCCACGAGGGCGGCACGGCCGGGGACGTCCCGGTCGCCGACGCGGCCCGCGCGGTCGAATCCTCGCTGCGGGCCGCCCGCCCGGACGCCACCTGGGTGATCCTCGGCTGGCAGTCCAACCCCCGGCCCGGCCTGCTCGACGCCATCGACACCAGCAAGGTGCTGATCGTGGACGGGCTGTCCGACCTGGACTCGGTCGGCGACCGCGAGAAGGAGTGGGGCGGCGCCCCGTACGCCTTCGGCACCATCCCCAACTTCGGCGGCCGGACGACGATCGGGGCCAACACCGACCGGTGGACCGAGCGGTTCACCGTCTGGCGGGACCGGCCGGGCAGCGCGCTCGCCGGTACGGCCTATATGCCGGAGGCCGCCGAGCGCGATCCGGTAGCGCTGGAGCTCTTCAGCGAGCTGGCGTGGCGGGCGGAGAAGATCGACCGGAAGGCGTGGTTCGCCGAGTACGCCACGGTCCGCTACGGCGGCGACGACCGGTCCGCGCGGGCGGCGTTCGCCGCCCTCGCCACCACCGCGTACCAGCTCACCAGCACCGACGGACGGCCGTACGACTCGCTGTTCCTGCGCCGCCCGAGCATCACCTCCGCCATCGGCACGGCCTTCGACCCGGCGGGGTTCGACCGGGCGCTGACGGCGCTGCTGGCGATCGACCCGGCGCTGCGCGGCTCGGACGCCTACCGCCACGATCTGACGGATGTGGCCCGGCAGGCGCTGGCGAACCGCTCCCGGACCCTCCAGCTCCCGCTGCGGGCCGCGTACGCGAACGGGGACGTGGCGAACTTCCGGGCGCTGTCCGCGCTGTGGCTGCGGCTGATGCGGCTGGCCGACACCCTGGCGGGCTGCCATCGAGCGTTCCTCCTCGGCCCCTGGCTCGCGGACGCCAAACGGCTGGCGACCAGCCCGGAGGAGGCGGTGGAGCTGGAGCGCACCGCCCGGGTGCTGATCACCACCTGGGGCGACCGGGTGGTGGCGGGCCATCTCAGCAACTACGCCAACCGCGACTGGCAGGGACTGATCACCGATGTCCATCTGCCGCAGTGGGAGGCGTATCTGACCGAGCTGGCGGCGGCGCTGGAGGAGGGGCGGGCCCCGCAGCCGTTCGACTGGTACCCCGGCGAAGAGGCATGGACCCGGGACCGGCGTCCGTATCCGGTGCGGCCGACGGGCGACGCCCACCGGACGGCGCAGCGGGTCCACGAGACCCTGGCGGCGGCGCCCTATCAGGGGTTCGCCGAGGTCACCGCAGAGCCGGCCGCCTTCCAACCGGGCGGTACGGGCACGGTGACGGCGGCCTTCCGCAATCTGAACGGGTTGCGCGCGACGGGCCCCGTCGACCTCGCCCTGACCGGCCCCACCGCCGAACCACTGGGCCGGAGCCGACTCCCGAGCGTCGGCGCGGGCGCCACCGGCGCGGTCTCCTGGCGGGTGACGGCCCCGGCCGAGCCGCTGACGGAACCGCTGCGCCCCTTCCCGTACGAACTGACGGTGCGGTACGGCCCCGAGGGTGGCGACCGGGTGACGGTCACCCAGCGGGGTGAGCTCCAGGTGGCCGCGCCGCTGGCGCCCGGCTGGCAGGTCTTCACCAGCAACGCGGCGGTGTTCGGGCAGTTCGGCGACCGGTTCGCGATCAACGGCGCGGGCGAGGACCTGTGGCGCGGCACGGCCCGGTTCGGTACGGCGTACCGGCCGGGGGCGATGCTGCCGGGCACCCGGGTGGTGCTGCGGGTGGACGCCCAGGACCCGACGGCGCCGTGGGCGAAGGCGGGCATCGTGGTCCGCGACGCGCTGGCGGTCACCCCCGGCCACCGGGTGGCGGGTTTCCTGAATCTGGCGGTCACCCCGGGCCACGGGGTGGCGCTGTCGTACGACGCGAACGGCGACGGTTCGCTGGACACCCGCCGTCGGGTGACCGGGGTGCGGGCACCGGTGCTGCTGCGGCTGACGCGCGGCGACGGCGGCTCGTTCACGGGCGAGTACTCGGCGGACGACGGCGCGAACTGGCGGACGGTGGGCACGGTGTCGGTGCCGGGGAGCCCGGCCGCGCGGGACGTCGGGTTCTTCATGACCGCCACGAACGGGGGCGGTGGGACGCGCGGCACGGCCCGGTTCAGCGGCTGGGAGCTGAGCTGACGCCAACTCTTGCCCGGCCGGGCCTGACGCCAACTCCCCACCGGCCGGGGCTGACGCCAACTCCCGCCCGGCCGTCCAACGCCCGGAAATGTTCTCCGGGGCCCTGTCGCGCACGCTTACCCATCAGTACATTGACGTCATGTCTCATAACCGACCCGAGCCGGTGACCTCGGAGCGGATCGAGCTGAAGGCGCGCGAGGTCTCCTTCGACTGGGCGGAGACCCCCCTCCACTGGATCCCCGGCGACCCCTTCGCCACCCACACCATCAATGTGCTGCACCTGCTGCTCCCGGCCGGAGAGCGCTGGTTCGTCCATGTCTACCAACAGGTGCTACCCCGCGTCCGGGACGAACGGCTGCGCGCGGACGTCATCGGGTTCATCGGCCAGGAGGCCATGCACTCCCAGGCCCACGACGACGTACTGCCCCACCTCAAGCGCCTCGGCCTCGACCCCACCCCGTACACCGCCCAGGTCGACTGGCTCTTCGAGAGACTCCTCGGCGACCGCACCCTGCCGCCCGGTGGACCCCGCGAGTGGTGGCTCATGGAGCGGGTGGCGCTGATAGCCGCGATCGAGCACTACACCGCCTTCCTCGGCGACTGGGTGCTCAACGCCGACGAGCTGGACCGGCGCGGCGCCGACCCCACCATGCTCGATCTGCTGCGCTGGCACGGCGCGGAGGAGGTCGAGCACCGCTCGGTCGCCTTCGAGCTGTTCACCCATCTCGACGGCGGCTACCGACGCCGCGTCCGCACCTGGGCCACCGCGTTCTCCGCGCTCGTCTTCCTGTGGCAGCGCGGTGTGCGCTTCTTCATGGCGAACGACCCGTCCCTGACCGACGGCAGGGCGACCTTCCGCCAGTACCACCGCGCGGGCCGGGCCGGATTGCTCCCCGCCACCCCGGACCTGCTGCGCTCCGTCCCCCGCTACCTCAGTCGCGCCTACCACCCCTCGCAGGAGGGTGACACCGCCCAGGCCATCGCCTACCTCACCACGTCACCGGGTGTGCGCCCGCCCGGCCCGAGCGGAGGCCACTGACGATGCCCCGCACCCTGACGGTGGCCCTCGTCGCGGGCGCCGCGCTGCTCACCCGGAGGGCGCTGCGCCGCCGGGTCGCGCACTCACCGCTCTGGCCGCTGCCCGCCCTGGCGGAGCCGGTATCGGGCCGTGGACGCCCCGCGCCCCGGGGCGCCACCACCCCCCGCCGGGTCCTCGTCACCGAGCGCACCTCCCCCGCCGAAGGCGTCGTCCAACTGCGGCTCGAAGGCGCCGACCTGCCGCCGTGGGAGCCGGGTGCCCATCTCGACCTGGTGCTGCCCTCCGGGCTGGTACGGCAGTACTCACTCTGCGGCGACCCGGCCGACACCGGCGCTTACACGGTGGCGACCCGGCTGGTCACGAACGGCCGGGGCGGCTCCCGCGAGGTCCACGAGCTGCTCCAGGAGGGCGCCGAGGTCGGTGTCCGGGGCCCGCGCAACCGGTTCCCGCTGGTCACATCCCCCGCGTACGTCTTCGTGGCGGGCGGGATCGGCATCACCCCGCTGCTGCCGATGGTGCGGGCTGTGGAAGCGGCGGGCGCGGAGTGGCAGTTGCTGTACTGCGGGAGGTCCCGGGCGTCGATGCCGTTCCTCGACGAGGTCGAGAAGCTGGGTGCGGCGGGCGGACGGGTCACGGTCGTCGCGGCCGACGAGCGGGGCAGGGCGGAGCTGTCCTTCCTGCGCTCCACCCCCGACGGCACCGCCGTCTACTGCTGCGGCCCCGACGCGCTGATGGACGTGGTCGTCGCGACGCTGCCCGAGGACCGCCCGCCGCGGCTGGAGCGGTTCGCCGCCGCCGTGGGCACCGGGGACGCCTTCGAGGTCGAACTCCACCGCTCGGGCCGTACGGTGCGGGTCGCCGCCGACCAGTCCGTGCTCTCCGCCGTCCGGACCGAGCTGCCCGACCTTGCCTACTCCTGCGCCCAGGGGTTCTGCGGCACCTGCCAACAGCGCGTGCTCTCCGGTGACATCGATCACCGGGACGGACTGCTCACCGAGGCCGAACGGGCGGACACCATGCTGATCTGTGTCTCCCGCTGCCACGGCGGCAGGCTGGTCCTCGACCTCTGACGCTGGAAGACAGCCCTTAGAACAGTTGCACGGGCCCGGTCGGTAGGGTGTTCGCATGACGACCGGGGTACGCCGCAGGATGGGCGTCGAGGAGCGTAGGCAACAGCTGATCGGCGTGGCGCTGGAGCTGTTCAGCGCCCGCTCCCCCGACGAGGTCTCGATCGACGAGATCGCCGCCGCGGCCGGGATCTCCCGCCCGCTCGTCTACCACTACTTCCCCGGGAAGCAGAGTCTGTACGAGGCGGCGCTGCGACGGGCCGCCGACGAGTTGGCCGCCCGGTTCCAGGAGCCGCACGAAGGCCCGCTCGGTGCGCGGCTGCTGCGGGTGATGGGCCGTTTCTTCGACTTCGTGGACGACCACGGGACCGGTTTCTCCGCGCTGATGCGCGGCGGTCCGGCGGTGGGCTCGACCACGGCACACGCCATGATCGACGAGGTCCGGCAGGCTGCGTACGACCAGATCCTGTCCCATCTGGGCATCTCCGAGCCGCCGGTGCGGCTGGCGCTGGTGGTGCGTTCCTGGGTGTCGCTCGCGGAGTCGACGGCGCTGCTCTGGCTGGACGGCCGACGGATCCCGCGCGCGGAGCTGGAGTTGCAGCTCGTGCACGACTTCGCGGCGCTCTGCGCGGTGAGCGCGGCGTACGACGACGAGATGGCGGCGGTGGTCCTGACGATGCTGGCGGGCGAACCGCTGGCGGGCCCGCTCGGCGAACTGGTGGAACGGCTGATGCGGATCGCGCCCGCGCTGGGGGTGACGGTGCCGCTGCCGGTGCCCGCGCCGCGCGCGGAGCGGCACGAGAGCTGACCCCCGGCGACCGGGGCCCGCCCCGGACGGCCGGAGCCCCGGACCCGGACCGCCGGGGGCCCCACCCCCCGTCGCCCGGCCCGGAAAC
Source organism: Streptomyces sp. NPDC020965 (assembly GCF_044333555.1). NCBI lineage: Bacteria > Bacillati > Actinomycetota > Actinomycetes > Kitasatosporales > Streptomycetaceae > Streptomyces > Streptomyces sp. NPDC020965. Next base: position 507,432 of record NZ_JBIRRE010000001.1, read on the forward strand.
CCCCGCGCGGCCGGTCCCGGGAACCCGGGACCGGCCGCGCGGGGAACGACCCGGTCAGCCCCGGGTGAAGACGGCGACCGTCCGCGCCGGGACCTCGAAGGTGCCCGACTCCTTCTCATACGCCGATGTCCTGACCGTACGGTCCGCGCCCGCCGCCTGGACGGGGTGCAGGGCGTACGGCCGACCCGCGAGATCGGCGATCCGCTGGGTGTGCCGCTCGGGCGTGGCGTTGAGGACCACGACCAGGTTCCCGGCCTTCATGGTGATCACACCGGGTGTCTCGGCCTTCCCGGAGAGCGGGAAGGAGACCGTGGACTGCACAGCCGCGGCCGAGTCCAGCCCGAGCGCGGGCTCGGTGGTCCGGATGGTCAGCAGATCCCGGTAGGCCGCCGCCGTGCCGTCGATCTGCGCACAGCCGACCGTCAGGGACGGGGCGGTGAGCAGCGGCTTGGCGTGGGGCCACTTGTCCTGGTTGTCGGCGGCCGGGGGCAGTCCCCGACCGAAGCCGTTGCCGTCCCGGCAGTCCCACTGGATGGCGTTGTACCAGTCACCGCTGTCGTAGGAGTTGCGGTCCAGCGACTTGGACCGCAACAGCTCCGAACCGGCCTGGGAGAGCGCCGGCCCCTGGGAGAGCACCGCCGTCGCCATCGCCAGGGTCTGCATCCTGGCCCGGTCGTCCGGTGAGGTGCCCTTCGGCAGCTTGAAGGCGAGGGCGTCGTACAGGGTCTCGTTGTCGTGGGCGTCCGCGTAGCCGACGGCGTCACCGGGTACCGCCGCGTAACCGGCCGGGGCGCCGTTGTAGTCGACCTCGGACCCCTTGACCGTACGGCCCAGGGTGTCGGTGAAGGTGTACGAGGCGAGACCGCCGGTCAGCCCGACCTTGATCAGGTCCTGGTAGTGCAGCAGCCGCGCCTTCTGCTCGGCGGGAGTGCCCTGGGAGACGGCCGGGTTCGGGTCGGTGTAGAGGCCGGAGGCGAAGCCCTGCACGCCCGGGTCCTCGTCGAAGGGCCCGCCGCCGCGGACCGCGTCCCGGGCCCGGTCGGAGAAGGTGGCGATGCCCGTCCCGGCCATGTGCTTCTGGGTGGCCTGGACGAAGCGGGCGTCGTCGGCGATCTCGCCGAAGTTCCAGCCCTCGCCGTAGAGCAGGATCTTCTTCCCGTCCACGCCGTCCCGGGCGGGTGTCAGCGCGTCGAGGGCCGCGCGGACCGCGAGCATGTTGGCCTTGGGGTGGTGGCCCATCAGATCGAAGCGGAAGCCGTCGACCTTGTACTCCTTCGCCCAGGTGACGACGGAGTCCACCGCGAGCTTGCCCATCATGGCGTTCTCGGGCGCGGTGTTGGCGCAGCAGGTGGAGGTGGCGACGCCGCCGTCGGCGAGGAGCCGCTGGTAGTAGCCGGGCACGATCCGGTCCAGGACCGACTTCTCGGACTGGCCGCTGGCGACGGTGTGGTTGTAGACGACGTCCATGACGGTGCGCAGTCCGCTGCCGTTGAGCCCCTGGACCATCTTCCGGAACTCGACGGTGCGCCGGGTGCCCTCGGGGTCGGAGGCGTACGAGCCCTCGGGGACGGTGTAGTGCAGCGGGTCGTAGCCCCAGTTGTAGGCGTCCTTCGCGGCGGCCTTGGCGACGCACGCCTGCTGTTCGGCCGAGTCGGGGGCGTACACCTTGAGGTCGCAGGCGGGGGTGAGCTGGTCGGACTTCCGCTCGGGGATGGTGCCGATGTCGAAGGCAGGCAGCAGGTGGACGTAGGAGGTGCCACTCTTGGCGAGCGAGGTGAGCCGCTTCATCCCGGCCGACGCGCGGTCGGTGAAGGCGAGGTACTGGCCGGGGTGCTTGGCGGTGCGGTCCGCGACGGAGAAGTCACGGATGTGAAGTTCCTGGATCTGCGCGTTCCGCAGCGGGACGGCGGCGGGCTTCTTCAGCGCGCCCCAGCCCTTGGGGGCCAGCTTCGGGTCGGTGAGGTCGACCAGCAGGCTGCGGGCCGAGTCGGTGGTCAGGGCGGTCGAGTAGGGGTCGGTGACCTTGTTGGTGACCCGTTTGTGGACGCTGGGCGCCCAGACGTCGACCCGGTAGCGGTAGGGCTTGCCCGTCCAGCTCTTCGGTCCGGTCACGGACCAGACGCCGCTGGTGTCGTCGCGGCGCATCGCCACGGCCCTGCCGTCGAGTTCGAGGGAGACGGTGCGGGCGGTGGGCGCCCAGAGGGAGAGCGTGGGACGGCCCCGGTCGAAGACGGGTCCGAGGGCGGCCCCGGTCGCCTTCTTCGCGTACAGGGCGTCGAGCACGCCCGCCGTCTGCACACCGGTGGCGGCCAGCAGTGCGCCGTTGGCGGCCCGCTGGGTGGCGATGAGCTGGCCGCGCAGGGAGTCCCGTACCCGGTCGCGGTCGCGCGGGTCGACGGTGAACGCCGGATACTCCTTCAGGTGCGGGTACTTCGCCTTCTGGGCGTCGGTCAGACCGGTCGGGCCGAGCCGCAGCCAGCGGCCCTCGTCGCTGAGCGCGCCGCCCACGACGGTGATCGGGCGGTCGCCGGGCGCGTACACGAGCTGCTGGCTGGTGGCCTCGGTGGCCTTCACCTTCCAGACGACCGTGTTCCGGTCGATCCACTGGGCCTCGGCCTTGCCGAGGTCGAGCGTGGGTACGGCACCGGCCTGCGGCAGCAGGTACTTCTGCTGCCCGGCGAGCAGCCAGACCTCGTTGCCGTGGGTGGCCAGGTCCAGCGACTGGTCGGTGGACAGGTCCTTCTCGTCGCCCTTGTGGAGGATGTAGCTGAGCGAGGTGGCGCCCGGTGCGAGCGGGACCTCGAAGGTCGCCCCGTACGCACTCTGGCGGACCGGCATCAGCGGCTTGGACCAGTCGGTCGGGTTCGCGGCGCCGTTCCAGGTGTGCAGGCCCCAGCCGGTGTAGTCCCCGTCGGGCCGGTTGTAGTGCAGGACCGCCTTGGTCTTGTCCTGCGGCGGGTAGGCGCCGTCGGGCGCGCGGTCCGCCTGCCCGTCCTTGCCCTGCGCGATCCACACCTGACCGGTGCGGGCGAGCGGGACGGTGCGCTGCGGGCCGTCGGCGGTGCCGTTCTTCTCGACGGTGTACGGGACGGTCGCGGCGCCCTCGGGGAGCTTGACCCAGGCGAACGCGCCGTAGGCGTCCCGTCCGGTGAAGGCGGCCTTCCCGCCTGCGGTCTTCAGCTCCCAGCCGGCGTAGTCGCCGTCGGGCCGCTGGTAGTGGACGACCGCGTGGTCGCGTTCGACGGCCACCGGCTTCTCGGGCGGCGGGAGCTGGCCGGAGGTGGTGGAGCCGAGCGCGCCTGCCGTGCGGCCCGCCGCGTCCACGACGACCGCCTTGTAGCGCAGCGGGGTGCCGGGCGCGAGCTTCGGGTCGAGGTACTGGGTGACCCGGTAGGGCACGTGGTCGGCGGAGCCGAGGGTGCGCCACTCGCCGTTGCCGGTCTGGGCGGCGAAGACGACGCGGCCGAGCTCTCCGCCGTCCGCGTCGGCGGAGATCTCCACGGTGCCGGTGGCGCCGGCGGCCGGGAGCTTCAGGCTGATCGTCGGCGCGGCCACCGGCTTGGGCTGCGGCTTGTCCGCCCGCAGCACGACGGAGGAGAGCGCCGGCACGGTGACGGTGAGCCGGCGCGCCGCGTCGGTGCGGGCCGTGGTGACGTCCCCGTAGACCGGCCGGAAGGTGGTGTTCGCGGTGCCGGTGGTCAGGGTGACGGTCTGGGGCGCGGTGCCGTTGTTCACCGCCACCAGGTATTCGTACGGCCGCTTGGCGTCGGTGCGCGAGTGGGCGTGGACCGAGCCCTCGGCGTACCGCTGGCGCTGGACGCCGTCGCGCAGCGCCGGATGGGCCTTGGTCAGCTTCGCCAGGGCGGCGATGGAGCGGTAGATCGGGTGCTTGGTGTCGTACGCGTCGGAGGCGTGCGTACGGTCGGTGCCGAGCTGGTCGTCGTCCAGGTATGCGGCGGTCTTCGAGGCGAAGAGGGGCTGCCGGGCGTCCTTGTCGCCGCCCGCGCCGGTGAAGCCCTGTTCGTCGCCGGAGTAGACCACCGGGTTGCCGCGCGAGAGGAACATCAGCTCGTTGGCGAGCCGGGCGCGCCGCACCAGTTCGGCGTCGTCGGCCTTCGGGTTGTCCTGTTTGAGGAAGGTGCCGATCCTGCCCATGTCGTGGTTGCCGAGAAAGCTGACCTGCTCATAGGCGTTGGCCCGGTCGCTGGTGTAGCGGTAGTCCTGGGCGAAGACCTTGGCCAGCCGGTCGGCGGGGGCACCCTGGGAGGCGACGGCGCGGGCCGCGTCCTGGAAGGGGAAGTCGAGGGTCGAGTCCAGCTTGCCCCGGGTGACGTAGGGGGCGGTGATCGCCGGGTCGGCGGCGAAGATCTCCCCGAACATGAAGAAGTCGTCCCGGCCCTGCTTGGCCGCGTAGGCGTCGAGCGCGGTGGCCCACTGGGTCCAGAACTCCATGTCGACGTGTTTGACGGTGTCGATCCGGAAACCGTCGATGTCGAAGTCGCGGACCCACTTCTGGTAGATCCGCTCCATGCCCTTCACGACCTCGGGCCGCTCGGTCCACAGATCGTCCAGGCCGGAGAAGTCGCCGTACTCGGCGCTCTCGCCCGCGAAGGTGGAATCGCCCCGGTTGTGGTACATCGTGGGGTCGTTGAGCCAGCCGGGCACCTTGCCCGTGTCGCGGGGCTTCGGCGTGTACGGGAACGAGTCCGCGTCCACCGGGGGGACGCCGGCCCGGTCGTCGAAGGGGCGGCCGGTGCGGTCGAGGTAGGGGTGGGCGCCCTTGGGCTGGTAGCCGTACTTCTTCTCGGCGTGGTCGATGGTGTCGGCGGTGTGGTTGGTGATGACGTCGAAGAAGACCTTCATGCCCTTGGCATGGGCCTTGTCGATGAGGGTCTCCAGGTCCTGGTTGGTCCCGAAGTGGGGGTCGACCTGGGTGAAGTCGGTGATCCAGTAGCCGTGGTAGCCGGCCGAGGCGTCCTTGCCCTCGCCCTGCACTGGCCGGTTCTTGAAGATCGGGGCGAGCCAGATGGAGGTGGTGCCCAGATCCTTGATGTAGTCGAGCTTCCGGGTCAGGCCCTTGAGGTCACCACCCTGGTAGAAGCCCTTGTCGGTGGGGTCGTATCCGTGCTGGAGGCGCGATCCGGTGAGCCCGCCGCGATCGTTGCGGGGGTCGCCGTTGGCGAACCGGTCGGGGAGGACGAAGTAGAACTGCTCCCGGGTGAGGTCGTGCCGGGCGGGCTCGGCGGCGAGCGCCGCGTTCGACGGGGGCTTGGGTGGCTTGGCGGGCCTGGCCGTCGTGGCGACGGCGGCCCCGCCGGGCAGGAGCGTGGCGAAGAGGGCGGCGGTCACCGTGACCACCGCCGTTCTCGGGCGTATCAAGATGCTTCTCCCTTGGAGGGGTTGCTCCACGCATGGCGGAGACAGCGGAGGCAGAGGGGCCGGCGACAGCCGGAGGCGGCTGACGGCAGCCGGAGAGAGGGGCCGGGGGCGGGAACGCCCGGGGCCCCTCGGGAAGGGAGACGGACGGAAGTACGGGGGCCTGAGAAACCGGTCCTCAGGTCCTCAGGTCCTCAGGTCCTCAGGTCCTCAGGTCCTCAGGTCCTCAGGTCCTCAGGTCCTCAGGTCCTCAGGTCCTCAGGTACAGCTACGCGCCCCCACGTGCAGCGCCACCGCCGTCTTCGGCCCGAGCGCCGCCGTGAACCGGCCCGCGCCGTCCACCGTCACCGACCGGCCGGACTGCACATCGCAGTACCCCCCGGCGGGCAGCCCGGTCTGGAACGTCCGGGTCAGTGACGACGGCTCGTGGTTGATGACGGTGTACGCCTTGGTGCCCCGGCCGAAGGCGATCTGGTCGCCGCCGTTGTCCCACCAGTGGCCGACCGCCTCACCGCGCGCCGTGTTCCGGAACGCGACCATCGAGGAGATCTCCCGCCAGGCGTGCTGACACTTCCAACCGTCGACCCAACAGGCGTCCACCCGACCGCCGTTCGGCGGGCCGGCGTCCTTGTCGGTCCACTCGTAGCCGGAGTGCACATCGGGTGCCCCGTACGGCCAGGCCAGCATGAAGACGTTGGCGAGTGTGTAGTCGGCGCCGTCCTTGTAGCTGAGGGTGTCGCCGCCGCGCTCGGTGTCGTGGTTGTCGACGAAGACGCCCGCCTTTCCGGTGGGCAGATGGCCCCAGCCCTCGCCGAAGTTCTTCAGATAGGCGAGGTTCTCGCGCTGGAGGACCCGCTTGAGGTCGCGGGCGTACCGGAACTCCTGGACATCTCCGTTGCCGAGGTATTCGGCCGGTGCGACGGCCTCGCCGTCGCCGTGTATCGCCTCCTGCTTCCAGTAGACGTCGGGCCTGGTCAGCCGGGACTTGATGGCGGCGAGGTCGGCGGCGGGCATGTGCTTGGCCGCGTCGATCCGGAAACCGTCGACGCCGAGCGAGAGCAGATCGTTGAGGTAGCCGGCGATCCGCCCCCGTACGTACTCCTCACCGGTGTCCAGATCCGCGAGCCCGACCAGTTCGCAGTGCTGGACGTTCCAGCGGTCCCGGTAGTTCTGGATGGGGGCCCGGCAGTCGTCCAGGTCGAAGCCCGAGTAGATGCCGGGGTAGGTGTACTTCGTGTACGACGACCCACCGGTGCCGGTGCCGTCCCCGGCCGCCATGTGGTTGATCACCGCGTCGGCGACGACCTTCACCCCCGCCGCGTGGCAGGTGTTCACCATCCGGGCGAAGGCGGCCCGGTCGCCGAGCCGGCCGGCGATCTTGTAGCTGACGGGCTGGTACGAGGTCCACCACTGGGCGCCCTGGATGTGTTCCTGGGGCGGGGACACCTGGACGTAGCCGTAGCCGGCCGGCCCGAGCTGATCGGTGCAGGCGCGGGCGACCGAGTCGAAGCGCCATTCGAAGAGGACGGCGGTCACGTCCTTCGTGCCGGGCGGTGCCGCCTGCGCGACGCCGGTGGGCGCCGTGACGGCGACCGCCGCGCCCGCCACCAGGGCGAGTACGGCGGCCAGGGGTCTGCTGGCCATATCTCCTCCTTGCACAGCACTGTGCACGGGCGGGGGAAGTGGCCTCGCGAGACAACGCGTCATGCCTGGAAAGGCCCTTGAACGTTTCTGCCGGTTCTTGCAGAACCACCCTCACGCAACGGCGGTATCCGGCAAGAACTGTCTGGCGCAGACCGTAGGAGCAGCACTGACCAGCGGTCAAGCCCCCGGACATACGCAGGACATCAGCAGGACACAGGGAGGTCACAACATCGAAATCTTGCCATTTTCTTTCTGCAAGGCCTTTCGCAAAGTCTTGCAACACTGTTAGCTTCACGCCGCAGCAGCAGCCCCGCCCGAGGACAGGCAGGGCCTGACCTCAATGAGGAGTTCATGATGCGCAGGGGCACCACGGTCGCCGCGATAGCGGGCGTACTGGCTCTGACCGCCACCGCCTGCGGCGGCGACAGCGGCGGCGGCGACAGCAGCGGCAAGAAGGCCGCCGAGGACCCGGGGAGCGTGAGCGGGTCCATCACCTGGTGGGACACCTCGAACGAGGCCGAGGGGCCGACGTACGACAAGCTCGTCAAGGCGTTCCAGGACGAGTACCCGAAGATCCGGGTGACCCGGACCTCGGTCTCCTTCGACCAGGCCGAGCAGAAGTTCAAGACCGCCGCCCAGTCGGGCAAGGGCGCCCCCGATGTGATCCGTACCGATGTGGGCTGGTCGGCCGGTTTCGCCAACCTCGGCTACCTCCAGCCCCTCGACGGCACCCCCGCGCTGGACGGCGCCGCCGACTTCCTCCCCGGCCCGCTCGCCACCGCGAAGTGGAAGGACGAGACGGTCGGCGTCCCGCAGGTGACCGACACCCTGGGTCTCCTCTACAACAAGGAGATCTTCAAGCGGGCGGGCATCACCAAGCCCCCGGCCACCTGGGACGAGTTCATCGCGACCGCCAAGACCATCAAGGCGAAGACCGGTATCACCGGCACCCAGCTCAACCCCGAGGGCTACTTCTCGCTGCCGTTCCTCTACGGCGAGGGCGGCGACATGCTCGACGTCGACGCCCAGAAGATCACCGTGAACTCCCCCGAGGCCGTCAAGGGCATGGAGACCGCGCTCAAGCTGGCCCGGCCCGACGTCGCCCTCAAGCCCGCCTCCACCGATGGTTACGTCGCGGCCCAGACGTCGTTCAAGGACGGCAAGATCGCCATGGTGATCAACGGCCCGTGGTCGGTCTCCGACAGCTACGGCGGCAAGGCGTTCAAGGACAAGGCCAACCTGGGCATCACCGGCATCCCGGCCGGCGCCACCGGCAAGGCCGCGGCCCCCATCGGCGGCCACAACTACTCGGTCTACCGCGGCTCCAAGAACAAGGACGCTTCGTACCTGTTCCTGAAGTTCATGGCGTCGGCGAAGAGCCAGGAGCTGACCGCCAAGGAGATCAACACCCTGCCGACGCGGAAGTCCGCCTACACCGCCGCGGTCACGGCCGACCCGGCGAAGAAGGCGTTCCAGCAGGCGCTGACCGTCGCGAAGACCCGCCCGGTGATCCCCGGCGTCGGTGACCTCTTCGTCGCCTTCGACCAGCACTACGTGAAGATCCTGCGCGGTGACGTCTCCCCGCAGAAGGGTCTGGACGCGCTGGCCGAGGACTGGAACTCCAAGCTCCTCAAGGACTACAAGATCGGCTGAGGCCGCACCCGGGAGCCCCCCGGGAGCCCCCCGGACCTCCCAGGGGCTCCCGGGGCATTCCCAGGACCTCGTGGGCCCTTCCCCGAGGCCCCCAGTCGCCGGTCCGGCCGGCTGACGGATCCACCGTCCGCGGGGCGGCCGGGTCCGACGCGTCCAGCCGGCCGGACCGGTCCCCCGTGTCCCACCCCCGTACGGAGAGAGATGAGCACCCTCATAGTCAGGACCAAACGGTCCTTCGCCACCCACTGGTACGCGTGGGCCATGGTCCTGCCCGTGGTGATCGTTCTCGCGGTGCTCGTCGGCTATCCGCTGGGCCGCGGTATCTATCTCTCGTTCACCGACGCCAACGAGGCCAACATCGGCCGCACGATCGGTGACTTCAGCGTCCCGGCGACGTACCAGTTCGTCGGGCTCGACAACTACTGGAACATCCTCTCCGGCAAGGAGGGGTCGTTCTATCCCCGGCTGATGTGGACGGTCGTCTGGACCGCGAGCTGTGTGGTGCTGCACTACACCATCGGGCTCGGACTGGCGCTGCTGCTCAACCGGAACATGCGCGGCCGGTCGATGTACCGGGTGCTGCTGATCCTGCCGTGGGCGGTCCCGGCGTTCGTCGCCGCCTTCGCCTGGAAGCTCATGTACAACTCCAACAACGGGGTGTTCAACGAGCTGCTCGCCAAGGTCGGCATGGGGCCGGTCGACTGGCTCGGCGACCCGTTCATCCAGAAGCTGTCGGTCATCGCGGTGAACACCTGGCTCGGGGTGCCGTTCATGATGGTCGCCATCCTCGGCGGCCTCCAGTCCATCCCGCGCGAACTCCACGAGGCCGCCGAGATGGACGGCGCATCGCCCTGGCAGCGGTTCTGGAACGTGACGATGCCCGGTCTGCGGCCGATCAGCTCCACCATCGTGCTGCTGGGCACCATCTGGACCTTCAACATGTTCCCGATCATCTATCTGGTGATCGGGCAGGCCGGTGGCACCGAGAGCGAGATCCTCGTGACCTACGCCTACCGGCTGGCCTTCCAGGGCGTACGGGACTTCGCGGGCTCCGCCTCGTACGGCATCGTGATCCTCTCGCTGCTCCTGGTCTTCACCGTCTTCTACCGCGGAATGCTCAAGCGTCAGGAGGCAGCCAAGTGAGCACCGTACGCGTACGACAGCGGGGGCAGCGGTCCCGCGCCACGTCCGTCGCCCTGCACGCGACCCTGATCGTGGCGTCGATCATCGCCCTCTTCCCCATCGTCTTCATCCTGCTGGTCTCGATCCGCGGTGAGAACGGCTGGACCCACCCCATGGAGATGGAGGGGTTCACGCTCTCCAACTACCGCCATGTGCTGGGTGACACGGAGTTCCTGACCTGGCTGATGAACTCGGCCCTCATCGCGGCCGGCACGATGCTGGTGGGCGTGCTGATCTCGGCGAGCGCCGGGTACGCGGTCTCCCGCATGCGGTTCCCCGGGCACAAATCGCTGATGTGGACGTTCCTGGTCTGCCAGATGTTCCCGGTGGCGGTGCTGATCGTGCCGCTCTACAACATCCTGGGCACCCTGGGCCTGCTGGACAGCTACGGCGGCCTGATCATCACCTACTGCTCGGTGTCCGTGCCGTTCTGTGCCTGGATGCTCAAGGGGTACTTCGACACCATCCCGGTCGAGATCGACGAATCGGGCCGGGTGGACGGGCTGACGCCGTTCGGCACCTTCTGGCGGCTGATCGTGCCGCTCGCGCGGCCGGGTCTCGCGGTGACCGCCTTCTACACCTTCCTCACCGCGTGGGGCGAGGTGGCGTTCGCGACCTCGTTCATGAGCAGTGAGTCCAAGTACACCCTCGCCGTCGGGTTGCAGACCTTCGTCGGCCCGCACCGGGCGGAGTGGGGGCTGATGACCGCGTCCTCCGTGCTGATCATGATTCCGGCCGGGCTGCTGTTCTTCTTCGCGCAGAAGCACCTGGTGGCCGGGCTGACCGCCGGCGGCACCAAGGGCTGACGCCGACCGGGCGCGCGTCGCCTCTCCGGCCGGGGGCACCTCGCTCCGGGCGGGGTGCACCTCGCTCCGGCCGGCGTGCGTCGATCAGCCGATACGGGGGAATCATCCCCATACGTAACAGCACGACAACTTATGTGACGACTTACAAGGGAACGCACATGACCCAGGAGCTCGCTCCCACCTTCCGTGACCAGTCCGCCGCGTCCTCGGCGGGCTGGTGGCGGGACGCCGTCATCTACCAGGTGTATGTGCGCTCCTTCGCCGACAGCGACGGGGACGGCGTCGGCGATCTGCGGGGCGTCCGCGGCCGGCTGCCGTACCTGGCCGACCTGGGGGTCGACGCCGTCTGGCTGACCCCGTTCTACGCCTCCCCGCAGGCGGACGGCGGCTACGACGTGGCCGACTACCGGGCGGTGGACCCGCTGTTCGGCGATCTGTCGGACGCGGACGAGCTGGTGCGCGAGGCCCACCGGCTCGGCCTGCGGGTCATCGTCGACGTGGTGCCCAACCACACCTCCGACCAGCACGCCTGGTTCCAGTCCGCGCTGGCCGGGGGCCCGGAGCGCGAGCTGTACCACTTCCGCCCCGGCAAGGGCGCGGACGGCGAGCTGCCGCCCAACGACTGGGAGTCGGTCTTCGGCGGGCCGGCCTGGACCCGCACCGGCGCCGGCGACTGGTACCTGCACCTCTTCGCGCCCGAACAGCCCGACCTCAACTGGGACCAGCCCGCCGTCCGCGAGGAGTTCGAGTCGATCCTGCGGTTCTGGCTCGACCTGGGCGTCGACGGATTCCGTATCGACGTGGCGCACGGCATGGTCAAGGCCGCCGGGCTGCCGGACATCGGCCTCAGCGAACAGGCGAAGCTGATCGGCGCGCAGGTGCTGCCCTTCTTCGACCAGGACGGCGTCCACGAGATCCACCGCTCCTGGCGCACCCTGCTCGACGAGTACGAGGGCCAGCGGATCGGCGTCGCCGAGGCGTGGGCGCCGACCTCGGAGCGGCTGGCGCTCTACGTCCGCCCCGACGAACTGCACCAGGCGTTCAACTTCCAGTTCCTGACGTGCGACTGGGACGCGGCGGCGATGCGGCGGGTCATCGACGAGTCGCTGGCCGCGACGGCCTCCGTGGGCGCGCCCACCACCTGGGTCCTCTCCAACCACGACGTCGTGCGCCACACCACCCGGTACGGCGGCGGCGCGACGGGTCTGCGCCGGGCGCGGGCCGCCGCGCTGCTCACCCTGGCCCTGCCCGGCTCGGCCTACGTCTACCAGGGCGAGGAGTTGGGGCTGCCGGAGGTCGAGGAGCTGCCGGACGGCGCCCGCCAGGACCCCGCCTTCTTCCGGGGTGACGGCCAGGACGGGATGCGGGACGGCTGCCGGGTGCCGCTGCCCTGGTCGGGCACGGACGCGCCGTACGGGTTCGGCCCCGGCGGGAGCTGGCTGCCGCAGCCCGCGTCCTGGCAGGGCCTCTCGGTCGAGGCGCAGACCGGCGACGCGCGCTCCACCCTGGAGCTGTACCGCTCGGCCATCGCGCTCCGCAAGGAGCTGCCGGGTCTCGGCGACGGCACGATGGAGTGGCTGGCCGGCCCGGAGGGGACGCTGGTCCTGCGCCGCCCCGGACTGGTCTGCACCCTGAACACCCTGGCGTCCGAGGTCGAATTCCCGGTGCCGGGCCGGCCGCTGATCTCGTCCGCCGCGCTGGAGTTCGGCGGCGGCTCGGTGCGCGTCCCCGGCGAGACCGGTGTCTGGTGGGCAGTCTGAGATGCGCCCGGTACAGTCCCCTCCTGTGACCGCACCCGCACGATTGGCAGACATAGCGGCTCAGGCGGGGGTCAGCGAAGCGACGGTGAGCCGGGTCCTCAACGGAAAGCCCGGCGTCGCCGCGACCACCCGCCAGTCGGTACTGGCCGCGCTCGACGTCCTCGGCTATGAGCGGCCGGTACGGCTGCGCCAGCGCAGCGCGGGACTGGTGGGGCTGATCACCCCGGAGCTGGAGAACCCGATATTCCCGGCGCTGGCGCAGGTCATCGGGCAGGCGCTGACCCGGCAGGGCTATACGCCGATCCTCGCCACCCAGACCCCCGGCGGATCCACGGAGGACGAGCTGACCGAGATGCTGGTGGACCGGGGCGTCGCCGGGATCATCTTCGTCTCCGGACTGCACGCGGACACCACGGCGGACACCCAGCGCTATGAGCGGCTACGGGGCCAGGGCGTGCCGTTCGTGCTGGTGGACGGCTACTCACCGAAGGTCCGGGCGCCGTTCATCTCCCCGGACGACCGGGCGGCGATGCAGTTGGCGGTGACACATCTGGTGTCGCTGGGGCACACCCGGATCGGCCTGGCGCTGGGCCCCCGGCGGTTCGTGCCGGTGCTGCGGAAGATCGAGGGCTTCGTCCGGGTGGTCGGGGAGCAGCTCGGCCTGGACGCCAAGGTGATCGAGACGGAGTTGATCCAGCACTCTCTGTACACCCTGGAGGGCGGCCAGGCCGCGGCGTCCGCACTGATGGACCGGGGCTGTACGGCGGTGGTGTGCGCCAGCGACATGATGGCGCTGGGCGCGATCCGGGCGGCGCGACAGCGCGGCCTGGAGGTGCCGGACGACATCTCGGTGGTCGGCTTCGACGACTCCCCGCTGATCGCCTTCACCGATCCCCCGCTGACGACGGTCCGCAAGCCGGTCCCGGCGATGGGCCAGGCGGCGGTGCGGACCCTGCTGGAGGAGATCCAGGGCGATCCGTCCCCTAGGGGGCAGGAGACGTCCGCGCCGACGTACGGCGAGTTCGTCTTCATGCCCGAACTGGTGGTCCGGGGCTCGACGGCGTCCGGCCCCGGCGCCGGAACCCGTTCCTGACTCCGCCGCCTGCCGCCGCCCCGTCCTCCGTAAGGTGGACCGGGTGCGGCGGGAACGGGACCGAGGGATGATCGGTGGGTGGGCGTGGATCTGGCAGACTCTCGTCACATGGGTGAGACGACCGTGAAGACACTGGAAGGCCGAACGGCCACACCATCACCCACCACGGACGAGGTGTCCGATTCGCCTCGTTCGTCCCGTTCGCGGCGCGAACGCTTCCTGGAACTGCGCTCACCCCGCCGCCCGCGGATCTGGTTCGAGATCCTGCTGATCGCGGTGAGCTACTGGATCTACTCCATGATCCGTAACGCGGTGCCGGAGCAGAAGGCCCAGGCCGTGAAGAACGCGGACTGGATCTGGGACATCGAGAAGTCGATGGGCCTGGCGTTCGAGCACTCGGTGAATCACACCGTGAACTCGGTCGAATGGCTGATCGTCTCGATGAACTACTACTACGCCACCCTGCACTTCATCGTGACGATCGGCGTCCTGGTGTGGCTGTACCGCTGGCACCCGGGCCGCTACGCGGCGGCCCGGCTGGTCCTCTTCGCCACCACCGGCGTGGCTCTGGTCGGCTACTACCTCTACCCGCTCGCACCGCCGCGCCTCATGACCCACCTCGACTTCATCGACACGGTGCTGGTCCACGAGACCTGGGGTTCGATGGCCTCGGGCGACCTCAAGAACATGTCCAACCAGTACGCGGCGATGCCGTCGATGCACATAGGTTGGTCGCTCTGGTGCGGCCTGATCATCGCGGCCCTGGCCGCGGCGCCCTGGGCGAAGATCCTGGGACTGCTCTACCCCGCGGCGACCCTGGTCGTGATCGTCGCGACGGCGAACCACTTCTGGCTGGACGCGGTGGGCGGCGTGATCTGCCTCGCCTTCGGCTTCGCCCTCTCCTACGCCTGGTACCAGTCCCTCCCGCACCACCTCCCGAAGGTGCCGGTACGGGACCCGGAGCGTAAGCGCCGCTGGCCGACGAAGGCGTGACGACCTCCGGCCCGGGCCCGCGCGGGGCGCCCTGCGCCTTCTCTCCCGTCTTTCCCTCCCCCCACCCCTCCCTCGCTGAGGCTTCTCCCCTGCCCCGCTGAGGGCTGCGCGGACGGCGACCACCGGGCACGGCCGTACGGCATACCGGGGTCGGCGAGCGTCGCCCGCCCGGTGCACGGAGAGACAACGGTCTGTGCGTCGAGTGCTATCGACGGCCCATCCGGACGGAGCCCATCCTGAAAGGGACAAGAAGGGCGCGCCTCGGATCGGGGGAACGGGGCACGCCCAGGTGTGGGTGATCCATGGAGACCGAGTGAGCGGCCGAGCGCCATGCGGCGGCCACCCGGTCCGGCCACCGCCCGGGAGAGCCCACCCTCCGAGCGCGTCCGTTCACCTCATGGTCCCGAGTGCCCCACCACCACGGACCGGGACCACGGACGACTCCGCACCCCGCCCGCCCGCTCGGGTGGCGGGAATCCGATCGGACGAGGGGAAGCTCCATGTCCATACGCCGATTCACTTCACTGGCGGTCGCCTCGATCGCCCTGACAGCCGCCTTCACGGCCGCGCCCACCGCGACCGCGGAACCCAAGACCGTCGCCTATCCCAGCTGTGGCGGCGGGCAATTCTGCATCTACAGCGACTGGAACGGCACCGGGGAGGTGTGCGCCTCAAGCGCGCGTTCCGTGAGCAACACCGCCGACTACTGCGGCTTCATCCAGCGCGGTCAAACGGTGAAGTCGGTATGGAACTTCAGCGGCCACCGCAAGCAGTACTACACCCAGCCCAACCACCAGTCCCGCGTCGGCTCCACCCTGAACAACCAGGGCGGCAACCTCCAGGGCGGCTATCAGATCCGCTCCTTCAAGCCCCAGTAGTCCGTCCGGGTCGGTGGGCCGGGCCCGGTGACGGCCCGGCCCACTCGTATGCCCCGGCCGAGCGCGGGCGGCGCGGGCCCTCGCCCGGGGTCCTCGTCGCGCCCTACGCGCCGTAGAACAGGGTCTCCACCACCGCCCGCGCGCGCCGGGTGATCCGCCGGTAGTCGTCCAGCATGTCCCCGACGTGGCCCGGCCCGTACCCGAGGTAGCGGCCCACCGCCGCCAGCTCGCGGCCGTCCGACGGGAAGGTGTCCCCCGCCCGGCCCCGTACCAGCATCACGCCGTTGCGGACCCGGGTGGCCAGCACCCACGCCTCGTCGAGGGTCTGCGCGTCCTCCGTGTCGATCAGGCCCGCCGCGTGCGCGGCGGAGAGCGCCTGGCGGGTGCGGGTCGTGCGTAGGCTCGGCTCCGCGTAGGCGTGGCGCAGTTGGAGGAGCTGGACCGTCCACTCGACGTCGCTCAGCCCGCCCCGGCCCAGCTTGGTGTGGAGCGTCGGATCGGCGCCGCGCGGCATCCGTTCGGTCTCCATGCGGGCCTTCAGCCGGCGGATCTCGCGTACGGCGTCCTCGCCGAGCCCCTCGGCGGGGTAGCGCAGCGGGTTGATCAGGTCAATGAACCGGGCGCCCAGTTCGGGGTCGCCCGCCATCGGTTCGGCCCGCAGCAGGGCCTGGCTCTCCCACACCACCGACCAGCGCCGGTAGTACGCCTCGTACGACGCGAGGGTCCGCACCATCGGGCCGCTCTTGCCCTCCGGCCGCAGGTCGGCGTCGATGGCCAGCGGCGGATCGGCGGTGGGCAGTTGGAGCAGCCGCCGCACCTCGGTGATCACCGCGTTCGCGGCCTGGGCCGCCTCCTCGGCGGCCACGCCCTCGCGCGGCTCGTGGACGAAGACGACGTCCGCGTCGGATCCGTACGCCAGCTCGTGGCCGCCGAAGCGGCCCATGCCGATCACCGCGAACCGGGTCGGCAACTCATCACCCCAGCGCTCCCGTACGGCGGCCCGGACCGCGCCCGCGATCGTCGCCGCATTCAGGTCGGTGATCGCGTTGCCGACCTGGTCGACCAGGATGCCCGGGTCCGCCAGGGCGGGGCTGTACTCCGTGCCGTAGGTGCCGATCAGATCGGCGGCGGCGGTGCGGAAGAGCTCACGCCGGCGGACCCCACGGGCCGAGGCGACCGCGCCTTCGGCGGTCTCCGCGCGGCCGACCGCCGCCAGGATCTCCGGCTCCAGATGGTTCCGGCCGCGCGGCTTCAGCCCGCCGGGGTCGCCCAGGATGGCGACGGCCTCGGGCGCCCGCAGCAGCAGATCGGGGGCGAGCCGGCCCGCCGACAACACCCGGGCCAGATTCTCCGCCGCCGCGCCCTCGTCCCGCAGCAGCCGCAGGTACCAGGGCGTCTTGCCGAGCGCGTCGGACACCTTGCGGAAGCCGAGCAGCCCCGCGTCGGGGTCCGCCGAATCGGCGAACCAGCCGAGCAGCACCGGCAGCAGGGTCCGCTGGATCGCGGCCTTCCGGCTGACCCCGGAGGCGAGTGCCTCCAGATGGCGCAGCGCGGCGGCCGGGTCGTTGTAGCCGAGTGCCTCCAGCCGCTCGCCGGCCGCCTTGGGGCTGAGCCGGGTCTCGCCGGGGCCGAGCTGGGCGACGGCGTCGAGCAGCGGCCGGTAGAAGAGCTTCTCGTGCAGCCGCCGTACGACGGAGGCGTGCCGCCGCCACTGCCGGTTCAGCTCGGCGACCGGTTCCGTGCGGAGGCCGAGGGAGCGGCCGAGCCGCCGCTGGTCCTCCTCGCCCTCCGGGACGAGGTGGGTGCGCCGCAGCCGGTAGAGCTGGATGCGGTGCTCCATGGCCCGCAGGAAGCGGTACGCCTGGTCGAACTGGGCGGCGTCCACCCGGCCGACGTAGCCGCCCGACGCGAGCGCCTGGAGGGCCTCCAGGGTGCTGCCGCTGCGCAGGGTCGCGTCGTTGCGGCCGTGCACGAGCTGGAGGAGCTGGACGGCGAACTCGACGTCCCGCAGCCCCCCGGGGCCGAGCTTCAGTTCCCGTTCGATCTCGGTGGCGGGGATGTTCTCGATGACGCGGCGCCGCATCTTCTGGACGTCGGCGACGAAGTTCTCCCGCTCGGCGGCCTGCCAGACCAGCGGGGAGACGGCCTCGATGTACTCCGCGCCGAGCGCCGGTTCGCCGGCCACGGCCCGTGCCTTCAGCAGCGCCTGGAACTCCCAGGTCTTCGCCCAGCGCTGGTAGTAGGCGAGATGGCTGGAGAGGGTGCGGACCAGCGGGCCGTTCCGTCCCTCGGGGCGCAGATTGGCGTCCACCGGCCAGATGGTGCCCTCGACGGTCGTCTCGGAGCAGATCCGCATCAGGTGGGAGGCGAGCCGGGTGGCGGCCTGGAGGGCGGCGTTCTCGTCGGCGCCGCCGGCCGGTTCGGCGACGAAGACGACATCGACGTCGGAGACGTAGTTCAGCTCGTGGCCGCCGCACTTGCCCAGGGCGATGACGGCGAGCCGGCACCGGCCCGCGTCCTCGGGCGCGGCCGTCCGGGCGATCGCGAGCGCGGCGCGCAGGGTGGCGGTCGCGAGGTCGGCCAGTTCGGCGGCGGTCTCGGCGACGTCGATCGTGCCGCAGACGTCGCGGGCCGCGATGGAGAGCAGACAGCGCCGGTAGGCGACGCGCAGCGTGACGGGATCGGTACCGTCGGCGAGGCAGCGTTCGAACTCGGGGACCCCGGGGTGCAGGTCCACCGCCTCGTAGGTGGCGAGCGCCCGCCAGTCGCCCGGGTGGCGGGCGAGGTGGTCACCGAGCGCCTCGGACGCGCCGAGGACGCCGAGGAGCCGGTCCCGCAGGGGTTTCACGGTGACGAGGGTGTCCAGCAGCGCGCGCGGATCGTCCGCCTCTTGGGCCTCCGCCAGCCGGACGAGTCCGCGCAGCGCCAGATCGGGGTCGGCGGTGGCGCCGAGGGCCTCCAGGAGCAGCGGATCGGCCCGTACGGAGGACATGGCGGGGAGGTCGAGGAGCCGCTCGGCGCCACCGGGATCGGTGAAGCCGTGTCGCAGCAGCCGTGTGAAGGTGCTGCTTCTGCGTCCCGGCGCGGCCGTCATTCCGCAGTCTCCCGTTCGTGCCGTGATCAAGGTCCGGGATCGAGCCTAGTCGCAGGGACGCGCGTCGGACCCGACCGATCGGCGGCGGATCGATGAGTATCGGCCGTCCGTACGGTCACCCCTCACGGCGGCCCGCCACCGGCACGACCGGGGCGGGCGGGCCGCGACGCCACGAAGGGACATCGCTCATGAACCCGCGCACGGAGCTGGACACCCGCTACAGCGAAGAGGAGGCCACGGCGTCGGAGTGGTCCGATGCGGTCGCCCTGCTGACGGCCGCCGAGATCGCCTGGCTGACGACCGTGCGGCCCAACTGCCGCCCACATGTAACCCCGTTGATCATCGTCTGGCACGATGGCGGGGTGCACTTCTGTACCGGCGCCCAGGAACGCAAGGCCAAGAACCTCAGGGAGAATCCCGAGATCGTCCTCACCACCGGGAACAACGCCCTCAACGAGGGCCTCGACCTGGTGATCGAGGGCACGGCCGCGCTGGTGTCGGACGAGACGCGACTGCGCGCCCTCGCTGACGCCTATGTCACGAAATACGGCCCCGAGTGGACCTTCGAGGTCCGTGACGGCCGGTTCGTGGGCGACGGCGGGCCCGCCCTGGTCTACCGCGTGGAACCGCGCACGGCGTTCGGATTCGCCAAGCGGCCCTACGGCCAGACCCGTTGGCGGTTCACCCGGAAGTGATGCATCCGCACCACGATGACATGCCGAATTACCACAACACGAGGGGATTTCAGCGATGGAGCTGACTCTTGAGGTCATTACGGTCCCGGTCACGGATCTCGACCGTGCGAAGAAGTTCTACGAGGAGGGCTGTGGCTTCAAGGTCGACCTCGACCAGGAAGTGGCGCCCGGCATCCGCGTGATCCAGCTGACCCCCGTGGGCTCGCGCTGTTCGATCACCCTGACCAGCGGCCAGCCGGACAACCCGGGCCAGCCCAAGATGGCCCCCGGCTCGCTCAGCGGCCTCCAGCTCTGCGTCACGGACCTGGCGGCGGCCCGCGCGGCCCTGCTGGAGCGTTCGGTCGAGGTCGGCGAGATACAGCGCGTCGGCGCCAACGGCTGGGAGGACGGGGCTGGCGGCGAGTGGAACTCCTTCCTCTTCTTCAAGGACCCGGACGGCAACGGCTGGGCGATCCAGGAGGCCCCGGCGCCGCTCTCGCAGCGCTGACGCCCCGCACTCGGCACTGACCGCCACGCGTGGTGGGTGGGGCGGGCCCGCCCCACCCACCACGCGACCCGTCGGGCACCCGCCATCGGCACGCACCGGTCCGCGTGGGCCCGGGGTGCGGCTCACCGAGGCACAGCGGCCCCGCTCCGGAACGCGTCCGGAGCGGGGCCGAAGCCATGCGCCACCGCTTGGGGCCGCGGCGCGTCAGGTCTGCGGCGGCTGTCCCTGGCCACCCGTCCCGTACCGGCCCTTGAGATTGTCCTGGGCTGAGTCGACCTGACCGCTGTACTTGCTCTGGGTCTTGCTGTCGACGGCGTCGCCCGCCTTGTCGATGCCCTTATCGGCCTGGGCCTCGTGACCCTTCAGCATGTTCTTGAGCTTGTCCATCACGGACATGGGGTATCCCTTCGCCACACTTCCCCCGCTCTTCCAGGGTCTCCGCACATCCGGCGGTCCGCATCTCCTGAGCCCGTCTCCCGCCGCCCCGCCCGGCCTGGCCCCGTCAAACTTCTGCTTGGATGCTCCGGATGACTTCCGACGATCTTGACCCCGCCCGGCGAGCCGACGTACTCGACCGGCTGGAACGGTATTACGACGCCGTCCCCCGCACCGCCGCCCGCGCCGAGGACTTCGGGTCGCTGACCCTGTTCGTACGGGACGGGCCCGGCTGGCCGTACTACGCGCGTCCGACGCTCGGGCGGGCGGAGACGGTGAGCGCCGATGACGTACGCCGGGTGCGTGCGCGGCAGCGGGAGGCGGGGGTCCCGGAGAGCTTCGAGTGGGTCGCCGAGACCACGCCGGGGCTGCGTGTCGCCGTCGAGGGAGCCGGGCTCGTGGTGCGGGAGCACCCCCTGATGGTGCTCGCCGCCGAGTCGCCGGATCCGGGGCCGGAGCCGGTGACCCGGGAGCGCGCGGACGGTGTGGTGGTACGGACGCTCGGGCCGGACGATCCGGCGCTGCCGGGTGCGCTGGCCGTGCCCCATCTGGCCTTCGCCGCGCCCGGCACCGGGGTGGGGAACGCCGGGGTCGCCGAACTGGCGGCGCTCGTAAGGGAACAGGCCGGTGACGGGTCACTGGAGCAGTCGGCGGCGCGGCTGCGGGCCGGACTGACCCGGGTGGTCGCCGCGCTGGCCGACGGCGCGGCGCTCTGTGCGGGCCAGCACCAGCCGGTCGGGCGGGTCAGCGAGATCGTGGGGGTGGGCACGCTGCCGAGCGCCCGCCGCCGGGGGCTCGGCGGGGCGGTGACGGCGGCACTGGTGGCGGACGCGCGCTCGCTCGGTGTGGACACGGTGTTCCTGTCGGCGGGCGACGAGGACGTGGCGCGGATCTACGCGGGGCTCGGCTTCCGGCAGGTGGCCACCGCGCTGATCGCGGAACCCCCGGAATGAACGAGTGGGGAAGCGCAGGCCCGCGCCGGCGCGGGGTCGCCTCGGTCAACGCACCTTCCCCATAAGGACGTTGCTTCATCGCCTGCCGTGGTGTGCGACTGGCGGACCGGGGGAAGAGGGTCTGGACCGAGAGCCCGCCGCCTTGTCGCGCGGCGAGGCCACGACCCGAAGGAGCCCGCCATGCCCCGCCCGTACCGCCTCCCCCGTACACCCCGTCCGTCCCGCCTGTCCCGAGGGCGCGTATGCGCCGGGGTGGTCTGCGCCGGCCTCACCGCGCTCGCCACCGCCGCCCCGGCCGTCGCCGCACCGACCGCACCGACCGCACCGAGATCCGTCCAGCAGACCAGGGCGTTAGAGCTCCAGTGGGCCGCCGTGACGCCCCCCGCGTACCCGTTCACCTCCGGGACCATCACCGTGGGCGGCACCTACACCTGTACCGACCCCGTCGGCAGCACGGTGGCGGTCGAGTTCAACGCCATCCAGATGATGCCGATCGCCGGGGCGTCGGGAGCGGGCTCACTGCCCTGCGGACCGGGTGTCGTCAATGCCCCGTGGGAGATCGAGAGCTACCCGGCCTGGAATGTGCACAACGGATACCTCTCGGTGATACTCAGCGCCGACGGGGTCGTACAGTCCAAGCAGTTCAACGCCTGAGCCTCCCCGGTCCGGGACTCCCCCCGCCGGGGGATTCAGGGCCGGAGCGCTTCCGCCTCCGGCCCTGACTGTTTCCAGGCTCGGGAAACATCATCTGACCTGCGCTTACAACACCGGCAGGTTCTTCCGCAGTTCGAAGGCGGTGACCTCGCTGCGGTACTCCTCCCACTCCTGCTTCTTGTTGCGCAGGAAGAAGTCGAAGACATGCTCCCCGAGGGTTTCGGCGACCAGTTCGCTGCGCTCCATCAGTGCGATGGCCTCGCCCAGGTTCTGCGGCAGGGGCTCGATGCCCATCGCCCGGCGCTCCGCGTCCGAGAGCGCCCAGACGTCGTCGTCGGCGCCGGGCGGGAGCTCGTAGCCCTCCTCGATGCCCTTGAGGCCGGCCGCCAGCAGGACGGCGTAGGTCAGGTAGGGGTTGGCGCCGGAGTCGATGGAGCGGACCTCGACCCGGGACGAGCCGGTCTTGCCCGGCTTGTACATCGGCACCCGGATCAGTGCCGAACGGTTGTTGTGGCCCCAGCAGATGTACGAGGGGGCCTCGCCGCCCGCGCCGGCGCTGCGGGCCGAGCCGCCCCAGATGCGCTTGTAGGAGTTGACCCACTGGTTGGTGACGGCCGAGATCTCGGCGGCGTGGTTGAGCAGGCCCGCGATGAAAGAGCGGCCGACCTTGGAGAGTTGGTACTCCGCGCCCGACTCGTAGAACGCGTTCCGGTCGCCCTCGAAGAGGGAGAGGTGGGTGTGCATTCCCGAGCCCGGGTATTCACTGAACGGCTTGGGCATAAAGGTGGCCTGCACGCCCTGTTCCAGCGCCACCTGCTTCATGACCAGCCGGAACGTCATAATATTGTCGGCCGTGGAGAGCGCGTCCGCGTAACGCAGGTCGATCTCCTGCTGGCCCGGCGCACCCTCGTGGTGGCTGAACTCCACCGAGATGCCCATCGATTCGAGCATGGTGATCGCCTGACGGCGGAAGTCCATGCCGACGTTCTGCGGTGTGTGGTCGAAGTAACCGGAATTGTCGGCGGGCACCGGACGGCTGCCGTCCAGCGGCTTGTCCTTCAGCAGGAAGAACTCGATCTCCGGGTGGGTGTAGAAGGTGAAGCCCAGGTCGGAGGTCTTGTTGAGCATCCGCTTGAGGACATAGCGCGGATCCGCGAACGACGGCGAACCGTCGGGCATCAGGATGTCGCAGAACATCCGGGCGGTGCCGGGGGCCTCCGCACGCCAGGGCAGGATCTGGAAAGTGCCGGGATCCGGCTTGGCGATCATGTCGGATTCATAGACCCGCGCGAAGCCCTCGATGGCGGACCCGTCGAATCCAATACCCTCATCGAACGCCTGTTCGAGTTCGGCGGGGGCGACGGCCACCGACTTCAGAAAGCCGAGTACATCCGTGAACCACAAACGCACAAAGCGGATGTCGCGCTCCTCCAGCGTACGGAGCACGAATTCCTGCTGCTTATCCATTTCCACCCATTCCTTGCTGGTCAAGCCGCCGGCTCCCGCGAGCATCCCATCCACGGGTTTCAGGCAGGTTGCGAACCCGGGCTGAGCCCCATTGTGGGTCAGCGGCCACCGGGAGACGACCCTGAGGCCCCCTCGACCCCATCACCAGGGGCTCCGCGGGCACCCGTCCCCGACCGGTTGGCTTTATCGGCGCCCCGTATGAGGTGCGCGGCGGCGTCTCTCGCTACGATCAGCGGCCATGGGGGGTCAACGACGGAGACTCGTCGCACGCGGCGCGCGTCCCGCGGCACTGTTGAGTGCTGTGGCGACGCTCGTTGGCGCGCTCTTCATCTGTCTGAGCCCGCCCGCCGAGCACCACCGCACCGCCGACCGGTTCCGGGCCATGATCACCGTATCGCCCTCGGCGCCCGTCGTGCCCGCGTACACGTGTCCGTACGACCGGGGCGCCTGTGGGCTGCTGCCGGTGACCGGTCCCGCCGTGCTCACCGTGCCGCCCCCGGATTCGCCCATCGCCGCCGCCGAGCAGCCCGCACGGCTCGACCGGCCGGTCGACGGCGCCCGGCCGCCGCACTCCGATTCGCAGCCGCGCGCTCCGGACCTGCACGTCCTTCAGGTGCTGCGGACCTAGTCACCCCACGTTTCCGCGGCGTCACCACCCCCCAGACCACTTGATGATGAAGGACGACAACTCATGGCTCGCAAGCAGACCACCGACGACCGCCGCGCCCGAATAGAGGCCATGCGCCGTGCCGAGCGGGCGCGCGAGCGCCGCAGCCGCATCATCACCATCGGCGTCAGCGGCCTGGTCGTCGCCGGGCTCGTCGGCTTCGGCGTCTACGTCCTGAACAAGGAATCGGACGAACAGCAGCAGGAAGTCGCCATGTCGAAGGAGCCCATCACGGGCGAGAAGTCCTGGGATCCCAAGAAGCTCGGCCGCACCCATGTCGACAAGGCGGTCAGCTACCCGGAGAAGCCCCCGGTCGGCGGCGACCACCACCAGGCGTGGATGAACTGCAACGGCGACGTCTACAAGGAACCGATCCCCAACGAGAACGCCGTGCACTCGCTGGAGCACGGCGCGGTCTGGGTCTCGTACAACGACAAGGCGCCCAAGGCCGAGCTGAGCAAGCTGGAGAAGCGGGTCAAGGACACCCCGTACTCGATGATGAGCCCGGTCAAGGACCAGACCGGTGCCATCATGCTGACGGCCTGGGGCAAGCAGGTCACCATCGACGACGCGAGCGACAAGCGGGTCGTCCAGTTCTTCACGAAGTACGTCCAGGGCAAGCAGACCCCCGAGCCCGGCGCGGCCTGCACGGGCGGAGTGTCCGGTAAGTGATGGGAATGACCCGCACCCACTGGGCGTCGATAGCCGCCGTCGTGCTGGCGCTGCTCTTCGCGGGGGCCGCGACGGTGGCCTCCGCGGGCGACGGTGACAGCGGGCGGCCCGCCACCCCGACGGCGGACTCGGCGGACGCCGGGTTCGCCCGGGACATGGCGCTCCACCACCAGCAGGCGGTGGAGATGTCGTACATCGTCCGTGACCGCACCCAGGACGAGGAAGTGCGCCGACTGGCGTACGACATCGCCAACACCCAGGCCAACCAGCGCGGCATGATGCTGGGCTGGCTGGATCTGTGGGACCTGCCGAAGGTCGCGCCGGACGCCGCTCCGATGGCCTGGATGGCCGGCGAGGGCAGTGGACACGGCGGGCACTCCACGGCTCCGGCCGGGGAGGGCTCGCTGATGCCCGGCATGGCCACCAAGGCGGAGCTGGCCCGGCTGACCGGGCTGAGCGGCAAGGCGGCGGAGATCGAGTTCCTGCAACTGATGATCGTCCACCACAACGCGGGGGTGACGATGGCCCAGGGCTGTGTCGACCTCTGCGAGGTGACCCCGGAGCGGGAACTCGCCCAGGG
Source organism: Streptomyces sp. NPDC020965 (assembly GCF_044333555.1). Classification (NCBI taxonomy): domain Bacteria; kingdom Bacillati; phylum Actinomycetota; class Actinomycetes; order Kitasatosporales; family Streptomycetaceae; genus Streptomyces; species Streptomyces sp. NPDC020965. Next base: position 532,521 of record NZ_JBIRRE010000001.1, read on the forward strand.
CATGGTGGACGCGCAGCGTTCGGAGGTCGAGCTGATGGTCGACCTGCTGAGGAAGCGGGGCGCTCAGGTCCGCACCTGAGCACCTGGAGAGCCTGGAACGCCTGAGGATCCTGGGGCCCGGCCGGCCCCTGGGGCTCCGGGTCACCGGGTCACCGGGTCACCGGATCTCCGGGTCACCGGATCTCCGGGTCACCGGGTCACCGGGCGTGGGTGCTTACCGGCGTCCGAGCCCTCAGCGCGACAGGACCCTGCCTTCAGGGAGGCAGGGCCTAAGAGACCGCGTCCGCCCCGGTCAGCCGCCAGGCGATCCGGGGCGGACGCGTTCCCGCGCACAGTGGCATCCCGGTGTCGTCGGTGAGACCGAGTGAGGTCTCGGCGACGCCACCGGCCGCCGCCCCCTCCGGGAGGTCGGCGAGGTGGAACTTGGCGCGGCGGAACATCGTGAACTCCCCGCCGGGGGGAAATTCGCCCCAGGTGAGGTAGACGAAGCGGGCGCCGCGCGGGCCCTGGACGTACGGACCGCGGAAGTCCGCCGTGCCGTCGGCGGCGGTGACCGTCTCCACCGGGATCTCGAAGACCACCTCGGCCGCGTCGGCCGGGACGAGCTGGTCCGGCTCGCGGCCGCGCTGGGTGCCCACCTGGACGTCGCGGTACTCGCCGCAGGTGCGGCCCGGCAGCTCCCGGCCGATGATCCGCAGGGTGAGTCGTGCCACGTGTCCGCCTTCACTCGTCGTGGTGCGCCGTTGCTCGGCGCGTGGTCGAGGTCTGTCCACTTTCACCCGTTTGGTCTACAGGGGTCGCGTACTCCCAATGGCCCACATGACGATGAGTGCGCCCGCACCGTCAGTGGTTTCGAGGAGGCGCTACCGCCATGACCACCGCCAAGGACATCATGCACGCCGGGGCCCAGTGGATCCCCATGCACGAGACGCTCGACCGGGCCGCGCAATTGATGCGCGATCTGCATGTGGGCGCGCTGCCCATCGCCGACGCCGATGAGCGCCTCTGCGGCATCCTCACCGACCGGGACATCGTGGTCGGCTGCGTGGCCATGGGGCACGATCCGGCGAAGGTCACCGCGGGTGACATGGCCAAGGGGACGCCCCGCTGGATCTCGGCGGACTCGGGGGTGGACGACATCCTCCAGGAGATGGAGGTGCACCAGATCCGGCGACTGCCGGTGATCGAGAACAAGCGGCTGGTCGGGATGATCAGCGAGGCCGATCTGGCGCAGCACCTCTCCGACGAGCAACTGGCGGAGTGGATGGAGCGCGTCTACGCGAGGGGCTAGCGGGACCGACTCCGGGTCGACGCGTCCGCCGCTGACGCCCCGGCGCGGCGGCGGGGGCCAGGCGACGCCTACCGCCCCCGGCGCGGCGGCGGACGTCAGCGGCCGGGGCGGGCGACCCGGCCGCTGACGAGCACCGCGTCCGCCACCGCGTCCGGCCGGTCCAGCATCAGCAGATGGCCGGCCTGGCCGATCTCCCGGAACCGGGCCCCCAACAGCAGGGCGAGCGCCTGCTGCCGCGCGGTCCAGCGGCGCCCGCCCGCCGTCGCGGCGAGCACCGTGACCGGTACTTCCGGGAGGGGGTACCGCGGCCGCAGGGCGAGGAGTTCGGCGGCGACCGCGCGGTAGTGGGCGTTCTCCAGCAGGGCGCCGCGGGTGACGCGTGAGGTCGTGTAGCAGCGGCGTACGACGTCGGCCGGTGCCGGATCGCCGCCGCCAGCGCGGGAGAGCCGGACCGTCACGCGCCGGGCGAGCGGCCCCAGGGCCGCGGGCGCTCCGACGGCGCTCAGCATCCCGCCGACCAGCCGGCTGACGGCGGTACGGGCGCCGGGCGCGGCGGGCGTACGTGCCGACTCCTCGACGCTGGAGTCGACCAGCACGACGGCGGCCGTACGGGCCGGGTGCAGCCGGGCGAACGCCTCCGCGTGGAACCCGGCGATGGAGTGCCCGACGACGGTGGCTGGCTCGTCGATGCCGAGCGCGTCGAGTACGCCCGCGATGCGGTGGGCCTCGCCGGTGGCGGAGGGGCGTACGACGGCGGGGGCGCTGAGCCCGTGGCCGGGGCGGTCGAACCGGATGACGGTGCGGTGCGGTGCGAGCAGCGGGACGACGGGGCCCCAGTCGAACCAGCTCAGCGCGAGGCCCGCGCTCAGCACACAGGGGGGACCGCTGCCCTCGACCACCACATGGTGGGGTACCCCACCGATCCGTACGAACATCATCGCGCCCCGTCCAGCCGTATCCCGCCGTGGTCCGTACCGCCCCGCCGCGCCGCGCGTGCCAGGGACAGCGCGAGGACTCCCAGCCAGACTGCCACGAACAGCACTTGGAGCCGCTGCCCGGCACCCAGGGCCCAGGTGCCCCGGCCGGCCTCAAAGGCGGCGACGGAGGACAGGGTCCAGACCGTGGCGGTGAGTTCGACGGCGACGATCGCGGGGCCGTAGCGGGCGATCGGCGGCCACCAGCCGTAGCGGCGGGCGGCGACGGTGAGTGCGAGCATCCCGATGAGCGCGCCGGTCATCGCGACGGAGGAGCTGACGGCGTGCGCGGTGTGGGTGGCGGGGACGAGCCCCGCGGCTTCCCGGGCGGCGCACGCGGGGTCGTCGGTGGGCGCGCAACTGAGCGGCAGTCGGGAGTCGACGGCGGTGGCGGCGCCGAAGAGGGCGACTCCGCCCCAGCCGATGAGCGCCCAGGCCCTGTGGGGGGTGCGGGGCGTCCGCGCGAGTGCCCAGAGCGCGCCGGTGAGGACGAGCAGCCCGGCGGTGAGGTCGGCGGTGCGGAAGAGACCGCCGAGCGGCTGGTCCTCGGCGGCGAGTTCGCTGACGTAGCTCTGGACGGGGTCGAGGCCCGTGGCGGCGGGGAATTCGAGGAGCCAGGCCGTGTAGACGAGGGCGCCGATGGCTATGAGGGCGGCGGTCATAGGCCCCATGATCGCCGACCGGGCGGGGGCGCGGCGGTACGTATACCCGGTGGGGGTAAGATGCGGAACCATGGCGATGATCGGCGACGCGCGGGCGGGGCAGCGGCTGCTGCTGCTCGTCGCCCTGCTGTTCGGCCTCGCCACGATGCACACGGTGGGACACCCGTCGCCACCGGCCGCGGCGGCCACGGCCCTCCCCGCACCGGCCGCGCCCACCGTCCCGATGTACGCCTTCCCGGCCCTCGCCTCCTCGACGCCCACCGGTGCGACACCTCGAGGTTTGACACCCACCGGTTCGCCGAGCACCGAGTCGCCGAGCACCGCGACCGGGGCCGCCCCGAAGGCTCACAACAACCCCGCGACCGGGCACCCCACCAGCACCACCGGGACCGGCACCGGCACGGACCCCGCGTCACGCACGGCCCACGCGCCCGTATCGGCACCCGCGCCCGTACCCGCCCCGGAGACCGCCGCGCACCTCACCGCCACCGCCGCCAACCACAGCGGGCAGGGCGGGCACGGCGACCACGGTGAGCACCAGGGGCACGGCATGGACCCCTCGCTGGTCTGTCTCGCCGTGCTCGGAGCCTGGGCCGTCGCCCTGCTCGTCGTCGCCGGCGCCTGGCTCGGCCGCTGGTTCCGGGCCGTCACCACCGGCGGCACGGGCGCCCGGACACTGCGCGCGCTCTGGCCCGAACCGCCACCCCCGAGACACCTCCTCGCGCGCCTGTCGGTACTGCGGATCTAGGCCCTGCCCGACGGATCGCCGGTCTCACGTGCCCGGCCCGATCCCGACGGCAAGCCCCCCGGCCGCGCCCCCGCCGCCCACCCGTGCGGCGGACGCGCCCCATCCGTATGCCCTTATCGACATCACCATGAGGTGCACTCAGTCATGCGTACGCACATCACCCGCCGCTCCGTCGTCGGAGCGTCCCTCGCCGTGGCCGCGACCGGCGCACTGGCCGCCTGTTCCCAGTCCGACGGCGGTGGCGGACACGCCGGGCACGGCGGTGGCGCCGGTGGCGGCAAGACCGCGACCCCCGAAGGATTCATCGCGCCCGACGGCGAGGAAGTCGCCGCCGCCGAGGCCAAGCGCGGCAAGGGGCCGGAGCGGAAGGTGCGGCTCACCGCCGTCGCCACCCCGCTCGACCTCGGCGCCGGCCGGACCGTCCGGTCCTGGGCCTACGGGGACCGGCTCCCCGGCCAGGAGGTCAGGGCCACCGCCGGTGACACCCTCGCGCTCACCCTCGCCAACAACCTCCCCGACACGACGTCCCTGCACTGGCACGGCCTCGCCCTGCGCAACGACATGGACGGCGTGCCCGGACTCACCCAGCGCCCGATCAAGCCGGGCGCGGAGTTCACCTACCGCTTCGCGCTGGCCCACCCGGGCACCTACTGGTTCCACCCGCACTCCGGCGTCCAGCAGGACCGGGGCCTGTACGCGCCGCTGATCATCGAGGACCCGAAGGAGCCGCTCGCGTACGACAAGGAGTGGGTCATCGTGCTGGACGACTGGGTCGACGGGGTGGACGGCTCGACGCCGGACGCCGTGCTGGCCGAACTCCGCAAGGGGATGACGGGCGGCGGCGGCAGTGGCGGCGGCGGGCACGAGGGGCACGGCGCTTCGGCCCCCCTGGACCAGGTCTCCGCGAAGAAGGCGCCGGACCCCAAGGGGCCGTCCCGGATGATGATGGGCGCCAAGAGCGATCTGCTCGGCGGGGACGCGGGCGACGTGGCGTACCCGTACTACCTGATCAACGGCCGCATCCCCACGGCGCCGACCACCTTCACCGCGCGCCCCGGCGACCGCATCCGGCTCCGGATCATCAACGCGGGCGGTGACACCGCCTTCCGGGTCGCCCTCGGCGGTCATGAGATGACCGTGACCCACACCGACGGCTTCCCGGTCGAGCACGCCAAGACCGACGCCCTGCTGCTGGGCATGGGCGAGCGCTACGACGTCCTGGTGACGGCGGGCGCCGGCGTCTTCCCGTTCACCGCGGTCGCCGAGGGCAAGAAGGCCGCCGCATTGGCCCTGCTGCGCACGGGTGGCGGAGCGGCCCCGGGCCCCTCCGTACGCCCGAAGGAACTCTCCCGGCGGCTGCTGACCGCCGAGAAGCTGCGGGCCGCCGCGTCCGTCGCGCTGCCGAACCGCAAGCCCGACCGGACGATCGCGATCGAGCTGACCGGGACCATGGCCAAGTACGACTGGGCCTTCGACGGCAAGCCGTACTCGCCGAGCCGCCGCCACGCGGTCCGCGCGGGCGAACGCGTGCGGCTGACCTTCCGCAACCCCACCGGGATGTGGCATCCGCTCCATCTGCACGGCCACACCTTCGCCCTGGCCAACACGCCGGGCGGCCCGCGCAAGGACACCGCGATCATCCTGCCGAACGGCACCCTGAGCGTTGACTTCGACGCCGACAATCCGGGGCTCTGGATGATCCACTGTCATAACGTCTACCACGCGGAGGCGGGCATGATGACGGTGCTCGGCTACCGGAGGTGACCCCCGTGGGACACCCCCGCGTGGGGTGTCCCACACCGCCCGCCCAGGACATCGCGTCAGAAAGACGATTACACTGGGCGGCGTGCCTCAACTTCGCCTCGCCCTGAATCAGATCGACTCGACCGTCGGCGATCTCGCCGGAAACGCCGAGGCGATCATGGACTGGACCCGTCACTCCGCCGAGCAGGGAGCGCATCTCGTCGCCTTCCCCGAGATGGCGCTGACCGGCTACCCCGTGGAGGACCTGGCCCTGCGCTCCTCCTTCGTGGAAGCCTCCCGGGCGGCCCTGCTGGCGCTCGCCGCCCGGCTGGCCGACGAGGGCTTCGGCGAGTTGCCCGTCATCGTCGGCTACCTGGACCGGGCCGAGAGCGCCCCGGCGAGGTACGGCCGGCCGCCGGGCTCCCCGCGCAACGCCGCCGCCGTGCTGCACCGCGGCGAGGTGGCGCTGACCTTCGCCAAGCACCATCTGCCGAACTACGGCGTCTTCGACGAGTTCCGCTACTTCATGCCCGGCGACACCATGCCCGTGATCCGGGTGCGGGGCGTCGATGTGGCGCTCGCCATCTGCGAGGACCTCTGGCAGGGCGGCGGCCGGGTGCCCGCGACCCGCTCGGCCGGGGCGGGGCTGCTGGTCTCGATCAACGCGTCGCCGTACGAGCGGAACAAGAACGACACCCGTCTTGAGCTGGTGCGCAAGCGTGCCCAGGAGGCCGGCTGCACCACCGCCTACCTGGCGATGATCGGCGGTCAGGACGAGCTGGTCTTCGACGGCGACTCGATCGTGGTCGACGCGGCGGGCGAGGTCATCGCGCGGGCGCCGCAGTTCTCCGAGGGCTGTGTCGTGCTCGATCTGGAGCTGCCCGCCGCCGGCGAGATCCCCTCGGGCGTCGTGGACGACGGACTGCGCATCGATCACGTCGTGCTCTCCGACGAACCGGTCCCGGCCTACGAGCGGGAGCTGACCGGGGGTTACGCGGACCGTCTCGACGACGAGGAGGAGCTGTACTCGGCGCTGGTCGTCGGCCTGCGCGCGTACGCCGCCAAGAACGGCTTCGGATCGGTCCTGATCGGGCTCTCCGGTGGCATCGACTCCGCGCTCGTCGCCGCCATCGCCTGTGACGCCCTCGGCGCACCGAACGTCTACGGCGTCTCGATGCCGTCCAAGTACTCCTCCGAGCACTCCAAGGACGACGCGGCCGAACTGGCCCGGCGCACCGGGCTGAACTTCCGCACCGTGCCGATCGGGCCCATGTTCGACGCGTACATGGACTCGCTCTCCCTGACCGGGCTCGCGGAGGAGAACCTCCAGTCGCGGCTGCGCGGCACGACGCTGATGGCGATCTCCAACCAGGAGGGCCACATCGTGCTCGCGCCGGGCAACAAGTCCGAGCTGGCGGTGGGGTACTCGACGCTGTACGGCGACTCCGTCGGCGCGTACGGGCCCATCAAGGACGTCTACAAGACCGCGGTCTTCCAACTGGCGAGGTGGCGCAACCGGGCCGCCGTGGAGCGCGGGCAGACCCCGCCGATCCCCGAGGACTCGATCACCAAGCCGCCGAGCGCGGAGCTGCGCCCCGGTCAGGTGGACACCGACTCGCTGCCGGACTACGACGTACTGGACCGGCTGTTGGCGCTGTACGTGGACCGGGACCAGGGCAAGGACGCGATCGTGGCGGCCGGGTTCGACGAGGAACTGGTGGCGCGGACGCTGCGGATGGTGGACACGGCGGAGTACAAGCGGCGGCAGTACCCGCCGGGCACGAAGATCTCGGCGAAGGGCTTCGGCAAGGACCGCCGCCTGCCGATCACCAACCGCTGGCGCGAGTCGACCGGCTGACGCGGGTGGGGGCGCGCCGGACGGTCAGCGGGTCGGACTGTCAGCGCGTCAGGGCGCAGGCACGTCAGGGCGTACGGGCGGGGGCGCGAGGCTCAGTGAGCGCGGGCGTACGGGTCCGACGCGAGACCTCAAGGAGGCGTACGGGCGGGAACCGGGGCTCAGCGGGCGTACGGGCCGGGGTCCGGTCCGTACCGCCTCACCGACCGGGGCGCGGAGCCGTGCGCGTCCCGGTGCCCGTACCCGTGGACCGGCCGGCGCGTCCCCGTACCCCCTGGGCCGACGCTTCGTCAGAGCTCCACCCGCGCGGCGAGCGGGAGATGGTCACTGTCGGTCCGGGGCAGGCTCCACGACGACACCGGCTCGACCCCCCGCACCAGGATCTGGTCGATCCGGGCCATCGGGAACGACGCCGGCCAGCTGAAGCCGAAGCCGTTCCCCGCCGCGCCCTGGGTGGATCGCATCTGGGAGGTGATGGCGTTCAGCGCGCGGTCGTTCATCGTGCCGTTGAGATCGCCGAGCAGCACCACCTTGCCGACCCCCTCCCGGGCGATGGCCTCCCCCAGCGCGTCCGCGCTGTCGTCGCGCTGGTTGGCGGTGAAGCCCGCGTGCATCTTGACCCGCACGGACGGCATATGGGCCACATAGACGGCGACCTCGCCCTTGGGCGTCTGGACGGTGGAGCGCATCGCGCGGGTCCAGCCCAGCCGGATCGCCACCGGCGCGGTGTCGGTCATCGGGTACTTGCTCCACAGTCCTACCGTGCCCAGTACCGCGTGGTACTTGTACGTGTCGGCGAGCGCCGCGCGGTAGGTCGCCACCTCGCCCTGGGCCAACTCCTGGAGCGCCAGTACGTCGGCGCCGGAGGCGGCAACCTCCTTGGCCGTGCCGGCCGGGTCCGGGTTCTCCGCATTGACGTTGTGGGTGGCGACCATCAGATCGCCGCCGCCGCCCGCCTTGTCGGTGAGCAGGCCGCCGAAGAGATTCAGCCAGACAACGAGCGGTAGCAGCAGGGCGATCAGCGCCGTGGCGGACCGGCGCCAGAGCGCGGCGGCGAACAGCGGCGGGATGGCGATGACACCCAGCCAGGGCAGGAATGTCTCGCCCAGGCTGCCCAAGTTCCCGAAGCGGTTGGGGATCTGCGCGTGAAAGATCATCACCAGCGCGATCAGAACGGCGCAGCCGGCGATCAGGAGGCCGCGCCGCCAGATGTCCCGGTCGCCGCGCCAGCGTTCCAGCAGGCGTCCGGCCCGTGATCCCGTGATCCGGTTCCCCGGGTCGCCGGTCCCGGTATCGGTCTTGTACGCCTGCACCATGGAGCTGTCCTCACTGCCTTGCCACCGTCACACCAGCCTCGGCGTCGACACTAGGTGATGACGGTACTTGTCTCACCGCCCCGGGCGGCCCTACGTTCCGGATGACGATGCGGCGGGTGTCTTCGGTTCCTGGTATCGGTCCAGGTGGGGGCGGTGTGACGGAACACGCACCCGCCGCGCTGCCGCCCGGCGCGGCGATTCCCGGACGCGGCGCGCCAGTTTCCCGCGTGCGGCGTGACGGATTCCCGGGCGCGTCGCATCAATTCGCCGGGCGCGGCGCACGACCGTGCCGGGCGCGGCGCGTCAGTGTGCCCGGGGCACGGCGTTTCTAGCCTGCCCGGCCGGCCGGGGGACGTACACCCGCAAGTACGACGTCGACGATCCGCTCCGCGCTGCCCTCGGGCGGTGTCGTCTCTGGCCGCAGCGCCGTGCGGACCAGCATCGGGCCCACGAACAGATCGCTGAGCAACTCGAAGTCGAGGTCGTCGCGGATCTCACCCCGGTCGACGCCCCGGCGCAGCACGTCGTCCATCATCCGGCGCCGGGGCGCGACCGAGATGTCGTGGTACATCTCCCACAGCCGGGGATGGTTCTGCATCTGCGCGAAGACGCTGTAGACCAGGGCGGAGGAGCGTTTGGCGAGGCCGCGGCGGCGGACCATCTCGACGAGGGCGACGAGGTCGTCGCGCACGGAGGTGCCGGGCAGCGGCGGGTCGACCGGTTCCATGGCGCGCACCACATCGAGGAAGAGGGCCTCCTTGCCCTCCCAGCGGCGGTAGATGGTGGCCTTGCCGACCCCGGCGGTGCGGGCGATGCGCTCGATGGAGAGTTCGGCGAGGGGGACGCCCTCGTCCAGGAGGCGGACCACCGCGTCGAGGATGGAACGCTCGGCCGCCTCGCTGCGGGGGCGCCCGCGCCGGTTCGTCACGGCCCGCTCCGGGCCGGTTCCGCGTTCGGGGTGATGCTGCTCCTGCAGGGGCACGTCCGCTCCGTCTCCAACCGCCGTCGTCACGGTCGATTCTCGCCGACCGCGCGCGGTGCCACCGCCCGGCCGGGTGGTGGGCCCTCGCCACTGGCCGATCAGCGCTCGGCCGCCTTCTGAGCCTCCTCCTGGGCCCCTCCCCGTACCGCCTCGTCCTGGGCCCCTTCCCGTACCGTCTCCGGCGCCGCGTCCGGCGACCGCTGTGGGGGTACGGCCGGGGCCGTGAGCCGGCCCGGCAGGTAGCGCGCCACGACCAGCGCGCCGACCAGCGCGACCAGCGCCGAACCGAGCGCGGTGAGGCTCATGGCGTCGAGGAACGCCTCCCGCGCGGGACCGATGAGCGCGTCGCCCGCGGGGCCGAGCCGGTCCGCGACGCCGAGGGTGGCCTCGATCGACTCGCCGGCCGTCTCCCGCAGTCCGTCCGGGAGGCCCTGGAGGTGTTCCTCGATCCCGCTCCGGTAGCGGGCGGAGAGCACCGAACCGAGTACGGCGATGCCCAGCGCCCCGCCGACCTGGCGGAAGGTGTTGTTGACCGCCGAGCCGGAGCCCGCCTTCTCGCGGGGCAGCGCCTGCATCACGGTGACGGTGACGGGCGGCATGACATGGGCCATGCCGACGCCCTGGACGAAGAAGGCCACCGCGAGCGCCCAGAGCGGGGTCGCGGCGTCCACCAGGGCGAACACCCCGAGCCCGGCGGCGACCAGCACCATGCCGACGGCGCAGACCAACCGGACCCCGAAGCGGTCGACGACCAGTCGGGCGCGGGGCGCGAAGACCATCTGGGCCACCGCCAGCGGCAGGATGAGCAGCCCCGACTCCAGCGGGCTGAGACCGCGCACGCTCTGTAGGTAGAAGGCGGCGAAGAACGTCACCCCCATCAGGGCGAAGAAGACGAGCGCGATGGCGGCGACGGCGGCGGAGAAGGCGGGGACGCGGAAGGCCGAGATGTCCAGGGCCGGGTGGTCGCTGCGCTTCTCGTACCGTACGAAGGCGATCAGGACGGCCACCCCGCCGAGCAGCGGCAGCAGGACGGACGCGGTGGTGAAATCGGCCAGCTCGCCGCCCCGGATGATGCCGTAGACCAGCAGGACCAGGCCGATGACGGAGAGCAGGACGCCCACCGGGTCGAGCCGGCCGGGGCTCGGGTCCCGGGAGTCGGGCACCAGGACCGCCATGGCGATGAAGCCGACGATCACGACCGGCACATTGACGAGGAAGATCGAGCCCCACCAGAAGTGCTCCAGCAGCACGCCCCCGGTGATCGGGCCTATCGCGATGGCCAGGCCGACGCTGCCCGCCCAGATGCCGATGGCCTTGGGCTGCTCGTCGCGCTCGAAGATGTTCATCACGATGGCGAGGGTGGCGGGCATCACGAGGGCGGCGCCGAGGCCCATCACGGCACGGTGGGTGATCAGCTCGCCGGGGCTGCCGGAGAAGGCGGCGAACGCCGAGCCGACGCCGAAGACGACGATCCCGACCAGCAGGATCCGCTTCCGGCCGAAGCGGTCGCCGAGCAGTCCGGCGGTGAAGAGGAGGCCGGCGAAGACGAGCGTGTAGGAGTTGATCGCCCACTCCAGCTCGCTCTGGGTGGCGGCGATGCCGATGGGTGCGGGGGCGGCGATGGTCTTCACGGCCACGTTCAGGATCGAATTGTCGAGAACGACGATGAGGACGCTGAACATCAGCACGGCGAGGATCGCCCAGCGGCGGCGGTGGACCGCTTCCGGGACGCGGGGGACGGCGGGGGGCGGGGCGGCGGAGTCCGGCATGGCAACACCGTAGCGCATTTCGATACGAGACCGTCTCGTATAGGAAACCTCCGCGATCATGTGTGGGGCCCCTTCCGCGCGGGCGGCACGAGGTGCCACCATGGGAGGTGATCCGGAGACGCCGTCAGGGCGCTTCGAGATGACGTAAGGAGCCGTTAGCCATGACGCTTCAGGCTGCCCAGAAGTCCACCGACAGCAGCAAGGCGCTGTACGGGGGGAAGGGCACTCGTCGCATCACCGTCCATGACATCGCCGCCGCCAAGGAGCGCGGCGAGAAGTGGCCGATGCTCACCGCCTACGACGCCATGACCGCATCCGTCTTCGACGAGGCGGGCATCCCGGTCGTCCTCGTCGGTGACTCCATGGGCAACGCCCACCTCGGCTACGAGACCACCGTGCCGGTCACCATGGACGAGATGACCCTGCTGTCGGCCGCCGTCGTACGGGGCACCACCCGCGCCCTCGTCGTCGGCGACCTGACCTTCGGCTCGTACCAGGAGGGCCCCGTACAGGCCCTGCGCAACGCCACCCGGCTGGTCAAGGAGGCGGGCGTCGGCGCGATCAAGCTGGAGGGCGGCGAGCGCTCCCTGCCGCAGACCGAACTCATCGTGAGCTCGGGCATCCCGGTCATGTCCCACCTCGGGCTGACCCCGCAGTCCGTCAACACCATGGGCTACCGGGTGCAGGGCCGTGGCGACGAGGCCGCGCACCGGCTGCTCAACGACGCCAAGGCCGCCGAGGCGGCGGGCGCCTTCGCCGTCGTCCTGGAGCTGGTCCCGGCCGAGGTCGCCGCCGAGATCACCCGTTCGCTCCACATCCCGACCATCGGTATCGGCGCGGGCCCGGACACGGACGCGCAGGTGCTCGTCTGGACCGATATGGCCGGGCTCACGGGCGGCAAGGTGCCGCGCTTCACCAAGCAGTACGCGAATCTGCGGCAGACGCTGGGGGACGCCGCGAAGGCGTTCGCCGACGATGTGGTCGGCGGCGAGTTCCCGCTCCCGGAGCACACCTTCCACTGAGCCACGGCCCACCGAGCCTCGGGCCACCGAGCCTCGGGCCACCGAGCCGACGGGATCCCCGAACCACTCCCGGCACAGACGACAGCCCGCCGATCTTCCCCCGTCGGCGGGCTGTCGGCCGTCCGGGGGCAGGGCCGGGTCGGGCGTGTCGGTGGGGTGTCGACGGCCTGTCGGCGCGCTGTCGGCGCGTGCGGGCATCGTCAGTGCCATGACACGAATCGACAAGAACCCGTACGGCGGCAGCGACCACGCCGTCGAGGTCCGGGGGCTGGTCAAGCACTACGGCGCGACCAAGGCACTGGACGGCGTGGACCTGGACGTCCGCGAGGGGACCGTGCTCGGCGTGCTCGGCCCCAACGGTGCCGGCAAGACCACCCTCGTACGCTGCCTCTCCACCCTCATCACCCCCGACGCCGGAACCGCCACCGTGGCGGGATACGACGTGGTCCGGCAGCCCCGCCAGCTGCGCCGCACGATCGGACTCACCGGGCAGTACGCATCGGTCGACGAGAAGCTGTCCGGCTGGGAGAACCTGTACATGATCGGGCGGCTGCTCGATCTGCCCCGCCCGGAGGCCCGTCGCCGGGCCGACTCGATGCTGGAGCGCTTCTCGCTCACGGAGGCGGCGAAGCGGCCCGTGATGCAGTACTCGGGCGGGATGCGGCGCCGGCTGGACCTGGCGGCCTCGATGATCGGCCGGCCGGCCGTGCTCTATCTGGACGAACCGACGACGGGGCTGGACCCCCGGACCCGCAACGAGGTCTGGGACGAGGTGCAGCGGATGGTCGCGGACGGGGTGACCGTACTGCTCACCACCCAGTACATGGAGGAGGCCGAGCGGCTCGCCAACGAGCTGACGGTGATCGACCGGGGCAAGGTCATCGCCAGCGGCGGGGTGGACGAGCTGAAGGCGAAGGTCGGCGGCCGGACGCTCCGGATCCGGCCGACCGATCCCGCCCGGCTGCCCGCGATGGCACGGGCGCTCGGCGACGCGGGTCTCGACGGTATCGCCGGGGCGACGATCGTCCCCGACGAGGGGCGGCTCTATGTCCCCATCCTCGCCGACACCCAACTGACCGCCGTCATCGCGCTGCTGGCCGCGCACGGCTTCGGGATAGCGGACATCAGTACGCAACTGCCCAGCCTGGACGAGGTGTTCCTGGCCATCACCGGTGAGAAGCCACCGGTGTCCGAACCGCTTTCCGAGGAGGTCGCCGCATGAGCACAAGCATGAGCACGGGCACGGGCACGACGACGGATACGGACGCGGGCAGGGGTACGGGGACGGGCCCGGACGCGTGGACGAAGGCGGCGACCGCGCCGGGCAAAGGCGGCCAGATCGGGGAGGGCCGGATCGGGCTGCGCAGCAATCTGCGGCACATCAGCGCACTGGTGCGCCGCAACGCCCTCCAGATCAAGCAGGACCCGGAGTCGATGTTCGACGCCCTGCTGATGCCCGTCGTCTTCACCCTGCTGTTCGTCTACGTCTTCGGCGGCGCGATCTCCGGCGACGGCAACCAGGCCGACTACGTCAACTACGTGGTGCCGGGTCTGATGGCGATGATGGGCATGAACATCGCCATGGCCGTCGGCACGGGGGTCAACGACGACTTCAAGAAGGGGGTGATGGACCGGTTCCGGTCGATGCCGATCGCCCGGTCGTCCGTCCTGATCGCGAAGATCATCGTGGAGATCGGCCGGATGACGGTCTCCATGTTCATCCTGCTCGGCATGGGCTTCCTGCTGGGCATGGAGGTCAAGACCTCCGTGCTGGAGCTGGCCGCCGCGATGGCCCTCTCCCTCCTGTTCGGCGCCTCACTGATGTGGATCTTCATCCTGCTCGGTCTCTCCCTGAAGACGCCGCAGGCCGTCCAGGGCATGGCGATGCTGGTACTGCTGCCGCTCCAGTTCGGTTCGTCCATCTTCGCCCCGCCCACGACGATGCCGGACTGGCTGAAGACCTTCACCGATTACAACCCGCTGTCGAACCTCGCGGACGCGGCGCGGGCCCTGGTCAACGGGGGCGAGCTGGCGAGTTCCGTCTGGTGGACGCTCGGCTGGGCGGCAGTGATCACCCTCGTCACGGCACCCCTGGCGGTCGCGAAGTTCCGCAACAAGACCTGACGGCCGCGCTCAGAGGGCGGCGGCCTCCTCGACGGTGAGTCCGCCGCCGTCGGCGTAGGCGGCGTCGTAGGCGGCGGCGTCGAGCACCGCCCGTACCGCGGCCTCCACATCGGCCCTGCCCTCCCGCTCGTACAGGGTCGGGAAGTGGGCGGGCGGGATCTGGGCGTCGGCGACCGCGAGCATCCGGACCGCGTCGGCCGCCCGCTCGGGCCAGCCGCCGACCAGCGCCCCCGCCGCCGTCACCAGATGCGCCGCGACCATCTGCGGGGCGACCATCTGGCTCAGCCCCTCCCGTGCGGTCGCCAGCGCCTCCCGGGCCAGATCCAGCGCCCGCTGATGGTGGCCGTCGGCGAGATCCAGCCAGGCGAGATACCCGGTCATCATGCCCTCGAAGATCGCCAGTGTGCTGGAACGGAACTGTTCGAACAGGCGCGCGATCTCGGTCCGGGCCTCACCGCGCCGGCCGGTGCGACCAAGCCAGATGGTGAGATAGATCCGGGCGATGGCCGTGGACTCGTTGTCCGATGTGCCGTTCTCGGCCAACACCTGACGGAGCAGGGCCTCACCGCGCTCCCCCTCCCCCAGCTCGATCAGGGTGCCGGCCAGCCGGGCGCGTAGGACACCCACCTGGACCTGCGCGCCGATCCGCTCCGCGTACGCGACGGCGGCGGTGAAGTCCTCGGCCGCGCTGGCGAACGCGCCGCGCCGCTCATGGGCCTCGCCCCGTGCGGACAGCGCCTCGGCGGCGCCCCAGATGTCACCGAGCCGGGTGAAGATCTCCAACGCCTCGTCGGCGTCCCGCCGGGCGTCACCGGCCCAGTCACCCCGGTTGGCGAGGATGTTGGCCCGGTCCTGGAGGGCGGAGGCCAGCTCCCATTCGTACCCGTGACGCCGGCACGCGGCGACGGTCTCGTCCATCATCCGCCGGACCGCGTCCACGTCCCCGGTCATCAGCACCGCGAAGAACCAGAGCGTGCCCGGGGAGCGGCAAGTCTGCGGGAGGCCCGGCCGGTAGACCCGGGTGATCCCTCTCAGCCGTTCCAGATTGCCGGGGGCGTGCCAGTTGCCGATGTCGTAGTTGGTGAAGACCATCCGGAGCAGGGCGGCCCCCCGGCGGGCTTCGAGCAGCAGCTCGGGCGACATGGGCGGCGGGGCGTCCGTGAACCGCTCGAAGACCGGGGTCGCGGGGGTGTACGGCGGCGCGAAGGGGTCAGGGCCCAGCTCGCAGGCGGCCGCGGCCCAGTGCCGGGCCTCGGAGCGCAGGTCCCGCATCTGCCAGTACCAGGAGAGCGAGAGGACGAGCTGGAGCGCCTCGTGTTCGTCATCGGCCGCGATGGCGTGGCGGAGCGCGGTGCGCAGATTCTCGTACTCAAGACCCAGCAGTTCGATCGCGGCGGCCTGGTCGGGACCGCGCAGCAGCGGGTCGGTGGTGCGGGCCAGCTCCCGGTAGTGGACGAGGTGGCGGCGCTCGACGGTGGCGCGTTCGGCGGCCTCGTCGAGCCGTGCGGAGGCGTACTCGGCGACGGTTTCGAGCAGTCGGTAGCGCATCCCGCGCGCGCCGTCGGGGGCGGCGACGACGAGGGACCGGTCGATCAGTCCGCCGAGGCTGTCGGCGACCTCCGCGCCCTCCTCCGTACAGACCGCTTCGGCGGCGGCCAGATCGCAGCCGCCGGAGAAGACGGAGAGGCGGCGCAGGACGGCGCGTTCGGGGGCGTCGAGGAGGTCCCAGGACCAGTCGACCACGGCGCGCAGGGTCTGCTGGCGGGGCAGGACGGTGCGGCTGCCGCCGGTCAGCAGCCGGAACCGGTCGTCCAGCCGGTCGGCTATCTGGCGCGGGGTGAGCATCCGGAGCCGGGCGGCGGCCAGTTCGATGGCGAGCGGCAGCCCGTCGAGGCGGCGGCAGATCTCGGCACAGGCGTCCGGATCGTCGTCCGTACGGAACCCGGGGCGGGCGGCGGCACCCCGGTCCGCCAGCAGCCGCAGTGCGGTGGGAGCGGGCAGCGGCTCCACCGGACGTACCAACTCGCCGGGCACTCCCAGTGGTTCCCGGCTGGTGGCGAGCACGGTCAGTCCGGGGCAGCTCTCCAACAGCCGTTCGGCGAGGGTGGCGGCGGCGGCCACGACGTGTTCGCAGTTGTCGAGGAGGATGAGCATTCGGCGGCGCGCGCAGTGTTCGACGAGCCGTACGAGGGGGTCGTCACCGGACCGTTCGGCGGCGCGCACCTCCTCGGCGCCGGCGCCGCGGAGCACGGTCTCCCGGGCGCCGAGAGCGGTGAGGACCGCCTCGGGCACATCGTTGGGGTCGTCCACAGGGGCCAGTTCGGCGACCCAGACCCCGTCGGGGGCTTCGGCGGCGACCAGTTCGGCGACCTCCTGGGAGAGCCGGGTCTTCCCGGCGCCTCCGGGGCCGAGGAGAGTGACGAGCCGGGCGCTCCGGAGGTCGCTCCGGATCGCCTCGATATCGCGCTCCCGCCCGACGAACGAGGTGAGCCGGGCCCGCAGATTGCCCGGTGGCGGGGCGGGGGCGACGGTCGGCGGCGCGGTCGCGGGGGCGGGGCGGTGGGTGGCGGGCCGCGCGGGGGACTCGGTGTCCGCGGGGAGCCTGACGGGCGCGGTGGGCACAGCGGGCGCTGAGGCGGTCGTGGGCGGGGCGGGCCGGTTGAGCAGGTCGATCCGGTCAGTCCGGTCGATCCGGTCGATCCGGTCAGTCCGGTCAGTCCGGTCGATCCGGTCAGTCCGGTCGGTCGGGTCGGTCGGGCTCGCGGCGGTTCTGTTCAGCTCCGGCCCGGCTCCCTCCGGCGCCACCCGGCCGTCCGGTGACAGCAGCTCCGCGTGGAGCGCCCGCAGCCCCGGCCCCGGGTCGGTCCCCAGCCGCTCCGCGAGTTCACGGCGGAAGGTCTCGTACGCCGCCAGCGCCTCGGCCGGGCGGCCGGTAGCCCGCAGCGCACGCAACCGCAGGACCTGGAGGGATTCATCGATCGGATGGTCCTGGCAGAGCGCCACCAGCTCCGGCAGCGCCTCCTCGGCCCGGCCGAGCGCCAGCGCCGCCGCGAGCCGGGTGCGGCGGGCGTCCAGCCGTCGGGACTCCCAGCGGGCGGCCTCCACCGCGCGGTCCGGGAGGTCGGCCAGCACCGGGCCCCGCCACAGCGCCAGCGCGTCGTCCAGCAGCGCCAGCGCCTTCGCGGTGTCGCCCTGTTCCAGTGCGCGGGCGCCGTCCGCCACCAGCCGCTCGAACCGGTACAGATCGATGTGATCGGCGTCCACTCCGAGCCGGTAGCCGGCGAACCCGGCCGACGCCACCGCCTCCCGGCCGAGCGCCCTGCGCAACCTTCCGACCAGTGCCTGGACCGCGCCGACTGCGTCCGCCGGCGGCTCAGCGCCCCACACCTCGTCGATGAGGGCGTCGACCGGGACCGGCCGGCCGGCCCGCAGCGCCAGTATGGTCAGCAGCGCACGCAGCCGCGCCCCGCCGAGTGCGACGGGGGTGCCGTCGTCGTGGAGTGCCTGGGTGGGGCCGAGCAGCGAGATGCGCACGCCCCCATTGTCCCTGGTGCGGACGGCGGGGCCACGGGCGGGAACGGCCGGGCGACCACGGGACGTTCCTCCTCCGTCACCGGTACGGTCGTTCCCGCGCCCACCATCCACTCCCGCGCCCTCACCCCGTACCACCGTCTCCGCCTCCGCCGCCCTCCCGCCCCCTCATCCCCCACCCCCTCATCTCTGGAGCCGTGCCCATGACCTCCGCCACCTCCCGCCACAGCGGCCGGCGCGTCAGCCCTGTCTTCCTCGGGATCGTCGCCGTGATGGTGGTGACCGGCTGGGCGGTCTGGACGGACTTCTCGGCGTCGGCCGGGCTCGCCGTGTTCCTCTTCGTGACCTCGGCGTGGATCGTCTCGCTCTGTCTGCACGAGTACGCGCACGCCAGGACCGCGCTGCACAGCGGCGATATCTCGGTCGGCGCGAAGGGCTATCTGACGCTCAACCCGCTCGCCTACACCCACGCCCTGCTGAGCATCGTGCTGCCGGTGCTCTTCGTCATCATGGGCGGCATCGGCCTGCCCGGTGGCGCGGTCTTCATCGAGCGGGAGCGCATCCGGGGGCGGTGGCGGCACAGTCTGATCTCGGCGGCCGGCCCGCTGACGAATGTGCTCTTCGCGGTCGTCTGCACCGCGCCGTTCTGGCTGGACGCACTGGACGGCGTCCCGGACCTGGTCCGCTTCGCGCTCGCCTTCCTGGCGCTGCTCCAGGTGACCGCCGCACTCCTGAACTTCCTGCCGGTACCGGGGCTCGACGGGTACGGGGTGATCGAGCCCTGGCTCTCGTACAAGATCCGTCGCCAAGTGGAGCCCTTCGCGCCGTACGGGCTGATCGCGGTCTTCGCGCTGCTCTTCATCCCGGAGGTGAACGGCGCCTTCTTCGACGGGGTCGACGCGATCCTGCGGAGTCTGGGCGTGGCGGACCTGGACGCCGACTGCGGCCGGGAGTACTACCGCTTCTGGCAGGGGGAGAACGAGTTCTGCGCGGCGGTCCGCGACGACGGCTAGGACGCGGCGGTGCGCGACGACCGCCGGGGGGGCTCCGGCGGTACGGGGGTACGGGTACGGGCGCGTCAGCCGGTGGTGGCGTGCTCGGCGGCGGCGCGCTCGGCCTTCGCCCTGCGCAGGTAGTACCAGGCCATGTTGGACGCCAGTCCGGCGAGCAGCACCCAGACGACCCCGATCCAGAGGCCCTGGACGAAGGAGACCACCGCCGCCACGATGGCGAGCGCGCAGACGGCGAGTGCGTAGAGAGCGAGGCGGGGCATGGGGTACGGCTCCTGTCGGGGGTGTACGGACGTCCCGTCCAGTGTCCCCCATGCCCCGATCCGGCACCTACGTCAGCTCAGGTGTCGGTCAAGCCGGCGCTCAGATGTCGGCTCAGATATCGGTTCAGATGTCGGCTCAGATGTCGGTGACGCGCAGGCCCGCGTGCGCCTTGTAGCGGCGGTTCACCGAGATCAGGTTGGCGACCAGCGACTCCACCTGGTGGGCGTTACGCAGCCGGCCGGCGAAGACTCCGCGCATCCCGGGAATCCGGCCCGCCAGCGCCTGGACGATGTCGGTGTCCGCACGCGACTCGCCGAGCACCATCACATCGGTGTCGATCTCGTCGATCGTGGCGTCCTGGAGCAGTACCGCCGACAGGTGGTGGAAGGCGGCCGTCACCCGTGAGTCGGGCAGCAGGGCGGCGGCCTGCTCGGCGGCGCTGCCCTCGGCCGGCTTGAGCGCGTAGGCGCCCTTCTTGTCGAAGCCGAGGGGGTTGACGCAGTCGACCACGAGCTTGCCGGCCAGTTCGGTCCGCAGCGCCTCCAGGGTCTTGCCGTGTCCCTCCCACGGGACGGCGACGATCACCACATCGCTGCGCCGGGCGCACTCGGCGTTCTCGGCGCCCTCGATGCCGAGGCCCAGCTCGGCGGCGGCGGTCTCGGCGCGCTCGGCGGCCCGGGAGCCGATGATCACTTTCTGTCCGGCCCTGGCGAGCCGGTAGGCGAGCCCCCGCCCCTGGTCGCCGGTGCCGCCGAGGACGCCGACGACGAGACCGGACACGTCGGGGAGGTCCCAGGGATCCTTCGGCGCGGGCTTGGCGGCGGGCGCGGTGTCGCCCGCGGTGTCATGGGAAGTCATGGCCCGACCCTACTCGCAGGTAGGGACGAGGGTACGGACTCCCGTGCGACTTCGGTCACGGTCCCGCCGACGCCTCCCACGATCACCGTCCGCCGACCCTGCCGACCCTGCTGACCCTGCTGACCCTGCTGACGGATGGTCTCGCCGCCGGAGGGTCCCGTACGGGTGAGCATCGGGCAACGCCCCCGTACCGGCGCGGCCGGTACTACAGGATGCGGGCCATGGATGCCGTACGTGTCGCGCTGCTGCGCGAAGTCCTGGCGGGCACCGAGTGGCCGGCCACCACCCGACGATTCGCGGGGGTGCTGCGCTCGTCCGTGGTGCCCCAGGGCGGTGGGCTGCTGCTGGTGGGCACCGAGGAGTACGAACCCTGGCACCTGGCGGCGCATCTGGTGGACGAGGCCGCCTGGTCCGGTCTGCCGGAGCTGGCGCCGACGCTGGTACGGCACCGGGTGCGCCCCGGGGGCCCGGCGCATCTGGGCGTCGGTCTCGCCAGGCTGGCGGCGGCGGGGCGCGGGGAGACCCTGCTGCTGGTGGCGCCGGGCCGGCCAGGGGCCGGGCTGCTGGAGCGGGTGCACGACGCGCGCCGGGCGGGCGCGACGGTGCTGGCGCTGGACGGCGGGCACCCGGAGGTGCACGGGCTGGCCCATGAGGCCCTGACGGTGGCCGACGACGAACTGGACCTGGACACGGTGCAGCATCTGGTGAGCGCGGCGGCCGGGGAGAACTGCCTGCCGGGGGCGCGCGGGCGGTGGCGGTTCCAGGACCGGCTGTCACGGCTGGTGGACCAGTTGACCTCACCGCCACCGGGCCGCTGGTAGCCCCCGGCCGGCCGGGGGCGCCCGTGCCAGGACCGGGGCGGGCGGGTAATTCGGTTGCCGGGGGCGTTTCCGGGGACGGACGATGGCCCGTTGTGACCTCGAAGCTCTCCGCCGTACTCCCCGACCTCTCGCCATGGCGTTCCTCGCCGGATTTCCGCCGACTCTGGGTCCAGGGCCTGATCACCTACTTCGGCAGCTTCATGGCGATGATCGCGCTGCCGTTGCAGATCAAGGATCTGACGGGGTCACCGCTGGCGGTCGGCGCGATGGGCGCGGTCGAGCTGGTGCCACTGATCGTGTTCGGGCTCTACGGAGGGGCACTCGCCGACTCCACCGACCGGCGCAAGATGATCCTCTGGACCGAGGTCGGCCTCGGGCTGCTGGCCGTGATCCTGCTGGTCAACGCCTTGCTGCCGAATCCGCTGCTCTGGCCCCTCTATGTGGTGGCGGCGGGGGTCTCGGCACTGGCGGGGCTCCAGCGCCCGGCGCTGGACTCGCTGATGGCCCGGATCGTGCCGCATGACCAGCTCACCGCCGCGGCGGCGCTGAACACCCTGCGCTGGCAGCTCGGCGGGATCGCGGGGCCCGCCGTGGCCGGTCTGGTGGTGGCGTACGCGGGCCATGCGACGGCGTACGGGATCACGATCGTCGGGTTCGCGGTGTCCGTACTGATGTGTCTGCGGCTGGCGCCCGCGCCGGCCGCGCACGACGCGGAGAAGCCGTCGCTGCGCGGGATAGCGGAGGGCGCGCGCTACGCCTGGTCGCGTCCGGTCCTGCTGGGGACGTACGCGATCGACCTGGTGGCGATGGTCTTCGCCTTCCCGGTCGCGATCTTCCCCTTCCTCGCGGAGGACCTGGGCGCGGAGTGGTCGCTGGGCCTGATGTTCGCGGCGATCTCGTTCGGCTCGGTGGTGCTGAGCCTGACGAGCGGCTGGACCTCACGGGTGCGGCGGCACGGGCTCTTCGTGGTCTACGGGGCGGCGGTGTGGGGGCTCGCCATCGCCGCGGCGGGGTGGTTCAGCAATGTCTGGCTGGTGCTGGCGTGTCTGGCGGTGGCGGGCGCCGGGGACACCCTGAGCGGCCTGGGCCGCTCCACCATCTGGAACCAGACGATCCCGGAGGAGCTGCGGGGCCGGCTGGCGGGGATCGAGGTGCTCTCGTACAGCGTCGGCCCCCAACTGGGCCAGGTCCGCGCGGGGGCGATGGCGGGATGGACCGGCACCCGGGCGGCGATCGGCGCTGGCGGGGTGATGTGTGTGGCGGGGGTGGCGCTGCTGACGCTGGCGCTGCCGAAGCTGCTGCGGTACGACGCGTCGACGGACGAGGACGCGCTACGGCGCCGGGCGCAGCAGCAGGCGACGCTGGCGGAGTGACGGGCGGGGGCGGCACGGTGACGGGCGGGGGGCCGCCACAGTGCGGCCCCACCCCCCGCTGGACCGCTGGACCGTCAGCCGTCCCGCCCCTCGG
Source organism: Streptomyces sp. NPDC020965 (assembly GCF_044333555.1). Classification (NCBI taxonomy): domain Bacteria; kingdom Bacillati; phylum Actinomycetota; class Actinomycetes; order Kitasatosporales; family Streptomycetaceae; genus Streptomyces; species Streptomyces sp. NPDC020965. Next base: position 554,958 of record NZ_JBIRRE010000001.1, read on the forward strand.
TGGAGCGTCGGCCGGGACGCGCGCCCCGCCAGCCGGTCAGCCGTCCCGCTCCCCCGGTGGCTTGTCGTGCCACTTCGGATCGGTCTCCCACTCCAGATTCCGCTCGCGCGCGGTCTCCATCGCGTGCTCTGCCTCCTCGCGCGTCCCGTACGGTCCGAAACGGTCCTTCGCCGGGCAGTCCGGCCCCTCCTCGACCTTCTGGTGCTGGAGGCAGTAGTACCACTCGCCCGGCTTACCCACCGTGCGCCGTTTGAACAAGGCCATCGTCGGCTCCCTTCCTCTCTCGCCATGCTGCCCCACACCCCCTGGTTAGACTCGCTGACATGTCTGGCCAGTCGCTGCTCGTCCCAGGTGAGCTCTCTCCCCCCCGCCCCGTCCCCGCCGCCATCCGGCGCCCCGAGTACGTCGGCAAGTCCGCGCCGACCCCGTACACCGGGCCGGAGATCCAGGACTCCGACACCGTCGAGCGGATGCGTGTCGCGGGGCGGATCGCCGCCCGCGCGATGGCGGAGGCCGCCAAGCACATCGCCCCCGGGGTGACCACCGACGAACTCGACCGGGTCGCCCACGAGTTCATGTGCGACCACGGCGCCTACCCCTCCACACTCGGCTACCGCGGCTTCCCCAAGTCGCTCTGCGCCTCGATCAATGAGGTCATCTGCCACGGAATCCCCGACTCCACCGTGCTCCGCGACGGTGACATCGTGAACCTCGACGTCACCGCGTACATCGACGGCGTCCACGGCGACAACAACGCCACCTACCTCTGTGGTGATGTGGACGAAGAGTCCCGGCTGCTCGTGGAGCGCACCCGGGAGTCCCTGGAGCGGGCCATCAAGGCGGTCAGGCCGGGCCGCCAGATCAATGTCATCGGTCGGGTCATCGAGTCCTACGCCAAGCGTTTCGGCTACGGGGTCGTCCGGGACTTCACCGGGCACGGGATCAACACCTCGTTCCACTCCGGGCTGGTCGTCCCGCACTACGACTCCCCGCACGCGACCACCGTCATCCAGCCGGGCATGACCTTCACCATCGAGCCGATGCTCACCCTCGGTACGTACGAGTACGACATGTGGGAGGACGGCTGGACCGTGGTGACCAAGGACCGCAGGCGCACCGCCCAGTTCGAGCACACGCTGGTGGTGACCGAGACGGGAACGGAAATCCTCACGCTTCCCTGAGGCGCGCCGGGGCGAACGTTTTTACCGACAGGTCGTCGGGAACACATTGACTTAGGTATGCCTAAGTAGGATGATCGGAGGCGGTGGCAGCCATGGGCTGTCGCCGCCCGTTCGTTCCGTCCCCCCTGGTCCCTGGAGGTCCGCCTTGGACGTCACCGCCACCGGCACGCCCACCGGCACGCCCTTCTCCACGCTCATCCGTGTCGCGTCCCACGAGCAGCACACAGAGGCGGAGACCTCCCCCTTCATGGGCCACCTCCTCGGTGGCCGGCTCGGTGTCGAGGCGTACGCCCGATACACCGAGCAGCTCTGGTTCGTGTACCGGGAGCTGGAGAGCGCCGCCGCGTCGTTGAAGGACGACCCGATCGCCGGGCCCTTCATCCAGCCCGAGCTGTTCCGCACGGCCGAGCTGGAGCGCGATCTGGCGCATCTGCGGGGTGCCGACTGGCGTGCGGGCGTCGCCCCGCTGCCCGCGACCACGGCGTACGCGGCACGGGTCGCGGAGTGCGCCGAGAGCTGGCCGGCCGGTTACGTCGCACACCACTACACCCGCTACCTGGGGGACCTCTCCGGTGGCCAGATCATCCGGGACAAGGCGGAGAAGACCTGGGGCTTCGACCGCAAGGGCGACGGCGTGCGGTTCTACGTCTTCGAGGAGATCGGCAACCCGGCCGCCTTCAAGCGGGGCTACCGCGAGCTGCTGGACGCGGTGAACGCGGACGATCTGGAGAAGAAGCGGATCATCGACGAGTGCAAGCGGGCGTTCGACTTCAACGGCGCGGTCTTCCGCGAGCTGGGCGCGGAGTTCCCGCTGAGCGCGTAGGGCCCGTGCGGTCAGCGAGCCGTACCCGGCGCCCCTTCGGCGAATGAGCCGAAGGGGCGCCCCCGTACCCATGGCCCGGGCACCCGTGGCGAGTGAGCCGAAGGGGCGCGCGGGGGTCGAAAGGGAGAACGCGCGCAGGTCCCGAGGTACGAGGGACCGAGCACGATCGACCGTCGACGCACGCTCACAGCGCCCCGGAGGCGAACCGAGCCCTCAAAAGAAAGAAGTACGGCGCTTGGGCACCAGGGCCGGAGGGGGTACCGGAGTCAGTACGGGGGCGGGCGCCGCGAGGCGTACCCGTCCGCCGATCTCGACCGTGCCGTCAGGGCCGGGGGCCGTCAGGATCTGCGACCCCCGGCCCTGAGTGATGTTCAGGGCCCGCCCGAGCAGATCCGTGAGCAGGAGGGCCGCCGCGCCGGTGGCCTCGTCCTCCACGATGCCGTCGTCGCGCCGGGGGAAGCCCCGCGCCCGTACCCGCCCGGCCGCCTCGTCCTCCCACGCCCAGGCGTAGAGCCAGCCCTCCCCCGGTGGCGGCGCGGGCAGCGCGTCCACCTCGGCGGGGGACGCGTACCGCGTCAGGGTCCGGGGCGGCGCCCACTCGGCCCGCGCGGTGATCCAGGTGAACTCCCCGTCGCCGCGCGCCCACACCTGCCCGGCCGGCGGGTTCAGCTCCGCCAGATCGAGTAGCCAGGCCGCCCCGACGAGCGGGTGCCCGGCGAACGGCAGCCGTAGACCGGGGGTGTAGATGTCGACCACCCCGCGTTCGGGGTCGTCCACGAACACGGTCTCGCTGTAGCCGAGTTCGGCGGCGAGGGCCTGGCGGGACGCCTGGTCGGGGAAGCGTCGGGGGTCGCGTACGACTCCCAGGGTGTTCCCGTGGCGTCCGTCGGGGCCGCAGAACACATCGAGCACATCGAGTACATGGAGCGCGTGGCGTTCGTTCACCCGGGCATTGAAGCACCAGCCGGGTGGGGAGTGGGCGGCCGTCCCAGGACGGCGCGCCCCCGGCGCGGCGGGACCGGCCGAGCAGCGCGCCCGTACGACGGCAGGGCCGGTCCGACGCGGGTGGCGTCGGACCGGCCCTGCCATCAGGGTCGTACGGGATGTACAGGACGTACGGGACCGCTCCGGTCAGAACTCGGTGGTGGCCCCACGGCGGCGGACCGCGAAGACCACACCGGCGCCGGCCGCGGCGATGCCCGCCGATGCGGCGAGCAGCGCGGTCGTGGGGAGGCCGGCGCCGGTGGAGGCGAGTGCGCCGCCGACCGAGCCATCGGCGGGGCCGCCGACGGAGCCGGTCGTACCGCCCACCGAACCGCCGCCCACGGAGCCGCTACCCAGCGAACCGCCGCCGACGGTGCCGCCGACCGAGCCGCCCGTGGTGCCACCGTTGGTCGAGCCGCCCGTGGTGCCGCCGTTGGTACCGCCTGTGGTGCCACCGGTGCCTCCGGGCGGCAGGGGGACGCCCTTGTCGAGGGCCGCCGCGACCGTGACGGCGTCGAGGGGCTCCCCCAGGTCGTACTGGTTCTCGAACACCTTGCGGCCTTCGGCGGTCAGCGTGCCCGGTACGGCGGTCAGCTTCACCGTCTTGTTCACGGGCTTGAGCGCCCCGGCCGGCAGGCTCAGCGAGCCGAACGCGACGTCGTTGTAGTTGAGGGGCTTGCCCGTGTCCTTGCTCTTGGTGTTGACGTCCACATAGAGCGTGCCCTTGGTGCCGGTCGCCTTGACCTTGATGTCGCTCAGCTTGAGGTCGAGACCGTAGACGCCCTGGCTGAGGTGGCCGAGGAAGCGGACGCTGCCGTCGAAGGAGACCGAGAGGGAGTCCTTGGCGGCGTCGTAGCTGCCCTTGCCCTTGGGGAAGCGGTAGCCCTCGCCGGACTTCACCGCGCCACCGGCCAGTTCGGCCTTGCCCTTGGCGAAGTTGCCGACGACGTACTCCCGGAAGCGCTTCATCACGCCCCAGTCGAGATTGCCGTCGACGATCGCGCCGTTCACGGCGGCGTCGGGCTCCTTGACCGGGTCCTTCTCGGGCTCCTTGACCGGGTCCTTCTCAGGATCCTTGCCCGGCTCCTTCCCCGGGTCCTTCTCGGGCTCCTTCTCAGGATCCTTGTTGGGGTCCTTCTCCGGGTCCTTCTCCGGGTCCTTACCGGGGTCCGTCTCCGGGTCCTTGCCCGGGTCGGGCCGGCCGCCGCCATCCGCCTTCACGGAGAGCGTCGCGGTGTCCAGCACCTCGCCCTCCGGGTAGTTGAGGACCGGCCCGCCCTCGGCGGTGATCGACGCCGGGATGGCGCTGAAGACCATCGCGCCGCCCTCGCCCCCGCCCCGGGTGGCCTTCGTCATATCGAGCGCGGCGATGGCGAGATCGGGGTGGAGCTCGCCGTCGAGCGTGACATCGGCGGTGATGCTGCCGCTCGTCCGGTTGGTGACCATCTTCACATCGGCGAACTCCATCGTGAAGTGCGCCGAGTTGAACAGCACGCTGCCCTGGAAGGCCGTACTCGTGCCGTGCGACTTGGTGTCGTAGGTGCCGGTGCCGCCCGTGAAGGTGAAGGGCCCGTTGTCGGGCGCCTGCTTCGCGCCGTCGGCGACGCTGATGTTCTTCGCCTTCACATACTTGCGGAAGGTTCCCTTGAAGCCCCACTCCAGCGTGCCGTCCTTCAGCCCGATGGTGGTCGCCCCCGCCGCCGATGAAGTGGCCTGGTCGGCCGTGGCGCCGGCGGCAGCCGGTGAACTCGCGGCGGCGACCGCGGGGAGGGCGAGCGCGGTTGCTCCGAACGCGGCCGCGGTGGCCGCCGCCGCGGCGATGCTCAGGGAACGACGGTTGGCTGTCATGGTGGCTACTCCTTCAGTCCGGATCAGTTCGGGGTCGTACGGCGACGGCGTACGACGAAGAGGGCGACGGCGGCGGCAGCGGCGAGGACACCGGCGCCCGCGGCCACGTAGACCCAGGTGGGAACGGTCGAGTCCGACGAGTCGGCGGCGGGTGCCACGGCGGACGCGGACTCGGCCTTCGGCTCGGACTGCGCCGGGCTCGGCGCCGGCTTGACGTCACTGCCCAGATCGGGAAGGGCGGGAAGCTGCGCCGCCTTGTCCACGGCGACGGCGAGCGAGACCGGGTCCATCACGGTGCCCGCCTTGTACATCGAGCCGAACGCCTTGGCGCCGCCCGCGGTGAGGGTGGCCGGGGCCTCCGTGAGGGCCGCGAGACCGTTCTTGGGGGTGAAGTCCTTGGCGACGAAGGTGACCAGGGGGACCGCCTTCTCGGTGCGGCCGGCGGCGGTCACATCGGCGCTCAGCGTGCCCAGGCCGGCCGCCACCCGGGTGGTGACCCGGCCCAGCGTGAGGTCGAGGTGCTCGCCGGTGAAGCGCACGGACCCGGCGAAGGAGGCGTTCAGGGTCTGGGTCTTCGCGTCGTAGGTGCCCTTGCCCTGCGGGAAGCGGAAGAGGGCTCCGCCGTCCTGGGCCCCGCCGGAGAGGGTCCACTGGCCCTGGGCGATGGAACCGGTCACGTACTCCCGGAAGGTGCGGCGCACCCCCCAGTCGACGGCGGCGTTCTGGAGCACTCCGGCGGCGCGCGGGGGCTGTGCCGTGACCGGGGGCTTGGCCGCGGGCGGCTGGGGCTTGTTCGGCTGCGGCTTCTGCGGCGCCTGCGCGGCCGCGAGGTCGACGTTCAGGCTGATCGGGTCGAGGGGCGTGCCCGCGGTGTAGAACCCGGCGAAGGCGGCGGCGCCCTGGGAGGTGAGCGTGGCGGGGATGTTGGTGAGGCCGATGGGCCCCGAGCCGCCGCGCATGTTGATGCCGGAGAGGTTGAGCGTGCCGAAGGCGACCTGGTTGTACGTGGTGACCTTGCCGGTGCTCCGGGCCTTGCTCACCATGTCCACGTGGAGGGTGCCCCGACCGCCGGAGATCTTGACGGTCGGGCGGCTGAGTGAGAGGTCCAGCTCATGGGTGCCGTCGGGCTTGCGGTGGCCGGTGAAGTGGACGCCACCGGAGAAGCGCGCCTCGAAGGCGCCGGTGCCCGGGTCGTACGAGCCCTGGGCGGAGTGGAAGCGGTAGTTGCTGCCGCCGACCGTGGCCGCGCCCGCCGTGAGCCGGTAGTTGCCGTTGGCGATGGGGCCGGTGATGTACTTCTGGAAGGAGGACTTCAGTCCCCAGTCGAGTCTGCCGCCCTGGACCGTGCGTTCCGCCGCATGGGCGGCACCGGCTGGGAGCAGCGCCCCGAGCACGGCCGCGAGGAGCGCGACGGCGAACGCGCGGGCCGGTCTGAACGGCAGCATGAGTTCCCTCCGAGGGGTGCGGCGGTCTGGCAGAGCGAGGTAAGGCTAACCTAAGCTGTGTCCACCCTGTACCGGTAGCCCCCCGCATTCCGCTTTTGCCTCCGGTGCCGGACTCGGTGCCGGGTTCCGGCCACCGAAACCACCACGGGAATTGACCATGGGGGGACGCCCCCGTACGACATGCCACAGAACGACAGGACGGTGCCCTCGGTGCTCTCACAGGCCACGACGCGCTCGGTGCGCAGAATTCGCCTGATGGGCGCGGCCCTTACCGCGCTCACCGTCACCCTGGTGGCGACCGGCTGCGGCGGTGATTCCGCTTCGCCCGCCGCCAAGGGTCGGACCGCCGCCACCGGCGCCGCCGCCGACCGGGTCGAGCCGCTGGCGAAGACGCCGGTGCCCGAGCTGCCGGTGACCGTGCCGTCGGCGGACGGGCGGCAGGTCACCATCGCGTCGACCGACCGGATCGTGCCGCTGACCGGATCGCTGAACGAGCTGGTCTTCACCCTCGGGCTCGGGAAGAAGGTGGTGGCGCGCGATGTCACCGCCACCTTCGAACAGGCCAAGGATCTGCCGGTGGTGACCCGGGGACACGATGTGTCGGCCGAGAGCGTGCTCTCGCTGAAGCCGACCGTCGTCCTCGCCGAGACCGCGTCGGGACCTGCTGAATCCATTCAGCAGATACGTGACGCGGGCATTCCGCTGGTGGTCGTGACGACGGCGAAGAGTCTGTCCGATGTCGGCACCCGGATCGACGCGGTGGCCGCAGCGCTGGGCGTGAAGGCGGCGGGCACCGAGTTGAAGACGCGTACGGAGGCACGCATCGCGGCGGTCCAGAAGGACATCCCGGCGCAGGCCACCGAGGGGAAGAAGCCGCGGGTCGCGTTCCTGTATCTGCGCGGCACGGCGTCGGTGTACCTCCTCGGCGGGCGCGAGTCGGGTGCGGCGTCCCTGCTGGAGGCGGCGGGCGCGGTGGACGCGGGCAAGGAGTCCGGTCTGGAGAAGGACTTCACCGCCATCACCAGCGAAGCGCTCGCGAAGGCGGCGCCCGACGCGATCCTGGTGATGTCGAAGGGCCTGGACTCGGTCGGCGGCATCGACGGTCTGGTCAAGATCCCCGGTGTGGCGCAGACCCCGGCCGGGATGGACCGCAGGGTGGTGTCGATCCCGGACGGCGTGATGCTGAACTACGGGCCCCGGACCGACGAGGTGTTGCAGTCACTGGTCGACCAGCTCTACGCGGGCGGTAAGTGACCATGTCGATCTCCACCCGGCCCCAGCCGGGGGCGACGCCCCCGGAACGGCCGACCCCCGGAACCGCGACCGACCCGACGGACGAGACGGAAACCACCGGAGCCACGGACGCCACCGGAGCCCCGAAGGCCACCAAGGCCACAGAAGGCACGGAGCCGACCAGGACCACTGAACAGCCGAAGCCGCCCCCCGCGCCGCAGCCGACCCAACCCCCTGAACCCGGCGAACCGGCCGGCCTCACCGAACCGGCCGCCGAGCGACCCCCCGTCGCCGCGCCCCGGCTCAGCAAGGACCCCGCACCCGCGGCCACCCCCCGTACCGCAGTCGCGAAGCAGACCACCGCACCCCGCACCACCCCCGTCGTGGAACCGCCCCGACGCCCCCGCTCCACCGCCTACCTCCTCACCGCCTCGCTCCTCGGCGCCCTCTTCCTCGTCACCCTCGTCTCCGCCGGCTACGGCGCCTATGACATCCCCCTCGGCGATGTCATCGCCTCCGCCCAGCACCGGATGGGACTCGGCGGTCAGGCCCTGGACCGCGTCGGCGAGAGCGTCCTGTGGAACGTCCGGCTCCCCCGGGTCGTCCTCGCCCTGCTCGTCGGCGCCTCCCTCGGCTGCGCCGGAGCCCTCATGCAGGGCGTCTTCGGCAACCCGCTCGCCGAACCGGGCATCATCGGCATCTCCGCCGGCGCGGCCGTCGGCGCCGTCGCCTCGATCGCCTTCGGGCTCAGCTTCTTCGGCAACTGGACCATCACCGCCTGCGCCTTCGTCGCCGGGCTCCTGACCGTGACACTCGTCTACGTGCTCTCCCGCTCCGGCGGCAAGAGCGAGGTCGTCACCCTCATCCTCACCGGTATCGCCGTCAACGCCTTCGCGGGCGCCCTGATCGGCCTGTTCATCTTCTTCGCCGACAACGCGCAGATCACCCAGATCACGTTCTGGCAGCTCGGCTCACTCTCCCAGGCGACCTGGCCGAAGGTGCTCGCCGTGCTGCCGTGCACCGTCCTCGGTCTGCTGCTCGCGCCGCTGTACGCGCGCAAGCTCGATCTGCTCGCCCTCGGTGAGCGGCCGGCCCGCCATCTCGGTGTCGATGTGGAACGGCTCCGGCTCGTCCTCATCCTCGTCGTCGCGCTGCTCACCGCCGCCGCGGTCGCCGTCGCCGGCATCATCACCTTCGTCGGACTGCTCGTCCCGCATCTGCTGCGGATGGCGAACGGCCCCGGCCACCGTTTCCTCGTCCCCGGCTCGGCGCTCGGCGGCGCGCTGGTGCTGGCCGTCGGCGATCTCGCCGCGCGGACGATCGCCGAGCCCGCCGAGCTTCCGCTCGGGGTGCTCACCGCACTCTTCGGCAGCCCCTTCTTCTTCTGGCTGCTGCGCAGGACCCGTCGTAAGCAGGGTGGTTGGGCATGATCAGTCTCTTCGGCAACCGACGGCGGCAACTGCCCGCCCGACCCGCACCCGGCACCGTACTCGCCGAGGTCGAGGGGCTCCATGTCCGGCTCGGCGGCCGGGCGGTCCTCGCCGGTATCGAACTGTCGGCCCGCGCGGGTGAGGTGCTGGCCCTGGTGGGACCCAACGGAGCCGGAAAGTCGACACTGTTCGGCGCCCTCGCCGCCGATCTCCCCGCCGACCGCGGCTCGGTGCGGATCTCCGGCCGCCCGGCCCGCGAGTGGAGCGCCGCCGAACTCGCCCTGCGCCGGGCGGTGCTGCCGCAGACCGCCGTGCTCTCCTTCCCCTTCCCGGTGGCCGAGGTCGTACGGATGGGTCGCGCACCCTGGGCCGGCACCGAGTTGGAGGACGACGACGATCTCGCCGTCGCCGAGGCGATGGCGGCCACCGAGACCACCGAGTTCGGCGACCGGCCGTTCTCCGCGCTCTCCGGGGGCGAACGCGCCCGGGTCGCCCTCGCCCGGGTGCTGGCCCAGCGCGTCCCGCTACTGCTCCTCGACGAGCCGACCGCCGCGCTCGATCTGCGCCACCAGGAACTGGTACTCCGCCTCTGCCGCGAGCGGGCGGCGGCCGGGGACGGTGTCGTCGTCGTCCTGCACGACCTCGGCCTCGCCGCGGCCTACGCAGACCGGGTCGCCGTGCTGCACGAGGGCCGGTTGGCGGCGGAGGGGGAGCCCACCGAGATCTTCCGTGATGAGCTGCTCAGCCAGGTCTACCGACAGCCGGTCGAGGTGTTCCCGCATCCGCGCTCCGGCGCGCCCGTGGTGCTCCCCCGCCGCACGGACTGACCCTCCCCGGCGCCTCCCACCGGGGGGCGCCGGGCTCTCCTCTCACCGGGATTCCGGCCGGCCGGTGGCCGGGCTCTGATCTCATGGCCCTGCCACCGGCCCTGCCATGCCCCCCGCCCACCCGGCTGACGCCCGCCGTTCAGAACGCGGCCTCCGGCTTCGGACTTCCCGCCTCCGACGTCCAGCCGCCGACCTCCGACTTAGCCGGGCCCCCGCCGGGCGCACCCGCCGATGAGGCGTTCGACGTCAGTGGCGCCCTCCCCCCGGACAGTTGGTACGGGACGGTCGTGTACGGCGTGCTCCATCTCTCGCCGGGGCCGACCGTCCTCCAGATCGCGGTGTGGGCGCTGTACGCGATCCCCGGGGCCGCGCTGTTCCGCACCCCGGTAGGCTTCGGCCGGTCACCGTGCGGCGAGGAGAAGACGACCGATGAGAAGGCCGATTCGGGTGAGAGGGCAGCACCGGGGCAGCCGGTCGACGGGCCTCATGATGGTGACGGCCGTGGCGGTCCTGGCCCTGACGGCGAGCGGCTGTGTGACCGTGCACGGGGAGCGGGAACTCGTCCCGGCGGCGACCGCGGCCGAGGCGGCCGAAGCGTTGAAGGGGTTCACCGACGCGTACAACGCCGCCGACAAGGCGTACGATCCCGCGCTGGACGCGGGCCGGGTCGCCGGCGCCCTCGGCGCGATCAACCAGGCCGGTATCAAGGCGCGTAGCGTCAACTACCCCGACGGCAATCCGCAGCATGTGCCGCTGCGGCTGACCGACGCCCGGTTCACGATCCCGAAGAAGGCGGGCTGGCCGCGGTTCTTCCTCGCCGACGTCGACTCCAACCGTGACGCGGACGCCGGCGCCCAGGACAACCGCTGGGTGCTGGTCTTTCTGCGCAACGGGCCGGCGCACACCTGGAAGGCCGGCTATCTGACGATCCTCTCGCCCGACCGCATCCCCGCTCTGAAGACCGACAAGAACGGCCACGCGGAGTCCGTCGCCCCGAACAGCACCGCGCTGACCCGGGCCCCGCGCGATCTGGGCGAGGACTACACCGCATATCTGCGGACCGGGGAACCGGAGTACTTCGCCGACGGCCCGCACACCTCCGGCTGGCGCGACTCGCGCCGCAAGGCGGCGAATCGGCCCGGCAAGTCCACGCAGTACATCGACCAGCCGCTGGACACCGGGGAGTACGCGCCGCTGGGGCTGACCACCGAGGACGGTGGGGCGCTGGTCTTCTTCACCGTACGGAATTTCGAACGGGAGACCGCGGCCAAGGGGGTGACCCTGACGGTCCACCCGGATGTGAAGGCCCTGCTGACGGGTGCGGTCACGTCCTCGCTGACGAAGGAGCGGATCTCCAGCCAGGCCGTGGTGATACCGCCCGTCGGCGACGGCGGAAAGGTCGATGTGCTCGGCAGGCTGACCGGGCTGACCTCGGCGAAGGGGTCCTAGGCCGGAGCGCACCCCGGCCCCACACCCCGGCGTTCAGGCCGGATGCGGACCGAGCCACCAGCCCGGTCCGGTCACCGCGGGTGCTCAGCGGCGGCCCATCGGCCACGCCGTCTGGTGCCGCTCCTCGTCCAGCGCCTCATTGGCCTCGACCTCGCCGGCATACCGCGCGCAGGCGTCCGTCAGGGTCTCCAGCAGCGTCAGCGGATCCGGCAGCGGCAGCTCGGGGCCGCGCACCCAGTACACCTCGTGGTCACCGGGGAGTCGGGCGGGCGGTACCAGGACGTAGCTGCCCCGGCAGTGCCAGCGGAGCCCGGGGTGCTCGTCCATGGTCTCGGGACGGCAGTCCAGCTCACAGGGCCACCACTCGTCCTCGTCCTCCGGGGTGCCGCGGGTGGCGGTGAAGAACAGCGTCCGCCCCGCCTCGCCCTCGCCGGTGGACTCGGCGACCGGGCCGACCTCGATGCCCTGCTCCAGCAGCCGGTCCAGGGCGGCGCGCCCGGCGTCCAGTGGCACATCGAGCACATCGTGGACCATGCCGGTGGCGGTGATGAAGTTGGCCTGCGGCTGACCCTGCGCCCAGCGCAGGATCTGCGAGCGGTCGGTGGTGGACTGCGTCTGCCAGGCGAAGGAGACGGGGTGCCGGCCGGGGGTGGGACAGCCGATGCGGTCACAGGAACATCGGTACGAGACCGGGTGGGCAGCGGGCGCCAGGGGCATACCCGCCGAGGCGACGGCGAGAAGGAGATCCTCACGGCTGGAGTCGGCCGCGCCGGGGTCGATGTCCTTGGGGCGGCGGCGCAGCCACTGGGGCAGCCGGCTCTCCCAGGAGAGCCCGTTCTCCGTGCCGCGGAAGCGGCCTTTACCGTCGCCCATCTATCCCCTCACAGCTCACGCTCGCCCCACGTGGTCTCTACCATCGTCGCACCATCCTGCGCCGTAGGTGGCCACAGTTTCCAACCGGGGGTCGGTCGCGGGGGTCGCCCGGGGCAGTCTTGGCCCGCTCTTGGCCCGCTCATGGGGCGCTCCCGGCACCGCGCGGAACCCCTCGGGAGGGGGCTCCCTCCGGGCGGCGGGGCGGCTCAGGAGCGGGGCGGCTCGGTCGCCAGCCCGTGCAGGGCGTAGTCGACGAGGGTGTCGGCGTAGTCGTGGGTGAGCGGCAGGGTCCGCAGCAGCCAGCGGTGGGTGAGCGGCCCGACGAAGAGTTCGAGGGCGATCCGGAGGTCGAGCCCCGGCCGCAGCCCGCCCGCCTCCTCGGCGGCGCGCAGCCGCCGCGCGTAGAGCTGGAGCGACGGGTCGAGGAGCTTCTCCACGAACTGCGCTCCCAGGGCCGGATCGACCACGCCCTCGGCGGCGAGCGCGCGGGTGGGCCCGTCGTAGGCGGGGTTGTTCATCTCGTCCACGGTGGCGCGCAGCACCAGCTTGAGGTCGGCGGCCAGATCGCCGGTGTCGGGGATCTCGGTCTCGTCCCCGGCCGCCTGGCCGGCGAGGTCGAGATACGCCTCCAGGAGGACGGCGGCCTTGGAGGGCCACCAGCGGTAGATGGTCTGCTTGCCGACTCCGGCGCGGGCGGCGATGCCCTCGATGGTGGTACGGGCGTAGCCGACCTCGGCGACGAGCGCGAGTGCGGCTTCGTAGATCGCGTGGCGGGAGCGGTCGCTGCGGCGGCTGGAGTCGGGTGCCTTGGTGTCGGTCATGGCACTCAATCTACCAACCGAGAACCGAGACGTATCGTCTCGACATTTGATCGATCACACGGTGATCACTCGCCCACCCGCACCGAACCACCCGCACCGCCCTCGCCCCACCGAACCACCCGCACCGGTCGTCCCGCGCCGAACGGACCCGGACACACCGGATATATCGAACAGGCCATCGGCGCCCTGCCCCGAAACGGCCGGATTCCAACGAAAGGAACACCACACGACCGACCCCGGACACAACCGGGCCCTTGGCCGCACCATGGCTGAACACACGCAGACCGCGTGCACCACCGTCGTACTCGCATGTGAGGAGCCCTCATTGCGCTCATCGCTTCGTGACGCGTCGCCGCGCCGCTATCTGATGTGCCCACCCGCGCACTTCAGAGTGACGTACTCCATCAACCCATGGATGGATCCGGCGAAACCGATCGATCTCCCGCTGGCCATGGCCCAGTGGGAGGACCTGCGCGACCGCTACCGCGCCCTGGGCCACACCGTGGAACTGCTGACCCCCCGGCCCGATCTGCCCGATATGGTCTACGCCGCCAACGGCGCGACCGTGATCGACGGCCGGGTACTCCTCGCCCGGTTCGCCCACCGGGAACGGGAGGCCGAGGCCGCCGCCCACCGCGACTGGTTCCGCTCGGCCGGCTTCCCCGTCGTCCAGGAACCGACCCATATCAACGAGGGCGAGGGCGACTTCGCCGTCACCGCCTCCTACGTCCTGGCCGGTCGGGGCTTCCGCTCCAGCCCGCTCTCGCACGGCGAGGCACAGGAATTCTTCGGCCGGCCGGTGATCGGCCTGGACCTGGTCGATCCGCGCTACTACCACCTCGACACGGCGCTCTCCGTCCTGGACGACGCGGCGGACGACGTCATGTACTACCCCGGCGCCTTCTCGCCGGGCAGCCGCGCGGTCCTCGCCCGGCTCTTCCCCGACGCCCTGATCACCGGGGAGCCGGACGCCGCCGCACTCGGGCTGAACGCGGTCAGCGACGGCCGCCATGTGCTGCTCCCGCAGGCGGCGGTGGGGCTGTTCGAACCGCTGCGGGACCGGGGCTACGAGCCGATCGGGATGGACCTCGGGGAACTCCTGAAGGGGGGCGGCAGCGTGAAGTGCTGTACGCAGGAACTACGCGCCTGAGCCGCTCCGTTCCTACGGTGCGGGGTGGGACGGCCACGAGTCGCCCCACTCCGCGTCACGGGCCTCCTTGTACACGGCCCCCTGCCGCTTGGTGACGGTGGCGCGGGTCAGGGTCTCCTCCGTCCCACAGAGGTCCAGCAGGACCAGGCCCTTGCGGAGCTGCGGCTTGCGGACGACCCGGGCGGTGACGGGGCGCACCGGGAATCTGGTGGCCACGACATAGCTGAACTTCTCGTCCTCGTACGGCAGCGAGCCGCCCTTCACCTGGCGGTGCAGTGAGGAACGGCTGACCCGGGCCGAGAAGTGGCACCAGTCCGTGCCGGGGACGATGGGGCAGGGGGCGCTGTGCGGGCAGGGCGCGGCGACGGTGAGACCGGCCGCGATCAGCCGGTCACGGGCCTCGATGATCCGCAGATAGCCGTCGGGGGTGCCGGGTTCCACGATGACCACGGCCCGCGCCGCACGCGCGGCCTCGGTGACGACGGCGGCGCGGTCCGCCTCGGTCAACTCCTTGAGGACGTACGACACGGTGACGAGGTCGGCGTCGTCGATGCGGATGGCCGCGCTGATCCGCGAGCGCTCCCAGCGGGCGGCGCGCAGCGCGGGCGCGCCGGACGCGACGGCCAGCTCCCGCCCGAGGGCGAGCGCGGGCTCGGCCCAGTCGAGCACGGTGGTCCGTGGTCCCGGGCCGTCCCCCGCGCCCTCCCGCTCCGGTCGTTCCCCCTGCTGCTCCCCGGGCGGGCTCTCGTCGTGCCAAGCCTCGGCGACGGCCCAGCTCGCCGCGCCCGTACCGCCGCCGATGTCGGTGTGGGTGGCCGGTACCCAGTCGGGTGCCGCGTCCCGCAGGGCGCCGAGCGCGGACCGTACCGCCTCGAAGGTCGCGGGCATCCGGTACGCGGCGTACGCGACGACGTCCGACCGGTCCCGCAGTACGGGGGCGTCGGTCGGGGTGGTCCCCCGGTAGTTGGCGATCAGCCGGTCGACGGCCCGGGCGGCCTGGGTGGGCGGCAGCCCGTCGAGCAGACCGGCGAGGGCGGCGCGCAGGGATTCCGCGCTGGGGAGGGTGGCGTTCACCGAGAAATTCTAGGCCCTCACGGGCGGGGGCTGACGCGTCCTGCCCCGGGGCCCGGGGGTCGGGGAGCATGTGCCCGGCCCCGGGGGCGCGTTGCTACGCTGACCGCCTCCGCCGCACACGGAACGTGATCACACGGAACGTGCGCAGGCGGACGTCAGCACGTGGAGGGGCGGCCCGGTCACCGGACCCGGCCGGGGGCTCACGAGGGGGATTCATGAGACCACCGAGGGGCGCATGAGACAGCGAGTCGCACGGCTGGCCCTGACGGCGGGTGCCACCGTACTGGCGGCGCTCCTGTTGCTCACCATGTGCGGCACGGCCGGGGATGACGGTGAGGACGGCGCATCCGGCTCCACGCCACGCGCCGCGACCGGCACCGCCGCGCCGCCCCTCACCCGGCTCGCCGTCCCCGGCGGGTACCAGCCCCGGCCGAGGTGGGAGCTCCCCGACGCCTCGCTCGGGTACGCAATCGCGCCGGCCAGCGGCCGTATCGCCCAGTTGGAACGCGTCGGGCCGGGCCGCTTCCGGCTGCGCGCCTTCGATATCGCCTCCGGCCGTCCCGTCTGGACGGGCCGCCCCTGGCATCCCCCGGCCTCGGCCGACCGCCGCTCGGGTCCGGGGGCCGCCGTCCCCCGGCTGCTCTCCGTCGCCAAGGACGGCCGGGAGTATCTGGTGGTCTGGTCGTTCGGCACGGCGGGCGGCGACGATGTGCTCACGGCCACCGAGACCTTCGTCGTGCTCGATGTGTACGACGTCGAGACCGGCGGCCGGCAGCGGACCGAACTGCCCTGGCCCACTCCGCCGACCGTCTCCGGCACCGGCCCGGGAATCCTCGTCGGCGACGGCCGCACCCGTAACGCCGTCGTCGATCCGGCGACCGGTGAGGTGACCCGGGTGCCGGAGACCGCGCTCGCCCACCCCAAGGGCTGTGCGGGCTGCCGTCGGCTGACCGAGGTGCGCGGGGTCACCGCGAAGGGGCTGCTGCTCAGCGGCGAGACGGGCTTCTGGGTACGGGGCGGCTGGTACAGCGGGAACACCGCCCCGGCCGGCACCGACCGCGCGTCCGGGGTGCCGACCGCCGTGGCACCGGGCCGACTGCTGGCCAAGTGGCGTCTCGCGAAGGGGCGGAAGGACGCCCCCACGCATGAGGTCTGGGCGGTGCACGACACCGCGTCGGGGAAGCCGCTGGTGCAGACGCGCTGCCAGAAGCCGGCCATCGAACCGGGCGAGCACCCCCGGGCGGTGCTCTCGCCCGGGGGCGGTCATCTCGTGGCGGGGAATCTCGTCTTCGACCTCCAGCGCCGCAAGGGGCGGTGCGTCGAGCCGGCGGGCGACTCCCGGCCGCTGACCCTGACCTCGGTGACCGACACGGGCACCGCCTACGGCGCGATCGGCGCCCGGAACGCGCCGGACGCGCTCGCGGGCGGCGGCGTCCCGGTGGAGCTGGGTCCGGGCTCGGCGACGCCCCGGCCGCTGGGTCCGACGGTGCGGCTGCCGGGCGCCGAGGCGGCGGGGGTGGGCGTCTTCGGCTGGACGGACACGAAGGACCGGCTGCGGCTGCTGGGGCATCCGCGCCGGAAGTGACCACCGCGCCCTCCCATGTCGGAGGTGGCCGGAGGTGACCATCGGCAGGACCGGTGCGGCCCCGGTGCCACCCCGGAACCCGTGTGCCGAAGGGTGCCTGCGACGACCGTGGGGTCACTCCCCCGTACGCCGTACTAGATCACCGCGCCCGCGCGGCGCTGCCACGGACGGCAGAGCCCCAGGAAGCAGCCGATCGCCGTCAGCGCGCACACCAACTGCACCACGGCCATCGGCACGGCGGTCGCCTCCCCCGCGATGCCAACGATGGGTGAGGCGACCGCCCCGATCAGGAACGACGACGTCCCGAGCAGCGCGGAGGCGGAACCGGCCGCGTGCGGGGTCCGGTTGAGGGCCATGGCGTTGGTGTTGGGCGTGACCAGACCCATCGCGGCCATCAGCACGAAGAGCCCGGTGGCCACGGCGAACAGATTCGCCTCACCGAAGGCGCCGGAGGTCATCAGCAACAGCGCGGTCCCGGCCAGCGCGAGGATGATCAGTCCGACGCCGAGCACCTTGTCCAGACCGACCCGGCCGACCAGGATCCGGCCGTTGATCTGCCCGACGGCGATGAGCCCCACGGAGTTGATGCCGAAGAGGAGGCTGAAGACCTGTGGGGACGCACCGTAGATCTCCTGGACCACGAAGGGCGAAGCCGCGATGTAGGCGAAGAGCGCGGCGAAGGCGAGCCCCCCGGTGAGCATGTACCCGGCGAAGACGCGGTCGGCCAGGAGTCCCCGCATAGTACGGAGGGCCTCGCCGACCCCGCCGACGTGCCGCCGCTCCGGGGCGAGGGTCTCGGGCAGCCACTTCACCACCACCAGGGTCAGCAGCACCCCGACACCGGCGAGGACGATGAAGATGCCGCGCCAGTCGGTCAGCCGCAGTACCTGGGCGCCGATGACGGGCGCGATGATCGGGGCGGCGCCGGAGATCAGCATCAGGGTGGAGAAGAACCGGGCCATCTCCACGCCCTCGTACAGGTCCCGGACGACGGCCCGTGCGATGACGATGCCCGCAGCGCCCGCGAGCCCCTGGAGCAGCCGGAAGCCGATGAGCAGTTCGACGGTGGGCGCGAAGGCGCAGATCGCGGTGGCGACGATGTACACGACCATGCCGGCGAGCAGCGGGCGGCGGCGGCCCCACCGGTCGCTCATCGGGCCGACGACGAGCTGTCCGAGCGCCATGCCCAACAGACAGGCGGTGAGGGTGAGCTGGACGGTGGCGGCGGGCGATGCGAGGGATTCGGTGACGGCGGGGAGCGCCGGGAGATACATGTCCATGGAGAGCGGCGGGAGCGCGGTGAGCCCGCCCAGGACGAGAGTGAAGAGGAGTCCGGCCCGCCGCGCGGCGACGATCCCGGTGCCGGACGAGGGTCCGGCCGTCGGCACGGGGGCCGGGAGGGAAGTCGGAGCGGGGGTCCGGTCGGGTATGTGTACTTCTGTACTGGCTCGGCCGCTCTCCGGCTTCGACATCAGATCTCCATATCGTTGAATCCTTTCCTATGCTCTCAGCTCGGGGAACACCTGATCGATGGGCGGGGCGGATGAGCGAGAGCACACGGGGCGTTCGATGGGGCGTACTGGCGACCGGGGGTATCGCCGCGTCCGTCACGGCGGACCTGCTGCGGATGCCGGACGCCGAGGTGGTGGCGGTGGCGTCCCGTACGGAGGCGTCGGCGCGGGCCTTCGCTGACCGGTTCGGCATCCCCCGGGCGTACGGGGACTGGGCGTCGCTCGCCGCCGACCCCGAGGTGGATGTGGTGTATGTGGCAACCCCGCACTCCGCGCACCGGGCGGCCGCCGGGCTCTGCCTGGAGGCGGGCAAGGCGGTGCTCTGCGAGAAGGCGTTCACCCTGAACGCGGCGGAGGCCGAGGAGCTGGTCGGCATCGCCCGCGACCGGGGCGTCTTCCTGATGGAGGCGATGTGGACGTACTGCAATCCGCTGGTCCGCCGCTTCCTGGCACTGGTCGCGGACGGCGCGATCGGTGACGTACGGACCGTGCAGGCGGACTTCGGGCTGGCGGGGCCCTTCCCTCCGGAGCACCGGCTGCGGGACCCCGCGCTGGGCGGCGGCGCGCTGCTGGACCTGGGGGTGTATCCGGTGTCGTTCGCGCATCTGCTGCTGGGCGAGCCGGACCGGGTGACAGCGCATGCGCGGCTCTCGCCCGAGGGCGTCGACACGACGACGGCCGTACTGCTCGGCTGGGAGTCGGGCGCGTCGGCGCTGCTCTCGTGCTCCATCGAGGCGAACAGCCCGATCACGGCGACGGTCAGCGGTTCGGCGGGCCGGGTCGAGTTCGGGCGCGGCTTCTTCGCCCCGGAACGGTTCACGCTGCACCGGGAGGGCCGGGAGCCCGAGGAGTTCACGGCCGACGGCGAACCGCTGTCGTACGCGCACGAGGCCGCCGAGGTGATGCGCTGCCTGCGGGCGGGCGAGACGGAATCACCACTGGTGCCGCTGGACGGTTCGCTGGCGGTGATGCGGACGCTCGACGCGATCCGGGACCGCGTCGGCGTCCGCTACCCCTCGGAGAGCGGCGGGAACTGAGGGAGCGTCGGGGTCCGCCACCCCGCAGAGTCCGGCGGGGGGACTGAGGGAGCGTGCGAGGTCCGACGCGGATACCGTGGCGCCGGACCCTCCGGGCGCGGCGCGGGAAAACCGTACGCGTTCGAGTGCAACCGAACGTGAGGACTGACGAACCACCCACCGCCCGTGGGAAGCTGCGGCCATGAACCAGCACACCACGCTCGACCCGATCTGGGACATGGTCGGCCGTCCCCTCCCCTTCCCCCTCCCCCACACCCCGCAGCACGACCGCCGAGGGAGGAGCAGCTAGGCCCGGTCCGGGCGATCTTGTCGGGCCCGCGAAGATCGCCCGGACAGGACTTAGAGGTTGTCGCCCCAGCCACCCTGGACCATCGTCTGGAAGGCCCAGACGCCGTCCCGCCGGATCAGGATGTCGGCGTAACGCAACTGCCGGGTCTCCCCGCCCGCCGTCATCACCGAGTCGCTGAAGACCACGGCCATGGCGGCGGAGAGGAAGACGGGAGTCCGCACCGATTCGAAGGTGATGTCCTCGCCCCCCTCCCCCATGACCTGGGTCATGGTCTCGGTGTACTGCTTCCGGTCCCACTGCGCCGACCGGCCGTTCCCGGCCGAATCGTCGCTGATCAGATTGAGCGGGAAGGCCGCCATCTCGGCCATGCGCTCGATCTGGCGGGCTCCGCTGGCGTCGTCGTAGGCGGCGAACCAGGCGTCCAGGCTCTCGCGGTCCTCGGCGGTGGGGGCGTATCCGGTGTCGGGCAGAACAATAGGCATGGGACTCCTCGCTGCGAACCATCCATGTAGTCAAGCTTGACTAGCACGGCCATGAGGAAGAGAGTAGGGCGCCACTCGAGATTAGTCAAGCTTGACTAGCTTGCCGGCCACCCCCGCCGACGGGGCACACCGGTGCGGTACTCGCATGAAGTGACTAATACCACTATGTAACTCACATTGACGAAAACCACCCGAACCGCATTCCGCACAGCAAGCGATTACTGTCCAATGGTCAGTGGACAGAGGCGGTAGGGTGCCGGGTCACCCCTATCGGATCTCCAGGTTTCAGACCCCGGCTGCGCGTCGACATCCCACGCCCCGAGCTAGTCATGAGCGTTTGGACAGGACGCGATCTGTGTCGTCACGGAGCGCCGAAATGAGGGCCTACCCCCACCCTCCTTCGGTCTCCGCATACGGTGCCGCGTTCCCGCTCGTTCCGCTGCGCCGTGCCTCTCCCAGAGGAGCCGTGGATGGCTGAGTACGCAAATTCATCTGGTGGTGCGGCAGGCCCCGTCACGGTTTCGACGGCCGGGGAGAAATCATCCGCCGCGAAGGACCGGCTGCGGAAGGCGGCCTATCCCGTACTGCTGGCCGCCATGGTTGCGGTGGGGGCGGCGACGCTGCTGCTCGGGTGGGCGCCGGCGCAGGTGAGCCCGCTCTTCACCGTGGGAGTCCTGCTCTATCTGACCGCTCTCGAACGACTCATCCCGTATGAACCCGACTGGCATCCCGATCGCCGTGAATGGCGCTGGTACGGCGTGTACTTCCTGTTCACCATGGTGGGGAGCGCGCTGGCCCAGGCCCTGGTGACCACGGCCGTCGGAATCGTGTCGCCGTCCGTGCCGGCTTTACCACTCGGGGCCGAGATTCCCGCCGCCCTGCTGATCGGATCGCTGGCCAGCTATCTCGTACACCGGTGGGGTCATGCCAACCCGCTGCTGTGGCGGCTACACGGCGTCCACCACGTCCCGACAAAAGTGAATGTCGCCAACAACGGCGTCAACCATGTGCTCGACATCCTGCTCGCCCAGGGAGCAGTTCAACTGATCCTGGCGTTCATCGGATTCTCCCGTGAATCCGTTTTCGTCGTCGGACTCTTCGTGGCCGTGCAGGGCTATTTCACCCACGCCAATATCGATGTGCGCATCGGCGGGCTGAACCATCTGCTCGCCAGTCCCGAGCAACACCGCCTCCACCACAGCACCGTCCTGGCCGAGGCGGGGCACTACGGGTCCGATCTCTCGGTCTGGGACCACCTCTTCGGCAGTTACACCTGGCGTCCCGGACGGGAGCCGGTCTCGGTCGGGCTCGGTGATCCGGCGTCGTTCCCCGGCACCGGGGAGATCGTCGCCACGCTGCTCCACCCCTGTCGCCGGCGCCGCTCCAACAGCGCGTCCAAAGCCTAGGGCGACTGGTCAACCACTCCGGTGAGTCCACCGCTCGGACTCCCCGGCGCTCCCCCACGGCCGGCCCCTCCGCCCGCCGGACGGGACCCCCCGCACCACTCCAACCGTGATCCCCCGTGCCCGCAGTGCCACGACGTGAGGAGCTCCACCATGGCCGACCCGAACATCCCCGTACGAGGCGGAGTGGCGATCATAGGCATGGGCTGCCGATTTCCCGGTGGCGCCTCCGACCACCGGGCCTTCTGGCGGAATCTCGTGGACGGCCGGGACTGCGTCACGCCGACACCGGCCGACCGGTACGACGTCACCACGCTCGGCAGCCGGTTCAAGGCCAAGCCCGGCCGGTTGACCGGCGGCCGGGGCGGATACATCGACGGCTTCGACGAGTTCGACCCCGCCTTCTTCGGCATCAGTCCGCGCGAGGCCGACCAGATGGACCCCCAGCAGCGAAAACTCCTGGAGGTCTCCTGGGAGGCGTTGGAGGACGGTGGCCAGCGGCCGGCCGCGCTCGCCGGTACCGATGTGGGCGTGTTCGTCGGCGCGTTCACCCTGGACTACAAGATCCTTCAGTTCTCGGACCTGAGCTTCGACTCGCTGGCCGCGCACACCGCCACCGGCACCATGATGACGATGGTGTCGAACCGCATCTCGTACTGCTTCGACTTCCGCGGCCCCAGCCTCTCCATCGACACCGCGTGCAGTTCTTCCCTGGTGGCGGTGCATCTGGCCTGCGCGAGTCTGAACGGCGGCGAGACGGATCTCGCGCTCGCGGGCGGCGCCCTGCTGCACATGGCGCCGCAGTACACCATCGCCGAGACCAAGGGCGGTTTCCTCTCGCCCGACGGCCGCTCGCGGACGTTCGACGCCTCGGCCAACGGCTATGTACGGGCCGAGGGCATCGGCGTCGTCGCGCTCAAGCGGCTCGCGGACGCCGTGCGCGACGGGGACCCGATCCATGCCGTGATCACCGGCAGCGGGGTCAACCAGGACGGTCGCACCAACGGCATCACGGTGCCCAACCCGGACGCCCAGGTCGCCCTGATCGAGCGGGTCTGCGCCGAAGCGGGCATCACCCCGGGCCAGGTGCAGTACATGGAGGCGCACGGCACCTCGACCCCGCTCGGCGACCCGATCGAGGCGAACGCGCTGGGCCGGGCGCTCGCCGTCGGACGGGCACCCGGCGCGAAGTGCTACGTCGGCTCCGTGAAGACCAACATCGGGCACACCGAGTCGGCCGCCGGCATCGCCGGGCTGATGAAGGCGGCGCTCTGCCTGGAGCACCGGCTGATCCCGCCGCACATCAATCTGGAGCGGCTCAACCCGGCGATCGACCTGGCAGCGCTGGGGTACGAAATCCCCACCCGGGTCACCGAGTGGCCCGCCCACGAGGGCCCCGCCCGCGCCGGGGTGAACGCGTTCGGCTTCGGCGGCACCAACGCCCATGTCGTCCTGGAGGAGGCCCCCGCACCGGCCGACCCCGGCCCCCCGGCGACGGAGCGCCCCTGGACCATCCTGCCGCTGACCGCCCGTACCGCCGACGCCCTGCCGGAGGTCGCCGAAGGCATCCGGAACGAACTGGCGGGGGCCCACGGCGGCCCGGGGGTCTCACCCGTCGATCTCGGCCACACCCTGGCCCACCGCCGCCAGCACCTGGAGTCCCGGCTCTCCGTCGTCCACTCCTCCCCCGCCGAACTCGAAGCGGGGCTCGCCGCCTATCTGCGCGGCGAACCCCATCCGGGCGTGGTCGAGGGACGGCGGCTCGACCCGGCCGACCGGCGCCTGGTCTGGGTGTTCACCGGGATGGGACCGCAGTGGTGGGGCATGGGGCGGCAGTTGTACGAGCGCGAGCCGGTCTTCCGGGAGGCGATCGTCCACTGCGACCGGGAGATCCGCGAGCTGACCGACTGGTCGCTGGCCGATGAGATGGCCGCCGACGAGCACACCTCGCGCATGGCGGAGACCTGGCTCGCCCAGCCCGCCAACCTCGCCGTGCAGATCGGCCTCGCCGCCCTCTGGCGCCGGTACGGGGTGCGACCCGACGCCGTGGTCGGACACAGCACCGGAGAGATCGCCGCCTGCTACGAGGCCGGTGTCTACAGCCTGCGGGACGCGGTACGGATCGCCGTGCACCGGAGCCGTCTCCAGCAGACCCTGTCCGGCACCGGCACCATGCTCGCCGTCAGCCTCTCCGAGCGCGAGGCCGAGCGCCGGGTGCTCCCGTACGGCGACCGGGTCTCGGTGGCGGCGGTGAACAGCCCCACCGGGATCACCCTCGCCGGGGAGCGGGACGCGCTGGCGCAGTTGGCGGAGGAGTTGGGCGCCGAGCAGATCTTCACCAGATTCCTCGCGGTCCGGGTGCCGTACCACAGCGCCGGGATGGAGGCGATCAAGGACGAACTGCTGTCCTGCCTGGACCGGTTGGAGCCACGGCACGCGCGGATCCCCCTCTACACCACGGCCCGGGACGGCGTCGCCGTCGGCCCGGAGCTGGACGCGGGGTACTGGTGGCGGAACGTCCGCGACCGGGTGGGGTTCCGGGCCGCGGTCGACCGGCTGGCCGACGACGGCCACCGGCTCTTCCTGGAGATCGGACCGCACCCGGTGCTCGCCCACTCGATCCGTGAGTGCCTCGACGAGCGCGAACTCCCGGGCCGTGCGCTGCCGTCGATCCGCCGCCGGGAGAGTGAGACCGGCCGATTCGGCGCCTCGCTTGCCGCGCTGCACAATCTGGGCGTCGACATCGCATGGGACGTGCTGCACCCTGGCGGCAGACCGGTGACCCTGCCCCGGTACCCCTGGAAGCGCGACCGGCACTGGACCGAGCCCGAGGCCGTCGCGCGGGTCCGGCTCGGCAAGCTGGACCACCCCCTCCTCGGCCGCCGCACCGAGCACCCCGAACCGACCTGGCGGGCCGAACTCGATATCGAGCGGCTGCCCTACCTCGCCGACCACCGGATCCAGGACGCGGTGGTCTTCCCGGCCGCCGGCTATCTGGAGATGGCGGCGCAGGCGATAAGGGCCCTCACCGGGGGCGCCGGCGCGGCACTCGCCGACATCGACCTGCGGAAGGCGCTCTTCCTGCCCGAGGAGGAGAGCAGGACCGTGACCTTCTCGCTCGCCACCGAGAGCGCGGCGTTCACCGTCGCGTCGACGGACCCCGGCGGCGAACGGACCGTGCACACCCAGGGGGTCGTACGGGCGGGACAGCGCCGCTCGCCGGGGCCCGCGCTCGACCCGGCGTCGATCCGCGCCCGGTGCGCACGGCGGCTCGACGGCGCCGACTGCTACCGGGCCCTGGCGGAGCTGGGATACCGGTACGGGCCGTCGTTCCAGGCCATCGAGGAGGTGTGGATCGGTCCCGGGGAAGCCCTGGCCCGGCTCCGCGCCCCGGCCGTGCTCGGCGCCGACACCGAGGGCCATCACCTCCACCCCGTACTCCTCGACGCCTGTTTCCAGTCACTGCTGACATCGCAGTTGCCGGACGCACCGACCGGCACGGAGAGCACGGCGGGCACGGCGGGCACGGCGAGCACCGGGATCCGGCTGCCGCTGTCGATCGGGGAGGTGCGTCTCGATCCGACGGGCGCCCAGCCGCTGTGGGCGCACGCCACCGTGTGCGGTCCCGGCGGGGAGGGTGCAGGCGGGGACGAACTCGTCGGAGACATCGCGGTCTACACGGAGGACGGGGCCGCGGTCGGCCGGATAGCCGGATTCCGCGCGGCCGATGTGGAGCGGGCCGCTACGGCGGTCGCCCGGAGCACCATCGACTCCTGGCTCACCGAGCCGGTCTGGATCGACCGGCCGTTCGCCGCCGATGGCACGGAGGGCGAACGCGAGGAGAGTGCCGCGGACGGTGTGACCCGGCGGGACTGGCTGGTACTCGCCGATGGCCAGGGGGTCGGCGACGCGCTCGCGGCGCTGGTGACGGCGCGCGGCGGACGGTGCCATCTGGTCCGGCCGGGCGACGGGTACGCGGTACGGGGGGAGGGTCCGGGAGCAAGGGAGTTCACCGTCGAACCGGGCTCCGCCGAGCAGTGGCAACGGCTCTTCGCCGAGCTGAACGGTCAAGGGCACGGGGTCGCGGGCGCGGGCGGTCACTCGGGCGAGGACGGAGTCGCGGGCGCAGCCGAGGGCGGCGGCGCCAGCACCAGCCCCGGCTCCGACTCCGACTCCGACTCCGACTCCGACTCAGGCTCCGGCTCCGGCGCCAGCCTCGACTCAGACTCAGGCGCCAGCACCAGCACCAGCACCAGCACCAGCACCAGCACCAGCCTCGGTGCCCTGGTGCACCTCTGGAACCTCGATCTGCCCGCCATCTCGCAGGTCCCGGCCGCCGACCTGGACGAGCACACCGGCACCGGCGCCTACTCCCTGATCGCCCTCGCCCGCGCGCTGCTCTCCTCCGGGACCGAAGGCGATCTCCATATCGTCACCCGGGGGGCGCAGCCGGTGACCCCCGGCGAGGCCGTCGAACCCCTGGGCGCGCCCGCCTGGGGCGTGGGACGGGTCCTGCGCCATCAGGAACTGATCGGCCGGGGCGGAAAGCTGATCGACCTCGACCCCGCCGAAGGAGAGTCGGCGGACCGGACCGCGGAGGCCGAAGCACTGCTCCGGGAGATCCTCACCGCCGACGAGGAGGAGATCGGGCTGCGCGGCGGGCACCGCCGCACCAGCCGGATCCGCCACGCCGACGGACTCACCCGGCCACTGCCACTGCGGCTGCGCGCCGACGGCCACTACCTGGTCACCGGGGCCTTCGGCGCGCTCGGCCGGCTGCTCTGCCGCACCCTCGTCCGGCGCGGCGCCCGGGGGTTGATCCTGCTGGGCCGTACCGCGCTCCCCGACCGCGACCGGTGGTCCGACACCGACCCCGCCACCCCCGAGGGCCGGGCCGTCGCCTTCCTCGGGGAGCTGGAGGAGCTGGGGGCGCGGCCGGTGCACGCACCGGTCGACATCACCGACGAGGCGGCCCTGACCTGCTGGCTCGACGCCTACCGGCGGAGCGGGCCGGGCCCGATCCGAGGGGTGTTCCATCTGGCGGGACAGGTGCGCGACGCCCTCGTACCGGAGATGGACCGGGGGACGTTCGACGCGGTCCAGCGACCCAAGATCGTCGGTGCCCAGTTGCTCCACCGGCATCTGCGGGACGAGCCGCTGGAGCACTTCGTGCTCTTCTCCTCGATCGCCTCCCTGCTGACGACGGCGGGCCAAACCAACTACGCCGCGGGCAACGCCTTCCTGGACGCGCTCGCCCACCACCGCCGGGCGCGGGGCCTGCCCGCGCTGAGCATCGACTGGGGCCCCTGGGCCACCGGCATGATCGAGGAACTGGGGCTGGTGGACCACTACCTCCACCAGCGGGGCATGAGTTCGCTCGCGCCCGATGCGGGGATGGCGGTACTGGAGCGCGTGATCGGCCAGGACCGGGCCCAACTCCTCGTCGCCACCGTCGTCGACTGGCCGGTCTTCCTCGCCTGGTACGCGGCGCCGCCGCCCCTGGTGGCCGAGCTGGCGGCGACCGGTCCCCAGGAGCGGCCCACCGGTGGTCACGGTCTCGTGGACGCCTTCCGGGCCGCCGACGACCCGGCGGAGCGGCGCTCCCTGGTGGCCGAGCGGTTCACCGCCCTGGTCGCCTCGGTGCTCCGGACCGGTGCGGAGCGGATCGACGCCGCGACCGGACTGGGCGTGCTGGGTCTCGACTCCCTGTTGGCGATGGAGCTGCGGGCCCGGGTGCGGGCCGATTTCGGGATCGCGCTCCCGGTGGTCGCCCTGCTCAGCGGTGTCTCGGTCGGTGAGCTGACGACCCGGCTGTACGACGGGCTGGTCGCGCTGGTGGCGGCCGACGAGGGGCACGCCGAAACCACGGCGCCCGCGGTGTTCGAGGACGAGCAGGAGTATCCGCTGACACAGAACCAGAAGGCGCTCTGGTTCCTCAAGCAGCTCAACCCGGACGGCTACGCCTACAACATCGGCGGCGCGGTCGAGGTGCGCGTCGAACTCGACCCGGACCTGATGTTCGAGGCCGTCCGGCGGCTGGTCGCCCGCCATCCGGCGCTGCGCACCAACTTCGTGCTGGTGGAAGGCGAGGCCGTGCAGCGGGTCTCCCCGGACGTCCGGCCCGACCTCAGGCTCTTCGATGTACAGGGTCAGGAGTGGGAGGACATCCACCGCACGATCGTGGCCGAGTACCGCAGGCCGTACGACCTGGCCCATGACCCGCTCTTCCGGTTCCGGCTGTTCAAACGCGCGCCCGGCCGCTGGGTGATGATGAAGGCGGTCCACCACATCGTCTCGGACGCGATCTCGACCTTCACCTTCATCGAGGAACTGCTCGCGGTGTACGAGGGGCTGCGGCGGGGTGCCGAGCCGGAGCTGCCGCCGGTGTCGGCCCGCTACCTCGACTTCCTCAACGACCAGAACCGGTTCCTGGCCGGGCCCGACGCGGAGCGGATGTTCGCCTACTGGCGCTCGCACCTGCCGGACCGGGTACCGCTGCTGGAGCTGCCGGTCGACAAGCCCCGGCCGGCCGTGCAGACCCACAACGGCGCGTCGGAGTTCTTCGTGCTGGACAGTGATCTGAGCGCCCGGGTGCACGAGGTGGCGCGGGCGCACGAGGTGACGCCGTTCGTGGTGCTGCTGAGCGCCTACTACCTTCTGCTGCACCGCTACACGGGTCAGGACGATCTGGTCGTCGGCAGTCCGGTGACCGGCCGCACCCGGCAGGAGTACGGCTCCGTCTACGGGTACTTCGTCAATCCGCTGCCCCTCCACGCGGACCTGTCCGGCGAACCGTCCGTGGCGGAGCTGCTGGAGCAGGTGCGCCGGACGGTGCTGAACGGGCTGGACCACCAGGAGTATCCGTTCGTCCTGCTGGTCGAGCGGCTCGGTCTCCAGCACAATCCCAGCCGGTCCGCCGTCTTCCAGGCGATGTTCATCCTGCTCACGCACAAGGTGGCCACCGAGAAGTACGGCTACCGGCTGGAGTACATCGAGCTGCCGGAGGAGGAGGGCCAGTTCGATCTGACGCTGTCGGCCTACGAGGACGAGGCGGAGCACCGGTTCCACTGTGTGTTCAAGTACAACACCGACCTCTTCCTGCCCGCGACGACGCGGCGGCTGGCCTCGCACTACGTCCAGTTGCTCACCGCGCTGACCAGGGCGGAGGCCGATGAACCCACCAGTCGGCTGGGGATGCTCGAAGCGCCGGAGCGGGAGCGGCTGGTGGCGGAGTGGAGCGGCGCCGGGCGGCTCGCCCCGGCCGCGGCGGAGGGCGCGGCGGACGGGCTGCCGGTACACCGGCTCATCGGCCGGATGGCGGCGGCGCGTCCGGGGGCGGTCGCCGTCTCCGTACCGGCGTCGGCGCGGGGGGCGGCCCGGCGGCTGACCTATGCCGAACTCGACGGCCGGTCGGAGCTGCTGGCCCGTCGGCTGCGGGGGCTGGGCGTCGGGGCCGGTTCCGTCGTCGCGCTCTGTCTGGACAAAACGCCGGAGCTGGTCATCACGCTGCTGGCGGTACTCCGGGCTGGCGGCGCGTATCTGCCGGTCCAGCCCGATCATCCGGCCGGTCGGATCGCCCGGATGGTGCGTACCGCCGAGGCGGTGCTGATGGTCGTGGACGATCTACCCGGGGGCGGCGGCGGGCGTACGGGGCCGGGCACGGGTACGGGGCTTGGCGGAGGTACGGGGCCGGGCGGAGGTACGGGGCCGGGCGGGGACGCCGTCATGACGCTGACCCTCGCCGAGCTGGGCGTGACGGATCCGGGCGGCAGCCGGCCGGGGGGCCGTGCACAGGGCGGGACCGGGCCGGGCAGCAACGGATCGCGTGAGAACGGATCGCGCGGGACCGGCGCCCCCGGGGTCGCGGCTGCCGTCGGGGTCGCGGCTGCCGTCGGGGTCGCGGGTGTCGCGGGTGCGCCCGGCGCCGCGGGCGCCGCGGGCGCCGCCACCACACCCCCGTACGACCGCGCCACACTCCCGTACACCTCAGGCGGTGAACCCCTCACCCATCCCCTCGATGCCGTGGACCCCGACTCCCCCGCCTATGTGATCCACACCTCCGGCTCCACCGGCCGCCCCAAGGCCGTCCAGGTCAGCCACCGCAATCTCACCTCGGCGTACGGTGCCTGGCACACCGAGTACCGGCTGGCGGACGAGGTGCGGGTGCACCTCCAACTGGCGGCTCCGTCCTTCGACGTCTTCACCGGCGACGTGGTGCGGGCGCTCTGCTCCGGGGGCACCCTGGTGCTGGCCGACCGCGATCTGCTCTTCGACACTCCCCGGCTCTACCGGACGATGCACGAGGAGGGCGTCGACTGCGCCGAGTTCGTACCGGCGATCGTGCGCGGTCTGCTGGACCACTGCGAGGGCCACGGGCTGCGGCTCGACTTCATGCGGCTGCTGGTGGTCGGCTCCGACACCTGGAAGGTCGGGGAGTACCGGCGGCTGCGCGCCCTCGGCGGCCCCCGCACCCGGGTGATCAACTCCTATGGCGTCACCGAGGCCACCATCGACAGCGCCTACTTCGAGGGCCCGGCCGACGATCTGGAGGCCGGCCGCACGGTTCCCATCGGCCGACCGCTCGCCAACAGCACCCTGCACATCCTCGACCGGCACGGCGAACCGGTCCCCCCGGGCGTGCCCGGCGAACTGTGGATCGGCGGGGCCGGGGTCGCCATCGGCTACGCGGGCGACCCGGACCAGACGGCCGAGCGCTTCGTGACCCGGACGCTGAGCCGGGACCCCGGCGCCCCGCCGGTACGCCTCTACCGGAGCGGCGATCTCGCGCGCTGGGACGCCCAGGGGCGGGCGCATCTGCTCGGCCGGGCCGATACCCAGGTCAAACTGCACGGTCACCGCATCGGGATCGAGGAGATCGAGGAACGGCTGGCCGCCTGCCCCGAGCTGACCCGTGCCGTGGTCACGGTGCGGCCCGACCCCCGGGGCGAGGCCGTGCTCTGCGCCCATGTGGTGCCGGCCGCCGGTACGGTCCTCGACCGGCGCGCGCTCCGCCGCCGGCTCTCCGGGCAGCTGCCGACGTACATGATCCCGTCGTACTTCGTGGAGCTGCCGGCGCTGCCGCTCACCCCGCACGGCAAGGTCGACACGGCCACCCTGCCGGCCCCCCGCCCCGAGTCGGACGCGGGCGGCGGAACGGCCCACGAGGCACCGTCGACCCGCTACGAGGTGAGCATGGCCCGGCACTGGCGGAACCTGCTCGGGCGGGAACAGATCAGCACGGATCATGACTTCTTCGACGTCGGCGGGAGTTCGATCAAGCTGATCGAACTGATCCACCATCTACAGGGGGAGTTCGGCGTCACCATCCCCGTCAGTGGCCTCTACCGGACCACCACCCTGCACGGGATGGCCGCCACGGTGGCCCGGATCGTCGCCGACGGAACCGCCGACGACCGGCCCTACATCGGCTTCAACACCGGTGGGCACGAGCACCTCTTCTGCTTCCCGCCCGCCGGTGGCCAGGGGCTCGTCTACCGGGCGTTCGCCGGGCGGCTGCCGCGGTACCGGTTCACCGCCTTCAACTACCTGCCCGGGGACGACAAGGTGGCGCGCTACGCCGACCTGGTCGAATCCGTCCAGCCGGAGGGGGCCTGCCGGTTGCTCGGCTACTCGCTTGGCGGCAATCTGGCCTTCGAGACGGCCAAGGAGCTGGAGCGGCGCGGCCGCCAGGTGGCCCATGTGGTCATCATCGACTCGTACCGCATCCTGGAGGCGTACGTCCCCGGCCCCGGCCATATCGCGGCCTTCGAGACGGAACTGCGGGAACACCTCCGCAAACACACCGGATCGGAGATCGTCGCCCGGGAGACGATGGAGCACGCCGCCGAGTACCTGGCGTTCTGCGGGCGCACCCCCAACCTCGGTGAGGTCGCGGCGGCCGTCAGCGTCGTCACGGACGAGGAGAAGGCGGGGCTGTACGCGGCGGGCGAGCGCGGGAGCTGGCACGGCACCTCCACCACCGCGCACACCGTGATCCGGGGCTCCGGCACCCACGCCGACATGCTCGACCCCGACCACCTCCCGCGCAACGCCGAGCTGGTCCACCGCACGCTGACGGGAGACGTGGCCGCCCATGCGCGCTGACGACGAGAACGGCCGGAGCAGCGACCCGAGCCGGAACGACGAACCGGACGGGCACGGTCTGAACGGCCGGTCCCGCGCGACCGGCCCGGACCACCGGAGCGGCGAGAACGACTGGACCAGCCGACCGGCCGGGCGGCGGACCGGGGCGGGCGGGGAGCCCCGGGTCATCATCGTCGGCGCGGGCGTCGCCGGGATGTCCACCGGCTGCTACGCCCGGATGAGCGGCATCCGGGCCCGGATCTTCGAGAAGCATGTACTGCCCGGGGGCTGCTGCACCGCCTGGGCCCGGGACGGCTACCTCTTCGACTACTGCATCGAATGGCTGATCGGCACGGCGTACGGGAACGAGGCGCACCAGATCTGGCGCGAACTGGGCGCGCTCGACGGCAAGACCATCACCAACTTCGACATGTTCAACCGGGTCGTGGACGAGGCGACCGGCCGGTCGGTGACCTTCCACAACGACCCGGACCGGCTGGAACGGCATCTGCTGGACATCTCGCCCGCCGACGCGAAACTGATCCGCGCCTTCTGCCGCGATCTACGGCGGTTCCTCGCGATCGAGCTGTACCCCTTCCTGACGGCGCCCGCCCTCCGAACCGTGCGCGAGCGGGCCGCGACCCTGCGGACCGTGCTGCCCGCCTTCCGGCTGTTCTGGCGCACCGCGGCGACGCCCATGCACGCCTACGCCGACCGGTTCCAGGACCCGCTGCTGCGCCGGGCGTTCCGGAACATCTTCTTCCAGGACCCGGAGGGGTTCCCGCTGCTGCCGTACCTCTTCAACATGGCCGCCGCCCACCACCGCAACGCGGGCTTCCCACAGGGCGGTTCGCTGGGTCTCGCCCGCTCGATCGAGGAGCGGTTCACCGGTCTGGGCGGCTCGATCACCTACCGCGCCCGGGTGGCGCGGATCCTGGTCGAGGAGGACCGGGCGATCGGCATCGAGCTGGCGAACGGCAAGCGGTACTACGCCGACCACGTCGTGGCGGCGTGCGACGGCCACACCACCATCCACACCCTGCTCGGCGGCCGGTACACCGGGCCGAGGATCGACCGGCTCTACAACGAGCTGCTCCACCGGGACGGCGCCCTCTTCCCCGCCGTGGTCTCGGCGTTCGTCGGCATCGACGGCGACCTCGGCCCCGGCACCCCGCACAGCACCACCTATCTGCTCACCGCCGAGGACGCCGCCCGCCTCCCGGGCGCGCTGCAACAGAGCATCGTGGTGCAGTTGCGCTCCCGCTACTCGGACGGCTTCGCCCCACCGGGGAAGTCGGTGATCCACTGCACCTACTTCAGCGACTTCGCCCACTGGAAGGAGCTGCGGGACACCGACCGCAAGGCGTACTGGGCCCGGAAACGCGAGGTGGCCGCGTTTGTGCGGGGGTTCCTGGAACGGGTCCTGCCCGGCGTCGGCGAACGGATCGAACTGATCGACGTGGCCTCACCGGTCACGACCAAGCGGTACACCGGGAACTTCGACGGCTCCATCCTGGCCTGGAAGGCGTTCTCCGACGCCGACGACGTGGCGGCCGAGCTGGTGGGCAAGGACCGGATGCGGCTGCCGGGCCTGGCCGGCTTCTCGATGGCCGGGCAGTGGGTGGGCCTGGGCGGGCTGATCCGGGCCGCGTCCACCGGCCGGTTCGCCGTCCAGTACCTCTGCGCGGAGTGGGACATGCCGTTCCGGGCGTGGGAGAGCACGGCGAGCGAACCCTGGCACCCCCGCAGACTCGGCCGGCTGCCCCAGCTCGACGGTCGGTCCCGGCGGGAGGTGTCCGGCTCATGAACGGGCGAGCGGGCGGACATGCAGGCGGGCGGGGAGGCGAGCAAGGAGATGGGCAAGGCGGACGAGGAGACGGACGAGGCGGCGGGCAGGACCGGGGGGCGGCGCCCGGCAGAGAGACGATGATCATCATCGGGGCCGGGCTCGGCGGCCTCTCCACCGGCTGCTACGCCCGGATGAACGGCTACCGCACCCACATCCTGGAGATGCACGAACTGCCCGGCGGCTGCTGCACGGCCTGGGACCGCGGCGACTTCACCCTGGACTGCTGTGTGAGCTGGCTGCTCGGCAGCGGCCCCGGCAATGAGATGCACCAGATCTGGTTGGAGCTGGGCGCGTTGCAGGGCAAGCTGGTGCGCCATTTCGACGTGTTCAACATCGTGCGCGGCCGGGACGGCCGGACGGTCCGCTTCTACTCCGACCCGGACCGGCTGGAGGCGCACCTGATCGAGATCTCCCCGGCCGACGCCCCACTGATCCGGGGTTTCTGCCGCCAACTGCGCGCCTTCCGCAAGGCCCTCGCGATCTACCCCTTCCTCACCCCGGTCGGGCTGATGGGGACGGTGGAGCGCTGGCGAATGCTCGCCTCGTTCCTGCCGTACTTCAATGTCGTCCGCAAGACGATCAGCGTGCTCATGGCGGACTACTCGGCCCGGTTCACCGACCCGCTGCTGCGCGAGGCGTTCAACTTCATCCTGTACGAGAGACATCCGGCGTTCCCCGTCCTCCCGTTCCACTTCCAGCTCGCCTCGCACGCGAACCTCTCCGCGGGGGTGCCGGAGGGCGGCTCACTCGGCCTCGCCCGCTCGATCGAGCAGCGCTACCGCCGGCTCGGGGGCGAGGTGACGTACAACGCCAAGGTGGACGAGATACTGGTCGAGGACGATCGCGCGGTCGGCGTCCGGCTCACCGACGGCCGCGAGTACCGGGCCGACATCGTGGTCTCCGCCTGCGACGGCCACACCACGATGATGAAGTTCCTTCGGGGCCGGTATCTCAACGACGCCTACCGTCGGCTCTACACCCGGACGATCCATGAACCGGGCATGGTGTTCCCCGGGTACTTCACCCTCTTCCTCGGTCTGCGCCGGGACTTCCCCGAAGGCGAACCGTGCACCACCCATCTGCTGGACGACGCGATGGCGGCCGAACTCACCGGCATCCGCCATCCCAGCATCAATGTGCAGTTCCGCAGCCGGCACTATCCGGAGCTGTCCCCCCGGAACACCACGGTCGTCTACGCCACGTACTTCTGTGACATCGCGCCGTGGCGGGAGCTGGACGAGGGCCCGGAGCAGGCCAGCAGGTCCCGCGGCGGCCAGGAGCTGCACACCCTGCCGGTCCGGCACGGGCGCGGGTACTACGCGGCGAAACGGCGGGCGCGGGACGCGATCGTACGGTTCCTGGAGGAGCGCCACCCCGGGATCAGGGCCGCGACGGCGGTACGGGACGTGTCGAGCCCGCTGACCCAGGTCCGCTACACGGGCAACTACGACGGGACCGTCCTCGGTTGGCAGCCGTTCGTGGAGAGCGGCGAGACGCTGGAGGAGCTGGTCAAGAAGCACGGCCCCGGAGTGCCGGGGCTGGCGAACTTCTACCAGTCCGGAGTGTGGGCCACGACGGGCGGACTGATCCGGGCGGCGGCGGCCGGCCGGCACGTCACCCAGTTCATCTGCCGTGACGACCGCCGGGCCTTCACCGCCACCATCGACGAGACGGGCGCACCGCCGATCCACCTCGTCATCCCCGTCGGGCTGGGCGACCGGCCCGTGACCCCTCGCGCCGGCACGGCGGAAGGCGCGACGGATAGCACCGAGGAAGGTACGGAGGGAGAACCGGAATGAGAACGGAACGCTGGGTGGTCCGGGAGCATATGACCGGCCCACCCGATGTGAAGCGGGTCTACGAGAAGGTCATCGAGGACATCGAGGTGTGTCTCGCGCCGGACGAGATGCTGTTCCGGACGCTGTATGTGTCGGTCGATCCCTATCTCCAGGGCATCACGCTCGACACTCCCGTCGGTGACCATATGGGCGCCGACTCGATCATGGAGGTGGTGGCGGCCGGGCCGCGCGCCGCCCATCGGGTCGGCGATCTGGTGCAGGGGTTCGGCGGTTGGCGCACCCATGTCATCGGCACCGGGGCCGCGACGTCCTGGCAGACCGGTACCTTTCCGATGGTCTTTCCCGCCTACCGGCGACTGGACCCGCGCTGGTACGACGAGACGCTGCCGCTGGCGACCGCGCTGGGCGCGCTGGGCGGGCCCGGGATGACCGCCTGGGGGACCCTGACCACGTTCATGACCGTCACCCCCGGCGACACGGTGGTGGTCAGCGGCGCTTCGGGCGCGGTCGGTTCCCTGGTGGGACAGCTCGCCAAGGTCGCCGGCGGGCGGGTGGTGGGCACCACCTCCAGCGTCCGGAAGGCGGCGCAGCTCATCGGTCTCGGCTTCGACGACGTGGTGGTGTACCGGCACGGGGACTGCGCCGACACGGTGCGCGCGGCGCTGCGGAGGGCGGCGCCCGACGGTGTCGACAAGTACTTCGACAATTTGGGCGGCACCGTCACCGACGCGGTGTTCTCGCTGCTCAACGTCGGTAGCCAGGTGGCGGTCTGCTGGCAGTGGGCGACCCAGGTGGGGGGCGAGGACACCGGGCCCCGGCTGCTGCCGCACATCATGTTCCCGCGCGCCACGATTCGCGGGATCTTCTCGCTCGAATGGTTCAACGAGCGGAACTGGCAGGCGCTGCACGCGCAGTTGGGCGGCAGGCTGCGCCGGGGGGAGATCGTCTGCGATCACACGCTCCACCACGGCTTCGACAACATTCCGGACGCGTACGGGAGTCTCTACCGGGAGGGTGGGGAGGGCGGCGAGCGGCTGGGCAAGGTGCTGGTCGAGTTGTGACACCCGCCGTCCCGGGACTTCCTGTCCCACGTGTCCCGTGTCCCGCGTGTCCCGTGTCCTACGTGTCCCGTGTCCTACGTGTCTACGGGGGCCTCGAAACACCCGTCGCCCGGACCCTTCCGGGGCCCCTGACCACCCGCGCCGCTGTTCCCCTCCCCCACACCCTCCCCCCATGCCGTCAGTCAGGCCAGGAGGCACCGTGTCCAGCACCGAACACGCAGTACGCACAGAACACACCACGAGCGCCGCGAGTACAGAACGCACCGAGAGCGCCAGGGGCACCGAACGCACCCGGAGCACCGACACCGCTTCCCCGTCCCCGATCTCCCCGCCGATCCCCGGCCGGCGGATGCCACCACTGCACCGGGTCCCCCTGGAGGAGACCGGCCCGCCCCGGCCCGCCGAACTGCCCGACGGGACGGCGGCCTGGCTGGTGAGCCGCCATGCCGACGTGTGGCAGGTCCTCTCCGACGAGCGGTTCGGCCGCTCCCGGCTCTACGCACCGGACGCCCCGACCGCGTCGACGGCGCCCGATCTGGTGAACAACCCCGATCTGATGTTCAACCAGGACGGTCTCGCGCATCTGCGGCTGCGCCGCACCCTGCGCCGCGCGTTCACCCCACGGGCCGTGGCCCGCTGGCAGCCCTGGATCGCCTCGATGGTGGAGCAGTGCCTGGACTCGCTGACCCGGCGGGAACCCCCGGTGGATGTGGTGGCCGAGTACACCCTGCCCCTGCCGATCATGGTGATCAGCCGGCTGATGGGTCTCGACGACGCGACACGACCCCGGCTGCGCCACTGGGCCGAGCACGCGTTCTCCGACGGCTCGCACGACGAGCGGGAAGTGGCGGCGGTGCTGGCGGAGTTCGCCGCCTTCGGGTCCGAATTGCTCGACCAGCGACGGCACGCGCCCGGGGATGACCTGGTCAGCGGGCTGGTGCGGGCCGCCGACGACGAGGGCGGCATCCCCGAGGCCCAGTTGGTCCAGCTCGTGTGCGGGCTGGTGGTGGGCGGGCACGACAGCACCATGACGATGCTCGGCAACTGCCTGTTCTATCTGCTCGGCGAACGGCCGGAGTGCTGGGTGCGACTGGGATCCGACCAGCGGGCGGCCGAGGTGCTGGCCGACCGGCTGCTGCATCTGATCCCGCTGGGCGACGACCGGGGCAGCACCCGTCACGCGGCCGAGGACGTCGAGGTGGGCGGTGTCCTCATCCCGGCGGGCTCGGTGGTGATCGCCGACTGTGTGCTGGCCAACCGGGACCCGGCCCTCTTCCCGGCCCGGCCCTTCGACGATCTCTTCGCCCCGCTGGCGGCACCGACCCTCTCGTTCGGCGCCGGACCCCACTACTGCCTGGGCGCCTGGCTGGCCCGGCTGGAACTCCGGCTGGGCCTGCACCGGCTCGCCGCCCGCTTCCCCGGCCTCCGGCCGGCCGACCCGACGGAGTTCACGGAGTCGGTGACCTGGCGGCTGGGTTCCACGTCCCGCAGCCCGCAGCGACTCCTGGTGACCTGGTGACCCCTCCCCGCTCAGCCAGACGGACCAGCGGGGTGAGCGGACGGGAGGGGGCGGTGGCCGCGAAGCCCCCTCCCCCCTCCCGTACCGGATCAGCGGGCCGGCTGGGGACCCACGGGGCGGTTCAGGACAGCCGGGCCCGCAGCACGGACTCGCTGTCGGGGAAGTTCCACCAGTCGGTGATCGTCAGGTTCACCTGTGCGAACAGCTCCTGGTACTCCTCGTACGAGCGGAGCCGCGCGCCCAGCAGCGCGAACATGTACAGGTCGAGCTGGCGGGGGTAGTGCGTGCGGTCGTTCTCGCTCGGCATCTGCCCCACCACGACCAGTTCGCTGTCGGCGCGCATCGCGGCGCGCGTCGACCGCAGGATCCGCAGCGAGTCCTCGTCGTTCCAGTTCCCGATCACCCGGGAGAGCAGATAGACGTCCGCCCCCTCCGGAACCGGGTCGAAGAAGCTCCCCGGCGCGATCGTGACCCGGTCGGCCACACCCGCTTCGGTGAGGGTGCGCAGCGCGTTGCCCGCCACATGCGGCAGATCCACCAGGGTGCCCCGCAGGTCGGGGTGGCGCCGGAGGAGGGCCGCCAACATGGTGCCCCGGCCGCCGCCGATGTCCACGATATGGCCGACCCCGGACAGATCGGGCCCCGCGAGCAGGTTGTCGACGGCCGCCGACGACGACATCGCCCTGTCGAACAGGGTCGCGAACTCCGGGTTGGACCCCATGTACTCGAAGAACGAGGTGCCGTACGGGAGGGAGAAGCTCGGCTCGCCCGTGCGCGCCGTGTGGATGGAGTTCGACCAGGTGCGGTTGAACTCCTCCCGGCAGGTCAGCGAGCACATCGCCTTCATGCTGTTCGGGTGGTCGGCGCGCAGCACCTGCCCCAGTTCGGTGAGTTCGAAGGTCCTCGGCGTGGGTTCGGCGAGCACACCCGCCGCGCAGGCGGCCCGCAGGAAGGACAGGAGGCCCTCGGGGTGGCCGTCCACCTCCTTGGCGATCTCCACATGCGCGCGGGGGGTCTCCAGGAGGTCGGGCACGCCGAGGTCGCAGAGGACGGCTATCGCGTGCGACAGCAGACCCGTGGTCATCAGCTCCCGGACGCGCAGCGCGGCCGGTACGGGCTCGACGGCATTTGACGAGGTCACGTAGTTCTCTCCTCTAGCACGGTGGCCATCCCGGAAACGGTCAGGCGATCATTGATGTAGAGCTGTCGGATGGACATGTTGACGGCGAACCGCTCGCGCAGTTTGGCGATGACCCGCATGAGCAGCAGGGACTCGCCGCCGAGTTCGAAGAAGTTGTCGTCGACCCCGATGTCGTCGAGGCCCAGGGCCTCGCGCCAGATGTCGACGACGCGCTGTTCCATCCCGTTGCGCGGTTTCGCGTACGGGGTGCTGAGCGGGGGTCGCGCCCGGCCGTTGTCCTGAGGGCGCGGCGGTTCGTCCGCCTCCGGCGCCCCGGGTCCGGTGCCGTCGTCGGCCGGGGCGCGCCCGGCCCCCTTCGTCATACCGGGGACGGTCAGGGTGAGGACGGGGTGGCCGGTGGTGCCCAGCGCGGTGGCGAGGGCGTCGGCCCCCCGGCGTACGTCGGCCTCCCAGGTCTCGTCGTCCAGGGGCGCGCCGGTCGGTCCGTCGCGCCAGCGCAGCAGCCGCCAGGGCAGTCCCTCGGCCGCCGCCGCCTCCACACACGCCTCGGCGAAGGAACTCACCGCCGCGCGCCCGACCGACGGCCGGTCCGGCACCGGGTCGATGAGGACGATGGCGCCGAAGGGTTGACCGGCGCGGTGGCGCCACAGCTCCGTCAGCCAGTCGGGGACGGCCGGTGTGCCGGAGTCCGGGCCGTGGTGGAGCACCCGCAGCAGTCCGGGCCGGGCGCCGTCGGCGGGGGTGGCCGTACCGCCGACGGTGACGGCACCGTCGAAGGCCGTGGAGAGGAAGGTGGCGTACGGGAGGGTCGGGGCCCGCAGGCCGTCGGGGACGATCCAGCCGTGTGCGGGCGGGTCGGGGACGGGCGCCGTCGCGGGCACGGTGACGGTGCCGGCCAGCCAGCGGTGTCCGCCGCGGTGGGCCACCGTCTCGGCGGCGGTCCCGGTGGCCCGCAGTTCGTCGGCGAGCAGCCGCCATCCGGTGTCCGTGGTGGCCCCTGTGTCCGTGGGGGACCCGGTGTCCGTGGTGTTCATGGACAGCGGTTCGCCGAGGTCGACGGCGGTGGCGTCGACCGGTGAGCCCTCGTACCGCCAGCGGCTCACCACCCCGTGGGCCAGGCGGTGTTCCGGTGTGGCGGGGGTGCCGGTCAGTCCGTACGCGGTGTGGCCGACGGTCACGAGCCGCACCGGCCGGTCCCGCTCACCGAGCGCGGTGAGCAGTCCGTCGACGAACAGTCCCGTGTCGGTGACGGCGCGCGTCGGGTCCGACCGTCCGGTGGCGGAGGTCAGGTCGAGGATCCGTACCCAGGCGTCGGCGACCCCGTCGGGCCACAGGTGTGCGCAGAGGGCGCGGAGGTCGGCCGGATCGGCGGGGTCCAGAAGATAGGGGTCCCGGCGGGGGGCGACGGCTCCGTCCGCGAACCGGATCGGTACCCAGCGGGCGCCGTCCACGGACGGCGGGACGGCCGACCGTTCATCGGCGGGCGACTCACCGTCTCCCGTCCGCCCCAGAAGCACGACGACGGTGTCGGAGTCGGAGTCGGTCGAGGCCCCGGACGCCCCCGACGACGCGGACCCGGCAGCCCAAGCCCCCGACGACGCCGACCCCGGCGCAGCCGACCCGCCGGGCAGCGCCGGGGGCCCGGAAGCCGGTCGGGGCAGGCCCGATCCGCTCCAGACCCTGGCGGTGAACTCCACCGCGTCGCCCTCCGCCGGGGGCGGCTCCGCCGCGCGGTCCACCCGGTCCACCCAGAAGCGGCGGCGCTGGAAGGGGTACTCGGGCAGCGGGACGGTCCGGCCCGGCCTGCCCTCGCGGGCGGCGGCCCAGTCGACGTCCACGCCGTTCGCCCACAGTCGGCCCACGGCGTTGAGCAGCACCCGCTGGTCGGACTCCTCGGCGTACGCGTGCCGCACCCCGGGGACGGCGATCGCCCGGTCGCCCAGGGTGTACTGGGCCAGCTTGACCAGCCCGGCGCTGGGTCCGGCCTCCAGCAGGACGGGGGCCGGATCGGTCGGGAGCGCCTCCAGGCAGTCCCGGAACCGTACGGGTTCCCGGGTGTGCCGGACCCAGTGCTCCGGATCGCGCGCCTGCGCGGCGGTGAGCGGCTCCCCGGTGAGGCCGGACAGGACGGGGATGGTGGGCTCCCGCAGGGTCACCCGGCCGAGCACTTCGCGGAGTTCGTCCAGCACCGGGTCGAGGGCCACCGAGTGGGCGCCGCCGGGCAGCCGCAGCCGGTGCTGGTCGATGCCCTGTTCCAGCAGCGACTTCTCCAATTGGAGAATCGCCTCGGGGACACCGGAGACCGTGCA
The DNA here is from genome assembly GCF_044333555.1 of Streptomyces sp. NPDC020965. Lineage (NCBI taxonomy): Bacteria > Bacillati > Actinomycetota > Actinomycetes > Kitasatosporales > Streptomycetaceae > Streptomyces > Streptomyces sp. NPDC020965. Next base: position 596,164 of record NZ_JBIRRE010000001.1, read on the forward strand.
CATTCCGGGGGCGTTGACGCCGGCCAGGGAGGTGCCCGGCAGCAGGTGCGGGCCGATGTCCGCCTCGTCCAGGAGGACGCTGAGCGTCAGGCCGCCGGCCTTGCGCAGCAGTCGCTCGCGTTCCATGACGAGCGGGAGCATCTCCTCCAGCTCCAGCACCCCGGCGACACAGGCCGCCGTGTACTCGCCGAGGCTGTGCCCGATCATCATCGCGGGACGGATGCCCCAGGAGGCCAGCAGCGCGGTGAGGGCCCACTCGGTGGCGACGATGGCCGGGTACGGGCCGACGGTGACGTCGATCTTGTCCCGGCGCGGCGCGGCGTCGCCCGGGGGGTAGAGCGCGGCGAGCAGGTCCAGTTCGGAGACGGAGGCGACGATCCGGGCGCACCGGTCCATCTCGCGCCGGTAGACCTCGTGGTTCTCGTAGAGCCGCTGTCCCATCCGCTGGTACTGGGAGCCGCCGCCGGGGTACAGGAAGACGACGTCGCGGGGGCGTCCCCCGGCCTCGCCGTGGACGCCGGCCGCGGGGACGGCGAGGGCTTCGGCGAGTTCGGTGGCGCTCTCCGCGACGAGCGCGCGCCGGGACCGCATCGGCCGCCGGCCGCGCTGGAGGGTGTGCGCGATGTCGGCGACGTCCGTCCCGGAGTGCTGGGCGGCGTGCTCGCCGAGCCGGGTCCCGAGGTCGGTGAGGGCGCCGGGGCCGGCCGCGGAGAGCAGCACGATCTCGGGTCGCCCCGACGGTTTCACCGGGGTGCGCGGCGGGGCCTCGGCGAGCACCAGATGGGCGTTGGTGCCGCCCACGCCGAACGAACTCACCGCGGCGAAACGGGGCGTGGCGGACCGCTTCCAGTCCTGGAACGAGTCGGCGACCACGAACGGGGACGCCTCGAAGTCGATGAGTTCATTGGGTCCGGCGAAGTGCAGCGTCGCCGGGATCGCCTCGTTCTCCAGTGCCAGTACGGTCTTGATGAATCCGGCGATCCCGGCCGCGGCGTCGAGATGGCCGAGGTTGGATTTGACCGAGCCCAGTGCGCAGAACCCCTTGCGGTCGGTGCTGGAGGCGAACGCCTTGGTCAGCGCGCTCACCTCGATCGGATCGCCGACCGGGGTCGCGGTGCCGTGCCCCTCGACATAGCCGATGGCGTCGGCCGTGATCCCGGCCATCGCCTGGGCGGCGACGATCACGTCCCGCTGGCCCTGGACGCTGGGTGCGGTGAAGCCGATCTTGCGGGAGCCGTCGTTGTTCACCGCCGACCCCTTGATGACGGCGCGGATGTGGTCACCGTCGGCGAGCGCGTCGGCGAGGCGTTTCAGCAGGACGACGCCGACCCCGTCGCCGGGTGACATGCCGGCCGCGTCCACGGAGTACGGACGGCAGTGGCCGTCCGGCGAGAACGGCCCCCCGGGTACGTACTGGTAGCCGAGCCGGGCCGCGGGGTTGACCGTCGAGCCCCCGGCCAGGGCCGCGTCGCACTGGTGGTTCAGCAGGTCCTGGCAGGCCAGGTGCACCGCGACGAGCGAGGTGGAGCAGGCGGTCTGCACCGCCACGCTCGGGCCGGTCAGATTGAGCAGGTAGGAGACCCGGGTGGCGAGGGCGCTGCCCGCGTTGGCCACCGCGCCGATGAAGCCGTCGATGGTGCCCGGCCGGTGGGCGAGCGACGGATAGACGTGGTCCAGGTAGTACTGGCTCTGTGAGGCGCCCGCGTAGACGCCGACCGTCCCTTCGTGGCCGCCGGAGCCATATCCGGCCTGTTCCAGTACGTGGTAGGCGGTTTCGATGAAGACGCGGTGCTGGGGGTCGAGCAGTTCGGCCTCGGCGGGCTGGATGCCGAAGAACTCGGCGTCGAAGAGGTCCATGCCGTCGAGCACGCACTCGACCCTGACGTGGTTGGGGTCCGCCAGCCTGGCCGGGGCTCCCCCGGCGGCGAGGAAGTCCCCGTCGCCGACCGGTCGGATGGCGTCCCGTCCGGTGCGCAGCAGTTCCCAGAAGTCCTGGACCGACGGTGCTCCCGGGAACCTGCCCGCCATGGCGACCACCGCGATGTCGGGCTCGGCGTCGGTGACGTCTCCCGTGTCGGGGCTCATGTTGTCTCCCTCGCATTGGTCGGCCGGCCGCGCCCGGCCCGTACGCGCCGCTGCCGGCCGGCTCGTTCCCTGACCCGTCGCAGCTCCGCCGCCTCCTCGTCGTCCGCGGCGGCCGGGCCGGTCTCCAGGAACCGGGCCACGGCGGCGACCGTGGGGTTCTCGAAGAGGGCGACGACGGCGATGTCATGGCCGAGTTCGCGGCGGATCTCGGTCTGCACCTTCACGACGAGTACGGAGTGTCCGCCCAGGTCGAAGAAGTTCTCCTCGGCGCCGACCCGTTCCAGGCCGAGGGTCCGCGCCCAGATCTCGGCGACCGCCCGCTGGAGGGTCCCCTCGGGTGGCGCTGCGAGCGCGGTCCGGCGCGTCGGCTCGGGGAGCCGCATCGCCTCCAGCGCCTTCCGGTCGAGCTTGCCGGAGCTGCGCAGCGGCAGTTCCGGCAGCGGGACGACGGTCGGCGGGACCATGTACGAGGGGAGGCGGTCGCCCAGCCAGGCGCGCAGCCCGTCGGGGGTGACCTCGGTCTCCGGCGCGGCGACGAAGGCGATGAGCTGTTCGCCGCGGACGCCCTCGGTGCGGGTCAGCACGGCGGCCTGCCGGACCAGGGGGTGGTCGGAGAGCTTGGACTCGATCTCCTCCAGTTCGATGCGCCGCCCGGCGATCTTGACCTGGTTGTCCGCCCGGCCGACGAACTCGATCTGGCCGTCGGCCCGGTAGCGGGCGAGGTCGCCCGTCCGGTACAGCCGTTCGCCGTCCCGGAACGGATTCCGCACGAACCGTTCGGCGGTCCGCTCCGGATCGTTGAGGTAGCCGCGGGCCAGGGGCAGACCGCCGATGTGGATCTCCCCGACGACCCCGGCCGGCACCGGGTTGGACGCCCGGTCGAGCAGATAGATCCGGGCGTTCGGGTTCGGCCTGCCGATGGTGATGTCCCGGACCTGGTCGGCGCTCTCGTAGACCCGGCAGGTGACGCCGATGGTCGCCTCGGCCGGTCCGTAGCCGTGGTACATCCGGGCCTCGGACTGCCGCCGGAACCGGGCGTACAGATCGGCGGTGAGCACTTCGCCGCCGCACCAGACGTGCCGCAGTCCGCGCAGCGCCCGTGCCGCGTCGTCGCGTTCGACCATCAGGTCAAGCATGGAGGAGACCAGGTAGACGAAGGTCACCCCGTGGTCGGCGATGGTGGCGAGGAGGTACGAGACATCGCCCTCGCCACCGGGTTTGGCCAGCACCAGGCCGGCGCCGCTGACCAGCGGCAGGAAGATTTCATTGATGGAGATGTCGAAACTGACCGGGGCCTTGTGCAGCACCGCGTCGGACTCGGTGAGGCCCAGCAGATCGGCCTGCCAGGGCAGCCGGTTGACGATGCCCCGATGGGTGATCATCGCGCCCTTGGGCACACCGGTGGAGCCGGAGGTGTAGACGACGTACGCGATATCGTCCAGCGCCGTCTCGACCCGTACCGGCTCCCGCTCCCGGCGGTTGATCGCGGTGGCCTCGGCGGTCGGGTCGAGGTACGCGGTCCCCGGGGAGACGGCGGCCAACTCGTCCGCCGTCAGCATCGGGGCGGTCGTCACACAGGCGGCGAGGCCGGCGGCGGAGATCAGTTCCGCCTTCCGCAGCGCGGGCCAGGCCGGGTCCAGCGGGACGAAGGCGGCGCCCGCCTTCAGCGCCGCCAGCATGGCGACGATCAGCTCCACCGACCGTTCCAGCAGCACGCCGACGTAGTCGCCGGGCCGGACGCCGGCCGCGATCAGATGCCGGGCGAGCTGGTTGGCCCGGCCGTCCAGCTCCCGGTAGTCGAGCCGCCGGTCGCCCTCGACGACGGCGACGGCGTCCGGCCGCAGCCGTACCTGTTCGGCGAAGAGTCCGGGCAGGGTGGTGGTGGGGAGGTACTCCCGGCGGTCGGTGGCGTTCCACTCGTGGACGACGCGCTCGTACTCGGCGGCGGGCAGCAGCGGCAGTTCGCCGATCCGCCGCGCCGGGTCGGCCACCACCCCGTCCATCAGCGTGGACACATGACCCAGCAGCCGGTCGAGGCCGTCGGCGTCGAAGACCCGGTGGGCTCCGGTGGCCGTGACGGTGAGCCCGTCGGATCCCGACACGACCTCGACCGCGAGATCGAAACGGGTGCTCCCGTTGAACACCGGGTGCTCCCGCCAGCGCAGTCCGGGGAAGTCCAGCTCGGGCGGCAGGGTCTGACCCCGCTGGGTGAACATCACATTGAACAGGCCCGATCCGTCCCGGCGGCGCGGTGGCCGGTTGGCCTGGACGACCTGGTCGAAGGGGACCTCCTGCTGTCCGAAGGCGTCCATGCAGACCCGTTGGACCTCGGCCAGCAGCTCGGGGAAGAGCGGATCGTCCACGGCGAACCGCAGCATCACGGTGTTCCCGAAATTGCCGATCAGCGGCTCCAGTTCGGGGCTCGACCGGTTCACGGTGACCGTACCGACGGCGATGTCCGCACCGTCCGTACTGCCCTTGCTGTCGGAGTCGCCCGTACCGCCTGAACTGTCAGTGCCGCCAGCACCGGCGGAGTAGCGTCGGAGCACCGCCGTGACACACGCCAGCGTCGTCATGAAGAGCGAGGCGCCGGAGCTCTTGGCGAGGCCGATGATGCCCGCACTGGTCCCCGGCGACAGCAGCACCTTCCGCCGTACGCCCTCGCCCTCGGGGCCACGGGCCGCGCCGCCCTCCACCGGCAGCGCGACCGGGGCCGGCCAGGGAGTGAGGGTACGCCGCCAGTGCTCCAGCGATTCGGCGTGGTGGTCGGAGGAAGCCCGCTCCTGGTCCCAGCGGGCGAACTCCGCGTACCGCACCGGGGGGAGGGGGCCCGGCTCGTCCGCGCGGTAGTGCGCGGCCACATCGTGGAAGAGCGGGGCCCAGCTCAGATCGTCCACGGCGATGTGGTGGACGACGAGCACCAGGACGTGTTCGGCCGGGCCCAGCGCGATGAGCAGCAGCCGCAGGGGGCACTCTTCGGCCAGGTCGAACGTGCCCCTGCCGAACTCCGTCGCCAACCGATCGGCCTCGGCGACGCCGCCGGAGGCGTCGGCCGTCTCCCAGCGCAGCTCGATCTCCCCGCGGACGAGCTGGACGGGCATCCCGTCCGCGTCGGTGCGGTAGACCGTGCGCAGGATGTCCTGGCGGGCCACGACCGCCTCGAAGGAGTGCCGGAGCCGGTCCGGGTCCAGCTCGCCGGTGATCCGGAAACCGGCGCAGATGTTGTACGCGCCGGAGGCGGGGTCCCGTTGCTGGGCGAACCACATCCGCCGCTGGGACGGGGAGAGCGGGTGGGGGCCGGGGCCGAGCCGGGGGAACCGCTGCGCCGCCGCCGAACCGCCCCCGGGGCTGAAGCCGCGGTCGGCGAGCAGTCGACGGATGCGCTCCTGCCGGGCCGCCGCCGCTCCCCCCGGGGCCGCGCCCCCGAAAGCCGTGTGGTCCGGGGCCGGGCGGGCCGCGTGGTCCGGGGCCTGGCGGGCCGGGCGCGGGCGGTCCTCAGTCACCGATTCCCTCGCCTCGCGCCGCGGGAACACGGTCGCGTGTCTCGTGGTGGAAGGGGCACCGTCCGGGCGTCATCACATTGTCATCGGGAAGGTAGTACTGCCGCCATTCACGATTGCCCGGGTCACCGTAACTGCCGAGTTCCGGCGACGGCTCCTCCTCGTCGAACGCCCGCAGCCGCTTCCGGATCACCCGTCGGGCGGCGGCGCCACGGGCGGTGTTCGCATCGAGTTCCTCGAACACCCAGCGCGGCTGGAAGGTGATCATAAAGCTGGCGTTGGATCTGCTGGCCCGCCGCTTGTGCGCGGGAGTGTTGCAGACCACGAAGATGGGGGTACCGGCGAAACTGAACTCCCACCGGCCGTCGTCGGGACTCTCGGGGATATCGGCGGGCCAGGGCTCGGGGTCGTTACGGTGCAGGTACTGCAGGACGTCCCAGAACTTACGGTAGTAATGCGCGACGTCACCCGTCTCCGGATCGGGACGGAAGATGACGATGAGCGAGGTCTCCCGGGAGATCGTCTGGTAGGTCTCCAGATAGGAGGCGATGATCCCGGGCAACGCTTCCCAACTCTGCTGGTCGTTCAGATCCTCGATGAATCCGAACCGCAGTGATGACTTCTTCGCCGCCGACACCGCGAAGGTGCAGGGGAAGGGTGTCGTGGAGGAAGTGAGTTTGCCAATCAGTTCCGTTGCGCTGGTGACGCCCCACTCGGGGATATCACCTATCACCTGGGAGGTGAGACTCCCGTCGGCCGGCAAAATATCCGCGGACAGCATACGCGTGCTCCATCTCTCGCCCGATACTCAGCTCGACAAACCCGGCATTCGACATGCGGCATGCGACATCGGCATGTGGCATTCGGCATGTGGCGCGGCGTGCTCAGAGGATCCTGGCGAGCAGGTCGTCGGGAATGATCGGCTGGTGATATGTGCACTCACCGGACAGCACGGTGGAACCATGCAGCCGGGAGATCGGGATCAGTAGCTTGTCGCCCTGATTCAGCTCGATCTTGTGCGTCACGTTGTTCCAGAAGTGCATCTGGCCGGCCTCGATCATGACCAGCCGGTGTTCGTTGTGGACATGTGTGGTGGACGTCTCGTCGCACGATTCGACGAACGTGTCGAGATCGACCTCGATGTTCTCGTCGGTGAGGTACTTGTCGATCCTGGCGGCCTTGTCCTGGTACTCCTCGATGTTGTCCGCCCAGGTCACCTGGGTCGCCAGATCGGTCTCCCAGAGGTCGGCGAACCATGCGGCGTCCGCGAACCCGCGGTGGAACTCCGCCACGACGCGGTCGCCGTAGCGGGCGGCCAGCGGGGTCAGCAGCCGGTCGACAAGCTCCGCCGGGGCCGTCTCCGTCAGCCGAGCGATACCGGTGAAATAGCCGGTGTCGGCGGTCAGAAAGGTGGCGAAGGCGTCGTCGAAACGGTCCCGGGTCAGGCTCTCGTCAATCTTCTTGTGGACGAGCGCGCCGAGGAAGGCGAAGGTGTCCTCGCGATTCACGGCCAACTGGTGGAGATGGTTCCCACGGGCCAGCGACGAATTCAGATAGAGCTGCCAGTACGCCGCCGTCGAGGTCTTCAGATCGGCGGCGCCGAGAAGCCTTTCATAGGCGGCCGAAGCGGTCACCCAGGACCGGTACTCATCGAGCAGGAACGGCCGCAGGGTGTCGGACACGAGATCGTACTCACCGACGGCGGCCCGCCCGACGGCCGTGTTCATGGCCGGCAGGAACGCGCTGAGTTGCAGCATCAGGAAGGTGCCCGCCTCCCGCTTCCCCCGGGTGTTCAGCACGGCGTCGACCGCCTTGCTCGGACTCGCCCCGCGCCGCGCCACGTATTCGGTCACATGATTCTTGACCGCGGCGACGGTCGGCCGGTCCAGGGGTGTCCGCTCCCCGTCGAGGAACGCGAAGAGATGGTGCTCCAGAATCGGCTTCGCGAGAGCGCTCAGGACCCGGTTACCCGGCGAGTAGAAGGCATCCTGGTCCGCCCGGACCGCGGGTGTTTCGGCGGGTGGCAGATAGAGCGCTTCGAGATCGTACACATTGCGCAGCATCCGGTGTCCGAGCAGACCGCTCAGCTTGAGGACATCGGCGGCCGGCATGGCCCGGTCATAGTCGAGCCAGGCCAGATCGTCGGGCCGGACCGGCCGTCGGTACGGATTGTCCTCGGTCGTCAGCTCGGCCCATTCGGCGGCCCGGAAGGCGTGATTGGCGGCGAACGCCTTCACAATGTCATTGCGGTCTTCGAGGGCTTTGGGGTCGTAGCCGGCGAGGTGCGGAGCGGCTGGTTTCGGAGCAGTCACCTGCACAGGTCCTTTCATTCGTACGGGAGATGACCGGGCGGGAGAACGAACAGCTCTGCCACGGAAAGGAGTACGGGGGATCGCGCGCGACGCGCCCCCGGTCAGGACTCGATCGGGAATCGGTCGGATCCCGGCCGAGTCCTGGTCGGGACTCGATCAGGGGTGGGTCAGGGGTGGGTCAGGACTCGGTGAGGAGTTCGTCGTCGGACATCGACGCGACCTCGCGGTAGATGCTGGCGGCCTGTTCGATGCGGCCGGGCGCGCTCTGCCGCTTGGCCAGCCGGGTGGCCAGCTCGCGTACCGTCCGGGCGGCGAAGAGGTCGGTCACGGTGGGCTCAGAGGTGTCCAGCCACTGCCTGATCTGGGCGATCACCTTCGTCGCCAGGACCGAGTCGCCGCCCAGGGCGAAGAAGTCGTGCTCGACACCGACCGGGCCGGTCCCGAGCACCGCGCCCAGCAGCTCGGCGAGGACGTGCTCCAGATCGCCGCTGGGCGCCGTACGGGGCTGTTCGCCGGCCGTGCCGTCGCTGAGCACCGCCCGGATCGCCTTGCGGTCGGGCTTCCCGTTGGAGGTCAGGGGGAACTCGGCGAGGATCTCGATCCGCTCCGGGATCATGTGCGGCGGCAGCAGACCCGCCAGTTCCTCACGGATCGCCGCCGCGTCCGAGGCGTCTCCCGCACCGGACGGGGTGACGGCGGCGGCGAGCTGCCGGGAGCCCTCACCCACCACATCGGCGACGGCGCGGTGCACGGCCGGGAGGGCGCGCAGCGCCGCCTCCACCTCGCCGAGTTCGACGCGGTAGCCCCGGATCTTGACCTGGTTGTCACGCCGGCCGAGGAATTCGATCGATCCGTCCGGTCGGTAGCGGGCCAGGTCACCGGTCCGGTACCAGCGTTCGCCGGCGTGGGCGACGAATCGGTCCGCGGTCCGCTCCGGGTCGTTGCGGTAGCCGCGCGCCACGCCCCGGCCGCCGATCCAGAGTTCACCGGGGACCCAGTCGGGGCAGTCCGCGCCCGCTTCGTTCACCACCCGGCAGCGGACGTTGCCGAGGGGGGTGCCGTAGGGGACCGCCTTCCACTCCGGGGGTACGGGTCCGGTCACCTCGCACACCGTGGAGTGGATCGCGGCCTCCGTCGTACCGCCGAGTCCGGCGAACCGGCAGTCGGGCACCAGTCGTCGCAGTCGCTCCGGCAGATCGACGCCGACCCAGTCGCCGCCGAGGACGACCACGCGCAGACTGTCGCCGAGGCCCTGGCCCTGCCCCTGGCCCTGGGCGGCAGCGCTCTCGCCGCCCGAGAGGATCACGTCGAGCAGGGTCGGCACACAGTTGAGGACGGTCACACCGTGCCTGCGGATCAGTTCGGCGGCGCGCTGGCCGTCCCGGCGGCTCTCGTCGTCCGGCAGCACCACACAGCCGCCGACGGAGAGCAGGCCGAAGACGTCGTAGACGGAGAGGTCGAACTCGAACGGGGACACACCGAGCGCCCGGTCCCCGGCGGTCACCCCGAAGTGCTCGTTGACGCAGTCGATCGTGTTCATCGCCGCGGCGTGCGCCACCTCGACGCCCTTGGGCAGCCCGGTGGAACCGGAGGTGAAGATGACATAGGCGATGCTCTCCGGATCGACGGCAACGGGACCCGCCAGTGGTTCGACATACGCCTGGGCCGCCGTCACACCCACCGCCGGCACCCCGCTCCGGCCGCGTACGGCGTCGTCGTCGCAGAGCGCCAGCACCACATCGCCGGTGGTCTCGATCCGTTCGCGCCGGGCGGCGGGCTGTGCCACGCCGATCGGGACGTAAGCGGCTCCGGCGGCGAGCACACCGAGGGCGGCGATGATCTGGTCGGGCCCCTTGGGCAGGTGGACGGAGACGGCGTCGCCCGGCCGGACCCCGTGGGCGACGAGCGCCCCCGCGACGCGCAGCGCCCGGTCCCGTACCTGGCCGTAGCTCAGCCGCTCGTCGGCGCCCCAGATCACGGCGGGCGATTCGAGCGCCGTCCCGGCCGTGTCGAAGAAGCCCTCGTGCAGCAGCCGTCCCGACACCGGGCGGTCCGTGGCGTTGGCCCGCGCGCGGACCTCGGCCTGCTCCGGGGGGAGCCCCCCGCCGGCCGGACGGTCCCAGTCGGCGTCGTCGGCGAGCAGCTCTTCCAGCAGTTCCCGGTTGCGCCGGAACATCGTGTCCATCATCCCGGCGGGGAACGCCTGCTCCCGTACGTCCCAGTTGAACAGCAGACCGCCGCGCAACTCCACGACCTGGGCGTCCAGTACGACCTGCGGGCCCTGCGAGATGATCCACACCGGCTCGCCGAACGCGTCGATGACGGTGTCCCGGAACAGTTCCCCGAGGTTCAGTCCGCTGGTGTAGACGACGGAGGCGAGGACGGGCTCACCGCGCTGCCGTCCGAGGTCCCGCAGCACATCGAGCCCCGGGTAGGCGACATGGGACGCCTTGGTGTGCAGATTCCGCTGGAACCGCCTGGCCCGCTCCAGCACCGACAGGGACTCCGTCACATCCACGTCGAGCAGTACCGAACTGCTGAAGTCGCCGACGAGCTTCTCCACGTCGGGGTGGAGGGGTTCCCGGTTGAACAGCGGCAGATTGAGCAGGAACTTCTGCTCGGTGGACCAGGCGCCGACGACATCGGCGAAGACCGAGGCCAGCACCGTGGCCGGGGTGACCCCGCGCTCATGGGCGCGGTCGTTGAGCCGGCGCTTGTGCTCGGGGTCGAGCCAGTGCTCGTAGCGGACCGTACGGAGCGGGTCGGCACGCTCCGACTCGGGCACCAGGGGCAGCGCGGGAGCGTCCGGCAGCTCCGGCAGGACCTGCTGCCACCAGGCCCGCTGCTGCTCCCGGGCCCCGGCGTTCAGCGCCTGGTAGTCGGCCAGATAGCGGCGGTAGTCGTAGGAGAGCGGTTCGAGTGCGGGCACGTCACGGGTGTAGAGGTCGGCGAGGTCGGCGAGCATCAGCCGGTAGCTCAGGGCGTCGGCCGCGAGCATGTCGACATCGACGTGCAGCCGGGTCCGGTCGTCGGGCAGCAGGGTCAGCGAGACGTCGAGCACCTGGCCGAGATCGGCCCGCATCCGCTGGTGCGTCTTCTCCCGGCGGATCTCCTCCAGCCGGTCCGTCAGTTCGGATCCGGCCACCAGCCGCAGATCGGTCAGCGACCAGACCGGGACACCGGGCCGGTCCAGCACCCGCTGGGTCCCGTCATCGAGGAACTGGCTCCGCAACATGCCGTGCCTGCGCACCAGTCCGGTCACCGCCCGCTCCAGCCTGCGCGGATCGACCCCCTGACCGTCGAACTCCGCGTATAGATGGGCCGCCACCCCGCCGAGGGCCTGGCCGTCCGCCCGGCCGATCCAGTAGCCGTGCTGCATGGTGGCGAGCCCGAACGGCTCCCCGGCGGCGTCCGCTCCGTCGCTCGCGGGGCGTTCGGCCGTCGGCCGGGGCGGCCGGACCTTGCCCGCGCGCAGCCGCTCCGCCGTCAGCTCGGACCACGCCTCGACCGTGGGCCGCAGCGCGAGGTCCGAGAAGTTCACCCGGATTCCCTGTCGCCGCATGGTCGCCGCGATTTTGATCATCCGCATTGAGTGGAGTCCCAGCGTGACCAGATCATCGCCGAATCCGATGGTCGCCGGTTCCACATCGAGTTGGCCGGCCACCAGTTCACGGATTTCCTCTTGACCCAGCACGACGTCTCCCACTGATCCTCCCAGGGTTGGCACGGTGTTGCCGGAGCACGGGCACGGGGCCCGGAGAATTAAACCTGTATCGGCCTATCACGGGTGCCGGGAAAATTCTTCCGGAGCCGGAAGCGCGACAGCCGAATTATTGCGGTATTTATCAGCGATCCGGTGCACGACCGTACGGCAGCTTCTTTAAAGCTGTCAACAGACCGGCCTTGAATCCTGTAGAAACGCATTAAGCGTTTCTCCCTAGGTATTTACCGGTCCGGGATTTCTCTGCGGTATTTTCCCTGCACTTCGAGGACGATCGGACCCGATCCCCCAACGCACGCCGTTGACCTCGTCTTAGGCGTGCGCTACGGTCGGCCAGCGAAACAGCTTGAATGACTTTGCTCAGGTGTGCGCCGTCGCCTGCCCGAAAATCCGGCCGCCGGACGGCCGTAGGTGTGAAACGAACAAGCGCTGCACATTCGCATTCCGCGCATTCGGCGCCGACACGTAGGCGGCAGCACCTCCCCGCTCTTCGGAGAAGTTGCCACCGAACGCCTGCGCCCGCCGCACCGGAATGGTGTTGCCGAAAGGAGCCTCATTCATGACCGCCGATGTAGTTGGCTGGCCGAGCGCGGATACCGAGAGGTATCGGAACGCCGGATACTGGCGAGATGAGTCCTTCGCCGATTTCCTGACGCCACGGGCGCGGGCGCACGGCGACCGGCTCGCGCTGGTCGACGACCGGACCCGGCTCAGCTACGCCGAGTTGGACGAGCAGTCGGACCGGGTGGCGCGGGGGCTGGGGTCCCTCGGTATCGCCGCCGGGGACCGGGTGCTGGTCCAGCTCCCGAACCGCGCCGAGTTCGTGCTGCTCTGGTTCGCCCTGGTGAAGATCGGCGCGGTGCCGGTCCACACCCAACCGGGCCACCGCAGCAGCGAGATGACCCATCTGGCCCGGCTCTCCGGCGCCGTCGCCTATGCGATCCCCGACCGCCATGCGGACTTCGACCACCGGCTGCTGGCCCGGGCCGTACAGACGGCGAGTCCGGCCCTCACACACGTGATCGTGGTCGGCGACCCCGGGAACGACACCGGATTCACCTCCTTCACCGACCTCCTGGCATCCGAAGCGGCCGACCCGACCGACCCGACCGACCCGGCCGACGCAGCAGCACCGACAGCACCCGTACCAACGTCGTCCGCACGCGGTACGGATCTGGCGGTCCTGCTGCTCTCCGGAGGCACCACGGGGCTCCCCAAGCTGATCCCCCGCACCCACGACGACTACCTCTACAACGGTCGCGCGGCGGGCGAGGTCTGTGCGCTCACCGAGCACTCGGTGTATCTCGCCGCGCTGCCCGTGGCGTTCAACTACACCTGGAACTGCCCCGGTGTGCTGGGCACGCTCGGCGTGGGCGGCACCGTCGTCCTGGCGAGCAACCCCGACCCCGACTACTGCTTCGGCCTCATCGAGCGGGAAGGCGTCACCGTCGCCGCCATCAACCCCCAGATGGCGCCCGTCTGGCTGGACGAGGTGTCGATGACCGACGCCGATCTGTCCACCCTGCGGGTCCTGCAGATCGGTAGCGCGCGGCTGGCCGACGAGATGGCCGCCCAGGTCATGGCCGGCTTCGGCTGCACCATCCAGCAGGTGTTCGGGATGGCGGAGGGGCTGCTCTGCCTCACCCGGCTCAACGACCCACCGGAGATCATCCGAACCGCCCAGGGCAGGCCCATCTCCCCGGCCGACGAGGTGCGGGTGGTCGACCCGGACGACCGGGACGTGCCCGATGGCGATCCCGGTGAACTCCTCACCCGGGGCCCGTACACCCTGCGCGGCTACTACCGAGCGGCCGAGCACAACGCCAAGAGCTTCACCGCGGACGGGTTCTACCGCAGCGGCGATCTGGTGCGCCGGCTGCCCTCCGGTCATCTCGTCGTGGTGGGCCGGTCGAAGGACCAGATCAACCGGGGCGGCGAGAAGATCCCGGCCACCGAGGTCGAGGGGCATCTGCTGGCCCATCCCGCCATCCGGTCGGTCGCCCTGGTGGCCGCGCCCGACCCCGACTTCGGGGAGCGGTCCGTCGCCTTCGTCGTGCCCACCGGTGATACGGCCCCGGACCGCCGCGAGTTGGCCGTCTTCCTCGCCGACCGGGGGGTGGCCGCCTACAAGGCCCCCGACGAGGTACGGACCCTCCGGGTGATGCCGCTGACACCGGTCGGGAAGATGGACAAGAAGGTCCTGTCCGCCTCGGTGCGGGACGGATCGGCCGGATGAGCCGTCCCCCCGGGTCGCCGCGGCTCGACGAACTGCTGGCGACGGCGGCCCGCGACCATCCCGACGGGGCCGCCATCGCCGAGGACGGACGGATCGTCCGGTACGCGGAGCTGGAGGCGGCGGTCGCCGCGGCGGCCGACGCCCTGACCGCCGCGGGAGTCCGCCCCGGTGACCGGGTCGGCGTCCGGGTGCCCCGGAGCGTGGCGGCCGTCGTCGCCATCTATGCGGTCCTGCGCTCCGGCGCCATCGCCGCCCCGCTCGATATGACGGTGCCGCCGGAGCGGACCGCCCGGATGGTGAAGAACGCCGGCATCACCTTTCTGATCACCCCGCCCGGCGCCGCCGGGGCCGCCGCCCGGGTGAAGGAGCACGTCGACGGCGGTCCGGCGATCCTCCAGGACCTCGGACCCGGGCTGCGGCTGCTGCCCGTCGACTGCCCGGCGGCGCCGCTCGACCACCTGCCCGACGCGGCGTACGTGCTCTTCACATCGGGCAGCACGGGATGGCCCAAGGGAGTCCTCCTCTCGCACGAGAACGTGCTCCACTTCGTGCGCTGGGCGGTGGCGCTGTTCGGTGTCACCGCCGCCGACCGGATCGGCTCCCAGTCGTCGCTGACCTTCGATCTGAGCACCTTCGACGTCTTCGGCAGCGCCCTGTCGGGCGCCTGTCTGGTGCTGCTGCCCGACGAGCTGAAGGCGTTCCCGCGCGATGTGGTCAACTGGCTCCGCACCGAGCGGATATCGGTCTTCTACGCCGTACCGACGCTGTACCAGTCACTCCTGTACAAGGGGGGCGCCGACGGCGCCGACCTGCCCGCGCTGCGGATCATCGCCTTCGCCGGTGAACCCTTCCCCGCGGGCGATCTCCAGGAGTACACCGCCGCGTTCCCGGCCGCCGGGTTCTACAACCTCTACGGGCCGACCGAGACGAACGTCTGCACCTTCGAGCAGGTGCCCACCGGGTGGACCGCGAAGGACGGCCTCTCGATCGGCCGGCCGATCGACGGGGTCCGGGTCGAACTCGTCGACCAGCAACACCGGGTCACCCGCGACGAGGGGGAGATCGCGGTCGTCGGACCGACGGTCTTCCAGGGCTATCTCCTCGGAGGCGAGCTGCACGGACTCACCACCCGGATCACCGGGGGCGACGGCGACGGCTCCCCCGCGTACCTCACCGGCGACCTCGGCCACTACGGCGCCGACGGGAAGATCTACCTGCGCGGGCGCCGCGACCACCAGGTGAAACGCCGTGGCTACCGCATCGATCTGCTGGACATCGAGAGCGTGGTCCAGGAGTTCCCCGCGGTGCGCGCCTGCGCGGCGGTGTGGACACCGCGGAGCACCGGCGAGGGACGCATCCTCCTCTACGCGGTCACCGACGACCCGGCCGAGGACCGGCTGCGGGAGGCCGTGGCGGCGGCGCTGCCGCGGCACATGATGCCCGACGCCATCCGACTCGTGGACCGACTGGCACTGACCGACCGAGGAAAGATCGACCGCGAAGCGCTGGCTTCGGCGGCACCGACCCAGGAAAGGGATCATGGAAGACGTCGATGAGCTCTGCACCCTGATCCAAGGGATCATCTCCGAGTCCCAGGGCAGCGTCGAGGAGACGGTGGAGCCCACCACCCCGCTGCTCGTCTCCGGGCTGCTGGACTCGCTGACCATCATGCGGATCGTGGGCCGGGTCGAGGCCAGGACCGGGATCGCCTTCCCGGAGACCTCCCTGGTGGCCGCGAACTTCCGTACGCCCACCGCACTCTGGGCGGCCTTCGAGCGGACCAGGGAAGCCGCGGCCGACGAGAGGGCGGTGTCATGACGGCCGGGACCCACCGGGTGGGCGTCGATTCCATCGTCGCGCGTACGGCGGAGCTGGCCGGAGCCGTCGTCGCCGAGGTGGGCGGGGCCGATATCCGCACCCAGTGGAAGGCGTTCGCAGCCGGGGGCGTCTGGGACGAGGCGCTGGCGGAGCCAGTCTCCCCCGACCACACGGCCCACCCGGCCCCCCGGGCCGGCCGTCCCGGGGCGGTGACCCGGGCCGTGGCCACGATCGAGGGCATCGGCCGGGCGGGGACCGGCGCCGGGCTCTGCTACGCCATGGCGTCGCAGCGGTTCGGCATCCAGTTCCCCCTCCGGTCCGTGCTGTCCGATGACGTCTGGCGCGGCCTCGGCGATACGGAGAACGGCGACGTACTGCTCTGCCACGCCCTGACCGAGGAGGGCGGCGGCAGTGATCCCCTGTCGATGACGACGACGGCCGAACGCCGGCCGGACGGCTCCTACGTCCTCACCGGGATGAAGTCGTTCGTCACCGCCGCCCCGGTCGCGGATGTCGCGCTGGTCTTCGCCCGGACGGCGGCCGAACGCCATCCCTTCGCGCTCTCGGCCTTCCTGGTCGATCTGGGCGCCGCCACCGTCCGGCGCGGCGAGCCCTTCCCCAAGACCGCCCTCACCGAGGTGCCCATGGGGTCGATCGAGTTCGACGGGGTACGGCTGGGTCCGGACAGGATGGTCGGCGAGGAGGGCGCCGGGCTCGGCCTGCTGACGCTCACCACCGCGTGGGAGCGGGCACTGCTGCTGTCCTACGCGCTCGGTCCCATGCGCCGGGTGCTCGACCGGACCGTGGAGTGGTGCCGGACCAGGGAGCACTTCGGGCGCCGGATGGGGTCGAGCCATATCGTCGCCGCGCGGGTGGCGGACATGGCGCTCGCCCTGCACCGCTCCCGGGAACTCGTCTACCGGATGGCGGCCCGGCTGGACGACGGGGAGCGCCCCCGGCAGTTGGCGGCCGACGCCGCGTTGACCAAGATCTCGGTGGCGGAGGACTACCTCATGTTCAGCCGGCAGGCCGCTCTGCTCGGCGGGGTGCGCTCCTTCGTCGAGGACTCGGGGCTCACCACGGACCTGATCAGCCCCATGGCGGCGTCGACCTACGCGGGCCCGAACGACCTGCTGCGCATCACGGTCGCCCGTGAGCTGGGACTGCCCGTCGAGAACTGACCTCCGGACCGGACGGAAAGGATCACATGCACGCCACTGACACCCCGCACACGGAGACCCTCCTCGACCGGGTACGGGCGACCGCCGACGAACTGCGCCTCGGTTCGGCCGATGTCGACCGCGGCCTCCGCACCCCGCACCACGGGTACCAACTGGTCCGGGACGCGGGCCTGCTGACCCTGCTGATACCGGCCGAGTCCGGTGGTGAGGGCCTGTCGTTCCTCGACTACACCAGGGTGCTGGAGACCCTGGCCACCGGCGACGGGGCGACGGCCCTCGGTTTCAATATGCACAACGTGGCCATCGGCTCCCTCTGCGAGACGGGCGGCACCGGGCTTCCCGAGGCCGCCGACCGGTTCCGTGCCTGGGTGTTCAACGAGGTGGTGGAGCACGGACGGCTCTTCGCCTCGGCGACCTCCGAGACCGGTTCCGGCGCGAAGCTGCGCCGTC
Source organism: Streptomyces sp. NPDC020965 (assembly GCF_044333555.1). Taxonomy (NCBI): domain Bacteria; kingdom Bacillati; phylum Actinomycetota; class Actinomycetes; order Kitasatosporales; family Streptomycetaceae; genus Streptomyces; species Streptomyces sp. NPDC020965. Next base: position 613,467 of record NZ_JBIRRE010000001.1, read on the forward strand.
TACAGGCCACCTACCGGGTCTCCGGCGACGGCTATGTGCTCAAGGGCACCAAGGCGTTCGTCTCGCTGGCGGGCATCGCCGACCACTATGTCGTCGCGGCCCGGGAGGAGGGCACATCCGAGGCGGACGAGGTGTCGCACTTCGTGGTCTCGAAGGACGATCCGGGTGTCGCCTTCTCCGGGGTCTGGGACGGCGCGGCGCTGCGCGGCACCCAGACCGCCACCATGACGATGAACGAGGTGGACGTCCCGCGCCACCGGCTGTTCCTCGGGGTGGAGGGGATGTCCCTGTTCAAACTGGTGCGGGAGCCGCACTGGATGGTGTCCGGCTATATGGGCGCCTACCTGGGCATCGCCGAATCGATTCTGCGTCTCATGGTGCGGCTGTTGGAGGACCATGAGGGCCGCCGCACCTCACCCGTCGTCCAGGCGGAGGTGGGCCGGCTCGCCGTGGAGCTGCGGGCCGCGCGGGCACTGGTCTACTCCGCCGCGCGGCGGGTGGACGAGGAGCGGGGCAGCCAGGAGGCGAACACCGCCGTACACGCCGCGAAGTACTGCATCGGCGAACTCGCGCCGCGCCTCGCGCTCGGCGCCGTACGGATCTGCGGCTCCGGTTCGCTGCGGACGACCGGACCACTGGAACGGCTGCTCCGGGAGGCGTCCTTCTGTGCGGTGATGCCCGCCAAACCCGATGAGTGCCTCGAATATGTCGGCAAGTCGACTCTCGGGTTCAATATGTTCAACTCCCGGAACTTCGACTGGTAGCGGAAGGAGATCCGGTAGTGCCCGTCATCGAACTCACCCACGGTCCGGTCGAGTACCGGCGGACAGCGGGGGACCCGGACCTCGCCCCGCTGGTCTTCCTGCACGAGGGGCTCGGCTGCGTCGCCATGTGGGCGCGGTTCCCCGACGCGCTCGCCCGTGCGACCGGCCGGTCCGCGCTGATCTACTCCCGGCACGGGTACGGCGGTTCGGGTCCCGCCCGCGTCCCGCGACCGGTCACCTATATGGAGGAGGAGGCGTCCCGGGTCCTGCCCGAACTGCTGGACCGGCTGGCCCTGGACCGCCCCGTGCTGGTGGGCCACAGCGACGGGGCCTCCATCGCGCTGCTGCACGCGAGCGAGCGTCCGGTGGCCGGTCTGGTGCTGCTCGCACCCCATGTCTTCGTCGAACCGGAGACCTTGGCGGGGGTCGCGGCCGCCGGGACCTCGTACCGCGACGGCCCGCTGGCCAGACGGCTGGCCGGCTTCCATGACGATCCGGACGCCACCTTCCACTCCTGGGCGGACGTCTGGCTCTCGCCCGCCTTCCGGGAGTGGAACATCGAGGACCGGCTGCCGGCGATCGACGACCCGGTCCTGGTGATCCAGGGGGAGCACGACCAGTACGGGACGGTCCGTCAGTTGCGGGCGATCGAGGAAGGTGTCGGCGGGCCGGTCCGCCGGGTCGAGATCGCGGAGTGCGGGCACTCGCCGCATCTGGAGCGGCCCGCGGAGACCCGGGAGGCGGTGGTGCGCTTCCTGGCACCGGCCGGGACCGACCCCGGGCCGGGCCACCCCTCCCTCGTGGCCCCGGCGACCCCGGGCCCGGTCCTGTCGTGACCTCGCCGGGACCGGCCCCAGCCCCGGCCCCCGTCGTATCGCGGGTCCCGGTCCCGGTGTCGGTCCCGGTGTCGGTCCCGGCCTCGGTGCCGGACTCGGCGGCGGTACCGGCATCGGCACCGGTCCCGGACTCGGTGCCGGACTACTCCACCGCCACCGCCCCGGCTTCGGAGGAGTGCAGGCGCCACCCCCGGACCCGGCTCCGCTCCCGCCAGAAGCGCCGGTAGACCCCGTCCACCCCGAGCAGATCCTCGTGCGTCCCCGACTCGGTGACCTTCCCCTCGTGAAGCACGAGGATCTGGTCGGCGGCCACCACCGTCGGCAGCCGGTGCGCGATGACCAGTAGGGTCCGCCGCCCGGCCAGCGCCCGCAGGGTGTCGGAGATCGCCATCTCGTTGACCGGGTCGAGCGCCGAGGTCGCCTCGTCGAGGATCAGCACCGGCGCCTGCTTGAGGATGGCCCTGGCCAGCGAGATCCGCTGACGCTCCCCGCCCGACAGCGAGGTGCCGCCCTCGCCGACCGCCGTGCGCCAGCCGTCGGGCAGCCGGTCCACGATCTCGTCCACCCGAGCCAGTCGGGCCGCCTCCGCGACCTCGTCCGCGGTCGCCTCGGGGCGGCCGATCCGGACGTTGTCCTCGATCGTCCCCTCGAAGAGGTAGACGTCCTGGAAGACCATCGCGACGCTGGCGGACAGGGTGTCGGCGTCGATGTCCCGTACGTCGACCCCACCGATCCGCACCGACCCCTCCGCCACGTCCCAGAAGCGGGCGATCAGCCGGCTCACCGTGGTCTTGCCCGAGCCGGACGGGCCGACCAGCGCCGTCATGGTGTTGGCGGGCAGGGTGAGGTCGAGGCCGTTGAGCACCGGTTCCGGCGCGGGCGCGTCGGGGTAGCCGAAGCGGACGCCGGAGAATTCGATCGTCGCGTCGGCCGGCCGCAGCGGTGTGGCCGGCTCCGGCAGCGGTGGCGTACGGAAGATCTCGTCCAGTTGGTCGAGCCGGTTCCGTACCGCCCGCAGGGCTCCCCCGGCGTCGCTGAGCGCCGCGACGGGTTCGCTGAAGCGGACCAGGAGCACCGCCAGCGCGATCAGCTCGGCCGCGCCGACCGCACCGCCGAGGGCCAGACCGGTGGCGACGGCGATCAGCGCCGTCACCGACAGCTGCACGGTCGCACCGAAGGCGCCACGCGCCACGGACGTCCGGCGCAGCCGCCGCCGACCGATGTCGTGCTGCCGCTCCATCTCCTGGTCGAGCCAGTCGTTCTCGGTGTGCGCACGGCCGAACGCCCGGATGACGGGCTGGCTCTGGGCGAATTCGAAGATCCGGTCGTTGGCCCGGGACATGGCCGCGTCGACCACCTCGTCCGTACGGCCGATCACCGAGGTCGACCAGCGGTAGGTCAGATAGAGCAGCGGGGCGGTCGCGGCCATCGCGGCGGCCAGCCGCCAGTCGAGGAAGACCATCACGACGAGCACGGTCAGTGGGCTGACGATCGAGGTGATCAGGGGCGCGAGTAGATGGGCGAAGAGCTGGGTGACCTCCCCGACGCCCGCCGTCGCGAGCCGGGTCAGCGATCCGAGCTTGGCCCGGGAGAACCAGCCGACGCTGAGCCCGCCCAGCCGGTCGCCCAGCCGGTGGTAGAGGAGGCCGGTGCTGGACACGGCGGTCCGGAAACCGAACAGGGCCTGTACGTAGTAGGCGACACCGGTCGCGGCGGTCACCACGGCGAGCACCGCCAGCCAGCGGCCCGCTCCCCCGGTGTCACCGTCCAGCAGGGCGCTGAGGACCGGCACCAGCAGGGCGAACGCGGCGCCCTGCAACATCGCGTAGACGGTGACGGCGATCAGATGCGTCCTGATCGGACGCAGTTGGTCCGAGCCGAGGACACGGACGAGTTGACTGTGCACGACGCTCCCTCCGGTCAGCGGTTCAGATACTCGGCCACGTCGGCGCCCGACTCCGCGTACGCCGCCCACAGCTCCCGATAGACGCCTTCGCGCTCGACCAGTTCGGCGTGGGTGCCGCGCTGTGCGACGGTGCCGCGCTCCAGGACGACGATCTGGTCGGCGTCCACGATGGTGTGCAGCCGGTGGGCGACGAACAGCACGGTACGGCCCCGGACCAGCACCGACAGCGCGTCGTAGATGCTCGCCTCGGCCTCCGGGTCGACGAAGGCGGTGGCCTCGTCCAGCACCAGGACCGGGGTGTCGGCCAGCAGGGCGCGGGCGATGGAGACCCGCTGCGCCTCCCCGCCGGAGAGCCGGGCGTCCTCACCGACCACCGATGCGTACCCCCGGGGCAGTTCCATGATCCGGTCGTGGCAGCGGGCGGCCCGGGCCGCTGCCTCCACATCGGCCGCCGAGGCGTCCGGCCGGGCCATCCTGATGTTGTCGGCGACGGTGGCCCGCAGCAGTTGCACGTCCTGGAAGACGAAGCTGACCGAGCGGTAGAGATCCTCCGGTGCCATCTCGCGCACATCGACGCCACCGATGGACACCGCCCCGCCCTCCGGGTCGAAGAAGCGCGGCAGCAGGGCGGCCATGGTCGACTTACCGGCGCCGGACGGGCCCACCAGCGCGGTGACCGTACCGGGCGCCAGACTGACGCTGACGCCGTTCAGTACGGGGTTCCCCGGCGTGTAGCCGAAGGTGACATCGGTGAATTCGACGCCGTGGCCCGATGCCTGCCGGGGCCGCTCCGGCTCGGGCAGGGTGGGCGTGTTCAGGAGTTCCGTGACCCGGGCCGCGGCCTGCCTGGCCTGGCCGAGCGCCTGCGGCGCGTAGGTCACCACCACCAGCGGTGCGGTGATCGCCAGCCCCAGCAGGACGAAGGGCAGCACCTCCACGGGCCGCACCCAGCCGGCGGCGACGAAGGCGGTACCGCCGCTGAGCGAGGCCAGCAGGATCGCGGCCGGACAGATCGAGGCGTACGCGATCGAACTCAGCCTCAGGATCGGCCCCTTGACCGCCGCCAGGGTCTCCATGTACTCGTCCACCGCCCGGGTGTACCGCGCGTTCGCCCGGTCCCGCTGGCCGAACGCCTTGATCACGGTGATGCCCTGGACGAACTCGACGACCGCCGTGTTGACGCCGACGATCGCACCGCCGAGCCGCTCCCCCTGCCGTCCGCTGCGCCGACCGGTCATCCGGAAGAGCACCCCGAACAACGGCATCGTGACCAGGGTGACCAGCGTCAGCCGCCAGTCCAGCGCGAACAGGTAGACCAGGGCGGCGACCGGGGTGACCGCCGCGATCGTGAGATCGGGCATCGAGTGCGCGACCAGGTAGTGCAGGGACTCGACATCGTCCACGAGCGTCTTCTTGACGGTCGCGCTGTTACGGGAGGAGAACCAGCCCAGCGGCAGCCGGCCGAGCCGCTGGGCGATCCGCCGCCGCAGCCGGAGCTGGAACTCCATGTCCGCGTCGTGCATGAGGAGGTAGCTCAGGGACTGGGCCACGAAGCGCACCATCAGCGTGACGGCGGCGAACAGGACCACCCGCCACGCCCTGTCGTCGTCACCCGACAGCAGGGCGGTGGCCAGCGGATAGATCGCGATGAACGCCCCGAGGGAGCTGATCCCGGCGACGCCCTGGAGCGCCACACCGAGGATCAGCCGGCCGCGTACCGGCCGGAGCAGCGTGCCCAGCGCGCCGGCCGGCCGCCCACCGCCTTCCGGATCCCGTTCTTCACTCGCCATGGTCTCCCCGCTCTCCGCCGTCACCCGGCCACCTCCTCATACCGCGCCTACTGGACTTCGGTGGTCCGCCGCGGCCGGATCGCAACGGCCACCAGCAGGGTCGCGAGCAGCATCAGCCCGCCCCCGGCCAGGAACGCCGCCGCGTAGCCGTCCGTGATGGCGTCCTCCCCGCGCCCCCCGTCCGCGACGGAAATGGCCACCACGTTGAGGGCCGAGATGCCGATCGCGCCACCGATCTCGCGGGTCGCGTTGGTCAGGGCACTGGCCACCCCGCTCTCCTCCGGGGCCACCCCGTCCAGCGTGATCTTCATGACGGTCGTCAGCGCGGCACCGATACCGAGACCGATCAGCATCTGCGAGGGGAACAGGACCGTCCAGAAGCCGGTGTCCGGATTGATCGTGCCGGTCAGGGCGAACCCCGCCGCGCTGAGGAGTAGCCCGCCGATCATGACGGTACGCGCGCTCAGCCCGGAAAGCGCCTGGCCGGTGCCGAGCGAACCGAGGAGGACACCGACTCCGATCGGCACGAAGGCCAGACCGGTCATCAGTGCCGAGTACTCCTGCACCAGTTGGAGGTAGTAGGTCAGGAACAGGTAGTACGCGTAGAGGCCGCTCGCGATGAGGATGACGATCAGATAGCCGCTGCCCCGGACCCGGTTCAGCACGATGCGCAGGGGCATCATCGGCTGCGCCGCGCGGGACTCGATCCAGACGAAGAGCGCGAGGATGAGCACACCGGCCCCGCTGAACGCCAGGGTGGAGGTGCCGAGCCAGCCGTCCTCGATGGCCTCCGAGATGCCGTAGATCAGCGAGCCGACGCCGACCGTCGCGGTGAGGGCGCCGGGCAGGTCGTACGAGGACCTGGCCCCCTTGCTCTCGGACAGCCCCCGCATGGCGGGGCCGAGGATGAGCAGCACCACCGGCACGTTGAACCAGAGGCACCAGCGCCACGACAGGTACTCGGTGAGCACTCCGCCGAGGATCATGCCCACGACGCCGCCGGTGCCGACCGCGGCGCCGAAGATGCCGAACGCCTTGGCGCGCTCCTTGTCCGAGGTGAACATGGTGGTCAGCAGGGAGAGCGCGGCCGGCGCCAGGAACGCGGCGGACACACCCTGTGCGCCGCGGGAGATGAGCAGCATGGCCTCGTTCACCGCGAAGCCGCCGACCAGGGACGACACCGCGAAGCCGAGCAGGCCCGCGATGAAGAGCTTCTTACGGCCCTTGAGGTCCGCCACCCGGCCGCCGAGCAGCAGGAATCCGCCGAAGGTCAGGGAGTAGGCCGTGACCACCCACTGCCGGCTGGAGTCCGACATGTCCAGGGCGGACTGCGCGGACGGCAGGGCGATGTTGACCACCGAGGCGTCGAGCACGACGAGCAGTTGGGCGGAGACGATGATCCACAGCGCGCGCCAGCGGCGGGGATCACCCCCCTCCTCGGGCTTGCCGACTCCGGCGTCGCGGACTTCCGAGTGTGGCATCGTTCCTCGCTCAGGTTGGGGGCGTGACTGATCGGCTCGTGCCGGCACGCTGGACGGAGAGTTCTGGCGGAGTGCCCCTCGGGCGGGGGGCTCGGGAGGATTCCGCCGATCCGGAGACCGGCCCGGAAACCCGCTCCGGAGGCGGTGTTCGGAGGCCCTGTTCGGAGACCCGCATGGAGACCTGCCCCGGAGATCCGGTCCGGAGATCCGGCTCAGGTGGCCCGGTTCAGGTGGCCCGGTGCAGGTGACCCGGTTCAGGTGACCCGGTTCGGAAGCGCCCTACCGGCCGACCAGGGGGTACAGCTCGTCGGGGAGCTTCTGGCCCGGTTTCAGCTCGCCCGGGACGGGGACACCGGGGACCGGGCGGTAGGTCGCCTCGGCGTCGATGAGGGCCACGACGTACGAGACGCGTTGCTCGTCGGTGGTGTTGGCCGCGGCGAGATGGCCCGTACGGCCGTGGTGGAAGGTGCAGTCACCGGCCCGCAGCGGGATGGTGACCCGGGCGCTCCAGGTCAGCTCCGGCCAGTGCCTGACCATGTATCCGTCGGGGTCGTCGCCGAGTACGGAGAGATCGACCCGGTCGGGTCCCGGCCGCTCGTGGGAGCCGGGCAGGAAGGTCATACAGCCGCGTTCGACCGAGACGTCCACCAGCGCCACCCAGGCCGTCAGGCTGACCCGGCTGTCGAAGGGCAGGAAGGTCTCGTCGTCGTGGAGGTTGGTACGGGCGCTGCGGTGCGGCTCCTTGAGGAGTACGTCACCGCGCCACACCCGGAGCGGCATCCCCGCCATCCGCACGGCGCAGGCGCCGATGCGGGGGTGCAGGGCCAGCGCCCGTAGCGTCTCGTCGCTGCGCCAGACGTGTTCGGTGGAGATGATCCGCGTCCGGCCCGCGTCGTCGGACTTGCTGTGTTCGGACAGGGCCGCGAGCGACGCCGCGCGGCAGTGGTCCACCTCGGCCGCGGAGAGGATCCCCGGGACATGGGCGAAGCCGTACTCCCGGAAGGAGTCCACGGTCCGCTCCGGTATGCCGGGGGAAGCCGCGTGCTGTGTCGTCATGGTGTCGTTCCCCTCCGGGCCACTGGGGCCTGTCTGGGCCTGTCGAGGCAAGTGGCCGGGGCTGGCACCGCACCCTCGGGTACGGGTCAACCACGCTGTCACGCTTACTTTATAACACAGTGTCGGAAAGTTGCCGAGCCTTGTGTACGGGGCGAGTTGAGCCCCGGCGCGACCAGCTCGGGTGGGGTCCTACGGGGGGCGTACGGGCGGCTCCACGGGGGGGCCGTACGGGCAGCGGCACGGGCGGCTCCGCGAGTGCCCGTACGGACGGCGATACGGGCGGTGCCACAGGTGCGGGCGGTTCCGCAGGTACTCGCGAGTGCGGTTCAACAGGCGACCGTACGGGCGGCGGCACAAGCGGTCGCGCAGGTGCTCGTACGGACGGCGGTACGAGCGACTCCGCGGGTACGAGCGGCTCCGCGGGTACGAGCGGCTCCGCGGCCCGCGCCACGGGCCGCCTCACGGTCCGTTGCGCCGACGCCCCTGAACGGCGGTCCCCCCGGCCGGGGCTGGGTGCCGGGCCCGGCACCCTCGCGAGGCGGACCCGGTCGGCGTCACGAACTACGGCCCCGGCTGCGGCAGATGGTTGCGGACCCGGCGACAGACCGCGCCGGGTCCAGCGACAGCGGCCCGCGGCCGACTCAGTCGCGGCGGACGGCCACTCCGTCCAGGAAGAGTTCCAGCTTCCGTTCGAACCAGGCCGCGGGTGAGCCCGAGACCGCGTCCGCGAGCACCCCGCGAAGCCGCGAGTCGAAGGTGTCCATCCATGGCCCGATCAGCTCGCGCCGCCGCCGCCGTACGGAGTCGATGGCCGCGGTCGCCTCGTCGGACTCGGTCGTGGAGTCGTCGCTCCCGAGCGGCAGCACGGCCAGGAATGCCTGAGTGACCAGCTCGGCGAGCATGTCCATGATGAGGACGGAGTCCTCCGGCGAGAAGCCGGCGTCGAGCAGCGCGATCCCGGTGCGATTGTCCCGCTGCACCAGCGCCGGACCGGTCAGCCGCAACGCGGTGATCTCCTGCGCCAGTCCGGGGCGGGCCGCGTACAGCCGCCAGTGTGCCCACGCGGTCGCCGTGAGGAAGGCACGCCAGTCCTCCTCCGGAACGGGCCACTCGATCGCGCGGACCGCGTGGTCGGCGGCGGCGGCGGCGAGCGCGTCCCGGCTGGGGAAGTAGCGGTAGAGCGTCGAGTGCGAGATGCCGAGGTGCTCGGCGACGGCCGGCATCGTCAGCCGCGCGAATCCGATGCTCAGCGCCGCCCCGATGATCGCCTCCCGGTCGGCCATGGGCGGGCGACCCATGCGTCGAGGACGTGAGCCCCTGGTGGTCGCCTTGGTGTCCCGCGTGCTCATCGGGGAGGTCCTCTCTGTCGACTGCGCACCCATAGTAGGAACACCACGAGGTGACTCCGCGCCGGCGGGAGACGCGCCGACAGCGCTCCCCCGACCACTCGGGTCGCGCACCTCCCGGCGCCGGGGTGGGGCGCCCCGGGCCAGGCGCGGTGCGCGCTACGAACGGTCGGTCGGGAGCCCTACGGGGAAGCTCGCCCGTCGGCGTCGGGCGAGCCGCCCCGGTGGCCACCCGGGGCCTGACCAAGGGGCCACCCAGGTCTGGCCAAGGGGCCGATCGATCTAGCGAAGGGGTCGCTGACCGTCCGTCAGGCCGCCACCGGCCACCGGACCGTCCTCGCGGTCCCGACGGCGCTCACCACATTGACGCCGTTTTCTCTGATCACAGGCACAGGCTTCCAGCAAGAGAGATGTCCCCAACTGCTTGGAACCGCGAGTGCCGCCTTCCAGAAGCCATTTGGCCACAATTGCCGCCCTGCTTCGGACGCCGTATCGATCATATAGACGCTGCAAATGGGAGTCGACCGTTCGAACCGACATGCCAAGGCGCTCGGCTATCTGCTTATCGCGATATCCTGCCGCGATCAGTGACAGTATTTCGATTTGCCGCGTACTGAGCTGCATCATCGGTATCCTTAGCGCGAGAAACACCGCAGGGCTTTTTCAGTGAATAGGGCTGAGCCGTGTTTATTGGCAAGACGTATCGCAGCCGCTGGCTCACGATTGACTACGTGGTGGGGGAGGCGACTTGCGCACGCCGGGCAGCCATCGTCCTTATTTCGCTAGGTGGTTGGTCTCGTCCTGGGCAGTATGCCGTGAGCAGTTTCGGGCCCCGCCGAAATACGGCGGACGACTACGGTCGGAGTCGCGGTCCGGTAGTGGCGTATCCGGCCGACCAGAATCCATCTTGAGCGAAGTTATCCACATTAACATGTGGAGGAACGTTAGGCCGCCCTACCTTCGAGGTCAAGATCTCGTTGCTAGCCGCGAGTGCTCGATCGCGGGAAGTTGGGACGGCTCTGATCCGTTCTGCCGCGGAGTATCCGTAGCCGTTCGAGCCATCGCTCGCGAACACTCCCGCACCGCGCAATAGGCATTCCCACACGGCACGGACGGGCTGCCGCAAGGCCGCGAAGAACGCACTCGGCGTCGGATATCCGACGGTGTGCGCGACCCGACGGACAGGACCGACGGGCCGTCATGGAGGGGGCTCGACATGCCTCCGGATGAGGGCTGGCGGCCACGCAGAAACATCCGGAGCGCGGCGACACCCGAGCTGTCCACCCACACCGTGACCGCGCCCCACCCCGGCACCCACTCCCCTACCCGTCCACAGAGCCCGCGTTGGCCGAAAAGTGGCGCCCGGCAGCGGCGGAGGACGGGACGGAACAGCGGGGCCACCACCTCGTGTCCGTCCCGCCTCGCGACTACCCGCGCGCCCGCGCCCGCGCGTTCTCCTCCTCAGCACCGGTCAACCGATTCAGCTCCGCGGCAGGCGGCAGCCCGTCACCATGACGGCGCCCCGCGTCGGCCGGCCGAGGGAAACCGGCTCGCGATCCCACACCGGAGGAGTGGTCGTGGCGCGCACAGCGGAGCTTGTCCGTCTGGCAACAACGTGTGGCCGGGTGGCGTATTGCGGCCAGTGGCGACCCTGCGTAGCGTCATCGAGTGCCGAACATTCACACGTGCCACAGACGTCACTTCCGTACGAACGCGCCCACCAGACACAGGTGTTGCAAGGAGTGCTCGGCATGACAGCGGCTTCCGCCTCGATCGGCTCCACGGCCCTCGGCAACCGACGCGCCGCCCTCGTTGTCCTCTGCTTCGTACAGTTCATGCTCGTCCTGGACGACACCGTCGTCAACGTCGCCCTGCCCAGCATCCGGAGCGACCTCGGCTTCACCACCGCGGACCTCACCTGGGTCGCCAACGCCTACTTCCTCGCCTTCGGCGGACTGCTGCTGCTGTTCGGCCGACTCGCCGATCTGGTGGGCCGCCGACTGGTGTTCCTCTGGGGCGTGACCCTCTTCGGGGCCGCGAGCCTGCTCTGCGGACTCGCCCAGGAACCCTGGCAGCTCGTGACCGGACGGTTCGCCCAGGGCGCCGGCGCGGCCATGGCGAGCCCCGCCGCCCTGGCCATGATCACCCTGCTCTTCCCCGGCCGGGAGGAACGCGCCAAGGCCCTCAGCATCTGGGGCGCCATCGCGGGCCTGGGCGGCACGACGGGCGTGGTGATCTCCGGCGCGCTGACCGGACTGGCGTCCTGGCGCTGGATCTTCCTGATCAATCTGCCGGTGGCAGCCGTGGCCCTGGTACTGCTGCCGCGACTGGTCGGCGAGAGCCGTACGGAGCGCCCCACCCGCCTGGATGTGCCGGGCGCGGTACTGGGCACCGGCGCCATCGTCGCTCTGGTCTACGGCCTCCTACAGAGCGAGCGGGCCGGCTGGACCGACTCCGCGGTGCTGGGACCGGTGTTGCTCGCCGTCATCCTGGGCATCGCGTTCGTCGCGGTCGAAAGGCGCACCGCCGACCCGCTCATCCCGCCGTCCTTCCTCGCCGTGCGCATCCGGGCCGTGTCCAACGGCGCGGGGTTGCTCTTCACCGCCGCCTTCTTCTCCCTCTCCTTCCTCCTGATGCTGCATCTACAGACCGTGCTGGAGTACGGCCCGCTCAAGGCCGGTCTCGGCTACCTGCCCTACGGCGCCGGCATCCTCACCGGCGTCTGGTGCTCCTCCCGCGTGGTCGTCAGGCTCGGGCTGCGCTGGACCCTGGTCCTGGCATTCCTGATCAGCGCCGGTGGGCTCCTGTTGCTGTCCGGGGTGTCACCGGACGACAGTTACGCGATCGGGGTCCTGCCGGGGATGCTCGTGGTCAGCTTCGGTTCCGGTCTCGGATTCCCCGCCCTGGCCATCGCCGGGGTCACCGGCACCGACGAGGAGAACGCCGGCCTCGGCTCGGCCATCCTCAGCTCGGTCCAGCAGATCGGCGGGGCCGTGGGACTGGCGGTGCTGGTCACCGTCGCCACCCGGCGCAGCGAGGAGTTGACCGAGTCGGAGGGGCCGCTGCGCGCCGCGACGGAAGGGTTCTCGCTCACACTCACCATCGCGGCCGGACTGCTCGCCCTCGGCGCCGCCCTCGTCGCCGTACTGCTCGCCAAGGACGAATCGGCGCAGCCGACGGCCGCCAGGAAGGAACGGTAACCCGGGGCCGGCCACGGTCGGTTCAGCGGGCGGGACTTCCCCGTCCGCTAAACCGATCCACTATGCCGGAGATCGAGTTACCGTTCCCTGCTGCTCCACCCCAACGGCCGGAACTCGCCCCTGGGTGGACGTACGGGTTCGCGACACTCGTCCCGGAAAGGCGCCCGTCCCGCCGTGCCCACGGGCACATCGCCGTACGAGCGGGGCGAGATCGCCCGCGCGCACCCATCCGTCGGCGGCCTGGAAGAGCCCCGGGACGTCGCGGCATTCGCCGGGGAGCCCACCCAATTTTCGACGGAACCGGCCGGTCCGTTCACCGCGGCAGGGTTCCGTGATTCCTCTCCCTGTGAGGGTCCCGTCGAAATCGTGAACCATTCGGTCTATTTCGATGGACTTTCGATGGAGAGAACTGACGCCGGATGCCCCACTGGGGTTTCCTGGGCGGCCGAGCGGCGGGGGCAGTCACACCCCTGCCGATGGCCCGGTGTTGTTCCGTGCCCGCTCCGGGGCCGTTGCCGGAAAGGCGGTTGAGCACCGGAAGGTATCCGTTCACCATTCCGGCTCTGCTGTGCCGGGTTCCGTGCCGGCCCCCGGCACGGCAGAGCCGGAATCCCCCCGTCCATCGCCCCTGCCTGCGCGTGTACTACCCACAGAACACCGCTATTCGCCACCGCGACGACCGGCCGACAAATGACCGACCCACCGGTGGCCATCCCCGATCACGCCCCGCATTGGCTTACGGCCGACCCGCCCCGGGGTAATCCGCCACTCCGCGCGAGCACACCCGGGCGCCGCGGGCGGGCTCGTCCGGGGCGGGGCTGGAGACAACCCCCACAGCCCGAGCGGCGCGGGCGGGCCGGTCCGACCGGTCCGGCCACCATGTGTGGCAGGGTGCCTCTGTGTCCACAGAACGCGTCTCATTCGAAGAGCTGCCCGCCAGCCGCCGCGAGGTGCTCGCCAAGCGGTTCGGCCCGATCCTGGACATCGCGAACTCCCCCGGCTGCCCCGACTCGGAGGTCGCCGCCCGGATCGTGACCCCGCAGGGCAGGTACGAGGTGAAGGGGGTGCGGACCGACCATCCACGCGTGACGGCCCAGGCGCGCGAGGCCGCGGTGAACCCGGCGGTCGCTAGGGTGATCGCGCCCCGGCTGCGCTGGCGCGCCGTGCGCGACGGCTGGGACCTGAACGTCTTCGACGCGCTCGACGGCCGCCCCGCCGACCACCGCCCCGGCTCGGCCGATCTGCCACTCGTGGCGGATCTCCTCACCACCGTCTCCGAACTGCGCGCCCCCGCCACCGTCGAGCCGCACCTCGCCGACCAGCGCCTCACCCGCTACGCCGCCTCCCCCGCCGACCTCGACCGCTTCCGGGGCGACCACCTCTGCCACACCGACCTCACCGACGAGAACGTCCTCGTCGCGGACGGCCGGGCGTGGCTCGTGGACTGGACCCGCGCGACCCGCGGAGCAGCCTGGCTCGACTCGGCGTCCTGGATCATCTGGCTCATCTCGGCGGGCCGACACACCCCGTCCGCGGCAGAACGCCAGGCCACCGAGATCCCCGCCTTCCGCCAGGCCCCACCCGCCGCGGTCACCGCATTCGCCGAGGCCGGCGCGAACCTCTGGGAGGAGATCACCGCCAGCGCTCCGGACCCGTGGTCAACCAGCGTGTACGTCGCGGCCCAGTCCTGGCTGACCCACCGCAGGGGCCTCTGAACGGCGGGAGTCGGGGAGGACCCCGCTCCACGAGCCCGCCGCCGGGGGGCGAGGCGCATCGGCGCACTGACCGGCCGTACGGAGCCGGGGCCACGAGCGGTCGGCTGATCCACGAAAAAGGGCCCCTGACCGGCGGTTTCGCTGGTCAGAAGCCCTTGGAGACAGACGAGTCGGGCTATACGCCGGGTTCTGTCACCGGATCGCTATGACCTGCACAAACGCCCGGCGAGGGCGCTTCCGTGGCTACCTTCATGGCTACCTTGAAAATGCGCCCCGTTCGGGGACCGGTCCGCGTCAGGCCCTGTTCGGCATGAGGACGAGGTGGGGGCGAAGACGCCGTGGGCGCTTCCTTCTCGGGCGGGTAGATGCCGCGGATCGCGGCGACGAGTTGGTCATGGGCCATGTCCGGGCCGACGCCTTCGACCCTCACCTGAACGTCGACTTCGACGCGGAGGAGGAAGAGTCAGTCGCAGCGCGACATCCCGGCAGGCCGAACTCCAAGCCTGCCGAGCTTCGCCGCCTCTGGCCGCGATACGGAAAGTGGCCGAAGGCGCTCTCGGCGAGGTCACTCCGGCGCATAGGAAGAACTGGAGGCGCGCGATGCACCACAAGCGGACGGTCTGCCCTCCAGCATCCTTCAGCGTGAGCGGCTGGGTAGCCAGTAGGGTGCGTGGGGTGCTGACTTCCTCCGTGCTCCCGCGTTCGTTCCGGCTGCTCGTGACGGGCGGGGGCACTGGCGGTCACACCTACCCGGCCCTGACAGCGATCCGTGCCCTGCAAGGCCGCCTCGCGGATGCGGGCAGCACGCTGGATGTGCTGTGGATCGGGACGGCGGACGGTCTCGAAGCGCGTGTCGCTCCGGCGGAGGGGATCGCGTTCAAGACGGTGGCCACAGGGAAGATCCGACGCTCGTCGAATCCGCTCAAGATGCTGTCCGCCGCGAATGTGAAGGACATGGCGCGGGTGCCGCTCGGCGTGGCTCAGGCCCGGTCAATCGTGTCCGGCTTCCAGCCGGACGTGGTCCTGGCAACGGGCGGGTACGTCGCGGTCCCGGCCGGGCTGGCCGCGCGGCTGTGCCGCGTTCCACTGGTCCTGCACGAGCAGACCGTCCGGCTCGGGCTGGCCAACCGCAAGCTCGCGAGTTCGGCAACGCGTATCGCGGTGTCCTCGGAGTCCTCGCTGCCCCTGCTGCCCTCCGAGGTCCGCGAGCGCACGGTCGTCACCGGGAACCCGGTGCGGCCGGAAGTACTGGGCGGTCACGCGGACAACGCGGTCGAGGCGCTGAGCCTGTACGGGTTCGACCGGCGCCTGCCGACCGTCTATGTCACCGGCGGCGCTCAGGGCGCCCAGCAGATCAACGGTGTCGTTCGTGACGTACTGCCCTGGCTGCTGAGTCACGCGAACGTGATCCACCAGTGCGGTCCGGCGAACGTGGACGGACTCCGGTCGGCCGCCGCCGGGCTCCCCCCGGCCCTCGCCGGCCGCTACCACCTGAGCGGGTTCGTCGGACCGGAACTGCCGGACGTGCTGGCACTGGCCGACATCGTGGTGTCCCGCAGCGGTGCCGGAACACTGGCGGAGCTGACCGCACTCGGCAAGCCGGCCGTGTTCGTACCGCTCGCCACATCAGCCGGGAACGAACAGGCCCACAACGCCGGGCACCTGGCCGACGCCGGGGCCGCGCTCGCCCTGCTCGGCGAAGTCACCGGCCAGGCTCTGCAAAGCGCGGTGTACCCGCTCCTGACCGACCCTGCTCTGCGGGCGGGAATGGCGGAACGGGCCCGGGCGCATGGGCGACCGGACGCGGCGGACAGGCTCGTGGACGTGGTGCTGTCCGCCGCAGCCAGCTGATCAGCCGCTTTCAGGGGTGGCGTCGTCCAATGTGCAGGGCTGTTCCTACCTCGATCACCACGGCACAGTCGTTGAAGGTGTTCTGGTCCTGGCTCATCGGGTCAGGAACATCGCGGCCGGGGAGGTAGAGGCGGAGCTTGTGGGTGTGGTGCCCGCCGTCGATCGCGCGGAGCGTGTCGAGGACGGCGGCGTCCATTGCCAGGACGTCATCCGCCCAGTCCAGGTCCTGCAGGGTGATCTGCTGTCCGCGGTGGTGGGTGAGGTCGAGCCCGAGGCGCCGGGCCGCGTTGATCATGGACGGGTTGGCGGGCTGGTCCCGCCATTGGCCAATCAGCCCGGCTGAGCGGACCGTCACCGCCGTCCCGCCTCTGCGGGTGAGCGCAACCTGGGCGAGCGGGCTTCGGCAATAGTTCCCCAGGCATACGGTCAGGAGCTTGCGCATCATGATCCTCCGACAGACTTGAGGGCCTGTTCAAGCGCGGTCACCACAAGGTCGATGTCCGTCTCGGTGAGGTGCTGGTGGAACGGCAGGCTGAGAATCTCCTCGCCGGCCTGTTCAGTGGCCAGCAGTCGGCGCTTCCAGGCAGCGAACGCGGGCTGGGTGTGGTTAGGCGGGTAGTGGACACCGACCCCGATGTCCCGGCCCCGGAGGTTCGTGAACACCTGGTCGCGGTGAGGGACGCGGACCTGGCACAGGTGCGGCACAGCGTGGTCCACGTCGACGTCGACGAGCGTCACGCGGTCCAGCGGGGCGAGTGCGTCGCGGTAGGTCCGCCACAGGTGGCGGCGGGTGTCCTCGGCGGCTTGAAAGCCGTCGAGCTGGACCAGACCGATGGCGGCGTTGATGGCTGAGAGCTGGTAGCGCAGGCCAAAGCCCTCCACGCGGTAGCTGGTGGTCTTCGTGCGCTCGCCCTGGGACTGGACCACGCCCAGCAGCCGGATCCGGCGGATCATGTCGGCTTCCGTGGACGTGCGGGGGATGACCATGCCGCCCTGGCCGCAGGTGAGATTCTTGATCGGCCCGAACGAGAAGCAGGTCAGTGCCCCGCTCGCCCCGACACGGCGTATGCCGTGTCGGGAGCCGAACGCGTGCGCCGCATCCTCGATGACGACGACGCCTCGTTCGTCGAGTTGCTCCTGGACGGCGGAGAGGTCGACGGGCCGGCCGCCGAACAGCACCGGAATGACGGCGGCGGTCCTGTCGGTAACGGCGTCCATGACGAGATGGTCGCTGACGCACAGAGTGGCGGGGTCGATGTCGACGAAGTGCGGGCTAGCGCCGACGGCCAGGATGGCCTGCACGGTCGCGCAGAACGTCATGGACGGCACGATCACCTCGTGGCCGGGCCCTATCCCGGCGGCGAGCAGCGCGGTGTGCAGGGCCGCGGTGCCGGAGGCGAGGGCCACGACGTCGGGGACGCCGAGGAAGTCGGCGATCCGCCGCTCGAACTCCTCGGTGACGTCGGTGTGTCCGTACTGCCCGCCCTCCAGGACTCGGGCAACTGCCGCGATCTCTCGCCCGCACAGGTACGGGCTGGCGTTACGCCGGGCGTCGGGCCTAGCTGATGCGGTCACGGTGCCTCTCCCTTCGCTGCGACCGTGCGCTCAAGCTCGGCTACGTCGCCGACGGCCAGGGTCTCGATGTAGTTGGTCAGGAACACACCGATCCGGCAGGTGAGGCGGCTGTGGTCGACCGGCAGGCCGAACAGGCCGTTGACCATCTGGCCGACGAGATCCGCGCCGGCCGCCTCGGTCAGGGGGAAGCCGCCGGCGATCCGCAGGTTCAGCTCGGTGATGGTGATCGTGCCGTCGGCGGAGACAAATCCCTGGACGCAGCAGAGGCCGCGGGCACCCACGGCATCCAGCGTCCGCACGACGAGGCCGCGCACGTTGGGGTCGTCGAACGTGGTGGAGACCGTTGCGAGGCCGGCCTTGACGAGATCGCGGCGGCGCAGGATGACCGAGGCGCGGCCGGTCCGGTCCACCAGGCAGTCCGCCGTGAATTCGGAGCCGTGGATCCGCTCCTGCACGATGGGCTCCGGGACGAGCTCACACAGTACGCGCGCGTGCTCCCGGCTGCGGACGAAGTGCACGTTCTGTGCGCCGTGGCCGCGGCGGGGCTTGACGACCAGCTCGGCGCTGTCCGGGACCTGGTCGATGTGCTGCGGCTGCCAGGTTCGCGGGGTTGCGATGCCGTGCTCGGTCAGCACCTCGTGAAAGAGGGCCTTGTCGGTGCAGGCGCGCACCGACAATGCGTCCGGGAGCCACAGGCGCACGCCGTCGCCTTCGAGTCGGGTCACCATCTGCGTCAGCGGTTCCAGGTCCGGCTCGATGCCGGCCACCACACCCTCGACGGCCTGATCCCGGCAGAGGCAGGCCATGACGCTCGGGTAGTCGGGGTCGCTGGCGAGGGGGATGACCTGGGGCACCACGGAGGGCAGCAAGAACCCGGGGGCGAGGTGGTTCGCGTCAACCGCGATGACCGTGTGACCCAGGCGGATGAGGCTGCGGGTCAGTCCGAAGCCCGGGTTGGCACCGACACCAGTTACCAGGATCCTGCGCGGGGTGTGCTGGTCAGTGGGCACAGGCTTCCTCTCCGGCGGGTGCGATCGCGTCCGTGATGCGGGCCGCGTACGGGGTGCGCGTCAGCGGCGCCCAGCGGTCGGGGTTGTGCCGATACCAGTCGACGGTCTCGGCCAGGCCCTCGTCGAGATCACGGGCCGGCCTGAAGCCGATCGCGGCGATCTTGTCCCAGTGCATCGAGTACCGCAGGTCGTTAGCCTGCCGGTCAGGAATGCAGGTGACCGAGTCCCAGTCCTTGCCGCACAGGGCCAGGAGCTTGACGGTCAGGTCCCGCACGGTGAGGTCGGTGCCGCCGCCCAGATTGTAGATCTCGCCCGGCTTCCCGTCGCGCAGGACCAGCTCGATGCCGGCGCAGTTGTCCTCAACATGCAGCCAGTTCCGCACGTGCTGCCCTTGGCCGTGCGGGGTCACCTTCTCGCCCTGCAGAAGGCGGGTGGTGAAGAGGGGGATGACCTTCTCCGGGAACTGGTGGGGTCCGTAGTTGTTCGAGCTGCGCGTCACGCAGACGGGCAGGCCGTAGGTCTGGAAGTGGCTCAGCGCCACGAGGTCGCTGGCGGCCTTCGACGCGGCGTAGGGGACGCCGGGCCGCAAGGGGGTGTCCTCGCTCGCCGAGCCTTCGGCCAGCGATCCGTACACCTCGTCGGTCGAGACGTGGACGAACTCGGCGATCCCGTGGCGGCCTGCAGAGGCGGCGAGGGTCTGGGTCCCCAGGACGTTCGTCATGAGGAAGCTGTCGGCCATGGTGAGGGAGCGGTCGACGTGGGACTCGGCGGCGAAGTGGACGACAGCCGTGTGCCTGGCCATGAGCTCGTCCACGAGCGGAGCGTCGAGGATGTTGCCGTGGACGAACACCAGCCTCGGGTCGAGCAATGCTTCCCCGAGGTTTCCGGTGTGGCCCGCGTAGGTGAGCGCGTCCAGCACGGTCACCCGGGACACGTCGTCCCGGCGCAGGATCCGCCGGACGAAGTGCGAACCGATGAAGCCGGCACCGCCGGTGACGAGGATTTCGTACATCTGACACCCACCTTGGTCGTGGACCGGGAAGGGACGGCGGCCCCCCGGAACTCCGAGGTCGGGACTCTCGGCAAGCCGCCGCCTGCATCCAGAGAACCGCCGGAGCCGGTGTGCGCGGGAGGCGAACCAGGGGGGCGAACAACGCACATCCGGTTCCCCCGCGTCACCCTCGCGGCCTACGGTCGGATCCACACCCGCGGCATCCACGTCGCAGGACACCGGCTGGCATGAGGGGGCTCGGTGGCACCCACGAAGGACCGCCAGGGCCATCCCAACGAGGACCTGGCCCGGCTCATCAAACAGGCCGGCGCGAGCCGCAAATCCCTGGCCGCGCAGATCAACAAGATCGGAGCAGCGGCCGGTGTTCCGCTCAGGTACGAGCACACCAGTGTCGCCAGATGGGTGAATCTCGGAATGATCCCGCGCGGCCGCACGCCCGAGTTCCTGGCCGCTGCGCTGGGCGAACGCCTCGGCAGAGCGGTGAGCGTGACCGAGATCGGCATGTACAGCAGGTCGGGCGGAAACTCTGACATGGGGTTGGATTTCGCCCGCGACCCCGTCGATGCGATCCGCGTCGCCGCGACCTACTGGAGAACCGTGGAACGCTCCCGCCGTCAGCTCATCAGCAACGGCTTCGCCATCGCCGCCTTCACCACCCCCGTCACCCGCTGGCTGGCCAAGCCAACCGACGCCCCGACCGCACATGAAGGCGGCCGTCAGGTCGGCCGCAGCGACCTCGACGAGCTGTGGAAGGCCGCCGATGAAGCCCGTCTGTGGGACTCCCGCTTCGGCGGCGGGAACTGGAAGGCCAGCTCCGTCACCGAATGTCTGCGCCTGAGTGCCGCAGCGCTGCTGACCGGTACCTACACCGAAACCATCGGGCGCGAGCTGTTCGCCGCGACCGCTGAGCTGTCCCGGGTCGTGGGTTGGTCAGCGGTCGACACCGGCCACCACGACGTCGCCCAGCGCCACTTCGTCCAGGCCCTGCGCCTGGCTCGGGCCGCAGGCAACGTGGAGAGCGGCTGCTACGTGCTGGCCACCATGGCGCTGCAGGCTTTCCTCCACGGACACCCTGAACAGGCCGCCGACATGGCCGAAGGCGCCTACGAACGCGGTCTCGGACACGCCGCACCCCGGGTGCTGGCCTTCGCGAAGCTGGCCGAGGCCCGCGCCCACGGGCGCACCGGAAACGCCAAAGCGGCCAAAACCGCGCTCGGCCGGACCGAGGAGCTCCTCGACTCCATCCGGCCGGGCAGCCACGATCCGGCACAGCTCGCCTACATGACCCACGCCCGGCTCGCCGCCGACGCCACCGAAGTGCACCGCGACCTCGCCGACCCCAAGGGTGCCTTCACCTGGAACGAGCTGGCCGAACCTATGCCGGCGGACCGCTTCACCCGAGCCACCGGCATCCGCATGGCTGTCCTGGCCACCAGCCACCTCCAGAACCGCGAACTCGAACGCGGCCTCACCGCCGCGAACACCTCGCTGCGCATCCTCAGCAACGTCCACTCCGCCCGCGCCCACAGCTACCTCCACGACGTGATTCGCGCCCTCACACCCTGGAAGGGGCAGCCCGAGGTAGCGGACCTGATCCAGCGCACGCGCACCGAGCTGCCCGCCGCAGCCTGATTCCGGCGGGCGGCCACTGGGTGTATCACACCGCACGGTGGGTGTCCGCGACCCTGCCACCCACTCCCCTCCCCGGGCGACCGACGCCCGCATCCGGCCCACGAGCGTGGCTACCTTCATGGCTACCTTCACAGCGCCGCACGCAGCAGAACAGTCCCGTTTGAACCGGTATGAAGCAAGGTTCGGTAAAGCTCTTCGATCTGCAAAAAGGGCCCCTGACCTGCAATTTGCTGGTCAGAAGCCCTAAGGGGCAGACGAGTCGGGCTGTACGCCGGGGACTGTCACCGCAGCGCTAACACCTGCACAAACGCCCGGCGAGGGCACTTTCGTGGCTACCCTCATGGCTACCCTGAGAAAGCATTCTTCGCCTCGGAGCACGACGAACCGCTGGTCACCCCATGGGCCGGCTGCCCCTCCAGGAAGTGCGCCAGCCGCAGCCGCTGAGTGTGGCGCATAGGGAGATGGGAAAGCCCTCGGGGCCCACGAACCGGACCTTCGTACTCTCGTCGGAGTCAGCCAGCGACCCGCCGACGAGCCCCCGATTCCTGGCAGGCACCGCGCGCTGAGCCACCTGCTCCAGCGTCTCGTACAGCCGCTGGGCACGCTGGCTGCGCGAGCTGCCGAATACCTCCCGGCCGGTGGTGAGCAGCAGGAGCCAGTGCGCGCCGGTCATCTCCATCCGGCTGGCCGCCCGTACCGCGCGCTTTGCACCGCCCGGTTCTCCCGCGCCTTCAGCGGCCCGCCCAGACGGGACACAAGCTCGTGCGCGGGTCCCCGCAGATTCTGGCGCGGATGCACAGGCATGCACTCGACCCTGGGCGGCTCCCGGCTCGGCGGCGCGGGCTGGTGGTGAGACGGGGGGCTGATCGCCGGCCGGGGCGTCGGTGGTGCAGGTGTGGGGGCCCGACGGCCCGACGTATGCGCAGGGGCAGCGCACCCATGGCCGCGGGGGCGTGACCTGTCGGCATCGCGTCCGAGGAGAGGAGGCTCCGCCTGTCGCGCCCGCCGATGTGGAGACCATCAGCCGAACGAACTTGTCCAACATTTGGACATAAAGTGTGATGTACGCCACTTGCACGTTAATGGTTAAACAGGCTTCGGGAATTCGGGCCACGGCTTCGGGAGGCAGGGCCGGCACGCAGCGATGGCGCGGCAATTTATCGGACCCGAGCGGCCAGGCGGCATCAGCTCGCACAAGCCGAAGGGCGGACCGAATTCGATCCGCCCCTGACGCGCAAGGCGCCCTACTGCTTCCTGGGACACACCCGTCAGCGGGGCACCTCGCACCGCACTCTCAGGGGTGCGACTGGCCTCGCCGGCGAGATGTCCACTCTTCCCCGAGCGGCGCGCGAAAAGGCAGGAAGACCCCATGCGGCATTGGGGAGTCGATCACACGGGCACGGATGCCCATGTCACATATCCGCCTTCGTCGCCGCGGTACTGCCCGATGTCGTCGACGAGGCGACGTACGAGGTAGAGGCCGGGCTCAACGTCGGGTCGCGGGAGCGGCCCCTGCGCTTCACCGACGGAGACCGTGAGGTGTGCTCCGTCGGCCACGATGCGTCCGAGGATGTCCGTGCTGTGCCGGCGCCGGGCGGTGATGTCGACGAGTTCGCGGACCACCGAGATCGCGTCCTCGCTGATCGCCTGCTCGGCTGGTGAGCCCTTCAGGAGCATGGGCAGGGTCCGGCGCGCGAAGGCCACTCCGCGGGCCATCGCGTCGACTGGCGTCACGTCTGGCCCCAGGCAGAAGGTGATCTCGCGGCCCAGCGCCAGCCGCCTCCATGGTGCCACTGGCGTCAGCAGCCCCCCGCGCAGGCCGCGTTCAGTGGAGGAAAGCGTCACGTCCACATTCATCCCATCACTAGAGCAGATTCGAATAGTAGTTCGAAGTGCGCTCTGCTTCATCAGAAGGTCTTCCCTGGTCGCGCCTTGTGGGCGGGGTCGAGCAATCTGAGTTGCTGTCGTAGGGTAAGCGGACCACATGATTCCGGATAGGGCAACTGACATGAACGACGAACTTGGGAGTGGGACGCTGCCATGACCCACGGCCACGGAGACGACATCCAGAAGGACGAGCTGACGCAGGGGAGCTTCGCCGAACGCCTGGACTACCTGTGCAAGCACTCCCCGCGGGGCCCGGTCTCCAACCCGCAGGTCGCCAAAATGCTGGCGGCCGAGGGGTTGCCCAGCCTGTCCGACACATATATGTGGCAACTGCGCTGTGGCCGGGCTGACAACCCTACGAAGAAGCACATGGACGGGCTCGCTGATTTCTTCGCCGTGCCGAAGGACTACTGGTCCAACCGGACGACCGCCACCGTCGTCAACAGCATGATCACCCGCCTCAACGGGTTCAAGAAGGATGGGGCAACCTCCGAGCAGTTGCACCGACAACTCGCTTCCTTCACAAAGCAGATGAGCGAGGGCGTCACGCCGGAGGCTCTGATCGAGCAGTTGGAGGAGTTGGCCCGGCTGAAATCGGCTGGAGTCACCGCAGATACGCTAAAACGTCTGCAAGACGCGCGGGTCACAGATATCGCCATGCGTGCGGTCGGTCTCTCCGACGAAGGGCTGACCGCCGCCGCAGCGATGATCGACCAGGTGCGCCGACTCGAAGGACTGCCCGCCAGACCACTTTCACCCGACCGCAGCCCGGGGGATACCTGACCACCATCGCAAGGAGCGATCGATGAGGCGCCGTGCACGCCGTAACGACCGAGATGAGCCGCCGATACCGGCTGACCCGGTTGTGGACGAGTGCCGCAGCTTCGTGCATTCCCTGGACCTCCCCCGGGTGGAAAGCGTGCGCGATCTCCGCAGCTACGTCGAGGAGCTGATCGGCGAACCAATCCAGATCGGACCGGGAAAGCCAGCCGGCACCGACACCCCGTGCGGCATGGTGGTCAAGAGCGGCGGGGTCAACTACATCGGGTACGACCCCGAGACCAGCACCGCTCACCAAGACCACATCATTGCCCACGAACTCGGCCACCTCCTGAAGGGCCACCGTGGCAGCAGGGTCTCCCCGGCTTCCGACGACGGGGTCATCCTCGGCGATCTCAATACGGACCTATGGGCGACCGTCCTGAACCGAACGAACTACGCCGAGACCATCGAACGGGAGGCGGAGGCCATCGCCTCCTTCCTCCAGGCACACGTCACCACCAGTACCAGCCCCCCGGAGCCTCAGAGCGAAGCGGCGGATCGCATCACGCGCACGCTCATGAGGCGCAATGACTGACATCAGATAAAGAAGACGTGAAAGACATACTCCACCCGCTGTGCCTGGCCATCGCAGGCACCGGTTTCCTACTGCTGCTCAAAGACCTGCGCACCGGCTGGCGCAAACCCGACCAGCGAGACCCCGCGCTCATCGCGCTCGCGCTCACGTACCTGTTCTCGTCCCTGAGCTACGCGATATCCCTGACCCCGGTATGGGTTCGCATCGACGGCGTGTTCGGTGTACCCAACATCGCCGTTCCGCTGGCACAGAGCTGCGTCATGCTGGTCTTCGGATTGCAGGCATCAGTCCTGGCCTTCTGGACGAAGCCTCCAGCCGCCGCCGCGCGGCGCGCACGGTGGCTACTCACCGGGGCGATCACGGTCATCCTGCTGATGGCGACCCTGTTCTCCATGCTCACACCGGTCTCGCCCCGGCCGACCGACTTCACGCTGTACTTCGCTCACGACCCGATTTTCCAGGCGTACCTGCTGCTCTACATGGGCGCCTACTCGGTCGCCCAGATCTACCTCGCGCGCGTGTGCTGGAAGTACGCCGGGGAAATCTCCGATCCGTGGATCAGCCGCGGTCTGCGGCTGATCGCCGTTGGTGCCGTCATCACCCTGGGATACAGCGGTATCCGTCTCAGCGCGATCCTCGGGGCCGAACTCGGCTTCAGCGTGCGCGCGCTGGAGCCGTACGCCTGGATCTGCGGTGACATCGGCGCGACCATGACCCAGGTCGGATACTTCATCCCCGTCGTGGCCAGCAGGTTCCTCGGCGCGCGCAGCCGACGTCGAGAACGCCGGCACTACCAGAAGCTGGAGGGGCTGTGGCAGGCGGTTTCCGATGCCGAGCCGAGCATCGTTCTCGTCGAGCCCACGAACAACTCCACCGACCTGGCCTTCGACCTGTACCGGCGCACCGTCGAGATCCGAGATGCCCAGATCGAACTGCGGCCGTTCCTCGATCCTGCGGTGCGCACCCTGGCGATGGAGCAGCGGGCGGCCTGGTGGCGGTCGCGGAAGGAGCACATCGCCGCTGTCACCGCCGACCAGATTCATGCCGCGCTCCTTCAGCGTCAGCACGGCCGGGTGAGCCAACCGGCTGCCTACGCTGACGCGACCTTGAACACCCCGACGCCCAAGGAAGACCTCCGCCACCTTGTCCGCGTCGCGCGGTACTTCACGGCACCGTCGAAACCCGAGGTAGCAGCCGTCCCGGGAGTCCGTACGTGAACCGCCGAGCCGTCATCACGGCGGCGGCCACCGTGGCCGCTGTCTCCCTGTCGAAGCCCGGCGTCGCGGCCGGCGTCACGGCAAGATCCAAGGACGTCATGAACAGCACCGCCCCGTATCGCTGGACCGCCCGAGCCCAGCTCGCCGCCCTTCGGCGAGGCACCTTCAGTGCCCGCGATCTTCTTGACCGGGTCCTGGCCCACCAAGCCGAAGTCAATCCGCGCCTCAACGCGGTGGTGACCCTGGATACGGACGGTGCCCGCGCCGCTGCGGGCAGGGCCGATGAGCACCTGGCCCGGACAGGGCGCACGCTCGGGCCGCTGCACGGGCTGCCCATCACCGTGAAGGACGCGTTGGAGACGCGGGGTGTGCGTACGACGTGCGGCAGCGCCGACCTGAGCGGCCACGTTCCCGCCGTGGACGCCGACGTCGTGGCGCTGCTCCGCGAAGCCGGGGCCGTCATCGTGGGCAAGACGAACACGCCGGCCATGTGCCAGGACCTCCAGACCACCAATGCGGTCTTCGGGAAGACGAGCAACCCCTTCTCTCCGGACCGCACGGCCGGTGGTTCTTCCGGTGGTCCGGCCGTCGCCGTGGCCACGGGCATGAGCGCCGTTGAGGTCGGCTCGGATCTTGGCGGGTCACTGCGGCTGCCCGCCGCCTACTGCGGTGTGTACGCGCTGCGCACCTCTCGCGGCACCGCGCCGATCGTTCCCACCCGTGGTCACATACCCCGGCCGCCGGGGTGGGCGACCTCTGGCGACATGCTCACCCTCGGCCCGATCGCGCGGAACGCTGATGACCTCGATCTGCTCTTGAATGTCCTCGCTGCTCCGGCGCCCGCCGACGCTGGAGCCTGGACGATCAGCCTCCCGGCCCCGACGAGGACGCACCTGGGGCAGTACCGGGTGGGGCTGTGGGCCGACGACGAGTTCTGCCGGGTGGACGTGGCAATCCGCGGCCTGATGGGGCAGGTTGCCGCGGCCCTGCGGGTCGCCGGCACCACGGTCGACGACCGGACGCGCCCGGTCGACTTCGCCGCGAGCAACACCCTGTTCGAGCGGCTGATGTTCGCGACCTCGGCGGTCACCGCCAGTCCGGAACAATTCGCTGGCGAGGTGAAGGCGGCCGACGCCGTGGCCGACGACTCACCGTCCGCGCTGTACCTGAAGTCCCGCACCATGCGTCACCGCGACTGGGCGCGCGCCGACGAGGACCGGCAGAGGCTCCGTGAGGAGTGGGCTGACTACTTCACCTCGCACGACGTGCTGATCACCCCGGCCGCCCCGACCGCGGCCGTCCTCGACCAGACGTCGGTTCTCCCGCAGGATCGGTACATCACCGTGGACGGCCAGAAGCGCAGCTTCTTCGACCAGACGAGCTGGGTCAACTTGGCTTCGCCGGTCGGTCTGCCTTCTGTGGTGATGCCCGTCGGCCGGACACGCGACGGTCTGCCGCTCTCCATTCAGATCGTCGGTCCGTACCTGTCCGACCGGACCGTTGTCGCCGTTGCAAAGCTGCTCTCCGCGGTCCTTCCCGCGTCGCCGCAGGCTCCTGCCCTGTCGGCCTGACCTGCCGGCCGGGTGCCGTCCATTGGCGGCGGCGAGCGGAGGGGGCCTTGGGCCTGTCGGGTACGGGGCCCCGCCGTGCGCTTGGCGGCGTCACGTGGCGGTGAGGGCCTTGCGGTGCATCAGCCAGGATTGGGCGGCGACGCGAACCCGGGTCGTCCAGGGGGCCGGGTCGCTGTCGATCTCTTCCCAGAGGTTCGCGTTGGCCGCGGCGAAGGCGGTCAACGCGGCGGGCGGGGCCTGGCGGAAGGCGGGAATCGCTGCGGCCTGGCGCTCAGCGCTGAGGGCGGTGTGTCGACCTGACGCGATGAGCCAGATGACCCAGTAGGCCGCGTCCAGCCAGGCCGAGCCGCGCGTCGCCCATGCCCAGTCCACGAGCCAAGCGCGCCCTCCCACGACGAGTACGTTCTCGTCGTTGAGGTCGGTGTGACACAGATGGTCGCCCCGGAAGTGGTCGAGATCGGCAGGGGACGCTGCGTAGCTGCCGAGGCGCTGTTCTGCGTGACGCAGTTCGACTCCCTCTGGGCGCAGGCCGGTGAGGCGGGTGAGGAGCGCCGCTACCCGGGGGAGGTCGGACGAGCCGGGGCGGTAGTCGGCGTGATGGCCGCCATCGAGCGATTCGAAGACGTTCAAGTCCCAGCCGTCCGCGACGGTGCGCAGGCGGAGCTGCGGGGCGGCTTCAACGAGGATGGGGGCCACTGCGGCCTCGCGTGCCTGCGTCCACACGCGGGGGTGGGTGGTGCGCAGCCCCTTGACGTGGAACGCGCCCTGGGGCGTGACGATCCGCGCCGCGATATCGGAGTTCAACCCGCCTAGGGTGTTCTCGATCTCTACGATCGGCCCGAGCTGCTGTGCGAGTGCCGTACGGCGGCCGACTGGGAGGTCTTCGAAGGGGACACGATCCGTAGCCACCGCGTCAGCCTGCCATACCGGGGCTGCGAGCGGGGCCGGCCGCCCCCGGGTGGTCCCGGCATCGACTGGTCTATGGCCCCGGCCGGTGGGCCGGGGCCGAAGGGCTGTCAGGCCACCAGGTCGAGGCGTTCCTGTTCGACGCGGGCGAGGTACTTGCGGGTGGCGTTCTT
Organism: Streptomyces sp. NPDC020965; assembly: GCF_044333555.1. Taxonomy (NCBI): domain Bacteria; kingdom Bacillati; phylum Actinomycetota; class Actinomycetes; order Kitasatosporales; family Streptomycetaceae; genus Streptomyces; species Streptomyces sp. NPDC020965. Next base: position 641,752 of record NZ_JBIRRE010000001.1, read on the forward strand.
GCCGATGTAGCCAGAGAGGGCCGTGCCGCGCGGCGGGCGTCGCAGTTCCCCGTGCTCGGCGTCCAGGGCCTTGGCCCGTTCGACGATCTCACGCATGGACAGCCCGTGCTTGAAGTCGGTGCCGACGCTGCGCTCGACGGCGACGAACTCGGCGGCCTTCATCGGTCGGAGCCGCGCGGCAAGGACGACGTCCGCCTCGCAGCCGAGGACGCAGAACGAGCAGGACAGGCGGCTCATGCCCCAGTCGTACGCCTCGTGGTACGGCAGGCCGGAGCGGGCGATCTCCTTCCACACCTCGGCGTCCGACCAGCCGTGGATCGGGCGCCAGACCGTGACGTGCCTCTTGCCGCTGCTCGCCGGCCGGTCGATCTCGACGGGGGCGAGCTTCGCACGCGGCGCGGACTCGGCGGCTCTCTGGCCCATGCAGGACAGGATGCGCGCCGGGCGGCCCAGGTCGCCGAGTTCGGCGACGAGCCGAGTGATCAGCTTCCGGATCGGGCCCCGCTTCAGATCCGACGTGCACCATCTGGCGGCACTGGAAGGCCAGGCCGGGGCGATCTTCACCGCGGCCGGGTCAAGGCCCTGGTCGCGGGCCTCCTTCTCGGCCCTGGCCTTGAGCTTGAAGAACCGGGCAACGGTGCGGGCCAGGAGGTCACCGCCCTCGGCCCTGACGACTTCGAACCGGACGCCGAGACGACGGGCCTGGTCGGCGGCAAGCTTGCGGGTCCCCTCCCACTCGATATCCCCGAGATCGGCGTGGACGACCACGACCCGGTGGAGCAAACCGAGCTTCGCGGCCAGGGCACACACGTGGGAGGCCATGGCCTGGCTGTCCTTCCCGCCGCTGGAGTTCAGGAGAATCCAGTCGGCGGCGCGCAGCAGGGCGGCCGGGAGAGTGGTGGCCGGCAGGTCGGGGACGGACGGGTGGGTGCGACGGGCGCGCGGCCTCTTGGGCGCGGTGGCGATGTCGGTGAACAGGGTCAGTTGAGCGCTCACGGTGCGGTGTCCTCGGCGGCAGGGACGGCAGGGAGGGGGTGGTGCGCCGGGGGCGCGGTGGGCGCGCCCCCGGCGCAGGAGCGCTAGGAGGGGTTCTCGACGAGCCAGTCGGCGAACTCGTTGCCCTGGACGGTCCACACGTCATTGCGGGCGGCCATACAGCCGGTTCCGGGCTCCCAGCGGAGGGAGGAGCGCAGGAAGGACATGGGAACGTGGCCGTCGGCGCGGACCTCGTCGAGGTTGAGGACGGTGCCGGCCCAGGCGTAGACGGTGCGGCCGTAGTTCTCGTGGGTGGAGAGGCGGTCGAGGCGGACACGCATTCCGTGGGTGCGCACGATGTCGCCCTGGGCGAGCTGACTGCTGTCCTTGACGGTGACGTTCGGGGTGGTGGTGGTCATAGCTGCCTCTTGGTGTGGTTGAGGGGTGGGGAGGGTGCCGGGGCGCGACGGTCTGCGTCGCGCCCCGGTGGCGGCGATGTCAGGCCGCGAGGTGCTGCGCGGGGTAGCGCTGTCCTGCCGCCAGTCGGAGAGGGAGGTCAGGAGGCGGTTGCGCCACGCGAGGGCGTACCGGATGCAGTTCGAGCACGACTTGTGCGTGCAGCCGGGCAGCGTGGCGTGGTGGCGGGCGTTGAAGCTCCAGGCGAGGGAATCGGAGCTGACGGTTACGGCTCCCCGGAGGGTCTGGCGGCCGGCGAGATGCGCTCCATGCGGGCGCGGGCGGCCCTGATCGGCGCGGGCGGGTTCGTCGAGTGCAGATGGCGGACCCGGCGAGGAAGCGGGCGCAGCTCGTTCGCGGGTACTTCCCGTTCGGCGTGATGCCTGCTCCACGTGCACGGCCACACGCGCACGGTGCCGTCGGACATCGGCCATCCGTAGACGTACACGAGGATGTCCGGCTTCCCGGACCGTCGCCAGATGGCCCGGGAGTTCATTGGCATCCGGGCGGAGAACGCGGGGGCCGTGAGCGGCATCCCGACCAGTTTCCGGCCGCGCACGGTGATGTAAGGGAAGGCGTTGGCGGCCCACCGGTCGACTGCGTCCACGGGCTGTCCGGTGGGGTCCCGGAATACGATCAGGCCGTCCCGGCTCAGAGTGCAGCCCGCAGCGTGGTTCAGCGACGACGTCATGCCCGTCTCCGGGTTCGCGCGCTTGAGGCTGAGGAACCGGTCGAGCGGTATGAGCGCCGTGCGGCCGGCGCCGGTGAGCCACCGCAGGCCGGTACGGGGTTCGGTGCGTGCCCAGGCTTCGGGAAGTGCGTTGAGGGTCCGGGCGGGGGTGTCGGCCGGCAGGCGCCCACCGGCGTCGATGGCGGCGAGCATCGCTCTGCGCTGCCCTTTGGGCATCTTCTGGATGCTGTAGGGCGACAGGGGTTCGGGGGACACGGGTGGACCTTTCGGTTCGGGTCTCGGCGGGTTGCTCTCCCGCTGAAGGGGCTGTCAGCCACCGGGCTGGGAGCGGCCTCGCGTCGGTCGCTCCCAGCCCGGGGCGGCCGTAACTAGGGGCGGGTCCTGCGGCGCGAACGGCTGCGGTTCAAGCGCTTGCGGAGCACCCTGACCCTGCGGCGGCGATCCTTTCGGACGGCGTCCATGGCCATCTCGGCCCGGATGCGGACCCAGGCGCAGGCCGCACAGTCGCTGTCCGGCTCGTCGTCGTGGTCCCCGTCGTCGTGGCTGGCCCGGACGTCGGCGCAGCTACCGCACTCGCCGTTCCACCCTCCACCGTCGATCGGCTCCCGGCAGTGGGCGTTGTCGCACAAGCCGGGGCACGCGTTCCGGGTGCACCGGCCGTTCACGATGTGCGATTCGTACTCGTCCTCCTCGCAGTCCTCGCAGACCACGGGGTCGTCGCCGTTGATCTGGGCGAGGGCCGGGCGGGCAGGGTTGTCGATGGCGACCGCCGTGATCTTGGGTCCGGCAGCGGTGGCGCAGTTGACCTTGAAGATGCTTCCGTCGATCTCCTGGTACAGCTCCTGTGCGGTGAAGAGGTCAGGGGCCTCGATGGACACCGTCACCTGGTAGGTCGGCAGGAAGGTGAAGGTGTGCGTGGGCATGACGGTTTCAGGCATGGGCGTCTCCGGGCAGAGCGCGGCCGGGGCGCGGCGCGCGAGGGTACGGGGCGGGGAGAGTGCGGGGCGGGGGTGGCTTGTGTCAGCCGCTGCCGCTCCGACGGGTGCTCAGCGGGCGGAGCGGGTGAGGAAGTCGGCGATGGCCTCGGCTGCGGCGGTGGAGTCGGCCGTGCAGTCCACAGGGCCGCCGTCGCCACTGATGAACAGCGGAGCGCCGATGGGCTCCCCGTTGGCGTCGTGCTCGAACACGGTCCAGCCGGTGTGGGCTGACGGCATGTGGTCCACCGAGGGATTGCGGTCGCCGATGCTCAGATGCGGACAGGTGTAGATGTCCGCCGTCGCGGTAGTCGGGTTCAGCGGTATGGCGTAACTCATGCCGAGGTGGTCGCTGTGAGCGGTGATGCCCCGCGTGGTGAGAGCGGTGCGCAGGACGGCTCCGGCCGAGGGTCGGGGGGTGCTGAACCACTCGACGGCAGTGCGCGCGCACTGGTCCGCGTCGCGCCGAAGCGCCTCGCACACGGTGTCGATCTCATCGAAGTCCCAGACAGGGTCCGGCCTCCAGGCCGTGACGCGGTGTCCGAGGTCCGTGTCGCCGAACGGTCTGCCGTCGACCCCGCACAGGAGGAGGTGCTCGCCCTTCAGCGCGCTGTCTCGCGGGACGTCGGCAGGATGGGCGACGACGAAGCCCTCCTCGTCGAGGTAGGCAGGGACCCCGGCGGCGGCAAGCGCTTCGAGGACGGTGAGAGTGAACATGGGGGGCCTTTCGGTTCGGGTCTGCGGTGGGTTGCTCTCCCACCAACACTCTAAATACTACAGCACGCGTCACGCTGGGTCCAGTCGCCCGCTTGCGGGTCGCCCGGGACTCCGGGTGCTCGGGGCGTGACCCGTGCCGGCCGATCGGGGGTGCGGGGGTGGATGTGCCGTCGCCCGCCATGGGCGCCCCCGGCCGCGTCGCACGTACGGCAGGGCTCCATTCAGAGAGGGGCCGCGCCGTCGGGCGTGATCGGCGCGGCCCGAGGGGACGGTCAGGCGGTGCGGTGCGCCTGAGGGAAACCGGAGACGATGCGACGGCCCAGTTCGGTCGCGTACGGGGCGTTCAGGGGGCCGCGTACGCCGTCGTCGCCGTCGTTGGGGCGGATGGCCCCGCCAGTGTCGCGGAATTCGATCAGGCCGTCGCGGTGCAGGGCCTTCGCGGTCGGCCACGGGGTGTCCCGGGGCAGGCGACCTTCGGGCCCGGCCGTACGGAGCGCGGTGTGCCCGGCGTCGGTGAGCAGCACTCGGCGGCCCCGGCTGTTGATGGACAGGAACGTCGGGCCGTCGTATCCAGCCCAGCGTGCGCCTGCGGCGGCGCGGCCGGCGTTGGTCACCTCGGTCACCCAGCGGGCGAGGTGGATGGCGTCCAGGACGCGGATGTCGGTGCCGGAGGGTACGCGGCCCTTCGAGTCGGCGAGAGCGGCCAGCAGCGCGCGTCGGTGGGCGGGAGTCGGGGTCTTGCGGGCGGTGGCCATTGAGGTGGTCCTTCTCAGCGGGAGGGGCGGGGCGCAGGTCGGCGCTCGTCCTGCGCCCCGGTGCAGGCGTTCGGTCAGAGGACGTCGGTGACGTCGTAGAAGGCGTCCAGCCCCCCGGAGAGGCGGGTTGCGTCCAGGTAGAGGCTGGGCGCGGTGATCTCCGCCCTCACCTGACGCTCGTACTCGGCGTCGGCGACGATCCGAACGACGTGGTCCACGGTGCGCTCGCCGAGCAGCGTCCAGTGCTCGACGGCGTACCGGGCACCACCGCGGACGGGGTCGGTGTACTCGGTGAGGCTGATGCTCATCACGCGAACCGCGGGAACGCTGAGGCTGCTGATCATGGACGTGCGCAGGGTGCGGCCTCCGTTGAGCGCGTAGGCGTACGCGCCTCGGTGCTCGTCGACGATGCTGACGCTGCCGCGCCTGCGGATGTCGCCTTCGGCGTTGAAGCGGTGGTTCTGGAGGGTGCGCAGCGGCCCGTACCGGGCGGTGAGTTCGCCGACGGCGGGCAGGGTCAGGGTCAAGGACACAACGGTCCCCTTTCGATTCGGGTCTGATTGGCGGCTGCTCTCCGCCAACACCATGAATACTACAGCACGCGTCACGCTGGGGGTAGGTGTGCTGATCTAGTTCGTCATCATGTTGGTCAAGTGGGGGCCGACGTACCCGACGACCAGACGGCCGGCAGTGCCGCCCTCCACCCCCTTCACGTCGTCCAGGAAGTACAGCCGGGGCGCGACGGGCGACTGAGCGCCGAGCTTGAGGTGCGATTGCATCTCCGCGCGACCTCCGGGGACCGGGAACACCCGCTGCCGCCCGTACTTCTCCATCGTTGACGCGCTCTCCGCCATCGCGACCTGCTTGATCGGGTACGGCTTCGCGCCGGGGGGCGGGCTCATGCAGAACTGGTAGAAGCCGCCGTTGAACCCGTCGCGCGCCGCTGCGGCGTACGAGTCGAGTGACACCATGGCCGTCCAACCCTTGGCCGCCCAGGTGCGCGACATGGGGTACTCGTCGAGCCCGACGGCGATCCGACGGTCCGCCGTCACCGTCAGATGCTCCAGCTCCTCCAGCCGCTCCCACAGCGCCTCGAAGCTGCCCGGCGTGCCCGGCAGGTTCACCGCCGCCTCCGCGACCACTTCGGAGCGGCCCTGACGGAGCAGCAGCACCCGCAGCCGGTCCGACTCGGACCGCGCCTGTTGCAGCGCGTCCAGCGTCGTCAGATGGTCCTCGATCTCACTGTCGCGCTCGGCGATGACGGCCTGGAGCCGGTCGCGCGCGGAGCTGCTGGCGCGCTCCGCGAGGTCGACGCTGCGCCCCATCTCGGACAGCTCCTTGTCGGCCTGGTCCAGCAGCCCGGTCAGCAAGGTCACCTCGACGCGCAGCTCCTCCTCCTGCTCGCTCGTGCGCTGTGCCGGTGCGGAGGTCAGCAGCCTCGCCTTGTCCATGGATTCGCGGCGTTCCTGGCGGTGCTGCGCGGCGACGGGGTCGGAGAACGTCACGGAGGAGAGGCCGCGAGGCAGCGGGCGTTCCAGGGCAAGGGTGTGCACGCGGCGAGCGACGTTGCGCCACGTCTGGTCGGCCGGGTCCAGCCATCGAACGGGGCCCATGACCCGGTGCCGGGACGCGTCCGCCGCCCAGGCCGGGTCGACGAGCGGCAGGAACGTGCGCACCGCGCCGGGGCCGACACGGTGATCGTGGCCGATCGCCTCACGGAAGGCGTCGACTGCGGGGAGGTCCCATAGCAGATACGCGGACGCGTCCCCGGCGACATGGCGCATGGTGCCGGCCACCCGCTTCGACCACAGCGGGTCGGCTTGTGCGGGGCGGGCGGCGACGACGACGGGCATCTGGCGCTCGGGGTCGCACAGCACGGCGACGAGCGGGTGAACGCGGTCGCGGCTGACGCGCAGCGCGTCGGCGGTCAGGCGGGACATGCCATCGCGTGGACGTAGCTCCGCCACCAGATCGCGGATCAGGTTCGGCTTGCCGCTGCGGATCGCCTGCGGGGTGTTCGGGAAACACTCCAGGTCGATGCTCACCGACCCGGAGCCGGTGGCCGACAGGACGGCCGTGACGGTCGTGCGCCAGGTCGCCTCTGCCTTGTCCTCGCGGAGCTGGATACGGGCGGCGCACTCGGCTCCCTGATCGTCGTACGCGGCCTGTGAGAGCAGCACGGACGACTCGTCGAGCGAATGCTGTCCCGTGCCGAGGGGGACCGCGCCTCGGACCTTCTTCTTTAGCCATCGTCCCGACAGGGATCGGACGGTGTCGAGCATCGCGGACGCATCGGGGACGGTGAACACGGATCGGTGGGCGAGCGTGCTGTCACTGGAAGGGGTGGTCACTGGAGCCTCGACGTGGAAGGGCCCCGGCCGGGCCGCGAGAAGCGGACATGGACGGGTTGGGGGCAAGGGGATTCCCTGGGGAGGGGGAGAGGCGCGCCCGCCGTGACGGGCGCGCCGGGCGTTCACCAGCCGAAGTGGCTGCGGCCGTCGGGGTGGAGATGAACTGGATCGACGTTCAGGTGTTGCGTGGCGGCGCAGTTCTTCAAGGTGCGGGCGACCATGGACCACCCGGACTCGCCGACAATCCAGCCGCAGAAGTGGCCGGTGCCGAACCGCTCGTACTCGGCGACGCCCCACTCCTCGGGGTAAAGGCCGATGACGGCTTGAAGGATCGCGTGGACGGCGCGCGTCTCGTAGGTGTCGGCATCGAAGCGGCGCACCTCCAAGCGGCTGTGGCCGTAGTGCTTCCCGTCCGCAGGGCCAGCCATCGCCAGCCGTTCGGCGACAGCGTCGGGCAGAACCACAGTGGGGCGGCCCCACCAGTTGAGGGGGACGGCGATCTGGGCCAGCCTCAGTTCGGCGAGGGGCGTTGCAGCGTCCATGGAGGCAGGGACCTTTCAGAGGAGAGAGAGGGGGGTTTCGCGAGTTTTGAGAGACCTCTACGCGCGCGCACGCGTAAGAGCGCCCCTTGGTTGAGACAGGTGTGGCCTAGCCGTGGGCGAGTTCGTGGATGGTCAGCCACCCTGTGGCGATGCCGGGCGCGGGGTTCGGAACGAAGACGCGGACGCGGTACGCGGTGTGGCCGGTGGCGCTCCAGAAGCGCTCGAAGTAGAAGGTGCGGCCGTTGATGCGGCGGGTGTGGTCCGCCCGTCCGCCGCCCTGGCTGTCCGGGTGGTGGTTCTGGGCGTAGCGGGGAGTGATGGTGAAGGGCTCGGTGGGCACGGTGGTCCTCTCGGGCGGGTTCGGGGGTGCGGCGAGTGCCGGCACCGGTGCTACTGGGCTGGGGGGGCACCGCCCGCTGGGCGGGGGGCGGTGCCCGTGGGTGGGGTTGGCGGGACGGGCGGGCTATTCCGCCCGTCCCGGAGTTGCCCTATTCGGTGTGCAGTTCGTGGATGAGCTGCCAGTTCACGAGGGGTTCCGGGGTGATCGGCACCGCGTTGCCGGTCACCCGGACGTAGGCGCGGAACGTGGCGTAGCCCTGGGCGGTGTAGCCGTGCTGAAAGTGGTAGAGGCGGCCGTTGATCAGTCGCATGTGTTCGTTCCAGCCGTCGCCTTCACCGTCGGGGTGGAGGTGCTGGTCGAAGCGGGGGCTGATGGTGACGGGCTGCACGGGCATGGCTTTCCTCTATGTGGGTGGGCGGGGTGCCGCCCGCCGTGGTGGCGGGCGGCGTGGTCGGTCACGCGCTGGTGGTCTCGCCGAACTCGCGCATGGCCTCGACGAGTGCGAAGCGCTTCAGGGGCGCGTAGGACTTGGGTCCGTCGGCGAGCCAGGAGGCGCGGCCTTCGGGAGTCAGGGCGCGGGCCCAGGTGCGGCAGTCGCGGTAGAGGGCTCGGGCTGCCCTGTAGCCGGTGCGGGTGCTGGCCATGTAGTCCTCGATGGCGGCTTCGCGGTCGTGGATGGCGATGGCGCGGATGGCTGCTTCGTAGCGGTCGACGGCGATCACCTCGCAGATGTCGACGCAGTAGGCGTAGCCGATGGCGAGGCGCAGGTGGTCGCGCTCTTCTTCGGTGTCCGGGGTGAGGAGGACGCCGTGCACGGTGCCGTACTGCATGAGGACGCTGAAGTCGCGGGGGGATTTGGTCAGGCTGACGGGCATGGGTGTGCCTTTCGGTTCGGGTCTGTGCCCGGCTGCTCTCCGGGCTGGTCAGCGGAGTGCCCCGCCAACACCTAAATAGTACAGCACACATCACCGATCGGCCAAGATGGGCCACTGAACCGCTCAAATGGTGGGCAACACCAGTTGGCACGGGCCCCCACATGGATCACTCGACGCGAGCTGTACTTTTCATTGGAGAGTGTGTAGCGTTCGAATCGCACCACCGGCCCGGAGAGCAACCGGGCCAACAGACCCGCTCTGAAAGGGACTTCCCCCATGCGCAATCTGCGCCTTTTCGCCCGTCGACTTCCTGCGGCGATCGTCGGTGCCGGACTCGCCACCGTCGCCTTCGCCACCTTCGCCCCCCTTGGCGGCGACACCACGCCCCCGGCCGCCGGGCGAGCCGACATGAGGGGTGACGACGACCGCGACGGCCGGATCAGCGAGGACGAACAGGGCTGGAACTGCCGCACCATGGGCAACCGCATCTGCGGCGTTCGCGTCGTCCCGGCCGAGTGCCGGCATGCGGGCCCCGCCACCACCCTGTGCGTGACGGTAGCCAACCGGCCCGCGTACGGCTGGACCAATGAAGACGGCTCCCGCGTCGACCTCCCCGATGGCCGCGCCCAGGTGCGCGACCTCGGCGAGAAGCCCGGGACGCCCGAGTTCGCCGACGCGCTGCGCGCTCTCGACGCCGAGTGGCGCGACCACCGCTGACCGCCCGCCACCGGGGCGCAGCCGGAGGGCTGCGCCCCCTCCAACCCGACGCTCTGAAGTAACAGGAGAGCCATGTCGAACTCCGTCACACCGTCTGACATCGGGGAGCCCGGCAAGCGCCCGGCCACGTGCGACTCGTACGCCTACACCAACCGGCGCGGCGCGTGCATGTCGGTGGCGGCCAGGCTGCTGGTCGTCACGTTCGCCGAGCGGCGCACGCAAAGGATGCGGCTTTGCGACACCCATGCCGACGGGGTGCACGAGGACTTGGCTGACCCGCTGTTCGCCTACCTCCGCGCCACCCGCGTGACTGACGCCCCGATCACTCCCGCCACGGGCCGCCCCGGTCCCGCGACGAGCTGCTGACACACCCGCCACCGGGGCGCAGCCGCACCGCTGCGCCCCGGCACCCCTAGGGAGGACTCTCATGCCCGTGTTCTTCGATCTCGACCCGTCCACGCGTCCGGTGCGCTTGAGCGCCCGGCCGTCCGACACCCACCCGTACGACTTCGATCCGGCCGCCGTGCGTATCGTTCGCGCCGGTCAGGTGCAGCACGGGGACGTGGTGCTCGGGGAGGTCTACGACTACGACCCGGGCCACTCTGCCGGGGTCAGCTTCCTGCCGTACGGCTGCATCCCGTACGCCGCCCGGCCGCGCCCCGTGGACCCGGGGTGCCCGTGCGAGCTGTGCCGCCAGCACCGCGCGGACCCGTTCACCTATCTCACCGATCCGATCGCGCTCACCGTCTGGCCGCGCGATGACATCGGCCTGGACCCGGTGTGCCAGGTCAACAACAGGTGCGAACTCCTGATCGTCATCCCCGCCGCTTGGGCGGCGCGCGGCGTGGTCGTCGACGAGGCGTAGCCGGTCGCTCCGCGCCGGGCCCGCCGCCCTCCCACCGTCCCGAGATTCGAAAGGTCGACATGTTCATCCTGACCCTTGCCGACGAGCCTGAACCGCTACCCCTCACCGACCGGCCGACCGGCGACGAGTTCGACCCGCTGCCGTACGGGCTGACCCTTGCCCAGGCCGTTGCTGTCCGTGCCTGCGACGTGAAGGCCGGTGACCTGGTGGTCGCCGAGTTCGACGACATGAGCGGTGCGCGCCGGTCGCTCCACATTCCCGGCCCTTACCGTGCCGCGCCGAGCGCCCTGCGGGACTGCCCGTGCAACGGGTGCGCGGAGTGCGACGACATGGACTCCTGGACGTTCGCCGAGCCCAGCCGTGTCGCGGACACCGCGTGGCGCTTCGTCTGCCTGTCGCCCGCCGAGGACGGCGAGCCGTGCGCGATCGTGCTCGCCTACCGTCCGGTCGCCGTGATACCCGCCGCTGTCGTGACGCGCGTGGAGGGGGACCGGTGACGGGCCGCGATTGGAGGCAGATGGGGCGCGCGGAGTTCGATCCCGCTGCGCCGCTGGTCCTGGTCGATGACCGGGTCGCGCGCGCCGGGGCTCCCGTGCCGGCCGTTCCGGACGCGTATGGCACGGCGGCCCTGTTCGGTGAGGAGGTGGTCGTGCGGCAGGCCGCGCCCCGCCGTCCCGTCCGGAGCGACCCGCCACAGGCTGACAGCCTGTTCTAGCCCGTCTTTAAGCACAGCTCGCGTCGTCATGGAGTCGGGGCACACCTCACCCTGAGGGGGAGTTTCCCCTCCTGGCTCTTGAGTTTCTGGGGCTCAGGGTGCTGATTTCCAGGTTCGAACTGGACCCATCGCGACGCGTGCTGTACTATTTGAGTTGTTGGCGGAGAGCAACCGCCAACCAGACCCGAACCGAAAGGTGCCCCTCATGGCATCCGCCAACTCCCGCCGCGCCGCCGCTGTCATCCGCAACCGCGCCCGCGCCTACCGCGCCCACCGCGCCGAAACCCGGGCCCGTGCCACCGCCGCCCGCCGCGTCCGCACCGCCCCCCGGTCGCTGACCACCCACATCATCGCCACCGGCGCGCCGCTCACCGTGGTTGCCGGGGCCGCCGACGCGCTGCGGACGCAGGCTCGCCGCGCAGGCGTCCGGGGCCGCGCCGCCCGCATCCGCAGGACTTTCCAGGGCCGCGCCCGCCGCACCGTCACCGTCTACCGCTACACCGCCGCGCAGGTCGCCCAGATCGCCGCGAACTACAAGCCGCGCAAGGCGGAGTACAAGGCCATCCGCTCCGCCCTGATCGCCGCCTGACGGACGCAAGCCCCGGCCGGGGCGCACACTCCGCGCCCCGGCCCCCCACCCCGGAGAACACCATGACCAGCACCACCCCCGCCCGGATGGCCGCCACCCGCGCCCGGATCGCCGCCAACGTCGCCCGTGACCGGTTCGCCGCGCCCACGACCCTGCGCGTGCTCCGGTTCATCGCCGCTCACCTCGACAGCGCCGCCGCCGAGTGCGAGTCCTACGACGGCACCACCAACGCTCCGTTCAGCAGGATGATGCGGAGCCTTGACGATGCCGTCGAACTGATCACCATGCACACGGACACCCGCTTCACGGCCTCCGTCGTCGACTACATCACCGCGCCACTGTCCGCCGTGCCCCTCCCGGAGCCGCGCCGTCTCTACCCCGTGGACGCCCGGTATGCCGAACGGGAGAGCGCGCTCCGCGCCGAGCTGGCACAGCTCCATGCCGACACCGGGGCCGCCGAGTCCGACCCGGAGCGCTGGTTCAGCGCGGTGCTCGCCACCCTCGCCAAGTGGGCGCGCCTCGCCGGGATCGTCGCCGTCGACAACGCCCGCCCCTACAACCGGGCGCGCGTCGCCGCCCTGCACCTGAAGTGCATCGACTGCGGCGGCTCCACCATCCAGTTCGGAGCCCGGCAGTGGGCGGTCTGCGCCTGCGGCAAGGGACAGGCGTGGGCCGACGCCATGAGCTGCGAATGCTTCGGCTACGCCTGCCCGGCCGTCCGGCACGACGCCGCGAACTGACGCCGGACCACGGGGCGCGCCGACCCGGTGCGCCCCGCCACGACCCGACCACCACCCCGTTGAAGGAGAACCTCATGAGCAGCGCCCCCACCACCCGCCGTTTCGAGTTCGTCGTGCCCGGCTTCACCATCGTGGGCATCGACGCCGTGTCGGAGAACGCCGCCCGCCTGGAGCTGTGGGACGAGTTCAACGACACGATCGCCCTTGACCACTCCATCGGTGACCTGGAACTCCAGACGGCCGACTTCTGGGCACACGCCGCCCGCCTCGACAAGCTCGACGGAGTGGAACTCGACGACTCCCTCCCGGTCGCCGAGTTCCACATCGCAGACATCATGCGGGTGGCGGCCGGATACCTCGGAGAGGGGTGGACCGCGATCGTCGGCCCCTGGGCAGCGTCCGGGGCGCTGAGGAGCGATGACGCCCCCGAGTTCGCCTACGAACTCACCCCGGTCAAGAGCGGCCTCGTGTTGACGCACGAGCCGTCGGGGCTGCGGCAGGCGCTCGAAGGCGGGGACGACCTGCGGGCCCTCGCCCTCGGCGTCGCCGAGATCGTGCGAGAGGCAGCCGTGAACCGTCGCGGTACAGCGGCCTGACCCTCTCAACCCCGGGGCGCACCGGCCGGTGCGCCCCACCCCCCCCCACTGGCCGGAGAGCAACCGGCCCCTGGACCCGAACCGAAAGGCCCCGTCCGATGAACGCCGACACCCCGCTCATCCCCGCATTCTTCGCCGAGTACAACACCCCCCTGCCCTACGACGAGCACGGCCGCTACGCCCCCGAACCGGGCACGGAGTTCCCGTTCAGCATCTCCGACATCGCCCGCGCCGCTGTGAAGATCCTCGGCCCCGACTGGCGCGCCGCGTCTCTGTCCTGGGGCACCTGCGCCCTCGTTGAGCAGGTCGGCGAGACGCCTTCCCGGTACCTGCTCGCCGTCGACGAGGACAGCGACCTGTACGTGAAGCCCGTCAGGAGCGACCAGTCGACCATGTTCCTGATGGACGTCAGCCCGTCCTACGGGGTCGATGTGCTCGGCAGCAACGTCGCCGACGTCCTGCGCACCTTCCTGAACTGACCGTCCTCCGTTCCCGGCCCGGAGAGCAACCGGGCCAACAGATCCGAACCGAAAGGCACCACCCGATGAACACCGACGTCACCTCGATCGCGCCCGCCGCCCGCGTCGCCTTCGCCACTTCCCTGCCCTGCGACGACCACGGCCGCTACGCTCCCGCGCCGGGCACGGAGTACCCGTTCAGCGTGTCGGACATCGGCCGGGCCACCGTGCAGATCCTCGGGCCGGACTGGCACGCCGAATCCACCCCGTGGGGTGTCGCCGCGACCGTCGAGCACCAGGGCGCGCCGAGCGTGGCCTACCGCCTCGATGTCGACCGGGACGGCGACTTGTACGTCTCGGTGTCTGCGGACTGGGGCGACGAGAGCCGCGTGTACCTGTCCGACGCGTGCAGCGTCGACGGCCTGCCCGCGCTCGCCCATCGCGTCGCCGACGCCCTGCGCAGCCTCGGCGACGCCGACTGAATCCGCCCCAGCCTTGTGCCCCGGCCGCCCGGCCGGGGCCCACGGCCCGGGAGCCCCGGGCCGGCACGGACCGAACCGAAACGGAAGCCACCATGCCCACCCCCGCCACGCACCCCGCAGACACCACCACAACCGCGACCGCTCTGGACGAGCCGCTGCACTCCCTTAACGACGCTCACACCGCAATCCGCGACGGCGCGACGATGGCCGCCTATGAAGCGAACCTCTCCGAGGAGGACGCCCGGTTCCTTCAGGCGGTCGACGGCGTCATGGCGCGCCTCGGCGCGCTGTCCGCGCCGGGAGCCGACGACACGACGCCCCAGTTCACCCGCGAGCAGGTTTCGCGGGCCGTGAACAGAGGTGTCGACGCCGCCGCCCGGACCAGCGGGTGCAGCCGCCACCAGGATCTGGACAACCTCGTCGTGAACGCGGCGCTCACCCTTCTCGACGACCCCGAAGCCGACTTCGCCAGCGTCGTCTTCGACTGCTACATCGAAAGCCCGGAGACGGTCCGTTCCTGGCTGTAGCCACCCCTGCCGGGGCGCGCCCGACCAGGCGCGCCCCGCGCCCCCTGCCCGGAGAGCAACCGGGCACAGACCCGAACCGAAAGGCCCACCCCGTGATCACGCTGAAGTTCGCGCTCCCCGACGTCGTCGACGTCGCCACGCACACGATGTCTGCCCCGCTCCACTCGCTGCGCCTTACCTATGACGAGTGCCAGAACGAAGAAGCGGTGCGCCCCTGCCTGTGGTGGGTCCGGGACGGGAACGGCACCTACCTGATCGGCAACTCCACCAGCAAGGGCGGTCCGGGTAACGCGTTCGCCGAGGGGTACGGGCCCGGGGGCGACGACGCATCCCGCATCCTCGGCGGGGACTCCCGCGTGATCGAGTCGCTCCCGCTGAACGACACGTCCACCGGGGAGTGCTTGTACGCCGAGCTGATCCGGGCGCAGGTCGACGGGCACAACACGCTGACGCTCACCCGGAGCCGGGGCGCGGTGGAGATCCGCTCCTTCGCCGCTGCGGTGCCGATCGCCCCGCACGGGCTGACCACGTACACGCGGGGCATCGTCGACCTGGCCGTCTCCAAGGGGCTGCGCCTGAGCTGGGACACCGACCGGTCCAGCCACCTGCTGAGCCTGACGTCGCCCGGCCCGCACGGGGCCAGGGGGTACGTCCGCGTCGGGGCGCGGTCGGGGAAGGTGCTGCGCGCCGCCCTGGAGTGCCCGTCGGAGCAGGGCGTCACCCACGTCCGGGTCGAGGGCACCAACAGGGTCCGCGCGCTCCTGGCAGGTCTGTCGCCGTCGGCGTGCGTACCCGGCTGTGCTGCGCCCGACGTGGCCGCCTGCCTGGTTCGCGCCCGTCAGAAGTAGCCGTCCGGCCCTGATCGGCAGGAGGCGACGCAAGCGGCCTCCTGCCGGTCCACTGCCCGGCGAGAGCAACGCCGGAAGACCCGAAGGAACCACCTGATGGCCACCCCCACCACTCCCTTGACCGCCCCGTCCGTACTCGCCCGCCGTGTCGCCGAGCTGCTGCCGTGCCGTGCCGGCATCGCGTGGACGGCCGCCCCGTACGCGGCCTGGTGGACGACCCGTCCTGCCTTCCGCCTCACCCAGGCCGGGCGGCCCGGCGCGCTCATTCTCGCCGCGCATCTGTGGCGTACGGAGATTGCGTGGCAGCTCGACGACCGCGAGCCCTATGAGCCGGATCTCACCGTCGAGCGCAGGGCCCCGGAGCCTGTGGTCCGCGAGACGCTGCGGCTGGTGCTGCCGCGTCTGGACGACGCCGCCGCCGTGGCGTACGCGGGTCGGCCCGCTGCCGCCAAGGGCGTCCGGCTGCGGCACCTGAACGTGATCGGCAGCGAGATGCGGGCCCACGGCGCGGCGACCCTCAACCGGGTCGGCGATCAGCCGAACAGCCACACGCTGTCGTGGGGGCACGACGGGGTGCGGTACGTGGTGACGCTCACCGGGGCCAATCCGGGGTGCGACGTGACGGTGGCCGGGCCCGTGGCGGCCGTGGAGAGGGTGCTGCCGCTGTTCCTGCCCGAGCCCGCCGCCCGGACCCCGCGTCTCCCGCTCGACGACATCGGCACCTCTCTGGGCCGCCGCGTGGCCGCGCACCTGGCGCAGTTCACCGACGTCGACCAGCTCGACGACGGCGCGCTGGCCTTCGGCGACAAGACCGGCCCGTTCGGCTATGTCGCCGCGCCCTGCGGCCTGTCGGCCCGCGTCCGGGAGACGACGCCCGTGGCCGCCGAGGTCCACGGCGTCGGCGTCGACCACCTGGTCCACCTCGCACCGCTTCTCACCCGCTGAACCGTCCGGTGCGCCCGGCCCCCGGGCGCGCCCCTTCACCTGACCGGAGAACCATGCCCATGCCCGAGAACACCCCCGTCGACGCCGTCCCGCTGCTCATCGGCTCCCAGGTCGAGGCGTACGCCCTGATCGTGCGACGGCACGCCTGCGGCGACCTGGCGGCGATGCTCCGCGCGCACGGCCAGGTCGTCGCGGCCGATCTGGTGGAGGAGGACCGCGACTTCACCGAGCTGTCCCGGTCCTTGGCGACCGTCCCGAGGAGCGTGCCGGAGCAGGAGCACGCGGCCGGGTGCCGGCCGTTGGGCTGCCGCTGCGGCTGTGCCCGCGCCCAGGACTGCCGGGACTGTGGGCGGTGTGTGTGCTGGCGTGCGGAGTGCTGCGCCCGGGTTTCGTTGGACGGGGCGCGGCGGCCGGGGCGTACGGCGGCGCTGCGTCGGCTCCTCGATGGCGTCGGTCTGGCGATGCTCACGGAGGTGCGGGAGGCTGCGGCGGGCGCCGAGGAGTCCGCGCTGCGGCAGGTGGTCGCCCGTCGTGTGCGTGTTCTGCGGCCGGGCGACGGGCGCCGGTACGCGGTCGCTGTGTTCGAGGCCGTTGGCCCTTCCCGGAAGTCCGGTGCGGGGCACGCCGTCTACTCCGGCCGGGGTGTGGAGCTGTACGCCGATGCGGTGGGCGATCCGACCGAGGTGGTCGACCTGGTGGATGACGCGGTGCTGTCGCAGGCGCTCGGTGCGCTCGCCGCGATGCTGCGCCCCGCCGAGGGTGGGTGGCTCACCGTCGAGGTGGGTTCTGCGGGGGATCTGTAGGGCTGTGGGTTGGCCGCGTCCCGGGCCCGTGGGTGGGTCGGGGGCGCGGCCTTTCGCGTGCCCAGTCGGGCGCTGAATGATACTGCGGACGTCGCCGCTAAGGGTTTGAGCTGCACAACCACACCCCGCGTGACGCATGCTGTAGTATTTGGGTTGTTGGTGGAGAGCAACCGCCGACCAGACCCGAAGCGAAAGAGAATCCCATGACCGAGCTGACCGGCGCCGAACAGGGCGTTGTCGACACCGCCCTCTCCTGCAAGCGCTCCGGCGAACCGATTCCCGCTCACGTCATGGCCGAACTCGACGAGATCGCCGCACCGTGGCCCGGCCGCTGGCTCCTCCCCTGGGAGGAAGGCGAGCCGGAGCGAGTCGTCGAGATGTGCGCCGGTCCGGGCGGCTGGGGAGAAGGTCTGAAGACGGTCCTCGGCGTCACCCGCTTCGACGTCGTCGGAGTCGACTTCGACGAGGACGCGTGCGCGACCGCCCGCGCTGCCGGTCACATACGCATCTGCGCCGACATCACGAAGCTCGACCCGGAGCACCCCGCCCTGCGCTGCACGCGCGGCGTCATCATCAGCCCCCCGTGCCCCTCCTTCTCCACGGCGGGCAAGCACGCCGGACTGCTGAAGGCCAACCTCGACATCCTGTGCGACACCATCGCGTCCGTCGGGGAGGCCGCCGGGTTCATTCGCCTCGACGAGGTGTGCTGCGACGAGCTGTACCCCGACCTCGACGACTGCCCCCTGTGCGAGGAGTTCGGCTCCCACGAGGGCTACGCCCCCCGCTCCGGGGCGAGCTGGGACGAGGTCCGCGCGACGCTCGCCGGACTCACCGACGAGCGGATCGGCCTGATGGCCGAGGTCGCCATCTGGCCACTCGGCCTTCAGGCGGCCGGGGCCCCGGTCGCGTGGATGGCCATGGAGCAGTCCAACAACCTGCCCGAGCGTGTCCTTGACGACCTCGCGATCGAGTTCGGGTGCGCCGACTGGTTCCGAACATCCTGGGCCGTCCTGGAGGCCGCAGACCTCGGCGTCGCCTCCCGCCGCAAGCGGACTTTCATGATCGCCACCCGCCACAAGTGGGTCGACCTCGCTCCGCCCGCCGACACCCTCCCGGTCACGACCATGGCCGAAGCACTCGGCTGGGACGAGGGCGAGCGGGTCAACACCCGGGGCAACCGGCCCGTCGACCCCGCGACCGGCCGCGCCAAGGGCGGCAACTGCTACTCCGCCGATGGTCCGTCGTGGTGCCTCACCGGCAAGACCCGCACCTGGGCCCGCGAACGCGACGGGCTGCGCCTCACCCCCGCCGAGGCCGGAACGCTCGTCTCCTTCCGCGCCACCTACCCCTGGCAGGGCTCCCGCTCCAGCCAGTTCCAGCAGGCCGGAGACGTCGTCTGCCCAGCCGTCGCCGCGTACGTCCTCGCCGCGATCCACGGAATCGACTGGGAGCCACGCGTGCTCGACTACCTCACCGGGCTGTACCACTACGACTCCCTGTGGGGCGAGGAGTACGACCTCACCGCCTGATCCGCCCTGCGCCCGGCCTCACGTACCGAGGCCGGGCGGCCTACGCCCGGCTACAGCGTCAGGCCGCCCAGTGGCCGTTGGACAGCGCATCCGAGCGGAAGTAGAAGGCGAACTGCGTATCGTCAGGCACGTTCGACCTGAGCACGGTCCACGTGTCCTTCTTTACGGCCGTGTACGACGCCGGGCATTCCTGGGCGCCGTTCCTTTCGATGCACACCATGATGTGCCGGTCCGATTTGGGCTTGATGTTGATGTCGCTGCACGCGTTGCTGGTTATGAACGTTCGGCCTGCTGGATGGCTGGTGGTCCCAGCCGGCTTGGAGTAGGCGCTCGCGCTGCCGTAGCACGAAGCCGGTGCGAACTCTCCAGCGTGGGCCGCCGGGGGCAGCACCAGGGACCCGCCGACGAAGGCGGCCGAGACCGCACCGATACAGACGCGATTGCGTAAGTTCATGGAAGTCCTCCCAGAGCAGGGAACCGTGTGATCGAGCCCAGGACGCTGACTGGTTTCGCTGGGTCGTCCACTCCAAGCTCCCAGGGCGGGATGCAGGTGTCCACGGATTGTCCAGCCAATCCCGGCCTACGACACCGAGCCCACCAGCGGAGGGCGGCGGAGGGGATATGCCAGGTACCCGGTGCGTGAAGAACCGGGCGATCACCGTGGCAGTGGCTCCGATTCGGCCAGGCTGACGTTGGCCCAGCGCCCAGGGGTCACGGACGCAGGTCGCGTTGACCTCCCACTCTGCCCTTACCCACCCACGGGCCGGACGGACGGCTCGCAGATCGGCTCCACCCGCCAAGGGCCCGCTCCCCCGACAGGCTCGGTTCGGAGCCGGATCGCCAGCACGCTGCGAATCGGCTACGCAGGTCACCGCGACGCAAAGCCGACCGGCCGTGATGCTGCTCCGTCGAACTGTCCACGCCCGGCGCGCGGCCGACCCCGGCACGCGCGGCCGTCCGGCGATCTGAACGGAGCACACATACATGCAGTCCAACGACCTGATTGACGCCATCGATGCCTGGGACACGTACTGGGACGAGACGCAGCGAGCGGCCGTCACCGTGATGCAGACCGCGTTCCCCCGACTCGTCGAGCAGCAGGGGCGCTGCGGCTGCCACGCCTTCCGGATGGAGTTCGCGGAAGGCGGGTTCGGCCAGGGGCGCGTGTGCATCGACGACGAGGGCCGCGCGAACGTCGAGTTCGAGGAGATGCCCAACACGGTGATCACCAAGGCAGTCGACGAGGTCCGCTTCCCCTTCATCGAAGGGTCCGACGGCCCGCTGGCGGAGGCTCCCCCGGGCACGTACGTCTACGAATGCGAGGTCACGGCCTCCGAGTTCGAATTCGTCCTCGGCGATCACGGGCTCGGGAAGGTCAGTGTCCTGTCCGCCACCGTCCCGGACGCCGCCGCGGTTCTCGACGCCCTGGAGCGCGCGTTCACCGAGTAGCGCCAGGAGGGCCGCGACGCTGGGCGGGCCGTCTCGTACGGTCCGCCCCATGATCCTTCATCGCTTCCGCTGGGCACCCGGCGTCGCCGCGCTCTCTCACTCCTCGCCCGACAGCGACGGCGTCAAGATCCGGACCTGGAGCACCGTCGGACTGCCCGTGAGCCTGTCCGTCTCCACCGTGCGGCAGACCACACAGGCGTACGGCGCGCCCTCTGACGGCCGGCCCCCTGAGCTGTGGCGGCGTGCGCTGCGCGCGGTCGCGCGGTGCGCGGGGCCGGTCGATTCGTACTACTGCCCGGACCTGCCTCCGGTCCGGTGCGGGATCGAGCTGTCCGTGCAGCGGCGCGCCCTCCTGCTGCGCTGGGAGACCCGCCGCCACGCTCGGGCGGTCGGCGATCACCACGCTGCGCCGTGCCCGGCGTGCGTCGCCGCCTGCTGGCGGGCGCCGGAGGCCGCGACGTAAGACCGGGCGGCCATCCACTCTCCCGTCGCTCGCCCCGCTGCTCCTCTCAGCGGGCCGCACCCGCGGTCCGGCAGCCGGGCAGGACGGAGGCCCCGACCGTGGCCCGACGACGCACCGGCCCCACCGACGTGGTCAAGGACCTCGTTTTCCATCGCGATGACGGGCGGTGCGTGCGCTGCGGCTCCCGGGACCGGCTGACGGTCCACCACCGCGTCAACAGGGGCATGGGAGGGGCGCGGGAGCCCTGGGTGAACGAGGCCCACAATCTGCTGCTGGCCTGTGAGCCGTGCAACGGCTGGTTCGAGGACCACCCGTTGCCGTCGTACGAGGCGGGCTGGAAGGTGCGCCGGCCGCAGCCCCCCGACAAGGTCGTGGTCCGGTACGCGGACGGGCGCGGGTACCGACTCGCTGCGGACGGGGCGCGCACCCTGGTGGAGGGGGCCCGATGAGTCGCGGGGGCGGGTTCGTGGACTTCGGCCGTTGGACGGCCGGGACCTGGACGACGGACACTCCGGGCATCTGGTTCGCGGTCGGCTACACCTACAGCCGCGCCGAGCGGCCGTACGGCATCGGCGGGCCCGCGATCACCCTGGGGCGCCGCACGTGGGCCGTGTCCGCGCTGCGCTCCCGTGCCGAGTACCGGGCGCGGAAGAGGGACCCGTGGGCGAAGGGAAGCGAGGAGTTCCAGCGCCTCCCGCGGGCGCGCCGTGGGCTGCGGAGGCTGTGGTGGCGGTGAGGCGGGTGGTGGGGCTCGGGGTGCTGCGCCGTGGAGCTGTTCCGGGCACGGCGGTCGGCCGGATCGCCCTCACCCGATCTCCCCGGGAGCGCGATCCAGGGGTGTCGGGCGACGTCCAGGGGCCGGTGGTCTTCCTCGGCCGGTTCGGGTTTGCCCTGCTCAGGAGGGGTGGAAGCGGTCCGCCCTGACAACGGTGCGCCTTCCGCTGTACTATTTGGGCGTTCGTTCGGCATGGGGTTGCCCCAGCCTTCGCCGGCACCGTCCGGTGCCCCGACAACGGAGGCCAGTCATGCCCGCTGCGCACCACAATCTTCAGATCCCCGAGCACAGGACGTTGCGCGCCGGCGCCGAGCGCCTGGTGAAGGACGAGCTGGGCGCCATCACCCGGCCCGACGACCGGTTCAAGAGAGCCTGCGAGATCGTGCAGCAGGCGGATCTGGAGATCGCCGCCCACGTCGAGGAGCGCAACCAGGCCGCCCTGTCGCTGTGGTTCTACGAGGGCGTCCGCGGACTGGACAAGGTTCTCGGCATCCTCCCCAACGCGTACAACGAGATGCGGCGGATCGCGCTCCACGGAGACAAGAAGGCGACGATCAACCCCGGCGGGGATCTGAGCGCCCGCATGACCGCCGACGAGCGCCGGGCCGCCGCGGAGAAGGCCGGCGTGCCGCGCGTCGAGGGCGCTGCCGAGCGGCTGCCGTCCCTCTCGGCGACCGTGTCGGTCGCGGCGGCGCGCCGGAAGACCGCGATGCCGTTCCTTCAGGACTCGGCGCTCGCCCTGACCGAGGAGCCGTACGGGTGGACCACGGACCGCATCGCCGAGCTGGGTGACGTCACCCCGAAGTACGTCCGCGACGTGAAGAACGTGGCGAAGCGCCGCCGCGGCCACTGACCTGCGTTTCTTCCGGCCCGGCCCCACGATTCCACCGGGGCCGGGTTTTCAGTCGCCGGTACCGGGGCCTGATTTTCCGGCACCGGTGAAACCGGCTACCGGTGGACCGGTCGCCGTCAGATCAGGCCCCTTTAGTAGGAACATCAAGCACTACCCATTAACTACTTACGGTGCCTTCGCTTCGCTCAGGCACCGTCGGTGTGCGCTCGCAGACGAGAGGGCCGGAGACGAGCGGCGGGCGCGCCGCCGGCAGGGCCTGTCACAAGATCGGGGAGTTCGGCGTTCTACCCGGCATGACGACTATGCCCGGTCTCCTTCCCCTGGCCCGCCACTACTACGAGGCCCGCCGCGAGGTCTTGCTCGCCGGCGGCCGGCAGGCCACGCCCTGGTACCTGCTCAGCTCTGACGAACATGCCGTCGCCATCGCCGAGGCGAAGATCGTCGTCGAGGCGATACGCCGCGTGGACGAGGAGCGGGCGGTGCTCCTGGGCGGCGCCGACCGTGCGCTCCCCACGGCGGGCGACGCGGCGGTGGCCTGATGGACGACTTCTACGTCGACGGCTACGTCCTCAAGAAGCCCCCCGGCGCGTGCGGCTGCGGCGAGGCGGTGTTTCGCCGGGTGCGCGAGTACCACGGCGGGGACAGCGTCGACCCGGCGTGGGAGTGCGCGGCGTGCGGCAACGTGTACGACGGCCTGTGACGGCCCCGCGCGGCGGGGTGTAACAGATTCCGGGTTCTGACGTACTACAGGTGTCGAGGCCCCCGCGTCCTTCCCCCTACGGTCGCGCGGGCCTCGGCGCCAGGCTTCCGGCGCGCGCTTCAGAGCAGTTCGGTCACGCGCTGCGCCGGAATCCGCGGCCTGGCCGGGGCGTCAGGGCATGGGCCCCCGGTCAGGCCGCGACACAAGCCGGGCCCGAGCGGCACCGTCGCGATCATGTCCCGCACGCAGTCTGAGCAGCCGAAACGCGCCCGCGTGGCTCCCTCGGCTGACAAGCTGCACCGTGCCCGGCCCGGCCTGGTCTCCCGGGAGGGCGCGAGCGTCGCCGACACCCTGCTGCGCCTGCCGCCCGGCGAGCGGCGCAACGCCTTCAAGCAGCACTTCACCCCCCGCGAGCGCGCCGTCATCATGACGGAGGTCGAGCGGTTCACGGGCTCCTTGTACGGGCTGTGGCGGGATTCTCCGTCCGGGTTCGTCGAGGACGTCTTGGGCGAGAGCCTGTGGAGCAAGCAGCGGGCCGTCCTGGACTCGATCGTCGCGCACAAGAGGACAGCCGTGCCGGCGGGGTTCGGCGTGGGGAAGACGCATTTGGCTGCGCGCGCGGCGGTCTGGTTCACCAACGTTCATCCCGTCGGGACCGCGCTGTGCATCACCACGGCGACGAGATTCCGGCAGGTTCAGCGGCAGTTGTGGCCGCACATCCGCAAGGTCGTGCCGCGCGCCGGTTTGCCGGGCTACTGCGACACCGTCCAGTACAAGATGCCGACCGCCCAGGGGCATGACTTCGTCGCCGCCTACGGCTTCTCCGCTCCGTCCAACGACGAGGCGGCGATGCAGGGCATCCACGAGAGCCACATTCTGCTGATCGTGGATGAGGCGGGCGGCATCGCCCCCGTGATCGGCCACGGCACGAACAACCTGCTGACGGGCGGGGACGCGTCGCTCCTGGCCATCGGGAACCCGGCGATGGACGACCCGTCGAGTTGGTTCGAGGAGCTGTGCCTTGAGGGCGAGGACCCGAGCGAGCCCACCACCGCGACCATCACGATCTCCTCGCTCGACTCTCCCGCCATCACCGGTGAGCGGGTGCCGTTCTGCACGGACTGCCCCCCGAATGCGAACGACGTCCACACCTTGGCCCGGCACATGCCGGATCAGGACTGGGTGGACCGCACGATCAGGTCGCACGGTGAGGATCACCCGTACGTGATCGCCAAGGTGTTCGCGAGGTTCCCGAAGGGCGGCGGCGGCATCGCCATCCCGCCGAGCTGGGTGGAGTCCGCCATGTCGTACGCGGACCCGGCCGGCGACGGCTGGCACCGGTTGTGCGATCTGGGCCTGGAGGGCGAGACCGGCCGGCACACCGTCCGCGAGGGGGCGTGGGTGCGGCTCGGCGTTGACGTGGCGGCCGACGGGGGCGACGAGTTCACCGTCTACCGGTGCGTCGGGGACGCGATCGAGTTCCGGCACGCGTCCGCGGGCGCCGCGAACGACAGCCAGGTGGCGGTTGCCGAAGTCGTCCTGGAGGAGATCCACGCGGCCCAGCGCCTTGCCGACGCCCTGGGGTCGGCGCATCCGGTGCGCGTCAAGGTGGACCGCAACGGCATAGGTCACGGCGTCGTCTCCATGCTGGAGCGCTGGGCGGAGACCGGGCTGCACCGTGCGCAGATCGTCGGCGTGATGGTGTCGGAGTCCCCGGGCCAGGACGACCCCGGGGCGGTCATGCGGCCGTGGCGCAAGCGGGACGAGATGTGGTTGGCCACCAGGTCGTTGCTCCAGCCCGACCCGTCGTCGGGCCGCGGGCGGCTTCGTCTCCATGTCGACAAGAAGGCGGCCACGCAGCTCTCCACGCCGAAGCTGCTGTCCCGGACGAACGGCTACTCGGAGATCGAGTCGAAGCGGGCGATGCGGGCGCGCGGTATGAAGTCGCCCGACCGGGCCGAGGCGGTGCTGCTCGCCGTGTACGAGCCGGAGCCGCTGCACAAGCCGCGCCGCCGGGGCGTCCTCAACTGACGAAAACGGCCATAGTGAGTAAATTCGGAATCATGAGCGATACCATCCCGAAACGCCTGCCTCCGACGACGGACCCGGGGTCAGCCGCGGTCATCCTGGGATGCGAGCCCCGGCAGATCGGGCCCTGCGCACGCTGTCAGGGCCTCACGATCCGGTACGGGGCCGGGGCCGAACCGGTCTGCCGCGCCTGCCGCGCAGCGGAGACGGCGTCGAGGTGACCGAGGGGGAATCACGGGCGGCCCCGGGGGCGACGCGCTAGCCTCCTTGTCCATGGAAGATCCGTTCCTCGCAGCCCTTGATCAGGCCACCCGAACCGTCGTCGCGCGGGTCCGCGGGCAGCTCCCGCCCGCAGCCACCACCACGGCGGGCACGATCACCGGCTCCCACTACTACTGCTGCGACCAGGACCTGGCGCTGTGCGGACTCGACCTGACCGGCTTCCCGTTCGAGTCGGGCGACGCCAGCGAGCCGGGCTGCGACGTCTGCGCGGTGCTCCACATGACGGGCCTGAAGTGCCGACCGCTCTGCCCCAGCGACCCGTACGCGACCTGACGGGGCCAGGGACCGGGTGGGCGATGCGCCGACGGCCGCGCCTCCGGGCAGGCGCCGCCCGCGGACATGTTGCCGGGAACGCTGAAGGGCCGCCGGAACGCGTGTTCCGGCGGCCCTTCAGCGGCTTGGTCAGGCCACCGGGTACGAGCCGGTCACGGTGATGATCTCCGCCTCCTTCGCGCCTTCGAGGTCGCCGTAGAGGTAGCCGATGGTCTGGAGGGCCGCGCCGTTCGACGTACCGGTCACGCGCAGCCGGTCGAGCTGCTTGCCGGCCGAGCCCACGAAGCACATGGCCTCGCCCGTCCACACTCCGCTGTCGGCCTGGCGGCCGTCGAGGCTGAGGCTGAACGCGTAGCGCACGCCCGCCTTCGCCGGCTTCGGCAGGGTCAGACCGAAGCCGGCGGTGTTGGCCGCGATGGTCTCCTTCTTCGCGACGATCTGCGCGGTGAAGGTGATGACGCCGCCCGTCTCGACGTAGTGGCCGGTGCCGACCGTGCCGTCCGCGCCCTTCACGTTGGTCAGCTTCGGGGTCCACTGGGTCATGAGAATGCTCCTCCTGGATCGCGGGAACCTGCCAGAACCGGCAGGCCCGCGAACTGTGGAGGAGCCGGGGCCATAGCGTCGCGTCCTGCCCGGCCGGCCCCCGCGACGGAGGCGCGATCGACCCTCCCCGCACCCGCCCCCCAGAGCCTCTGCGGCTTCCCCGGTCGATGTTCTGCCTCAGCACGCCCGGGGCGGGCCGACCCGGGAAGTCGGGGCCCCCGGCCTTCGCCCCTGCGGCCGGATCGTGTGCGGTAGCTCCAGGGGGGCTCTGTTCATCAGCGAGCACACCGGTCACGTTTATGTAACAGCGGACGCCGCTCGCCGCCAACTCCCCTAAGGCAGAGGATAGTTGGCGACGAGCGGGGAACCGGGGATGCATCCTGGGGTTGCCGCGATCTAAATTTCATTAGTCTTGCTAATTAAATCTTTAGCTAGCAACTCTTGAGCCGTGATCAGCCATGAAAAAACAGATGAAAAGAGCGGACAATGATGTCGCGTAATTGGGTTCGGCTAATTCGCGAGGCGCTTCAAAGCGGTGACGGCACGCTGCGCCTCGCCGTCCTGATGGGTATGGGTGCCTTCGTCGTGATCACCCTGATCGTCCTGGTTGGCGTGCTGCTCGCGGCACAGCAAGCGGGCGTCATCTGAACGGCGGGCGCTCACCGGCTGAGGTGTCCGAATCTACTTAACTAACCTCTTCACGCCTCTGGAGCGCCAGCACTTCCGGGCCTGCGCACGGACACCCCGAGCGCGGTGAGCCACGGCGCCAGGGCCTGCGCGAGGCTCTGACGGGTGACGGCCCTGACCGGGTCCACCTGCTCCGTCTCCTCGATGCCGGCACCCAGCTCGACGGTGCGGATGATGCAGTCGGCGAGTGCTTCCACTCGCCCGTCGATGCCGCCGGTCTCCGCAGGCGGCATCGACAGCCGTACCCGAGAGAGGTCCGGATGCCGGTCGGAGGGGCCGATCCCGTCGAGCTGGCAGTGCAGGTCGACGGTGAGCCAGCCCTCCAGCGGCAGCATCTCCCCGGTGAAGGGGGGCCTGGACGCCGGCGAACGGATCTCCCCGCTCAGGCGGTGCACGGGACTCCGACGGCGGTGCTGATGATCTCGGCCTTGGCGCGGCAGTCCTGACACGCGCCGCCGTGGCCGCCGCATATGGCCTCCGCTACTGCGTCCCGGGCGCCGCTGGAGGCGATGGTCCACAGGTCCGGGGCTTTACCCGCGCACGATCGGCACGGGCGCGTCTTGCCCTCACGGCGACCGCACGCGATCAGCGCGACCTCCTCCAGCAGCGTCGCGGACGGCTCGGTCGTGGTGCTCACGCACGGACTCCCTTCGGGAACATGGGATGGACATCGGCGGCCCCCCGCCGGGCAGCGCGGCCCCTGGGCCTACTGCGGCCACTGACCCGGCCGCCCACCGTACTGGACCAGCCGGCCCGGCCCGGAACTCTGCGACAGTCCGGGGACGGCCTGGCGCCGGTGATCCCGGGCCTGCCCCCGGTCCGCCGGAGGCTCGCCCGCGGCTGTGGTCACCGGGCGGTCTGCTGCCGGTGCGCCGAGCGCCCGCAGGCACCCCGCGCACAGCCGGTCCTCGTCAACCGGGCCGGTCCACGGCCGGACGCCCGGCGCCGACTCGGCGTCCGGCCGGCACTCCACCGGAACGGTGAACATCACCGCGACCGGCAACGCCGCGCCTTCGACGGCCACATGCAGCTCCCTGCGGCCCGCCGCGCGGACGACGCAGCGCCCGGCCCAGAGCGGGCCGGGCGCTGCGATGGTGAGCGCCGTCATTACTCGCCCGCCGACACGAACGGCAGCGGGGGCGCCATCACGAAGACGTGCCGGCAGTCCGAGCCCGCGATCAGCACCCGGCCCCCCAGCGACCAGTGCCGCGAGACCCGGCCCTGACCGCACGCCGGGCACAGCGCCTCGGTGCGGACCCTCACCGTGGAGTACGGCACCGGGGGCGGGTAGATCGGGAACCCGGCGGCGAGCGCCAGCGTGCGCGCGGCGTGCGGCTGGAGGCGCAGGTAGACCCGCTCCCATTCCACATACCGGGGGGAGAACTCTTTCGCCCAGTCGTCGAAGTCGAAGGTGGGCATCAGTGCTCCCGGACGGTCGGCACCGTGATGTGCGGCCGGGCGTCCGTCGGCGGGGCGGGGTCGTCGAGGCGCACCGTGAACGGCCACAGGCCGTCGGCGAGGGCTTCGCCGCGCGCGTACCGGACGGTGCCGTGGCCCGGCCGGGCGGTGTCGCCCCAGACGATCGGCAGCGGGATGGAGGCGGGCGGGCCCGCGATCCATCCGAGTCCCGCGAGGTGCCCGAGCGGGCCGTCGGCCTTCGGGTAGGAATCGGCCGGGCCGGTGAGCGCCATTTCGACTCCGCGGTACGGGCCGTCGACGAACACCACGGGGTACTGCGCCGTCGGTCCGCTCGCCGCGTCCGTGTAGGCCGTGCGCTGCCGGTCCTGCCAGTCCATCACCTCAGCGGCGGTGGGCGTCGGGGAGAACCCGAGGACAGCGCGCAGCGCCGCCACGGTGGACAGCAGCTCGTGGTGGGCGGCGTGGGGAAAGCCGTCGCGGAACCGGTCCCGCAGCAGCGAGCAGGACGCCTTGTCCGCTATCTCGGCCAGGTGCAGGTCGAAGAGGTGCGGGGCGATCTGCTCGCCGCCCCGGGCGATGGCCCCGACCGCCTTCTCGACGGCCGGGGAAACAGCGGTGGTGGTGCTCATGGAGGGGCATCTCCGAGGTGAGAGGGTCCTGTTACTTGGGAGTCGGGACGGGGGCGTCGGGCCGGACCAGCAGACGCGCCAGCGGCCGGTCCTCGCGCACGGCGTTCCACGAGTAGATCAGGTAGGACAGGTGCCGCGCCCACAGAATCCGGCCCTCCTTCGCGCGTTCGGAGGTGACGCGGGAGCGGAGAGCGAGGATCGGGTGGCGGGGGGAGAGGTCCGCGCCGTCGGCGAGGCGCTGGAAGAACCAGGCGCAGTCGTCCGGGTCGACCGCGTTCACCAGGAAGTGAGCGGTGCCCAGGGCCGACTGGGGAATGTGCGGGAACGCCGCCCGCGTGCGGGTGGCGATCTCCGCGGAGCGCCGGATCTCCGGGTGCTTCAGGAGCAGGGCCCTGGACTCGGTCGTGGTCGGGTTCGCACGGCGAGCGAACTTGCGGTCGCCCTGCTCCCAGGCCCAGACCCGTCGCAGGATGGACGCGACCGTGGCAGCGTTCGGCTCGTCCGCGAGCGCCAGGGCGTCGGCCGTGGTGCGCCGCATACCGGAGTCCATGGTGGACTGCGTCTCGGCGGGCAGCCCGCCGACTATAAGCGTGGTGACCGGCGCGCCGGCCTTCGACACCGCATGGAGCCTGTGCTGCCCGTCGAGGATATTGCCGTCGACGTCGAACTTGAGGGCTTCCCCGTTGAGCGGCCAGGTGCCCGCCTCGATGTCGCGCACGTAGTTCTCAACCGCGGCCGGCCGCAGGTTGCGATTCCTGGTGTTCCGGCGCAGGAGCCGCGTGGCGAGCACGGGGTGCAGAACGATGATGTGCGCGCTCGGCCCGCGACCGCCCGTCAGCAGGGTGTCGAGTTCCTTGAGGGTCTTGGGCGCGGGGTAGGCAGGGGACTTCACGGCCAGGGCGACAGACATGGAGGGGCATCTCCTCATATGGGGACTGTGTGAAACGGACCCCGTGCGGGGTCTTCATGCCTATGTACGTCGCCGCCGAGAATCTGTTACACCCCGCGGAAATTCACCGCCCAAGCCGAGCGAGAGGTAATGGCAAAATCCCACGGGACCCGCAGGGTGGATCGGTAGGGTCACCTTGAGCTTCGGGCCACGGGGATGGCCCTGCTTACCGGGGAAGGGAAGGGATTGTCGATGACGAATGTTCCTTGGGGGCTGGGCTTAGCGACCGACCGGCTGCCGGTGTCGCCACCGCCCTACGCGCACGTTGAGCTGGACCCGTTGACGCAGCTCGCCCGCTACACCGACGCGGCGGGGCAGGTCATCGAGATGAGTAAGCACGGAACGAACAAGACGAAGGGAACGGTGTCGAAGTCCGGGGGTTCGGGGGGCAGCGACGGCCAGGCGCCGAAGCCGCAGGTCGAGGATGATGTGACGACCGACTACGAAGCCGACTGACCCGGTGGGCCACGCGGTGTTGGCGGTGACGTCCCTGGAGGATGTCACCGCGGATCTCGTGATCGAGGAGCTGAACGGCCTCGGTGCGCGGGTGGTGCGGGTCGATCCTGCGGACATCGGCCCCGATCTGACGTTCGGGGCCGCGCTGGGCCCCTGCGGGTGGACGGGTTCGGTGACAACCCCGAGCCGCGCGGTGGCGCTGGAGGAGATCGGGGCCGTGTACTACCGCCGGCCGAGCCCCTGGCTGATGCCACGCCTCGAAGGAGCCGATCAGCAGTCGAGGGTGTTCGCTGCGGCGGAGGCGAAGCACGGCCTGGGCGGCATTCTGACGAACATCCCGGGATGCCGTTACGTGAATCATCCGGCTGCCGTCACCCGTGCGGAGTTCAAAGCGGCCCAGCTCCAGACGGCCGTGGCAATCGGCCTAGTGGTGCCCCCGACGCTGATCACCAACGATGTCGAGCGGGCGCGCGCCTTCGCCGCCGAGCACGGTCCGGTGGTCTACAAGCCCTTCCGGGGCCTGCCCGTCTCGGACGACGGGCAGGCCGGCGCGATCTGGGCGCAGCGGATCAACCCGGAAACGCTGGACGCCTCCGTTGCCCTGACCGCGCACCTGTTTCAGGCCGAGGTGCCCAAGACAGCGGACGCCCGGATCACTGTGGTGGGGCGGAAGGTCTTCGCGCAGCGGATCTGCGCGCCGGACGGTGCCCTGGACTGGCGTCGAGGCGACTGGGACGAGCTGGACCACCAGCCTCTCGCCGTTCCCCCCGTGCTGGCCAAGGCGCTGCTCACGTATCTGGAAGCCTTCGGGCTCGTCTTCGGCTGCTTCGACTTCGCGCTGCGGGAGGATCTGCCCGAGGACGCGCCGGAGCGGTTCACGTTCATCGAGTGCAACCCCAACGGACAGTGGGGGTGGCTGCCCGACTCCACGGACATCGCCGTAGCGTTCGCCCGCCTCCTGACGGAAGGACCCCGACCATGACCAGCACAGACGACTCCGGGCGCGAGCAGCGCGCGCAGCAGCTCCGGAGCGAACTGGCCGCTGCCGTGGTGCGCGACGAGCGGGCCGATGGCTGGCGCCAGGCCGTGGAGACGGTACCCCGGCACCGGTTCGCCCCCGGGTTCTACCTGCCGGCCGAGAAGCCCTCACCGCGCGGGTTCACCTGGTGGGAGCCGGTCACCACCGAACGTGATCCCGAGCGGTGGCTCACCGCCGTCTACACCAACCAGAGCCTCGTCACCCAGTTCGACGGCGACGAGCCCGACTGGGAGAACCCCGAGCCTCGCGACGGTGGCTCCCCTACCTCGTCGTCGACCCTGCCGTCGCTGGTCGTGCGGATGTGGGAGGACGCGGATCTGGCCGAGGGCCAGGACATTCTGGAGATCGGGACGGGCACCGGCTACTCCACCGCGCTGGCGTGCGAACGCTACGGGTCTGACGCGATCACCACCGTCGAAGTCGACAACCATCGGCTCGAACAGGCGGCCACCGCTCTGTACGGCCTGGGGTATACCCCCGATCTCGCGGTCGCGGACGGCCTGTACGGGTACTGGCCGTCGGCCCCGTTCGACCGGATCGTCGCCGCCTGTTCCGTGCGTACCGTTCCCCGGCCGTGGATCGCGCAGACCCGGCCCGGGGGGAAGATCCTCACGACCCTCGGAGGCTGGCAGTTCGGCTTCGGCCGTACCCTGCTCACCGTCCACGAGGACGGGACCGCCAGCGGTCCGCTCCTGCCGGGCGCGGTGTCCTTCATGCTCGCCCGCCCCCACCAGGCTCCCGGCTTCGGAAACCCCGCGCACTGGAACACGCTCCTGGCCGACGCGGTTCCCACCATCACCCATCACACGCTTGACTGGCTCACCGCCGAATCGGAGGAGGCGTTCTTCACCCGCTTCCTGATCCAGTCGGCCCTGCCGAACAGCCAGATCACCACCATCGACGACACGACCTGTCTGATCGACATCACCACCGGCTCCGTGGCCGCCCTCACTCCCGACGGCGATCGACTGCACGTCCGACAGGCCGGCCCCCTCCGCCTCTGGGACCGCGTCGAAGAAGTTCTCGACGCGCACGCTGCGGCGGGTCACCCCGGCCCGGATACGTTCAGGCTCACCGTCGACGCGGCCGGCCAGCACCTCCAGCACCGCGAGATGCCCGCCATCTCGCTGGAGTGAACAAGACCGCTGACAGCCTCCGATCCTGTGGCGCGGAGGCGCGCGGCTTCATCGTTCCGTTGTCGTGGCAGCCGCTCACTGCCCCTCGGAGAGCACCGGACAGAGGCCAGTGACGCGACGCGCCGTGGTCAGCCCGGCGCGTAAGAGCAGTGGGGGGCGTGCACGTGCGAATCGCGAGCGACGCGCCAGTCAGCATCGGTCTGTAGGCAAGTGATCTCACGGTGGGTACGGTGCGGCGAGGTCTGTCTCCCCCAGGTTGGATGGGGGAGGCAGACCTCGCCGTTTCTCCGGAACGTCAGGCGGTGAGCCCGCCGCCCTGGACCTCCGTGATGAAGCCCGCGAACGCGGATGGCGCGAACACCAATGCCGGACCACTCGGGTCTTTCGAATCGCGGACTCCGACACCGTCGTGCAGGGTGGCCGTCAGGTCAGCGATCTCGACACATTGTCCTTCACCGCTGCCGCTGTAGGACGACTTCTTCCAGACGGCCCCTTCGATCTCTGGTGCCATCAGGGATGTCCCCTTGTCCATGGTCACTTGCGCATTCCTTCCAGATACTCGGCGAGCAGATCCCGTGACTCATCCACGGGAAGGGCGATGGAGCCGACGGCATCGAACTCGGCGTCCAGATACTTGATTTCCTCTGCGCCTTCCGTATGGCTTCCGCCCATCTGGTTGTCCACGCTGGCGACGGGCACCCAAGGGTGGCGGAACGTGAGGAGGGTCATCGGTCCCTTCGTCACGTAAGCCGGGTGAGCAGTGAGAGGGACGATCTGCAACTTCACGTTGGGCATGTCTGCCACGTCAAGCAGCTTGCGGAGCTGATCCGGCATGATGCCGGCGCCCTCGCCGAAGCGAGCATGGAGAGCCAGTTCCGGCACCAGGGCATGGAACTGAACAGGCTTCTTGCGAGTGAGGATTTCCTGACGGGCCATGCGGATGGACACCAGCATCTCGCCCTGGCCTTCCTCTCGGGTGGCCGTGTGGGTCAGGATTTCGCGCGCGTACCCAGCGGTCTGGATCGGGCCGGGGATGACGACGGGGTGGTGGATGCGGATCGTCTCCGCTTCGGACTCAAGCTCGATGAAGTCCAAGTAGTTCTGACCGATGCGGCCGGAGTACGACGCCCACCACCCAGTGCCCGGGGAGTCCTCCGCAACGCGGGCGACCTCGCTCACGCCTTCCGGGTCGTCGACGCCGATCTTCGCGCAGATGCCGTGTACCTCGTCGCTCGTGACACGGTAGTAGCCACGCTCGATTCGGGAAAAGCGTGCCTGACTCCACCCCATCGCCCGCGCGACGTCGGCTGACGGCATCTCGACTGCCTCGCGCCAGCGGCGCAGTTGGCCACCCACCCGTCGCCTCTTGATTGACGGCGTCGCCCTCTTCTGCGTCATGGTCGCAGTTTGTCACGCCCACGTCGCGCTTGGCCATGCGTACAGACGTTCGCGCCTTTTTAGCATCTCCAGCGAAAGTGTTGCGCCCGGACCCGAAAAAGGAGCAAGCTAGGGCTCCGGCAGGAAGTGACCGTGTCCTGACTTACGGTGACGCGCCGCGCCCTGCGTGGTTCATGCCTGCCGGTCGGCCGGTG
The DNA here is from genome assembly GCF_044333555.1 of Streptomyces sp. NPDC020965. Taxonomy (NCBI): domain Bacteria; kingdom Bacillati; phylum Actinomycetota; class Actinomycetes; order Kitasatosporales; family Streptomycetaceae; genus Streptomyces; species Streptomyces sp. NPDC020965. Next base: position 675,515 of record NZ_JBIRRE010000001.1, read on the forward strand.
AGTTCCGCCGTCTCCGGCCGCGGACCGTCGTCCCGATCTCCCCGTCGGGCACGGCTGTTCGTCCTCCCCTCCAAAGAGCCGAGGCCGCGATGAGCCTGAGCATTACCGCCGAAAGCATCACCGGGCACCTTCTCGCCACTGACCTTGACGAGGTACGCGACGAGGTGACGATGTCCCTCTACCGCAGACCGCAGGGCGATGGCCGTTCCTTCTCCACGATCGATGGCCGTTGGGTCGGCCACCTCCGCCGCGTCTGCTACGCCAAGCTCCGCTTCTGGGAACTGGCCGACCTCGTCGACAGCGCGCAGCTCCTGGTCAGCGAACTCGTCACCAATGCGCTCAAGCATGGCGACGGTCAACGAGTCACCTGCCGAATCCTGGTCACCGGCGGCATGATCGCGATCGAGGTGGACGACGGATCGCCCGGCAGCCGCGCGGACGTCTCCGTAGCCGGCCCGGACGACGAGAGCGGACGCGGAATGTTCATCGTCGCCGCGTACGCCACCGAGTGGGGCGTTAGCCGCGACGGCACGAAGACGTGGTGCACCCTCGCCGTGCCGGCCTGCGCGGAAAGGGCGCGGCCGTGACGGGCGGCTCGACGGCCACGGTGCCGGGCCCCGCCGATGCCGCTTTTCGTGAGCAGTTACTCGTGCGGTACCGCGCCTTCGCGGCTGTCGAAGTGGTCTATGAAGATCTCGAACGGGCCCTCGGCGTAGGACTTCCTCCGGAGCCGGGGGACATCGCGCTTCTCGCACCGCGGCTCGGACGCGCGCTGAAACAACTCCTCGTTCTCCTGGACGGACGTCTCAACGGCAGTCCGACCGAGACTGACGCGGCCGTGCTCGCGCGGGCTCGCCGGGTTCTGGGGGAGCCGTTCCCGCACGATCCCCCGGAGGAGCACGCGCACGCGGAAGTCTCCCGGCCGGCGCACAGGCCGTCGGTCAGGTTCAGCACCCTGTTCTACGGCCCCCGGACGCGCGAGGCGATGGCGCGGGCGGAGGCGCTGACGACGCCGGTGTCCGCCGCCACCGGATACCTGCGCAGGCTCGCCATGGCCACTCTCGACGTCCTCGACATCGTGGCCGGCGACGAGGGCTGGAAATCCACCCGCCCCGCGCCGAGCACGGTCCAGACACACGCCCCCGCCCTGCCGGCCTCCACCCGCACCCCTCAGGCACACGACCCTGCCCAACCGAAGGAGCTGTCCATGAAGATCGAAACCCTCACCCCCGACGAGTTCACCCGCCCCTTAGCCGTCGTGACCGGCGGCTGGTCACAGGAGCGGGACCGCGCCCTGTTGTCCGGCAAAACGGTCGCCGAGGCCCTGGGCGGTCTGGGAATCGAGTACCGGGTGCTGGATTCGTCGGGGGACCCGGACACGCTGATCGCCGGGCTGCGCGAATGCGAGCTGGCACTCCTGGCCATCGCGGGCCGGGGCGCGGAGGACGGCCGGTTGCAGGGGCTGCTGGAGTCCATCGGTGTCCCCTATACAGGCAGTGGTGTGCTCGCATCGGCCGCCGGGATGCACAAGACGACCGCGAAGAGGTTCGCCGCCGCCCGCGATGTCGCGGTCCCCCCCTACACCAGCATCTCGTCGAAGATGTCCGCCGAGGACGAGGCGGAGCACGTGGCCGAGCGGTGCGGCCTGCCCGTGATCCTCAAGCCCGTCTCCGAGGGCGGGTCGATCGGTCTGGTGCTGGCCCGGACCCCGGAGGAACTGATCGCCGGGATCAACGCCTCGGCCGGGGTGGAGACGATGGCCGAGCGGTACATCGAGGGCCGCTCGGTGAGCGTCGGTGTCCTGGAGGACCCCCGCGGAGGGCTGCATGTGCTGCCGACGCTGGAAACGGTGACCGCGGGGGGCATCTACTCGTACGAGGCCAAGCGTGAGCAGGGCCTGACCACCTACCACTGCCCGGCGCGGGTCACGGAGGCAGAGCGGCGGGAACTGGAGATCGCCGCACGGCGGGCGCACCGCGGACTGCGCTGCCACGGCTACAGCCGTCACGACTTCGTCGTCTCCGCCGAGGGCTTCGCGGTGTGGCTGGAGGTCAACACGCTCCCGGGCCTGTCCAGGCAGGGGAACTTCGCCCGCATGGCGGACGCCGCCGGATTCTCCTACGAGCAGCTTCTCGCCCACATCGTCCGCACGGCGCGCGTCGACCGCCGCGCCCAGCCGTAAAGGGGGACGGCCATGTCTCTGCTGACCTCGCACGACGTGCTGACCGCCGCCGACCGCATCCATCACCTGATCGCCCCGACCCCGCTGCTCTCCTCGCCCGCCGTGAACGATGCCTTCGGCCGGGAGACCGTGGTCAAGGCGGAGAACATGCAGCTCACCGGCTCCTTCAAGGTGCGTGGCGCGTTCAACGCCGTCGCCCAGCTCTCCCCCGCCGCACGAGGAAGAGGGGTAGTGGGCGCCTCATCGGGGAACCACGCCCAAGCCCTCGCGCTCGCCGCGCGGCACTTCGGAGCACCGGCCACCGTGGTGATTCCGGCCGACGCGCCGAGGACCAAAGTGCAGGGCGTCCAGGCGCTGGGCGCGAGGATCGTCACCTACGACCGGACCACGGGCCGGAGGGACGAGATCGTGCACCGCCTTGCCCGCGAGGAGGGCCTGTCCATCGTGCCGTCGGCCGACTCCCACCCGGTGATCGCCGGGGCCGGCACGGCGGCATGGGAGATGCTGCGCGAACGTCCCGACCTCGCCGTGATCCTCGTCGCAGTCGGGGGAGGCGGGCTCGCCGCCGGAACCTGCTTGGCCGCCTCCCACCACGACCCGGCCGTGGGCGTGTTCGGCGTGGAGCCGGAGACGGCTGACGACACCCGCCGCTCTCTGACCACCGGCCGCAGGGTCCGCATCCCGCCCCCGTCCACCATCGCGGACGGTCTGGGCCACACCCGGCCCGGGGGCCTGACCTTCGAGATCAACCGGAGGCTGCTGGCCGACATCGTCACCGTGCCCGAGGCCCTGATCGCTGAGGCGATGGCGTTCCTGTGGCGGCACTACCGGGCCGCCGCCGAACCGTCCGGCGCGGTCGCCTTCGCCGGGCTCCTCCAGGCCCCCGCCCTGCTGCCGCCCGGCCCCGTCGGCGTGATCCTGTCCGGCGGGAACGTCGACTGGCCCCGCTACAAGACGCTCATCGACTCCGTCGCCACCCGAGAGGATCATCATGCTGCCGCCCTGCTGCGATAGCCCCGCCCCCGGAAAACCCAGGCCCCCGCATACCGTGCCGGCCCTCACCCAATACGCCAGCCCCGAACTCGTCTTCGCCATCGCCTACGACAACCACGACCCCGGAGACGACCACGCCTGGTCCACCAGCGGCGCCGCCAGCCGGGACGAGTACCGCAGGTGGTGCCGTCATCTGTGCGGGATCACGTGCCTGCGGATGGCCCTGCTCCACCGGGACGGCTACGCGCCCTCCCTCTTCGGCCTCCTCGACGGAGCCCGGCACTACGGCGCCTACACCGAACAGGACGACGGGACGATCAAGGGCCTGATCTACGCGCCGTTCACCGAGTACGCGCGCGCCGCACACGGCCTGGGCGCGGTCGTGCACCCCCGTCTCACCATGGACGAGCTAACCAGCCTTCTTGACGACGGACATCTGGTGATGGCGTCCGTCCACAAGACCATCCGCACCCCCGACCAGGAACCCCCGAGCAAGGGCGGCCACCTCGTCCTCGTCAGGGGCCACACCCCGGACGGGGACCTGATCTTCAACAACCCCTCCGGGCACACCGCCCAATCCCGGGAGGCCATCCTCCCGACCGCGCGGTTCGCCGACTTCTTCGCCGGCCGGGGCGTCGCCCTCGACCTGCACCCGCGCACCGAAACCGGCCCCGTAGCCCCGGCCGCCGAAGAACACACCGCCCCGGTATCCCCCCTGACCTGATCGGACAGCGCCACCGTGGACCCCATGTCCCTCACCGCCGTCGCCAGTGTCGTCGACGGCCGCCTCACCGACGTGCCCGAGCCCGCCGCGCTCATCACGGAACCCCTCACCTTCGACTCCCGCACCGTGACCCCGGGAGGTCTTTTCCTCGCGCTGACCGGTGACCACACCGACGGGCACACCTTCGCCGCCGAAGCGGTCCGGGCCGGCGCGGTCGCCTCCCTCACCACACGGCCCGTCGGCACCCCGGCGATCGTCGTGGACGATGTCCTCGCCGCAGCCGCCCGCCTCGCCGAACACCTGCTGCGCTTCTGCTTCACCGACGCCACCGTGGTCGCGATCACCGGCTCCGCGGGCAAGACCAGCACGAAGGACCTCATCGCCCAGCTTCTGCCCGCCGCCGGGCCGACCGTGGCCACCGAACAGTCCTTCAACAACGAGATCGGCCTGCCGCTCACCGTCAGCCGCGCCACCGCCGACACCCGGTACCTGGTGCTGGAGATGGGTGCCCGTCACCTCGGCGACATCCGGACCCTCACCGCCGTGGCCCCGCCCTCGATCAGCGTCGTCACCAACGTCGGCACCGCCCACCTCGGCGAGTTCGGCAGCCAGGACGCCATCGCCCGAGCCAAAGCGGAGATCGTCGAAGCACTCCCCCCGTACGGCCTGGCCGTCCTCAACGCCGACGACCACCGCGTCATGGCCATGCGCAACCGGACCGGCGCCCGCGCCCTCAGCTTCGGAATCACCGAATCTGCGGACATCCGCGCCAGCGGCATCACCTTCGACGACCAGGGCCGCGGGCAGTACACGCTCATCACCCCCGACGGGGGCGCCCCCGTCCGCCTGCGCCAAGCCGGCGAACCCCAGATCGCCAACTCCCTCGCCGCCGCCGCGGTCGCTCACGAAGCCGGACTCGACGCCGGCACCACCGCCGAACTTCTCAGCAACGCCACCGCCCAGTCGCGATGGCGCATGGAGACGACCGACCGCGAGGACGGCGTCACCATCATCAACGACGCCTACAACGCCAACCCCGACTCCATGCACCACGCGCTCAAGACCCTCACCGCCATGGGCCGCAGCACCGGCCGACGCACCATCGCCGTCCTCGGCAAAATGAACGAACTCGGCACCTCCTCGCGCACCGCCCACGAGCAGGTCGGGCAGGTCGCCGCCGCTGAAGGGGTGGATCAGCTCCTGACCATCGGCGGCGACGAAGCCCGCTGGATGCAGCAGGCCGCCACCGACGGCGAGATCACCGCCGTCCACCTGCCCGACCAGGACACCGCCCTGGAACTCCTGCTCCGGACCCTCCAGCCCGGCGATGTGGTGCTGATCAAGGCCAGCCGGGACGTACAGCTCCAGCAGCTCGCGCACGCCCTCCGTCAGGCCGCCGACTAGAACCCAGGAGTCCCGCCCAGGACCGAGGCCCTGGGCGGGGCCACACCCCGTATCCCCTTCATCACTGTCGCCGAGAGTTGCCTTCCCCATGCCCGAAACCGCCGCACAACCGCCCAAACGATGCCCGCACCGGCCCCCGTGCCCCGCCGCGACCGCCGAAGACCGGTCCGCCGCGAAACCCGTCAACCGCGACTTCCTCACCGGCTACACCCGGCTGTGCAACGGCGTCATCACCTTCGACGACGGTGGCCAGCTCCTTCCCAGCGGCCGAATCATCCCCCACGCGCCCCGCGCCGCCGCCTGACCCACCCCGCACCAACCGCCACGCCCTGAAGGGAACCACCGTCATGCCCGCGCCCGCCGCGCCCCAGCGACCAGGAATCATCGGGGAGTACGTCCTCGACAACGGCCGCGACTACCCCGCCTACGACAGCGGCCACCAGAGCTGGATCAACCCCAGGCTGGTCCGCAAAGTGCGCAACGGGGTGTACTTCCAGACGGTACGCGTCCCCTACGACACCGGCATGAACGCCGTGCGCACTCACCCGGCGCTGGAGCAGGGGCCCGTCGTCGTCAACGACTTCGCCCGCGTGATCACGCTCCTCATACCCCGCGACACCGAACCTGAGCAGTGGAACGTCCCCGGCACGAGGTTCCTGCGCCCCGGGGTGACCGTGGAGATCCCGCCCGCCACCGCGGTCCGCTGCCGCGACATCCACTGGCTCACCCCGCCCGCCGCCCACCGCCCCTACGTCGTGGCCGACATCGTCGCCGCTCTCACCGGTGCCCCCGCCCCCGCGCCGCCGCCCGACAGCCGGCCCGCCGGCCGCGGACGCGGCAAGGGCCGGGCTGCGGCATCGAGGCGGCAGCGGTGAACCTCGTCCAGCCCGCCGGCGAGCCGGCCTTGTTGAACACCATCCGCGACGCGTCTTCCGCGCACATCCATGACTGGCTGTTCGGCGGGGTCGACAACTACCAGGCAGACCGGGAAGCGGGGGCAGCGCTTCAAGAGGCTGTCCCTCAGGTCTGGCGGCTCGTACGGGACTCCCGGATCTTCCTCTGGAAGGCGGTGCGATCCCTCACGACCGACGGGGCCGATCAGTTCCTCGACCTGGGCTGCGGACTTCCCGCATGGGACTGGGGCCTGGTCCACGAGGCAGCCCAGGGCGTTCGCCCGGAGGCGAAGGTGGTCTACGTCGACAACGACCCCATCGTCCTCGCGCACGCACGGACCGGCCTGGAGGACAACGAGAACATCAAGGTCGTCGACGGCGACCTGCGGGACACCCGGACGATCCAGAAGGCGACCCGTACGTTCCTCGACTGGAACCGGCCGATCGTCGCCCTGTTCTCCATGGTGCTGGACTGCCTGCCCGACGACGGGACGGACCCGGCCGATGTCGTCCGGGCAACCGCCCGCGCGCTGCCGCCCGGCAGCACCGTGGTCCTCACCCAGCTCGTCAGCCACGACCCTGCGATCCGCGAGGCCGTCACCGACATCATGACCGCCGCGACCGGCGCCCGGTGGGGACGGATGCGGGACCCCGACTTCATCCACCAGTGCGTCCAGGGCCTGGAGACCATCCCTCCCGGACCGGGCAACATCGCCCCCCGGTCTCACACAGAACCGCTCGACGGCACAGCCGTCTGGAGCGCACTCGCCGGCGTCCCCACCTCGCACTGAACCATCCGACCACCCGCCCGCCAAGGGAAGGACCACCGTCATGCCCCAGGACACGCTGTTCCGCGCCGTCTTCGGGAACTTCGCGCTGGAAGGGAAAGGCGACCCCGCCGTACGCCACGACTACTACCGACTGCTCCGCAGCCTGGACCCGCACCTGATCGGCCGCGCAGAAGTGCGAGGGACCGGTGCCAGCGCGGAGCACCTTCTTGCCATGGAGGTCGCCCTCACCCCGCCGGACCGGCCGCACCTTCGCCCGCAGGGGATTCTCGGCGGCCCCGCCGTCGCCGACCTGCGGACCGCCGTCTTCATACGGCCGGATGCCTTCCGGCTCGTCCGCCGCAACGATCCCCGCCCGCCCGGAAGCCCGTGGGGCTGCCCGCCCACCACGGTCGACCTTCGTCTCGCGGCCTTCCCCGCCGCGACCCGGGAGCTGGTGTTCACCGTGGCGCACCACCACTACGCCTCACCTCCGGCCCGGAAGCTGGAGGGGCAGGAACTCACCAAGGCCGCGGACCGGCGCGATTCCGCCGACCGCACCCCCGTCTACCCCAACGGCCGCCCCCGCGAGGCCCTGACCGTCCTGGACGCCAACTCCTACCCCGAACCCGGAACCCCCGGCGACACCCCGCCGCCGAACCCGAAGCTCATCGCGGACCGCTCCCACATCGCGCACCGGTTCGTCCTCGGCGATGACGGCTCGCTGGTCCCCGACACCTACAGCGACCGCATCCTGCGCACCGCCGGCATGGAGGACATCGCCCGCCACCTCGCCCTCACCACCGGCCGCACCGACGTCCTGGCCCCCGCCGACGGATACCCCGACCAAGGCGGACCGTGCCGGATCGACCGCGCATACGCCACCAGCGGACTGCTCACCGCCGTCGAAGACTTCCGCGTCGTCGAGACCACCGGCCTCAGCGACCACCCACTCCTGCTGATCAGCCTCTCCCAACAGCGACTCGCCGAAGTCCTCACCCCCTGAACCTTTCTCCCCTTGATTCCGGAATCGAGTCCATGACGTACCAGCACCATCCTCCGTTGGTCGCCGCAGCCGTGATCGTTCACCGGCGGCGCCTCCTCCTCGTTCGGCGTGTCCGGACCGAACCCGGCCTGGTCTGGGCCCTGCCCGCCGGGAAACCGGAGGGCTACGAACGCCTGGAGGAGACGGCCGAACGGGAGACCTGGGAGGAGACCGGGCTAAGGGTCAAGGCCACCGAACACTTGGGTGACCGTATCCATCCGCTCACCGGCTGGAGCGTCCACTACATCGCCTGCACGCTCCAAGACGACACCGCCCCCAAGCCCCGCCTCGCCGAGATCGAAGAGGTCACCTGGGCCGCCCACGACACACTCTCCGAACACGTTCCCGGCGGGTTCGACCCCCGCGTCCAGCAGTACATCAACACCGCCTGCGCCCGCCCCCGCACCTCATGACCGAGCGCAACAACCACCGTGGGGGCTGTCCTCGATCTGCGCCCCCTCATCCATATGGAGTTCGATCACCTGGGCATCGTCCGCCGCCTGCTCGAACACGCCCACGTGGTTCTGGACCAGCCCGCCGAAACCGTCAGCGGACCCGCCGTGGCCAAGATCCAGGCCCTCACCGGCCCTTTGAACTCCGGCATCCACACCGACCTGACCGCCGCCGTCACCGCGGCCACCGGCGGCCACTGCCCCCTCATCCGACTTGCCCGCCGCATCCGGCGGTCCGTACCACCCCAAGGCACCTCATGATCACCACCGGCCCGGCTCGCCCCGGCCGCATCGTCGCCGGCGCCTACCTCCGCACCCTACGTATGAAGGCGGATCTCACCCCGCACCAAGCCGCCGCACGCGCCCACTGCTCCTACCCCACCCTCCAGCGCGTGGAGACCGGACGCAGCACCGCCGACGCCCACGCCCTCGAACGACTCACCGACCTCTACCTCCCGAACTCCCCAGAGCAGGCCGCCGAGATCATCGCCCTCGCAGCACTGCCCAAGAGCGTGGGCGACACCAGCGACCGGTGGAACGCCCGGCTCACCGCCCTCGAATACCTCGCGGGAACCATCGTCCTCGCCAGCATCAACATGATCCCCGCGGTGCTCCGGTGCCCTTCCTACGAACAGTTCCTCCGCGACGTCGGGGACGCCCCGGCCGGGTCCAGAGCCCTGCCGCCCGACCACGGCAAGAACGTCGTCGCCTACCTCCACGAGGACGCGATACGCCGCGCCGGGACCCCGGACATGGTCGGTGAACAAGCCGCCCACCTACTGGCCGGCACCGCCGACGTCCGCGTCATCCTCCGCGACCGAGACGGACTGTCCGAGTACCTGCCCCTTCGAGCGGGGGTGGTCTACGGCCAGCTGTGGATACGGCCCACCCCCCTCTACACCGTGGAAACCCTCAACTACGGCGTCCGCTACCCCGACGACACCGACTCCTCCGTCAGCGCCAAACTCGACCTCTGCCGCACCCGCGCCGCGACCCGCGCGGACAGCCGTGCCTTCCTCCGCACCCTCATAGACGACAGCGACGGCGCCGAGGTCCCACCCGTCCGCTCTGGCGAGTACGCCACGGCGGCCGGCGAAGTCCTTACGCCGAGTAGGTGTTGAGCACCGTGGAGAAGCCCAGTTGACCGCGGTCACAGGGCGGAGCGCCTCAGTTCCTCAGAGCCCGCGCGCACAATCGCGCGCAACACGGCTCCGGTTCGGCAACCGTCGCCGCCCCAGGGCACCGCCCGTCCCCGCCGACCGGTCCACCCCGACACCAACGACACCACCTGGAGCAAACATGACCGTGATGACCGTCTCCGCGCCCACCCTGGCGGCGCAGCAGACCGCCCTGCTGACCGACCTGAACGCCGTCCTCGACCGCCATCCCCTCGCTGCCGCCGTCACCCTGCTGTTCACCCCCGAGACCATCGCCCTCGCACCGGGCGAAGTCCTGGTCCAGCGGGTCGACACGGAGCGCGGCGTCATAGAACTCCACCCTCGGAACGTCGTCGATCTGGCCCCCGGCGATGTCCTGCACGCCACTCAGACGATGGACCCCGCCGATGACTCGTTCCTCGACTACGCGGCGGCCCCGACGGCAGGAAAGTACCTGCGCTCCACTCACGAAGACGGTTCCGAGAGCCACATCTTCGTCATCTGAGCCGGGGCTCCTGTCGTGGACGCTCTGACTCAGCAGACAGCGGCAGTGGCTCTCACGGCGCGTCTCGCCACGGCGGTTCTGCCGTGGCGGGGCGCGCCGCCCGCCACCGCCACTCACATTCCCCGGTTGCTGGACCCGTCGTGGCTCCGCGCCCTTCCCCTGCCCATCGGCGACCACCGCACGAACGCCCAGACGGTCGCGTTCACGGACCGCGAAGGGGAGTTCCAGCGCGAGGACACCAGTGCCGGCATCGCACGCGCCTACCAGGAGCGGCCCCGCACCCTCGTTTACGAGAGCGCGGATGTCCGGAGCGACGGGTGGTACAGCCTCACCGCCCTCCACCTCGCCCGGACCTTGCGCCGGCGCGTCGTCTGCTCCCTGTACGAATCGAACGCCCAGGACCGCACTCTCGGCCCGCACGACGACGCATGGGACGGACTCATCCTCCAACTCCGCGGAGCGAAGCTCTGGACGATCTGGCCGGACCGAAACAGCGATCCGACGGAGCTGCTGACCGAGCCCGGAGACCTCCTCCTGCTCCCCTGTGGCGTGGTTCACGACGTCAGCACCCCCCGACAGTCAGTGCACGCCGTCTTCGCCATCACCAGCCACCCCCTCGCTTCCGCGAGGGCCCCGCAGAAAGCTGCCGACGTGCAATAGAGGTTTGCCCGTCGGCCGCTGAATCAGATCGAATACGCCGGCCACTCGCACCGCTTTTCACTGCACCCGCACGCAAAGGGAACGGGATCACATGACCAAACAGTCGCAGCCGAAACGCTGGATTAGCCTCGGAGCCGCCTTCGGGGGAAGCACTCCACAACGCGAGCGCTATCCGCGTCTCCCGGCTTTACCTCAGCCCCACACCGCGGCGGCTGCAATCTCACCCGAAGAGACAGAGGCACGTCTCCTCATGAAGGAGGCAGGCTATACACCCTACGGCCCCTACCCCGGGTCCCGGACCATGCCGTGGGACTGCCATTGCGACGTCTGCGGACAGCCGCGTCGACCGACGATCGGTGAAGTGGAAAATGGCCTGAGGTGCAGGCACAAGGGTGACAAACGGTAGAACACCCCGCCCTGCCGGGGCGATGGCAATGGGTCCGGTGAATTCCTCACCGGACCCATTGCCATTACGACCTTCACGTCAGGCGAGGGCACCGTGGCGGGTGGCGAATTCCCGGATGCCGGGAAGGTGCTGGGGCGTGTGGAGAAGGTCGGTGGTCAAGGTCCGCAGTGCCGGGCGTCGCAGTTCCTCGGGCGCTGCGCGCTCGATGGCGCGGAGCGCCGCGTAGGTGCGCGGCCCGTCTCCGATCTGGTGCCACATGCGCCCGCTGTCGGTCAGGTACCTCGCCGTCCGTTCCGGGGTAGGGAGACGGAAGGGCTCGATCCGGTTGGCGTACACGATGCCCTCGTCCGGTGTGCGTAGGGCGGTGTAGCTGCTGATTCGGTACATCGCGCATTGCGCCCATGTGGCGGTGTGGCTGAAGAGTCCGTCATGACGATGGTGCGCGTGGGTGATCCGGCGGAGGGTTTCCTCCGCCTCGTCGAGCAGTTCCAACGCGGTGCCGCGACTGCCGGCGACGGCTGCACTGTAGCCCGCAGTGAGGAGCAGGACCGCCTTCGCGTCAAGGGCGGCGGTCGGCGGGTCTCCGCGATGGGCCTCGTCGAGCGCGAGCGCCGTTCGGGTGAGGAGTTGGGTGGCGTCTGCCGCCTGGCCGGCGCGACGCAGGGAGATGGCGACCATCCGGGCGGCTGCGGCGATGACCTGGGGATCGCCGCTGGCGTGGGCGGACTTCAGCGCCCGCTCCGAGGTAGCTGATGCTGTGGGGGAATGATGTTTGACCGCGAGTTCGGTGGCGAGGACGTAGCCGCGGGCCACGGCTGCATGAGCGTGATCGCGGGCCCGCCCGGCGGTGGTCCGGTCCCGGGCTGCCTCGGCTGTGGCCAAGATCGCGGGAAGGGCCGCGCCCAGTGCGGTGTACCGGGCGCTGGAGAAGTCCGCGCGCGCAGCGATGAGCGCTTTGTCGAGTTTGCGGGGAGTGTGCTGGTGGGCGGGCACTGGCGCGGCCAGGGCCCTGTCCAGTGGCTCCATCGGGGATACGGGTAGGACGGTCGCCTGGGCGGAGGCGGGAGAGAGTATGGCCGCAGCGCCGATGCTTGCCGCGGCGGTCATGAGGTCTCGGCGTCTCACATCGTCCTCCAGGCTGGTGGGGCCGTTTCGGCCCCTCGGTGAGCGGGTGTGTCGGAGGGAGGTTCTGTGCGCGGCTGATCATCCGGGCCAGGGATCGTCACTTGGTGGTTCCGGGCGGGGAGCATCAGGTCATGGCGCCCTCGGCGTGCCGGCCGTCAGGATGGGGTGAGGAATGCGGTGGCGCGCTCGTCGAGGTCGGTTGCGCAGCGGAGCCCGCGAGTGCGGTAGGGGGCGAGGTCTCGGCGCATGGTGCGGACCGCTTTGCGGGTTCGGGCGGAGGCGACGCCGTCCATGTGGTCCATCGCTCGTCCCCAGGTGGCGCACGCCTCTTCGAGGCTGCCCTGCTTGAGCTGGGATTCGGCGGCGGACACCAGGTCAAGGGCGACGATGCGAGCGTAGGTGTCAGCGGGGCGGGACGCCGCAGCGCGGGTGTAGTGCTGGCCTGCGCGCCGGTGGTCTCCCAGAGTGTCAAGCACCTTCGCCGTTCGGGAGGCGACGGTCGCCTCCGGCGGCCCCCAGGCCAGGGCCCAGAACGGCACGTCCTCGCCCTGGCCGCTGTCCAGGGCCGTGCGGGCGGCTTCCATCTCCACGGCGGCTTCCCGGCGCCGGTCGGTCTTGGCCAGGGCGTGGGCGTGGGTGATGTGGAACAGCGCCTGGGCGCGGGCCGGGATGCGGCCGGCTGCGCGGGACAGGCCCGTGGCCGCGAGGTCCAGGCAGCGTTCCGGTGCGTGGAGCTTCATGCCCTGCTGGGACATGGTCCGCATGACAAAGCCGTCCTGGCCCACTTCGCCGGACTCCGCCGCCAGGGCGAAGGCTTGCATGTAGTAGCGCTGGGCCATGCCCTGCTCGCCGCTGTCATATGCCTTCCACCCGGCGAGGTGCGCGGCCGAGGAGGCGACGGAGAGCATCTCACGGTGCAGAGCAGCAGTGCGGAAGCGGGCCCGGCACAGCGGTGCGACGTCGGAGATGAGGTACTGGACGAACGCGGCGCGGCCGTGCTGCCCGCCGAGGCGTTCGTCCATCTCGGTGAACAGGGCGACCATGTCGCGGACCGCGCGGACTTCGGCTGCGCCGGCCATGGCTCCGCTGCGGGCGGCGGCGGCGCGTCCCGCGAGTTCCGTGACGTGTTCGAGAGGGAGTGCGGTTGCTGCGAAGGAGTAGACGGAGGCGGTCAGGAATTTGCGGCGGTGCACGTCGGCCTCTCCGATCGTCGCAAGTACCTCGACCGGGTCTGGGCCGAGGGCCAGTCCGATGCTGTCATCACCGGCCCCGGTAGCGGAAGGCAGCCCGAGGTCGTGCAGAGTGATGATGCGGCGGAGGCGCCGCGAGAGCGCTTCGGCGAGGCAACGGGCAGTGGGGCCCTCGGGTACGGCCCCGTAGCTCACCCAGTGGTGTACGGCCGTCTTGTTGGTCTGTAAGCGCAGTCCCAGTTCGTCGGCGACGGCACGGACCGCTCTGGCGGTGGTCTCGTAGGTGAGCCGGGCCTCGGCGAGAAGGCTCTTGAGCTGGTGATTCGGTGCGTGCTTCCGCATCAGCGTCCGCCCTGTATACGCGATATACCGCTTCGACCGTTCACCACGCTACCGGTGAACCCCCCACCACGGTTCACTCTTTGCAAGACACCGGTTACGGAGAGTCCGTCACCGAGAAGTGCGAGGAGGTGAGTGCGATGGAGCAGCCGACCACCGAGGTCTACGCCAAGCCCGTCGTGCTGGACGCCGGGGCTGTCACCGAAGTGACCCTGGGGACGAACAACTTCGACACCGCGGACGAGTCCCAGTACGTCAAGTCGGCAGACGACTGACCGGCGCACAGCCCAGAGGCCGGGCCCGGGTACGCATGGCGTACCCGGGCCCGGCCCGCACTCTCCCAGGACGAGCACGAAGGAGTGTCATCGCATGAGGTGGTGTACGGGGTGGACGGGCCGGACAGCGCCGGCAGTCCGGCCGGCGGGCGGACGGCAGGTGCCCGGCCGGCCCACGCTGTGGTCGTCGGGCTGGCCCGAGCGCCAGGTACGAACTGTCCGGACAAGCGATACCGCCGTGACGGTGATCGGCGACTACGCAGCCGACGCCCGGGAACTCGGCTTCATCCTCGGCGCGGTGCGGGCCAAGCGCTGGCAGGAACTCACCGGTTGGCCCGGCTCCTGCCTGATGGTCGCGGAGCACGGGCCGATCACCACGGTGATCGGGGACCTGGCCGGGCAGCACCCGGTCTACTGGCGACGGGTGGACGGCGGAATGTGGTGGGCGAGTGCCGCCTCGGCACTGGCCGCGTTGGACTCCGCACCGGTCGATCCGGTCGCAGTCGGGGCGCACCTGGCCCTCGGGCAGCCCGACCTCCTCGGCGAACGGTCCCTGTTCCGCGACGTTCACCGGGTCCCGCCCGGATGCCTCCTGCGCATCGACGCCGGCATCGCGACCGTCGAGGAGTACGAGCCCGCCGACTACGATCCGGTGCCGCTCAGCCAAGCGGCCCCTGCCGCCGGCGCGGCGCTGCGGCTCGCCGTCGCCGCCCGGCTGGACGGCCACCGGCCGGTGAGCGCGGACCTCGCCGGTCTGGACTCCACCACCCTGGCCTGCCTCGCGGCCAACCACGGCCCCGTGACCGCGACGACATTCACCGACTCGCGCCTGCGCAACGACGACCTGGCCTACGCCCGGCGCACCGCCGCGACCGTTCCCGGCCTGCGCCACCGCGTCGTCACCGGCACCCCCTCCACCGTCTACTACAGCGGGCTCGACGACCTTGGTCATCTCCCTCTCACGGATGCCCCGCACTCCTATACCGTCACTGCGGGCCTCAAGCGGGCGGTCCTGGCCGCCGTCACCGCTGACGGCGGCGGGCCGGGCCTGCACTTCACCGGCGCGGGCGGTGACACGGTTCTGTCGGCCGGCAGCTACCTGCCCGATCTGCTGCGCGATCGATCGTGGCGCACCGCCCACGCTCACGCCCAGGCCCGTGCCCGTGTCGGCCGCACCTCGGTGTGGACGATTCTGCGGCGCGCCCGGCCCGCAGCCCGGATGACCCTGCCCGGGGCGATCCGGCGCACCGCCGCCGAGCTGCGCGAACCGGCACCTTCCTGGAACCCGGATCACCGGCCGCCGCACAGTTGGACCCCACTGCTAGCGTCCGCCGCGTGGATGACGCCCCCAGCCCGCCGCTCACTGGCCGACGCCCTCGACGACACCGCTGATCTCCTTCCCCGGGTGCCGGAGCGCCTGTCCGCCTGGTCGGACCGTCAGGATCTGCTCCGCCTGGGGGCGGACATGAACGGGTGGCGGGCCCTGGCCGAGTCCGAGTTCGGCGTCGAGGTGGCGGCCCCCTACCTGGACAACACCGTCATCCGCTCCTGCCTGGCCGTCCCCGCCGAGGAGCGCGGCACCCCAGGGACGTACAAGCCGCTCCTGAGCGCGGCCTTCCCCTACGGCCCGGTGCCGTCCTTCGTCCTCAAGCGGGTGACGAAGGGCGTGTTCAACGGCATCTCCTACGCCGGGTTGCACGACCACGCGGCCACCATCACCGCACTCCTGGGCCCGGCGTCCCGTCTGGCCGCACTCGGCCTGGTCAGCACCGAACCCGTCTCCTCAGCACTCCAACGGGCCGCGACCGGACAGCGCACGCCGCAGGGCTCCGTGCACCTGGCGGTGGCGACCGAGGTCTGGCTGCGCCGGCTCGATGTCCGCCGCGCCACCTGGTGGCAGGAGGCGAGCCGCCATGTGGCGACTGCGTGAGAACGCCCACCCCGTCCTCACGACGGAGGGCGGCGCCATCCTCGACGAGCGCACGGGCCGGTGGGCCCACCTCTCCCCCACCGCGGCAGCCGCCGTCATGTCCCTGTGCGCCTCCACCACGCGGGAACAGGCCGCCGGCCAGTACGCCGAACGCTACGGCCTCACCGGGGACCAGGCCATGACCGACGTCGCCGCGGTGGCCGACGCCCTCGACACAGCCGGCCTGGCCACCTGTGCAACCCCCGCACGGAGGCTCCGGAGGTGGCGGCGATGACCATGCCCCAGACATATACGACGGTGCGCGCCGGCACGTTCCCCCAGCGGTGCGCGGCCCGGCTCGGACTGATCGCCGCCATGCTGCTGCTGCGGCTTCTCCCCTTCCAGCTCACCGTCCGCCTCGTACGCCTCGCCCGGCGCTTCGGCCGCCGCCCCCTCGCTCCCGAGCGCGCCGAGGACCTGGTCTCGGCGGTACGGTACGCGGGCCGCCGCTGGCCGGTGCGAATCGCGTGCATGGAATCGAGTCTCGCCGCAGTCCTGGCCGCCGCGATCACCGGCCGGAAGCTGAACTGGTGCTTCGGCGTGCGGTTCGTCCCCCCACCCGTGGAGTACCACGCCTGGGCCGAGGCCCCCGGCCACGGCCCGGTCGGCGAAGACACCGACGCCGACTGGCCCTACCACACCGCCCTGTCCCTCTGAATCCCACTGGCCCCGATCCCGTGACTTTCACCCGACCGGGGCAGTTGAGCACACGAGTTCCCCATCCTTCTGAGGAGTGAAAGCGTTGAGCGCACCCATCGTCGACGCCCCGGTGTCGCCCGTGGTCGTCCAGACCGCCGAGTCGGTGCCCGAGAAGCACTACACCCATCACGACGGGCGCGGGCCCACCGTGCACCGCACGAACGCGGTCTTCGTCCATCGCGACATCTCCTACCTGGACGTTACCGAGGGCGCGCGGGTGCTGGAGATCGGAACCGGGTCCGGCTACTCGGGCGCGCTGCTCGCCCAGCTCACCGGCCCCACCGGGTCGGTCACCAGCCTGGACATCAACAGCTATCTGACCCGCTGGGCCAACCTCATCCACCACCAGCGCGGCCTGTCCCACATCCGGTGCCACACCGCCGACGGAACCACCGGCTACCCCGCCTCCGCCCCGTACGACCGGATCGGCGCCTGGTGCGCGCCGCCCCTGCTCCCGAAGGCGTGGGTGGACCAGACCGCCGACGGCGGCCGGATCGTCTCCACCCTCCCCGTCGCGGCCGTACCGGACCTGACCGTTCTCGCCGTCATCCGCGTCAACCAAGGACGCCCCGAGGTCGAGTTGATCACCGGGGGCAACTACATCGACGCGACTCCTTCGCCGAAGGCTGATCTGGACCTGCCCGGTCGCTGGGTCGACTGGGAGACCCGGATTCCCGAGCACTGCTGGGTGTCCATCGCGTGGCGCGAGAACGACGACTGGCACCGCTCCGGTGCCCGCACCACTCTGGAACGCCTGATCAATCCCGGTCACAGCGAGGACGCTCCCGCAGAGGCACCGTGGAAGCCGCTCCAGTTCTGGGCTGCCGCTACGGCCGACCCCGGGCAGACGCTCGCCCGTCTCCCCAGCGGATGGCTGTTCGGCCACTCCACGCCCACCTCGGCCGCCGCTCTCACCCAGAACGGCAGGATCATCGCGGATGCACCCGGTTCCCCTTCCCTCACCGTCGTCCGGGACTGGATCGCCGGGTGGAACGCCGCTGGACAACCCGGCCGCGCCGACTACTCCCCGAGCCTCATTCCCACGGAAGGGCCGGACGGCGAGGGCTGGGACCTGCGCCTGACCCGGTAGGACCGAGAGGCCCGCCCTCGCAACGCCCCCGCCTGGCGAGCCGACCCCGCGGAAGCTGTAACAGATCCGGCCTCACTGACGTTCCGCGCTGTGGAACGGGTTGTCCTCTTATGTCAACCCTGTCGACACACGGCGCGGAGGAATGAGTGACGACTGCTACTGCTCCTCTCTCAACGATGGCGGGCCGGGCCTTCTGGCAGGAACCTCTGTTCCCGCCACGGCCCGAGCCCGCGCCCAAGACGCCCGTGCCGGATGCCCAGGCCCCCGCAGTACCGGTTGCTCGACCGGTCGAGCAACCGGATCTCTCCCACACCTGGGTCGTCGCCGCTGAGATCCAGGTCGAGCCGCGTATCGCGAGCATCGCGGACTACCGCGGCTCCTTCAAGACGGCCGCCGGACAGCGCGTCGATGCCTTGGAGGTGTACTGCAAGGGCTGCCGTCGCCCGTTCGACGACGTGAAGGGCCGGGACTGCGCGGAGAAGATGGACAACCGGCACCTCATCGGCGGAGACCAGTCGACGCGGAAGAAGCGCAAGCTCCCACCGGTCCCGAAGGGCACGAAGATCATTCCGGGGGAGAAGGTACAGCGCCGCGGTATCGGCGCCTACATGGCCGGAGTGAGCCGCCCCCGCTGACACCCCCCGGCCGCGCCCCTCACCCACGATTCCCGCCGAGCACGCGACACTAGCCGCTCACCGCGCCCACAGTCCGCGCCGTGAGTACACCGCCTGAGACACCCTCCCCGCGACGCCTCGTCCGCGAGGTCGCCGGCCTTCTCCTCGTCGCTGCCGGCGCCCTCGTCGTCCTCGTGGCTCTCTTCGCCGTTCACCCAGTCCTGAGCACCAGCGTGGGAGCCGCGGGCACCTACGCCGTCTTCATCTTCCTGGCGCCGACGAGCACCCCGGTCACCCGGATGATCACGCGCGTCTCCACCGCTGTCGCGACGGCGGCTGCCGTCGGCTGCGCGTTCATGTACTGGCCCCTGCTGGGCTGGGTCGAAGCCGGCGCGATCATCGGTGCCGCTGGCGCGTGGCTGGCCAGTGAGGGCGTCTGATGCCGCGCCAGTTCCTGCCCGGCCTCCGCCATCTCCTCGCCCCAGGCCGGGTGATCGCTCTCGAAGAGAAGACGGCCGCCACCGGGGGCTCGTACGTCTCCATGACGTACGCGGGGACTACCACGATCTGGGGCACGGAGGACCGCGCGGCGGGCTGGGATCTCGACCGCGTCATCCAGGAGGGCTATGAGCGCAGCATCTGGGCGTTCAAGGCAATCGAGGCGATCTCCAAGCACCCCAGCTCGCTGAACATCGAGATCGGCCGTGGCGGTGACGAGCGAGGGTTCGCGGAAACGCTCACCGATCACCCTTTGCTGCGCGTCCTGAATGTGCAGGCCAACCCGATGGAGCGGGGGCCGGTCTTCAAGAAACGGCTCTCCGCCCAATTCTTGCTCTCGAAGAAGGGCGCTTTCGTCGAGATCACCCGCAGCCGAGGGGGCACGATCACTCGCCTCGATCTGCTGCCCCCCAACCGCGTCGAGGCGATACCCGACCCGCGCGGCGATTACATCTCGCACTTCGAGTTCACGACATACGACGGCCGCATCAGGGAGCTGGAGCCCAGCCGCGTCGTCTGGCTGAGAGATCCCCATCCGACCGATCCCTACTGCGGCGTGACGCCGCTTGAGGCCGCAGGGCTGAGCGTCGATCTGGACGTCAAAGCCCGCGCCTACAACATCGCCTTCATCGACAACGACGCTAGGCCGTCCGGCATCGTGGGCATCGACGTCGACGGCCTGGACCAGCGCGAGATCGACCGGATTCAGCAGCGTCTCGCACCGGGCGCGCAGAGCGCCGGCGAGACCGTCGTGGTCGGCAGCGGTCCGGGGGGCCTCACCTACGTCGATACGAGCACCCGGCCGCGGGACATGAACTACGAGACGCTGGCCCGGACCGCGAAAGACGAGATCCTGTCGGCTTTCGGCGTCCCGGAGTCCATCGTGGGCAACGCCTCCGAGCGGACATACGCCAACGCGGACAGGGAAGAGTGGAATTTCTGGCAGCACACGGAACTGCCGCATTTGGCTTTGCTCGCCTCCGCCTTCGACCTGGACTTGGACGACGGCTGGTCGCTTCGGTTCAACACCTCCACGGTGGAAGCGCTGGAGTACCCCCGGCGCCAGCGGCGGGAAGAGGCCCGCCAGGAGTGGAACGCCGGCCTGATCACGGTCGACGAGTACCGCGTGATCGCCGGGCGCCCCGCGTTCGACGTCCCGCACACCCGGGCGCTGTGGATCAGCCCGCAAAAGGCCCCCGTCCCGGCCAACGCCGACGACGCGACCGCACTCGGTGTCGGCCAGGACCCCATGGCCGCAGGAGCAGCCAGCCTGCCCGGCGAAAGCACTTCGCCCCCTGCCATCGGCTCTTCCGAGCCGGCGGACGGCTCTGCGGCTGACGCTGTCGCCGAGGCCCGCGCCCAGGACCCGGGCGGGGGCGCAGCCTCCGACGTGGCGGCAGCTCGTGAATCAACGGGCTCCCCCATGACTGGAGGCACTGCTGCGGCGGCTGTCGAACAGGCCCGGGAGAGCATGTCCCTCACCCTGCCCGGCGATGCCGCCGCCGACGTATCGGCAGCTCGTGCCTCCGTCGACGAGCCCACCTCCGGTGAGGCGGCAGCCGACGTATCGGCAGCCCGCTCCGTCATCGAGCGCAAGGAACTGCCGCGCGATGCCGAGTCCGACGAGTACGAGGTCACCGACGGCGACTTCGACACGGTCTCTGGCGCCGTCACCGCCGCGCTCATCGCGCTCCTCGCCCGGCAGGAAGGAGTCATCACCGCACGGCTCCACGCGCCGAAGACCCGCAAGCGCACCCGGTACTGGCACCCGGACGGCGACACCGACCTACGCCATGGCGACAACCCGATCAACGTGGCGCGAGTCGTCGGTGCCGGCCGCTGGGAAGAGGAGACCACGGCGACCCTCGGCCCGATCCTCCAGCAGGCGGCGGCTAAGGCCGCATCCGCGTTCGGGACGGCCATGACCGGAACCGCGACTGTGCCGCCCGGCGCGGCAGCGGCGGCGCTCGCCGCCTCCGCCATGGCCGGAGCCGCCGTCACCGCGCTGCTCGCCGACCTGGCCACCACCCTGGACACTGCCCAGAACGAACACGCCGCCCTTGACGAACTCGTCGCGCGCGTCGCCGCCTTCTTCCGGGCACGGGCCGCGAAGTTCACCGCGCTGGTCGCCGAGTCCTGCGCCGTGACCACCGTCAACGGTGCCGCCGACGCAGCCGCCGAGTCCGCGGGCCGCGCCGTCCTTCGGACATGGGTCACCCGACGGGACGACCGTGTGCGCCCCGCTCACCAGCAACTGCACGGCACCACGCTGCCCGCCGGCACCCCGTACACGGTCGACAGGTCCGCCCTGCGCTATCCGGGCGACCCGTTCGCCCCCGCAGACCTCACGATCGGTTGTCGCTGCCGACTGCGCTACCACGCAGGCATCACCGTCGAACAGGTCCTATGAATCAGGCCAGCTACCTGGACGTTCCTGTTCGCTGATTCCGGAACGGCAAATGGAACTGATGACACCTTCGGCTGGGACCGCCGTCTGTTTCACCCCCGCCAGGGGGGAGATCCCCGGACCGATCCGGTCCGGGGATCTCTTCGAGCGCTTCAGGGTCCGATGAGCCTGTGGAGCACGGGGGCACTCACCCCACCTGCCGTCAGCCCGGCGAGTACCGCCGCAGCCGCATTTCCAACACTGAGATGCGTCAGAAAGCCCACGAGACCGCCGAGAATAGCCGCGGCGACGAACACGAGCGCGGCGTGTGCCGTCAGCAGGGCACCGCCAACGTCATCCTGCTGAGAGCTGCCCTCTTGACACATATAACTTGATGAAGAGGTACCTTCGCCATGTGTGGCCATTCATGCTCCATGATTTCGCGTTCCATCCTGGACACGAGTCGGCCGCGCCGTCACGGTGAGCCTCCTGCTGCACCACGCCCGCCAAAGCAGCGGTGCCGCAGGGGCTCCCGTCGTCGCGCTCAACTCGTAGGAGCGAGCATACGCAGGGCGCACCCCTATTCGGTCCGCTGCAAAGCAGCATGACGGGTTGTCAGGTGCTCAATTCGCTTCATCTATCAGGGGGTAACGCGTTCGGGATTTCTTTCGAACCACCCGTTCGGGGAACGTCGCACCCTGCTAAGCAACAAAGCCACGCTCACACAGCGCCGCGACTCGCCCACTTTACGTGACGATGATGGTGGGTCTGGGGACTTGTCGTCACTCCCGAGCATGACCCGGACTCCTTCGAACCCGGCAAGTGATCCAATCGGCCGGGCCACGCTTCTCAGCGCAAAATGTCAATCCAGTTCAGCAGGGCCCGAATCGAACGGTTCCCCGACGGCCCCTACTGCCAACTTCGTCTCCGCATGGGCCGGGACGGGGAATCCGCTCGTGAGACAACGCCGCGACAGCGGCATCGACCACCAGGGCCACTGACAAGCGCCGGAGTCGACACCAGGGCCCGCAGGGGCGCCTGAGCCGCATCCATTCCCAGGTATGCGCGGGCCCGAACTGAGCACGCGACGTAAAAGGGCTGCTCAGTGCATGGTCCGCGCCATGCTGAATCGTCCTTCCTCGGCCGAGCTGAGTCGCACCCCTGAGGTCAAGTCCGTCCGACGACGGCCGTGGAACCCTGCCCTGCACCCGCGGGACTCGCGGGGCCGGTTCATCGAGACCGGCGGCGTAGCGAGGTTGTGGTCGGGCAAGCTCGCCCGTATCGTCCGCGCCCTCCCGCGTGACCGCGTCCTCGTCCAGGACCGCGCGGCCGACGGCACCTACACCGGGCGACGCCACAGCACCAGCGCCCGCTGGATCACCATGGTGGCGCGCCCCGACGGCAGTGCGCCCACCAAGAACGAGCAGAAGGTCCGCGACGAGGACAACCGCCGAGAGCAGGACGACCGGCGCGGCCTCGGCCTGTCCCGCGACGACCACGGTGATCCGGACACCCCCGATGAGCCGCACGCCACCGATGACGAGGGCCAGCCGATCGGCGACGCAGCCAGCGACGGTCGCCCCGAGGACGACGATCAGGACGAGCCCGACGACGGCGACCACGACGTCGACACGGGAGCACTGCCGAACCACAAGGCCCGAGCCGGAGCCCGCTACCCAGACACCTCGGCGGTGCGCCGTCACTTCCTCGACCTCGCCGAGCAGCCCGGCGCCAACGCGCGGGCTCTACGTCGCCTGGCCGGGGACGAGGATCTGCGCATCACCCCGTCCGGGGGCCTCGTCACCACCCGCGACGACGCCAACCGTCGCTGGTATCTCACCTCGACCGGCACCGGCGGTTACCTCGACGTCGGCGACTTCGCCAACCGCGCGGAGGCGGACGCCGCAGCCGAGTACATCGACGAGAACGTCCGCAACGGCCACATCATGCCGGGCGAGTTCAACCAGCCGATCGACTTCTCAGACCCCGCCATCGCCGACTGGTTCCTGACGTGGCGATCCACCAAGGGGGAGGACGCTGGGCAGGCCATCCGTCGCGCGGTGGAAGACTTCCGCGCCGCCCGCGCGGGCAGTGCCACCCCGCCTTCCCCGGCCCCGAAGCAGCGCCCCAAGGGACGCGGCCGGTACACCACGCTCCAGCAGGTCCGCGACAACTGGTCGAAGAGGGCCGGCGCCCTGCGCGCCTCCGGGAAGGAGGAAGACCGCCGCACTGCCCGTGACCTCGACGATCTGGTCAACGAGCCCCGCATCAAGCTTGTCGGCGACGGCCAGTTCGTCACGCGCCGGATCGAGGGCGACTGGTACCTGTATGCCACCGCCACCGGCCAGCGGATGTCATACGGCTTCGACCGGCAGGCCGATGCCAAGGGCTTCGCCGAGCACATCGTCGGGAAGATCACCGACAAGGACGGTAACGCCCTCGACTTCTCGGACCCCGCGTTCGCCGAGCAGCGCCGGAATTGGCGCTCCGCCAAGGGGCGCGACTACGACCAGGAGTGGACCGCCGCCCGCGCCCTGTTCGACCAGAAGCACCCGCCGAAGCACAGCATCGCCACCGCCCGTCTCGCCGAGACGCTGCGCCGCCGTCCCTTCGGCGACGAAGACGCCCCGGCCCCGAAGGCGGAATCGGGGCAGCCGCCCGCCCCGGGGAACGAGGCCGCCGACGAGCCCGGCATCCCGGGCAATGAGCCGGGCCGGCAGCAGGGCGAGCAGCGGAGCGTCCCGGACGAGCAGCCGGAGCTTGTCCCCGAGCCCGCTCCCGAGCCACAGCCGGAGCCCGCAGCGCCTGCCGACGGGCGGCCGGCAGGCGTACCGGCCGACGCCGAGCCGATCGACGGTGTGCCCGGCTACTGGGCGACTTCGTGGAGCCCCGGTCCCCTCACCGTGTACGGCACGGACGGTGCACGCATCGCGTCCGTCGTCGGCGGTTACAACGACCGGTACGCCAAGGTCGACGGGGTCCACGTGCCCATCGGCGACAACCTGAACCTCGCCGGCCAGACGATCGCCCGGCACCACCTGGCGACCGCCAACCCCTCCCAGGCGGACCATGTGCACCTGGCATGGACCATGCACAAGGGCACGAGGGTCCTGGCCGTGCGCGGCACGATCAAGGACGACGCGGCAGATGACCGGGCGGTCGGTGTCGCCGGAAGGCTCGCATGGTCGCCCGTCGTGGAAGCGCGGATCACCGGCACCAAGTGGAAGCCGGAGACCCGGGACCGCAAAGCGGCCGACATTCTCGCGGCGTTCATCCGGCAGGGCCGCAACGTCCGCGTCACCGACGAGACCAGCACAACCGCTGAGGACGCCCCGCAGCAGCTCGACGAGGACACCAAGCTCCTGCGCGCGATGCCCGAGGCCACACTGCGCCAGCACC
This sequence comes from Streptomyces sp. NPDC020965, assembly GCF_044333555.1. NCBI lineage: Bacteria > Bacillati > Actinomycetota > Actinomycetes > Kitasatosporales > Streptomycetaceae > Streptomyces > Streptomyces sp. NPDC020965. Next base: position 700,287 of record NZ_JBIRRE010000001.1, read on the forward strand.
GGGACAACCTCAAGATCCACGTACAGGTCGCCAAGACCCCGGAACGCAAGCAGAAGGCGCGCGCCGCCCTGCACAAGGTGGAAGCAGAACTCGACCGCCGCCGCGCCCCCGTGAACGACGAGGCCAACAGCGGCGAGCCCGAAACAGCATTGAGCGCGCCGGACCGCGCAGCCGCGATGAGCGACACCGAACTCGCCGAGGCCATTAGCAGCTCCGAAGGAGAGCGGGGCACCTACGGCTCTCGCCGCGGTGACCGGCTAACCGACGACGAACGAGCGATGTACGCCGACCGTCGCCGCCGTACCAGCGACCTGGTGTCCCACAGCGGTGATCCACAGGATTTGGGCGACGAAGACCTCTCCGCGCACATCAAGACGCTGACCGCGCGTGAGCGCGCCCACAAGCCGGACGGATCGATCCACGAAGAGGAATACCTCGCCCCGGAACGGGATCTGTGGAACGACCTGACCAGCCGGCTCGCCGCCGCCGAGACCGAGCACCAGACTCGCACGCTACGAAAGATCGCTCAGCGTCCGCCGGTCCAGGACCTCGACGACGCGGAGCTGAAGAAGGAGGAGCAGGGTCTCCCCATTCGCCTGCGGCGCCTGGACGCGGAACAGAACAAGGTCCTGACCGCCCGGCGCAGCGCGATCTATGAGGAACAGCAGATCCGCAAGGCGGCCGTCTACCGCAATGCCCCCGCCCCCACCGGGCTCACCGACGACGACCTGAGCAAGGCGTTCAAGGAGGTCCGCAGGGACCGGGCTCTCAACAGCGGGGACGTGGTGCGGGAAGCCCTGGATGAGCGGCTGAAGGCCCTCTTCGACGAGCAGAACCGCCGCGGTACTGCGGGCCGCGAGACGACGGTCAACCGGGCCGAAACCCGCGAGGACCCGCTCTCCGCTTCGTACGGAATCTCCGTCCAGGTCGACGGCAACGGCTACGGCCAGGTCGAGTACCGCGAGACCGACTCCGTGTACGGGACCGGCCACAAAGCCGGGTGGAATGCGCAGCGAGAGCGGCACGGCGGTCTTCTGGGGGCGTTCCCGAGCATGGCCGAGGCCCTGGCCGCGCTCGTCGACAGCTATGACACCGACCCCGCGACCGAACCGGTTCGTTTCTACGGGTCGACGAGGCGTGTATGGGTCCCCAAGATGTTCGTCGAGCTGTACCAGGCCGAGCAGCGCGCGGACCTGCTCCCGTCGGCGAGCAAGGAACGCCAGACCCTCTACGGCCTCTTCAAGGGGTACTCCTACCACTGGTCCTCCGGCACCAACCCCCTCACGGGGAAGGTCGCCAAGGGTGCCAACCTGGATGTGCCCGAGGGGCTGCTCGCCGAGTTCCACCGCGTCACCGAGGAACTGTCCCGGGCGATGATGCTGCGGGTCAGTGACCGTGAACTGGACTCCTCCGACCGGTCGAAGGCCCGCACGCGGCTCGCCTCCATCTCCGCTGCGCTGCACGGGATCGACGCGGAGCGCGCGGCAGTACGTGAAAATGGCGGGGACGATGACCGCAAGGTCATCTCACGCGAGGAAATCGAGGCGCAGCAGGCAGCCCTGCGCGCGGCTCTCGGAACAGACGAAGGGGCTGATGGTGAGCATCTACAGCCAGACGGCCAGGGATCACTGGACGAAGTACCGGCCGCGGGAGCTGGCTCAGATGGAGGACCCGGAGCGGTTCTTCCTGAACAAGGGCAGGGAGATCGAGACGGCGATTCTGGTGGCCGAGGAGGCGCTGGAGCAGGCCGTGCCGGCCGCGACGGAGTACGAGGCCCGGGTCGGTCAGTTCAATCAGATCAGGGCGGACGCGACGGCGATGGTGATGCGGGAGCTGCTGCCGGAGCCGGAGCCGGAGACCGAGGAGCTGCCGACGCTCAGCCCGGAGATGCGGGAGCTGCAAGCTCTGAAGGACGCGGTGTACGGCATGTAGCACCGCGCTTCCGCCCGGACCAGGCCGACGCCGCGACAAAGGGCCCGATCGAGCGGGCTGCGGCGAACGTCGACGCGATCCGGGTGATGAAGCGGCTGAAGCGGGAGAAGAACCGCGCGGCCACCGAGAGGGAGAAGGTCGCCCTCGCCCGCTGGACCGGGTGGGGCGCGGTTCCGATCATGTTCGCGTCGGAGCCGAACGAGAAGGAGCCGCGCTACCAGCAGGGCGGCGCACGGCACGGAAAGTTCGCTCAGGATCACGCCCGCTGGGCGGAGTACACCAACCTCCGCCAGATGCTGTCCGACGAGCTGACGCCGCTGGAGTGGCACCAGGCCCGGCGTGGCACCCTGTCGATGCACTACACGCCGCAGCCCATCGCCGAGGCGATGTGGGCCGGCCTGAAGGAACTCGGGTTCGGGCGCGGGGACGTTCTTGAGGCCGGTGCCGGGAGCGGCGCGTTCTTCGGTGTGTCGCCGGAGGGCGCCCGCCTCACCGGAATCGAGCTGGACCCAACCACGGCGCAGATCGCGAAGGCGATCTACCCGGACGCCAACGTCCTCAATGAGAACTTCGCCGAGACCGATGCCGAGCCTGGCACCTTCGACGCGAGCATCGGCAACGTCCCCTTCGCCAGCATCCCGTTCGGCGACAAGCGGTACCCCGCTGAATCCCTGCACAACGGATTCATCACCAAAGACCTGGCACTGACCCGGCCGGGCGGCATCACTCTGCTCATCACCTCCCGCCACACGCTCGACTCCAAGGGCGACAAGGCTCGTAAGCAGATTGCGAAGTACGGCGACCTCATCGGTGCCGTCCGCCTGCCGTCCGGGGTTTTCACCGACGCCGGCACCAGCGTGGTCACCGATGTCCTGGTGCTACGGCGCCGCGCCGACGGAGAGGAACCCGCCGACACATCGTGGCTCGCCGCTCCCGAGCGGAAGGTCAAGGACACCCGCGAACACGTCAACGCCTACTACACCCAGCACCCGGAGCACATCCTCGGCGAGCTGACGACCGAGTCGTCTCCGTACGGGCCACGCCTGACCGTCAAGGGCGATCCGACCAAGGCCGCCGATCAACTCCGCGACGCGCTGAAGGACATCGCCGCGAAGGCGAAGGCCGACGGACGCGGATACGAGCCGCACCCTGATGGCGAGAGCCGGCCGCCTGTGTTCCTCCAGACCGCGCGGGACAAGCACGCCAGCGACTGGACCGGCCGCCTCTACGAAGGCGACGACGGCAGGCTGTACCAGCACGTCAACGGCGGCAACCCCGTCACGGTCGAGCCGTCCGACGGACGCGACGACCAGCTCCGCGCCCTCATGCAGCTAAGGGACGTCGCCGCCGAACTGCGCGCCCTTGACCGCAAAAACGCGGAAGACGAGCGCGCCGAGAAGCTGCGCACCCAGCTCCGCGATCTGCACACCGCGTACGTGGAGCAGTTCGGGCCCCTGTCCAAGCCCGGCCAATTCCGCACCATGAGGACCGGCATCCGTGAGGACGGAACGGAGGAGCGCACACCGACCGCGTGGGGCTACTTCCGCTCCGACCCGGACGCCGGGTCAGTCCTCGCCCTGGAACGGTGGGACGCGGACAAGCAGGAACCCATCCTGAGCCGTGCCTTCATCGAGCGCGCCGCCGCACGCCGCCAGCCGCTCGACGAGACCAACGACCCGCTGACGGCCCTGTCCGCGGTCGTCGCCGCGACCGGTCAGGTCGACCTCGGCAGGATCGCCCGCCTCCTGAAGATGCACCCCCAGGATGCGCTGCGGGCCCTGGGCAAAGAGGTTTTCACCGACCCGGCCACCGGCCGCATGGAACTGGCCGGCGCATACCTGTCCGGCGCCGTCCGCGACAAGCTCGCCGACGCCCGGCGCGCCGCCGAGAAGGACCCGGCCTACGCCGTCAACGTCGCCGCGCTCGAAGCGGTACAGCCCGCCGACCGCACCATCGGCGAGTTCACCCCGGAAATGGGCGCGCACTGGACGCCGCCCGAGCTGCTGCAAGGCTTCCTGCGCGACTACCTGGGCGACAAGACGCTGCGCGTCGCCCACGACGACCGCTACGGCTGGATTCTCTACAACGGCCAGATCCCCAAGGCCAACAACGTCCTGCACGGGGTCGCAGCCGACCCCAAGAAGGGCACCAAGGGCAAGAGCGCGATCGGCATCGTCCGCGCGGTCCTGGGCCACGGCTCTCTCACGGTCTACCACGACGACAAGCGCCGTGACGTCGATGAAGAAACGTCACGCCTGGTGCGGCAGAAGGCCGACCAGATGCGGTCGGAGTTCGCGAAGTACGCCACCGCCAATGTCGACCGGCTCACACGGCTGACCGACTCCTACAACACGATCATGAACGGTCAGATCGTCCGTTCGTACGACGGCATGAGCCCGTCTCTGGACGGCCTCACCCCGGATCGCACCCCTCACCCTTGGCAGCTCAGCGGAGCCGCCCGGATGCAGTTCGAGCGGTCGGTGATCCTGGCCCACGAGGTCGGCCTGGGCAAGACCGGCACGCTCGTCATGGGCACCCAGGCCCTCAAGTCGTCCGGCCAGATCGAGAAGCCGTTCGCGGTCGTCCCCGACCACCTCGCGCAGCAGTGGTATGACGAGGCCCGGTTCCTGTACCCGAACGCCGAGATCCACCTGATCACCAGCGGCGACCTCGCCGACGGCCGGCGCGACAGCACCCTGGAGTGGTTGCGCGCCAACAAGCCGGATCTCGTGATCTTCACCGAGCCCGCGTTCGGCTCGATCAAGATGAGTCCGGAGGCGCAGGACGAGTACGAGTTCCGAGAGCTGGAAGCTCTGCGTGAGCAGCTTGATCGGCAGTACCAGGACGCCTCGAATCCCGATCACCCGTTCATCGTCGCCAAGATCGAAGCCCGGATCGCGACGGTCCAGAACAAGATCAGCAAGAACGCGGCTCCCATGCGGAAGCCCGGCCAGACCTACTGGGACGATCTCGGCTTCGACTACGCGGTCGTCGACGAGGCCCACCGATACAAGGGGGTGGGGTTCCGGTCGCGTGAGGGCGGGGGCGACCCCGCGTCCATCCGCGGCATCGACCTGCACCAGAAGCTCAGCGACCTGCACCGTCGCCGTGCGGGCCGCGCCACGGTCACCCTGGCCACGGGCACCCCCCTGTCGAACAGCATCACCGAGCAGTTCACGATGCTCGCCCTGGCAGCCCCGTGGGTCCTGGACTCCTACAAGGCCGGCGCTCCGGACCTGTGGGCGGCGACCTTCGGCCGGAAGACCCTTCGCGTTGAGAACGCTCCCGACGGCTCGGGTCTGAGGATCGTCGAGCGGTTCGCCGAGTTCCGCAACCGGCGCGCCATGAAGACCATGTGGGGTCTGGTCGCGGACACCAAGCGCGCGGACGACGTCGGCATCCCCCGCCCGAAGGTCAAGGGCGGCGGTCCCAATCTCGTCATGGTCGACCCGACCAAGGACCAGACGGCCCGCCTGAAGAAGCTCGTGGCCCGTGGCCGTGCGATCCACGCCGGCGACGTCGACCGGTCGCAGGACAACATGCTCGCCGTCTCCAACGAGGGCACGTCCGTCGCCCTGGACCCGCGACTCGTCGACGCCAAGGCCCCGGCGGGCAAGAAGCTCCCCGCGGTCGCCGCCAAGGCCGTCGAGCGATACCACCAGCACAAGGACCGCGTCTACAAGACGTACTACGGCGGCACGGACGACCACCCCACCCCCGGCGCCCTCCAGATGATCTTCCTGAACGAGGGGGTGCCGGGCGGCAACAACAGGGGCAACTTCGACGCGTACGCCGAACTGAAGCGGCACATGGTCGCGGGCGGCATCCCCGAAGACAAGATCGCCTTCGTCCAGGACCACAAGAAGAGCGGCAAGCCCGAGGCCGTCGCGGAGCTGTTCCGCCGCGCACGAGACGGCGAGATAGCCGTCCTCATCGGCTCCAGCAGCGTCGCCGGAACCGGCATGAACACCCAGAACCGCATGATCAGCCTCACCCACGTTGATCTCGACTGGGGCGCCGCGCAGATGGAGCAGCGCAACGGCCGCGTCCTGCGCTACGGCAACCAGAACCCCATAGTCGAGATCGACGTCTTCGCGACCAAGGGCAGTCTCGACGGATGGAAGGCCGGATTCGTCGCCTCCAAGGCGGAAGGTCTGATCGACATCCAGCGCCCGGAGATGGCCGACAACGACACGAACGACACCGTCGTCGAGCTGGATGTCGACTACCCCGACTACGAGACGATGGAAGCCGAGATCGGCGGCAACCCATTCATGGGCCAGCTCATGAAGGCCCGCCGCGCACTGCGCGACCTGGAGATCGACCAGCACAACGAAGCCGCCGAACGAGTGCGCCGCCAGGAGGCCCTGGCGGAGCTCACGCAGGACCTCGCCACCACCCGCGACGGCATCACCCGCCGCGAGGATGCCCTCCCCCGCATCCGCGACATTCACAGCACATTCGCCATGAGCCTCGGCGGCTCGTCGTACATGGAGCGCGCGGACGCCGCAGCCGCACTGCACCGTCAGGTCACCACCCAGCTTCTGGAGCACAACCGCGACGGAATCGGCCCCTGGAAGATCCTGGGCCAGTACGGCGGCCTCGACTTCGGCGTACGCACCGAACGCGGCGCGAACGGCACGCTGCGAGCGCACGTCGGCTTCCCCGACCTCGCGCGCTCCGACTTCGAGCGCAAGCCGGAAGACCTGAAGAAGCGGGGCGCCGGCTCGGGCATGATCACCCGGCTCGGCAACGCCTTGGACAAGGCCCCCGACCTCCAGCAGTCAGACCGGGCCCGGATACCCAAACTCGACGAGCAGATAGCGCTGCTCCAGTCCGCACAGGCCGCTGCCGACCTCACCCCGCAGATCGAGCACGCCCGATCCCGCGCGAACCTGCTGGACGACATCGTCGGGAGGATCGCCGATCTCGACAAGATTCCCGAGATCGACGAGACCGAACTCAACCCGAAGCTGACACAAGCCCAGCGCAGTCACCTCGTCGCAGAACGCCGGCAGGAGCGCATCCCGCTCCAGGAAGCCGTGGGCGCTGCGGTGCGCGCCCTCGACGCGTTCGACCGCGAGTTTCCCGTGCCCGAGCGTGCCGAAAACCCGGCCCCGCCAAAGGGTGAGCGGGAGACCGAGCAGGGCCGGGTGCGGCTCACCTCCGAGGAAGTCTCCCAGGCCCTCACGCAGCTCCGCCCTGAGGGCGTCTCACCCTCTGACGGCGACACGTCGCCCGCACGGCGGGACATGGATGACGACAGCGACGAGCCGGCCCCGGAACCCGCGACCACCGGGGCAAGTGAGCCGGGCCCGGTCGACAAAGTCACCCTCGACCGTGACGACGTCGCCCAGCAGCTCGACGCCATTCGCCCCGCCGGCGGCAGGGCTCCGTCGGCCATGTCCAACCAGGAGATCGCCGACGAAATCGTGGCCCTGATGGAACGGGAGATGAGCGACGGCGAACTTACCGGCCCCGACCGGACCCGCATGACCGTGCTGGAGGCGGAGAAGGACCGCCGCGCCGGGCGTACGCCGAAGCCCGCCCCGAAGAGGCAGGAGCCCGCCGAGCCGGAGGGTGGTCTCTTCGACGTCGACGAGCCGAAGCCCGAGTCTTTCGCCGTCGCCGACCCGAACAACCCGCTCGACCGGGTCGACGATGAATTTGGCACCCCGGACATGTTCGCCGACCACGAGGGGCGCGACACCAGCCAGCTCCGCCCCGTCCAGACCCGCACCCCCGAGGACCTGGTCCCGGGCGACCGCTACACCGATGCCGACGGCCGCACGCACACCGTCGCCGAGCCGCCTCAGCTCACCAGCAGGGGCCGAGTCCGGATCGTCACCAGCAGCGGCGAGCGATTCTACGCCCGTGATGCCGAACTCCGACTGCGATACCCCGACGAGGAGATCGACGACGAGCGTGATGACCGGCCGGCACCTGACCCCGACCACGAAGTCTCGTCAGATGACCCGGACGCCAGTCCGTCCTCCACGGAGGACGAGGACCACCCGCGCTCCCAGACCAGCGAAGATCGCCACGACGACGGCCAGCGCCCCCGGAACCGGGACGCAGACGCCCCCGAGGAGGCGACGGACCAGTCGCCCGCAGGTGCCGGCAACGCCCCCGACGCCGACCAGGACAACACCGACGCCGACGCTCCCGGACCCCAGAACGACGACGACCGTCGCGAACGTGATCGTGGCCGTCGCCGTCGCCGTCCGGGCACTGATTCGGAGCTGCGCCGGCCTCGGCTGCCGCGCCCGCCCCACGTCCCCGAGTACGACGACCGTGGCGCGGATGAGGACGACAGCAGGGAAGCCGACCGTACGCCGCCACGCACCGTTTCCGATCTCCGGGACGCCTGGAGTCGCGGGGACCTGCTGACTTCCGAGGAGAACACGCCAGAACGGCGCGCGTTCCTCGCACAGCTCGCCGCCAACCCGACCCTCACGCTGTCCTCCGCCAGCGGTCTCGTCACCTGGACCGACGACACCGCGTCGGATGGAGTGCGCGGGTGGCAGTTCGCGCAGGCCCGCAACGGCGGTCGCTTCGGCAAGATCACGCTCACCGCGCGGTCGGCCGATGACGCCCGTGATCTCGCCGATCTGTTCGAGATCGCCACCGACGCCGCCGGGCAGCCGGTCAACTGGCTCCAGCCGCTCACTCCGGAGGCCATCAGCCAGTGGCGCGACCGGCAGGGGCGCACCCTTCCCGAGGCCCTGCGTGCCCTGCGCGATCTCTTCCAGGACGACGACGAGGACAACGCCGCCCGGCAGCCCCGGCCTGTCGTCGCGCTCCCCGAGGACCTGACAGAACTGGGCGACGGCGACCTCGCCGACGCGTGGGGCCGAGGGCTGTCCGAGGCCGACCAGATGCGCGTCGCCGAGGAGATGGACCGGCGCGACGCCGCCGAACAGCGTGTACGAGCGGCCGTCCCGACCACTCCGGCCGCCGACGCCGCCGAAGTGCAGCGCCGCGGCGAAGCGATGGACGCCGCCCTGGCCTTCGACACCGTGGGTGTCACGCGCCGCCCGCTGAACCGCGAGGAACGCCTGCAACAGGAATTCGGCGTCTTCGACGAGGCTCGGTACACCGCTGCCCTTGCCGCCACCAACGGCTACCTCTTCAGCAACGCAAGTCGCAAGCTGCCGCCCGTAGGCGAACACGACCTCTTCTCCGGTGCGGCTCTGTCTCAATTCGGCCGATGGAAGCAGTACGCCAGCCCGGAGTTGCTGGAGTGGTACGACCTCAACGGCGGTCGCATCACCTACAACGCGTTCAAGAAGCAGCGCCGTACACAGGAACGCGTGGAACGGCAGGAGTACGAGGAGCAGCAGCGCGCCGCTGCTTCCGCGGGCACCGCCAGCCCGAGCGGGGCGGACACAAACACCACGGCTCCCGAGAGCGTCCCGTCCGAGCCCGAGCAGAGCGACACCGGGCAGGACGCAGATACAGCAGCATCCGATGCCGAGGCCGCTGGCACGCCGCGATTCACTGATGTGGCCGAACTGCGTCTGCGCCTGCGGGAGGACACGTTCGACGACCCGGGCGTACAGAGCAACTACTGGGCGCGCACCAATGCGGATGCACTCGCGTCCAACGGCACTCTCCAGCTCACCCCGGGTGGGCGCCTGGCTCTGGCCCGCTACAAGGACAGCCAGGACGCATTCCGCTGGAACATCCTCGCGCCGGGCTCTATGGCCTCCCTGTTCTCCTACCGCGACAGGGGCGAGGCCCTGCGAATGGCGGACACGATGGAGAGCATCACAGACGCGGATGGAAAGCCGTTCCCGTGGGATGCTCCGAACGCTCCCGAGCAGGCACACGCCTTCCGCGGGCCCAACGGGGACACGTTCGGCGTCGCCCTCGCCCGGAGCATCGTCGACGAGTACAGCGAGGACGAGAACTCGCAGAACTACACGAAGTGGGGCGCGACCCGGGTCCTGGCCGACGAGGACTGGCTCGACGAGCACTACGACCAGTGGCGGCGCGAACAGGAGGAGGCCGGGTACACCATCCCGGTGTCGCCCGCCGACTTGCAGGGCGAAGACGACATCTCCGCCATAGCCGGAACCCGCGGTGGCCTCACCCCGAACTCCGCGCGCGTGACCGTGGCTCCACGCAGTCTGGCCAGCCGTCTGTCCCGCAACTCGGTCGTCACCGGACTGGACTTCCCCTTCGGTGCCCTCGACGACTACGCCGTCGGCCGTGGCAGCTCCACTCGTATCTACAACCCCGATGGCGAGCAGATCGGCGAACAGGCCGCGAACTTTCAGGGCTTCCTCTTCATCGACGACCCGAAGCGGCCCCGCATCATGCGGCGTCCGCGCCCGGACGAAGTCGAGCCCGGCACCAGCGTCCCGTCCACGCGCACCACTCCGGGGTCCGAGCCCGTCCCCACGCCGACGGATGCCGTCCCGGACGCCCCGGCGCAGGAGGCGCCACAGGGTGAGCCGGAGCCGATCGGAGGCCGGCCGGCGCACTGGGCCCGCGTCGACCAGTTGAATCCGGGCGACACGGCCCGTATCGACGGCACGACCCGCAAGGGACGCGCCGTGACCCGCGCCGGGTATGTCCTCGACTCTCCGCAGCAGGTGACCGTCACCCGGCAGGGCCGCACCGAGGACATGTTGCGGACCATCATCGCTGAGAACCCTGACGGACGCGCCGGCAGCCGGGGCACCGTGTACACCCCGATCAACGCCTCCGCCGCCCGCGCTCAGCCGCCGGAAGACACAGCCGCTGGAGCCCCGCAGAGCGGCGCCCAGAGCGACGTCCTCAGCGGCGACCTGCCCGACACCATCGCCACCGACGCACAGGGGCGAGGGCTGTTCCCCGGCCGTCGCGTCACCGACCACGGTGACCGTGAGGGCACCGTCACCGGCGTCACCGACACCACCGTCTCCGTACGGTGGGCCGACGGCGACACCACCGATGTCACACCCACGTCCCTCACCGCGGACCCCGCTGCCGACCACCGCCCCACGGGCTGGACATCCACCGGCCAGCGGCTCCGTCCCGGCCAGATCGTCGCCGGCGAGAACGGCGCGCTCCTCGGCCCGGTCGACGAGACCGACGGCGACCGCATCACCGTCACCATCTCCGAAGGGACCGCCACCCGCGACGCGGCCGGCCTCCGCGTCGTCGGTGAAGTCCGCGACGACATCCCCGAGACCAGTCCCGTCACCGGCATCAACCCGCAGCCCGCCAGCGAGATCACCAAGGGCGACATCGCCATCCTCGACCTGGACGGCGCTCCGACGACCGTGGAGATCCTTGGCACCAACCGGGACGGCGACCGCGTCACCCTCGACTACACCGACACCACCACAGGCGAGATCGGAACCATCGACATGGACGCCACCGCCGTCGTCCACACGGCGGAGGGGCAGGACGGCTCCGCCCCCGACCTCGGCCCGGCAGACGCACCGGCCCCCGTCGACGACTTCACAGTGCATGAGCCGCTGCCCGTCATCGACCCGGTCACCGACCCCACCGTCGACCCGGCCCTCACTCCGGCCGACCGCGACACCATCGCCGACAACGGCAACGGCCCCGAGGACGATCCCGACGCCCAACAGGCCGCTGCCCGGCTCGGCGCGGACCTCCCCGTCACCACCGACCAGACCGCCGCACTCGCCGCGCAGCTCCGGGCCGGCGCCGACCTCGCCACCACCGAGGGACGAGCCGCGCTCCGCGCCGCCGACCACCTCGACCGCGCGGCCGACCGCCCCGCACCCGAAGGACTCGACCGGCCGCGCCCTTCCACCGCCGCTCAGATCACCGAAGGCGATGTCATCGCCATGCCCGACGAACGCCGCGGCGACGAGATCCACGTCTACCGGGTCATCGGCGTGGAGGAAGGACCCGGGGGCGTGCGCAGCCTCCTCCTGGAAGACGAGAGCCGGCAGTGGACGCGGCGGATCGTTCATGCCGCGATGCCGGTGTGGCAGCTTCCCGAGCCCGCCCCCGAAGCCGGCACGGCTCCGGACACCGCGCGCGCTCCGCGCGACCCCAACTTGCCGCTCGCCTCAATGCGACGCCAGATCGTCGCCGACCACAGCCGCGCGCTGGCCACGCGCATCATCGACGAGGCCGTCGCCGGGACTGAGCCGCCTGGCGACATCCACGCGCTTCGAGAGCAGATCGCCCAGCGTCTCGCCCCCGAGGCCCTGCAAAACGCCCGGGAAACCGCCCGGCGCGATGCGCGCGCAGCCCTGGACACCGCAGGTATCACCGGCCGCGACCGCGCCGCCGTCCAGCAGGCCCTGCGCCGGGCCCGCGAGAAGACGCACGAGCGGACCGTCCGCGCCGCTCTGCGCACGATCAACGACCTCGAACCCCTGCCCGGCGAGCGGGACGAGGACCTGGCCCAGCGCGCGGCTGGACTCCTGCGGCTCATCCCCGACCACATCACCGCCCCGGCCGCCGCACGTCCCGGCATCCCGTCCTCGCCGCGTACCCGCCACACCCTCGGCGGTGACGCATCGGCCGACGCCATCGGGCATGTCGACGACGCGACGGCCGCGCTGCTGCGGCAGGTCGAAGAGGCCGGCGTCGACCCGGCCGACACGGACGCCCTGGCCCGCCTCCTGACGCGTCACCTGGACGGCACGCGCCGGGCCACCGCCCAGCGCATCGTCCGTCGCACGGCCGGAACAGCCCCGGACAGCAGCCGGCAGCCCGGTCTCCTCGCCCGCACCATAGCCCTCCTCGCACGGATAGGCCGCCGCCTGATCGAGCTGGTGAAAGCCGCCGCCCGGAAGATCGCCGAGCTGTGGCGCAACAGCCGCGACCGCCTCGCCCGACTGCGGTCGTTCCTGCACCGCCTGGCCCGACGAGTCCGCAACTGGCCGGAGGCCCGCCGCTTGGCCCGCCTGCACGCCGCCCTCGACGTGCCGGACGTGGCTAGCGGGACAATAGCCGCGCGGGTGTCCCAGTGGGCGGACCTGCTCCCTGAAATGGGGCGGTTCGGTCAGGCTCCGCGGCGTGTCTCCTGGTGGAAGCCGTCGACCTGGGCGCAGCTCGCCGCTGGCAGGCTCCCCGGCCATTCCGCCGAAACACGGTGGGTACCGGACCGTGCCTCCGACGGCGGACCGGGCCTCACCGCCCTGCGGCACCTCGCCGTGCTGCGGGCAGCCGGCACGGCCGTCGACGAGGCCGTGAGCCGTCGCCTCGCCGACGACCTGGGCGATGACTTCGACGGTGACCCGCACGGTGCCCTGCGGGACGCGGACGACCGGCTGGCCGCTGCGGAACGCCGCCTCGTCAACCTCCAGGCCGCGCGCAGCACCCGCACGATCCAGGACCCGGACGTCGAGGTCGAGATCGCAGCGGCACATACCGATGTCGTGACCGCCCGCCACGAGTGGCAAGACCTTCGAGCCCGCTACGCATCAGCGGTGCCCACTGCCGTCGGCGCCGCGCTGGCCGACATTCGCGCCATAGGCCCCCAGGGCACTGCGGGCGTCGTCTTCGGCCCGGAGAGCACCCCGGACGCCGAGCGTGCGGTACGCCGAGTTCAGCAGCTCATCCCCCGGGACTGGCTCGCCACCCCGCACGGACGCCGCCTCACGGCGGTCGACGGCGACGCCGGCCGCTACGAGCCCGAGGTGCAGCGCGCGACCGTGGCCGACCTGGACGACGCAGGAGTCGGTACCGCCGCGCACGCCTTGGCGCAGCACCTCGCCACGCACATCCCGGACCTGGCCTCGGCCCAGCGCGCGTTCTGGTTCACGCGGACACACACCGGCCGGCCCGGCGCCCGCACGCTGGACCATTCCGCCCTGGAGCGTCTCTTGGCGCAGCAGCAGACGCAGACGGACACGGGTGACAGCCTCGGTCGTTCCTTGCAGGCGATGTTCGCCGGGGACTGGTACGAGGACGACGACCTCAGAGCATTCCTCCTCGGCCTGCTCGCCACCCGATGAAGGAGATGAGAATGCCCCAGACCGTCACCGGCCGGTTCGAAGACGGCTCCGCCTACCAGGTGCAGGTCACCGGAGCCGCGGACCGGCCGGTGGTCGGCTCCGCCCGTGCTGCCGCGCTCGTGGCGCTCCACACGGGCGAGCGGGTCGCGCTGACACCGACCGGCCCGATGCGCACGGTGGACGGGGCCGACCCGCAGTCCGTGCTGGCGGTCATGCACCGTTACACCCGAGTCCTCGACAGCCGCTGAACTGCACGGAAAGGAAGGCGGCCCCGGGCCCAGGGCAGGACACTAACCGCACTTCGTTCACACCCTGCGGCGATGACCACATACGGATTCGCCATCAAGGCCCTCCCTCAGCGCGGAAAGCCGTTCGGGGACGACGACGAAGACCAGGAACAGGACGCCCCGGCTGAAGGGGCCGAACCCGGCGCACACTCGGGCGGGACGGACCTCAGCGAGGAGCCCGCCGCAGCCGCCCCCACGTCGGAGGATCTGACCTCCGAAGAGGCTCCTGACGAGGACGCCGCGCACCCCGGCGACAACGCCGAGGTCCCCGACGACGGGGCCGGCGCCCCCGGCCCCGGACCCGACGACGACTCCCGCCCCTGGTCCGGGGACCCCTACGACGAAGGTGATGAGACCGACCCGTCCGCCGCGTTCGCTGCCTACCGGGGAGCAGACGGCGAAGAAGCGTGGCTGGATCAAGCTTCGGACGGCACACTGACCGGGTGGGTCCGCGATGTAACCGGACAGGTCTGGCAGTACACCGACCCCGACGTGTGGGCCATCGACGTCGACGACGCTCAGATGACCCGCACCCACAGTCAGGCCGGCGGCGACGATGGTGCCGCGTCCGGCGAACACGGCGGCCAGGACGCCCTGTTCCCGCCCCAGCAGAGTTAGGAGCGACAACGGTGGAGCTGAACCGCCAGACCTATCTGGCGCTGCTCAAAGAGGGCAAGGCCGCATTCCAGGAGGGCGACCCATCTGACGCCTGTCCCTACGACCAGTACAGCGCCGACCAGGCACAGCAGTTCGGCGCCCGTTACTGGACCAAGGGATACCTGGCCGCCCGGACGGCTGCGGAGGCCGGGAACCCCCAGGCTGAGGCCAGCACAGGACAGTAGCCAGGCAGGCACGGCACGGTCCCCGGCGGCCAACTGTCCACACGCCGGAGGTCCCTCGCCGTGCCGCCCGCCCCCACAACCCACGCACCTGCACCCCGTAAGGGCACATGCCGGGCAATCTTCGCTGTCACTGGTGTCGTCGATGACGTCGCGGACCTCATCATCCCGGGTGCCTTCGCCCACACCCTGGCGACCAGACCCGTAAAGACGGTCTGGCACCACGAGTGGCGGGAGCCCATCGGCGTCGTCCTGGACATCGCCGAGTGGAAACCCGGCGATCCTCGACTCAGCGAGATCCCGAACTGGCCTGCGGAGGCCGGAGCGCTCGTCGCGACCATCGCGTTCAACCTCCGCACGACCAAGGGCCGAGACGTCTACGAGCAGGTCCGCCAGTGGCACGCCCACGGTGAGGCCCAGTTCTCCATCGGCTACCGCGTACCGCCGAGCGGCGCGACGAAGCGCGGCGACGGTGTCCGCGTGATCACCAAGCTCGACCTCTTCGAGGTCTCCCCGGTCCTGCACGGTGCACACCCCATGACGCGGGCGCTCGAAGTCAAGGCCGATCCCGACTCCACCGGGCTGGAGCACAAGGCCACCGCGTCCAGCGGCCACATCAACATCAAGGCCGCCGAACAGCAGTCCGGCCGGGGGGCGATGGTCGCGCTCTACCTCCCTGCCGCCGTTGCCGAGCAGATCGCCCACAGCGACGGCACGGACTCACGCGACCTGCACATCACCCTGGCCTACCTCGGCGACGCCGACCAGCTCCCCGGTCACCCCGACGACCTCACGAGAGCGGTCTCAGCGGCGCTCGACGGCGTCGAACCGCTCACCGGGCAGATCGGCGGCATCGGCCGGTTCCCCGACGGCGGCGACGGCGAGCCGGTGTTCGTCCCCGTCGATGTGCCCGGTCTGATCGAGCTGCGCGCCCGAATCATCAATGTCCTCGCGCTCTCGCCTCTCGCTGATGCTGTGCGCACCAACCACGGGTTCACCCCGCACATCACCCTGGGCTACGGCCTGCCTGCCGACACTCCTGCCGTGCCGCCTTTGCCCGTCGCCTTCGACACCGTGCACGTCGTGTCCGGCCCCGACTCCATCCCCGTCCGCCTCACCGGAACTGCCGCCGACCCGGCCGCCGACGGGCTCGCCCAATTGGGCAAGTTCGATCATGGAACGCGGTCCGGTATCGAGGCGAAGTCCGCCCGCGCCGCCGTCCTCGAAGCGAAGGCCGCGCGCGGCCGACACCGCCGTGCTTCCGCGCCCGAGAGCAAGAGCGCCCACGTCGCCGTCCTCGAAGCCAAGTCCCGCATCCCTGGAGTCACTGTGTCGCCGATCCAGCCCCTGCCCGCTTCGTACGAGCAGATCCGAGACCGCGTCGGCTCCGCCGTCCGGCGACTCCTCGCCACCGAGGACGACACCTGGGTGTGCGTCGAGGCGACCTACCCCGACCGTGCCATCGTCGCCGTCCACCAGGACGGCGCCGACCCCGTCACCTACGCCGTCCCGTACGACACCAGCGGCCCCGAGATGTCCCTCGGCACCCCGCAGCCCGTCGAGCTGACCACCGTGGTCATCCCCGAGCAAGGCGGTCCGGTACGAGTCGCCGACATCGACGAGGCGACGGACAGCCGAGTCGTCCTGCCGGCCGTGAGCGCCCTCACCGACACCACGGCCCGTGTCCACGCCGCAGACGGCCCCCAGCTCGAACCCCTGCGCGCGCCCGTCGCGGAACTCATCGCCGCCCTCTCCCGCAAGGGCCTTGACGTCCACCCTGTCGAAGAGGACGACGAGGAGCCCACGGCCACGACTCCGATGGCCGGCAGCGGCATCGACCTGTGGGACGACGACCCGTACGACGAGCCTCACGACTCCGGACCTGCCCCTGACAACTTCCCGGACAGCCCAGAAGACACCGACGACGAGGACGAGGAGGACGGGGACACCGTCCGTCTGGACGCCGACGAGGTGAAGGCCCAGCTCGCCGCGATCCAGGGGTAGGCGACAGCGATTCAGCCGCAGAGCCGGACGTCGCCGGTCCGCGCGGCCCCATCCGCCGAATACAACAAAACAGCAGGTCAGAGGCCATGTGCTCTTTCAGCGCGCGACGTTAAGCACCGCCGCTCTCTCCAATGCCCGCGTTGTCGGGTCGTCCCGGTGCTGGCCGGGCGGGCGACGCGCGTCAACTGCACCCAGCACCATGGAGAGAGCACCCCGCAATGGCCGAGAACAAGGCTCTGATCAGCAGCCTGAAGGTCCAGCTCGCCGAGAAGTCCGCCGAAGCAGAGCGAATCTCGCAGACCTTCCGGGTGGAGGACAACGGCGGCTTCGTCGTGTCCACCGAGCAGGCCGCCGCATTCAAGAAGGTGTCCGCAGATGCGATGGAGCTTAAGCAGCTCATCGCCGACGCCGAGGGCATGACCCAGGTAAAGCAGTACCTCGCCGAGCCTGACTCGGTTTCCGCTGCGGGACACCACTACGGGCAGCGGCAGCAGAACCCGATGGAAGGCAAGTCTCTCGGTGACCTGTTCGTCGAGAGTGACGCCTACAAGTCCGCCTCCCAGGCCGGATTCCGTGACCGTCCGTACGTCCGCGCGGAAATGGAGGGCAAGTCCATCCACAGCCTGTCCGCGGGCACTGTCACGCACCAGACCCTCGGTTCCGCGCAGAACGTCGGCATCGCCGAGCGCGAGTACCGCAAGTTCCGCATTCGCGACCTGTTCCCGAAGTCGTCGACCAAGCACTCCGTTCTCTACGGAGCGCGCGAGACTGGCTGGACGAACAATGCGAAGCAGGTGAAGGAACGTTACGCCGCCGACGGCACAAGCCCGGCGACCGGCGCAGAGTCCGACACCTGGGGGCGCGCGCCCCGTTCCAAGCTGTCCCTCGTGCCCGTCATGTATCCGGTCAGCGAGATTGCCCATCTACTCGATGCCCACAAGAACATATTGAGCGACGAGCCCCGGCTCAAGACCTTCATCAACTCGCGCATGGTCGAGGGCGTGAAGTACCAGGAGGACTGGGATCTCCTGCATTCTGTCGGCGACGGACAGTCGCTTACCGGAATCTTCAACACCCCGGGCGTGCAGTCGTACAGGGGCGTGAACACCGACCAGTTCAGTGTTCAGATCCGGCGTTCGATCACCCGCGCTCTGCTCGCAGAGTACGACCCGACCGGCATCGTCCTTTCGCCGTCCATGTGGGAACACGTCGAAGTCGAAGAGGACAAGACGGGCGCATTCCGTGTGGCGCTCCAAATCGCTGTCGGCGCGACCAAGCGCGTCTGGCGACTGGACGTCGTCGAGACCACGGCAATGTCCGATGAAAACTTCCTCGTCGGCTCGTTCGGACTCGGTGCCCAGCTTCACGACAGGCAGTCGGTTTCCGTGACGGTCTCCTCGGAGAATGCCGACAACTTCGAAAAGGGCTTGATCACCTTCCGTGCGGACGAGCGGGTCGCCCTTGAGGTCCCCCGGCCCGAGTCCTTCGTGATCGGCACCTGGACCCAGCCCACCGGCTGACTCTGACGAGGGGGAGCCGCCGCCCACCGTCCCGGTCCCGAGCGACGGCTCCCCTCTCCCACTTCTTCTGCACAACCTGACACGGAGGAACGCCCGGTGACCGAGAAGCAACTCGTCGCAGACCTCGACGCACTGACCGAAGTGGAGCCCGCACGCAAGGGACCGCCATGCACCGTCGGTGCCGTCCTGACCCGCGTCGACGAGGACACTGCGGCAGCACTGCACCGCATCCTCGACACCCCAACGGTCACTGCCACCGCCATCGCCGAAGTTCTCAGCCGTCACGGCCGCACCGTCACCTCCTACACCGTGGCGCGCCACCGCCGCCGGGGCAACGCCAACGGATGCCGGTGCCCACGATGAGCCTCACGAACGACCTGGAGTCCCTGCTCCGGCCTGTGCCCGCCGCGCAGGCGCAGCCCAGCGAGGTCCTGAACTCTCCCGCACCAGCCCCGCGCGGGTGGGAAGCCGGAGTGCGCTACGAGGCGGGGGGCACGATGGTGGTCACCGCCCCCGCCGCCACACAGCCGCCGGCCAGTGAAGACGACTGGCGTCTGCGCGTCGAAGACCTCGGACTCGTCATACCGGACGGCTGGAAGGTCCGCCTGGTCGAAGCCCGGCACGACCCGGCCGCGTGGCATCGCGACTCCCAGGGCGAAGACGCGGTCACCCGACCCGTCTGGCGCTGCCGCTACCTCGTGGAACCCGCGTCCCCGGCGTGGCTCTCCGCAGGCGACGTCGACGCCCTGGTCCGCGACGCCATGCGCCGCCGCCGAAAGGCCCGACCCGTCGTCGAGTCCGCGGACCGAGCCCTGATCGTGGTGTACGCCGACGCTCAGGCCGGCAAGGTTGGGCGCGGCGGCGGCACACCGGAACTGGTCGCGCGCGTCGCGGATCGCATGGACCGGCTCGACGACCACATCCGCGACTTGAAAGCCATCGGCGAAGGCCCCTCGGCCGCCTACTGGTTGGACGCCGGGGACTGCGTGGAGAACTACGAGAACACCGGTCAGCAGGCGCACACCAACGACCTGAGCATGACCGAGATGATCCGTGTGCACAGGCGGATCACCTTCGAGGGCCTGGACCGCCTCGCCGCACGCTTCGGCCGTGTCGTCGCGGCGACGTGCGGGTCCAACCACGGCCGGGTCCGCCGAGGGCGCGAAGCCGTGGGGCCGCCCAACGACGACTGGGGCGTGGAGGTCCTGGCCCAGATCGCCGACGCATACGCCCGGAACACCGACGCGTACGGACACGTCAGCTTCGTGATGCCGGAGAAGTGGCGCGAGACAGTGAGTCTGGACGTCGCCGGCACCACAGTGGGCCTCGCACACGGCCACCAGTACGCCCGCCCGGAGAAGGCCGGGGACTGGTGGCGTGGGCAGAGCTTCGGCCGCCAGCCCATCGCAGACGCCTCGATCTTGATCACCGGGCATTTCCACCACTTCCGTGCGCAGCAGCTCGGAAACGGGCGCTTGCACATCCAGGCCCCCACACTCGACGGCGGCTCGGACTGGTACACGGCACGCAGCGGCGAGGTCTCATCCGCCGGACTCCTCGTGCTCAGCGTCGGCCCGCACGGCTGGGATCACCTACGGCTGCTCTGAGCAGGACCCAAGCATCCAGCGGCGCACACCCTTCCTCCCTCAGTCCACTGCATCGGAGGAAGAACACCATGGGCCTGTATCGCGAGAACGGCACCCGCATCACGAAGGCGGCGTTCCCTGCTGTCCCGCTCGATGATCCACCGGTCCGGGTCACGGAGGACATCTACGTCTCCGAGCCCTACGGGAAGGGCGACGGAAGGCCCGAGGGCTCCAAGCTCTTTATGCTCTACCCGGCCGGGACGGTCCTCCTTCGTTCCGTCGTCGACCGGCTGTTCACCGAGGCAGCAGTCACCGGCATCAGCCCCGCCGCGGGCCCGGCCGTCGGCGGCACCGTGGTCACCATCACGGGCTCCCACCTCGACGGCGTCTCGGCGGTGACCTTCGGCAACGCCCCGGGCACCGAACTGCGCGTCCGCTCAGCCGCCGAGCTGAGCGTGAAGACGCCGCCCGGCGGCCCCGGCACCGTTGCCGTCGAGCTGACCCACGACAGCGGCAGCGTGTCCAAGGCCGACGCCTTCACCTACGACTCCCCCGCAGGGGGCTGACCCGCACTCCGGCCGGAGCCCGCGGAGCCGGGCCCCGGCCGAGTCAGCACTCCGCTACCGCACCCCGCGACACAAGCCGAACCCCTCGTACAGAGTGCGGCGATCGGACCGACACCGCATGAGGAGCCACCCATGGCCGCCACCACCCGCACCCGTAAGACCGCCGCGAAGGCGGCCACCGAGGAATCGCCGGCCGCAACCGCCCCGGCCCCCGCCGACTTCGCGGCCACGGCGCCGGAGTCCGCGCCGCTGGAGCCGCCGCACGCCGACGCGGCTCCCGAGGCCCCGGTGCAGAGCCCGTACGTCACACCGACCGAGGTCATCCCGGACGCGGAGAACCTGGCCGACATCATTCTCGACGACGCCACCGGCAAGCCGCCCGCTGACATCGACGCGGTGTTCGTGCCGCTCACCGAGTACGGCTCGACTCTCCAGTGCACGGTCCGTCTCGTGGAGCGAACCTTCCTCGGCCCGCACCGCAACCCGATCACCCGGCTCCTCCAGCCCCAGGGCGCGACGCTGTCCGAGAGCATCGCCGCTCGTATCCGCGAACGGCTCGTCGCGCAGGCAGCGCGCACCGGCCGCACCCAGTAGAAGGAGACAGAGGGTGTCGGTCTACGACCACACGCCGATGTGGGCCGGGGCGCGCTACGACCCGGCCCAGGCCGGCGGTGAGGTGACGCGTCTCGACCTGTACGCCACGGCTGAACGTGACGGACCCGTGGTCGCATCGGCTTCACCAGCCGTCCGCCTCCGCACGGGGGTGTACCGATTCGTCCTCCCCACGGTCGCTCCGGGCCGCTACTGGGGCGCGGTCACCTTCACCCCTCACTCGGGAGGGCAGAGCGTCACGGACACGTCGGTGCGTCTGGACCTCCCCACCGGCCAGGGTCTGGTCGCGTCGCCCGAAGCCGTCGGCGATGCCCTCGGCATTCCGCTCCCGCTCGACTCCGCCCAGCGCAGTACCTACGAGACGGAGATCCGCAACGCTCAGGCCGACGTCGCCGCCTATCTCGGACGGACCTTGGTCCCCACCGCGACGACGTTGCGCGGCATCACGCCGTCGTGGACAGATCGCCTCGACGACGCCGACGCCTGGCACCTGACCGTCGACGACTTCGCCGAGGTGATCTCCTACCGAGCCAACGCCGACGGGACATACGACGTGGACCTCCTCGTCGGCCTCAACGGTGCGGGCGAGGAGTCAGTGGTCAGGTACGTCGTCGCGCACGCTGCCGAATGCGTCCGACAGCGATCCGAACCCGGCACAGGGGCAACGACGGGGCCGGGGCGGCGTGTCTCCTCGGTGAGTGCGGAGGGGCAGTCCGTCTCGTACGAGTCCGCGCCCGCTGCGGGGCAGGCGGGCGCCCCGCCGACCATGGCGAGCCTCAACAAGCTGCGCCGTCTCGTGTTCCAGCCCCTGTCCCGTCCGCCGCGCGCGCCTTGGCCGTACTCGTCCAGCAGAACCCGGCGCTGACCAGAAGGAAGGAGCGGGACCCATGGGCGACCTTTACCAGTCGTACGCGGAGCTGGCGAGCGGCCAGATCGAGGGCATCCACTACCAGCGGGCCTGGCGGACGAGCGCGTTCTCCACCCTGTTGCACCTGGCGATTCACGGAGGCGGTATCGAGCAGGGAACCAGCGAGCTTGCTGACGCCGCCGCGGGCGATGTCCACGACTTCTACCAGCTCGACGGTTTCAGGGAGGCCGGGGCGAACGCGGACCTGCACATCACGTCGACTCGATTCGACGAGCCGCAGGGCCTGGCTATGGCGAAGGCCGCCACCCACATCGTGTCCTGGCACGGCGCAGCCGGCACCTACGCGATGACCTACCTGGGCGGTCTCGACTACAACTTGCGCGACCAGATCGGCGAGGCCCTGGCCAGCGCCGGCTTCACGGTCAGCGTGGCCGCCGAAGAACTCAACGGGAACGATCCGGCGAATATCACCAACCGAGGCATTCGCGGCATGGGCGTACAGCTCGAACTCACCACCGCTCAACGTGCGCAGTTCTTCCAGAACGGTGACATGAGCCGCGCGAACCGGAAGAACACCACCCCCGTCTTCACCACATACATCGGCGCAGTCACCGCAGGTATCCGGCAGGCCCTGGTCACACCGGGGAAGGGCTGACCGTGGCGGTCGTGCTGGCCAACCGGATGCTGACGCTGTACGCCCACACCCACCCGTGGGCCCGGGACGCGAACGGTGTGCCAGTGGCACCCGATCCGAACCAGCGGCCTGAGCCACGCGGCACCTGGCCCGGCTCCGCGCTGGAGCAGCCGGACGGTTCATGGTCCCTGCGCCTGGACCCGGCTGCCCGGCCCGCCGAGCCCGGCGACATCGTCGGCGACGAAACGGGCATGACCTGGACTCTCACCACGGCCCGCCTCCATCAGGTGCCGGGCTGCCCGGCCGTCGACTACGTCCAGGCCACCGCCACCCGTAACCCGCCGGAGGTGCCCTGAATGGCGAGGTTCACCCCGAACCCAGCGCTGGAAACGCAGCTCGCGCGCATGGTCGCCCCGCACATACGGCGCGTCGCCCACCAGGTGGAGATCGAGGCCAGGCGACTCGCGCCGCCCACCAAAAGGTGGGTCACGATGGCCGACGACAAGGTCCGCCCCACCCACAGGCAGGCGCACGGGCAGGTCGTACCGGGCAACCTGCGATTCGCGATCAACAGCATGGAGTGGGACCGCCGGCACCGCGGCGTCGGCCCGAGCACATACATGCTCCAGCCCCGCGACCGGTCGTCGAGAGCCACCGCGAACCTGAAGAACTGCCGTTGCGTCACCGCCATCGATCCCGACGGCCTCGCCCGGAACATCACCACCGGCCAGCCGGTCATCTCCGGAAGGACGGTCACCGTGACCGTCACCGCCCGCGGCCCGATGGTCGTCGAAGCCGAAGTGGGAACGGTCTATCCCGGCAACCTCATCGCCGCTGGTGCCCACTTCATGGCCCGCGCCGCGACGATCGTGGCCGCTCGCCGCTGACCTCGCCCGTTCCCGACCTGATCCTCGACAAGATGCCGCCGGGATGTTGACCGGCCGGAGCTGCGGCCGTCCTCGTCACCGCGTCGGGGAGCGCGCGACACAAACATCCCGGGCCGCCACAGTGCGCGCCATGACTGCCAAGAACGCCACCACCAAGACCGCCACGACCGACCCGTCGGCCGACGAGGTCCCGACCGTTGTCCCCGCGCGCCCGGCGCCGCCGATGGAGACGATCACTCTGGCCAACCACCTCAATATCGGAGGTCGCGCCTTCCTGCCCGGCG
Organism: Streptomyces sp. NPDC020965; assembly: GCF_044333555.1. NCBI lineage: Bacteria > Bacillati > Actinomycetota > Actinomycetes > Kitasatosporales > Streptomycetaceae > Streptomyces > Streptomyces sp. NPDC020965. Next base: position 724,242 of record NZ_JBIRRE010000001.1, read on the forward strand.
CCAAGGTCCGTGTGTCGCCCGACTACGCCCGCCGTCTGCGGCTGTCGGGCTACGTCGCCCGCTCCTGACGGCCGTGACGAACCCGCTCGCCGACGCCGACCCCGTGTCCGTGCTGCTCGCCTGGCTCCAGAAGCATCCGCGCGTGACGGAGGCCCTGGGCGGCACCGGCCGCGTGTCCGGGATCTCCGAGGCCCCGTGGCCGCACCTGCGGGTCTCCCACGGGCCCGGAGGGGACATGCGCACCCTGACGTGGGCCATGGAGCCGGAAGTGACACTGGAGGCGTACGGCGATCCCGGGGGCTGGCCCGGACAGGCCGAGTTGCGGAAGATCGTCCTCGACTGCGCGGGCGCTGCGACGGAGCTGCCCGGCGCTCCTCACCTGCCGGGGCAGCCCGTCGTCAGTGGCGTCCGCCCCTCCGGAACACTGCTGTGGTCCCCGCTCGTCGACGGCCAGCCCCGCTGGCTCCTCGGCCTGCTGGTCACTCTGCACCCATAGGCGGACCAGTGAACTTCGACGAAAGGGTGCGCCTGCACCTGACGCCCGTGAAGCAGAAGCAGGCCAAGGAGTTCGTCTCCCAGTGGCACCGGCACCACAAGCCGCCGCTCGGCGCCGTCTTCAGCGTCGGCGCCGCCGACCAGCACGGTGTTCTGCGTGCCGTCGCGATGGTGGGCCGCCCCGTCGCCCGCCACCTGGACGACGGGGAGACCCTGGAGGTCACCCGAACCGCAACAGACGGTGTTCGCAATGCGAACAGCGCGCTCTACGGAGCCTGTTGGCGCGCGACTCAGGCGCTCGGGTACGCGAGGCTGATCACCTACACGCAGGCCGGCGAGTCCGGGGCCAGCCTGCGCGGGGCCGGCTGGCGCATAATCGCGCGCCGCCCCGCCCGAGGCGGCTGGCACTGCGCGTCCCGGCCGCGTACTCCGACGGGAACGGAGCACGTCGCACGGACTCTGTGGGAAGCGCCGTAGCCCCCTGCCGGGCAGCACGCGACGTTAACCCCCTTCTCTCCCGAAGGTTCCGGGGCCTATCACTAGCCCCCAAGGAGAGACCTGTCATGGCAGGCGAGACCGCCAACAACAACGAAATCCTCATCCCGGCAATCACCCGGGTGTGGCTGGCCGTGGTCGGGACCGCCGCGCCGGCTGACGCCACCGTCACAATGCCCTCGGGCTGGCGACCCGTGGGCTACACCACCGAGGATTCGCTCAAATTCAACAACGAGCCGTCCTTCGAGCAGGTCCGCAGCGCCCAGAGCAGCTACCCGACCCGGACCTTCCAGACGCAGGACGCATCGACGGTCGAAGTGGACCTCCAGCAGTGGTCCGGACCGAACTTCAAGGCCGTGTACGGCGGTGGGCAGATCGACGAAGTCACCGCCCAGAACGCCAAGAAGCACTACCGGTTCACTCCGCCGCGGATCGGCAGCCGCACGGAGATCGCCGCCTGCATTGAGGTGATCGACGGCGGCAAGCACTACCGCTACATGGTGCCGCGTTCCATGCAGATGGAGGGCGTCAGCAAGGAACTCGCGAAGACGAAGGAGTCCGTGCTGCCGCTCAGGCTCGCGGTCCAGGGTGGTGACGACGCCGACCCTTGGTACGTCATCACCGATGACCCGTCCTTCGCCCCGGGCCCCACTCCGCCTGCTGGGGCCTGACCTCTCCGCGGCAGCGCGCGACACAAGCCTTGCCGGCTTGTCAGTGTCCGCGCGCTGCCGCACTCCGCGATCCAGCCCGCGCACACGAGAGGTCCGCCCTTCATGTCCTTCGTCATCGATCTCGACGCTGCCGAACGCCGAGAGGTCCAGCACCCTCACGGCATACCGGTGCTCTACCGCGATGAGCAGTTCATCTACCCGGCCGAGCTTCCGGCCAAGGCACTCGACCCGCTGCTCAGCACCGAACTTGACCTCGTCGGCCTGCTGCGGGACGTCGTCGACGCCAGCGAGAACCCGACCGCGTCCGTCGTCATCGACCTGGTCTTCAAACGGCCGCACCTGCCGCGCGCGTTCGTCGATGCGATCTACGAGGTGCACCGCATCCTCCTGGGCGAAGAGGAGTACAGCCGGTTCGAGGACCTGGCTCCCTCCCTCCCGGCGTACGTGCGTCTCACCATGGGCCTGATCAAGGTCTACGGCGTCGACCTGGGAAAATCCTTCGGGCTGGCCGGCTCCTCCGAGAACGATGGGCAGACGTCGAGTCCGACCTCAGCCGATACCACGGACTCGACGCCCGAGGGATCTGGCGCCGGCCAGGAGACCCCGGCTTCCTCGGACTGAGGCGTCTGATCGTCCTGGTCGACGGCCTCCCCGAAGACTCCCGAATCCAGTCCGCCCAGATCAAGGGGTGGACCAAGGAAACGGAGCTTTTGGCGCAACTGATCGAAGAGGTCAGCATCCTTGCCGCCGACCGGCGACGTGACGAGCCGACGTCCGTCCCTCGCCCGTACGACTCCGCCGAGGCCGCCGCCGAGCGGCCCGGCGCGCAGCCGCAGCCCGCCCCCCGTCTCACGGGGCACCGGCAGATGCTCGCGGCAGCGATGCAGAGAGGAATGGTCCGCAGTGGCTGAGGGCCTTCAGGCCGGCCGCCTCGACGTGCCGGTCGTCGCCGACCTCGGCGGTTTCGCGCGCGAGCTGCGCACCAAGATCGAGTCTGCCGCCGAGGGCCTGGCCGCCCGGGTCAAGGTCAAGGTCGACGACAAGAACCTGCGCAAGAAGCTCGAAGCCGCCGTCAAGGAGGCGTCGAAGGGTGTCACCGCCCGGGTCACGATCACGGTCGACGACCAGCGGCTCCGCGCCGGGCTGGACGGCATCGCGCAGCGTATCGCCCAGGCGGGCGTCCGCGTGCCGGTCCAGGCCGACGGTGACACCGACAGCCAGGGCCGCAGCGGCGGCCTGGTCGCGGGCGTCCGTAGTCTGATCGGCGGCGCGCAGAGCGAGGCCGACCGCACCCCGGTCACCGTGCCGGTGCAAATGCGTCTGCCGCGCGGCCGGGGGGCGATGCGTCTCCTCGGCATCGGCTCCCTGCTCTCCCTCGCGCAGCCCGCTGTCGCCGCGCTCACCCAGTACGGCGCCGCGGTGACCGCGCTCGCCTCGGCCGCAGCACCCGCCGTCGGCGTACTCGGCGCGGTGCCCGGACTGATCGCTGCGGCCGGCACCGCGGCGATCGGCACGCGGGTGGCGTTCGCCGGGTTCGGCGAGGGCCTGAAGCAGACTCTCAAGGCCCAGCAGCAGGCCGCCTCCGGCGCGAAACAGACCGCGGCGCAGCAGGCGGCGTTGAAGCAGTCCCTCGAAGGGCTGTCCGTGTCCGCCCGCAAGAGCGTCACGGTCGTCGGCTCCCTGAGCGGTGCGTGGCGCACCATGCGCCAGTCCGTGCAGGAACGTTTCTTCTCACAGGTCGCGGACGAGATCAAGCCCGTGTCGGAGGCGGTTCTCCCTCTGCTGTCGGACTCGCTCGGCGACACCTCGGACCAGATGGGGTCCCTGGCCGCCCGGGGCGCGCGGTTCATGCAGACGGGCCCGTTCCGACGGGACTTCAAGTCGATCGCGTCGACGAACAGCACGGCGATCGGCCACATGACCGATGGGCTCGCGAACCTCGGTGTCGGGACCGTCGACTTCCTGGTGGCCTCCGGCCCTTTCGTCGAACGGGTCAGCGGCGGCGCTAAAAGGTTCACCCAGTGGGCACGGGCCTCCGTCCAGGCCGGGCGTGAAACCGGTTCTCTGGCGCGGTTCCTCGACCACGCCGGAGACAAGGCGGCCCAGCTCGGACGCTCCTCCTGGGATCTGGTCAAGGGCCTCGGGGGCGTCGGAAGGGCGGCCCAGGACTCCGGGAACGCCCTCCTCGACGGCGTCGAGGGAACGATGGCCAAGTTCCAGCAGTGGGCAAACTCGGCCAAGGGCCAGACGTCGATGAAGCAGTTCTTCTCAGACGCTGCGCCCACCTTCCACGAGCTGAACCTGCTCGTAGCGGACTTCTTCCGGGGGCTGGGCCGGGCTGCGAAGAACAACGGCGTCACAGACCTGATCCGGCAGATCAGGACCGAGCTGATGCCCGCGCTCGGGACCTTCTTCAATTCGATCGGTCAGTCGATCGGGCCCGCGCTGATCAGCCTCGTCTCCAACCTCGCCACCGCGATCGGAAACCTGGCCGCCGCAGGGAGCGGCCTCGGGGTCCTTCTGATGGCCTTTTCCGGCCTGCTCAACATCTTCAACGGGGTCATGAGCGTCGTACCCGGCGCGAACACGGCCCTGGCCATTTTCCTCGGAACGCTGCTGGCCCTCAAGGTCGTCACGGGCGTGACGTCGATGCTGCGGAACTTCGGCGGCTCGATCGCGGCGGCGGGCACCTCCGTAGGTGCCCTGGGCGGAACCATGCGCGGCACCCTGGGGCCCGGCGTCATGGGACCCCAGATCACCATGTGGCAGCGCATGGGGGGTGCGTACCGGGGAGCTGCCGCCGACGGCAACCGGCTCAGCGGAGCCATGCGCGGGGTCGGTGCCGCGAACCGCGCCGCGTCCACGGCCATGGGCGGCATGGTATCCGCGCTCGGCGGCCCCCTCGGGCTCGCCATCATCGGCGTCACCATCGGACTCGGTCTCCTCGCATCCAGACAGGAGTCCGCCGCCCGCGCGACCAAGGCGCACAACGACCGCGTCAACTCCCTCGCCCAGGCGCTCGCGCAGTCCGGCGGAGTCATCGACGCGAACGTGCGCGCCCAGGCCGCTCAGCTCCTCCAGGACACGGACCTCGCCAACGGCAAGGGAAAGCTGGTCGACATGATGCGCAAGGCCGACGTCGGCCTGGGGGAGCTGACGAACGCATACCTCGGCCAGGGCAAAACGCTCGCCGGCCTGGAAGCGGAACTCCAGGCCACGGCCGACGCCCATGAGAAGTGGTACGCGTCATCGGCCGGCGCCGTGCAGTCCTGGGACGACCAGGGCCTCGCCGCGCTTCGCGCGAAGAAGGCCCTGGGGACCGTGCGCGGCGAGCTGGAAGCGGGCCAGAAGAAGCAGAAGGAGCTGAACGCGGCGGTCAACGGCGCCTCCGGCACCGGAACGTCCGCCTACGACCGGCTCCAGGCCGCCGTGCAGGGCTACTCCGACAAGACCAAGGGCGCCGACGAGCGCACCGACAGCCTCCGCCGCGCGCTCGACGCCCTCAACGGCAACGCACAGTCCTTCCACGACGCATCCGCGCAGCTCAACGGCGTCATGCTCCAGATCGACGAGACGATGAAGGGCGCCACCGACCGCGCGGACGGCTGGGGCCGGTCCCTGGTCAACAGCGACGGTCTGGTCAACACCGCTTCCCGCAACGGTCAGACCCTCAACAGCCAGCTCGGCGAGCTGCGCGACTCCATGCTCGCCGTCGCCACCAGCGCCCAGCAGTCGGCGGAGCAGGGCGTGATGCCCATGTCCGACGCGATGGACAAGGGACAGGCCGCGATGGAGCGGGCCCGCGCGAAAGCCATCCAGCTCGCCGTGGACATGGGCATTCCGAAGACGCAGGCGCGCGCCCTCGCGGATCAGATGGGATTCATACCGGACACCGTCACCACCCTGATGACCACCAAGGGCATCCCGGAGTCGACAGCGCAGATCCTGGGGCTCCGCGGCACGCTGGAGTCCCTGAAGCCGGGCAAGTCGATCACCGTCAAGGCCCCGACAGGCGAGGCCCGCAAGCAGCTTGAACTCCTCGGCTTCAAGGTGACGTCTTTGCCCGGCGGCAAGAACGTCAGGGTGACCGCCCCGACCAAGGGAGCCCGGGTCGACATCAGCGCCCTGGCCACTGATATCGCGAACGCGCCGAACCGGAAAAATGTGACGGTCAACGCGATCATCAAGAAGGCGGCCGGGGACCTCACCGCCATCCGCGACAAGGTCGTGGATCTGCCTCCGGGCAAGAAGCTGAAGATGGAGGCGCCGACCGCGACGGCGCAGCAGATGGTCAAGGACCTGGGGTTCAAAGTCAAGGAACTCAAGGGCAAACGAGTCGAGATCACCGCGCCCACCGGGTCGGCAAGCAGCAACGTCTCGGCGATCCAGGGCAAGATCAACTCGCTCACAGGCAAGACCGTGCACGTGACGATCAAATACTCCACGGTGGGCAAGCCGTACGTCTCCGAGAACGCCGACGGCGGCATCAAGCGCTTCGCCGATGGAGGCATCCAGCGGGCCGGGAACCGCATCAAGGCGTTCGCGGCCGGCTCCGAGCGGCACATCGCGCAGATCGCCCGGCCCGGGGAATGGCGGCTGTGGGCGGAGCCGGAGACCGGAGGTGAGGCTTATGTACCACTAAGTCCCTCTAAGCGAACGCGGTCGAAGGCGATCGTCGAGCAGGTCGTCAGCGAGTTCGGAGGCGTCGTCGCATGGGCGAACGGCGCACTGCGCCAGTACGCGGACGGCGCCGTGGCCATCAACCGCGGCACCCGTGCGGCTGCGCCGCGCGCCTCCTCCCCGCAGCCGGTCAGCCCCTCCCTCGTCGGCGGAGACCTCCACCTGACCATGACCGGCGCACCCATGAGTCCGGGTGAAGCCCTGGGAGGGGCCATGTTCGAGCTACGCCGCATCCGTCGGGGAGGCTCGCATGTCTCTGTCTGAGGGCGAATGGAACCTCTCCTACAGCTCCAGCGGTATCCACCCCGGGGCGGACTTCACCTTCGGGTCCTTCCGGAGCGGGTTCTACCTCCTCGACCCGTTCGAGATCGCCTACGGCGACCCGGACGTGGGCGATACACCGAACCCCCGGCGGGACGGCGTACGGCTCGGCCAGGACTTCCGCACCACGGCCACCATCACCTTCGAGGTGGCCGTGGACACCGTCGATACCGCCCACACCCAGCGGGGCCGGCACGGGGCGAACCTCGGCGCCGTCTCTCAGATGGCGCAGGCATGGGACGGGGAAGCGGTGCGGCGGCGTTTCGGAACTGCCGCCGTGCTCCGCACGGTTCAGGGCGGACGGGTCCGCCGCTTCTACGGCCGTCCGCGGAAGTTCGCGCCAGCCGCGTCCAGGCTGACCCGTCAGGGGCACACGCCGGTCATCGCGAGTTTCCTCTCCCTGGACGGCGTCGCCTACGACGACACCGAGCGCACCGTCCGGGTGACCATGAACCCGGCCCCGCGCCGGGGATTGGCCGGCCCGCTGACCACTCCGCTGCGGATGACGGGATCGGGCTCCAGCAAGGTTCCGGGTGAAGCGGTCATTGGCGGGACCAAGCCGACGTGGCCCGTGATCACCTTCTACGGCCCGGTCGCCCAGCCGGTGTGCGAAGTCGTCGGCAAGTGGAAGGCGTCACTGGACCTGACGCTGGCGAAGGGCGAGCGCGTCACGATCGACACGCGGCCGTGGGCGCTGACCGTCCTGCGCAACGGGTCCGCCTCGGTCGCCGGGAAGCTGTCCCGGTCATCGCCGCGCCTTCCCGACATGCGGCTGCCGCCCGGCCGTCAGGACTTCGTCCTCCGGGGCTCCGACGCCACGGGCCTGTCGTCGATGACCGTCGCCTGGCGAGATGCCTACGCCTACCTATGAGGCGGGTGCTCGCGCGGCCGGCGAGCCGCGCGGCCCCGCGGCGCCGGCGAGCCCGCGACGCTAGGGCCTCCCACAGGAGACGGTCACCTCCCCGACCACCGAGCAGCAGAGGAAAGTCACCATGCCGTGGGACAGCGTGCCCTGGTTTACCGAAGGCGGCGCGGAGCACTCCAGCGAAGTCGCCAGACTCCTCGCCTACGCGGCGTTCGCCGGGGCCGAAGGCATCATTGGCGGTAGCGACCTCCAGGTGAGGGCGCTCTCCAGCCCAGCGGCCGGAGTGCAGATCACCACCGGTGCCTGCGCCATCCTCAACCGGGCGTCCGGCGGAAAGTACCAGGCGTACGCGGCCCGGCTCCCGTCCGCCGACCAGATCAACATCGCGGCCACCGGCTCCTCCGCCCGGTCGGACCTGATCGTCGCGCGGATCGAGAATCCGTACTCCTACGGCGAGACGTGGCCGCACCCCAACGACCCGGCCAACGGGCCGTACGTCTTCACCCGGGCCATCAGCGGGGTCCCGAGGACCACCACCCGCGTGAAGCAGGTCCGCGCCGCCGACAGCGCCATCGCCCTAGCACGGATCGACATCCCCGCCCACACGAGCAGCATCACCCAGGGGATGATCAAGGACCTGCGGGAGATGGCCAGCCCCCGCCGTCGCCGGGTTGTCCGCGCGCTGCGCGGTGTATGGACGTCCCCGGACGAAGTCGGCAACACCAAGTATCCGGCGTGGGAGGAGTTCCCCAACGGCGCACGGTGGGACATCGAGGTTCCGGAGTGGGCCACCTCCGCCACGATCATGGCGACCTGGGCGGGCCTGGACCAACGCAACGCCAGGGACTCGTACGGTCGGCTGCGGGTCAAACTCGGGTCCGTCGCAACGTCGGAGACCCGCTTCCACTGCGACTTCACCGGATCGCACCAGCGGTTCACGTTCGTCGGCGGCGGCACCGTCTCCATCCCCTCCTCGATGCGCGGCAACGTGTACGACGCCGTCCTCGAAGGCTGCGGCGAGTCCGGATACACCGGTGTCCTGGAGGCCGACGGCGGCGCGGCCGTGTTCCTCGACGTGGAGTTCGTCGAGGACCCCACAGAGGACGCGATCTGAATGCCCGAGGGCTGGCGGTTCATCGCCCAGCGCGCGGTCGGGGGCGAGATCATCGACTGGGACGTGCCCTTCACCCTGTCCTCCAACCCTCGCAGAGACCTGTCCGGGCCCGGCTCGATGAACGGCAGCATCGAGCCTGAATACGCCCGGATGATCGGCGCGGACGGCGAGCCGATCCTCCAGGAGTGGGGCACGACGCTGTACGCGGAGGTCGACGGGCGCATTCGGTGGGGCGGCATCGTCACCCGCACCACTTTCGACGAGGCCAAGTACACCGTCGACTGTGACGGGTTCAGCGCCTACCCCCACGGCATCCCGTACGAGAGCCACCTGCTCTCCGGCAGGCTCATCACCCCCAAAGACCCCTACGCGGGCCGGGACAAAAACCACGACGGCTACATCGACGGCAGCAAGCCGAAGAAGAAGGTCCCCAAGCCCCCGAAGCCGTACGGCGGACCGCGCGTGGATGTCTACGACGCCTTCCGCAACATCTGGCACCACGTCCAGAGCAGGCCGAACGGAGACCTCGGCATGAAGATCGACAGCCACGACCTCGGCGAGAAGCTGGGAGCGTCCGACGGTACAGACCCGTGGGAGCTGGCTTGGTGGAACAACCCCGACTGCGGTCAAAGCCTGGACTCCCTGGCCAAGGACATTCCCTTTGACTGGATCGAGACCCACGCCTGGGCTGACGGAACGAGCAACAAGATCGAGCACCGTATCCGGCTCGGCCGGCCCCGGCTCGGCCGTAAGCGCGATGACTTGCGTTTCGCGGAAGGAGAGAACGTCGTCGCCCTGGCCAAACCCGAGGGACTGGGCAGCGAGTACGCCAACGAGGTGTTCGTCCTCGGCAAGGGCGAGGGCCGCAAGATGAAGCGGGCCCAGATGCACAGGCTCCGCACCGGCCGGCTCCGCCGAGTCGTCACCGTGGTGGACAAGACCCTGTCCTCCGACGCGGCGCTACGCAGTCGAGGAAGCCGCGAGTTGGCAGGCCACAGCCAGGAGTTGCAGATCCCCGCGCTCCAGATCCGCAACCATCCCAACGCCCGCTTCGGTACTTGGTCGGTCGGCGACGACATCCTCGTCCAGGTCCACGTGCCGTGGGTCGGTGACGTCGCGATCTGGCACCGCATCGTCAGCGACGAGCTGAGCCCCGACGATTTCTGCATCCTCACGCTGAAGCGCACGGACTCCTTCGTCTACTGAGAACGACGTCCACCCGCTCCCCATCGACGACAGGGCGCGACACAAGCCGGGCCCGGAACTCAGCATCCGCGGTCATGGCGAACTTCCTGGACACGCAGTCCGACGCGCAGCGCTTCGCGGCGCTGCTCGCTGACTACGACCGGCGGCTCCAGGCCCTGGAGCGAAGCACCCAGGCCGGATACACCGCGATCGAGGGGGGCGGGTCCCTCGACATCTACGACGAGGACGGGACCCACAAGGGCTCCGTCGGCGTCCAGCCGGACGGCGGCGTGGCCCTGGTCCCGGTCAACAGCACACCCCCGCCGACGCCCGCCCTGCCCTCTGTCGAAAGTGTCCTCGCCGGACTGGTGATCGGCTGGGACGGGACCTTCGCCGACTCCTACAGCACACCCACGGACTTCTCCCTCATACAGGTCCACCTCGGGCCTACCGAGGACTTCACGCCCGACGTGACCACCCTGGTCGCCACGATCACCGCTGTCCTCGGTGGCACCACGACCGTGGCGGTCGAGGGCTACGCGGCCGTGTGGGTGCGCCTCGTCGCGATCAACACCGAGGCGATCACCGGCCCCGCGTCGGTCGCCGTGCAGGGCGCCCCCCGGCAGGCCGTACCGAAGGACCTGATCGACGGGATCATCAACGAGACCAAGCTAGCCGAGGCCGCGGTCACCGAGGGGAAGTTGGCACTCGGGGCCGTCGGCACCCCCGCGCTCGGCGACGACGCGGTCACCACGCAGAAGATCCTCGCCGGTTCCATCACGACGGACAAGCTCGTCGCCCTGGCCGTGACCGCCGAGAAGATCGCGGCCCTCGCGATCACGGCGGACAAGATCGGGGCCCTGTCCGTGACCGCGGACAAACTGGCCGCGAACGCGGTGACAGCGAGTGCGATCGTGGCGGGCAGCATCGACGCGACCCACGTCAAAGCGGGATCGCTTTCCGCCGACCGCCTGGCCCTCGGTGCGGACGGCAACATCGTCGCGGACCCGTCCTTCGAGGGCCCCATATCCGACCAGCGAGTCACGACCAGCCCGTACTGGTCCATCGCTGCCCCCGGCAACGGCACCGCCCGTGCGCTTCAGGTCACCGCCGCCAACGGCACCGCCGTCACCCGCTCCATGACGCTGGCAGTACTGCCCGCGGTGCCCGGTCAGAAGGTGTGGCTGTCCGTCGACTACCTGGCCTCCACCGACTGGAACGGCGCGCGCATCAGCCTGTACGCGCAGTGGCTCGACCCGGCCGGCGCGATCCTCGGATACAGCACCATCACGACCGGCGAAAAAACGGTCAAGGGCGCCTGGACGACAATGAGCGGCGCCCCGGCCGACGCCGCCCCCACCGGCACCGTGCAACTCCGCGTCGCCTGCTCCACCGTCGAGTCGTCCACGGGAACCGTGACGTACGACAACGCCTCCTGCCGCATCGTCATGGCCTCCGGTGTCGCCGGGGCCCGAGCCGAACTGTCTCCCCAGGGGCTGCTCCTTTACGACGACGCCGGAGACGAGGCCGTCGCGCTGGTGACGGGCCGCCCGAACTACCTCACCCTGGCGACCGACGGCGTTCCCGTCGCCACCATCGACCAGGACGGTGGCGCCGGTTTCCAGCGCCTCGCCGTTGCCGACGGGTTCACCGTCGGCGGCACCGACTGGACGGAGTACCTGGCGCAGTTCCCCCGCGGTATCCAGGCCATCGACTACCAGGTCTCCACCCGCACCGCGTCCGGCACCGAGATGGGTTTCGTCGAGCTGGCCACCGAGATCGATGCCACCCGCATGTACCGGTTCGTGTTCGCGGCGCGGGCCAACCCCTCGGTGGTGGGCGGCGAGCTTCAGTTGCGCCTGCGCGACGGAGGCGCGGGCGCTCCCACCATCACCTCGACGCAGCGGTACACGTCTGTGCACCACATGGCCATGGGCAACAGCTTCACAGCCCGGCTCGAACACACCTGTTCGGGAAGGACGCTCGGTGCCGGGAACCACCGGTTCCTGATCTCCTTCACCAACGCGCTCGCCCCCTCCGGGCAGACCTGCACCCTGTACGGCGCCGGCGACAACCCCGGCTACTTCTACATCGAGGACATCGGACCGTACCTGCCCGAGACCGGCGGATACAACGACGGGGGCGGCACGACCGCCCCGCCCACCCAGCGGTTCACCAAGACATACGCCGCCTCATGGTCCGGCTCGTATGCCCGACGAGGCTCGTACAACAGCTACTACGGGTCCAAATGCGTCCAGGGCTACTACAGCTCGACGAACGGGGTGCAGAGCAGCCTCATCGGCTTTCCCTCGGCACTGGGCACCGACCTGTCCGGTGCCACGATCGAGCGGGCGGAGGTCTACCTGTACTACGAGCACTGGTTCACGAACAGCGGCGGCAAGGCCGTGATCAAGGCCCACTCCCACACCTCCCGTCCCGGTTCGTTCTCCAGCGACAGCGAGTCGAAGACGGTCTCCTGGGCCCGCAACGAGGGCAAATGGGTCGATATCAGCTCGATCTTCGACAGCACCAAGTGGCGCGGGATCGCCCTGGACCCCAACAGCACCAGCTCGACGTACTACGGGATCGCCCGAGGCGTCGGCCAGACCAACCCGCCGACGCTCCGCGTCACCTACACGCGGTGAGGAGCCACCCATGACCGTACTGCCCCTGTCCCTGGCCGCGATGTGCGACCTGGCCTGCGAGCCGTCTTTACTCCCACGCCTGCGCATGGCCATCGCGGTCATCGCTCAAGAGGTCTTCCGCGAAGATCCGGCGACTCCCGGCTACCCCCTGCGCTGGAACCTCGCGCGCACCGCACTGAGCCCCAGCACCGAACAGGCTGCGCAGATGGCGCCGAGCCTGCTCGTCACGCCGGCGCTCCTTGCCGCCGCGTCGAGCGCCGCCAGCCCCGCGCCCCCAGCCATGGCCGCCGCGATCACCGACGAACAGATCCTCGACGCCATCAGACAGGGGTGGAACATCCTTGCCGGCGTCAGCCCGTCCGCCGCTTCCAGCCAGCAGCCGCAGAACGGGACGTAAGCGATCTCCGTCGTGCACCGTTCACGACCGCGGGGAGCCGCGGGCCTCGGCCCCGGCTCCCGCGCACCTTTGCCATGACCGACCGACCGAGGGAGCGCCAGTGAATTGGCTTGTCTCGCTGGCCCCTGTACTGACACCCCTCTTCGGAATGATCGGGGCTCTCGGGGGCGCGGGGCTGGTGTACCGGCAGACCAGGAAGAAGAACGACGGCGATTCTCGCGTGGGCGCCATTCAAGCCGTGATCGATGGGTTCACCAGCCTCCTGGAGCAGCAGCGCTCGGCCGCGACCCAGACCCAGGAGCGGATGGCGTCCCTCGAAGCCAAGTACAGCGATCTGGAGCGGCGGGTCGAACACCTCCAGGAGGAGCAGCGGCAGTGGCGCCGCTGGAAGGCCGCCGCGATCGACTACATCCACGAGCTGCGGGACCTGATCCACGACGTGCTGCACCGTCCGCCGCCCGATCCGCCCGAGGAGATCGCTGCCGACGTCGAGCAGCGCGAGTCCCCGTGACCGTCACTCCGCTCAACCCTCATCACCGTTTTCCGCCACGAAGGGCAAAATCATGTCGTCAACAATCGATTCCATCACCACCGGCGTCCAGGTCGGAGCCCTCCTCCCTCTGCTCACCGCGATCGTGCAGCGACCGGCCTGGTCGGTGAAGACGAAGAAGATCGTCGCCTCTGTCATCGCCCTGGTGGCGGGTCTCGTCACCGTCGCCGGCGCCGGAGGGTGGGACCGGTTCCAGTACGGCACCGCCACCTTCGCAACGCTCGCCGCAGTCCTGGCCGCCTCACAGGCGACGTACGACCTGCTCTGGAAGCCCAGCAAGATCGCGCCCATGATCGAGTCGGCCACCAGCCCCAGGGCTGAGGCACCGGCCGGGTAGCGCCGCGGGCGGAAAGCCCGCCGGGCTGCCGACGGGTATCATCCGCACTTAGGTGGCCGTTTCGCCGCCGAACCCACTGCGTTTGAGGGTTGCTGCTGGTTCCGGGAGTTTGGGCTATCCCTTTCCTCCTGGGTCTGGCCAGCAGATCACAGCCCAAGCAACTGCGCGCGTGTAGAGCGTCCAGGGCCGGAGAGCGGCTGCTCCTGCGATGACCCGGCACACGGGGTGGGTTCGGTTGCGAAGCGGCCATCGCCACGATGTACACGAGCGGGAGGAGCCGCAGGGATGGTCGCGCAGCCACCTGCCGAAGTGATCACGGCCGAGGTCAAGCGCCTGAAGGAGATGTCGCACCAGGCGTTCTTCGAGGCGTGGACCACGTACGTGCAGGGCAGAACCGGCCAGCGGAGCGCCCCCCCGCCAGCAGTTCAGGCGGCGGCCTTCCGCTCCCCGGACCTGGCCAGCCGTACGCTCGCCGCAGCCGACCGTGCCGCCCGCGAGTTCAAGACAGTGGTCGAGCGCGGGGACGGCGAGCCCAAACGCGATTATCAGGCCCGCATCAGCGTCTTTCGCCAGCAGCTCCAGGATGCCCGGCAGCCCATCATCGCCGCCGTGGAAGACCTCGCCGCCGACGAGATCGAGTTCCTGGCACAGCTCGACGACGCAGCGTTCGCCACGGAGTGGTCGATGTTCATCCAGCAGGTCGCCGGCAGCTCACGCTCCGGCCGCGACTACGTCCAGGGCCTGGCGTTCCGCTCAATCGAAGTGGCCCCCCGCACGCGCGCCCTGTCCGACCGCATGATGCGGACGCCGCACGAGTTCCTGCCCCAGGTCGAGAACGAGTCCGGCAACAAGCACCAGGCCCGGGTCGATCAGTTCCGCTCCCGGCTGGAAGCCGAGCTGCGCCTTCTCCAATACGCGCTGAACTACTCAGTAGCGCGCTGGGGGCGGCTGCCCAGCGCGCCGAATTTCCGGCTCCAGGCCATGCAGCTCCTCGCCGAGAGGTTCCCGGAGGAGTTCTCCAAGTTGCGCAGCGCGGTGCGCAACGACGCGGCGAAGGCGCGTGCCGAGGTGCGTGAGCAGCGGCGCGCCGAGCGCCGCCGCCAAGCGCGCCCGACGGCCTGACAATCGCATCCTCTTCCAGGGCGCGCCCAAGCGGGCGCGCCCTTTCCCATGCCGGAGCACCACAGCGCCACCGGCGCGTTCTCGTCGAGACCGGCCAGCCGCGCGCGGCCACGGAGCGCGGCCGGCTCATCGGCCGCGCCCGGCTCCGGCGCGCCGGGTGAACCTCCAGGTCAGCCGGTTGCGCGCGCCTTCCCACGCGCTCGGAGCGCGCGGCGCGCCCCCGGGACGGCGCGCCCAAAAGTGGCGGCGCGCCACGGGGGAGCTGCGGAGGCCGTTCGGATGCGCCGACCGGTGGCGCGCGCCCGGGAACGTGCGCCCGTGTTTGCATGGAGCGCGCCCGGCCCGCTCCGCACTGATGCCCGGCCGGCGCGCCACCCGTCGTATGTGGCGCTTCGAGCTGGTGGCGCGCGCCGAAGAGCGGCAGGGAAGCGCGCCCGCGCGGGGTCGAGTGGCGCGGGCGCGCTTCGTCGGGCGGCGTAGCGCCATGAGGCGAGGCGCGCGCCGCCACGGTACGAAAAGGTCGGGGCGCGCCTGGAGCGCGCCGTCTCAGCCGACGGTGGCGAGGTCGGTGTAGAGCGTCGCGAACATCTCGGCGATCTTCAGCTCCGGCTTCCCGGCGCGCCGGTAGGCGTTGGCGATGTCCCGCTCCCCGCGCTCCTCCAGCAGTTCGATCACCGTCGCGCGGTGATCGATGACGAAGTTGCGCAGCTTCATCATCGGCGGCGGCGCGCCCTCGTCCGGGCCGGAGACCGGCTGAAGGTGCTCGTGCATCGTCATGCCCAGGATTCGAGCCTGGATCTCGGCCTCGGCGAGCAGCACCGACATCACCTTGGTGACCTTCGGCGATTGGGTGGGCCGACGCGGGGGAAGGTCCTGCGGCTCCTCGGCCTCGCTGACCTCCTCGATCCGTTCGGAAGGGGGGCGCTCCTCGGCCGGGTCCGGGGGCGGCGGCGTCCCTTCCTCGGTCGGATCGGACCCGCCCGTGTCCGACTGCACGGTTCCCTCATCGCCCGCACCCCCGGACGGGAACTGCTGCTCGCCTCCGTCGTGGCCCCCCTGCTCCTGCTGTGCCTTCTCCGCCTTTGCCTGGAGGTGTTCGAGGGACCTGGTGATCAGTTCGTCAGCGCTCATCACCCCCCATGCGGTTTCCGTCGTCACGGTCCTGAGCGTGCGACGGCCATGCTCCTCTCGTGCGTCGAGGAGAGCCTTCTGCGGATCGGTGGGGTGCATCAGGGCGCCACGGATCAGGGCGGCGGCCTGCTCACCGGTCAGGGCGTCACGCCGGTCGGCGGACGGCTGATGCGGGGGCGACGGCGGAGGTTCCTGCCTGCGCTCCCCCAGATCGGCGTCGGGGCGCAGCTCAGAAGTGGAGCGGACGACGGCGGCATCCTGGAGCCCGAGGCGGCGTAGCAGCTTGTCCACGGTGAAGTCGGTGAACCGCTGTGATTCGCCGGGCTTGATCTCCATGTGGAGGGTGCGGACGCCGGTAAGCCACACTTCGCCGATGGAGTGGATGTCGACGACCGCGTCGACCGCCGCGGGAAGGTTCTTTTCCGCCTTCACCTTCCGGGTGGTGGAGCGCGTGGGCTTGTCGTTCTCGAAGGCGGTAACGATCTCGGTCCGGGCGAGCAGGAGACACGGACCCTCGTGTCGGCGGAGCAGCCACAGCACCTCTCCCCAGCGGTCCTTGGCTCTGTTCCACAGGTCGGGGTCGACGACAACGGGGTCGTCGAGGGTGGGCACGCGGGTGCGGTTGCTCTGTGCCTTGCGGATGGCGCGGTTGCGCGCGTACCTGGCCACTTCGTCGCTGAGCATGTCCCACAGCGAGGTCATGGTGTCGATGACGAGCATGTTCGGCCGGTCGTCGGTGCGGGGCTGGGCATTGACCCAGCGGATGGCGTCAAGGATGTCCTGGTAAGAGCCGTCGTGCGGGACGATCTCGTAGTCGGCACCGGGCACGCGGCCGTAGTAGTCGGCTGTCCCTTCGGTGCCGCCGATCTCGATCCAGTAGGTGACGCCGATCAGGTCGGAGCCGGAACCGCGCGCGGCTTCGAAGCTCTTGCCGGTCTTTTCGGGGCCGGTGATCAGGACGAGCGGAGGGTTCGGCTTGCCGGTGGGCTTCCGGCTCTTTCGGGCGCGCTGGGGCGCGGTGATACCAGCCACGGAGCGGGGCCTTTCAATTCGGGTCTGTCCGGGTTGCTCTCCCGGATGGTGCGGCGCGGGGGGCCTTAACCTCTCCCCCTGACGTCCGCTGTATTATTCTATCGCGTTCGGACCCAGAATCAACCGAATCAACGCAGGTCAGAGGCCGGCCTCCCCACCGCCGGAACGGCCTGCGCCCGGCCGGCACCAGGCCCTCGGGGCGCGGGAACCCGGACACACCAACGGCGGGCGCCCCGGATGGGACGCCCGCCGCGAGACGCGCCGTGCGGAACGTCAGGAAGGACGAGCGGCTTCGCTGTCGGCCGCGAGACCGTCCATGCTCACGCCGTCGCCCTGCTCTGCCTGCTTCTCCGCCCGGTAGCGGGAGTCGAAGCGGGGACCCACGTTCTTGCGGCCGTTCTGCGGACTCTGTCCCAGTCGGCGGCCGAGCTGTGTCGGGCAGAGGTCACCGCGCGGGCCGAACCGGTGCCGCTCGTCGGCATCCCTCGCCCTCTTGTAGATGCCGTACAGCTCGCCCTCGGGCAGCACCGTCACCGGCCCGATCTCCGGCGCCTCCTCGGGAAACTGCCCTCTGCGCTCCGTCTCCCTCTTCACTTCGGGTGCCGGCCCGTCGGTCCCCTCGGGAGCGTGGGGCCTCTCGGTGAGAACCTGCGCCACGGGACGCGGGGGTATCTGCCGCTGCGGAGACGCAGGCGCGGGGCCCGACTCGTCGAGCAGCGCGCCGCTACCGTCCGCGTCGACCCAGTCCGACCCCGCTCCGCGCGCACGGACGAACCCGGAGATGTGCAGGCCGAACGAGCCGCCGAGCGGCACCATGGCGGCCACCGCGCTGCCGACCAGGTACACGTACAGACGGTTCTCTGACATCACGGCCGGCGCTGCGCCGGTGCTGAACCACCCGGACAGTGCGACAAGGGCGTGGCCGACGTTCGCGGCGATCGAGATCAGCAGCAGGAACGCGAAGATGAGCCAGAGCGACCAGTAGTAGCCGCCCTCGGCCCCTGTGGCGGTGCGTTTGCGGATGGTGGTGACGGCTCCCGCGTTGAACGCGAGGAGGAGTTCGAGAGAGCCGGCCATCGCTGCTGCGGCGAGCGTGGGGAAACCGATCAGCATCCCAGCCCAGTGGAGCTGGTACAGGGAGGCAAGCATCATCCCGAAGCCCGCGGTCGCGGCACCGATGCGGAGGCTGCGGTGCCAGTCCCTCAGCTCCCGCTCACCCTGGGTGATGGCACGTACGGTAGACAGGTTCGGCAAGGTGATCCCTTTTCCGTTCGGGTCTTCCCGGGGACCTATGCTCATCGGCCCTCGGATTGCCCCAAACGATATAGCCTCTGCCGCCTAGCGCGCTGCCCCCGACAGGTTACGGACCGTCACGACCGTTGGTGCTCACCAGTCCAACGCCTTGGTGGGGGCGCGCCTGTCCGGTCCGACGACCTTCGCCAGGTACGCCCGGTCCTCGATCCGGGACACCAGCCGCTCACGGAGCACTGCCCGGATCTGGTCGCGCTTCATGTTCGTCGAGAACGCGGTCGGCTTGTTCGACGCCAGCCGGGAGCCGACGAGATCGGTCGTCTCCCGACGGACGTACTCGGTCTGCACGCCGTCCATCTCGCCGCAGAACTCATCAAGGATCAGGAGGTCAGGTTCCTCGACGTAGCGCTTGCGGACCTGGTGGGCGCTCAGGTCGCCGGGCCCGCCGTCGGGACGACGCCAGGCGATGTAGGTGGAGTGCTGCACGAACCGCACGAACAGCCCCCGGTCGCTGGCCTCGTTGCCCAGCGCCGTGATCGCCGTCGTCTTCCCGGAGCCGATGTTCCCGGACAGGATGAAGTGCATGGTGCTGGGTCGGGCCTCCTTCCGCTTCGCCTCGACGAGGGAGTCGAGCCACCCGCTCAGCGCCTGGGGCCGCTGGTAGTCGTCCAGGTCGGCGAACCGCCACTTCAGGTAGTCGTCGTGGTCGGCGGCCTTCACGCTGTTCGTCCAGGCAAGGGCGCGGGCTCTGGCCTGCGGGACGGAAACGTCCTCCCACAGGTCGATGTCGTCTTCGTCGGCCGGGTCGGGCACGCCGAGCTTCGAGAGGTCGGCCCCGCCACGCCGCAGGGCTGCGACCACGCGGTCCGCGATGTCGAACACGGGCTTCGGCTCGCGCTCGGGGATGAAGCGTTCAACTGCCATGGTGCTCACCGCCTGCTCTCCTCTCTCTAGGCGGCGACGATGCCGAAGGTGACATCGTCGTCGGGGCTCGCCTCCATGGCGCTGTCCGTGGGCGGGCCGCCCGTGCCGTCCGTTCCCCAGGTCTCGGCGTCGCTGTACGGGGCGGGTCGACCTCCGTGCATCCCGGGCACCGGCTTGTTGTTGCGCTCGTCGCTCAGCGCTCGCTGGAACTGGTAGGCGGTCGGGAAGTGCACACCGGTGCGCTGGAGGGCCTTCGCCACCTGCTTCTGCGTGTAGTCGGCGTCCAGAGCCTGCTGGCTGAGCTTGACGAGGCCGAAAAACCAACCGGACTTCCGCTTGCCCGCGTACGGGCCAAGGCGCTCCGTCGCGAACCCGTAGTACCAAGTGGCGACCTCCTGGGCGGGCGACTTCTCCTTGGACTCCTTCTGCTCGCCCTCCGGCTCCGCCTTCTTCTCCTTCACCGCCTGCTGCTGCTTGACCTCCGGCTCCGCCTTCGTCGCCGGCGCGCCCTGGCGAGCCTTCTTCGCGGCGGAGCGGGTGGCGGCCGGAGGAGTGGGACGCTTCTTCTTCTGCCGCTGCGGCTGCGTGGCCGGCTCGTCGGGAACCCCGTCGGTCTCACCGTCAGGAGCGACCGAGTCGTCACCGGCCTCGAAGCCGTCGGGGCCAAAGGTGTCGTCGGGGTACCGGACCCGGAAGGAGCCGTCCTCCTGCTCCACCACGGGGATGTCCAACTTCCCGCCGAAGGCGACGTAGTCGCTCGCCCACTGCTCGTTGGAATACACGCTGATCGCGGCGCCCATGGCCGTTTTGCCGTCGAAGAAGCGCCGCCGCTCCAAGCGGTAGTAGCCGTTCGCAGCCAGCTCGTGCAGCGCCTTACGGACCGCGTCGCGGCCCTCGCGCCCCTCCCCGCGCGCCAGTTGCTCGGAGCGGACGCACCAACTGTCCGCCTGGTCGAGGCAGTACGTCAGCACTCCGAGGGCCCGGTAGCTGAGGCGGGTATCGCGGACCGTGTCGGACTCGACCTGGACGTAGTAGGGGGCCCGGCGGTTGACGCGCACCGCGCTGCGGTCGGTCACGCTGCCGCCTCGCTCGACTCGTGCGACAGACGGAAGTGGGTGTGCCAGGTCTTGCGGCCGTGGACGCCCATTTCGTACACGCGCCGGGACTCGACCATGCCCTCCGCGCGCAGCTCGGAGAGGGGTTCCCGGGCCTGGTGGTTGGTCAGGTTGCACGCGTCGGCGGCGGCCTGGACGGTGGCCCAGTCCCCGTCGCTCTCCAAGACGAGGTAGCAGTACAGCCGGAACGCACGATCAGATATGCCACCGGCAAGAGCCGGAGGAATGTGGGTGTGGGTGAGCACAGCAATGGTCCTTCAGGGAGGGCCCGGCCGCAGGAGGGAGTGCGGCCGGGCGTCGTTCAGGGGTGTGCGGACTACTGCTGCTCTGCGTCGCGCCCCTGCTGGGCGGGAAGCATGGGCACGCCGCGCAGCAGACTGTCGAGCTGCCCCTTGCGGAACGCCTCCATCAGGGTTTCCTGGCCGCCCTCCTTCCAGGTGAGGGTCACGGTCCCGGTGGGCTGCCCTCCGGGGGTGCGCGTGATGCCGGGGATCACCTCGCCGGAGCGCTTGTCGACGATGCTGTTCGTCGCCTTGTCGTACTTCGCTCGCTTGAGCGTCGCGGCGCGGAACGCGGGACGGGCACGGATGATCACCTCGATCTCGTCGTGCTCCTCGGCGAAGGCGGTGAACGCGTCTTCGTCCCCGACGTCGAACTTGTCCTGAGAGATGGCCACCGTGTGCGTGGCGACGGGGATACCGCCCACTTTCACGTCGATCGACTTGGTGCTGCGGTCAGGATCGTCGTACGCGGTCAGGAGCGGCCCCTTCACGCCCCCGATCTTGACGTCGATCTCGGGAACGATCCGCTCCTTGTACAGCTTGGCGAAGGCCGACAGCAGCGCGGCGTCCCCCAGGGACAGGACGGGCTCCTGCGTGTCTTCGATGTCGTCCAACGACATGCGGGGTCCTTTCTCACCCGGGGCGTGGCCCAGGGCTTTTCGGGTCTGTCCCGGGCGAGGTGCAGTGGGTGTCGCCAGTAAGTACGTCGACCGGCGAAATCTGTGACACCTAGGCCCAGGCGGCTGGGTCGCTCTCCCAGCCGTAAGAAATAGTACAGCACGCGTCGACCCGGGACGCAAGTAGGCCCCGCCCCATACCTTCCGCCCAGCTCCCCCGCCCATGGCGACGTCACCAGGGGCGGGCGGGCTCCGGCACCACCCCATCCGGAACGAGGGCGGTGCCGGCCCGGCGACGAGCGTGGCCCGGCCATGACGGCATACCCCGCTTGCGAGGCAGGGTGCCGCGGTTGAAGTCCGCGGGCTCGCAGACCGCGCCCGTCGCCGGCACCCCTCCGGACCGGAAGGACCGCCGTGACTGAGACCGTGCGCGCCCCGCGCTACACCACCTACATCCCGCTGACCGACCTCGCCCCCGCGCCCGGCAACCCGAAGAAGCACGAAACCGAAAGGATCATCGAGAGCATCAGCACTCACGGTTTCGTCGACCAGCCCGTAGCCGACGAGCGCACGAGCACGATCCTCGGCGGCCACGGACGCCGCGAAGCGCTCATAGAGATGCAGGCCCGGGGCGAACCGCTGCCGGCCGGGCTCCTCCTCGACGAGGACGGCGGCTGGCTGGTACCCGTCCAGCGCGGCTGGTCCAGCCGGTCCGACGCCGAAGCCAAGGCGCTGACCATCAAGCTCAACAAGATCGGCGCCGACGGCGGCTGGAATCCGCGCCCCTTTGCGGCCTACCTCGAAGACATCGTGACCGCCGACGCCGAGCTGTACGACTCGCTCGCCATCGCCGAGGACGAGTTGGAGACCCTGCTGCGCCAGGTCGACCCCGAGACACTTCCCGGCGCGATCAACGAAGACCAGCCCCCTGCGCTGCGTCTCCCGGCCGACGACAGCGACACCCTA
Organism: Streptomyces sp. NPDC020965; assembly: GCF_044333555.1. Classification (NCBI taxonomy): domain Bacteria; kingdom Bacillati; phylum Actinomycetota; class Actinomycetes; order Kitasatosporales; family Streptomycetaceae; genus Streptomyces; species Streptomyces sp. NPDC020965. The sequence continues at coordinate 746,436 of NZ_JBIRRE010000001.1, forward strand.
GGCGGCGACGGCTTCAGCTCCGACGACGAGGGACGCGCCCGACTGGCCAATTGCCCATCCTGCGGGCACATGTTCGCTCCCGGGCGCTGAGGAGCAGCCCCATGTCCAACCGTCGCAAGCCCCGCCGCTCCAACGGCCGCCCCACCCTGCTCTCCGAAGAGGTCGAGGGCCGCATCATCGCCGCGACCCGCACCGGCATCGCCGTCGAACTCGCTGCTGAAGCGGCCGGCATCTCCAGCGCCACCTATCACCGGTGGATGGCTCGCGGCCGTGCCGAGGCCGCCACGCGCGAGGACGGACAGCCCTCCAACCGGGACGAGGACCCGTACGTCGAGCTGTTCGAACGGGTCCGCGCCGCCCGTGCGATGGCCGCCGCCCGCGCCATGGCGAACATCCGACGGGTCGCCGACGGAGGGATCACCACGAAGGTCACCACCAGAAAGTTCCGCGACCCAGAGACCGGGCAAATCGTCGAGGAGATCACCGAGGACCGCACAGCCCCGGACTGGCGCGCCGACGCGTGGTACCTGGAGCGGCAGCACCGCAACCACTACGGCAAGGACGCCGCACTGGCGATCGAGATCACCGGCCTGGACAGCGCCGCGCCCTCCGAGAACGACCACGTCGACCTCGGCGCGCTCGCCGAGCGCCTGAACCAAACACTGTTCGCCGTCCAGTACCCCGACCCGCCTGAACTGGAAGGCGTCGTCGACGTCGAGGTCATCGACGAATGACCCGCAGGACCACAACTACCCGCCGCCCGGTCCGCGCCCGCGCAGTCAGCGCGCGACACAAACACCGCACCACCTACACGGTGCTTCCTCCCTGACCACAGCCACCGGAGGGCACCACCCATGCAGATCATCTCCCGCGCAAAGTGGGGCGCGACGCCCTGGAACGGCACCCCCGCGACCGTCGGGCTGAACCGACGCACCGAGTTCTTCGTCCACTACGACGGTGGCTCACCCGTCTCCCGCAGCGGCTTCGCCATCATGCGCGCGATCGAAGCCGCGCACCTGGGCCAGGGCTGGGCCGGCATCGGCTACAACTTCGTGATCGACCAGCAGGGACACATCTACGAAGGTCGCGGCTGGCACTTGCAGGGCGCGCACTGCCCCAAGCACAACGTCACCGGCATCGGTGTGCAGATCGCCATCGGCGGCGCCCAGGAACCCAGCGCGAAGGCACTCGCGGCGGCCCGCGCCTTGTACGAGGAGGCGTGCAGGCTGACCGGCCGCACCCTCGCCAAGCGCGGCCACAAGGACGGAATCGCCACGGCCTGCCCCGGTGCCAAGCTCTACCAGTGGGTGCGGGCAGGAATGCCGGCCGGGGACTACAAGCCCGCTCCGAGCCCCGGCGGTCCGACCCGGCCCGGCTCGTCCGTCGCCCGCAATCAGGTCACCATCAACGGGCTCAAGTACGGGTACGGCGCCAAGGGGGCACATGTGACCCAGGTCGGCGAAGCCCTGGTGAAGAAGGGATTCGGCCGCCACTACACCTCCGGCCCCGGCCCGACATGGACGGATGTCGACACCCGGGCCTACGGCGACTTCCAGAAGTCTCTGGGCCACAGAGGTAAGAACGCCGACGGCGTCCCCGGGGAGGACTCGCTCAAGCGTCTTCTCGGCTCCCTGCCCAGCAAGGTGACCGCGAAGCCCATGCCGCCGTTCCCCGGCAAGAGCTACTTCGGGCCGGGCAAGACCAACAGCCACATCACCATCCTCGGCACGCGGCTCGTGGCCAAGGGCTTCGGCCGGCACTACACCTCCGGACCGGGCCCCGCCTGGTCCGAGGCGGACCGCCAGGCCGTCGCCGCCTTCCAGCGCTCCCGCAAGGAACTCAGCGGAGACCCGGACGGCATCCCCGGCCCGCTCACCTGGCGCCTCCTGTTCTCCTGAACCATCCCCGGGCCGGCCCGAGCGGGCCGGGCCGCACCACGAAAGGCCGCTCAAGTGGCAGGCGAGACCGTCATCACCCTGGTCGGCAATCTTGTCGACGACCCCGAGCTTCGGTTCACCCCCTCCGGGGCGGCCGTGGCAAAGTTCCGCGTCGCTTCAACCCCTCGCACGTTCGACCGACAGACAAACGAGTGGAAGGACGGCGAGAGCCTGTTCCTGACCTGCGCCGTGTGGCGTCAGGCCGCTGAGAACGTCGCCGAGTCACTGACCCGCGGAACCCGCGTCATCGTGCGCGGGCGTCTCAAGCAGCGCTCCTACGAGGACCGCGAGGGTGTCAAGCGCACCGTGTACGAACTGGATGTGGAGGATGTCGGCGTCAGCCTGAAGAACGCGACAGCGAAGGTCACCAGGACCGGGGCACAGCGCCCGGCTGCCCCTGCCGGTACGACGGAGCGCCCTGTGGCCGACGACCAGTGGGCGACTGAGCCGCCCTTCTGATTCTCCGAGCCGTGCCGCACAGACCACCGTCTGCGCGGCACGGTCTCTACACGGTCAGGGTGATCCGGGATTCCAGCAGCACCATCCGGCCCCCGCCGCCCAGGTCATCACCCTCGCGCCTGGCGGTCAGCTCACCAGTGACAGGAAGGTCCTCGCTCACGTCTTCTCTGTCTTCCAGGGGCGCCCCAGCGGAGCCCGGCTTGGGTTTCGGAGTCAGAGAATGCGGCGGCACCGGGACCGGCAGGACAGGTGCCGTCGACGGCTTCCCCGACTCAGGCGGCCTTGGCTTCGGCTTCGGCTTCGGCTTTACGATCTGCGCCCATTCCTCCCCGCAGGGCTTCTCCTTCGGGTCCGGGGGCGGGTCCGGGGGCGGGTCCGGGACCGGGGACGGGTCCGGCAACGGGGGCGGAGGAGAGGTCGGGTCCGGGGTCGGGGGCGGAGGCGGGAGCGGAGCAGCAGGTTCAGGAGCCGGACTACCGCCCCCGGGCGAAGCCTCCGCCGACGGCCACGGCGCCGGTGCGATGGCCTGCCCACTCCCGACTTCAATCGGGCTCGGCTCGACCGGCACCGGCGACAGCTCATCCCCCAACGCGAGCGCCGGGGCACCCTTCGCACCATCCGGCACCACGCCCAGGTAGGAACCGTTGTCCACCCCGAGGACCGCATGGGCAGCCTTCAGCACGGAGGCATCGACCCGAGTCTTCTGCGAGGGGGACAAGAGCGCCGGCATGTCGGACACGTCGAGACCCAAGGTCCCCAGCGTGAGCGCAGCCAACCGCGCCGGCAGCGGCCCCGAAGCGTGCGAGGCTGGCATCTTCCTCGGCTCAGCCCTCAGCAACTCCAGATACTCGTTCAACCGCGTCTGGTCCGTGCCCCACAGCACGTATCGGTCCGTGCGGGACATGTTCGGGTACAGCTCCTTGGAGCCGTCCTGCTGCGCCCACGTCTTGGCGTAATCGGCGTCTCCGAAGATGCGCAGACCAAGGCGCTCGGACCCGTAGGAGAACGTGAAGACCGTGTAGTCCGGTCCGTTCGCCGCCTTGGTTGCCATCACCGTCCCGTCGGAGTCCGTGCACTCCGCAGCCAAGGTGCCCATGGGTGTGCAGTCGATCTTCCCCGTCTCGGAGAAGTCCATGAAGTGAGGTGCTTCGAAGGGCTTCGGCCCCAGATTCCCGCCGACGAGGGTGGAAGAGTTCGTACCGGGATTCTCGTCCGGGACGCTCGCCGCCGTCTGGGACGCGTCGGCTCCCATGACATGGCCCAGCGCCCAAGTTCCGACGAACGCCGGCACCAGCGCCACAGCGACCGCCCACTTCTTCACACGACTCACAGAGTCCGCTGGCGCGAGCGGTTCCTCCACGGTCGGCGGCAGGTCGACAGGCGGAGCAGGCTCAAACGGCCCCAGCAGCTCGTCGAAGTCCTTGAACTCAGCGTGCTGGCGCACCAGCCGCTCGATCTCCTCCTCCAGCAGGTCCGGCATGGCGGCCTTGATCTGCCGCACGGCCGAGTAGAAACTCTGGGGGCGCAGGAACAGGTGCCGCGCACCGTTGACGTTGACCACGCCCACGTCAGCGAGCGCCACATCGTCATCCTGCTCGTCGCTGAGGACGTGGATCTGGATCGGGGACACGGCGGTCACAGCCGCTTCCCCAGCTTCAGACCCTCGGATGCTTCGCTGTTCACCTCTGTCGGTCTCTTTCTTCACTGCTCTGCAAAATGCGCGCGATGCGGGCGGCCGTCTTCTCAGCGCGCTCCGGGGTGATCGCTTCGATGTCGGTGAGGAGGAGCTGGCCGCCACCGGGCAGCTCGATCTCCTCCCGGTGGATCTCCAACTCGTCCAGACCGTCGCTCGTTCCAGCGTCTTCGCGCGTCTCTTGTGGATTCTGAGCACGCGCGTACTCGCGGAGCACCGCATCGCGAGTGGCCCTCACCCGCGCGGGATTGCGCCGGTACCCCGGCCGCAGCGCGCCCGCAGCGGCCAGCATCTGGCGCGTCTCCTCGTCGTGAGGGGCGGGGCCGCCGTCCAGCGCCCGCTCCAGACGCTCACTCTGGTCAGCGCGTCGCCACGACATTCGCCTCCACCTTTCGTTCCTCAACCCGTGTACCGACCACTCTGCTTCTTCGCACGGCCGCCGTCAGCAGCTCTTCGACCAGTTGGGAAGACGACTCCCCAGACGGCATGACCGCGGCGAGCTTGCGCAGCGCCCTCACCGTCAGGGTACGGACAGCACCGTCTGTCTTCCCCATGATCTGCGCCGTACGCCCCGGGCTCTCCCCGTCGAAGAACCGCAAGATCAGCACCTGCTGCTGCTCAGGGCGCAGCTTGTTCAGGGAAGCCGCGATGGCCTGGGCGAGCGCGCGCCTCTCGGCATACTCCTCCGGCCCCTCGCCGACACGAGGCCGGTCAAGTTCCAGGTGCTCCGCGTAAAGGACTTCCGAGGGGCGGCGCTGCACAGACCGTAGGTAGTCCAGGGCGGTGTTCTTGGTGATCGTGCGTAGCCAGGCCAGGAAGTTCGTTCCAGGCCGGTACTTGCTGATGCTCTGGGAGACCTTCAGCCAAGTCTCTTGAGTCAAGTCCTCCGCTACATGCCCGTCCCAGACGTAGCGCCGAGTCCAGTTGTAGACGGTGTCGTTGAGGTCGTCGTAGAGAGCCGCGAAGGCGTCTCCCCCGTCGGCCCCACCCGCTGCGGCGCGTGTGACCAGCTCTTCCAAGGTCTCAGTCACGACGTGGTATCCCCCCATGAACTACAAGCAGCACGATCACCGCCCTGGGCCCCCTCCGCTTTCACATGCGGAGGTAGTCGTTCCAACGCGGTGCCGAGGAAGCATAACCGGACACACTCAAGATCGTTTACTGAGATTGCCATACATCCAGACCGGTGTCGTGGTATACGGTCTGCCTGCACGCCGGGAGAGCAGCCCGGCCACAGACCCGAACGAAAGGCCGCACCGCCATGCCCCCGGCCTCCACCGATCACGCCCTGATGCTCCTGCCGTACGACGAGTGGATCTCCATCCCCACGGCCGCGCGACGGGCGCAGCTCGACGAGGGCACCACCACCAAGATCGTGAGGGCCGGCCGCCGACGCGGCGTTCTGCGCACCCGCGGCGAAGGGGAGGCCCTGGAGGTCATGCGGGTTCACCCCGGCCCGCGCCGCCGAGCCACCCCACGTCGACGCCCCAGCGGTAGCGGCCGGCCGACGGGCAACGGGCAGCCCCACCCAGCGGCAGGCTCTGCCGGCTTCCACGGGGTGTAACAAATTCCGCTCGTCCACGTACATGTCGGTGCCGGACTGAACGTAACCGGCTCCATCCGGCCGGATCGGTCTGCCGGGGGGAACCTGCGGATGAGCAAGGATGAATATGTCTCGCGGCGGATCTAACGCATTGCTGAGTTTCGAGACGATTGCCGAGCGAATGGAAGTGTCAAGGCGCTCCGTGGTCGACAACTACAAGAGTTGGGATCTCCCCGTCGTGCGTGTCAGCGACCGCATTCTGCGCGTACGGGAGCGCGAATTCGAAGCGTGGATTGCTGCACGTACGGAGTGAATTCCCATTACGGGAAAGAAGCTCACGGTCGGGAACCGCAGTTGCCTTTCCGACCGCCCCGGCCTCCCGACCAACAGGCTTGACCTGCCGGGTCCCCCCGTACGTACAGTCCAACTCCCCTGGCCAGGGCAGCACCTGAGAACCGTCAAAATCAAGAGAGGCACCCCGTGGCGCTTCCACCGACCGTCTACAAGCGGTGTGACTGCCCTGACCAGGACAGACCGAAGAAGACCGGATGCAATCACTCCTGGTCCTACAACCGCACGAACAGCAAGGGCAATCGCACCCGCGCCACGATTCCCGATTCCGTCGGCCTGACCCTTGCCCAGGCTCAGGCGATTCTGGACGGCTTGGCTTCCGGCGTGGCCCCGGAGCCCGTTGAAGCGAACCTGACCTTCGAGAAGTGGGCGGCCGACTGGTTCGGCAGGCGCCGCGCGAAGGAGTCCAGCGTGGCGAGCTACGAGATAGCCATCCGTCGCCACCTCAACCCGCGTTGGGGGAGGCAGCGGATCAGAACCATCAAGAAGCGCCAGGTCGAGACCTGGGTGCAGGAGATGGAGGAGAGCACGGCCATCGCCAACTCGACGGCGAGCGGTCACTGGAGGGTCTTCCAGATGATCATGAAGGATGCGCTCCAGAACGGGAAGATCGCGCTCAACCCTACGTACGAGGTGTCTGGCCCCTACGTAGGCCCGTCGACGTCGTACGTCTTCAGCCCGGAGGAGTGCTGGGCGATCTACGACGAGTTCCCGGAGCGCTACCGCCTCATCCCCATGATCGGTTTCGCCTGCGGCACGCGGCAGGCGGAGGCTTTCGCCGTGTGCGAAGACGTGCTCGACGCACGCCGCGGCCTGCTGACCGTGCGACGCCAGGTCATCGGGACCAAGGAAACGCGCTACAAGCGCCTCCTCGTCGAACGCCTCAAGACGAGCCCACGCCTCGACTCGAAGGTCGTTCCGGTGCCTCCGTACCTTCTGGAGGCCCTTGAGGAGCACGTGTACCGCTTCCCGCCCCGGGTCGCGGAAACCGTGCTGTGGGAGCACAGGGGGAAGATCGAGGACTGCGCGCGCGGCTCGGCGCGCGCCTTCTTCTGGTCGTCGCGCAACAACCTGCTGAGCCGCGACCACTTCAACGACGACCTGTGGAAGCCCGCGCTGCGGAAGCTGGGCATCCTCGACGCAGACGGCAAGCTCCCGACGTTCCACGACCTTCGGCACACCTTCATCTCTACGTGCCTCCAGAACGGGATACCCGAGCACACCGTGGCCGCATGGGTGGGAGACACCGTCGAGGAGATCCGCCGCACGTACAGCCACCTCCTCAAGGACCACGGCGAGACGCACGGAGCACTCGCCGCCAGCCTGACCGCACGACCGGTAGCGCCGGCCACCCTCCTGGCAGCCTGACACTCCTCGCCGGTTCCCCGCCTTCGCACCCTCGACGCCCTCGTCCAGCCCTCCGCTGGGCGGGGGCGCCTTGCGTACGGACGGGGCTGTATTACGCAGAGAATCACCGCAGGTCGGTGACCAGCACGGGCACCATGAAGGCCGCGCTCCGTGGCTACCCTCATGGCTACCCTCATGGCTACCCTCGAACCCGGGCGGTCCGGTTTGAACCGGTATGGAGCGGGGTTTAGCGAAGCCCACCCGCCCATGGAAAGCCCATAGAAAAGGGCTTCTGACCTGCAAGTTTGCTGGTCAGAAGCCCTGAGGGGCAGACGAGTCGGGCTGTACGCCGGGTTCTGTGCCCCGGGACCTCGCGGTCGTCGGGGCGACGGCCATCCATCTAGGGCCGGTGTTGCCACCGGCCTCGTGCGGTCTACCCGCGGACTCGGGCGGGCAGCCCTCGAACGTCCGCGCAGAGCCACGGTCTCCCGCGACTCCTCTTGACCTTGCTCCGGGTGGGGTTTACCTAGCCGCCTGAGTCACCCCAGGCGCTGGTGGTCTCTTACACCACCGTTTCACCCTTACCGAGGGGCGAGGCCCCCCGGCGGTCTGTTCTCTGTGGCACTGTCCCGCGGGTCACCCCGGGTGGGCGTTACCCACCACCCTGCTCTGTGGAGCCCGGACGTTCCTCGGGAGGATCCGGAGATCCTCACGCGGCCGTCCGCCCGGCTCGTCTGCCGTGGCGACCATGCTACCCGCCGCGTGCGGGTAGTGGGACGTTCGCCCTTGTCGTGGCGGTGCGGACGCCGCCGTGCCTACGAGGATCAGGGGGATCGCCGCGGTCGCGCGACGGCGGCGGCCGGGCGCTGACCGACGGCGGGCGGGCGACCGTCACGGTGGAGCCGGCCGCCAGTGCCTCGTACGCGTACGAGGCACTGGCGGCGGCCGTCGAACGGCCGTGCGGGGAGCTATGCCGGGGTGAACAGGGCCTTCGCCACGCCCGGTTCCGCCTGGGTGAGCCGTACCCGCAGCCGCTCCCCCAGCGGGAGCGGCTCCCCGCCCTCGACCCGCGCCACCACGGCCGGGTCCGTCAGTTGCACCGTCCCGGTCGTGGGTTCGTTCTCGCGGACGTCCACCACGACGCCCTCGAACTCCTCCCCCACCCGGTCCCTCAGCAGCGCCGCCTCGATCAGGTCGACGGACTCGCGCTCGACCGCGTTCGCGCGCCGGGCGCCACCCGCCATCTCCCCCGGCAGCGCGTCCAGCGCGGTGAGCACCCATTCAGGAACGCCCTGCCCCGCGCACGCCGCGAGGCACAACTCCCCGGTGTAACGGTCGACCAGCCGCCGCAGGGGCGCGGTGCAGTGCGTGTACTCGGCGGCGACCGCCGCGTGGATCGCGGGCGACGGCAGCCGGCCCCCGGTGAAGACGGTGTAGCCGGCGCCGCGCAGCAGGGTGGTGCACTCCTGGAGGAAGGCCGCGTGGTGGCTGTCGCGCGGGTCGAGGGACCGGACGAGTTCGGCGTAGGAGACATGGTGCGGCCACTCGACACCGAGAGCCGTCGCCGTGCGGCGCAGCCGGGCCACGGCGCCGTCGGGGGCGGTCGGCAGCGTGCGCAGCACGCCGGTGCCCGCCGTGGTCATGATCTCGGCGGCGGCCATGCCGGTGAGCAGCGAGATCTGGGCGTTCCAGCCGTCTACGGGGTGCGGGGCCCGGTAGGCGAGGTGGTACGAGCCGTCGCGCTGGACGACCTCCTGTTCGGGAACGGTCAGCGAGATGCCGCCGCGTTCCCGCTCCAGCTCCTCCCGGAGCAGTCCGACGACCCGGAGCAGGATGAGGGGTTCCTCGGCGGTCCGGACGTCGAGGTGGCGCTGGGCCGACGCGTAGTCGAGCCGGACCCGGCTGCGGACGAGCGCGCGCCGCACCTCGGCGGCGACGGTGCGCCCGTCGGAGTCGAGGTCGATCCGCCAGAGGAGAGCGGGGACGGTCCGGCCGGGGTGGAGGCTGGCGACGCCCGCGGAGAGTACCGGCGGGTGCAGGGGCACATTGCCGTCGGGGAAGTAGAGGGTCTGGACGCGGCGGTGGGCCTCGGAGTCGATCGTGCCACCGGGTGCGACGAAGGCGGCGACGTCGGCGATGGCGTAGTGGACCCGGTAGCCGCTGCCGTGGGGGGCCAGGTGCATTGCCTGGTCGAGGTCGACGGAGGCCGGCGGGTCGATCGTGAAGAAGGGGATACCGGTGGCGTCGGCGTCGGGCAGCCGGGGCTCCCGGGCGGCGGTCTCGGCCTCCGCGAGGACGGCGGGCGGGAAGTCGCCGGGGACGCCGAGGGCCGTCCGCAGTCCGCTCAGTGCGGTCCGCAGCGGAGCCTCCGCGGCGCCGACGGTGTGCAGGAGGCGGCGAGGCATGGCCCGAGCGTAGGGCGGCCGGGGGCGCTGGGCACGCCGACATGCCCGGTCCGGGCACGGGTATTGGTGGGGGCGCCGGCCGGGACGGGCCGACGGTGGTCAAGGGGTGCGGCGAGAAGTCGCCAGGAAGGTTTGAGCGCGGGTCGGCTGCCGTTACCGGGCTTCCCACCTGAGCGCTCGTCTTTCACTCCTGCGAGTGACTGCGCGCCTCGGTGTCGGTGCTTACGGTTGACGGCGGGGGGCGCCACCCGGACATGGAGCCCACCGGATCGGATGCCGAGCGCCCCGGACTCGGCAGCAAGGAGTATCCGGGCCCTGACCCGCCTCCACCCTGACCCGCTTCCACCCTTTGCTGACGGGTCCGCCCAGCGCGCGTGATCCGTCGGGCCGGGCCGCTCCGCACTCCTCCGCGGGCGGCCCGGTACCCAGCGGCGCGTACCCTGGCGCGGGGCCCTGCCCCGTACATCCATGTCCCCGGCCCGCTGCCCCAGGGACCCGTACGCACGCATGTACCCGCCATGTACCCGCACGCATTCGCATAACGAAGGAGAGTGGCCGTGCTCGTGCTGTTGCCGCCGTCGGAGGGGAAGGCCGCTTCCGGGCGCGGGGCCCCGCTGAAGCCGGAGTCCCTGTCGCTGCCGGGGCTCGCCGACGCGCGCGCCGCCGTCCTGGACGAGCTGGTCGAGCTGTGCGCCGCCGACGAGGAGAAGGCGCGCGCGGTCCTCGGGCTGAGCGAGGGCCTGCGCGGCGAGATCGCGAAGAACGCGGAGCTGCGGACCGCCGGGACCAGGACGGCCGGCGAGATCTACACCGGAGTGCTGTACGACGCACTGGATCTCGCGACCCTGGAACCGGCCGCGAAGCGTCGGGCGCGGGCCTCGCTGCTGGTCTTCTCGGGGCTGTGGGGCGCGGTGCGGGTGGGCGACCGGATTCCGTCGTACCGCTGCTCGATGGGGGTGCGGCTGCCGGGTCTCGGCGCGCTCGGCGCGTACTGGCGGGGCCCGATGGAGTCCGTGCTCCCGGAGGTCGCGGGCGATGGACTCGTCCTCGATCTGCGGTCGTCCGCTTATACGGCGGCGTGGAAGCCCAAGGGCGAGGTGGCCGGGCGCACGGCCACGGTCCGGGTGCTCCACTCCCAACTGGTCGACGGCGTCGAGAAGCGCTCGGTGGTGAGCCACTTCAACAAGGCGACCAAGGGCCGGATCATCCGTGACCTGCTGCTGGCGGACGCGCGGCCCAAGGGGCCCGGAGAGCTGGTGGCGGCGCTGCGGGACCTCGGCCATGTGGTGGAGGCGGCGGCACCGGCGCGGGCGGGGCGGCCATGGGCGCTCGATGTGGTGGTCACCCAGATCCACTGATGCGCAGATCTGCTGATGCTCGGATCTACTGATGCCCGGATCCAGAGGAGCCGCGGTCCCGGTGCGCCGGGATCCAGGGGGCGCCCGGGTCCACCTCCGACCCGGAGCGGCTCATGCCCGGAGTGGCGCAGATGCGCCGGGGACCTCGCCCCTGGTACTTCGGACCACTCCGGGACATTGCACAGTGCGCAACGCGCGTTGCGCATTATGTGAGCCGCACGGCAGGATGAGCGTATGACCTCCGTCCTTGACCTCGCGCCCGTCGTTCCCGTCGTCGTCATCGAGAACGCCGAGGACGCCGTCCCGCTCGCGCGGGCCCTCGTCGCGGGCGGGCTGCCCGCGATCGAGGTGACGTTGCGGACGCCCGCCGCGCTCGACGCCATCCGCGCCATCGCGGCCGAGGTGCCCGAGGCCGTGGTGGGCGCCGGCACGGTGATCTCCCCCGACCATGTGGACGCGGCGCTCTCGGCCGGGTCCCGGTTTCTGGTGAGCCCCGGCTGGACGGACGGGCTGCTGGACTCGATGCTCCGGTCGGGCGTGCCCTTCCTGCCGGGGGTCTCGACCGTCTCCGAGGTCGTGAACCTGCTGGAGCGCGGCGTGAACGAGATGAAGTTCTTCCCGGCCGAGGCGGCGGGCGGCACGGCCTACCTCAAGTCCCTCGCGGGCCCCCTGCCGCAGGCCCGGTTCTGCCCGACCGGCGGAATCTCGCTCTCCTCGGCGCCCTCGTACCTCGCGCTGCCGAACGTGGGCTGTGTGGGCGGCACCTGGATGCTGCCCGCTGACGCGCTCGCCGCCAAGGACTGGCGCCGGGTCGAGGCGCTCGCGTCGGAGGCATCGGCCCTGCGCGGCTGACGCACCGACGCGCTCCCGACCGCGACGGCCGGCCGTCCGACCAGGGTCTTTAAGTCGGACCAGGCTGGGTTAGTGAGCGGGATCTGGTGCATGGAGTCTCCCCGGGCCCGCAGGGGCCCAGGCGTGGGGTCTCCCCAGGCCCCCGGGCCGAGGTGTGGGGTCTCCCCGGGCCCGCAAGGGCCGAGGTGTGGGGTCTCCCCAGGCCCCCCGGGCCGAGGGGACGGATCGCAAGGCCGGAGGATGGGGGCACCTCCCGGCCGGAGGCTGGGGGAGAGTCAACGCGGTGGGGGTCCCTCCCGTGCCCGCCAGGGCGCA
>NZ_JBIRRE010000001.1:758792-1593601 GCF_044333555.1 Streptomyces sp. NPDC020965
GCAGGGTGGGGGTACCTCCCGTGCCCGCCAGGGCGCAGGGTGGGGGTACCTCCCGTGCCCGCCAGGGCGCAGGGTGGGGGTACCTCCCGTGCCCGCCAGGGCGCAGGGTGGGGGTACCTCCCGTGCCCGCAGGGCTACGGGGGCCCGTTGGCGACCGACGACAACGCGGCGTGGGGGCACCTCCCGGGCCGCCAGGCCCAGGCATGGGGCCTCCCTCAGGCCCGCAAGGGCCGAGGTGTGGGGCCTCCCTCAGGCCCGCAAGGGCCGAGGCATGGGGTCTCCCCAGGCCCGCGGGGCCGAGGGGACGTGCGGTGCCAGCGCACGCGAGGCCAGCACGATCCAAACGAGCGGCCCTAGGTGGCACGCGCCGCCTGGTTGGATGATCACATGCGTATACCCCGCACCGCGGCCAGAGTCGCCGTACTGGACCCCATCGGCGCCGTCTTCCTCTTCCGCTACGACAACGTCGAGGTCGGCGTGTATTGGGCGCTGCCCGGCGGCGGTACGGACCCCGGTGAGACGCCCCGGGCGGCGGCCCGGCGCGAGGTGCGTGAGGAAACCGGCTGGACCGATGTCGAACCCGGTCCGGCGCTCTGTCGGTGGGAGCATGACTTCACCCGGGCCGGGGTCCCCGTCCGGCAGCGCGAGGACATCTTCCTCGCCCACGGCCCGCGCCGGGATCCTTCGGGTGATCTGACCGCCGCGCACACGGAGGACGGCATTCTGCGCTGGCGCTGGTGGTCGCCGGAGGAGCTGGCCGCCGCCACGGAGCCGCTCTGGCCGCCGCGGCTGGCCGAGTTGCTCACCGTCGTACGCCGGGACGGCCCGCCCGCGACACCGGTCGACTTCGGGTTCGTCCCGAACGACCCGGTCTGAGCGCTTCCCGGCCCGAGGCCACCGCGGGCCCCGCCGCGCCCGGGTGTCCCGCTCGGAACATCTGAGCGGGACACCCGGGCGGGCCCCTGAGCGGGACACCTGAGCAGGGGCTTCGGCGCGAGTTAGTCCCGCAGGTGCGAGGTGTCGTTCAGCAGCCGTACGGAGGCGTTGCCGTCCGCGTAGTACGCCACCGCCGACAGCGAGGCCGCCGAGAGCTCCATCCGGAACAGGGATTCCGGCGGGGCGCCGAGGGCGAGGCGGACCAGGGTCTTGATCGGCGTGACATGGGTGACCAGGAGGACCGTACGGCCCGCCGAGCGGGTCAGCAGCCTCTCGCGGGCCGCCGCCACCCGACGGGTCACCGTCGCGAAGCTCTCGCCGCCGCCGGTCGGAGCCACCTTCGGGGAGGCGAGCCAGGCCGCCAGGTCGTCCCCGTGGCGCTGCTTGACCTCCGCGTACGTCAGCCCCTCCCAGGCCCCGAAGTCCGTCTCGCGCAGCCCGTCCTCGATACGGATGTCGAGACCCAGCCGGGCCGCCACAGCCTCGGCGGTCTCCCGGCAGCGCTTCAGCGGTGAGCTGACGATCTCCTGGACCGTGCCGCGCGCGGCGAGCGCGGCCGCCACCGCTTCGGCCTGGCGGACGCCGGCGGCGGAGAGCGAGGGATCGCTGCCGCCGCTGCCCGAGAAGCGCTTCTCGGGGGTGAGCGGGGTCTCGCCGTGCCGGAGGAGTACGAAGGTGGCCGGGGCGCCGAGGTCAGCGGGGGCGGCCCAGCCGACCGGAGGCGCGGAGGTGTCGGTGGCGTCCGTCCCCTCCGACAGCGGCACCGGCTCGCTCACGGCCGCCGTACCGGACGTGACGGTCGGTCCAGCACCGCCCGACAGCGCCGCACGGGCCTTCGCGGCGCCCGCGGCGGCGTCGCCCACCACCCGGGCCGGGCCCGCGTCACGCGCGCCCAGCTCGGCGGTCGACCGCGCCGGCTCCCACTGCTTGCCCCGCTTGCCCGCGTCCATCGCCTCGTTGGCGAGCCGGTCCGCGTGCTTGTTCTTCTCGCGCGGAATCCACTCGTAGGTCACCGCGGCGGCGGGATAGACCCGCCCGGCCGCCGCCGCGAGCGGCTTCATGTCCGGGTGCTTGATCTTCCAGCGGCCCGACATCTGCTCGACGACCAGTTTGGAGTCCATGCGGACGTGGACCTTCGCCTCCGGGTCGAGCGCGTGCGCCGCCTTCAGACCCGCGACCAGGCCCTTGTACTCGGCGACGTTGTTCGTGGCGACACCGATGTACTCGGCGGCCTCCGCGAGCGTCTCCCCGGTCGTCGCGTCCAGCACCACCGCGCCGTAGCCCGCCGGTCCCGGATTGCCCCGGGATCCGCCGTCGGCCTCGACGACGAACCGGGGCATCAGAGGCCGGACTCGGCGGTACGGACCAGAATGCGGTGGCAGTTCTCGCAGCGCGTCACCGTGTCGGGCGCCGCCGCGCGGATGTCGTTCACCTCGGTGATGTTCAGCTCCAACTGGCAGCCCTCACAGCGGCGCTGGAAGAGCCGGGCCGCGCCGACCCCGCCCTGCTGGACGCGGAGCTTCTCGTACAGCTTCAGCAGATCGGCGGGGACGACGGCCGAGACGGCTTCGCGTTCCTTGGTCACCGTGGCGGCCTCGGCGTCCAGCGCGTCCTGGGCCGCGTCGCGGCGGGCGGTGGCGTCGTTGTTCTTGGCCTGGACGGAGGCGACGCGGTCGGTCAGTTCGGCGACCCGCTCCTGGGTGGACTCGCGGCGCTCCATCACATCGAGGACGACGTCCTCCAGGTCGCCCTGGCGCTTGGCGAGGGAGACGATCTCGCGCTGGAGGTTCTCCAGGTCCTTGGGCGAACCCGTCCCGGAGTCCAGCCGCTGCTGGTCGCGTACGGCGCGCTGGCGCACCTGGTCCACGTCCTGCTCCGCCTTGATCTGCTCGCGGGCGAGGTCGCTCTCCTCGGTCTGCGCGGCGACCAGCAGATCGCGGAGCTGGACGAGGTCCTTGGTGAGCGACGCGATCTCGGCGTGCTCGGGCAACTGGTTGCGCTTGTGGGCGAGCTGGGACAGACGTACGTCGAGGGCCTGGACGTCGAGAAGGCGGATCTGGTCGGCGGGCGCGGCGTTCAGTTGGGGGCTCCAGGAGAAGAGTGTGTGGATGTCCAGGGATCGGTGACCGTGCGCGACACATGGACCCGGAGGTCCCAGCCGTGCCGGTCGGAAATCTCGTCGAGCTGGGCGGCGGCCAGCTCGCACCAGGGCCACTCGGTGGCCCAGTGCGCCGCGTCCACCAGACCGAGCGGCGAGCGCTGGGTGGCCTCGGAGACCGGGTGGTGGCGCAGGTCGGCGGTGACGAAGGCGTCGACGCCCGCCGCCCGTACCGCGTCGAAGAGGCTGTCGCCGGAGCCGCCGCTGACCGCGACCGTACGGACGACCGCGTCCGGGTCGCCGGCGAGGCGGATGCCCTGCGCGGTGGCGGGCAGCCGCTCGGCGACCCGGTCGGCGAACGCGGCGAGCGTCTCGGGGTGGTCCAGCTCACAGACCCGGCCGAGGCCGCGACGGCCCGCCTGGTCGGTGGGGTCCGGCACCAGCGGCCCGACGACCCGGAGGTCGAGGGCGCCCGCGAGGGCGTCGGAGACTCCGGGGTCGGCGGAGTCGGCATTGGTGTGCGCGACATGCAGGGCGACGTCGTTCTTGATCAGGGTGTGCACGACCCGGCCCTTGAAATGACCGGCCGCGACCGTGGTCGTGCCCCTGAGGTAGAGGGGGTGATGGGTCACGATCAGTTGGGCGTCGAGTTCGATCGCCTCGGTGGCGATCTCCTGGACCGGATCGACCGCGAACAGCACTCGCCGGATCTCCGCGTCGGGATCGCCGCAGACCGTGCCGACGGCGTCCCACTGTTCGGCCCGCTCGGGGGGCCAGAGGGCGTCGAGGGCGGCGATGACTTCAGACAGACGGGGCACGGAAACAGGTTACCCGCGCCGCACGCCCCCTCGGTCTGGGCCTCCCCCGCCACCTCCGGTACGGGCGGGGGCCGGAAGCGACGACGACCGGCCGCGACCCGCCCCGATCGGCAGCGGGCTCGGGGCCATGCCGACCGTTGATCGGCAGCGGGCTCGGGACCATGCTGACCGTTGACCGGGGCGGGCTCGGGACCCGGAGTCGTTGTTGATCGAGGCGGGCTCGGAGTCGTTGTTGAGTCGGGCCCGGGCCCGGGCCGCTGTTGATCGGGAGTGGGCTCGGGGCCCGGGGCCGCTGGCGGCGGGCGCGCACCGAGCCCGGGGCGCCGTGCTCACCGGGGGGCGGCTGTCGAAGGGCGCCACCCGGCCCGTCCGCGCACCGCCGGTTCCGGCAGCACAACCGAGCCCCCTCTTCAGGCGAATCCCGCCCTGGCCACCCTTCTGTGTGAACAGCCGGGTCTCGCGTTGTTCGGCAGGGAGTACGAACTTAGCTTCGTGGCCGGAGGTGACGAAACGATGACAGCCTGTGCCATCGAAGCCGTCGCGGAGGACGGTGCCGTCGGCCGCGGAGGGATCACGATCAGCGCGAACGGTGCCTACGCGGCCCGGATCGCGGGAGTCGGCGAGGCCCTCTTCCCGGAGCGCTGGACGCTCGACGGCCCCGAGCCCTACGCCGTACCCCTGCCGCTCGGACAGCCCGAGGAACGGGACACCGACGTACTGCCGCTCACCGACGGGCGGGTACTGATCCGGCGACGGGTGGCGGAACGGCATCTCTTCTCGCTGCTCTACCCGACGGGACCGGCGACCGGGGAACTCCTCATCGGCGGTGTCGAGTCGACGGAGCTGACCCTGCTGCCACCGTCACCCGGCGGCACCCGGGCGTACGCCGTCACCCATGGGGCGGGATCGACGGCGGTCTGGCTGGTGGCGGGGGGCTCCGCCGGCCCGGAACGGATCGCGGAGGTGCCGGGGCACTGCACGGGCGGGGTGTGGCTGGACCGTACGGGACGGATGCTGGCACTGGACCGCCGGCTCGACGACGGCCCGGTGAAGGCGGTCGCGGTCGATCTGGAGCGCGGCGGCGAGGTGTCACCACTGCTCCAGATCGCCGAGAAGAGCGACGACCGGCTGCTGCTCGCCGCCCCCGAGAGCGGTCTCCTCCTGATCCGGTCGAACGCACCGGGTCGCGACCGGCTCGGGTGGGGGGTCCTGGGAAGTCCGCGCCCGGTGCGCTTCCCGGAGTGCCTGGGGCTCACGGACCACACGGTGACACCGTTCGCGGTCCAGCCAGGCCAGCCCCTGACGCCGGAGACCAGTGGCGTGGCGCTGCGGATCGACGGGGCGGCGGGGAGCTGGCTGGGGCTCTGGCGCCCATCGGGCCGGCTGCTCCATCAGCTCCCGGTGCCGGAGGGATGGCTGGCCGGGGCGGGGCTGTGGAGCCGGGAGGGGATGTTGAGGCTGCCGTGCGTGACGGCGGCGCAGCGGTGCGGGGTGGCGCGGCTGGACACCACGGGGATCTTCGCCCGGGAGGCGCCGGGTGCGCCCGCGAAGCCGGAGACCGCTCCGGAGGCACCGGCACGGGAGGAGACGCAGGAGGTGACACAGGGAGCGCCTGAGCTGGCTGAGGCACCTGAAGCACCCGGAACACCAGGAACACCCGAAGCATCTGCGATGGCGGCTCCAGCGACCCCGGCGCCTCCCACGGCTCCGGTGCCTGCTCCGGTGGCTCCCGTGGTGGCGAAAACCGTGACGGCGATGTGCCGGCCGGTGCCGTTGCAGCAGGCGCCTCTCGTCGGCCGGAAGGGGCTTGGTTAGACTCTTCGGCCTGCGAATGGTCATATGTTCAGCGATTGCAACGGGGGAAGTTCCCAGATGTCTGAAGCCAGGATCGACACGGCTCAGGAGCGTCCGCGGGAGGCCGATGGGGCGGCGGGTAAGCACCGGGGAGTGGCGGCCGAGGAAGACGCGGCGACGCAGCCCCACGGCAAGCACCGCCGTCCCGCGGCCACGGAAGAGGCGGCCTGAGGTCTGACCTTCCGGGGGTAGGACCGGGGGCGGGAGGGAGACCTCCCGCCCCTGTGTCATGTCCGAGAGCCTCTGGGGCGTTTCCGCGGGCCCCTGGGACGTTTCCGCGGGCCCTGGCGCGTTTCTGAGGGATCGGCGGGCCCCGGGCGGAGATCGCCCGGATCGCCCGGCCTGATCCGTCAGAGACGCCCTAACCCCGCTTCAGGCCCAGCACCTCCGCCGCGGCGAACGTCTCCCCCGCCCGACCGCCGTAGTGCGGCGTGAGCAGCGCGTCGAGTTCGTCGTAGCTGAACGCCTCTTTGGACGTGTCGAATTTCGCCGACACCTTGGGGCGTTCCACGATCGCCACCATCCCGCCGTGCACAACGAGCAGTTGGCCGTTGACGACACCGGCGGCCGGCGA
The DNA here is from genome assembly GCF_044333555.1 of Streptomyces sp. NPDC020965. Taxonomy (NCBI): domain Bacteria; kingdom Bacillati; phylum Actinomycetota; class Actinomycetes; order Kitasatosporales; family Streptomycetaceae; genus Streptomyces; species Streptomyces sp. NPDC020965. The sequence continues at coordinate 765,073 of NZ_JBIRRE010000001.1, forward strand.
CGCCAGATAGCCGACCAGCGGCGCGACGTGCTCGGGTGAGAGCAGGTCCAGGGAGCCTTCCTCCGGCTCCTGGAAGCCTGCGAAGACGTCCTCCGTCATCCGGGTCCGCGCCCGGGGGCAGATCACATTGGCCGTGACGCCGTACTTGGCGAGGGCGAGCGCGGTGGAGGTGGTCAGGCCGACGATGCCGCCCTTGGCCGCCGCGTAGTTCGGCTGGCCCGCCGACCCGGCCAGGAACGCTTCCGATGACGTGTTCACGATCCGGCCGTAGACGGGCGCGCCCGTCGTCTTGAACCGTTCCCGCCAGTGGATCGCGGCGAAGTGGGTGGTGTTGAAGTGGCCCTTGAGGTGGACGCGTATCACCGAGTCCCACTCGTTCTCGCTCATCGAGAAGATCATGCGGTCGCGCAGGATGCCCGCGTTGTTGACCAGGATGTCGAGCTTTCCGTAGTGGGACACGGCCAGTCCGACCAGCTCACGGGCGTGTTCGAAGTCGGCGATGTCGCCGTGGTGGGCGACCGCCGAGCCGCCGGCCGCGCGGATCTCGTCGGCGACCGACTGGGCGGGGGTCGCCGACGCCTCGCCGGAGCCGTCGCGGCCGGGGCTGCCGTAGTCGTTGACGACGACGCTCGCGCCGAGCCGGGCCAGTTCGAGCGCCTCGGCACGGCCGAGTCCCCGACCGGCGCCGGTGACGACGGCGGAGAGGCCGTCGAGCGGCCGGGACGGGGAAGCGGGCGCGGGGGTCGGCGCCGCGGGCGGGGGCGGGGTCTGGTCCGGCGACGCGGGCTCGGACGGGGGCTGGGACTCGGACTCGGGCTGGGACTGGGACTCGGACTCGGGCTGGGACTCGGGCTGGGGCATCGTCGACCTCCTCAGATCTCGACGCAGGTGCGCAGCGCGACACCCGTACGCATCTGCTCCAGCGCGTCGTTGATCTCCGTGAGCGCGACCCGATGGGTGATCATGCCCGCCAGATCGATGCGGCCCGCCCGCCAGAGCGTGATGGCCCGTTCGTACGAGGCGACGGCGTCCCCTCCCCCGTACATCGAGGGCAGTATGCGCTTCTCGTCGAAGAACAGCTCGAACATGTTGAGCTGAAGGTGATCGTCCATGGCACCCGCGCCCACGACGCAGAGCGTGCCGCCGCGCCGGGTCGCCTCGTACGCCGTCCGCGCGGTGGCGGACTTGCCGACGACCTCGAAGACGTAGTCGAACCCCTCGCCCGCGGTGATCCGCTGTTTGGCGTCGTTGAGTCCGTCCGGCGCCACCGCCTCCGTCGCGCCGAAGCGGAGGGCCGCCTCACGCCGGGACGCGATCAGGTCGACGGCGACGATCTGGGCCGCGCCCTTGAGCCGGGCGCCCTGGATCGCGGAGACGCCGACGCCGCCACAGCCGATGACGGCGACCGACGAACCAACCGCCACCTCGGCCGTGTTGATCGCCGCCCCGATACCGGTGGTCACTCCGCAGCCGATCAGCGCGGCGATGTCGAACGGCACATCGTCGGGGATCGGGACCGCGCAGGCCGCGTCGACCACGACTTCCTCGGCGAAGGTGCCGGTGCCCGCGAACCCGAAGACATCGCCGCCGGGGCGCTTGAAGTTGGGGGTGCCCGCGTTCATGAATCCGGCGAGGCAGAGATGGGTCTGCCCGCGTTTGCAGGACGGACACGCTCCACAGGCGGGGAGCCAGCAGAGCAGCACCCGGTCGCCCCGCTTGAGCCCCGTCACCCCGTCGCCGACATCGAGGATCTCGCCGGCGCCCTCGTGCCCGGGGATGAACGGCGCGGGCTGCGGCAGTACGCCGCTCATCGCGGAGACGTCGGAGTGACAGAGGCCGGTGGCCCGCATCCGGATCCTGACCTTGCCGGGGCCGAAGCCCACGGTCTCCACGTCGTCCAGCACTTCGAGCTTGTCCTGACCTGTCTCGTGCAGTACGGCAGCGCGCACGGTGCGGCTCCTCTCGTATGTCTCGGTACGTGTCAGGTCGTATGTCCCGGTATCCGGCGGGCTCCGGCTCCCGGTACGCAGGTCCCGGTACGCGGACGCGCGTCTCGGTACGCAGGTCCCGGTACGCAGGTCCCGGTACGCAGGTCCCGGTACGCGTCAGTCGTGTTCGACGACCGTGTCGACGACGACGGGTGCGTCGTCCCGCTCGACCGCGGTGACCCCCACCCGTACGCGACCGTCCCCGGCCCACATCCGGATGCGCAGGGTCTCACCGGGGAAGACCACCCCGGCGAAGCGCGCGGTGTACGAGCGGACGCGGCCGACGTCCCCGCCGAGCACGGTGTCGACCACCGCCTTGAGTGCCATCCCGTACGAGCAGAGCCCGTGCAGGATGGGCCGGTCGAAGCCGGCGAGCGCGGCGAAGTCGGGGTCGGCGTGGAGTGGGTTGAGGTCACCGGAGAGCCGGTAGAGCAGCGCCTGGTCCTCGCGCACGCGCTTCTCCACGGTCTTGTCCGGCTCGCCGGACGGGGGGTCGGGGCGGACGGATGTCCCCCGGTCGCCACCGAAGCCGCCCTCGCCGCGGACATAGATCTGGGCGTCGCTCGTCCAGAGCGGGCCCGCGTCGTCGGCCACCTCGGCGCGCAGGACGAGGATGGCGGCCTTGCCCTTGTCGTGGACGGCGGCGATCCGCGATGTCGAGACGGCGGTCCCGACGGCGGGGATCGGCCGGTGCAGCCGGACGGTCTGACCGCCGTGCAGTACGGAGGTCAGATCGATGTCGACACCGGGCACGGTGAGCCCGCCCGCGAGGCTCCGGCCGGCGCCCGCGACGGTGGCGAAGCTCGGCAGCACCTGGAGGCGTGACTCCAGGGTGTAGCGCAGTTCGGCGGGGTCAGTGGCGGGCACTCCGGCACCGAGGCCCAGATGGTAGAGCTGGACGTCCTTGTGGTCCCAGCTGATCTCGGCGCGGCGCGGCTCCGCGGCGATGGCCCTGGCGGGATCGATGGGCATGAGGCTGCTGCTCCCTTGCTGCTCCTGGTGGCGCTCGGGGTGCTGCTCCGGCGGTGGGTACGGGGCGTACGGAGGCGGTACGGGCGTGGTGCCCCCGGTCGGACGGAGACCCCGGCGCGGCCGTCCGCACCGTCGGCCGCACCGAGGTCGTACGGGCGCCGGCCCGGTCTCCGGAACGGGCGCGGGACCCGGACCAGCACCCTTTCTAGAACGCGTTCCAGGGCCGGCTGGCCCTATGTATAACGCAGCCCCCAGCACTTGTGAAGGGGGCTGACGCCACGTCAGGCCAACATGTGACGGTCCGTCAGTTACGGTGGGCGGGAACTCCCGCCACCCAGGACATTTGTCACCGTCGAGTCCGTACAGGCGCATCTACCGGGCCCGCCCGCCCGCTCCGTACCGTCGATTTCCATGACACAGACCTCTGAGACGACGCTCGCGGTGAGCCTCGCCGGAGCCGCCAAGGCGTACGGACCCGTACGCGCGGTGGACGGCCTGGACCTCGACATCCACCGGGGCGAGACGGTCGCCCTCCTCGGGCGGAACGGCGCCGGCAAGTCCACCGCCATCAGCCTGCTGCTCGGGCTCAATGAACCCGACGCAGGACAGGTCCGGCTCTTCGGCGAGACCCCCGGCCGGATGGTCGCGGCGGGCCGCGTCGGCGCCATGCTCCAGGACGGCCGGGCCATCTCCCGCGTCACCGTCCGCGAGCTGGTCGCCTTCATCGCCCACACCTACCCCGCGCCGCTCCCGGTGGACGAGGCCCTGGAGCTGGCCGGGCTCGGCGACCTGGCCGAGCGCCGGGTGGACAAGCTCTCCGGCGGCCAGGTCCAGCGCGTCCGCTTCGCCATGTCCCTCGCCGGGAACCCGGAGCTGATCGTCCTGGACGAACCCACGGCGGCCCTCGACGTCGAGGCGCGGCACGCCTTCTGGGCGTCGATGCGCGGATACGCCTCCCGGGGAAACACCGTGCTCTTCTCCACCCACTATCTGGAGGAGGCCGACGACAACGCCGACCGGATCGTCGTCATCGACCGCGGCCGGCTGGTGGCCGACGGCAGCGGCGACGAGCTGCGGCGCTCGGCGGGCGGCACCGTCGTCTCCTTCGATCTGACCGGCCGGGGCAGCGAGGGCCTCACCGAACTGCCCGGCGTCCGCTCCGTGGAGATACGCGGCGACCGCGCCCGGCTCTGTACGGACGATTCGGACGCCACCGTCATGGCGCTCGCCCGGCTCGACGCGATCCGGGGGCTGGAAGTGGCCGCGGTCTCGCTCGACGACGCGTTCCTCACCCTGACCTCACGACTGGAGCCCGTGCGATGAACACGATGACCGTGGAGTACGTCAGGCTGGAGATCCGGCGCGCGGTGCGCGACACCGGCTTCGTCGTCTTCGGCATCGGACTGCCGGTGCTGATGTACCTCCTGCTGACCAATGTCGGCGGCACCCGGGGGGTGGACGGCTGGAAGACCATGTCCATGGTCGGCATGGCGGCGTACGCGGCGCTCGGCGCGGCCCTCTCCACCGGTACCGGGGTCGCCGAGGACAAGTCCACCGGCTGGCTGCGGCAGTTGAGCATCACGCCCATGCGGCCCGGCCAGGTCGTGCTGGGGCGGGCGATCACCGGCTCCGTGGTGGTGCTGCCCGCCATCGTCGCCGTGCTCGCGGCGGGCGGACTGGCCAACGGCGTCCGGATGGACCTCTGGAAGTGGGCGGTGATCACCGTGCTGCTCTGGCTCGGCGCGCTCCCGTTCACCCTGCTCGGCATAGGCAACGGCTACCGGCTCTCCGCCCAGACCACGGGCGTGGTGAACACCGCGCTCAGCCTGGGGCTCGCGGTGCTGGGCGGGCTGTGGTTCCCGATCGCCATGTTCCCCGGCTGGCTGGAGTCGCTGTGCCGGTTCACCCCGGCCAATCGCTTCGCCGATCTGGGCTGGTCCATCACCGACGGCGGCGGGCCGGGCCTGCTGACGGTCTCCGTCATCGCGGTGTGGGCGGCGCTGTGCGGTTCGTACGCCGCCATCTCGTACCGCCGGTCCGCGCGAACGGCGTAATGAGGTACCGCCGTGGCAGCGTGATGACCTGACGGCATGGCAGCGTGATGGCGCACGCGTGATGTACGGGGCGACGGGAGCGACGATGGCCAACAGCGGGACACGAGGCGAGCGGCCCGGCGAGGGGCGGTCCGACGGCGGGCGGTCCGACGGGCGGTCCCGGGGGCCGGCCGCGTGGTTCCCGGGGACCCGCCGGAAGAAGCCCCGTACCGGACCATTGACCATGACCGAGGAGTTGGGCCCGCCCAGCGGATTCGCGATGCTCCCCTGGCTCTTACTCGGCCTGGGTGCGCTCTCCAACCTCCTGCGCGGCGACACCCCCAACCCCTGGGTCGGCGGCATCGGGCTGCTCGTCTTCAACTCCCTCTACATCACCCTGGTCTTCCGCGCCTTCGACCAGAAGGCCAGGGAGGCCCCGGCCACCAACTGGCTGCTGCTCGCACTGACCGCCGTCACCTTCGCGCTCGCCGCCCGGTACGGCGGCGCGTGGCTGCTCTTCCTCCCCCTGCTCGGGCTGGCAACGGGCGCCGTGCTGCGCGGGCGGTGGGTCCCGGCGGCGCTGCTCGCGCTGACCCTGGCGGCCGGAGTGGTCGCGGGGCTGCGGGACGTCTGGAGCGCGATCGGCATCGCCTACGGCACCTTCATCTCCGGGATGGTGACGGCGGCGATCCTCGCCCTCTCCGAGACCGTCAGCGAATTGCGGGAGACCCGGCAGGAATTGGCCCGTACCGCCGTCGAGAAGGAGCGGCTGCGCTTCTCCCGCGACCTGCACGATCTGCTCGGGCACACCCTGTCGGTGATCGTGGTGAAGTCGGAGGCCGCGCGCCGGCTGGCCCAGCGGGACGTGGACGCGGCGCTGGCGCAGATCGCCGATATCGAGGCGGTGGGCCGCCAGGCGCTGACCGAGATCCGGGAGGCCGTGACCGGCTATCGGGAGGGCAGCCTCGCCACCGATCTGGACCGGGCCCGCTCGGCGCTGACGGCGGCCGGTATCGAACCAGTGGTCCGTCAGTCGGGACCACCGCTGGAGCCGGGGACCGCCGCGCTGCTGGGGTGGGTGGTCCGGGAAGCGGTGACCAACGCCGTACGGCACAGTGGCGCGACGACCTGTGAGATCACCCTGCACGGCACAGCGGAACGGGCCCGGCTGACGATCGTGGACGACGGCATCGGCACGGCGGCCGGTGAATCGCCGGAGCCGGACGCGCCGCGCCGCGTCGGTGGCACCGGACTCACCGGACTCACCGAACGCCTCGCGGCGGCGGGCGGCTCGCTGACGGCCGGACCGACCTCCCGGGGCGGCTTCCGGGTCCACGCCGAACTCCCGCTGGATCAGACCGAGCCCGACCCGCTCGCCCCACTGGACCCACTGGACCGCTTCGAATCGGCTACCGCGGCGCCCCGCCCTTCGGGTTGGCTCGGCGCGCGCCCGACCCGCGCCGATGGCTGATAGCCGAGGTCGCCGACCCGCTCCGGACCCAGGGCCTCTCGTTTGGACCTTGCTGGCCTCGCGTGCGCTGGCACCGCACGTCTCCCCAGGCCCTTGCGTCCCGGGAAGGCCCCACGCCTGGGTCACTGCGGGCCCGGGAAGGCCCCACGCACCAGACCCCGCGGCCCGGGAAGGCCCCACGCACCAGACCCCGCTCACCAACCCAGCCTGATCCAAACGAAAGACCCTAACCTGATCACATGGCCGACCACATGGACGAGATGCCCAGGGCCCACCGCCCCGCCCAGTCCGTACGTGTCCTCCTCGCCGAGGACCAGGGCATGATGCGGGGCGCGCTCGCGCTGCTGCTCGGGTTGGAGGACGACATCGAAGTGGTGGCCCAGGTCGGCCGGGGCGACGAGATCACGCGCAAGGCGCAGGAGGTGCGACCCGACATCGCACTGTTGGACATCGAGCTGCCGGGGCGCAGCGGTCTCGACGCCGCCGCCGAGCTGCGGGACGAGGTGCCGGACTGCCGGGTGCTCATCCTGACGACCTTCGGGCGGCCGGGGTATCTGCGGCGGGCCATGGAGGCCGGTGCGGCCGGTTTCCTGGTCAAGGACGGACCGGTGGAGGAGTTGGCGCGGGCGATCCGCCGGGTGCTGGGTGGTGAGACCGTGATCGATCCGGCGCTCGCCGCCGCCGCGCTCAGCGCCGGGCCGAACCCGCTCACCGCGCGGGAGCGTGATGTGCTGAACGCGGCCGTGGACGGCGCGACCGTCGCCGATATCGCCGGGGTGCTGCGGCTCTCGGAGTCGACCGTACGGAACTACCTCTCGTCCGCGATCGGCAAGACGGCCACCCGTAACCGCATGGAGGCGGTGCGGGCGGCCCGTCGCCAGGGCTGGCTGTAGGCCGCCTCCGGGACCGTGCCGTCGAAGCCCGGTCCACCCGCCTCTCCGCTTCCCCGGCTTGCCCACCTTCCCGGCACCCAGCGGACGGCGGCGCTCTCTCCCGCCGCTACCCGGTGGTGGACGCCTCGGTCCGGCGCGGCAGCCAGAACAGCATCACCACGGCACCGAACAGGAGCAGCCCGGCCCCCGTCCGGAACGCGAGCCCGTAGCCGGCCGCCAGATCGGCCGGGGTCGTGCCGCCCGCCATGCCCGCGGCCGCGACCGTGGAGAAGATGGCGAGACCGAGGGCGCCGCCCATCGTGCGCGAGGTGTTGACCAGGCCGGAGACCAGACCCGATTCACCCGGTTCGGCACCCACGGTGGCGAGGGAGGCGAGCGGGGTGGCGGCGAGGCCGATGCCCATCATCATCAGGATGCCGGGGCCGAGGATCGAGGCGAGGAAGGTCCCGTCGGCGGTCATCAGGGACTGCCAGCCGAAGCCGGTCGCGGCGATCAGCGCGCCGATGACGGCGATGGGCCTGGCGCCGACCCGCGCCATCAGCAGGGGCGCCAGCTTGGAGCCGACGATCACACTGACCGAGCTGGGCACCAGCGCGAGTCCGGCCTCCAGCGGGGTGTAGCCGAGCACGTTCTGCGCGTACACCGTCATGAAGAACCACATGGAGAACGACGCCGAGCCGATGATCATCATCGTCGCGTTGGCGGCGGAGACCGCGCGGGACCGGAACAGCCTCAGCGGCATCAGCGGCGCGGCGGTACGCGCCTCCACGGCGACGAAGAGGCCCAGCACGGCGAGCCCGCCGAACAGGGGCAGCAGCGTGCCGGGGGCGGTCCAGCCGGAGTGCTCGGTCGAGACGATGCCGTAGGCGACCGCCGCGAGTCCCCCGGTGACCAGGATCGCGCCCGGCAGGTCCAGCTTGCGTCCCGCGCCGTCGCGGCTCTCCCGGAGCCAGATCACGGCACCCAGCAGCACCAGCGCCCCGATCGGCACGTTGATCAGCAGCACCCAGCGCCAGGAGAGCAGGTCGGTGAGGACTCCACCGACGAAGCCGCCGGCCGCACCACCTGCCGCGCCCACCGCCGACCAGGTGCCGATCGCCCGGGTACGGGCCGCCCCGGCCGGGACGGCGGCGGTCACGATGGTGAGGGTCGCGGGGGCGAGTACGGCGGCGCCCAGCCCCTGGACCGCACGGGCAGCGAGCAGTTGCCAGCCCTCCTGGGCGAGCCCGCCCGCGAGGGAGGCCGCGGTGAACAGGCCCAGGCCGAAGAGGAAGGTGCTCTTGCGTCCGAAGATGTCGGCGGCCCGCCCGCCGAGGAGCATGAACCCGGCGAACGCGATGGAGTAGGCGTTGAGGACCCACTGGAGCCCGGTGGTGGAGAGCCCGAGATCCGCGCGCATCGAGGGCAGGGCCACATTGACGACAGAGACGTCGAGGACGACGAGGAACTGTCCGGCACAGGCGGCGAACACCACCAGCCAGGTGCGCGCGGGGCGCGCGACGGGGTCGGCGAGGGTGGCGGGAAGGGTGGGGTCGGATATTCGAGGCTTCCGGGGCTTCCGGGGGTCTGATGTCTCTGACGGGGCTTGGACCATGAGTGTCATGGTCTCAGGCCCCCTCTGGCCCGTACATCCCGATTATCGGCATAAGGCCCGGTGCGACCTGGGTCACGGTCCTGTAGCCGAAATGCCGCAGGTGGAGATGGGTGGAGACGAGTCGGGACGGGGCGCGCCAGCCAGCCGAGAGCCCGTGCGGGCGGCCCGAGAGCCCGTGCGGGCGGCCCGAGAGCCCGTGCGGGCGGCCCGAGAGCCCGTGCGGGCGGCGAGGGGAGGACCTGGCACACTCCGGCGAGTGAGTGGCCGGGGGGCTGCGCGGCACCGAAAGGGCTGGCCCGCGCACCCGGGGCGAGTGAGCCGAAGGGGCGCGCGGGGGTCGAGAGTGAGGGCCCGACGGGACCCGGGCGGTCCCGAGGTACGAGGGATCGAGCACGATCGACCGTCGGCGCACGCTCACCGCGCCCCGGAGGCGAACCGCCCTAAAAGGAAAGGGGCGCCCCGGAGGTGAACCGAGCCCTAGAAAACACAGTCACCACGGCGGCGCCGCCCAGGCCGATGTTGTGCGCCAGCCCGGCCCGCGCCCCCGGTACCTGGCGGGGTCCCGCCTCGCCGCGCAGTTGCCAGACGAGTTCGGCCGCCTGGGCTAGTCCGGTCGCGCCCAGCGGGTGCCCCTTGGAGATCAGTCCGCCTGACGGATTGACCACCCACCGTCCGCCGTGGGTCGTCGCCCCGCTCTCCACCAGTTCGCCGGAGGCGCCGTCCGCGCACATGCCGAGCGCCTCGTAGGTCAGGAGTTCGTTCACCGAGAAGCAGTCATGGAGTTCGATCACGTCGATGTCCTCGATGCCGAGCCCGGACGCTTCGTACGCCAGCCGCGCCGCCTGGCGTGACATCGGTCGGCCGACGACGTCGATGCAGGAGCCGGAGGTGAAGGACGCGCCGGTGTCGGTGGTCATGGCCTGACCGGCGATCTCCACGGCCCGGTCGTGCAGTCCGTGCTGGGCGACGAAGCGTTCGGAGACGACGACGGCTGCGGCCGATCCGTCGGAGGTGGGCGAGCATTGGAGCTTGGTCAGCGGTCGGTGGATGGATTTGGCGGCGAGGATGTCGGCGGTGGAGTAGACGTCCTGGAACTGGGCGCGGGGGTTGTCCGCCGAGTGCCGGTGGTTCTTGGCCGCGACGGCGGCGAGCTGGGCCTCGGTGGTGCCGTAGCGCTCCATGTGTTCGCGGGCGGCGTTGCCGAAGATCTGTGCGGTGGGCGGGGACATCTCGAAGCCGTGGGCCGCCGCCATCACGCCGTAGTGGCGGGCGACGGGCGAGGTCGCGAAGTCGCCGCCGTCCGCGCCACCGCCCAGCGCCCCCTTCTTCATCTTCTCGAAGCCGAGGGCGAGCACGCAGTCGCTGAGGCCGCCTGCCACGAACTGGCGCGCCATCATCAGCGCGGTGGCGCCGGTGGCACAGTTGTTGTTGACGTTGTAGACGGGGACGCCGGTGAGTCCGAGTTCGTAGACGGCGCGCTGGCCGGCCGTTGACGGCTGGAAGCAGTAGCCGACGGCGACCTGTTCCACGGCCTCGTAGGCGATCCGGGCGTCGACGAGGGCCTGCGTACCGGCTTCCTTGGCCATGTCCCAGTACTGCCAGTCCCGTGATTCGGGCTTCTCGAACTTCGTCATGCCGACGCCGACGATGTAGCTCTTCGCCATGAGGTGGCTCTCCTTGCTGCCTGGACGCGGATACGGTCAACAGCGCGCGTACGGTCGAACGGTCAAGAGCACGGATACGGTCGAGGGGCGGCGACTGCGGCCCGGCGATCGAGTGGCCCGGTGATCGAGCGACCCGGCGATCGGGTGGCCCGGCGATCGGGTGGCCCGGCGATCGGGTGGCCCGGCGATCGAGCGACCCGGGGCCGGGGGCCAGGGGGCCGAGGGTCAGCCGGCCGGCGTCTCAGCCGCGGGGCAGCCCAAGGACGCGTTCGGCGACCACGTTGAGCTGGACCTGAGTGGTGCCTCCGGCGATCGTCAGACAGCGGGACATCAGCAGCCCGTGCACGGCCCGTTCCCCCGGCCCCTCGCACAGGGCGCCCTCCGGGCCGAGGAGTTCGAGGGTGAGTTCGGCCGTCTTCTGCTGGTGGCGGGTCTGGACGAGCTTGCGCGCGGCGGCACCCGCGCCCGGTTCGAGCCCGGAGACCTGGAGCATCGTCGTCCGCAGCCCGATGCAGGCGAGTGCGTGGGCCTCGGCGGCGAGTGCGCCGATCCGGGCGCGGTGGGCACCGTCGAGGCCGGGGGCCCGGTCGAGCAGGGCCTCCAGTCCGGTGTCGAAGGTCATCTGGTCGGCCATATGGACGCGTTCGTCGCCGAGGGTGTGACGGGCGACCCGCCAGCCGCCGTGGACCTCGCCGACGACGGCGTCCGACGGGAGCAGCGCGCCGTCGAGGTAGACCTCGTTGAAGAGGGAGTCGCCGGTGATCTCCCGCAGCGGTCGAATCTCGACACCTTCGGTGTTCTTCATATCGATCACGAAGTAGGTGAGCCCCTGGTGCTTGGGGGCCTCGGGGTCGGTACGGGCGAGCAGGATGCCGTGGTCGGCCCACTGGGCGGCGCTGGTCCACACCTTCTGGCCGGTGATCCGCCAGCCGTCGTCGGTGCGCTCGGCCCGGGTGCGCAGCGATGCCAGGTCAGAGCCGGCGCCGGGTTCGCTGAAGAGCTGGCACCAGTGGAGGTCGCCCCGGAGGGTGGCGGCCAGATAGCGCTCCTTCTGCGCGTCGGTGCCGTGGGCGAGGAGGGACGGTACGACCCAGGTGGCGATACCCAGGTTGCTGACGACCACGCCGGCGTCGGCCAGCTCCCGCTGGACGGCGAGTTGTTGGACGGGCCCGGCACCGAGACCGTACGGCGGCGGGAGGTGCGGGGCGGCGTATCCGGTCGGGGCGAGCAGACGTCGGGCGGCGGCGGGGTCGAGCCCACGGGCGGGCGCGATGGCGGCGCGGGCCCGCTCCCGGTGGGCGAGGGCCTCGGGGGGTAGCTCGACGCGGAGTTCGCGCCGGGCACCGTCGGCGGCGAGCCGGACGGCACGGAGCCCGTGGGAGTCGCCGGGGCCGAGGAGTTGGCGGGCGACGAGGGCGCGGCGGAGGACGAGATGGGCGTCGTGTTCCCAGGTGAAGCCGATGCCGCCGAGGATCTGAATGCAGTGGAGGGCGGCGGTGTAGGCGGTGTCGATGGCGGTGCTCGCGGCGAGGGCGGCGGCGAGCGAGCGGACCTCGGGGGTGGTCGGAGCGCCCTGCCCCGCCTGCCCAGCGTGCCCTGCCTGCCCCGCCTGCCCCGCCTGCCCCGTCCGTACCGCCTGCCCCGTCCGTACCGTCGCCGCGCGGGCTGCGTCCCAGGTCAGTGCGCGGGACTGCTCCAGGCTGACCAGCATCTCCGCGCAGAGGTGCTTGATCGCCTGGAACCGGCCGATGGGGCGGCCGAACTGTTCCCGCACCTTGGCGTACTCCGTCGCCGTCTCCAGTGCGCGGGCCGCCACCCCGCACGCCTCGGCCGAGAGGACCACCGCCGCCAGATCCCGTACCAGCGCGGTATCGACATCGACGGTGAGCAGTCGCGCGCGCGGTACGACCACCCCGCGCGCGCTCACCTCGGCCGTCGGGCGGGTCGGGTCCGCGCTCTCGTGGGCGCGGACCGTGAGGGTCGACGCGTCCACCGCCATCCAGACCGTGCCCGTCGACGACTCGGCCGCCAGCAGCAGCAGATCGGCCGCCGCCCCGGCGAGTACGGGCGGGGCCGTGCCGTCCAGCGACAGACCATCGGCATCGTGTACGGCGGTGAGCGAGCCGGGGCCGAACGCCACCGCGCCGATCCGCCGCCCGTCCGCGAGCGCGGTGACGAGGGCGTGCTGGCCCGAGCGCAGCAGCAGTTCGGCGGCGAGGGCGTTCATGGGGTACGGGCCCGGCAGCGTGGCCCGGCCCGTCTCCTCCAGGACGACGGCGAGATCGAGCAGGCCGCCGCCCCCGCCGCCGCACTCCTCCGGCAGGTGCACCCCGTGGAGCCCCTGTTCGGCGGCGGCGTCCCAGTGGGTGGGCCGGCCGGTCCCGGCCGAGGGCGCGTCGAGCAGTTTGCGGACCTCCTCGGGCGGTACGGCGCGCGTCAGCCAGCCGCGCACGGACGCCGCCAACTCCCGTTGTTCGTGCGTGATTCCGATGCCCATGAGCGGCAGAGTAGAACACGTTTCAATCTGACGATAGGTCAGATGCGCGAAATTCCTGGTCACCGCGGCGCCGACCCGGGGCGTACCTCAGCAGCCCCGCGCCCCGCAACCCCGCGCCCGTACCACCGCCCCCCGGTCAGCCCCGCGCCCCCGCGACCGGCGCCACCCGCCGTACGGGACGATGGGCGCCCCGGACACCCGTACGACGCGAAGGAACCGCGCCATGGCCACCGCCACCCCCGAGCCCGAGATCCTCGCCGCCTTCGAGGCCGCCACGGGCTTTATGCCGGTCGCGGAGGGGCTCGCCCTCTACGCCGCCGCCGTCGACGCCGGGGCGCTCGGACTGCCGCTGCTGGAGGTGGGCACCTACTGCGGGCGGTCGACCATCCTGCTCGCCGACGCCGCCCGGGGCGCCGGAACCGTCGCGGTCACCGTCGATCACCACCGGGGCAGCGAGGAGCAGCAGCCGGGCTGGGAGTACCACGACCCGGCGCTGGTCGACCCGGAGGTGGGCCGAATGGACACCCTCCCCACCTTCCGGCGCACCCTGCACCGGGCCGGCCTGGAGGAGCACGTCCTCGCGGTCGTCGGCCGGTCGCCGCAGGTCGCCCGGGTCTGGACCAGCCCACTCGGGCTGGTCTTCATCGACGGCGGGCACACTGACGAGCACGCGAACGGCGATTACGAGGGCTGGGCGCCCCGGATCGCCGACGGCGGGCTGCTGGTGATCCACGATGTGTTCCCGGACCCGGCCGACGGTGGCCAGGCCCCGTACCGCGTCCATCGGCGCGCGCTCGCCTCCGGCGCGTTCACCGAGATCTCCGTGACCGACTCGCTGCGTGTCCTGCGCCGTACGGGTCCGGGAGTCTGACGGGACGACTACCATCGCGCAGGTGTCGTACGACGAGAACGAGCGACCCCGCCGCCGCAGGCCCGACCGACTCACCGTGGCCGTCCTCGCGCTGGCTCCGGTCGCGCTGGCGGGCTGGCTGATCTGGCGGGCGGCGGACGACTCCGGCCCGGAGCAGTCCGCGAAGGCGCTGTCCACGTCCGGTGCGCGGACTCCGGGTGCACCGGGGGCCTCGGACACCGGCACGGCCACGCCCGGGACCCCCGGCGCTCGGACACCGTCCCCCGGCGCCGGACAGACCGGCGACGGACCCACTGGTGACGGACCGACCGGCGATGGCCAGACCGGGGGCGATCAGACCGGGGACGGCCGGGCCACGGACGGAAAGAACGGCGACGGGAAGAACGGGCAGGGGCGGAACACCACGCAGGCCCCGCCGCCGCCCGGCCGCGCGGACGGGCCCCTCACCGGCTCGGTCATCGCCATCGACCCCGGCCACAACCCGGGCAACTTCCGGCACACCACCGAGATCAACCGGCTCGTGGACGCCGGCACCCACCGCAAGGAGTGCGACACCACCGGCACCACGACCAACGCCGGTTACACGGAGGCCGCGTTCACCCGCGATCTCGCCCACCGCCTCCGCACCCTGCTCCGGCAACAGGGGGCGACGGTCGTCCTGACCCACGACGGCGAACGGGCCTTCGGCCCCTGTGTGAACGAGCGCGCCCGGATCGGCAACGCGGCGGAGGCCGATGCCGTCGTCTCCCTGCACGCCGACGGATCCCGCCAGGGCAATCGAGGATTCCATGTGATCCTGCCCGGTCTGGTGCAGGCGGGCACGGCGGACACCGCACCGATCGTGGGCCGCTCCCGCGACCTCGGGGAGCGGATCGCCGGAAAGTTCGTCCGCGCCACGGGCAGCGCGCCCGCCAACTACGTGGGCGGCGGCACCGGCCTGGACGTGCGGAAGGACCTGGGCGGGCTCAACCTCTCCACCGTGCCGAAGGTGTTCATCGAGTGCGGCAATATGCGGGACACGCGGGACGCCGCCCTGCTGACCAGCCCGGAGTGGCGACAGCGGGCGGCCCGGGGCATCGCCGACGGGCTGTACAGCTTCCTGCTGCGGTAGGCGCGGGTGCTCCCGTGGCCCCGCCAGCGCCCCGGGACCACCGAAACCACCGACCCCAGGCCACCGCCGGAAACCACCGACCCTGGGCCGCCGGAAACCACCGGTCCGCCGGAGGGGCCACCGGCCGCCCCCGGCCCGCCCAGCGGCTCCCGTACCGCCCTCGTACCGCCCCCGAACCGCTCTCGTACCGCCCCCGTACCGCTCCCCGAGCACTTTCCGAGCGCATTCCGCGCCATGCGCACCGCCCGCCCCGGCAGCCCCGCACCCGCTTCACACCCGCCCCACACCGGGGCGGCGACTCCGCGCACCCGGCAGACGTCCGGATCGGTCAGACGATAGATTCACCCCCTACGATGGGGGGTCACCCCCGAGCCCCGCGCCATGCTCACCGCCCCTGGCGGCAGCGACGACCGCCCCGATGAGACGACCGACGAAGGACTTTTCACGTGAACATCCGATCCCTCACAAGAGGCGACGGCGTGGTGATCGGAGCAGCGGTGCTGCTGTTCATCGCCTCGTTCCTCGACACGTTCGACTGCTCCGGCAGCTGCAATGACGTGCCGACCGCCTGGGACAACGGGTCCCTGCTCATGGGTGTCTATCTGGCCGGCATCATCGCGGCGGCACTGATCGTCCTCTCGCATCTGCTCCCCCGGCCGCCGAAGGTGCTCGGGATCGAGCTGGGTCACCTCGGTCTCGCCCTGGCGCTCTTCACCGCGTGGTCCGCGCTCGGCGCCGTCTTCGACCCGGGCGGCTCGCTCAACGTCGACGGCATCGTCGACCCCGACGCCGGCACCGGGCTGATCCTCGGCTTCGTCGCGGCGCTCGTGCTGGCCGCGGGCGCGGTCGGCTCGCAGCTCGTGGGCGCCCTGAAGGCCCCGCTCATCGGAGCCCCGCGCCCGGCCGCCCCCACCCCGTACGGTGGCGGCCAGCCGCAGGGCGGCTACGGCTACCCGGGCGCCCAGCAGCCGCCTTACGGTGGTCAGCCCGCCCAGTCGCAGCAGCAGCCACAGCCGTCGTACGGCGGTCAGCCGGGTCCGGCCGCCGCTCCGCAGGCCGGCGGGGGTGCCGAGTTCGCCCCGTTCTGGTTCGCGGTGCCGGTGGCCCGTCCGCTGTACGGCGAGGACGGCTCCCCGACCCCGATCGCCGAACTCGCACCCGGCACCTGGTACCTCGCGGTCGAGCAGCGCGGTTCCGGGCTGATCGCGCAGACGCAGGACGGTCGTCGCGGTGTGCTCCAGGACACCTCGGGTATCCAGCGCGGCTGACGTCCCCCGGCCATTCGACGGCCCCTCGCCCTTCCCGGGCGAGGGGCCGTCGGCCTATTCTGACGCACCATCAGAATCACTGCCGGCTGACGGCGGACCGCTGTCGGAATCGCGGCCGGGAACCCCTGCCGGGAACACGGAGCGTCGGAGGTGTGTGGCGTGCGACTGGGACTCGCGCTCGGCTACTGGGGCCGGGGTCCGACCCCGGGCCATCTCGACCTCGCCCGCGAGGCGGAACGCCTCGGCTACGACTCGGTGTGGACCTCCGAGGCATGGGGCTCCGACGCCTTCACCCCGCTCACCTGGATCGCCGCGCACACCTCCCGCATCCGGCTCGGTACGGCCATCGCGCAGATGGCCGCCCGCAGCCCCACCGCGACGGCGATGCACGCACTCACCCTGGACCACCTCTCCGGCGGCCGGATGATGCTCGGCCTCGGACTCTCGGGGCCACAGGTGGTGGAGGGCTGGTACGGCCGCCCGTTCCCGAGCAGCCCGCTCACCGCCACCCGCGAGTACGTGGAGGTGATCCGCCAGGTCCTCCGCCGCGGGGGGCCGGTGGAGCTGGCCGGGCGCTTCCACTCCCATCCGTACCGGGGGGACGACGGCACCGGCCTCGGCAGACCGCTCAAACCCATCACCCACCCGCTGCGCGCCACGCTGCCCCTGCTGCTCGGCGCGGAGGGACCCAAGAACATCGCCCAGACGACCCGGATCGCCGACGGCTGGCTGCCGCTGTACTGGTCACCGCTGCGGACCGATGTCTACAGCGCCTCGCTCGCCGATCTGCCCGAGGGTTTCACCATCGCGCCGATGGCGCGGGCCCAGGTCTGCGACGACATCGCCGAAGGACTGCTGCCGGTGAAGGCGATGCTCGGCTTCTACATCGGCGGGATGGGGCACGCCACCCGGAACTTCCACGCCGATCTGATGGCACGGATGGGGTACGAGGCCGAGGCCAGGCGCGTCCAGCGGCTGTTCGCCGACGGCCGGCGCGAGGAGGCGGTGCTCGCCGTACCGGACGCGTTCGCCGACGAGATCTCGCTGGTCGGGCCCCGGGAGCGGATCGCGGACCGATTGGCGGCCTGGCGCGCGGGGCCCGTCACCGATCTGCTGATCACCGCACCGGACCCGGGGACCATGCGGGTACTGGCCGAGCTGGTGCTCTAGGTCCTGCCCGACGGCCCGGCACCCCTCGTGTTTCAGCGACACGCGAGCGGTAACACGACCGCCATGAGCCCTCGTCATCGCAACGGATCGCACCAGGCCGGGACGGTCATCGCGCTCGTCGCGGACGTCATGGCCGCCATTCTCGTGCTGTGGATCCTCATGTATCTCCTGGACGCCAACAGCTCGAACTCGTTCGTCGAGATCGTGCGGGATGCCGCGCGCTGGCTGGCGGGCTGGTCCCACGACCTGTTCACCTTCGACAAGGAATGGGCGCGCGTCGTCGCCGGGTACGGTCTGGCGGCCGTCGTCTATCTCGTCATCGGACACGGTGTGGCGGGCCGGGTACGCAGCCGCCACTGAGCCGGGTGCGTCTGAGCCGGAGCCACTGAGCCGGGTGCGACGGCCCTCCCCGCGGCGGGTCAGCCGTGCGGGGGCCGGGACCACTGAGTCGAGCCGGCCGTAGGCGTTGCCCCGGGTGCTGACCAGGCCGAACACATCCTCATCGAGGGTGCCGTCCGCGTACTGCCGGCTGATCCAGGGGTGCAAGGTGAGCACCCCATGAATCCCGCCATGGTGGCGGCTTCGATCGGAGCGGGTTCGATCGCAGCGGGTTCCGTCGCGTCGCTCTCCTTCGGGGGTGGTGCGGTGCCGGGGTCCGGTCCCGGACGGACGAACAGCGCCGGTCCCCCGCTGCGGCCGGTACGCCCCCTCAGCGATACGGCTTCTGGTACGGCTCCTCAGCGGTACGGAGGCGCGGAGGCGCGGCGGTACGAGGGCATCGGCGGCGGCTCCGAGCCCCGCACCGCCGCGGGCTACGGCGTCATGGAGTGCAGCAGTCGGGAGCGAGTCCCCTGGGCAACCGCTCCCCGCCGAAGACCGCCGTGGTCGCCTCGTCGCCGCCGAGCGCGGCCACCGCCAGCAGCAGCGAACCGGCCGTCCACGAGGTCAGCTCCTCCGGCCAGTGGGCGCGGTTCCCCTCGAAGACGTACCCCGTCCAGTACATCCCGCCGTCGGCCCGCAGGTGTCCGATCGACTGGAGCACCTCCAGCGCCCGGTCCGACTCCCCCATCACCCACAGCGCCAGGGCGAGTTCGCAGCTCTCGCCACCGGTGACCCAGGGGTTGGGCAGCACGCAGCGCACCCCGAGGCCGGGTACGACGAAGTCGTCCCAGCGCTCCGCGATCCGCGCGGTGGCCTCGGCCCCCGTCACCGCGCCCCCGAGGACGGGGTAGTACCAGTCCATGGAGTAGCGGCCCTTGTCGAGGAAGCGCTCGGGGTGCCGGCCTATGGCGTGGGCGAGGGCGCCCGCCGCCAATTCCCAGTCGGGCTGGGGCTCCTCCAGCGCGTCGGCGATGGCGAGGGCGCAGCGCAGGGCGTGGTGGATGGACGAACTGCCGGTCAGCAGGGCGTCCCGGACCGGCGCGCCCCCCTCGTCGGGTGACTCGCGCTTCCAGCCGATCTGCCCGCCGGGCTGCTGGAGCCGGAGCACGAACTCGATCGCCGCCCGGACGACCGGCCACATCCGGTCGAGGAACGGCTCGTCACCGGTGGCGAGGTGGTGGTGCCAGACGCCGACCGCCACATAGGCGCAGAAGTTGGTCTCCCGGCCGAGGTCGGTGGGCCGGGACGCGTCACCGTCCTGGTAGGCGGCGTACCAGGAGCCGTCCTCGTTCTGGTGCCGCAGCAGCCACTCGTACGCGCGTGCCGCCGCCTCGTGCTCGCCCGCCGCGTCCAGCGCCATCGCGGCCTCGGTGTGGTCCCACGGGTCCAGATGGTGCCCCCTGAACCAGGGGATCGCGCCGTCCGCGCGCTGGACCGCGAGGACGCCCGCGACGGTCTCGGCGGCCTGTTCGGCGGTGAGCACCCCGGGCAGGATCAGATGTTCGGTACGGGGGGTACGCGGGGAAGTGGTCACGCCTCGGCCCCGGCGCGGTGCGGCTTGGTCGCGTACGCCACGAAGCTCTTGCCGATCAGTGGGTTGAGCGCGCGTTCGGCGAGCCGGGTCGCGAGTGGCTTCTTCATGATGTCCCAGACCAGCAGTTGGTGGTACGCCTTGACCGGCAGGACCTTGTCGTTGTCCACGCCGAAGGCGCACTTGAGCCACCAGTAGGGACTGTGCAGGGCATGGGCGTGGTGGGTGCCGTACGGGACGAGTCCGGCCTCCTCGATCCTGCTGAGGAGTTCGTCGGCCTTGTAGATCCGGATGTGTCCGCCCTCGACCTCGTGGTAGGCGTCGCTGAGCGCCCAGCAGACCTTCTCGGGGCCGTACCGGGGGACGGTGACCGCGATCCGGCCGCCCGGCTTGAGGACCCGGACCATCTCGGCGAGCACCCCCTTGTCGTCGTGGATGTGCTCCATCACCTCGGAGATGATCACGACGTCGAAGGACCCGTCGGGGAAGGGGAGGTTGAGCGCGTCGCCCTCCATGGCGGTGGCGGTGGCGCCTTCGGGGGCCTCACCCGCCTCCTTCATGGCGGCGAACCACTTGGCGACCTCGCGTATCTCCTCGGAGTTGCGGTCGAGGGCGACGACCTGGGCGCCGCGCCGGTAGCACTCGAAGGCGTGCCGTCCGGCACCGCAGCCGAGGTCGAGAACGCGGTCGCCGGGCGCGAGGGGGAAGCGGGAGAAGTCGACGGTCAGCACGGGATCCCGCTTTCGCAGTCGAGGCAGTCGAAACAGTCGGGGCGGTGGAGCAGTGGAGCAGTGGAGCGGCAGAGCGGACGGGGAGCGTGGCGGGGTCTACGGACGGGGCTTCGCGGCGCCACCGGCCTTCACGACGCCGCACGAGTCCGCCGCGCCACCGGCTTTCACCACGCCGAGGGAGTCCGCCGCGCCGCCTCCGGAACGCACCGCGCCACGGGAACGCTTCGAGTCCGCCATCGCCGCGCGGTACAGCTCCACCGTGCCCTGCGCCGCCCGCGCCCAGGTGAACCGCGCCAGTACTCGTTCCCGCCCGGCCGCGCCCAGTCGGGCGCGCAGCTCCGCGTCGCCGAGCAGCCGCCCCAGCGCCGCCGCGAGCGCGCCCGCGTCCCCCGGTGGGACCGACAGACAGGTCTCGCCCCCGGGGCCGGTGACCTCCGGTATCGCTCCGCCGGTGGTGGCCACCAGCGGAGTGCCGGTGGCCATCGCCTCGGCGGCGGGCAGCGAGAACCCCTCGTACAGCGAGGGCACACAGGCGACCTGCGCGCTCCGGACGAGATCGACCAGTTCGGCGTCGGAGATGCCCTTGACGAACTCGATCGCCCCCTGGAGGCCGTACCGCTCGATGAGCTGGGCGACCGGTCCGTCCTCGGCGCGCTTGCCGACCACCACGAGATGGGCGGCGGGGTTCTCGGTACGGACCTTGGCCAGTGCCTCCACGAGGTGGACGAGCCCCTTCAGTGGGACGTCGGCGCTGGAGGTGGTGACGATCCGGCCGGGGACCTCGGCGACGGCCGGGTCCGGGGAGAAGAGATCGGTGTCGGCCCCGATGTGCACGACGTGGACGCGCTCGGGCCGTACGCCGAGCTGGTCCACGATCTCCTGCTGGGACGAGCCGGAGACGGTGAGTACGGAGGGGAGCCGGCGGGCGACCCGCTTCTGCATCCGGGTGAAGCCGTACCAGCGGCGCACGGAGGCGCGCCGGCGCCAGTCAGCGGCGGCGTCCAACTCAAGTCGGCGGTCCACGGTGATGGGGTGGTGGATGGTGGTGACCAGCGGTGCGCCGAGGTCGCCGAGCAGGCCGTAGCCGAGCGTCTGGTTGTCGTGGACGACGTCGAACCGGCCGCGCAGGGCGCGCAGATGACGGCGGGCGCGCAGCGAGAAGGTCAGCGGCTCGGGGAAGCCGCCGGTCCACATCGTGGCGACTTCCAGGGCGTCCACCCAGTCCCGGTACTCGTCGCGCTTCGGCGTGCGGAACGGGTCCGGGCTGCGGTACAGATCGAGGCTGGGCAGTTCGGTGAGGGGGACCCCGTCGTCGAGCACGGGGTAGGGCTGGGCACCGATCACCTCGACGCTGTGGCCCAGGCGGGCCAGCTCGCGGGAGAGATGGCGGGCGTAGACGCCCTGGCCACCGCAGAACGGGTTGCCCTTGTAGGTGAGGAGCGCGATGCGCAGCGGGTGGTCACCGCCGTCGGTCGACCCCGCGCGGGCGCCCGTGGGGCCCGTTTGAGGGCCGGCCTCGATGGCCTCAGCGGTCACTCACGGCCCCCTTCTCACTACGTTTCGCCGGAGCGTAACCGCTCGCGCTAATCTAGAACAAGTTTCAGACTTCGCCGTACGACGGGCTTCGAATCTACCCGCAGGTAGCTCCGGCGTGAGGGCTGGATCAGGTGATTCGCGCCACGACGGGACCACTGCGATGCTGTGCGGTCCGTACGGGCACGGACCGGGACAATGGAACGGGACAAATGACAGCCGAAGCCAAGTCGCCGGGTCCGGCGTCACCGCCCCTGACGGAGCGCCAGGAGGCGCGCCGTCGTCGTATTCTGCACGCCAGCGCCCAACTGGCGAGCCGGGGCGGTTTCGACGCGGTGCAGATGCGCGAGGTCGCCGAGTCCTCCAGCGTCGCGCTGGGCACGCTGTACCGCTACTTCCCCTCCAAGATCCATCTGCTGGTCGCCACCATGCAGGACCAGCTCCAGCACATGCACACCACCCTCCGCAAACGCCCCCCGGGCGGGGAGACCGCGGCCGAGCGGGTGGCCGAGACCCTGATGCGGGCGTTCCGCGCGCTCCAGCGCGAACCGCATCTCGCGGACGCGATGGTGCGCGCGCTGACCTTCGCGGACCGCAGCGTCAGCCCCGAGGTGGACACGGTCTCCCGGCAGACGACGGTGATCATCCTGGACGCCATGGGGCTGGAACATCCGACGCCGGAACAGCTCTCGGCGGTCCGGGTGATCGAGCACACCTGGCACTCGGCGCTGATCACCTGGCTGTCGGGCCGGGCGTCCATCGCACAGGTGAAGATCGACATCGAGACGGTGTGCCGGCTGATCGACCTGACCACACCGCCGCCCGACCGCCGGGGCTGACCGGGTGCGGCGCTCCTCCCCCGGCGGCCAGGCCCCACGGCCTCAGTCCTCCGGGGGGAACACCGCCTCCCCGCTCGCCAGCAGGGTGATGGTGATCGCCTCCACCGGACAGCTCTCCGCCGCCGCGAGCACCGGCTCACTCGCGGCCGGATCGTCCTCCAGCGGACGCGCCTGGCGCGCGCTGTCCAGCGCGAACCCGTCGGGCGCCGTCCCCACGCACATGCCCGAGCCGATGCAGACGGCCCGGTCGACCTCGATGTGCCAGCGGTCGCCCATCAGTTGCCCCCGTCGCTGTCCCCGTAGCCGGCCGGAAGGTGGATCATCTTGTGCTCCAGGTACTCGCCGTACCCCTCGGGACCGAACTCCCGGCCCACCCCGGAGTCCTTGTAGCCGCCGAACGGTCCGAGCATGTCGAGACTGAAGGTGTTGACGTTGTACGTGCCGGTCCTGATCCGCCGGGCGAAGTCGAGGCCGCGCTCGACGTCGGCCGTCCAGACGCTGCCGCTGAGCCCGTAGTCGGAGTCGTCGGCGATGGCTGCGGCCTCCGCCTCGTCCCCGTACGGCAGCAGACAGATCACCGGGCCGAAGATCTCCTCGCGGGCGATCCGCATGGAGTTGTCGACCTCGCCGAAGAGGGTCGGTTCGACGTACCACCCCTTCGCCAGCCCGCTGGGGCGCCCGCCACCGGTGAGGATCTTGGCGCCCTCGGCCTGGCCGATGCCGATGTAGTCGAGGGACCGGCTCCGCTGGCGCTCGGCGACCAGCGGGCCGACCTGGGTCGCCGGGTCCAGCGGATCGCCGACCACCAGGGCACCGGCGGCGGCGGTGAGCGCCTCGGCGATCTCGTCGTAGCGGGCGCGCGGCGCGAGGATGCGGGTCTGGGCCACACATGCCTGCCCGTTGTTCATCCAGGCGGCGGGCACGATCCCGGCGATGGCCGACTCCAGATCGGCGTCGGGGAGGATCACCGCCGCCGACTTGCCGCCCAGTTCCAGCGTGACCCGGGTGAGATGGCGGGCGGCCACCTCCATGACCCGACGGCCCGCCGCCACGGAACCGGTGAAGGACACCTTGTCCACCCCGGGGTGCCCCACCAGGTACTCACTGACCTCGCGGTCGGCGGGAAGGATCGACAGCACGCCTTCCGGGAGCCCGGCCTCCTGGACGATCTCGGCGAGGATGTACGAGTCGAGGGGGGACTCGGGGGACGGCTTGAGCACCGCCGTGCAGCCCGCGAGCAGCGCCGGGGCGAGCTTGGCGGCGGCGGTGAACTGGGGAACGTTCCACGGCATCACGGCGGCGACGACCCCGACCGGCTCCCGGCGCACCAGGATCCGGCCGAGTGCTCCGGTGCGGGTCTCCTCGTGCGGGAAGCCCTGGGCGACGGAGATGTTGGCGTCCCAGACCATCATCGCGCCGAGCGCCTGCGCCAGCACGCTCCAGGAGTACGGGGAGCCGTTCTGGGCACTGATGGAACGGGCGATCTCCTCGTACCGCAGACCGATGGCGTCCTTGATCCGGGTGATCACCTCGACGCGTTCGGCGAGCGTCATCCGTGGCCAGGGGCCGTGGTCGAACGCCTCGCGGGCGACGGCGACCGCCCGGTCCACATCGGCGCGGGAGGCGTGCGGGACCCGGCCGATGATCTCTTCGGTGTGCGGCGAGACGACCTCGATGGTCTCGGTGCCCAGCGGGTCGGTCAACTCCCCACCGATGAACAGCTTTCCGTGTTCCACAAGCTCGGTCATGGCTGCTGCCTCCTGCGCGATCCTGACGCCCGAACCGGATCTGACACTGTTTCAGAACTGATATCAGTTCTAGTTATCGTGAGCAAGGGATGCGGGCGGGCGAGGCCGGGGAGAGCGCCTGACACCCGGCCCCGACACCGGCACCCGACACCCGGCACCGGATCAACCACCGGGGGCATCAGGCGCCACGCGACCCCGGCACCCCGGGACCGGCACCCCGGGACTCGGAACTCGGGACCCGGGACCCGACCAACCGCCAACCGCCAGGCACCGCGCGACCCCCACACCCGACACCCGACACCCGTCAGCCCGGAGGGATCGATTGAGCACCGTCCACCGCCCGACACCCCCACCCCCCGGACACCGGCCCGAACCCCTCACCCCGGAGCGGGTCTGGTACGCGTCGTACGGCTCCAACATGGACGCGGCCAGGCTCCACCACTACATCGCGGGCGGGCGACCGCCCGGTTCGGCCCGGACGTATCCCGGGTGCCGGGACCATGGCGCCCCGGCCCGCTCCGTATCGGTCGAGCTGTCGGGGGTGCTGTACTTCGCGACCGAGTCATCGGTCTGGACCGGAGGTAGGGCGTTCTACGACCCCGACGCCGGAGGCCGGGTGTGGGCGCGCGCGCATCTGATCACCACCGGGCAGTTCTCCGACATCGCGGCCCAGGAGATGTACCGACCACCGGGGACGGACCTGGACCTCGGACCGGTCCTCGCCACCGGACGGCAACGGCTCGGCCCCGGACGTTACGAGACGCTCGTATGCCCCGGCCTGCTGGCCGGGCTGCCCGTGCTGACCTTCACCGCGCCGTGGCACATCGGGGACGTCGAGCCGGTCGTGCCGTCCGGCGCGTATCTGCGGCATCTCGCCTCCGGCCTGCTCGCGGCGGGCGGTTGGGACGCCGCAGCCGTCGCCCGGTATCTGTCCCGCGCCCCCGGAGCGGCCGGCGCTTGGACACCGGAGGGCGTCGCACGGCTGATGGACCCGGGGCCGGACCGTGCCGACCCGCCTCGCGGCGCCCCGGAGCGCTGACCGACTGAGGGATCACCGACGGCACACGGAGCGGCGAGTCCCGCCCTCCGTGCGAACAGGCGTGCTGCACAGTTGAGCTGACGTTCCATCAGTTCTCGTTATAGTGAGCGAAGTGAGCGACGCCCTTGCCGGGACACGGCGGCGGCTCGTGTCGTGGACAGCTGAGAGATGAGGCGTCATGGCGCAGGTGACCGACCACGGCGGAGGCGTCTGGTCCATCCCGGTCCCCATTCCGGACAACCCCGTCGGCCACACCCTCGTCCATCTCATCGACACCGGCAGGGGCCCGGTCCTCATCGACACCGGCTGGGACGACCCCGCGTCCTGGGACGCCCTCACGGCGGGCCTCGCCACGGCCGGCGTCGCCGTCGGCGATCTGCACGGCGTCGTCATCACCCACCACCACCCCGACCACCACGGGCTCTCCGGCCGGGTCCGCGAGGCATCGGGCGCGTGGATCGCGATGCACGCGGCCGACACCGAGGTCATCCGGCGGACCCGGGAGGCCGAACCCACCCGCTGGCTCGACTACCTCACCGACAAGCTCACCCGGGCCGGGGCGCCGGACGACCACATCGCTCCGCTGCGGGCCGCCCGCGCGGCGGGCCGGCCCCGGACGCCACCGGGGCTGCGGGCCGCCCTGCCGGACCGGGAGATCGTGCCCGGCGAACTGCTGGACCTGGCGGGCCGGCGGCTGCGGGCGATATGGACCCCGGGCCACACGCCCGGACATGTCTGCCTCCACCTGGAGGAGGAGCACCCGGCCCGGCTGCCGGGGCGCGGGCGACTCTTCTCCGGTGACCATCTGCTGCCGGGGATCACACCGCACATCGGGCTGTACGAGGACCCGGACGACGCGACCGTCACCGACCCGCTCGGCGACTACCTCGACTCGCTGGAACGCGTCGGCCGACTGGGGCCCGCTGAGGTCCTGCCCGCGCACCAGCACGCGTTCACCGACGCCGCGGCCCGGGTCCGGGAGCTGCTCGACCATCACGAGGAGCGGCTGACGGCGCTGCTTCGCCTGCTGCTGGAGCCGCTGACGCCGTGGGCGATCGCGGAACGGATGGAGTGGAACCGGCCCTGGGAGCAGATTCCGTACGGGTCGCGGAACATCGCGGTGTCGGAGGCGGAGGCGCATCTGCGGCGGCTGGTGAAGCTGGGGCGGGCGGAGATGCTGCCGGGGACGCCGACGCGGTACGTGGCGGTGTGACGGCCCCCGGGCCGAGGGCGGAGGCTGGCCCCAGGATCCAGCGGGCGCAGGACAAGCGGGCGCAGGACCGGCAGGCCCAGGATCCAGCGGGGCTCAGAGCCCCAAGGGCTACGGGCTGGACCAGCGGGCCCAGGGCTCCAGGACCGCGCGCCGGACGACCGGCCTTCAGCGCCGGCAGCTCCGGAGCTGCCGGCTCCCCGAAGCCACCGGCCACAGGCCCCAGGGGTCCGGACTGCGGGGTCCGGGGGCCGGACCGCGGTCCAGGCTGCGGGTCCGGGCTGCGGGCTCCGGGGTCCGGGGTCCGGGTCCAGGCTGCGGGGTCCGGACCGCGGTCCAGGCTGCGGGACCGGGGTCCGGGTCCGGCGTCCGGGGTGCCGCACACGGGATACGGGCTACGACCACGGGCTCCCGAAGCCGTGGGCTGCGGAAACGTTCCCTCGCCCGCCACCCCCGCCGCTTCCCGCAACCCCGCCGAGCGGCAGATCGCACCCGGCCCGGACTTCACAAGCGGGGGATCGCGCTCCGGGCAGCCCCGCGCCGGCCGGTAGAGTGGGCGAGTCGTCATCACGCCCGTACAGGGGGAAGCCGGTGCGAATCCGGCACTGACCCGCAGCCGTGAGCCGCCCGTCGAACCTCGGCGGCGGCGAGTCGGAATGCCCTGTGCCCGGTCGTGACCGGCTCGTGTCACCGGCAGCCTGCCGGTGGCCGGCACCGTCGAGGAATTCGGGGCCGGAGCCCTGGTGCCTGACCGTGCCCGAGCCCGGCTCCCGCAGGAGAGGCCCGTCCCGCCCATGAGCACCGTCCGCCGCAGCGCCGCAGCGCTCGCCGTTTCCGCCGTCCTCGGCGTGGCCATCGCCGCCGCAGCCGCACCGGCCGCCATGGCGGCGACCAGCCCCACGCCGTCCGCCGTACTGCCCAACGGTCTCTACGGAGCGGCCGACCCCACCTACGACGGTGTCTGGCGGCAGTCCCTGGCCCTCCTCGCACAGGACACGGTCGGCGTCCGCCCGGCCAGCAAGGCCGTGGACTGGCTCGCCGGCCAGCAGTGCGACAACGGCGGCTTCCCCTCCTACCGCGCGGACGCCACCGCCCCCTGCACCGCCAAGCTGCCGCTGGACTCCAACGCCACAGCCGCCGCCACGCAGGCGCTCGCCGCCATCGGCGGCCAGGACACGGCCGTGAAGAAGTCCGTGACCTGGCTGAAGTCCACCCAGAACCCCGACGGCGGCTGGGGCTACAACCCCGGTGGCGCCAGCGACGCCAACTCCACCTCCATCGTGATCGGCGCGCTCGCGGCGGCGGGCGAGAAGCCCGGCGAGGTGACGGCGAAGGGCGGGAAGTCCCCGTACGACGCCCTGCTGACCTTCGCCAAGCCGTGCGGTGGCCCCGACGGCGGGGCGTTCGTGTTCCAGCCGAAGCAGCCCGGCATCATCGCGGACTCCACGGCCGCCGCCGTCATCGGCGCACACGGCGAGGACCTGGTGGTGAAGGCGGGACCGAAGGACGCCAAGGGCACCGCCTGCGAGCCGGCCACCACGATCGAGGGTGCCGCGCACAACGGCGCCGCCTACCTCGCCACCGCGCTGGCGAAGAACGGGCATCTGCTCACCGCGCCGATGCCCGGCGCCACGGACCCGGCCGCGAAGCCCGACGTCGGCAACACGGCGGACGCGATCATCGCCCTGACCGCGCAGGGCCTCGGTGAGCAGACGAAGAAGCCGCTGGAGTGGCTGAAGGGGAACTCGGCCGCCTGGGCGAAGGAGTCCGGCCCGGCCGCGTACGCCCAGCTTGTCCTCACCGCGCACGCGACGGGCACGGACCCGAAGAACTTCGGCGGTACGAACCTGGTGGAGCGGCTCAACGCGCTCGGCCCGCAGCCGGAGAAGGCCAAGTCCACCGAGGACGACTCCCCGTCCGGCACCTGGTGGATCGTCGGAGCGTTCTTCGTGGCGAGCATCGGCGCGGGCATCCTGGTCAGTGGCCGCCGCAAGTCCCAGCGGTGAGGCGCGGACGGCTGCTCGCGCTGGTCATCGCGCTGGGGGCGGCCCTGACGGCACTCTCCACCGGGCCGGCGCAGGCGGCGGGCTACCGCTACTGGTCCTTCTGGCAGAACGACGGCGCCGCCTGGCGCTACGCCACGGAAGGACCGGCGACGGCGCGTCCGACTGACGGATCGGTGAACGGCTTCCGCTTCTCGGTGAGTGAGAACAGCGCGGACGCGGCCCGGCCGCGCCGGGCCCCGGACTTCGCGGCGATCTGCGGTACGACGCCGCCGAAGCCGGCGACGAAGCGCGTGGCCCTGGTCATCGACCCGGGCACCGCCGCCGACGCTCCCTCCGGCGAGCGGCCCCCGGCGCTCCGGGTGGCCTGCGCGCAGGTACCGGAACCGGCGACGACGGCGGAGGCGCTGGCCAAGGTGGCGAAGCCGCTGCGCTACAACAGCCAGGCGCTGCTCTGCGCGATCTCCGGCTATCCGCGCGCGGGCTGCGGCGACAAGATGTCGTCGCCGACCGCTACGGACCAGGACACCGGCTCGGACGACGGCCCCTCGGTGGGGGTGCTCGCCGGGGCGGCGGGCATCGCGGCGCTCGGCGGGGCAGCGGTGTGGCAGTCGCGCCGCCGCAGGCGATGACCGAAGGCTTCAG
The DNA here is from genome assembly GCF_044333555.1 of Streptomyces sp. NPDC020965. Classification (NCBI taxonomy): domain Bacteria; kingdom Bacillati; phylum Actinomycetota; class Actinomycetes; order Kitasatosporales; family Streptomycetaceae; genus Streptomyces; species Streptomyces sp. NPDC020965. The sequence continues at coordinate 794,265 of NZ_JBIRRE010000001.1, forward strand.
CGGCGCCGGTCCGGGCGGGCGCCGACTCCGGCCCGGCACGCCCGACCGAGACGGCGCGGCGCCCGGCGCGGCCGGGAACGGAAACGGGACCGGGAGCGGGAGCGGGACCGGGGACGCGAACACGGCCCGGGACGGCGCGGCACCCGACCGGCCCGGAGACAGGGCCAGGGACAGAGGCACGGACAGGGACCCGGATCAGCCCTGCCGGCCCTCGCCCGAGCACGACGCGACCCCCTCCCAGACCCGGGACCGGAACCGGAACCGAAGCCGGGACACGCACAGCGCTACGCCCGACCAGCCCTCAACCGGCCCCCGCACGGCACCCGACCAGCACCCGAACCAAACCCCGCGCGGCACAACACTCAACCGGCACTCGAACCGGACCCCGCACGGCACAACACTCAACCGGCCCGCGCAAGCGAAGCCGCGCGGCCCCGCACTCGACCAGGCGCACCCGGAGGGCGGCGGCGGCCCCGCCCGCTCCCCCCGGTGGCGGCGACTCCGCGCGCCCCGGGCCGACCGGCGCAACGCCCTGCACCCCGGGGCCTGGTGGCTGTGGGCCCTCGGTCTCGCCGCCGCCGCATCGCGGACCACCAATCCCCTGCTGCTGGGTCTCCTCGTGGCCGTCGCGGGCTATGTCGTCGCGGCCCGCCGCACAGACGCCCCCTGGGCCCGTTCCTACGTCACCTTCGTCAAGCTCGGGCTGGCCGTCATCGTCATCCGGGTCGTCTTCTCCATCGCGCTCGGCTCCCCCATCCCCGGCACCCACACCCTGGTCACCCTCCCCGAGGTGCCGCTCCCGGAGTGGGCGCAGGGCATCCGAATCGGCGGCCGGGTCACCGCCGAGCAGATCGTCTTCGCGCTGTACGACGGCGCGAAGCTCGCCGCCCTGCTGATCTGCGTCGGCGCCGCCAACGCCCTTGCCAACCCCGCCCGGCTGCTCAAATCCCTGCCGGGCGCGCTGTACGAGGCCGGGGTAGCCGTCGTGGTCGCGATGACCTTCGCGCCGAACATGGTCGCCGATATCGCCCGGCTGCGCACCGCCCGCCGACTGCGCGGCCGGCCCACGAACGGCGTCCGGGCGGTCGCCCAGATCGGGCTGCCCGTCCTGGAGGGCGCGCTGGAGCGTTCGGTCGCCGTCGCCGCGTCGATGGACGCCCGTGGCTACGGCCGCACCGCCCAGGTCCCGCCCGCCGTCCGCCACACCACCACCGCGCTCACCCTCGGCGGCCTCCTCGGCGTCTGCGCCGGATCGTACGGACTGCTCGCGGCCGAGGGCGCCGGATACGGACTGCCGCTGATGGCCATCGGTCTCCTCGCCGCGCTCGCCGGACTACGGCTCGGCGGCCGGCGCTCGGTCCGCACCCGCTACCGCCCCGACCGGTTCGGCGCCCGCTCCTGGCTGGTGGCCGGGTCCGGCGCGCTGGTCGCCGCCCTGATGATCCGGGCGGGTGCGTACGATCCCGAGGCGCTGCACCCCGGAGTCGTCCCACTGGTCGCTCCGGCGCTACCGCTGTGGCCCGCGCTCTCGATCCTCATCGGCCTGCTCCCGGCGTTCGTCGCCCCCGCCCCCAAGGAGTCCGTGTGATCCGCTTCGAGAAGGTGTCGGTCACCTACGCCGAGGCGGCGCGGCCGACCCTGGAGGATGTCGACCTCACGGTTCCCGAGGGGGAGCTCGTACTGCTCGTCGGCCCGTCCGGAGTCGGTAAGTCGACTCTGCTCGGTACGGTCTCCGGGCTCGTCCCGCACTTCACCGGCGGCACCCTGCGCGGCCGGGTCACGGTCGACGGCCGCGACACCCGCACCCACCGGCCGCGCGAGCTGGCCGACGTCGTCGGCACGGTCGGCCAGGACCCGATGGCGCACTTCGTCACCGATACGGTCGAGGACGAGCTGGCGTACGGGATGGAGTCCCTGGGGCTCGCCCCGGACGTTATGCGGCGCAGGGTCGAAGAGACGCTCGATCTGTTGGGCCTGGCGGAGCTGCGCGACCGGCCGATCGCGACCCTGTCCGGCGGTCAGCGGCAGCGGGTCGCGATCGGCTCGGTGCTGACCCCGCACCCGAAGGTGCTGGTGCTGGACGAGCCGACGTCCGCGCTGGACCCGGGGGCGGCGGAAGAAGTGCTGGCCGTACTACAGCGGCTGGTGCACGATCTGGGGACGACGGTCCTGCTGGCCGAACACCGGCTTGAGCGGGTGGTGCACTACGCGGACCAGGTCATCCTGCTGCCCGGGCCGGGCCGGGCCCCACTGCTGGGCCCGCCGGCTGAGGTCATGGCGGTCTCGCCGGTGCGCCCCCCGGTGGTGGAGCTGGGCCGGCTGATGGACTGGGACCCACTGCCGCTCTCGGTACGGGACGCCCGTCGACGGGCGTCCGCCCTGCGGGACCGGCTGGCCGACGCCGTCCCCACACCACCGCATCCCACGCCATCGCACCCCCGGGCCACGGCCGCCTTCGCCCAGGAGACTGCCCCAGCACCAGCACCAGCACCAGCACCAGCCCCCGAACGACGGTCCCGGCTGCCCTTCCGGCGTACCCGGAACGCGTCCGCCGAGGGGCCGGGCACGCCCAAGCACACCGGCGCCACCGACGTCTCCGGCACCTTCACCGCGACCGCCAGCGCACTCACCCTGCGCCGCGGCCGGATCGAGGCGCTGCGGGACATCTCCCTCACCCTCACCCCGGGCGAGACCGTCGCGCTGATGGGCCGCAACGGCGCGGGCAAGTCCACCCTCCTCGCCACCTTCGTGGGGATGCTCGAACCGACCTCCGGCACCGTCACCGTCGGCGGCCGGACCCCGCACCGCACACCGCCGCGCGAACTGATCCGGCAGGTCGGTCTCGTACCGCAGGAACCGCGTGACCTCCTCTACGCCGACACCGTGGGCGCCGAGTGCGCCGCCGCCGACACCGACGCCGGCGCGGCCCCCGGGTCCTGCCGCGCCCTGGTCGGCGAACTGCTCCCGGGGGTGCCCGACGACGCACACCCCCGCGATCTCTCCGAGGGGCAGCGGCTGGCCCTCGCCCTGGCCATCGTGCTCACCGGCCGACCCCCGCTGCTGCTGCTCGACGAGCCGACCCGGGGGCTGGACTACGCGGCGAAGGCCAGGCTGGTCACGATCCTCCGGGGCCTCGCGGCCGACGGCCACGCCATCGTGCTGGCCACCCATGACGTCGAACTGGCCGCCGAACTCGCGCACCGCGTGGTGATCCTCGCCGACGGCGAGATCGTGGCGGACGGGCCGACGGCGGAGGTCGTGGTCTCGTCACCCGCGTTCGCGCCCCAGGTGGCGAAGATCCTGGCGCCCCTGCGCTGGCTGACCGTCGACCAGGTCGGGCGGGCGCTGTGAACACCGGAACTGCTGTGAACACCGGAACCCGGCCGGTCCGGCTCGGCCCGCGGTCGATCGCCGCACTCGCCCTGATCACCGGGATCGGTGTCATCGCCTTCGGCTGGCCACTGCTCGCCGACCGGGAGTCGCAGGTCGTCGCACACGCGTCGGACGCCCCCTGGCTCTTCGCCCTGCTGCTCCCGCTGCTGGTGGGCGTCGTCGTGGCGACGATCGCGGACACCGGGATGGACGCCAAGGCGGTGGCGATGCTCGGCGTGCTCGCGGCGGTGGGCGCCGCGCTGCGCCCGCTCGGCGCGGGCACGGCCGGGCTGGAACCCATGTTCTTCCTGATGGTGCTGAGCGGCCGGGTGCTGGGGCCGGGGTTCGGGTTCGTCCTCGGCTCGGTGACGATGTTCGCGTCCGCGCTACTGACCGGCGGGGTCGGCCCCTGGATGCCGTTCCAGATGCTGTCGATGGGCTGGTTCACGATGGGCGCGGGCCTGCTGCCCGGCCCGTACCGCGTCCGTGGCCGGGCCGAGCTGCTGATGCTCGGCGCGTACGGGACGATCGCGTCGTTCGCGTACGGCACGATCATGAATCTGCAGGGCTGGACCTATCTTCAGGGCATGTCCTCCGGGATCTCCTTCCAGCCCGGCGATCCGGTCTCCGAGAACCTGGTCCGCTTCATCGCCTACTGCACGGCCACCTCGCTCGGCTGGGACCTGGGGCGGGCCGCGCTCACGCTCGTACTGACCCTCACGCTCGGCGCGACGGTCCTCAAGGCGCTGCGCCGGGCGACCCGGCGCGCCGCGTTCGAGGCGCGGGTCACATTCGACCCTCCGGAACGGTCCCTCCCGGGTGAGGCGCCCCACAGGGCTTAGGTCCTCCACTAAGCGGCTTAGGACGGGTACGGGGCGCGGGCGGACGGCCGGACGGGCGCCCGGGGGGAGCGGGTGCGAGGCCGGCTCGTAGGTGGGGTCGTTGCGGCGGGGGTGGCGGGCCGCTAACACTGATCCGGTCGCTCAGGCACGCCCCGCGCTCCGCTCGGAGCCGGGTGCGGTTCCGGAGTCCCTCGGGGTTCCCGGCCGTGCGACGGCCCTGTTCCCGACGAGAGGTCCCGCTCTGTGTCCCGCTCCTTCCTCGGCCGTATCGCCGTCCGCCCCAAGTCCGCTCTGATCGGCTCCACGCTGCTGGCCGCCTCCGCCGCCCTGGTCGTGGGCGTCAACGCGCCGACCGCCGCCGCCGCGCCCACCGCTGCGGAGTCGGCCTCAGCGCAGGCCATCGCCAAGAAGATGATCAAGGACGAGTCGCAGTTCCAGTGCTTCAGCAAGATCGTGAAGCATGAGAGCGGCTGGGATGTGACGGCCTCCAACCCGTCCAGTGGCGCGTACGGCCTGGTGCAGGCGCTGCCGGCGGGCAAGATGGCCACGGCGGGCTCGGACTGGAAGACCAACCCTGCGACGCAGATCGAATGGGGTCTGGACTACATGAAGGACCGCTACGGCAGCCCGTGCGACGCGTGGTCGACCTGGCAGACCCAGGGCTGGTACTGACCCAGCGCTGGTACTGACCCCGGGCCGGTACTGACCCAGCGCTGGTACTGACCCCGGGCCGGTACTGACCCATCGGCCCGGGCCGTCAGAGCCGCTGAAGGATCGTGCCCGTCGCCAGCCCTCCGCCCGCGCACATCGTCACCAGCGCGAACTCCTTGTCCCGGCGCTCCAGCTCATGGAGCGCCGTCGTGATCAGCCGCGCCCCCGTCGCCCCCACCGGATGCCCCAGCGCGATCGCGCCCCCGTTCACATTGACCTTCTCCAGGTCCTGGTCGAAGACCTGCGCCCAGCTCAGCACCACCGACGCGAACGCCTCGTTGATCTCGACGATATCGATGTCCTTGAGCGTCATCCCCGCCTTGCCGAGCACGGTCCGGGTCGCGTCGATGGGACCGTCGAGGTGGAAGTGCGGGTCCGCGCCGACGAGCGCCTGGGCGACGATCCGCGCCCGCGGCTTGAGTTTCAGCGCGCGGGCCATCCGCTTCGACGCCCACATCACGGCGGCCGACCCGTCGGAGATCTGCGAGGAGTTGCCGGCCGTGTGCACCGCGGTCGGCAGTACCGGCTTCAGCCCGGCCAGGCCCTCCATACTGGTGTCGCGGAGTCCCTCATCGCGGTCGACCAGGCGCCACATGCCCTGCCCGGCGGCCTGTTCCTCCTCGGTCGTCGGGACCTGGACGGCGAATGTCTCGCGTTTGAACCGCTCCTCCGCCCAGGCCGCGGCAGCCCGCCGCTGCGACTGGAGCCCGAGGGCGTCCACGCGTTCCCGGCTGAGCCCCCGGTTGCGGGCGATGCGCTCGGCGGCCTCGAACTGGTTGGGGAGGTCGACGTTCCACTCGTCGGGGAAGGGCTTACCGGGGCCGTGCTTGGAGCCGCTCCCGAGCGGCACCCGGGACATGGCCTCGACTCCGCAGCTGATGCCGACATCGATGACGCCCGCCGAGATCATGTTGGCGACCATATGGGATGCCTGCTGCGACGATCCGCACTGGCAGTCCACGGTCGTCGCCGCCGTCTCGTACGGGAGCCCCATCGCCAGCCAGGCGGTGCGCGCGGGGTTCATGGACTGTTCGCCGGCGTGGGTGACCGTACCGCCGACGATCTGCTCGACGCAGTCGGGCTGGATCCCGGTGCGGCCGAGGAGTTCCCGGTAGGTCTCGCCCAGGAGGTAGGCGGGGTGGAGATTGGCGAGCGCGCCCCCACGCTTGCCGATCGGGGTGCGTACGGCTTCGACGATGACGGGTTCCGCGGCCATGACTCGTCCTCTCCTGACATGCGCGGGCGTCCCGGCGCCCCACGCGAGAACTAGTACGCGTTCTAGTTCCCCCGTCAAGTCTTATGAGAGTTGACCGGGGTGCACAAGGGCCTTGCACGCCTTTACTGCGACGGCGATACGCAACAGATCCGGTCGCGCCCCTTGCCACTTCTAGAACTCGTTACTAGCTTTCGGTCAACTTCTGATGGGTCGTCAGAGATATTCCGTGTCGGACAGCCGTCAGTCGGATGCCGGACAGACCGTGGCCTTGACGCCGCCGCCAGACCTGGAGTTGCCGATGTCCTGCCCCCATCTGCCCGAAGGGTTCGACTTCACCGATCCCGATCTGCTGCGCACCCGCGTGCCGTACCCCGAATTCGCCCTGATGAGAGAGACCGCCCCGGTGTCGTGGTGCGCCCAGCGGCGCGGTGTGGCCGGCTTCGACGACGAGGGCTACTGGGCGGTGACACGGCACGCCGACGTCAAGTACGTCTCCACGCACCCGGAGCTGTTCTCGTCCTTCACCAATACGGCGGTCATCCGCTTCAACGAGTCGATCAAACGGGACCAGATCGACGTCCAGCGGCTGATCATGCTGAACATGGATCCCCCGGAACACACCCGCGTACGGCAGATCGTGCAGCGCGGCTTCACCCCGCGCTCGGTCAACTCGCTCCGGTCCGCGCTCGGGGACCGGGCGCGGCGGATCGTACGGGCGGCCGTCGAGCGGTCGGAGTCGGGCGACTCCTTCGACTTCGTCAGCAATATCGCGGTCGAACTGCCGCTCCAGGCCATCGCGGAGCTGATCGGGGTCCCCCAGGAGGACCGGGCGCGGATCTTCGGCTGGTCCAACACGATGGCCTCGTACGACGATCCGGAGTTCGCGATCACGGAGGAGGCCGGCACCGAGGCGACGATGGCGTTCCTGTCGTACTCGATGAATCTGGCGGCGGCCCGGAAGGAGTGCCCGGCCCAGGACATCGTCACCCAGTTGGTGGCCGCGGAGGGCTCGGGCAATCTGTCGGCGGACGAATTCGGCTTCTTCGTGATCCTGCTGGCCGTGGCCGGAAACGAGACCACCCGCAATGCCATCACCCACGGGATGCACGCCTTCCTCACGCACCCGGAGCAGTGGGAGCTGTTCAAGCGGGAGCGCCCGGAGACGGCGGCTGAGGAGATCGTGCGCTGGGCGTCCCCGATCGTGTCCTTCCAGCGCACCGCCACCCAGGACCTCAGTCTCGGCGGCCAGGAGATCAAGAAGGGGGACCGGGTGGGGTTGTTCTACTCGTCCGCCAACAACGACGCCGAGGTCTTCGACTCTCCCGAGGTCTTCGACATCACCCGCGACCCCAATCCCCACCTCGGCTTCGGTGGCGGCGGGCCCCACTTCTGCCTCGGCAAATCACTGGCCGTGATGGAGATCAACCTGATGTTCAACGCCATCGCGGACGCGCTGCCGGATCTCCGGCTCGCGGGAGAGCCGCGCCGGCTGCGCTCGGCCTGGCTGAACGGCATCAAGGAACTCCAGGTCAGCGTGGGCCACTGAGCCTGAGCGGTTGAGCCTCGGCAGTTGCGCCTCGGTGGCTGGGCACAGAGAAAACGGCCCCCGGGGGGCGCGAGACGGTGTCCCGCACCCCCCGGGGGCCGACGTACGCCCTACTTGGGAGCGGCCGGGACCCCCGGTGCCTCGTCACGCGGGTCACGCGGGTCACGCGGCTCGTCGGAACCTTCAGAACCCCCCTGAGCCGTTGCCTTCACCGATGGTGATGGTTTCGCCGTCTGCCCGGCCTTCGCCGACTCCGCCGACTTCCCCAACTCGCCCGGCTTGCCCAACCCGCCCGACTCCGCCGATGCTGCGGCCGGTCGCGCCGCCACCGACGACTCCGCGAGCCGTGAAGAGCGCGCGGCCTGCGCGGCCCGCGCGGACTTCGCCAGCTCCAGGACGGGCACCGCCTCGGGTGAGGTCCGCGCCGCCGGGACCCTGGCCTTCATCGCGTCGGGCGTCAGCAGCTTGCGCCGCCCCGAGAGCACATAGGTGAGGGCGAATCCGGTGCCGACCACCACGGCGCCGCCCACCGCGTCCAGGATCCAGTGGTTCGCCGTACCGACGATCACGCAGATCGTGATGAGCGGATGGACCAGACCCAGCGCCTTCATCCACATCTTCGGCGCCAGCATCACCACCACCACACCGCACCAGAGCGACCAGCCGAAGTGCAGCGACGGCATCGCCGCGTACTGGTTGGTGACCGCCGTCAGCGGCCCGAACTCGGGGTTGGCCAGGTCCTGCGTCTTGTGGACCGTGTCGATGAAGCCCATGCCCGGCATCAGGCGCGGCGGGGAGAGCGGGTAGAACCAGAAGCCGACCAGCGCGAGCACCGTGGCGAAGGCGAGCGCCGAACGCGCCCAGCGATAGTCGGCGGGGCGGCGGATGTAGAGCAGCGCCAGGATGATCAGCGGGATGGGGAAGTGGAAGGTGGTGTAGTAGAAGTTGAAGAAGTCCTCCAGCCACCCCACCTTGACCACGGCGTGATTGAACCAGTGCTCGATATCGATGCCGAGCGTCTGTTCGATGGAATTGATCTGGCGGCCGTGCTCCCGTGCCGAGTCCACGCTGCCGGTGGCGGCGAGGCGGATGCGGGAGTAGATGGAGTAGCCGACGCGGATGGCGATCAGTTCCATCAGCAGGTTGGGGCGGGTCACCACGCGCCGCCAGAACGGCAGCAGCGGGACCCGGCTCCAGCGGGACGCGGCGGGCGTGACGTACTCGGTGGGGACGGGGCGCCGGAAATGCGGATCGGTGCGCGACAGGAACGGCACCGCGACGGCCGCAGCGAGCGCGGCGATCAGTACGGCGTTGTCCCGGATGGGTCCCGTGATCAGGATGTTCGGGAGCAGCATCTTGCCGGGCAGCGAGACCGTGGCGATGACCAGGAACGGCCAGAGCATCCGGTCGGACGCCCGCTTCCCGACCCGGCCGACCGCGGCGAGCAGCAGCCACAGGACCTGGTGCTGCCAGGTGGTGGGCGAGACGGCGACGGCGACACAGCCGGTCAGGGCGACGGCGAGCAGCAGTTGGCCGTCCTTGGCGTAGTGGACGGCCCGGCGCAGGCCGAGCCAGACCACGGCCGCCGCGAGCACGATGTAGAGCGCGATCTCCAGCGGGCCTTCGAGGCCGAAGCGGAGGAGGGCGCCGTGCAGCGACTGGTTGGCGAGGCCGTCCGGCCGGCTGCCGAGTCCGGCGCCGGCCACATGCTCGACCCAGTACGTCCAGGAGTCGCTGGGCATGGCGGCCCAGGCGAGCACGGACAGGGCGGCGAAGGTCCCGGCCGAGGTGATCGCGGCGCGCCTGCGGCCGGTGAACCAGAGGAGCGGTGCGAAGAGCAGCACGGTGGGCTGGAGGGCCGCGGCGATGCCGATGAGCACTCCGGACGATCTCTCGCCACGGGCCACGAAGCAGCCGACGAGGACGAGGAGCACCGGGATGATGCTGGTCTGCCCGAGGTGGAAGCTGTTGCGCACCGGCAGCGAGAGCATCAGCAGGCTGATCGCTATCGGTGCCGCGAGGACTCCGCTGCGGCGCGAGACCGGTCCGGGCAGGGCCCGGGCGACGACGAGGCCGATACCGACGACGAGCAGCAGGGTGCCGAAGGTCCAGGCGACGCCGAGGGTCTGCTCGGCCGAGCGGGCGATGGGCTTGAGAACCAGTCCCGCGAACGGAGTGCCGGTGAAGCGATCGGCGTCGTACAGCGAGCCCTCCACATGGAGGACGCCGTTCTCGCCGATCCAGGTTTCCAGATCCATGAACCGCTCGCCGGGCGGTAGTCGTAGGACCGCCGCCGTCTGCCGGATGGCGAGGACGGCGGCCACAAGCCATAGCGCGATCCTCGCCGCACCCATCCTTGAGTCCGTCGTCGCACTTCCGCGCACGCTGTGCTCCGCGTTCGCCACGTCGCGCCGCGCCTCCCCTACGTTCCGTAATGTCTGTGTGTCCGCTGGCTCAGAGAGCCTCGCATTGCCCGAAGAAAGAGACTCGGGCAACCCCCTCTTTGCCTGACTGTCACCCGATTCTCCCTGGGAATCTCGCCAGTCGGTGCCACAACCGGCACACAGGGGGTATGCGGGGGAACATACAAGAACCTGGGCGCCCGCATCTGCCCGGTCCGTGATGAGGCCCCCGCCAGCGGTGCCCCGCGCTCCCGTCCGACCCGCCCCTGACCTGCTTCCGCACCGCTCCCACCAGCACCGGACCCGCATCCGCCGGGGGGGATCCAGGCACCCGCCGTCGACCCCTCCGGGCCCGCCCGGCCCCCCATCGCATGCGCCGGTCCAACGTCCGGAAATCGCCCGCCGCCATCACTGACACGGAACGACCCCGTCGTGGGACCGTTCCAGCGGGCCCCGCCCCGGCATACGTTGGGTTCCATGACTCAGGAAGAACTCCAGCGGGAGCCCCAGGAGCAGTGGGCCGAGGTCGACCACTTCATCACGGACCTCCTCGCCCCGGACGACGAAGCGCTCACCGCCGCCCTCGCGGCGAGCGACGCGGCCGGTCTCCCCGCGATCGGTGTCGCGGGCAACCAGGGCAAGCTGCTCTATCTGCTGGCCCGGCTCCAGGGCGCCCGTACGGTGCTGGAGATCGGCACCCTGGGCGGCTACAGCACCATCTGGCTGGCCCGCGCGCTCCCGGAGAGCGGCAGGCTGATCTCCCTGGAGTACAGCCCCGAGCACGCCGAGGTGGCCCGCGCCAACCTCGCCCGCGCCGGTCTGGACTCGATCGCGGAGGTCCGGACGGGCGCGGCCCTGGAGTCACTGCCGAAACTGGCGGCGGAGCCGGGCGCCGGCCCGTTCGACCTCTTCTTCATCGACGCGGACAAATGGAACAACCCCCGGTACGTGGAGTGGGCGCTCAGGCTGTCCCGCCCCGGCAGCGTGATCATTGTCGACAATGTCGTACGGGGTGGCTCGGTGCTGAACCCGGACAGCGCCGACCCGGCGGTCGTCGGCACCCGGGAGACGTACGAACTGATCGCGCGGGAACCACGCCTGGAGGCGACGGCGGTCCAGACGGTGGGCTCCAAGGGGTACGACGGCTTCCTGCTGGCCCGGGTGGTCTCGTAGGGCGGGTCCCGGGGCCTTCGGTCGGGCCGGAGGCGTCGCCAGGCGGGGGCGCGCCCGGCACGGAGCTGTCGCGCACCCCGCGGGCGTGTCCTCAAGCGCCGGACGGGCTGGGATCACCCGTCCGGCACTGTCGGCGGTGCGCGTGCCTCACTGCCCCATATCCATGGCTGCCGGTCCTTTCTAAGCTTCGCCGTCGGTGGTCGTCGGGCCGGTCGGTTCCGGGGTGCCGGTCGGGAGCGTCATCCTGGGCGGGGTGTGGGGGTGGTTGCGGATCTCGACGTTGCAGTCGATGGCTCGTGACGGGTCGTAGACGGGGCTTTCCGGGTCGTTGTGCGCGGCCCGGAACACATCCAGCAGGGTGCACAGGGTGCAGCCCTCCACCGGGGCGGGCGGCGGGGGAGCCGGGTACACCGGCAGTTCGATCGGTCGTTCCTGGTACCTCGTGGGTTCGGTCACCTGTCGCTCGCTCTCTCGCTGGTCTCGGCACCGGTCGGGGGGTCACCCGGCTGGGTATCTCCGGATCGGAGTCCGGCCGGGCCGCCACCGGCCAGACCGCCAGTGAGTAGGTGCCGTTCACACCGTCCGAGACCACCAGCGACACAGGCACACCGTCCTTGAGGTCCCGGTGGGCGGCCCGCTGCCCCTCGACGTCGTCGCACCAGGCCCGGAGTCGCGCGGGACCGGCCGGGCCGGGCGCGCCCCCGACCGGAGCGGCGGGCCGGGCCCACGAACATCTCCCCGGGTCGGGGTCGAGCCGGTCCGCGATCCGCCGGGCCTGTGCGCACAACCAGCGCAGCGCCAGCTTCGGGGAAATCGTCCGACAAGTGCCGAGCACGACCGCGCGGCGCTCACCGCTGCCGTACACATCACCCTCGGCGATCACATCGCAGTGGTACGCCCGCCACGGTTCGACGGGCCCGCTCACGACGGGCCACCGCCGTCCGGCAGCCCCTCCAGCGCACGCAGAAGGGCCTGGTCGAACTCGACCCGCCGCCACCCCTCGGCCAGCTCCGCCCGCCACTCGGCAGCGAACTCCGGATCGCACTCCAGGCGCCGTAACTCACTCTGGATACATCGCAGTTCACGCGCATCCGGCGTCAATCCCCACACCAGACGCGGGAAGCGGGACCGTAACCGAATCTCGGCCACACTCACCGCCAGCACGAGCCTCATACGCACTCTTACCACCTCGCCACCTGCCCTTACTCGGCTAAGTGACGGAGAAACTACGCAGCGCAAACAGGGGCGTCTGCGGCACTTCGACCAGCCACCGCAGTGAAGTACCCCCGGAGGGTCAACTACAGCGGCATACCCACAACGTCAGCCATGGCCCGCATCTCATTGGTCAGAGTCCGGCGCCCTTTGGCAATCTTGACAAAGACATCCCGGGCATACCGCTGATTGGTCAACCACTCCGGGCTATCCCTATGGATCTGCGCCAGCTTTTCGAAAGCCTCTGGATACTGACGAGTCTGGGCGTAGGCATTGGCCACTTCAAGCAAGTGGCGATTGCGATTACTACTCATCGGCTTCAGCGCATACCTGGGCATACGCTCCGCGAGGCGAAGAACCACATCCGGCTGATCCAGAACACCGGCGTTCTCAGTGCGCTTGATGTGCACAGTCGTCGGTCCGAAAGTACGGAGAAAATCAGTCTCAGGTGCATACTCCCTGCCAAGTGCGACAGCGGCGCTCCTTGCCAGCCTGAGCGCGTCGGCAGCCTGCCCGCTCTGGGAGTTACGCACTGACGCAGCAGATACTCGCAGGAGGAGTAGACCCCAGGCGCTCAGCTCTGTGGGTGTGGCACGAGACATACGCGGCTCGGTCTCGTCGGCCCATCGGACAGCCAGGTCCAGAGCTGTGTCCAACTTCCCGCGCCGCAAGAGCAACCAACACTGCGTGTTGACGGTTGCCGCGCCCTCCAACTGGCTCTGTGCGTCGTCCAGTGCACGGCTGAGAGCCAGGTCCGCAGCGTCGTACTGACGCGTCTGCACCATGAGGCACCCGGCAAGTTGCAGAAGCCGTGTGCGGACTTCACGCCCTTCAGAGCCAAGTGCCTCCGCATCCCGGAGTAGCGGTGGCAGTAGCACGGAGAGCGCCGCGTACTGATCTTTCTGGAACAGCGGCTCTACGTTCGCGAACGCGCGTTGGACGCCTAAAACAGTCGGTGGCTCATCATCTAGTTCTGGTGCCGTCGGCGGCTGCTCAATCGCAGCACGGACGGCCTCCCATCGCTTCTCGGTTCCCACCCGGGGCTTGTCTTCGTTCGGACCGCCGGAGAGGCGCATGGTCGGCACTCGCAGGGCTGCCGCTAACTTGCGTAGCGTCTCCAGCCGGGCAGTCTCGCGCTCCCCCTGCTCAAGCTTCCGGATCACCGACAGCGAGACGCCCGAGGCTTCGGCAAGTCCCCGCTGAGTGAGCCCCCGACGCTTCCGTACCGCCTTCACGTGCTTGCCAGCATCGCTCATATCACGAGCGTACGCCCGGCACCGAGCCCTGTACCCCCACGCACTGCAGCCCCGCTTCCTCCGACTTGAGGGAACGGGGCTGTTGGGTGTCACGACGCTGAGGGGGCTGCCTATAGCAGGGGCGGCGGCGGGAGGACGGCTGGCGTCGCCATGCCGTTGTCTTCCAGCGCCATCTCGTCCAGCTCGACGCTGCGGACGAGCACGCCGGGAAATTCCTTGAATCTCCCAAGAGCCTCCGCAATGGCGTCCGTGAGGTGGTCCGCCTCGAAGGAGCACCAGAACTCGGCCGAGGTCGGTCCTGCGACCAGGCAGATGCGCCCGTCACTGAAGCTGGCCAAGCCATCCAGGGTGTTCGACTGCTCCGGAGTCAGCGGCCCCTGAAGATGCAGGGTGAAACGCCAGTTACGCATGGTTCAGATGCCTTCGTGTGAATCGATCGATTTCCCGGGCTTCGTTGCCCGCGCTCTTGGGGGTGCAGTCCACCCGCACAGACAGGTTGCAGGGACAGCAGATTACGTATCCCCACGTGTGTCCGTTCTTCTTGCGCATCACCTTGAGGCCCGCACCCTCCGCCCTTTTCAGCGCCGCCTCAACATCCTTCTTCTGGTGTCGGTCTCCGAGTCCCATGCCATCGCTTTCTACGCACCAGCGACGGGACCGGGCGCCGAGCGGGAAGCAAACCCCCCGATCGGGCTACAGCGGTCGAACGGCGCGGCCCACCGGGGGTCTCCCCTCAGCGGACCAGGCCCGTTCGAAGCGGGCCACGGGCAGGGGAGTACGGTCGAGTTCCCTCTATGTGAAGGATGTCCTGTGGCCAGTGTGGTGAAGATCAACGTTCTGACCGTCCCCGCCGAGCAGCGCGAGGTCCTGGAGAAGCGCTTCGCCTCGCGCGCCGGGTCCGTGGAGAACGCCGACGGGTTCGAGTGGTTCGAGCTGCTCCGTCCGCTGGAGGGGACCGACGACTACCTCGTCTACACCCGCTGGCGCAGCGAGGCGGACTTCGAGGCGTGGATGGCGGGCTCCATGCGCGGCTCGCACGGTGGGGCGCAGGGCCAGGAGGGCGGCGAGCGTCCGAAGCCCGCGGCGACCGGTTCCACGGTGTGGTCGTTCGAGGTGGTCCAGTCGGCCGCGCCCAAGGGCTGAGCCGGCGCGGATCGTATCGGCGGCGGGCCCCATCCGCAGCGGGAAAACCGCTGGTGGGATGGGGTCCGCCTCCGGTATCAAGGGCGTCATGACCCTCTGGACCCTCGACCTCGAAGCGTTCGACACCCCGGACGCGAGCCGGCTGCGCCGGGACTACTACGACGACGTCGCCAGTAGTTACTGGCAGCGGCCCGCGACCGCCGAGGAGATCGACGGGGGCCTCACCGCCGACGGGGTCGAACTGCTCGCCCCGCCCACGGGCCGGTTCGTCGTCGGACGGTACGACGGCCGGGCCGCGGCCTGTGGCGGGGTGCTGCTGCTGGACTCGGAGCGGGCCGAGCTCACCCGCGTGTTCGTGCGCCCGGAGTTCCGGGGGAGGAAGGGCGCCGGGCTGCTGCTCGCCCGGCTGGAGGACGAGGCGCGCGGGCTCGGGGCGCGGCGGATGGTGCTCAACACCCGGCTCGATCTCGTACAGGCGCGGTCGCTGTACCGCCGACACGGGTACGCGGAGATACCGGCCTACTGCACGGGCCCGTACATGGACGTCTGGTACGGCAAGGAGCTGTGAGCACGGCGGCCCCCTGGCGGTCCCGGGCCGGAGGAGCGTACGGCCCCCTGGCGGCCCCGGCCCGGAGGGCGTACACGGCGATCCCGCGCCCCGGTCGGACGGGGTCACGGCGCCCGGTGGTCCCGTTCGGGCCCCGGTCCCGACGGTGTCTCCTGGTCGGAGCCGCACAGCTCCGCGTTCAGCTCTTTGACGAGCTGTACGAGGTCGGTGGGCCGCTCCGGACCCCACCAGTCGCCCAGTAGCTCGGAGAGCGAGTCCTCCCGGGCCTGGGCGAGCCGTACGGCGATCGGCAGCCCGTTCTCGGTGAGCAGGATCTGCACTCCCTCACGGCGGACCAGGCCGCGTTCCTCCAGTTGGCGGGAGGCGTCCGTGATCGCCCGCAGGGGTACGGGCGTGGTGTCGGCGAGCAGCGCGGGCTCCACCGTCCCGTGGCGGCGGACGCGCAGCAGCAGCCAGCTCGCGGCGGGCAGCAGGTCGAGATCCGCCTTCGCGGTGATCTTCTCGTAGATATGGCGTCTGCCCTCGCGGGAGCCGAGCACGGAGAGCGCGCGGGCCGCCTCCTCGTGGGAGGAGCGGAGTACGGGGTTGGAGGCGAGGGTCTGGCTGGTGTCGGGGGCGGTGACCGAGCCGCGCAGTGGGTCCTCCTTGAGGAACCAGGCGAAGGCGAAGGCGACGACGACGACCGGCACGGCGTAGAGGAAGACATCGGTGATGGACATCGCATAGGCGTGGATCACCGGTTGACGCAGTGCGGGTGGCAGCCGGTCGATGAGCTGGGGGTCGGCGGCCAGTTTCGCCGCCCCGGAGCCCGGTGGCACGGGCTGACCGGCGAGTGCGTCGGTGAGGTTGCGGGTGAGGCCGTTGGCGAAGATCGTGCCGAAGATGGAGACGCCGAAGGAGGCCCCGATGGAGCGGAAGAAGGTGGCCCCGGAGGTGGCGACGCCGAGGTCCTCGTAACGGACGGCGTTCTGCACGACCAGTACGAGGACCTGCATGACCAGGCCGAGGCCGGTGCCGAAGACAAAGAAGTAGACGCTGATCGTCCAGTTGGAACTGTTCTCGGTGAGCCGGTGGAGCAGCAGCAGACCGATCGCCGTGAGGGCGGTGCCGGCGATCGGGAAGACCTTCCAGCGGCCGGTGCGGCTGACGATCTGCCCGGACACGGTGGACGCGATCAGCAGCCCGAACACCATCGGCAGCATGTGCACACCGGAGAACGTCGGGCTGACGCCCTGGACGACCTGGAGGAAGGTCGGCAGGAAGGTCATCGCGCCGAACATCGCGAACCCGATGACGAAGCTGATGACGGCGACGAGGGTGAAGGTGCGGATGCGGAAGAGGCGCAGCGGCAGTACGGGTTCGGCCGCCCGGCGCTCGACGAACACGAAGACGACGAGCAGCACGGTGCCGAGCACCGCGAGCCCGATGATCTGCGCCGACCCCCAGGCCCAGGTGGTACCGCCGAGCGAGGCGACGAGGACGAAGGCCGTGGCGACGGAGGCGATCAGGAAGGTGCCGAGGTAGTCGATGGTGTGCTTGGTGGAGCGCGCGGGGATGTGCAGGACGGCGGCGATGACGAGCAGCGCGACGACCCCGATGGGGAGGTTGATGTAGAAGACCCAGCGCCAGGTCAGATGCTCGGTGAAGAAGCCGCCGAGCAGTGGCCCCAGGACGCTGCTGGCCCCGAAGACGCCGCCGAACAGACCCTGGTAGCGACCGCGTTCGCGCGGCGGGACGATATCGCCGACGATCGCCATCGAGAGCACCATCAGCCCGCCGCCGCCGAGGCCCTGGAGGGCGCGGAAGCCGATGAGCTGGGGCATGTTCTGGGCGACTCCGCAGAGCGCGGAGCCGATCAGGAAGATGACGATGGCGGTCTGGAAGAGCTTTTTGCGGCCGTACTGGTCGCCGAGCTTGCCCCAGAGGGGGGTGGCGGCGGTGGAGGCCAGCAGATAGGCGGTGACCACCCAGGAGAGGTGTTCCAGGCCGCCCAGCTCGCTGACGATGGTGGGCAGCGCGGTGGAGACGATGGTCTGGTCGAGTGCGGCGAGCAACATGCCGAGCAGCAGCGCGCCGATGGCGACCAGGACGCTCCGCCGGTTCTGCCCCTCACCGGGGGCCGGGCTCGTGGGGGCCGTGCTCACTTCCTGAGCCATACCGATCTCCTCGGGGTCCGCGTCCTTTCCATCGTGGTGGGTGAGGGCGCTTCCGGCCTGCGGAGCGGTCGGGGAGCGGTTCGGGACGGCCTACGGGGGCGGTCCGGGACGGCGCACGGAGAGGTGCTGGGGAGCGGCGGGGGTGGCGTCGGGACGGCCCAGTTTGTATCATGACGGAACAAACTGGCTCCGTCCGTATCCCCTGACCGGCGGACGGGGCCGTTTGCCCTCCCCCGCACGATCACCACGGAGTACGGAGTACGTAGAGATGCCGGCTACCACCCTGACCGCCAGTGCCCTCCTCCTCGACATGGACGGCACCCTCGTCAACTCGGACGCGGTCGTGGAGCGCATCTGGCGGCTCTGGGCCGTGGAGCACGGGCTCGACCCCGAGGAGACCCTCAAGGTGGTGCACGGGCGACAGGGCTGGGCCACCATGGCGGCGCTGCTGCCGGACCGCCCGATGGAGCGGAACCACGCCGAGAACGCGGTGATGCTCGCCCGGGAGACGGCCGATATGGACGGCGTGGTCCCGGTGCCCGGGGCCCCGGAATTCATGGCGGCCCTGGCCGACCTGCCGCACGCGCTGGTGACCTCGGCGGACGCCGCGCTGGCCGAGGCGCGGATGCGGGCGGCCGGGCTGCCCATGCCGCGCACCCGGGTCACGGCGGAGTGCGTCGGTGCGAGCAAGCCGGACCCGGAGGGCTTCCTGAAGGGCGCCGCTGAGCTGGGTTTCGCGCCCGAGCAGTGCGTGGCGTTCGAGGACTCAGCGGCGGGCATCGAGGCGGCCCGGGCGGCGGGGATGCGGGTGGTGGGCGTGGGGCCGAGGGCCCGCGCCCTCGGGCCCGACCTCCATGTGGAGGACCTCCGCGCCCTGACGGTGACCGTGGACCCGGACGGCCTCATCCACCTCGCGACCGTCTGAGCCGGACTTCGCACGACCACGCCCGCCACCGTCCGAGCGGGGCCTCTCCCGCCCGCGACGGTCCCGGACCGGCTCAATCCCCGCCCGCGCGCACCGGGCCGCCGACTGGTACGGGCGGGCGCTCGTCCAGCGGCTGGCCCCCGGCACCCATCGGCGCCGGGGGCCTCTCCTGAGCGGGGGCACCCGCGGTAGGGGCGCCCCGGCTCAGGCGATCGCCTCGTACAGACTGAATCCCGCCAGCGCCAGCATCAGTCCCGCCGCAACCTTCGTGATCAGCTTCAGCGGCACGTACTTCATGAGTGTGCGTCCGCCCAGGATCCCTATCCCGGCCACCGTCCACAGCGCCAGTACGGCTCCCAGCCCCACCGACACCGGGTTGTCGTACCGCGCGGCCAGGTTCGCCGTCATGATCTGGGTCAGATCGCCGAACTCGGCGACCAGGATCAGCATGAATCCGGCGCCGGAGACCTTCCAGAACGACTGGTCGGCCGGTGGCTTGATGTTCTCCTCGTCGTCGTCGCTCTTTCTCAGGAGCAGGACGAGCGCCCCCGCCAGGAACAGCGCCCCGACGACGGCCTGCACCAGCCGCTGCGGCAGCAGGGTCAGCACGCTGCCGGCCGCGATGGCGAGCGCCACATGGACGGCGAAGGCCGCGGCGACCCCCGCAAAGACGTATGAGGCGCGATATCGGGTGCCCAGCATCAGACCGGCGAGCGCGGTCTTGTCGGGCAGCTCGGCGAGAAAGACGACGCCGAAGGTGATCGCCATGATGGTGAAGCTGATCACTGGGTAAATTCCTCAATCGGTCGGGCTGCCCGCACCGAGAGACCTGCCCCCGTGGAAAAGGGGTCGCTTCGGCACGACAGCGTCAACAGGACACTGTGGCCGAAGGTCTCGCTGGCGAATGCCGGGACACACACGAACTCTGTGCTCTCGGACCACTCGCCTCCGGGCGCCGGCCGGGCACGAGGCCCAGCAGTATGTCGACGTTCCGGCGAAGAGCTACTCCCCTTCCGCATCGACAAGGGTACGTCACCGCCCGCCGGAGGGAACCCTCTCGTCGCGGTGCAGTCGCCCCCGCGCCACCAGCTCCAGCACGACCGCCGCCGCCACGGCCTGCACCGCCATCAGCGCGACCAGCACAAAGAGCTGTACGGCGCCGGCCAGCAGCGGAGACGCGCCGCCGAGCAGCATTCCCACGAAGGCGCCGGGCAGCGTGACCAGGCCGACCGTCCTCGTCTGATCCAGCCCCGGCAGCAAGGCGTCGGCGGCCGGTCCGCGCGCCACTTCCAGCCGGGCGTCACGGTCCAGCAGCCCGAGCGCCATACCCGCCTCCACCTCGCCGTGCCGCAGCGCCAGCTCGTCCAGCGCGCGCCGCCCGGCCAGCACGGTCACGGTGAGGGAGCCGCCGATCAGGATTCCGGCGACGGGCACGAGGGCGATGCCCTTGAGCGGCACGAGCCCGGTCAGCAGCAGCACGGAGACCACGGGGAGGACGCCGGCCGCGATGGGCAGCGAGGCCCACCACCAGGTGCCGTTACGGGTGATCCGGCGGCCGGCGGTGCGTACGGCGACGGCGTACATCAGCAGCACGAACGCCAGCAGCAGTGGCACATGGCGCACCACCAGGCCGATGACCAGGGAGACGGCGGCGAGCTGGGCGGCGGCGCGCAGGCCCGCGACGAGGATCTCGCGGGCCCGCCCGAGATGAGCGAGCGCGACGACGGTCGCCGCGACGGCGAGCAGGAGCGCCAGCACCACTCCGAAGGTGACATCGACCGTCAGCAGCACCCGGCAACCCTACGCCGTGCCCGTAGCCCCGACCCGGCACGCGCACACGACCGACCGACCGGCACGCCGCCCGCTCCCATCGCCCGCTCCCATCGCCCACGCCCGAGACCCGCCCGGCACCCGTCCCCCACTCCCCGGACGCACCGATCCAGCACCCGCCGCACGCCACCGCCGCCCACCGCGCCACACCCCCCTCCGGCAACCTCTCCTCGCCCGGCGCCTCATGTCGGCACGTCAGAACACTTGATCTGTCGTGTCCATGTCTTCACGCTGTTACCTGGCGCCCATCCCCAGGAAACCCGGCGCCGCAACCATGGCCACGCCCCACGGCCAAGCTCCCCCCACTCACAAGGAGTTCGCATGTCCGATGTCTACGCGCGTCACCGCCGCCGTACGACCGCTCTCGCCGCCGCGGCCCTGGCCGCCGTCACCGTCGGCGGACTGCTGGCCACCGCCCCCGCCGCCGAGGCCGCCCCGCCGACCCCGGTCAGCGCCGCCACCGCCCGTACCTACCTCGACCAGCTCACGGTCGGCGCCGAGGGCTCGTCCAGCGGCTACAGCCGCGACAAGTTCCCCCACTGGAGCACCCAGTCGGGGACCTGCAACACACGGGAGGTCGTCCTCAAGCGCGACGGCCGGAACGTGGTCCAGAACGCCGCCTGCGCGGCGACCAGCGGAACCTGGTACTCCGAATTCGACGGCGCCACCTGGTCCGCCGCGTCCGACGTGGACATCGACCACGTCGTACCGCTCGCGGAGGCGTGGCGCTCCGGCGCCAACAGTTGGACCACCTCGCGCAGGCAGGGGTTCGCCAATGACCTCGCCCGCCCGCAGCTCATAGCGGTCACCGACAACGTCAACCAGGCCAAGGGCGACAAGGACCCGGCCGAATGGCTGCCGCCGCGCGCCTCCTACCACTGCGTCTACACCCGGATGTGGGTGCAGGTGAAGCATCACTACGGGATGACCGTGGACGCGGCCGAGAAGACCGCGATCCACTCCGTACTCAGGAACTGCTGACCTCCGGAGCCACGCGGAACACCTTCGGCACCGACCGCGCGGAAACCATTCAGCAGCGCCCGCGGGCGGGCTCGGAACCCCTTCGGCACCGGCCGAGGGTTCCGAGCCACCGAAACCCGCTGGCGTCTCCACGACACACCGGAACCTGTTCCCACCCCTCCGTCGTTCCGTACCGTACGGGGCGACGGAGGAGGCACCTATGACCGCCACGGCCGGGCTGCGCCTGGGACCACTGCTGCGGTACGTCGACTGGGAGACCGGAGGCAGCGCGACCGTCTGGGTCGAGACGGACCGGCCGTGCGTGGCCGAGGTGCGCTGCGCGGACGGGGCGTCGGGCGCCACCCCCACCTTCCGGATCGCCGACCACCACTACGCGCTGGTGACCGTCTCCGGGCTGACCCCCGGCACCACCACGGCGTACGAGGTCCTGCTCGACGGCGACCGCGTCTGGCCGCTGGCGGACTCCCCCTTCCCCGCCTCCACGATCACCGCCCCCGCGGTGCCGTCGGACGAGGTCACCGTCTCCTTCGGTTCATGCCGCTGGGCCGCCGCGCCGGTCGGCGAGCACGACCCCGTCGGCCCGGACGCCCTCGACACCCTCGCCGCCCACCTCGCCGCCGATCCGACGGCCACCCGGCCCGATGTCCTGCTGCTCCTCGGCGACCAGGTGTATGCGGACGAGACCTCGACGGCGACCCGGGAGTGGCTGGCCGAGCGCCGCGACCTGCGCGTGCCCCCGGGCGCCGAGGTGACGGATTACGAGGAGTACACCCGGCTCTACGACGAGTCCTGGCTCGACCCCGAGGTGCGCTGGCTGCTCTCCACCGTGCCCAGTTGCATGATCTTCGACGACCACGATCTGATCGACGACTGGAACACCAGCGCGGCCTGGCTGACCGAGATGCGCGCGACGCCCTGGTGGCGGGAGCGGGTGCTCAGCGGGCTGATATCGTACTGGGTCTATCAGCACCTGGGCAATCTCTCCCCGGCCGATCTGGAGTCGGACGCGTTGTACGCGGAGATTCGCTCCGCCGCCGACGGCACCGCCCCGCTGCGGGACTTCGCGGCGCGGGCCGACGCCGAACCGGCCGGCGTCCGCTGGAGTTACCGCCGCGACTTCGGCAGGACCCGGCTGCTGATGGTGGACACCCGCGCCGCCCGGGTGCTGGAGGAGCGGCACCGGGCGATGCTCGACCCGGAGGAGGCCCGCTGGGTCCGCGACCAGGCGCTGGCGCGGCGCGACTCGTACGACCACCTGCTCATCGGCACCTCACTGCCGTGGCTGCTGCCCCCGCTCATCCACGACGCCGAGAGCTGGAACGCGGCCCTCTGCCGGGGCGATCGCGGCGCCCGGTGGGCGCGATTCGGGGAGAAGGTGCGGCGGGGTGCCGATCTGGAGCACTGGGCGGCCTTCCCCGACTCCTTCGCGGAGCTGGCCGGGCTGATCGCGGAGACCGGCAGCGGCCCGGACGCGCCCGCGACCATCTGCGTGCTCTCGGGCGATGTGCACCACGCCTACGTCGCCGAGCCCGACTGGCGCGGCGCGGCCGAACCGGACGCGCGGGTGCTCCAGCTCACTTGCTCCCCCGTGCACAACTCCATTCCGCGCCTGATCCGGCTGGGCTTCCGCTTCGGCTGGAGCCGGCTGGGGCGGCGGCTGGGCCACCTGCTGGCCCGGCACGGCCGCACGGGCCGGCCACCAGTGCACTGGGACCGGTCGGGCGGCCCGTGGTTCGGCAATCAGCTCATGACGCTGACCCTGCACGGCCGTACGGCCCGGATGCGGCTGGAACAGGCACAGGCCCCCAGCGGCGGGCCGGACAGCCGGGCGCGACTACTGACCGTCAATGAGAGGGAGTTGACCGGGGCGCGGTTCCGTCGAAGCCATGGGCGAGGCTGAAAGTTGTATGAGAAAGACCCGAAAAACAAATGTTGAACTTGCAAGCACTCTTTAGGGGTGCCTAACTTTGACGCCATAGGGTCCCGTCCCCCACGACACAGGAGTCCCCCCATGGCCAACCCAAGCTCAGTGACCGCCAAGCTGAATCAGTCCCAGCCATATGCGCTCGGTTTGTTCCGCATCGTCGTCGGGCTGCTCTTCGCATGCCACGGGGCCGCGTCCCTCTTCGGGGTGCTGGGCGGCGCCAACGGCGGGGGCACCGTCGACGCGGGCACCTGGCCCGGCTGGTACGCGGCGGTGATCCAGCTCGTCGGCGGCGGGCTGGTCATGCTGGGCGTCGGCACCCGCAGCGCGGCCTTCGTGTCCTCCGGCTCGATGGCGTACGCCTACTTCAAGGTCCACCAGCCCGAAGGACTGTTCCCGCTGGAGAACAGCGGCGAGGCGTCCGCCTTCTTCTGCTGGGCCTTCCTGCTGCTGGTCTTCACCGGTCCGGGCGCGCTCTCGCTGGACAAGGTCTTCCCTGGGGGCGGCGAGCGCCGCACCACCGCGAAGGAGCGCGAGTCGACCCCTGTCGCCGCCTAGGACCACCGCACCTCAGCCGGTCCGACACCCACGGCGCCCGGAGCCTTCCCCACGGAGGCCCCGGGCGCCGCGCGTTCCGGACCCACCCAACCCCCGTACACAATCCGGCATCAAACGGAGACGGAAAGTGATCATCACAACATCCTCGCCCCCCTGGTGATCCCGGGGCCGTTCTCCGGCGTACGCTGTACAGCTGATAGCGCCGCCACAATCGACCGTCTCCAACGTCGCGGCACGTTCATGAATCGGGGAGAGTCACGGTGCTAGAGAGTCTGGGGTCGCTTACCGGCAGCCCTTGGATCTACGCGGTGGTGACCCTCTCCGTACTGCTCGACGTCTTCCTTCCGGTGTTGCCGAGCGGCGTCCTGGTGGTCACGGCCGCGACGGCGGCCGCCGCCGCGGGTTCGACCACGGCCACATCGGTCGCCGGCGCGGCCGAGCAAGTCCCCCGCGAAGTGCCATCACTGCTGGTCCTGGTGTTGTGCGCGGCGACCGCCTCGGTCCTGGGCGATCTGGTCGCGTACCGGCTGGCGAGACGCGGCGGCGACCGCTTCGACCGCGCCATCGCGAAATCCCGCAGACTGACCACCGCTCAGGCACGCCTGGGCACGGCACTGGCCCGGGGCGGTGGCGCGCTCGTGGTGATCGCCCGGTTCGCACCGGCCGGCCGTTCCGTGGTCTCCATCGGCGCGGGCGCGGCCCACCGCAAGGTGAAGGAATTCCTCCCCTGGTCCGCCGTGGCGGGCGTGGCCTGGGCCGGCTACAGCGTCGGCCTGGGGTACTTCGGCGGCCAGTGGCTCGGCGCGAGCTGGGTGGGCGCGGTGGTCTCGATACTGGCGCTGTTCGGCGCGGGCGCACTGGCCGCGTATGTGATGCGGCGGCCGTCCCAGCGCCTCATGGCGCCGGAGCCGGCGACACTGGCGGCGGCGTCCTGCGACTGAGCCCCCACCCGGCTCAGCCCCTCAGCCTCACTCCCCCGGTGCTCTCGCCGCGGCGTCACTTCGCCTGGCCCCGAACCTCCAAGCCGTCGAGAAGGACGCGGGTGGCCTCGGCGATCCGCTCCACGGCCTCCTCGAAGACTTCCCGGTTATGGGCGGCGGGGGCGCGAAAACCGGACACTTTCCGCACGTACTGAAGAGCGGCGGCCCGAATGTCGTCGTCGGTCGCCTCTTCGGGGAGCGCGGGCGGGCGAAGGGTCTTGATACTGCGGCACATGTGTCCAGTGTGCCTCTCGATCCGCCGTCCGTGCCTGGAACGCGTGTTCTCCCCATCCGCACCGCGATCCCGCCGCCGTGCCGACGCCGCCCAGGGGCCCGGGGGGCGTGACTCGTCAGAGTGAAGCCGTTCCGGCACCGAGGTCGCCGCCGAGCCCCCCGCCGATACTCTGCGCGCGAGATGACCGACTTTGCCGACGAAGCCCGTTCACGCACCGCGCACCTTCTCCGGATGGCCGGCACCGACGACGCCCGCGTGCGGGCCAGGATCATCGACTACGCCGCCCGCACCCCCGACCCGCCCCTCATGGGCCCCCAGGGCATCCACACCTCCGGATGCCCACGCTGTCACGGCACGATGTGGCTGCAACGCGACCTGTGGGTCTGCTCCGCCTGCGGCCATATGAAGGACGCCTGATCCAGCTCCCCGCCGGGGGGAGCACGAGGAAGGGCCCTCCAGTCGTGATCGACTGAAGGGCCCTGGGGCAGGCTCTCACCTGCCACTCAATCCTCGGTGGGCGCGGACGGTTTCGAACCGCCGACATCTGCCTTGTAAGGGCAGCGCTCTACCCCTGAGCTACGCACCCGTGGATGAGTGAACAGCCTACATGCCCTGGGGGCTGACCTCGCAAACCCCTTCCCAGGACCCGCGATACGGGGGCTATCCCCACCGCGAGACGGTGGGCGACCGGATCGTCCCCGGCGCCCCGGGCTTCTAGCGTGAGGAGCGCCGGCGGCCCGAACAGCTCAACCGAACCGACCGAACCGACCGGCTCGACCAGGGGGAACGATCTTCATGAAAGCCACGGTCCGGCCTGCCGGCATCCGCTCCCGCGCGACCCGCGCGCTCGTGTACCTCGGGGGCGGTGGTCTGCTGACCTTCGCACTCACCGGGTGCGGGTCGGCCAATGCCGACAGCGCGCCCGCGGAGAACACCTCCTTCCCCCTGGCCGGGAAGGTCCTGACCATCGACTCCGACGACTCCGCCGTCGAACTCGTCGCCGCCGACGTCCCGAACGTCGAGGTGACCCGGCGCGTCGACGGGTGGGTGTTCATCGGCAGCGGGCCCGAAACGTCCTGGCGGATGGCGGGCGACACGCTGACTCTGCGGGTGCGGTGCAACGCCGTCGCCAGCGACTGCGAGGCGCGGCACACGGTGCGGGTGCCGCGTGGCGTGACCGTCCAGGTGAACGACGACAACGGAGGGGTGACGGCCTCCGGCTTCAGCACACCGCTGCGGATCGAGTCCCTGAACGGCGATGTGACCGTCCGCGACACCACCGGGCCCCTGGAGCTGGCGAGCGACAACGGCAGCATCGCCACCGAGGGTGTCTCCGCCAGGGCCCTCGGCGCCCGGTCGGAGAACGGGAGCATCCGGCTCGGGGTGAAGGCCGGGGCCGCGCCGGAGCGGATAGAGGGCTCCAGCGACAACGGCAAGGTCCTCATCGAGCTGCCCGGCTCCGGACGCGCGTACGCCGTCACCGCCGACAGCACGCACGGCTCGGTCACGGTGGACGTGCCGACCGACAAACGCAGCACCCATGTCGTGAAGGCCCGCAGCGGCAGCGGCTCCGTCACGATCCGAAGGGCCGACTGACCCCCCGACTGACCCCCGGCTGGGCTCTCTGGGGGAGCCACGCCCGCGGCTGACCGGCACGGGACGGCGGACCGCCATGGGACAGCGGACCGGGACGGGAAATGGGAGAACGGCGAACTATTTGACCCGTGTGTTCGTCTTACCTGGTGGGAGAATGTACCGGGTACGGGGACACGGCACGGGAGAGGCATGTGACGGCACCACACACGCGGCCGCACGCAAGCGCGAAAGCGAGTGCCGTCCGTGACGTCCTCGCGCTGATGCTGCTCCCGGTGCCGGTGGTCGCCGCCGCACTCTCCGGTGCCTTCACCAGTGGGGGGAACCGGCGCTGGTTCGGTGGGCGCGGCGAGAGTCAGCGGGCCGATGCGCAGGCCGCCAAGGACGCCGCGGCAGCCGCCTTCTACGAACTGGACACCGCCCAGCGCGATCTGCGGATCTCCATCGAGACGATCACCGCGGTGGACCGCTCGGCGGGAGCGCTGCGGGCGGCGGACGGGTTCGCGACGCTCGGACGGCGCATCGACGAGGTGAGCCAGGGCTACATCACGGCCGTCGACGCACACGATCTCGACCGGGACGATCTGGACGCGTCGGTCGCCTCCCGGGCGCGCGGTGAGCTGACCCGGGCCAAGGACGAGCTGGTGCGGGTCAAGGCGGACCTGGACCGGTTCGCCGAAGGGCTCGGGCCGCTGCTGGACACGGCGGAGACCCAGCTCGCACGGCTGGTGCCGGCCGTGGAGCGGGCGAGGGCCGCACTCCTGTCCGCGAGCAACGCTCTCGATGCGGTGCGGGGATCTGGTTTCCGGGCGGATCATCTGGCGGAGCGGCTCGCCGCCCTGGCGCCCGAGCTGACCCTGCTCAACCAGGGCGCCGGCCGCCATGGTGTCAGCGAGACCCTGCACCGCGCCGATCATGTCCTGCGCGATGCCGAGACCGTACGGGCCGAGGCCGAGCGTCTGCCCGAGCGCGCCGCCGAGATCGACAAGCGTCTGGTCTCCCTCCGGACCCGGGCGCAGGCCCTCACCACCCGTGCGGAGTCGGTCGAGCCCATCCTCAGTGAGCTGCGGCGCAGGTTCTCGGCCGCCTGCTGGCAGGACCTCCAGCCCGTGCCCGAGCAGGCCGCCGTCGGTGTCCGGCAGGCCGAGGACAAGCTCCGCGAGGCCGCCAAGGCGCGCGACGAACAGCGGTGGCCGGATGCGACCGCCCTGCTCAGCACCGTGCGTGCGCTGCTGAACACGACCGACGAGGCCGTCTCGGCCGCCGGTGACCGGCTGCGGCAGCTCGACGCCGTCGCCAAGGATCCCCAGCAGGAGATCGACCGCACGCGTTTCGCCGTCCGGGACGCCCAGCGGCTGGCCATGACCGGCCGCCACACCCCCGACCCGCAGCACGCCCGGCCCCTGGACGACGCCGTCGCCCGGCTGGAGCGGGCCATCGCCGGGCTGGAGAGCCGCCACCCCGACTACTGGCACTTCCTCACCGAGACCGACGCCGTACGGCGCACCGCCGCACGCGTCGTCGAGCAGATACGGGAAGAGCGCGGCGGCCCCACCCGGGGCTGAGCACCCGGCACCGCAGCCCCACCGGGGCGGGCGGCTCCTGGTACGGGTGCCGCCTGCCGGGGGCCGCGGTGACAGGGACGACGCGGGCCGGCAGCTCCGCGCGGTGGCGGTGCCTGCTGGCGGGAGCGGGCCGGAGTCTGATTTGAAGGCGCGGCGGTGCGGGCGGATGCTGGAGGTACGCGTACGTACCCGAGGAGGCCGGACATGGCCGCACATGTACTGCCGCACAAGCGCCCCCGCTCCCAGCGGAGCCGTATCCGGTTCGACGAGCACCTTCCCGTCGATCATCGGCTCAGCCGCTTCTACCGTGTCGGCGCCGGGCTGATGGGCCTCTTCCTGATCGCCTTCGGCATCCTGGGGCTGATCGACAAGATCGGCTTCTTCGACACGGCGGGTGACACCGTCATCGGTCTCAACACCAATGGCGCACTCAGTGTCCTGTCTCTCTGTGTGGGCGCGCTCCTTCTCGTCGGCATGGCCGTCGGCGGCAACTTCGCCTCGACGCTCAACATGGTGCTCGGCATCGCGTTCATCGGCAGCGGCTTCATCAATCTCGCCCTGCTGGACACCGACTTCAATCCGCTCGCCTTCCAGATCCAGAATGTGCTGTTCAGCTTTGTGGTGGGGGTGCTGCTGATGTTCTTCGGGATGTACGGGAGGGTCAGTTCGACGCTGCCGCACGACAATCCGTACTGGAAGGCCCGCCATCCCGAGCAGGCCGCCGCCACCCAACAGCACACCCGACACCACGAGGAACCGGCCGGGCCCGCTCCGTCGCACGACGCCCGGAGGAATCCGCCGGAGAGCGCGTAGCCTGGGGCCATGCCTCGTTATGACTTCCGCTGCCGTAGCTGCGGCGACACATTCGAAGTGAATCGGCCGATGGCCCAATCCTCCGAACCCGCGAACTGCCCCTCGGGCCACGAGGACACGGTCAAACTGCTGTCGACGGTCGCCGTCGGTGGGACGAAGGCCGCGCCGGCCGGGCCCGCCCCGAGTGCCGGTGGTGGCGGTGGCGGCTGCTGCGGTGGTGGCTGCTGCGGCTGAGGCCGACGCTTCCCGATCACGCATCCCGCACTCCCGCCGCGAATCTCGCGGCGGGAGTGACGTATGACACGGCGGCCCGGGCGATCCCGCCCGCGTCAGGGCCGGCCGATCACGCTGGACCGTCGGTTTGAACCGGCACACTGAGGTAAACCGCAAGAAGCGCTGTGGACGGCTTCAGTCTCTCTTCAGCTGCGGTTTTCTAATGTGGAGGCATGGAATCCGTGATCGTGAGCAGTGCGGCCGGCGTCGAGAGCAGTGCTCCGGGCTGGATCAACAGCCTGATGGACACCCTCGGCGCACCGGGGGCGGGTATAGCCATCGCCCTGGAGAATCTCTTCCCTCCCCTGCCCAGTGAGGTCATCCTGCCGCTGGCGGGCTTCGCCGCCAGCTCGGGGCAGATGAATCTGATAGCCGTCCTGATCTGGACGACCGCCGGCTCGGTGATCGGCGCGCTCGCGCTGTACGGGGTGGGGGCCATGCTGGGGCGGGACCGCACGGTCGCCATCGCCGCCAAGCTGCCGCTGCTGAAGGTCGCGGACATCGAGCGCACGGAGGCGTGGTTCGCGAAGCACGGCGCTAAGGCGGTGTTCTTCGGGCGGATGATTCCGATCTTCCGCTCACTGATATCCGTGCCGGCCGGGGTTGAGCGGATGTCGGTGCCGCTCTTCCTGGGGTTGACCACCCTGGGCAGCGCGATATGGAACACGATCTTCGTGCTCGCCGGCTATCTGCTGGGGGAGAACTGGGAGGACGTGACGGGCTATGTCTCCACCTACTCCAAGGTGGTGCTGGTGGCGGCGGCCCTCGGCGTAGTGGCCTTCGTACTGGTCCGCCTGTTCAAGCCCGGGGCGGGGGCGCGCCGGAAGTAGCTCCCGGCGCGGAAGCCGCTCCCGGCCGCGGGAGCGGCTTCCACCGGCGGAGGCGTCCCCGGGAAGCGTTCCCGGTGCGGAGGCGTAACCGGTGGGCCGAGGGGCGGCGTGACCCGTGGCTACGCCGCCCGGCACCGGTTCAGCACGTACGGCCTTCCGGGCGTTCAGGCATTCAGCCGGCCAGGAGCCTCCGCAGGATCTCCTCCCCGGCTGCGACGCCCTTCTCCGCCAGGGCCTCCACATGGGGGGCGTGCCAGCCGCTGTCCGCCAGCTCGCCATGGCCGGGGCGCCAGCCCCGGTCGGCCGCCAGCAGCAGATCGGCGTCGAGCAGCGAGTCGCCGGCCGCGAGGATCTTCTCCGCGCCGGTGCGGCGGGCCACCTCGTGTACCGCCGCGCTCTTGGTCAGCGGCTTCGGTACGGCGTAGATCTTGCGCCCCTGGAGCGAGACGGCCCAGCCCCGGCCGTCGGCCCACTCGGCGAGTTCCTTGACCCAGTCCTCGGGCAGCAGGGCGCGCTCCACGACGAGGTAGGCGAAGAGATCCTCGGCGACGCGTTCCTTGAGCAGCCACGCGGGGTCGGCGGCGGCGACCAGATGGGCGCGGATCTCGGCGAGCCCGGCGCAGTCGTCGGCCAGTCGGCGGGTCACCAGCCGGCGCCAGTCCTCGTCGGAGACGCCGTCGACCAGGATGTGCCCACCATTGGCGCAGATCGCGTAGGCGGGCGGGGGGCCGGGGAGGTGGATGCGTCCGTACTGCTCACGGGTGCGGGTGGTGGCGGGTACGAAGACGGTGTCGGCGGCGAGTCGGGGCAGCAGCCCTGCCGCGGTCTCGGTGATGTACGACAGCGGCTTGCGGTCGTACACCTCGACGCAGAGCAGCCGTGGGGCGTCCGCGTCGGGCATGGTGAGGTGGAGGGCTCCGGCGGAGTAGATGAGCGTACGGTCCAGATCACTGGCGACGAGGGTGCTCACAGCGCGGTCACCGCCGTGCCGTCGGCGCCGGTCGCGCCCCGGGTGTAGCGGGGGTGGATGAGCCCGACACAGCTGTAGGGGAGCTCACCGACCTCCTCGACGGGGACACCGCGCTGTTCGGCCAGCAGCCGGACGTGGTCGAGATCGGCTCCGGCGCCACTGCGGGCGAGGATCTTCCAGGGGACCCGGCGCAGCAGTACCCGGGTGGTCTCGCCGACGCCGGGTTTCACCAGGTTCATATCGTGGATGCCGTACTCCTCGCTGATCCGTTCGACGGCGGCCCAGCCCTCCCAGGTGGGTGCCCGGTCCGCCGCCAGCAAGGTCTTGACCTCGGCGTCGACGGCGGTCGACACCTCGTCGAAGCGGGCGGTGACGGTGTCCAGGAAGTGCGCGGAGACATCGGCTTCGGCGAGTTCACGGTAGAACTTCGCGCCGTGATAGTCGCCCGGGCCGACGAGGTCGGAACGGAGGACCGTGCGGGATATCAGTCCGGAGACGGTGGAGTTGAGACAGGCGGAGGGGATGAGGAAGTCTTCGCGGGTGCCGTAGGTGCGCACACAGCCGCCGGGGTCGGCGAGTACGGCGATCTCCGGGTGGAAGCCGTCGAATTCGGCGAGGGCGGCGGTCAGTTCGCGGGTGATCGCGCCCTTGCCGGTCCAGCCGTCGACGAAGACCACGTCGGCCGGGTCGTGGTTCTGCTGGAGCCAGCGCAGCGCGTTGGCGTCGATGCCCCGGCCACGGACGATGGAGACGGCGTAGTGCGGCAGGTCGAGACCGTGCCGCCGCTGGGCCCAGCGGCGCATCAGAATGCCGACGGGGGTGCCGGCTCGGGCCAGGGAGACCAGTACCGGGCGGGGGGACCGTTCCGCGAGGATCGTCTCGGTGACGGTGCCGACGGCGCGGGCGATGCGGGCGGCGGAGGTGTCCAGCGCGTTCCGGAACAGCAGCTCGTACTCGGCGCTCGGCTGGTACTCCACGGGCAGGGACTCGGCGTAGTGCGCGCCACCGTGCTGGATCGCCTCTTCACGCTCCTCGGTGGGCGCCTCCAGCTCCACGTCGGAGAGGTCCTGGAGCAGCCAGCCGACCTCGTCGGCGGCGTAGGAGGAGAAGGCGGGGCCGCGGAGGGGCTCGGGCAGCATGGAGTCCTTTTCCCGTGCTTCGGGTGCTGGTGGCAGAGACGGTGCGGACGGTGCGGACACCACTGCCGACTCCGGCTCCGGAGCGGTCACGGGTGACGGGAGCGTCTCCGCCAGGTCCGGTATATGGCTGGGGACGACCGCCAGCAGCAGGTGGGGGGTGTGGCTGGCGAGCTGGGCGAGGAGGCCGCCGGGGGCGTGCAGGGCGGGGGTGTCCGCGGTGGAGTCGACGACCATCACGATCGCGTCGAACCCGGCGCCGGCGACGTTGTAGGCGTAGCGCTCGCCGGGGCCGTCAGCCGGATCGTCGTGGGCGGGGAAGGCCAGCCGGGTACGGATGGCGTACCCGGGATCGTCCACGGCGAGGACGGGTGAGCGGGTGGTGGTGGAGTACCGGACCTCGGCGTCGACCAGCTCCTCCAGCGCGGTGCCGAGGCGGAGTGGCGCGTACATCAACTCCTCGAAGCCGAGGACGAGCACCCGGCGCGGCCCTCCGGCGACCCCCGCCCCGGGAAGCCCGGGGAGTCCAGGAAGTCCGGATCCCCCGGAGGGCGCGGAAGAAGCGGAGGGCGCGGAGACAGCCGGGACGGCCGGGGTGAGGGCGGTGGCGAGGCGGGTCGCCAGGGCGGGGAGCGCCGCCTCCAGGCGTTCGCGGTGGTGGGGGAGGAAGCCGTGCCGGCCACCGTCCGGGAGTGCCTCGGGCCACTCCAGCTCCACACGGCGCACGGCGCTCCGGCCGGTGCCCCCGGGGGTGGCAGTGGCGGTATCGGCCTTCGCGTACTCCGCCTCGTACTCCGCGACCAGCGCGCGGCCCTTCTCCAGGACACCGTCCGGCAGGCTGACCGTGCCCGAGGCGAGCGCCAGCAGGTCCACCCGGGCGCCGATCTCCGCCGCGAAGGACTCCAGCCGGCCCTGGTCGGCCGCCGAGCGCATGTCCACGAGTGCCACGATCACATACCGGTCGCGCGGGTAGCGCTCGTGCAGGGCACGGATGGTGTTGAGCACGGTGTTTCCGGTGGAGAACTCGTCGTCCACCAGGATCAGCGGGCCGGGACCGGCCAGCAGCGCCGGATCCTCCGGCAGCAGCAGGTGCGAGGTCGCATGGGAGTGGGACTCCTCGAAACCGCCCGCGGCCGCCACCCCCTCGACCGGACGGCGCGTGGAGTGCAGATAGGGAGCGAGGGCCACCCCGTCCGCCACCGAGTGGCCGAGGCCCGTCGCCGTCTCCGCGTAGCCGACGACGACCGCGCGGGCCGTGTCCGCGTCGCCCAGGAGTGCCCGCACCCGGACGCCCAGGTCGCGCCCGGCCCCGTACACCACGGCGGGCGACCGGGGCACATGCTTGCCCAGCACCTGGGAGACCAGCAGATGGGCGCGTTTGGGGTTGCGGCGGAGGGCGAGCCCCAGCAGGGCGGGCAGCCGCGCGTCCCCTTCGAGCGCGATGCCCAGCCGCTCCGCGACCCACGTTCCCGACCACACCACGTCGTCCGTCCCTCTTTCCCTCGGTATTTCGGTGGCCATGTCAGCCGATATGCCCGGCGGTGAGCAGCTCCACGAAGCCGATGTCCTCCTTGGCGACGCCGAAGACCTCGGCGCGCAGCAGAGTGCGCTCGGCCCAGGCCCGGTGCGGCTTCACTTCGTTCATCTTGTTGGTGTACGACGAGCGCAGCACTCCCCCGCCGCCGCGCTCCGGGCGCAGGATGTCCCGCGCGTCGCTGAACTCCTCGTGGCTGACGACGGACAGCGCGTGCACGGGCAGGACGTGCGACGGGTGGATGCAGGTCTTGCCCTGGAGGCCGTTGGCCCGGTCGAGGTCGATCTCGCGGAGGAGTCCGTCCATATCGTGCTCGATGAGGGTGGTGCGCAGGTCCTCGGCGCGGCCCTCCAGGAAGGGGCTGCGTCGGAGCTGGGGCTTGAACATGCGCTCCTGGAGTCGGAAGTACTCCCACACCGGTCCGGTGACGGTGAAGCCGGTACCGTCCGCCCGGCCCAGGACGTTGACCACGTCGGCGATGACGGCCGCCACGATCTTGACGTCGTACGCCGTCATATCGGGCGAGCGGCGCAGCCCGTAGGCGGAACAGAAGTCGGTGACGCCGAGCCGGAGCGCCAGGACCCGGTCCCGGTACTTGTCGACGGTGCGGGCGATTCCGGCGAGTGTCTCGCGCCGGGTTTCCAGGTGGAGCAGCTCCGGTGATTCCAGCACGGGCATCGCGAAGAGCCGCTGTCCGCTGGCCGCCTCGGCGGCGGTGAGCGCCTCCAGAAAGGGGACACCCCGCTCTTCCGTGAATTTGGGAAGTACGAATCCGGACAGTCTGCGGACGGTGGGGCCGAGGCGGTGCACCAGATCGGGGATCTGCTCCGGCTCCCGGACCCGGATAAAGAGAAGGGGCAGCTCAGCGCCGCGTGTGTCGAGATCCGCGAAGTGCTCGATCAGATTCTCCTCGGCCCCCACGACCTCGGAGTCGTCGATGGAATCCTCCAGGCAGAGCACCATGGAGACGACTCCGCGACCGACCTGCTTGAGGACGTCGTCGGCGAGGTTCGGCCGGTTGGCGGGGCTGTAGAGCGTGGCTCCCAGGGCCGCGGCCAGGGTGCGGGCGGTGGACTCCGCGCTGAACTCGGCGGGCTCCTGGTGGAAGAGCCGCTCACGGACGGCAGGCGAAAGCTGCCCGAAATGACGCATGTGACTCCCCCGTGCTGCTGGGCGGCCTGCCCGATTGGCGTGGCCGGTAATAGTACGTACGGAAGTGTGTCCGCAGTTCCTCGGGATCATGAACTCAGGGTGTACCCCATGATCCACGGCTGATGGCCCCTGGCCCGGACCGGTGCGGTTCCCGGGGCCGGGATCCCGTGGCCGCGTTGTCCGGGCGGCCCCCGAGAAGGCAGGATGACGGACATGACGCACGCGATGCTGAAGGGCTCGAACGTCCCCCTCGACGCCACGGCGGTACGCGCCGTACTGCGCTGGACGCCGGGTCCCGGCGTCCCCGATGTGGACGCCTCCGCCCTGCTGCTCGGCGCCGACGCCCGTGTGCGCTCCGACGAGGACTTCGTCTTCTACAACCAGCCGCGCCATCCGTCGGGACTGGTGCGACGGCTGTCCAAGAAGCGGGTGGCGGAGCATCTGACGGACACCGTCGAGGCGGATCTCTCCTCGCTCGATGTCTCGGTCGACCAGGTGGTGCTGGCCGCCTCCTCGGACGGTGACACCTTCCAGCATGTACGTGATCTGCGGATCCTGCTCTACGACGCCGCGCTGGCGGACGGGGAGCCGCTGGCGGTGTTCGACGTGAAGCCGGACACGGGTGCGGAGACCGCGATCATCTGCGGTGAGCTGTACCGGCGCGGCGACGGCTGGAAGTTCCGCGCGGTGGGGCAGGGCTATCCGACGGGTCTTGTCGGTCTCGCCACGGAATTCGGCATCTCGGTGGACGAGACGGACCCCGGTACGGACGGCACCAGCGGGGTCGGGGCCGACGCGTCCGCGGCGGCGGTCCCCGGACCGGCAGGACAGACGGCCGCCCCCGGACCAGCAGGGCGCCGGGCGGCGGCCCACGCGCAGGCGGCCCCCGCACAGGCGGGACATCCCCAAGCGGGGCATCCGCAGGCAAGGCATCCGCAGACGGCCCACGCGCAGGCCGGGCCCGCAGCGTCGGCCCAGGGAGGTGCCGGGCACGCAGCGGTCAGAGGGCCGGTCGTCATCCCCGATCCCCCGGCGCACCCGCCGGCCCAGCCCCCGGCCCAGCCCGCGTACGGCTATCCGCACACCGGGCCCGCGCAGCCGGCGTACGGCTATCCGCAGCCGGCCTCCGGCCACGCCCAGGCGGGGTACGGCTACCCACCGCCGGCCCTGGCCTTCGCGCCCGATCCGGAATTCCGGCTGCCGCCGATGGGCCCCCAGTTCGTCCGCCCCTGAGTGGGCGCGTCCGTACGCCCCCGCGTGCCCGCCCAGGTCTCCGGCAGCACACCGACCGCCGACTCGGCACGGGCGGCGGGGCGGACGGACACCGTCGACACCCCGAGAGGATCCGGGTGCCGGGGGCCGGCGACGGATCAGACGCGCGTCTTGTAACCGCGGCCCCACTGGAGGCCCCAGCCGTAGAGCCGGTCCAGCTCCGCCTGGAAGCCGTAGACGAATTTGACCTCGCGCCGCACGATCAGATCGCCCTTGACGTTCTCCAGGGAGAAGACGGCGCACGAGCGGGCCTGAGGGGCGCGCTCGTCGAGTTCGATCTCCACCCGGGGACCGACGCTCGGGTAGAGCGTCACCAGTGCGTGCGTACGGTCGAACGCCGGCGTCTGGTCGTAGATGTAGACGAAGAACAGCAGTCGCTTGATCTCTTCGTGGTGGTCCAGATTGGCGTAGATCGTCTCACCCGTGCCGGAGCCGAACCGGTCGTCGCCGCTGAGTTTGATGTACGGCGGTTCGTTGGTCGAGCCGAGGAAGTCCCCCAGCGGCTGCACCACGCCCTTGCTGCCGTCGGTGAGTTCGTAGAGGCAGCCGAGGTCGAGGTCGACATTGACCATGCCTTGGGTGTGGGCCTGGACGACCTCGGGTTTGAAGAGTTTGAACGGATGCCGCAGCAGACCGGCGCCCCGGGAGCCGTTGATATCGGAGGTCCGCATCCGCCAGGAGAGGTTGACGCGCAGATGGCCGGTGGCCGCGCCCTGCTTGCTGAGCGACACCGACGGGCGCCGTTTGGTCAGCGAGATGGAGTTCGTCGCCGCGCTGCCGGAGTCGAACTGCGCGGCCCTGCCCGGTCGCAGATTGTCCCAGAAGGCCATGTGCCACCCCCAGTCGTATCGTTGGACCCCGGTCGGTGAACTCCGCGGGGCGGCGCCGAGGCAGTGCCCCGAAGCCGCCCCGCTGAGAAGCGTTCCTCATTTCGAGCCCTGTCACACCAGGACCCCGGAGTGTGGCTAAGCCTTTTCGCTGAGCGCTTCTTGGGCCGCGATGGCCCGGTTCCGCCTGACGGAGGAGACGAACGACCAGCCGATCAGCGCGACACCGACGAGACCGGTGATCATCTCGGGGATCTCGTACTGGATGGTGACCAGCAGGATGAGCGCGAGCGCGCCGATCGCGTAGTGCGCGCCGTGCTCCAGGTACACGTAGTCGTCGAGCGTGCCCTGGCGGACCAGATAGACGGTGAGCGAACGGACGTACATCGCACCGATACCGAGGCCGAGCGCCATCAGCACGATGTCGTTGGTGACGGCGAAGGCGCCGATGACACCGTCGAAGGAGAACGAAGCGTCCAGAACCTCAAGGTAGAGGAACATGAAGAACGCGGCCTTGCCACCGACGGCGACGACCGAGACCTTCTTGCCACTCTTCTTGGCGGCTTCCTCCGCCTCGTGTTCGCGCTCCTCACCCTCTTCGAGTTTGTTCTCGAAGTAGCCGGAGAGCCCGCCGACGATGAGGTACGTGATCAGACCGGCCACACCCGAGAGCAGTACGGTCTCGGCCTTGTTGGCGTGTCCGCCGCCATGCTGGTGGGCATTGGTGGCAAACGTCATCGCACTGATGAGCAGTATGATCAGCGCGACGCAGACCGACAGCATGTCGACCTTGCCGAGCTTGGCCAACGGGCGTTCCAGCCACGTGAGCCACTTGATCTCCCGGTCGGTGAAGATGAAGTCCAGGAAGATCATGAGCAGGAACATGCCACCGAACGCGGCGATCGACGGATGCGCGTCGGTCACCAGTTCCTGATACCTGTCCTTGTCACTGAGAGCCAGGTCGACGGCCTCGATGGGGCCGACCTGGGCGCTTACCGCGACGATGACGACGGGGAAGACCAGCCGCATGCCGAAGACAGCGATGAGAATGCCGATGGTGAGGAAGATGCGCTGCCAGAAGGCATTCATCTTCTTCAGGATTCCGGCGTTGACCACCGCGTTGTCGAACGACAGCGAGATCTCCAGGATGGACAGGATCGCTACGATCCCGAACGCTGCCCACCCGCCGTAGAGCACCGCTGCGACCAGGCCGAGCGCGGTAACCGCGAACGACCAGCCGAAGGTTTTCAGAACCACTGGTACCCAATCGTGTTAATGGGGGTCCCCCCAGGGCTAGCCCTGGGGGGAGGTCTCCCACGCAACAAGGGCAGGTTTCCCCGCTCGATGCGCGGCTCTACGAAACGTTGACCCCGAAGTCTAGAGCGATGCCCCGCAGACCCGACGCGTACCCCTGGCCCACCGCGCGGAACTTCCACTCGTTCCCGTAGCGGTACAGCTCACCGAAGATCATCGCGGTCTCGGTGGAGGCGTCCTCGCTCAGGTCGTAGCGTGCCAGTTCCTGACCGTCGGCCCGATTGACCACGCGGATGAAGGCGTTGCTGACCTGGCCGAAGGTCTGACCGCGGTTGTCGGCGTCATGAATGGAGACGGGGAAGACGATCTTGTCGACGTTGGCCGGCACCAGGGGCAGGTCGACGATCAACGACTCGTCGTCGCCGTCGCCCTCACCGGTGAGGTTGTCACCGGTGTGCTCGACGGAGCCCTCGGGGCTCTTCAGGTTGTTGTAGAAGACGAAGTACGCGTCGCCCAGCACGCGCCCGCTGCTGCAGAGCAGCCCGCTCGCGTCGAGGTCGAAGTCCGCTCCGGTGGTGGAGCGCGCGTCCCAGCCGAGTCCGATCAACACCTGTGTGAGGTTCGGTGCGGCCTTGGAGAGGGAGACATTGCCTCCCTTGGCGAGTGTGACGCCCATGATCTGGTCCTCCCCAGCTACTACAGACATTCATGGCCCCGCACGCGCGGCCGGGGTCCGGATCGGGCCCCGGCCGGGACGCGTACGGGTGGTGCACTGACTCCAGGCACATCCGGCGCCGCACTCGCGAGTGCGGCGCCGGACGGAGTAGCGGTCGGGTCTCAGACGTTCACGCCGAAGTCCTGCGCGATGCCGCGCAGGCCCGAGGCGTAGCCCTGGCCGATGGCACGGAACTTCCACTCCGCGCCATTGCGGTACAGCTCACCGAAGACCATCGCAGTCTCGGTGGAGGCGTCCTCGCTCAGGTCGTAGCGCGCCAGCTCGTTGTTGTCAGCCTGGTTGACGACGCGGATGAACGCGTTGCGCACTTGACCGAAGGACTGCTGACGGCCCTCCGCCTCGTAGATCGAGACCGGGAACACGATCTTGTCGACATCGGCGGGCACGCCCGCGAGGTTGACCTTGATCTGCTCGTCGTCCCCCTCGCCCTCACCGGTGAGGTTGTCACCGGTGTGCTCGACGGAGCCGTCGGGGCTCTTGAGGTTGTTGAAGAAGACAAAGTTTCCGTCACCGGTGACCTTGCCCTCGGCGTTGGTCAGCAGGGCGCTGGCGTCCAGGTCGAAGTCCGTGCCGGTGGTGCTACGGACGTCCCAGCCCAGGCCCACGACAACCGCCGTCAAGCCGGGTGCGACCTTGGTCAGCGAGACGTTGCCGCCCTTGCTGAGGCTGACTCCCACGAGTCCCTCCATTGGTTTCCCAGGGGCAGCGCCCCCGTCGTGCTTCGGTGTCGGATCAACGACTGGATCCTAGTGACCCGCTCCCGCGCGAAACAGGCTTTGGTACGAAAGGAGGGTCCGATGTGTCCGGGTTGTTTCCTGGATGCGTCAGAGTGTTTCCAAGGCTTTGACGTACTCGTTGAGGTCACGGGCGTCCGGCAGGGCGTTGATGACGCTCCAGCGGACCACGCCCTCCTTGTCGATGATGAAGGTGCCGCGCACGGCGCAGCCCTTCTCCTCGTCGAAGACGCCGTACGCCCGCGAGGTCTCGCCGTGCGGCCAGAAGTCGGAGAGCAGCGGATACTCAAGCCCCTCCTGCTCGGCGAAGACGCGCAGGGTGTGGATCGAGTCGTTGGAGACGGCCAGGAGCTGGGTGTCGTCGTTGACGAAAGCCGGCAGCTCGTCGCGGAGTGCGCACAGCTCGCCCGTGCACACACCGGTGAAGGCGAACGGATAGAAGAGGAGCACCACGTTCTTCTCACCGTGGAAGTCGGCGAGGGACACCGTGCGTCCGTGGTTGTCGTTGAGCTGGAATGCGGGGGCCTTGGTGCCGACCTCGATCGCCATGACGTGTGGATCCCTTCGCCGGTCCCGTTCGGGTGAATGGGTCCACCCTAAGGGCTGCCCCACGCCACGGATTATGGGGACGGCCCTTACGCAGGGACCCCCTCCGGCATGGGCCGGAGGGGGTCTGGGGCCGCTCAAGCGGATCGTCCGCGATCCGGAGGGCGGGCCCTGGGGCTCAGAGGGTCACTTCCCTCGGCTGCTCAGCGCTTGGGGGCCACCATCCTGCTGCCCGACCAGTCCTTGGCGGCGCTGATGCTCTTGGTCTGGGAGAGACCGGCGGTCTGGGCGGCTTCACTGATGTCGCTCGGCTCGACGTACCCGTCACGGCCGGTCTTCGGCGTCAGCAGCCAGATCACACCGCCGTCCTCAAGCAGTCCGATGGCGTCCACCAGTGCGTCCGTCAGATCACCGTCCTCGTCGCGGAACCAGAGGAGGACGACGTCTGCGACGTCGTCGTACTCCTCGTCCACGAGGTCCTGGCCGATCACGGACTCGATTCCTTCACGGAGATCCTGGTCGGCGTCCTCGTCGAAGCCGATCTCCTGGACCACCTGTCCGGGCTCGAACCCCAGCCTTGTGGCCGGGTTGGTCCGCTCCTCCGCGTGGTCCGCGGTCGCGCTCACGGCTTGCCTCCTGATCATGTTCGGTAGATGCTGTGGCCTCGCGCGTACGCGTGGCGTTGGCCGTAGTCCACACGGGCGGGGCGGATCGCGCAAGTACCCGGCCGTCCGGACCGCCTAAACGGTGACGTTTGCGTCCGTCTCGACGCAACTCCAGACGCGGTCGATCAGGACCTGATCGAGGCGCCACACCATTCGGCCTTGTTTGCCACTTTACGTCCAGTGGCCACCTGGATTGGAACCGAACACCCGAACGGAACACATTCCCGGGCCGGGGGTAAAGTTGCGATTTGCCCGCACCCGTCACCCGTAGACACATGTTCTCGTGGCCCGGAGAGGCGCAGATCATCGGTGCAACCACGGGTTACCGCTCGGTAGAGATGACGTTTCTCTCCCCGAGGTACACGATGGAGGCGGCCCTCGCAGAGGTCCGAACCGCCCGACCCGTACTCGCCCGACAGAGCTCCCCCGGCGGCATGGTCGACCCGGTCGACAGATGCCGGCGCAGCTCTCCGAACAGCGAAGGAATAGCGTGGCTTCCGGAGCAGATCGCAATCCGATCATCATTGGCGGCCTTCCCAGCCAGGTCCCGGACTTCGATCCCGAGGAGACCAAGGAGTGGCTGGACTCACTCGACGCCGCCGTCGACGCGCGGGGCCGGGAGAGGGCCCGGTACCTGATGCTCCGGCTCATCGAGCGGGCCCGTGAGAAGCGCGTCGCCGTGCCGGAGATGCGCAGCACGGACTACGTGAACACCATCGCCACCAAGGACGAGCCCTTCTTCCCCGGAAACGAGGAGGTCGAACGGAAGGTCCTCAACGCGACCCGCTGGAACGCCGCGGTGATGGTCTCCCGCGCCCAGCGCCCCGGTATCGGTGTCGGCGGCCACATCGCCACCTTCGCCTCCTCCGCCTCCCTCTACGACGTGGGCTTCAACCACTTCTTCCGCGGAAAGGACGGGGGCGACGGCGGTGACCAGATCTTCTTCCAGGGCCATGCATCGCCCGGTATCTACGCCCGCGCCTTCCTGCTGGACCGGCTGAGCGAGGCGCAGCTCGACGGCTTCCGACAGGAGAAGTCGAAGGCGCCGAACGGCCTCTCCAGCTATCCGCACCCCCGGCTGATGCCCGACTTCTGGGAGTTCCCGACCGTCTCGATGGGCCTCGGCCCGCTCGGCGCGATCTACCAGGCCCGGATGAACCGCTACATGGAGGCGCGGGGCATCGCGGACACCTCCGGCTCGCACGTCTGGGCGTTCCTCGGTGACGGCGAGATGGACGAGCCCGAATCGCTCGGCCAGCTCTCCATCGCCTCCCGCGAGGGCCTGGACAACCTCACCTTCGTGGTGAACTGCAACCTCCAGCGGCTCGACGGTCCGGTGCGCGGCAACGGAAAGATCATTCAGGAGCTGGAGTCGCAGTTCCGGGGTGCCGGCTGGAATGTGATCAAGCTGGTCTGGGACCGTTCCTGGGACCCGCTGCTGGCGCAGGACCGGGACGGCCTGCTGGTCAACCGGTTGAACACCACCCCGGACGGCCAGTTCCAGACGTACGCCACCGAGACCGGCTCGTACATCCGTGAGCACTTCTTCGGCGGTGACCAGCGGCTGCGCGCCATGGTCGAGGGCATGACCGACGAGCAGATCCTGCATCTGGGGCGCGGCGGTCACGACCACCGGAAGGTGTACGCGGCGTTCGCGGCGGCCAAGGCGCACAAGGGGCAGCCGACGGTGGTGCTGGCGCAGACCGTGAAGGGCTGGACCCTCGGACCGAACTTCGAGGGCCGCAACGCCACCCACCAGATGAAGAAGCTGACCGTCGCCGACCTCAAGGGCTTCCGCGACCGGCTGCACATCCCGATCACCGACGCCCGGCTGGAGAGCGGCCTGCCACCGTACTACCACCCGGGCCGGGACTCGGAGGAGATCCAGTACATGCGCGACCGCCGCAGGGCGCTGGACGGCTTCGTGCCGACCCGGGTCGT
Organism: Streptomyces sp. NPDC020965; assembly: GCF_044333555.1. Classification (NCBI taxonomy): domain Bacteria; kingdom Bacillati; phylum Actinomycetota; class Actinomycetes; order Kitasatosporales; family Streptomycetaceae; genus Streptomyces; species Streptomyces sp. NPDC020965. The sequence goes on from NZ_JBIRRE010000001.1 coordinate 837,136, forward strand.
GCGCGCGGCACCGCTGGCACTGCCGGACGACAAGACGTACGCGGCGGTGCGCAAGGGCTCCGGCCAGCAGTCGATCGCCACCACCATGGCGTTCGTCCGGCTGCTCAAGGATCTGATGCGGGACAAGGAGATCGGCCGGCGGTTCGTACTGATCGCGCCGGACGAGTACCGCACCTTCGGGATGGACTCGTTCTTCCCGAGCGCGAAGATCTACAACCCGCTGGGCCAGCAGTACGAGTCGGTGGACCGGGAACTCCTGCTCGCCTACAAGGAGTCCCCCACCGGTCAGATGCTGCACGACGGCATCTCCGAGGCGGGGTGCACGGCGTCGCTGATCGCCGCGGGCAGCGCGTACGCCACCCATGGCGAGCCGCTGATCCCGGTCTACGTCTTCTACTCGATGTTCGGTTTCCAGCGGACCGGTGACCAGTTCTGGCAGATGGCGGACCAGCTCGCGCGCGGTTTTGTGCTGGGTGCGACCGCTGGGCGTACGACACTGACCGGTGAGGGTCTTCAGCACGCCGACGGCCACTCCCAGCTACTGGCCTCGACGAACCCGGGGTGTGTCGCCTACGACCCGGCCTTCGGCTTCGAGATCGCGCATATCGTCAAGGACGGTCTGCGGCGGATGTACGGCGAGCAGCCTGAGGACGTCTTCTACTACCTGACCGTCTACAACGAGCCCATCCAGCACCCGGCCGAGCCGGAGGACGTCGATGTAGAGGGCATCCTCCAGGGCGTCTACCGCTACAAGACGGGTGAGCGGGGCGAGATCCCGGCGCAGATCATGGCGTCCGGTGTCGCCGTGCCGTGGGCGGTTGAGGCGCAGCGGATCCTCGCCGAGGAGTGGAACGTCCGGGCCGACGTGTGGTCGGCGACCTCCTGGAACGAACTGCGCCGGGAGGCCGTCGAGGTGGAGAAGCACAACCTTCTCCACCCGGAGGAGGAGCAGCGCGTCCCGTACGTCACCAGCAAGCTGAGTGGCGCCGAGGGGCCGTTCGTGGCCGTCTCGGACTGGATGCGGTCGGTGCCGGACCAGATCTCGCGCTGGGTGCCGGGCCAGTACACCTCGCTGGGCGCGGACGGCTTCGGCTTCGCGGACACCCGGGGCGCGGCTCGCCGCTGGTTCCACATCGACGCCCCGTCGATCGTGCTGGCGGTGCTGACCGAGCTGGCGCGGGACGGCAAGGTGGACCGCTCGGCGCTGAAGCAGGCCGTGGACCGGTACCAACTGCTCGATGTGGCGGCGGCGGACCCGGGCCCGGAGGGTGGCGACGCCTAGCGATTGCTCCCGTCCGCCACGGCGCACGGAACGCATGTCGTACGGAACGCATGTCGTACGGGGCGGGGGCGGCGGAGCCTGATCGGTTCCGCCGCCCCCGCCGGTCGGGTGCGCCCCCCCCGGCCGCCTCTCAGCTCTGCCAGAGCTTGAACGCCCGCACCCGGTACGGGGATTGCGGGAGCCAGGTCCCTGAGCCCGGGTAGGTCTCGAACTCGCCCGTCTCCGCGCATTCGCCGGACTGGTACGTGGTGACCGGCCGGCCGGTGCGATTGGCGAGGGACTCGGCGGCGGTGCCCGGTGGCAGCGGTACGCACTCCTCCATCCCGGTCTCGTACAGCTCATGGGTCTGCCTGGGCCCTTGGAAGCTCCCCCGCTCCCAGAGGCAGAGCGCCCCCGTGGGGCAGTCGGCGAGCCGGGGCGCACTGGTGGCCGTCGGCTGGGTCAGCAGTGCCAGGAGGGCCGCCGAGACCGCCACGGTGACGGCCCTGCGGGCGGTCCCGCGCCTGCCTTTGCGCGTCTCCCTGTACGCGGCGTTGCAGGTGTCCCGGTACGTGTCCGTGTCCCTGCACGTGTCCCGGTACGTGTCCTTGCGCATGGTGGATCGACCCCCGTGTCTCGTACGGATTTGATATGACCGCACCTTGATCCCCGGGCGGCCGGGGCGGGAGGGGTTTCGGGACCGATCACCCTGATGAGCGACGAGCCCCACCGGCGGGGGGACCCGGTGGGGCTGTGGCGCACGGCATGACCACACGACTGCGGGCGGTTAGGCGACCTCCCGGCTGCGCGTCTCATGACCGCCCCCATGACCGCATGACGGCTCGGGCTCGGGCTCGGCTCGGCTCGGCTCGGCTCGGCTCGGCTCGGCTCGGCTCGGCTGCGAGACGGTGGCGCCGGGGCGCGGAGTGGGGGCCGGGAGGGCGCCCCGGGAGGGTCAGATGTGGGCCGCTCCCGCCGCCGCGTCCGCGTTGGCGCCGCGCTTGGTCAGCAGGGCGACGAAGATCGCCACCACACCGACGCCCGCGGCGACCAGGCAGGCCAGGCCCATGCCCGACATAAAGGTGTCGTGGGCGACCTCGCCTATCTTCGCGGCGAGGGACTCCGTGGCGCCCGGCGGCACCGGGGGTACGCCGACCTGGACCAGCTCGGCCGACTTCTCCAACTGCTCCGGGCTCAGCGGCGGCAGCCCGGCCGCCGCCCAATTGCCCGCGAGGTCGCTGTCGACCTTGGAGGCCATGACCGCGCCGAGCACCGCAGTGCCGAGGGCACCGCCGATCTGCATGGCGGCCTGCTGGAGACCGCCGGCGACACCGGACAGCTCCATCGGGGCGTTGCCCACGATGACCTCGGTGGCACCGACCATGACGGGCGCGAGCCCGAGTCCGAGCAGGGCGAACCAGATGGACATCACCGGGCTGCTGGTGTCGGTGGAGAGCGTGGACATACCGAACATGGCCAGCGCGGTCATCGCCATACCGGCCGCCAGCGGGATGCGCGGCCCGACCTTGGTGATCACCAGACCGGCCAGCGGAGAACCGACGATCATCATGGCGGTGAGCGGCAGCAGATGCAGTCCGCTGTCGACCGGGCTCATGCCGTGGACGTTCTGTAGATAGAAGGTCACGAAGAACAGGCCGCCCATGAAGGCGATGGCCATCAGCACCATCAGCACCACACCCGCCGAGAGCGGGACGGAGCGGAACAGCTTCAGCGGGATGAGCGGCTCGGCGACCCGGTTCTCCCAGAAGGCGAAGAGCGCGAAGCTGACGAGCGAGATGGCGATGAAGCCCCAGGTCGTGGCGGAGCCCCAGCCCCACTCCGGTGCCTTGATGAGCGCCCAGACCAAACAGAACATCGCGCCGGACAGCAGCACGATGCCGGGGATGTCGAACGACCTGGGGGCGTTCTCCGCGCGGTGGTCCTTGAGGATCAGCACACCGAGGACGAGCGCGATCACGCCGACCGGGATGTTGATGAAGAACACGGACTGCCAACTGACGTGCTCGACCAGCAGACCGCCGACGATCGGGCCGCCCGCGGTGGAGGCGCCGATGACCATGCCCCAGATGCCGATCGCCATATTGAGCTTCTCGGCGGGGAAGGTGGCGCGCAGCAGACCGAGCGCGGCGGGCATCAGCAGGGCGCCGAAGAGGCCCTGAGCCACCCGGAAGGTGATCACCATGGCGATGCCGTCGGAGAGGCCGATGGCCGCGGAGGCCGCCGCGAATCCGACGACGCCTATGAGGAAGGTCTGGCGGTGGCCGAACCGGTCACCGAGCTTGCCCGCGGTGATCAGGCTGACGGCGAGGGCGAGGAAGTACCCATTGGTGATCCACTGGACGTCGGCGAAGGTGGCATTGAGATCGCTCGCGATCACCGGGTTGGCGATGGCGACGATGGTGCCGTCCAGGGCGACCATCATCACACCGATGGCCACGGCGAAGAGCGTCAGCCAGGGGTGGCCGCGAAGCCCCTGGGCCGGGGGCGGTGCTGCGTCGCTGGGGCCGGAAGGGCCTTCAGATGCCTTCTCGACGGTGGTCTGACTAGTCATGGAAGCAGGCTAGTGACAGCCACTGACAGTTGACAAACGGATTCAGTAGTCGGTAACTGTCAATTGACTCACAGGTATCCTGAGCAGGGAGAAACAGGGGATATTCGTCCGAGCGTCCCCGCGTGGTCACCGGAGTCACAGCTCTCCCGGCTTCCCCGGTGACCCCACGGAACCCAGAGATTCACGGAAGAGAATCCTTCACTGAGGCGGCGCATGTGACGGCTGTACCGGCAGGGGCCCATGGCGCTCCCGGGACCAGAACCCGCGAGTCGGCCGAGACCGGCGCTCCGTCGGCCGGGACCGGCGCGGCGGCTGGTGGCGAGGGCTCGGGGTCCGGGGCGGGTGGCGCAGCCGCCCGTGGGGTGACGGTCGGCGGGGTGACGGCCGGGCTGCGCGAGCGGAAGAAGCAGCGCACTCGTGACGCACTGGTCCGGGCCGCACTGGAGCTGTTCATCGACCAGGGGTACGAACAGACGACCGTGGACGAGATCACGGACGCCGTCGAGGTCTCCCAGCGCACCTTCTTCCGCTACTTCGCCAGCAAGGAGGAGGTCGCCTTCGCCATTCAGGAGCTGGTCGAGTCACACTTCGCCGACTCCATTCGCGAACGGCCCGCGCACGAGGGCCCGTTCGACGCGATGCGCAACGCGGTACTCCTCGGCTGGGACACCATCGGCGATGCGATCGGCGAGATCGTCCCGGTCGAGCTGCACATGCGCACCTATCTGATGATCGAGAGCACTCCCTCGCTGCTCGCCGTGCATCTGCGCCGCTCAACCGAGCTGGAGGAGAAGATCGCGCGGCTCATCGCCGAACGGGAGGGGCTGGACGTGGAGACGGACCCGCGCCCCCGAGCCGCGGTCGCGGCGTTCAGCGGGGTGATGCGGGTGGCCGGCAGGCAGTGGGGCCAGGGCGACGACTGGACGACGCGGACCCTGCGCGATCTGACCGCCTCGTACCTGGACGAACTGGTCCCGGCGCTGGCGCGGAACTGGCGGATCCAACGCGCGGAGCCGACGGACCGCGCCTGAGCCGACGCGAACCGCGCCTGACGTGACCGGACTTCACTTGCCCGGACGTACCGAGCCGACGTGCCGCGCGACCCGACGGACCGCGCCGACGCACGGAGCGGACGACCAGGGCGGACGACCGGAGCGGCCGGACAGGTGGCGGCCGGGGGCCGGATCCGACGTACGCGGCGGGGCCCCGGAGGGGGTGGCGGGTGGTTCACCCCGTACCGCCCGCCGACGGTACGGGGTGAACCGGCCCGGCCCCGGTCGACGGGGGCGACCGGCCCCGGGCCGGTGTTCAGCCGGTCGCGTCACCGGACAGATCGCCCAGGGTCTCGGTGAAGCCCTTCCAGGCGGACTCGGTGTCCTCGTCGCGCTGGTGCGGCCCCCGGAACCACTCGACGAACTCCGCCACGTCGAGCAGGCTCCACCGCAGCCGGTAGAGCGCCAGCGCGTCCCGGTCGGGCGTCCGTCCGGTCCGCTCCGTGTACCGGGCCAGAACGGCGGGGTCGGTGGAGATCAGGGACAGATCGCGCTCGGCCACGGCGAGCCCCACCGTGTCCCAGTCCACCACCAGATAGCCGTCGTCACCGAGGATGAGATTGCCGGGGTGCGGTTCGCCGTGGGTGACGACGAGCGGCGCCCCCCGCCGTCGTACCCGGTCCACGAGGGTCTCGAAATCGGCCAGCCGGGCGCGGACCGTGTCGGCGTGCTCGGCGAGCAGCTTCCGGGCGGGCTCCGAGTAGGGACCGCCGTCCGGCCATGCGCCGTCGGTCTCGGCGAGAGCCGTGGGGATGTCGCCCAGCCCGGCGGGCTCCAAGGAGGTGGTCGGCGTGGTGCTCGGCGGCTCCTGGCTGTGCAGCTCGGCGAGCCGGTCGAGCACCTGGTCCCGCTCGTCCTCCGTGAGCTTCTGGGCGAACTCGCCCGGCACGCCCACGACCTGGGGAAAGACGGTGAGCGCGTACCGTGCGTCCAGAGGGACGACCGATCGGCCGTCGATGGCGACCTCCGGCGCGACGACGAAGCGCAGTCCACCGCGTCCGCGCAGGCTCACCGCGGTGTCCATGGCCTGCCGCAGGCCCTGGAGGGCCGCCACGGCACCCTGGCCGCAGAACTCCTTGTGTTCGAGGTCGGAGACGGTGGCGAACCACTGCCGGCCGTCCTCGCCGGTGACCTTCCAGTGGTAGTCACCGAACCCGACGGGCGCGTAGGCCACCGTGGCGGGCGTAATACCAAACTCGCTTAAACCCTGCAATAGCGAGTCATGTCCCAAGTTTTCAGGAAGTGCTTTCATGGCGCCACGCTAGCAACTGACCGTGCTGGTACGGAACCTGGCGTCGAAGTCCCGCATCCGCCGCAGCGGGGAGAAGACCAGCAGGGGGGCGATCAGCAGCAGGACACCGGCGAGGATCCACAGCGCGGTCCGGACACCGGCGTACGCGGCCAGTCCACCGCCCAGCAGCGCGCCGAGCGGCGCGGCACCCCACACCGCGAAGCGGAACATCGCCGACATCCTGCTGAGCAGACCGGGTGGGCAGGCCCGCTGCCGGTAGCTGACCTGCATGATGTTGAAGACGGTGACCCCGATGCTGATGGTGATGTGGGCCAGCGCGAAGAGCGCCAGCCGCCAGCCGTCGTACGTGAGCGGGATCAGCACCATGCAGGGGGCCGCCACCGGCACGGCGAGCATGGCGGTACGGGCCTCGCCGAACCGTCTGCTCAGCCGGGGCGCCGACCAGGCGCCGATCAGCGCCCCGACCGCACCCGACGCCAGTAGGAGTCCCACCAGGCCCGCGTCCACCCCGACGACTCGGCTCAGGAAGATGACGTCGAGCGCGAAGATGGCCGAGAAGACCAGGTTGTTCAGGCTCGCCGAGAGCGCGAGCATCCGGAGCACCGGGTGGCCGCGCAGAAAGCGGACGCCCTGCCAGATCTGACCGGCCAGATTGCCGGTGGGCGCGGGCGGGCGGGGCTCGGGCACCGTGATCCGCCACAGCAGCAGCGCGGAGGCCGCCGAGGCCACGGCGTTCCCCGCCAGGGCGAGTTGGGCGCCCAGCCACTGCACGCAGAGCCCGCCGAGGCCGGGTCCGCCCAGCTCGGCGCCCGAACGGATCATTTGCAGACTGCTGTTGCCCCGGACCAGTCGGTCGTCGCTCATCAGATGCGGAAGGTAGCTGTGGTCGGCGATGTCACCGAACAACTGGGCGCAGCCGAGCAGCAGCGCCACCGCGTAGATCAGTGGCAGCGACAGCAGATCGGCCGACCAGGCGATCGGCAGCGAGGCCAGCGCGACGCAGCGGACCAGATCCGCGCCGATCATGACCCGGCGCGGTCGCATCCGCTCGACCAGCGCTCCGGCCGGCAGACCCAGCACCAGATAGGCGGCGAAGTGGAAGGTCTGGACGAGGGCGGTCTGCCAGGCCGACGCGTCCAGGGTGAGCACGGCGGTGAGCGGGAGGACGACCAGGGTGGCCGCCGCTCCGGTCTCATTGAGCAGATGCGAGCCGAGGAGCAGCCGGAAGCCACGGCGCCGGGCCGCCTCGGGACCGGATGCGGGCGGGCCGTCCGGCAGCGCGGTCACGCCCCGCCCTCGGTGAGGAGCTCGCGCAGCTCCGCCGCCAGTGCGGGGGGACACGCGACGATCGTCCCGCCATCGTCCCGGCCGGCTGCCGTGCCGATATCGGCCGGTCCGTCGTCGAGCCCGCCGACCCAGGCGCCCGCCTCGGCCGCGATCAGCGCTCCGGCCGCATGGTCCCAGCGATAGAGGCCGGCCTCGTAGTACGCGTCCAGCCGGCCGGCCGCCACCCAACAGAGGTCGAGCGCGGCGGAACCGCTGTTGCGGAGGTCCCGGACCCGGCCCACGACCCGTGTCGCCAGGTCGGCCTGTCGGCTCCGCAGGTCGAGGTCACTGCTGAAGCCCGTGGAAACCAGGGCCTGTTGGAGTGTGGCGGCGCGGTCCGGCGCCAGGGTACGGCCGTCCCGGCGGGCTCCCCGGCCGCGTACGGCGCTGAACGTCTCCTGGCGCGAGGGGTCGTGCACCACGCCCACGGTGGCGGCGCCGTCCACCTCGGCGGCGATGGAGACGACGAACCCCGGGTTCCCGCTGACGTAGTTGCCGGTGCCGTCGAGCGGGTCGATCACCCACCGCACCCCGGAGGTGCCGGGCCGTTCACCGCCCTCCTCGCCCAGCACGCCGTCGTCCGGCCGACGGTCCGTCAATAACTCGACAATCAGGGCCTCGCTCCTCCGGTCAAGATCGGTCACCAGATCCGTGGGAGCGGACTTGGTCTGCACCGACAGCGGCCCTTCGGTCAGCCCGCGCAACAGCAGGTCACCGGCCATACGGGCCGCCCTGATGGCGAGTTCGAGCAATTCGGCGCTACCCGCTTCACTGGCCGCTTCGGCATGTGCCAAGGTCATTGCACCCCCTCTTGCGGTGTACACCCACCTCTGCGAAGGTATCACCGAGTGGTCCCCGGTACGCGAGTTGGACCGAGTGTTTCTTGGTAACCGGGGTACCCGTTCGGTGCGCGCCCGACCCATTGAGGTTCGCGTCCGGGCCAATGAGCAGCAGGATTCAACAAGTCGGATGGCTACCGCGCTTGAAGGAGACCTCTTGCATCGCAAACGAGAACTCTTGAGAACTGACTGCCATGATCACCATCAGGACCATTTCCTTCATGGTGCCCAACCCCATGGCGCCTTTCTTCAAGATGTCTATCCTCACGATATCCATCTTCGTCATGCCGGCGTCCACACCGTAGCACCGGGGCATGGATCAGCTCTCCCCATCACGGCTACGGCGCCCCGAAGCGGAAACGTCAGGCGTTAGAACCTCTCGCCCGACCCGGACGCAATCACGGAACGCCCACCGGACAATTGCGCTGCCCAGCACGGTGGTCGATTTCGTGCTGGGCGCATTTCTCGGAGGTCCCACCCGGGAATCACGGAACGCCGGTTCGGTTCGGCGCGCGCGGAACCCATGACGCGGTGAGCCGTGACGCGGTGAGCCGTCACGCCGTGAGCCGTGAGCCGTGAGTCATGGCCCGGTGAGTCATGGCCTGGTGCGTCATGGGCCTGGTGCGTCATGACGTCGTGCCGCTTACGGAGCCCCACGGTCGTGTCGTAGTCCGGGCATGTCCGGTCAGGTCGTGCCGTGGTGTGGTGCCGCCCTGACGCCTGCCGTGGAGTGGTGCCGCCCGATGGGACCGGCCCCGCTCCTCTCCACTCCCCCCACTCCCCCCAGACTCGAAGTTGGTGCCGTGTCGGATTCAGAACGCTCCTTACAGACAGAACGCCTCCGCCTGGGTGTCATCGGCTGTGGCACCGTCGCCCAGATCATGCATCTGCCGTACGTCCGAAGCCTGCCCGACCGGTTCGAGCTGACCGCGCTGAGCGATCTCTCACCGGGACTGCTGGAGCACCTCGGCGAGCAGTACGGCGTCCCGCCCGAGCGCCGTTTCACCGACTATCGGGCCCTGCTCGAAACCGATGTGGACGCCGTGCTCGTCCTCAGTGGCGGCAGTCATGCGCCGCAGGTCATCGCAGCGGCGCAGGCGGGCAAGCACATCCTGGTGGAGAAGCCGCTCTGCTTCACGCTCCGGGAGGCGGACGAGATCGAGGCCGCCGTGCGGGCGGCCGGCGTGCGCCTGATGGTCGCGTACATGAAGCGCTTCGACCCCGGCTACCGCTACGGCCAGGGCCTCGTCGGCGCCATGCGTGACGCCCGCTACATCCAGATCAACACCCTGCACCCCAGCGAGGACCAGTACATCGACTTCCACGGGGTGCGGCGCTTCGACGACGTGCCCGAGGACGTGGCGCGACGGCTCCACCGCGCCCAGGAGGAGTTGCTGGACGAGGCGGTCGGCGGTATCTCGGACGCCCTGCGCTTCGTCTACTTCGATGTCTTCCTCGGCAGCATGGTCCACGACATCAACGCCCTGCGGGCCCTGGTGGGCGAGCCGGAGGACGTGCTGTTCACCGACATCTGGCCGCCTGACTCGAAGTTTCCGTCGGTGACGACTGTTCTTCGGCATCCGGGGAACCTGCGCACCACCTACACCTGGACCTACCTCGCCGATGTCCGCGACTACTTCGAGGAGATCGCGGTACTGTCCCCGACCGATCGGGTGCGCATCCAGTTCCCCTCCCCTTTCCTCAAGCACTGGCCGACACCGATCGTCGTACAGAGCATGGAGAACGGTGCATTGGTGGACAAGCGGGTCCAGGTCTCGTACGACGAGGCATTCCGCGAGGAGCTGTGCGCCTTCCACGACTGCGTCATCAACGGTACCGAGCCGCTGACCGATGTTCGTGACGCGCGTACCGACATCGCCGTACTCCAGCGGATTCTGGCGGCCTTCGATCCCACCGCGCTCGGTGGGGAGGCGGGGAAGCACCGCTGAGGGACTTCCAGGGAAATCCCCAGAGAATTCCATTGAATCCCGGGTAACCGGTTGGGCCGAGGGCGCGACGGCGCCGACTGACGTTCGCGATGGATCGGACCTGGTTCAGGCATGGGCTCATGCGTGGATTCAGGCATGGGCTCAGGCGTGGATTCAGGCATGGGCTCAGGCGTGAGTTCAGACGTGGTTCAGACCTGACTCCGGAATGACTCATACATGAATCCAGCATGAACCGGATCTACATCAAAGCGGACGCAATCGCGGCAGAAAGGCCAAAGACATCGTGAGTCTCACAGTCATGCCCACATCCACAGCGCACATTGTCGAACGGGAGAAACAGCACCGGTTACCCGGCGGCCAGTCCATGACAGATCTGGCGGGTATCGTCGTGGACCGCGCGCTGAACGCGGAGGTCTGGGACAAGGACGGCAAGCGGTACCTCGACTTCTTCACGGGCGTGGGTGTCTGCAACATCGGCCACTCCCACCCCAGATTCCTGGCGGACGTCAACGATCAGTTGGGATCGTTCGCCGTCGGGACCTTCTACACCGACGTACGGTCCCGGTACTACGAGCTGCTGTCGTCCCGGCTGCCCGAGCGGCTCGGCAGGATCCATATGTTCTCCACCGGCAGCGAGGCCGTCGAGGCAGCGGTGAAGCTCGCCCGCGCCGCCACCGGGAAGCATGAGATCGTCAGCTTCTGGGGTGGGTTCCACGGCAAGACACAGGGAGCGCTGAGCCTCCACGGCGGGCCGCGGAAGCATCGTTCCGGTCCGTTCCCCCCGGGATCGCACCAGGTGCCGTACGCCTACTGCTACCGGTGCCCGCTCCAACTGGAGCATCCCACCTGCGACCACCACTGTGTCGGCTTCGCCGAGCAGTCCATCGAGAACGGGTCGGTCGGCGATATCGCCGCGATCATCGTGGAACCGGTCCAGGGCACCAACGGCAACATCATCCCGCCCCGGGGCTATCTGCGGGCCCTGCGCCAACTCGCCGACCGGCACGGCGCCTTGCTGATCCTGGACGAGGTGATCACCGGCTTCGGCCGGACCGGCTCCCTCTTCGCCTTCGAACAGGACCCCGAAACGGCGCCTGATGTCGTCGTGCTCGGCAAGGCCATGGCCTCGGGCCTACCCGCCAGCGCGATCGTGAGCAGGGCGGACCTGGTGGAGGGCACCCCCTTCGGCGCCCCCAGCGCCGCCGCGTCGACCTTCGGCGGCAATCCACTGGCCAGTGCCGCCGCACTGTCGACACTGCGCATCCTGTTGGACGAGGAGCTACCCGAGCGGTCGCGTCGGCTCGGCGAGTCGGTCTCCCGTCGACTGGCCTCCTGGGTCGAGGAGTTCCCCTTCGTGGGCAACGCGGGGAACGTCGGCCTGATGGTCGGCGTGGAACTGGTGGAGCCGGGCTCGAAGCGCCCGCTGCCCAAGGACGTCACCCGGGGGATCTTCCGGGAGCTGATGGCCCGGGGCGTCCTGGCGATGGCGTACGACAGCCGGATACGGATCTACCCCCCGCTGAGCATCCCCGAACACCACCTCGAAGAGGGCCTTGACGCCTTCGAGGCGACCTTCCGGGCGATGTCCGACTCCATCACCCGGCCATGAAGGCCGGACCGTCCCGTACGAGATCCGAACCGGCCGGACCGTCCCGTATAACACCGGACCATCGAGGAGGACCGAGCATGGAACTGGGGTGTGTGGTGCGCAGTGCCCCCGAGGCCGAGCGCGCCAGCGGACTGCCGCTGGACTATCTGGAGCTGAAGGGGGATCTGCTCTGCGTCGAACCGGCCGAACTCCCCGCGCTCCAGGCCAGGTTGCGCGCTGCGGGGCTGCCGATCAAGGCCATGACGTCTCCGCTGCCGAGGCGGTACAAGCAGCGGGTGGTGGGCCCTGACGCGGATCAGACCGCGGCGCTGGAGGTGTTCCGGGACATGTGCGACCGCGGCGGCGCGGTCGGGGTGCGCACCGTCGTCCTCGGCAGTGGCCAGGCCCGGCACATCCCACCGGGCTTCTCCCGCGACGAGGCGCTCCGGCAGTTCCGTGCCTTCCTCGTGGCGGCGGGCACCGTCTGCGCGGAGCGGGGCATGGTGCTCGCGCTCGAACCGCTGAACGCCACGGAGACGAACTTCGTCAACTCCTGCGCCGAGGCGCGGGGGGTGATCGACGGGGTCGTCGACACGGTGGACGTCCGGATCGCCGCGGACTGTTTCCACATCATGAGCGAGGGCCTGTCCATCGCCGCCGAGGTGGCGGCGGCCGGGGCGGTCGTCGGACACGCCCACACATCGTCGGCCCCCCGGGGCAGCGGTGATTTCCGGGTGGCGGACCAGACGGAGTTCGTGGCGGGTCTGCTCGCGGCCGGGCACGCCGGAGGGCTGACCATCGAGGACGAGTTCGCCGACTTCGAGGTGGAGGCCGCCGCGGCGGTCGATGTCTTCCGGCGGGTGCTCGCCGCCGCCCCGGTCCCGTCCTGACCCCGGAGCCACCGGAGGGACCGGGCCACCGGAGCTGCCGGGTTACCGGAGCCGCCGAAGGAACCGAGTCCCGTTACGCCCCCGCCCTGACGCAAAGACGCGCGAAGACAGTGAAGACGCGAAGGAGTCCAGCATGGCGCTGACCTTTCTGACCGATCACACCTCACCCCTGATGCGGGACCTCGCGGACCGCATCGTCGCCGGCTGGAACGAGCGGCACCCCGGGACCCCGGTCACCCTGTCGGTCCTCGACCATGAGGAGTTACGGGACCGGTTGGGGACCTGCCACACCGACCCCAGCCCCCCGGACGTGATGACCTGGTTCGCCGGGAACCGGATGCGTTCCCTGGTCGACCAGGGACTGATGCTGGACATCTCCGCGATGTGGAAGGCGGAACGTTTCGGCGAAACGTTTCTACCGAGGTTCCGGAGCATGGAGGGTGGGATGGGCCCCTCCTGTTTCCTGCCGACCTCGCACTACTGGTGGGGCGTGTACTACCGCCCCTCGGTCTTCGAATCCCTGGGCATCACCACGCCGATCGGGACGTGGGACGAGCTGATGGCCGCGTGCGGGACGCTCCGGAACGCGGGGATCGCGCCGTTCTCGCTCGGCGCCCGCTTCCGCTGTGCCGCCGCCGCCTGGTTCGACTATCTGAACATGCGCATCAACGGCCCGGACTTCCACCGCGAACTGATGGAGCTGCGCGTCCCGTACACGGACGAGCGCGTGCGCCGGGTCTTCGACTTCTGGCGCCCGCTGGTGGAAGGGGGTTACTTCCTCGGTGAGCCCGCCGAGTACGACGAGGAGGAGGCGGTCGCGGCGGTCCTGCGCGGCGAGGCGGGCATGACGCTCGTCGGCGCCTACGCCACCGACGAGTACACCCCGCCGGGCGAGCCGGACATCGACTTCTTCCGCTTCCCGATCATCGACCCGTCGCTGCCCATCGGCGAGGACACTCCGGTCGACGGCTACTTCGTCGCCGGGAACAGCGCGTCGCCGGAGGACGCCACCGCCTTCCTCGCGTATCTCGGCTCGCACGAGGTCCAGCAGTTGACGATCGAGCATCTGGCCACCCTGCCCACCCGGACCGATGTGGATGTGGACCGGGGCGGCCGGCACGTGGCGAAGGGGATGGAGATCCTGCGGGGCGCCGACCGGCTGGAGCAGTTCTACGACCTCGACACGTCGTGGGAGCTGTCGAACGTCGGGATGACGGCGTTCGTGTCCTTCCTCCGGGACCCGTCCCGCGCCGATGAACTGCTGCGCGAGATCGAAGCCGTACGACGGGAGCAGCTCGCGGCGACCCCGGCGGCGGACCCGGACTGAGCAGCCGGACCGCGCGCCCGGGTCGCCGACCCGATCGCGCGCCCGGGTCGCCCGGCGGCCGCGTGCCTCTTTAGCCCCGCGCCTCCGTAAGCCCCCCGTACCCCTGCATGACCGTGGGCAACACCCGTACCCCCCGTACCGCCGCACACCCGGCCCCGGCATGTCCGCACGCACCCGGCACCCGACACCCGACACCCGACCATACGCACGACACCGCACCACTCCGCACCGCAGCACACGCACCACTCCGCACCGATCATCCGACCACCAAGGGACAGCCATGACAGCGGTACCGCGTTCCCCCCTCGCGCTTCTCGGCGGCTCGCCGGTCCACGACGCCGAGTGGCCCCTCTGGCCCCAGGCCCCCGAGTCCACCCTGACCATGCTCCGCCAGGCAGCCACCTCGGGCCGCTGGGCGGTCAGCGGCGCGTACACCGGTACGGCGAGTTTCGAGCGCCGGTTCTCCGACGCCTTCGCCGCCTACCACTCGGTGCCCTACGGGGTGCCCGTCACCAACGGCTCGGCCGCGCTCACCGTCGCCATGGAGGCACTCGGTGTCGGGCCGGGCACGGAAGTGATCGTCCCCGGCCTGACCTGGGTGGCCTGTGCCTCGGCCGCGGCCGGGCTCGGTGCCACTCCGATCCTGGTGGACGTCGACCCCGAGACCCTAAGCATCTCCGCCGACGCGGCGAAGGCCGCCGTGACCGAGCGGACCAAGGCGATCCTCGTCGTGCACGCCTACTGCTCCAGCGCGGACGTCGACGCGTTCGTCCAGCTCTCGGAGAGCACCGGCATCCCCATCATCGAGGACTGCTCGCAGGCCCACGGCGCCGAGTGGAACGGCCGCAAGGTCGGCACCTTCGGCACCATCGGTGTCTTCAGCCTCCAGCAGACCAAGGTCCTCACCTGCGGGGAGGGCGGGATCGCGATCACCTCCTCCGCGGAGCTGTACGACCAGCTCCAGCAGTACCGCGCCAACGGCAGGCGCTACACCGACCGCCCGGTCGCCGGTCAGTTGGAGCTGGAGGACGTCGGCACGGTCGAGGGCCACAACCACTCGATGTCCGAGTTCCACGCGGCGGTGGCCCTCAGCCAGTTGGAGTTCCTGGACCAGCAGAGCGAGGTACGGGAGCGCAACGCCTCCGCCCTGACCGCGCTGCTCGCCGCGATCCCCGGCGTCTCGACGGTGCCCGCCCCGGCCGGGCTCACCCGGCGCACCTACTACGACTACATCATCCGGCTGGACCGGGAGCTGCTCGGCGGGCTGCCGATCCAGCGGGTGGTGGACGCCATGACCGCCGAGCTGAACGTCTTCTTCGAGACGCTGGACACCCCGCTGAACGCCAATCCGCTCTACACCCCGCTGAAGTCGCCCCGGCTCCCCCGGTCCGCCCCCGACCGGCAGTCCTTCGATCCGACCCGGTTCGAGCTGCCGGAGGCGACGGCCGCCTTCCACACCTGCTTCGCGTTCCTGCACCACGCGCTGCTCGGCACCGGGGACGACGTGGCGGCGATCGCCGAGGCCGTCGACAAGGTGGTGGCCCATCTGGACCACCTCAGGAGTGCGGAGGGTGACCCGCGATGAGTGTCAGCCTGGTGGACGGCAAGGTGCACAATCCGGAGGGCATCGAGGTCAACGCCAGTCTCCAGTGCAATATGCGCTGCAAGTCCTGTGCGCACCTCTCGCCGCTCTTCCGCCGCGAGAACGCCGACCCGGCCGAGATGCACGACATCCTGACCGTACTGGCCGAGAACTACCACGCGTCCTACGCCAAGATCATGGGCGGCGAACCGCTGCTCCACCCCGATGTGGTCGGTCTGATCGACGCGGTACGGACGAGCGGGGTCGCCGACACCATCCTCGTCGCCACCAACGGCACCCTCCTCGACCGGATGACCGAGCGCTTCTGGGAGTCGGTGGACTCACTGGAGCTGTCGATCTATCCGAGCCGGATGCTCACACCGGAACAGGTCGACCACTACCGCGATCTCGCCGCCGAGCACGGCGTCTCGCTGCTGGTCAACTTCTACGGTCACTTCCGCTCGGTCTACTCGGAGGTGGGCACCGATTCGGCGCCGCTGACGCAGGAGGTCTTCGACACCTGCAAACTCGCCCACTACTGGAACTCACACACCGTCTTCGACGGGCTGCTCTACCGCTGCCCGCAGAGTCTGTTCATGCCGCAGAAGCTCCAGAACGGCGGCTGGGACCACCGGGTCGACGGGCTGGAGGTCGAGGCGGGGCCGGAGTTCCTGGACCGGCTGTACGGGTTCCTCACCAGTACGACGCCCCTGCGCGCCTGCCAGAACTGCCTGGGCAGCGTCGGCAAGCTCCATCCGCACGAGGAGTTGCCGCGCGCGGACTGGCGGCCGACGGAACCCACCGAGGAGCTGGTCGACTTCGAGTACCTGGAGATCTGCAAGGACGACATCACCACGGACGACGGCTGTGTCGAACGGTCGGTCTCCGTGCCTCTGGGAGGTGCCTGATGGCAGCACGGCCGGAACAACCACCCGAGAGCGTCACCGTCGTCACCCTCACCCGCTACCGGCCGGTGCTGGTCCAGCGGGCCATGCGCAGCGTGCGCGCGCAGGAGGCCGGGGTCCCGGTCAACCATCTGGTGCTCATCGACGACAGCCCGACGACCCGGTCCGCGCTGGCGGAGGTCGCCGACGACTTCCCCGACTGCGAGGTGCGGTACGTGCCGCGCGAGCCGCACGAGACATCGGGCCCGGGACGGTCGTCGCGGCTGCGGAATCTCGGTGTGCGGCACGCCACCGGCTCCTGGATCGCCTACCTGGACGACGACAACGAGTGGGCGGTGGACCACCTCGCCAGTCTGCTGCGGTGCGCTCGCGAACAGGGCGTACGGGCCGCCTACAGCGAGGTCGGCCTGCTGAACACGGACGGCACCCCGTACCTGGAACCCCGCTGGCCGTGGGCGAACAGCACCGCCGAGGCGGAGCGGGCGTACGAGGAGTACGCGGCCAAGGGGATCGTCGTGCCCGGTTCCAACGTCATCCACGACCGGCCGGACGTCTTCGACGTGCCGGTCGACACCAGCGCGTGGCTGCTCTCCCGGGAGCTGCTCCTCGACGTGCCGTTCGAGGAACGGTTCTCGGCGAGCGACGCGGAGGACCTGGTGAGCGAGGACGACAAGCTGTACTACCGGCTGCTGGAGCGGAAGGAGCGGCTGGCCTGCACCGGCCGGGCGACGCTCCGTTACTACCTGGGCGGCTACTCGAACAGTCTGGAGACCGTCGACCCGGCGGAGCGCACGGCGATCACCTGGGCCTCGGAGTGATCCGGAGCCGTACCACCACAACCACCACGACTGCCACGACTGCCACGACGACAGAAAAGAGGTGGGCCCGGTGACCGGGTTGACGACGGCGGAGAACCAGTGCGCGCTGGCGGCGGAGCACGGCTCCTTCCACTGGGGCAACAGTCTGGAACTGATGGCGAGGATCCCGGACGGCAGTGTGGACGCGGTGGTCTGCTCGCCGCCGTTCGAGGGCGGCGGACTGATCGCCGACGACGACCGGGTGGGTGAGGCGTTCCTGGGCTGGATACAGCCCTTCTTCGAGCAGTTCCACCGGGTGCTGGTGCCGAACGGCGTCGTCGCCTTCGAACTCGGCGGCATCTGGCTGTCGGACGCGCCGGGGAAGGCGGTGCAGCACGCCGCCGCGGTGCGCGCGCTGGCGGCCTCGGGCTGGCGGCTCATCCAGGACTACTACTACTTCAACCCGCAGTTGCTGGTCCCGGAGCCCGGGGGGCCGGCGCGGGCGGCGGACTCGATCACGCCGATCTGGGTGATGGGCAAGTCCCACCAGGTGCACTACGACGTGGAGGCGTTGCGTCATCCGGCACGGCGTGACTTCGTACGGGGCAATCTGCTGGAGTTCGACACCTCGGGCGTCTATGACCAGGCGTACGAGAAGGCCATCGCCGAAACGTCACTGCACCCCTATGCCGACCGCTGGCCCACCGCCGTCCCGGAGCTGTTCGTGGATCTCCTGACGCGTCCGGGCGGGCTGGTCCTCGATCCGTTCGCCGGTACGGGGGCGACCTGCTTCGCCGCCGAGCGGCTGGGGCGGAGGTGGCTCGGCATCGAGCTGAACCGGGAGCTGGAGCACCATGTACGCGCGATGTTCGCGGGTAAGGGGGCGGGGGCGGCGGCCGGGGGCTGACACCGGCGCCGCCCGGACGCCGATGCGTGCGGCCGGTGCGCGGGCGTCGGCACGGACGGCCTGACGCGCACGGACGGCCGGTGCGTGCGGCCGGTGCGCGGGCGGCGCCGCCTGAGCCTGAACGGTGGGGGGCCTGACTGGTGGGGAGCCCGACCGGTAGGGAACCCGACGCTCGCAGCCGGTGAGCGGGTGTCTCGGCGCAGCCGGGCCACGTGGGTGTGGACCGGCCGGGCCGCGTGGGTGTGGACCGGCCGGGCGCCCGGCCCGCGACCGCGTACACGGCCGCGGGCCGGGGGCTCCCGCTCACCGGGTCCCCATCGGCTCGGCCGTCAGGCCCCCGGAGCCAGCAGGGACTCGGGGACCCGGCAGTCGACCCAGCGCCCGTCGTCGGCGGCCGAGGCGTACGCCCCGTCGATCACGAAGGAGGTGATCAGCGCCTCCCGGATCAGCTCCGTCTGCCGCGCCGGCTCGGCGACGACCCCCATGAAGTCGAGCAGCATCCGGTGGAACCACTCCTGGTGGGACGGATCGTCGAAGCCGGACTCGATGGAGGTACGGACCACGGCGCCGCCCGCCATGTAGGTGAGGTCGTCGCCGTTCACGACCACGGAACCGGAGCCCCCCATGATCGAATACCCGGTGCTGCGATGACCGGAGGACCACGACAGGGTCATCGCTATCTCCACGTCATCGGCGCAGCGCATCCGGACCAGGGCGGTGTCCTCACTGTCGGCGTACTCGCCGCCGCCCCGCAACCGCCCCGTCAGACACGACACCGACTCGGGCACACAGCCCGTCAGGTTCATGGCCAGATAGACGCTGTGCGGTCCGTGGTCGCGCAGGATGCCACCCCGGGACAGCTCGGGCTCGCGCCGCCAGTGCGGCCGCCACTCCGGGACGCCCTTGGCGTGTCCGGTGCGGAGCGTACGGAAGTTCGCGCCGAGCACCTTGCCGAAGTCCGGCGCCTGGATGCGCTCCTTCATCGACGCCAACACCGGCGCGAACTTGTAGACGTGGCACGGGTAGTAGACCCGGTCCGCCTCCCGGATGGTGGCGAGCTGGCGCTCGTAGCCGTCCTCGGCCGGCAGGAACACCGGCTTCTCGCACAGGACGTGCAGATCGTGTCCGAGGCCCAGCGCGGAGTACTCCTCGTGGCTGCTCGGCGGGGTGCAGATGTCGATGAAGTCGAGGTCCTCGTTGGCGACCAGCTTGGCGAAGTCGCTGTACGTGGGCAATCCGTAGGTGTCCGCCACGAACTGCCGTCGTTCTTTGGACACATCGACCACTGCCGCGATCGTTAAGTCCTCGATCCGCGAGTAGCCGACCATGTGCCCCGCGGCGATGGTACCGAAACCGATAATGGCGCCCCTCATGGCAACTCTCCTTCAAAAAAGACAAGTCCCGCCCGTACGGCGGTAACAGAGGAAGGGGGGATTACACAATTCATAGTGCGCGGCCGAGTTACTGTCAACCCGCCGCAGAAGAAGTAAAGGAATCACCCAGGCCCCGAAATTGAATTCTCGGAGTCACGGCACCGCCATGCCGAAATGCATTCCCCGGACAGGGCGGTGAGGACCCGAACACGCCGCCAGAGAACGGAGATCCCCACTCCATGGACATGAAATTATCCGGTGCCACCTTCCGTCGCGCGGCCTCGACCGTCACCGTTATCGGAGGCTCGGGATTCATCGGGCGCAATCTGCACAGAGCACTGCGGTCGGTCGGCGCCCGGCCCCATGTCTTCACCCGGCGGAAGCCCTTCGCGCACGCGGGCAGGGTTCATCCGGCAGTCGCCAAATCGGACACGATCTTCTATGTGGCGGGGAGTGTCACACCGGCGCTGGCTGAGCGGAATCCGGAGCTGGTCGAGGAGGACCACTGGAACCTCAACCTGCTGCTGTGGGGGCTGCGGGAGACCGGGCACCGGCCGCTGGTCGTGCTCGCGAGTTCGGGCGGCACCGTCTACGACCCGGACGCGGCGCCGCCCTATCGGGAGGACTCCCCGACCCGGCCGGTCGCCGCGTACGGAGCGGCGAAGCTCGCCCAGGAGCACGCGCTGGCCGCCGCCGACTGGACGACGCCGGTGATCCTGCGGTTCGCGAACGTCTACGGTCCCGGTCAGACCGCGAGCGCGGGGTACGGGGTGATCCCGCACTGGATCCGGGCCGTGCACGCGCGGGAGACGCTCACCATGATCGGCGCGTCCCGCCGCGACTATGTGCACATAGACGACGCCACGGCGGCCCTGCTGGCGGTGCGCGCCCACGCCGACCGGCTGCGCGCCACGCCGGGGCCGACCACCCTGAACATCGGCTCTGGCGCGCCGACCTCGCTGGACGAGCTGCACCGCCATCTCGAACGGGCCGTCGGCGGACCCGTCGAGGTACGGCGCGAGCCGGCCCGCAGCTTCGACCGTACGGACACCTGGCTGGACGTGTCCGCGGCCGGGGCCGCGCTCGGCTGGTCCCCGGCGATCGGCCTGGCGGAGGGGCTGGCGGGCACCCTGGCCGCGACCCGGCACACCTCGATGTCACCGTGAACCGACCCGGCACACCTCGATGTCACCGTGAACCAGCCGGGGGCGCCCGCGGCGGTGCGAACCGGCCGGGGGCGCCCGCATCACGAGCCGCCGCCGCGTCGCTTGCCGCCATCGCACCACGAGCCGCCGCCGCGTCGCGAAGGCCGAGCGAGCGGAGAGAGACGAGCGAGCAGAGCACGACCAGCGAGTCGAAGGGAAAGGAGGCGGGGATCCGATCCGACGGTCCGCACACCCATCGGTCCCCGGTGATCCATGCGAGGAATCATTCTGGCCGGCGGGACCGGTTCCCGGCTGTGGCCGGTCACCCAGGCGGTCTCCAAACAACTCATCCCGGTCTTCGACAAACCCATGATCTATTACCCGTTGTCCACACTGATGATGGCGGGGATACGGGAAATCCTGGTCATCACCACCCGAGACGACCAGCGACATTTCCAACAGTTACTGGGCGATGGTTCCCAGCTCGGCATCCGATTGGAGTACGAAGTCCAGGAGCGGCCCGACGGGATCGCCCAGGCATTCCTGCTCGGCGCCGAATTCATCGACGAAGGACCGGTGGCCCTGATCCTCGGGGACAACATCTTCCACGGCGGCGCTCTGGGAATCAGACTGCGTGCGCACAACTCCCCGGCCGGGGGCCGGATATTCGCCTATCCGGTGGCCGACCCCACGGCCTACGGAGTCGTCGAACTGGACGAGCACGGCTCGGTGCTCTCCATCGAGGAGAAACCGGAGAAGCCAAAATCCCGCTATGCGGCGGCCGGTCTGTATTTCTATGACAACCGGGTCGTGGACATAGCTGCCCGGCTGCGCCCGAGCGAACGCGGCGAATTGGAGATCACGGCGGTCAACGAGGAGTACCTGCGCCGGGGCGAGCTGGCGGTGACCGTGCTCGACCGGGGTACCGCCTGGCTGGACACCGGGACCTTCGCCGCCCTGGTGCAGGCGTCGGAATACGTACGGGTGATCGAGGAGCGGCAGGGGCTGAAGGTCGGCTGCGTGGAGGAGGTCGCCTGGCGGTGCGGGTACATCGATGACGACCGGCTGCGCGAACTCGGCCGTCCCCTGCTCAAGAGCGGCTACGGGAGCTATCTACTCGGCCTGCTGGACAGCGAGCCCCGGCCCGGGCTCGGCCTGCTGAACAGTTAGGGCCCTCGCTTCGGATCCCGTTGGGCCCGGTGCTCCGCGACAGGGGCCCCGGAGCCCCGGGGTGTCTGAGTGCGGTAGGAATGGCCGCGCTCCGGGCCGAGCCCGAAGTAGTGGCGGAAGTTGTAAATCAGAGGGCTCCAGGCTGCCGGGTCGATGTGGTCGGTGCCGGGAACCACGATGGAGGAGTCGGCGTGGACCTTGCGTACGACGGCCTCGACGATCACGAACCCTCCGGAGGCGTCCGGCCGCACCTGCTCCGCGCGGGCCTCCAACTGGATCGGGCATTCGGCGACGCGAGGCGGCCGGACCAGATGGGACGGTTCGCCGGTCAGGCCGGCCGCGGCGAACTTGTCCGGCTCGAAGCGGCAGCCCCTGGCCTTGGTCGCGGGCACGGGATTCCGGCCGGTCAGTGGCGCCAGCCGCTCCACCGCCGGCCACTGGTCGGGCGCCGGCAGGCTGATCACCAGATCGGGTCGGCTGCCGAGGTTGTGCGCCGTCTGCCCATCGCGGCCCAGCCCGAGCACGACCGTCCGTCCGAGCGCCCATGCGGACGACATCGGGGCGAGGTTGAACGAGCCGTCCTGGTTCTCCGTCGACAGGAGGACCACCGGCGTCCCGAAGTACAGGATGCTCGGCTCGATCTCGACGTGAGGTTCGATCTCACGACGAGTCTCGGCCTCCAGATGAGTCGCGATCTCCAGGTGCGTGACGACGGACTCCGCGGACAAGGTGCTGGGAGGTGGTGTGTGCATGGCGGGCAGCCTAGGAGCGGGTCGTTTCGGCGGGGGCCGAAGTGTCCCGCGTGACAATGGGCCACGTGACAATGGACCGCATGGACACCCGGCGCGCGCATGAGACCGGCCCCGATCTGGCCTCCGTGGCAAGACTGCTGGCCGATGGCACCCGGGCGGGCTTCTGCCTGGCCCTGCTTGACGGCCGGGCCTGGACGGCAACGGAGCTGGCGCGCCATGCGGGGGTGGCGCGCTCGACCGCAACCGAGCACCTGCACGCGCTGGTGCGCGGAAACCTGCTCGCCGAAGAACGGCAGGGCCGCCACCGCTACGTACGCCTGGCCGGTCCGCATATCGCCGAGTTGATCGAGAACCTCGCCGCGATGGCACCCGACCGCGCCCCGGCACCCCGTTCCCTGTCGGCGGCCGGCCGCCGACAGGCCCTCGCCCACGCCCGCACCTGCTACGACCACCTCGCCGGGAGCGTCGGGGTCGCCATCACCGACGCGATGACCGAGCGACGGCTGCTGGACCTCGAACGTGGCCTCAGCCTCACCAGCGCCGGGGCGACCTGGCTCGAAGAGCTGGGCGTCACCGTCCCCACCGGCACGCGCCGACCGTCGGTGCGGTCGTGCCTGGACTGGACCGAACGCCGCCCGCACCTGGCCGGCGCCGTCGGGGCCGCCCTCTGCCGCCACGCCTTCGACGCGGGCTGGATCACTCCCATCGGCACCACGCGCGCCGTGACCGTCACCGCCGTCGGCCGACAGGAACTCGGCCGCCGTCTCGGCTTGTCCGATGATCTCCTGCTGCGGAATTGAACGGCTCGGCTTTAGCCCAGGGGGCTGGACTTCGCGGCGCCCTTGCCCCGCACGACGCCCCTGAACACGTGATCTGCCTCACGGCTCCCCCGAGCCCCCGCGCAGGTCTTCTACTGTGTCCCGCAGTGACTTCCTTCGACCCCTCCCCCACCGTCACCGTCCGGCGCGCCCTGCTCGCGCTCGTGGTCGTGTTCCTCCTGCTGGCCACCACGGGCTGGACGGCCGTCCGCCAGCACTCCGGTGCGCGCGACCTCTTCGACGCCGAGGTGTCGAACTGGCGGCAGACCCGCATCGGCGGTCGCCCGCTCCCCGGGGTCGACACCCCGCCCCAGCGGCTGACCGCCTTCTTCGCCTCGCTCGGCGCGCACCAGCGCATCCGGCTCGCGGAAAGGTTCCCGCTGGTGGTCGGGAACCTCAACGGCGCCCCCGCCCGCCTGCGCTACCGCGCCAACCGGCTGGCCATCGCCCGTTCGCTGAGGATGGAGCTGCGCCGGGTCGCCACCGCGCGACTCAGCGCGGACGGCAGGCGCCAGGCCGTCCGCCGGATACACCGGTACGAGGCGCTGATGAGCCCGGAGCGCCAAGTGCTGGCCTTCAACCCGGCCGGCGCGGGCCGGGTCGCCGAGGTCTTCGGCGATCTCGACCGCGCCGAGCGCGTCTCGGTCATCGTCCCCGGCGTCGACACCCATCTGCTCACCTTCCAGCGGACCGCCCGCAAGTACACGGCACCGGTCGGCATGGCCCAGTCGCTGTACGCCGCCGAGCGGGCCGCGTCCCCCCGTACCCGTACCGCCGTCATCGCCTGGGCCGACTACACCGCGCCCATCGGCGTCGGGATGGACTCGGCGACGGGGCGGCGCGCCGTGGGCGGGTCGGTGCGGCTGGCCGCGCTCACCGAGGCGCTGCCCGGGAAGTCGAGGATCGCCCTGTTCTGCCACAGTTACGGGTCGGTGGTGTGTGGAGTCGCCGCACGTCGGCTCCCGGACCGGGTGATCGATATCGCGGTCGCCGGGAGCCCCGGGATGCGCGCCGGACATGTGACCGAACTGGGGGCCCGTGCCCGGGTATGGGCGGTACGGGACGGAGACGACTGGATCGGTGGCGTACCGCATCTGGAGGTCGGCGGGCTGGGCCACGGCGAGGACCCGGTGGCACCCGCGTTCGGGGCGCGGGTGATGTCCACGGCGGGCGCTATCGGCCACAGCGGCTATTTCGAGCCAGGCACCGAAACGGTCGGCAACTTCGCCGCGATAGGCGTCGGGGCGTACGACCGGATCCGCTGCGCGGATCGCGACGACACGTGCCACCGTGATATTTCCGGCGAAGCCGCGGCCTGACGCGCGTAGAACTTCGTTGAGAGCGGTTCTCACGGAGGGGGCGACGCGCGGGCGCCCGCCCCCTACGATGATGCGTATGGGTGATGTACTGGCCGGAATTCACGCTTCCTGGGAGTTCGAGTCCGACTCCGTGCTCATCCGCTTTCAACGGGGACACCGCGCACCGAAGCTCTTTCAGGCGCTCAGCGAACGCCGCATCCCCCACTCGGCGTTCGTATCGGTGACGGTCTCCCCGGGCAAGCGGGGGACGGTGGTGCTGCGTGCGGCACCTCGACCAGGCGCGGATCCATTGATCGAGGCCGCGGCTGGACAGTTGAAAGAGAGCAACGATCCGTACCGGCTGGTGCTCCCGGCCGACAAGGGCGCGCTCGCCGAGGGCTGCGCCGACAAGTTGCGCGCGCTGCTGCCCACGGACGACGAGCCCGCCGAGCGGTACACCGTGGCGGCGCCCAGCGCTCCGATGGCGTTCAAGGCGTATGACGGAAAAGCGTCCTTCGACGGTAAGCACGTCGACTTCCGCTGGTCCTGGACGGGCGCGTCGTCCGCGAAGTGGAAGGCGGGCGACCAGAGCTTCGCCGTGGACGAGCTGACCGGGGTCGAATGGCGGACGCCGGACGGCCCCGAAGGCTATCTACGGCTGCTGCGGCGGACCGACGAACTGCGCGACCCGCTGGTGGGCATACCCCAGCTCGACCCGGATCCGGCCCTCCTCACACCGGTCGACAAGGACCCGGCGACGGTGGTCTTCGGGGCCCGGAACGGCCCGGTGCACGAGTCACTGCCGTTCGCGGCGGCGGTGCTGGAGTCGGTCCAGAAATCACGGTCGGCCCCGGCGATGGCGCTGCGGACGGCCCGGCGCGACCCGGCCGACATCGCGGAGCGGATACGCCACCTCGGGGACCTGCACCAGGCGGGGCTGGTCACCGACGACGAGTTCAGCTCCAAGAAGGCGGAGCTGCTGGCGGAGCTGTGAGCGGGTCCGGGGTCCGGGGCTGTCGTCCGGCCCAGGGGTCGTCGTTCACCGGCCCCGGTCCGGTGAACGACGGCCCCCAACGACCAGGAGCACCACCCGTCGCGTCTCGATCAGTGACTCACGCGCGCCGGAGGCAACGGCGGTGAAGGTCAGCCGGTGTCGGTCTGCTGGTCGGCCCAGATGTAGCTCTCCGGCAGCAGGTCGGCGACGGCTACGACCCGGGTCCGGTCACCTTGGCCGACGATGACCCTGAGCGAGGGGTAGTGGTCCAGCAGGACCTGACGGCACCGGCCACACGGAGGGATGACGCCCCGGTCCCGATCGCCCACCGCGACGATCGTTTCCAGGTCACGGACCCCCTGGGCGGCTGCCGCGCCGAGGACCACAAGTTCGGCGCAGGGGCCTCCCGTGAAGTGGTAGACATTCACGCCGGTGACGATCCGGCCGTCCCGGGCCCTGGCCGCGGCGGCCACCGTTTGGTCCTCACCATCGGTCCGGGTACGGGCCACCTCCGCCGCGGCTTCGACAAGCTCTCGGTCGGTGTCGTCGGTCTGGCTGGTCATCGTGCGAAACCCCTCGCTGCCGTGCGGTGCCAGCCGACCGTACCTCTGCGCTCACTCGGCTCACCGCATCTGACCTGGGTCAACGCTCACCCAGGCCCCGTCCGGGCGATCTTGTCGGCCCACGGAGCCCGTCCGGACTGGACCTGAGGTCAGCCGCCGAAGAAGCCCCCGCCCCTTCTCCACCGGGACGTCATACCGGGGTATCACTTCGCGCCCGGCCCCGGAGTATGACGCCCGTACGCCCTCGCCCTGCCTACCCTGACCACGCCATGTCTACGTCACCGCACCCCCCGCCCCCGTCCGGCACACCGGTCCGCCTGCTGCGCACCGCCCGGAAGCATCTGCGCCTCCTCGCGGACGACCTCCGTACCCCGTCGGACTCCACCACCCCCCTCCTCGCCACGGCCGAGAAACCCTGGGTGCGACGGCTGCCGTACGTCGTCGTCCTGGCCTGCACACTCGCCCTGCTGCCGACGACCATCACCCTGCTCGTCGGGGACTACCGGCTGAACGGCGCGCTCGCCGGCGCCCTGGGCACCGCGCAGACCGCGCCGCTGCTGCTCGCCGTGACCCGGCCGCTCCAGGCGTGGTGGATCGTGGCCGCCGCCGACGTCCTGGGCGCCTTCGCCCTGCTGGGCGCGGACGGCGTCGATGGCCGGCCCTGGCCGTGGACCCCGCCGGTCATCGTCGGGTATCTCGCCCTGATGGGCTGCCTCGGCCTGCGCGAACCGCGCCGCACACTGGTGGCCGTCTGGCTGGCGACGGGCGCGGCGGGGTTCGCCTTCGAGCTGGTCTCGCAGGAGCACAGCGACGGCACCGGGGTACTCCTGTTCGTGCTGAGCGGTGTGATGCTGGTGGTAACCGGTGCGCTGCGGGAGCGGGGCGACGCCCAGCGGAGGCTGGCGGCGCAGGAGACCATCAGCGAAGCGGAACGGGCCCAGCGCACCCTGCTGGAGGAGCGCGCGCGTATCGCCCGCGAGCTGCACGACGTCGTCGCCCACCACATGTCGGTGATCACCGTCCAGGCCGACTCGGCGCCCTACCGGATCGAGGGCCTCACGGACGCCGCCCGCGAGGAGTTCGCCGCCATCGCCTCCGGCGCGCGCGAGTCGCTGACCGAGATGCGACGGCTGCTGACGGTCCTGCGGAGCGAGAACACGGAGGGCGAACTCGCCCCACAGCCCGGACTCTCCCGGCTGCAACAACTGGTCGAGGCGACCGTACGGGCCGGAGTGCCGGCCGAGCTGGCCCTGTCGGTGGCACCGGATTCGGTACCGTCCGCGGTGGACCTCTCCGCGTACCGGATCGTCCAGGAGGCGCTGTCGAACGTGGTCCGGCACGCGCCGGGGGCCGTCACCCGGGTCGCCGTGAACTCGGACGGTACGGATCTGACGGTACTGATCGTCAACGGCCCGGCCGACGCCCCGGATTCGCCGCTGGAGCACGGTGGCACCGGCCACGGCCTGATCGGCATGCGGGAGCGCGTACGGTTGACCGGAGGCACGCTGGACACCGGTCCGCTGCCGGACGGCGGTTTCCGGGTGGCCGCGCGTCTGCCGCTGGTGACGCCCGTGACCTCGGAGGACGCCCAGTGACCACCCGCGTGATCATCGTCGATGACCAGGCCATGGTGCGGGCCGGTTTCGCCGCGCTGCTGTCGGCGCAGGCGGACATCGACGTGGTGGGCGAGGCACCGGACGGCCGCGCGGGCGTGGCCGTCGCCCGCTCCACCCACCCGGACGTGGTCCTGATGGACGTCCGGATGCCCGAGATGGACGGCCTGGCGGCGGCGCGGGAGATCCTGCACCCCCCGGTGGGCGTGATCCACGTCCCGAAGGTCCTGATGCTGACCACCTTCGACGTGGACGACTATGTGTACGAGGCGCTCCGCGCGGGCGCCTCGGGCTTCCTGCTGAAGGACGCGCCACCCGCCGACCTGATCGGGGCGGTACGAGTCGTCGCGGCCGGCGAGGCCCTCCTCGCCCCCTCCGTCACCCGCCGCCTGATCGCCGACTTCGCCGCCCAGCGCCCGGCCCCCCGCAAGGACCCCTCCCTCCGGCTCAAGGGCCTGACCCCACGGGAGACTGAGGTCCTGGAGCTGGTCGCGAAGGGCCTCTCCAACCAGGAGATCGCCGCCCATCTGGTCCTTGCCGAACAGACGGTGAAGACCCACATCGGACGCGTGCTGGCGAAGCTGGGTCTGCGGGACCGGGCCCAGGCGGTGATCTTCGCGTACGAGTCGGGGGTCGTGCGGCCGGGTCAGTGACCTGCTCGTCGGGTCTCCAGGTCTTCGTCAGACGCCCAGTTCGGTGCGGGTGCGGTGGATGAAGTCACGGACGGCCGGTTCTCGCCGCCAGGGGGTCAGGGCTGCGTTGAACTCACGGACGTAGTCCTTGGCCCGGGAGGACTGGACGCGGGCGAGGATGTCGACGGACCGGTTGCCGAAGTCGAGCCCGTGATCGAGGTCTCGGGCCTGGAGATGGGCGGTCCCCACGATCGCCAGCCGCATCCCTACGGATCGGGTGAACACCCCGGAGGGCACCCGCCGGCCCGGGCGAGACGGAGCGCCTGGATGAAGTGCCGTTGGGCGACGTCGTGCCGGCCGACGTCGAACGCGGTCCACCCCGCCAGCCGGGACAGCTCGGAGGTCACGGAGAACAGGTCACGGCCGACCGCATCGGTGAAGGAGCCTCGCAGCAACGGAGCGGCCCTCTCCTGGCGGCAGACAGTGACGGAGTCGGCCTTCCAGCTCCCGCCGCCGTACTTGGAGTCCCAGCGGCGGGCGTCGTCGGCCGCGTCCCGCAGCTCGTCCAGGTCGGCCCGGCCGACCTGGACGCCGCCCGGATGGTCGGCGACCTCGTCGGCGGGGGCGACCAGCCAGCGGGGCACGGGGGTGGTGAACGCGGATGTGGCGAAGCCGGATCCGGTCAGGAAGTCGCGGCGGTTCACGAAACTCCAGAATGAGGTGGCCACATCTATCGAAGGTTGATTGCTGATGGACACCCGGTCAGCCCTCCCTCAACTGTCGGCGAGACCCGGGGCTTAGTCCCTCTCTGAACCGGCTTTGCGTCCATCTCCTCCGCCGTGCGGCAGCCGCAGTCGACGCCCTCGGGCGGTTTGACCGGGCCGAAACGGCACCCCTGGAAGCGGTGTTCGGCCCGGCGCAACCCTGCGGCGGCAGCCTCAAGCTGTTCGAAGACGTCCCACGACATGACGACGGCGACGGGCTTGTCCCCTTCGGTGAACGCAGCGGGAATCCCGGTCCCCCGCACCCGCGTGAGGATGCCGTCGAGGGACCCGGCCGCGTCGGCCACGGGCGTGTTCGTCATCTCTGAGAGCTGGTCGAGAAGTTCCATGGCGCGGACGGTAGGAGTCGGGCGGTACGGGCACAAGGGACCCGCGCCGAACCGGGCACCGTTGTCGCAGGTCGCCCCCGTACCCGGCCACTCCCCCGAGTGACGCGCGGGTCAGCCCGGTGCGTGGGCGGCGGTCGCCGCGTGGGGTGCCATCAGGAGGGCGACGAGTTCGCGGCGGCTGCGGACTCCCGTCTTGTCGAAGACCGATTTCAGATGGTCCTGCACGGTCGCCGGGGTCAGGAAGAGCGCCTGCGCGATCTCCCGGGTGCTCAGTCCCCGCACCGCCTGGAGGGCCACTTCCTGCTCCCTCGGTGAGAGCCGGTGCGCCAGCAGTGTCAGGGGGATGACCTCGGTGGGCGAGGCGGGCTGGGCGACCACGGCGACGCTGCCGTCCGCCCGGCCGTCGAGCAGTGAGGCGTGCAGCGCCAGCCACTGGCCGTTGGGGCGGCGCAGCCTCGCGGACGCGGGCGCCTCCGGGTGGCCGGACGCGGCGTTGGCGCGGGCCCGCTGCGAGACGACGACCACGGCCGTCGGCACCCCCTCCGGGCGCCGGATGTCCCCGGCGAACTCCGCCAGCAGCGCCTGCGCCCCGAAGTCGGCGGCGGCCAGCCGACCGGACGGCCCGAGCACGACGACCGCGGGAATCACCGTCGCCTCCGCCGGATCGATGGGCGCGGGCAGGCTGTAGCGGCAGAGAGCCACGGCGACGGCCCGCGCGACCCGTTCGGCGAGCCGCAGCTCGCGCGCGTTGTAGGGCCCTCGATCGTCCCCGCGCATAAACGCCGCCGCGCCCCAACGTCCGCCGTTCACATCGAAGTTCATCCGCAGTTCGTCCGAGAAGTCGTACTGCGTGAGCAGTTCCCGGTAGCGGACGCTGCGTTCGGGACGGCCCTGAGTGGCGTGGTGGACGGTGTCCGCGAGCCGCCCCGACTGCCGGATGGTGGCGAGCCGGGTCGAGTCGTCGGACCACATCTCAAGCCGGGCGGCGTGCTCGAAACCGGAAGGATGCAGCCCTTCCGCGACGGTGGAGGTCAGAAAGCCCGTGACCGGGTCGGCGCCGTGCCAGCATCCGGCGTCGAATCCGAGCACCGGCTTCACCAAGCCGTTGAGTTGCTCGAAGAACTTGTCCAGCGGAAGATCGGCCAGGCCGAGATCGCCGATGGCCGCCACGAGCTTCCGCTCGCCGTCACGGAACGAAGCCATCCGCATACCATACGGCCAGAATCGCCGGCCTCCCAGAAAGATGGGATACCTTCGGCCACCGCTCCCGGGCAGGATCGTTCTCGGCTCCCCACCCGTAGGGGGAGCACCGCAAGCGGCCGGGGTAGAGGGCGGGGGAGAACCCCTGGGGGAGCCTCCACCCCGGTACCAACGCGAAGAGCTCCGCCCGCGATACCGGGCGGAGCTTCGCGCGTTGTGGCTTCGCGCGATGTGGGTGTCCGCCGCCGCTAGATGTCCGCGCGCCTGGCGAAGTCAACGAGGCCCGCGAAGGCGGTGGGGGTAAGCGTCAGTATCGGTCCGGCCGGGTTCTTACTGTCCCGGACGGGGACGACACCGTGCGCTGACGCGTACGCGGGGGCCCACTCGACGCACTGGCCTCCGCTCGGTCCGCTGTACGTGCTCTTGCCCCAGTCGTCGGAGATGGTGCTCGGCCAGTTGCTGCTCATACCGCACGCTCCTCTGCAAGGGGACTTGCTACTGCTAGGCGTCCGTTTCCTTAGCGAACTCCACCAGGCCCGCGAAAGCGGCGGAGGAGAGCGTCAGCAGCGGTCCGCCCGGGTTCTTGCTGTCCCGGACGGGCACAACCCCAGTAGTCGCCGCGACAGCCGGCGACCACTCTATGCACTGCCCGCCCTCAGGTCCGCTGTAGGAGGATTTGATCCAGTCGGCAGACCTCGGGTCAAAGCCTTCGCTCACGATGTGTACTCCTTGGAGATGTCCTTGATACGGGCAATCGAAGCTTCCAAGCCCAAGGCGTCAGCCCTCAGTCGATCGTAGGCAGCAATGCCGTTGGCAACGATCTTTTCGGCCTCATACGGCCGTCCACCCTGCGGCCCTTCCGTATGCAGCACCGTAGGTCGGCCCTCGGTGAACAGTAAAGTGAATGCGTTGCCCGTAGCCGGAGGTCCGACGCCGAAGGGCAAGAGTTGGATGGTGACCTGCGGTGACTCGGCCTCGCGTACGAGGTGTTCAAGCTGCCGCCTCATGACGTCAGGCCCTCCCACATTCACGCGAAGGCATGCCTCATGGAGCACGACCCACAGCAGCGGTGGCGCAGGGGTGTCCCGCTCCAGCAATTCGTGACGCCGTATGCGAGCCAAAACCTTGGCTTCGACGACTTCGGCCGTTTCTTTGCGCGTTCCGGATCGGAAGACGGCGCGAGCGTACTCCTTCGTCTGGAGCATCCCCATGACGAACAGCGTGGAGTAGTCGAGAATCTTGTTCGCGCAGCGCTCCAGCTGGATGTACGGCACGAACCACGACGGATGCTCGCCGTTCACGGCTAGCCGGTATTGGCGGGCGATCAGAGTCCCCGTTCCAAAGGCCCGATCACACCCCTCTGCGAACCGGGCGCTCGGCACCACGACCGCTGTTTCGACCTTGCTTACGTAGCTCTCCGAGTAGCCGATCGCGGCGCCCAGGCCCTTCATCGTCATGTTGCGACCCTGACGAAGCTCCCGAACGTCAACCCCGAACGCCTCAAGCGGACTCATGACATCCGACGCTGTGTTGTCATCCACTCTTCTGACCTCCCGCTCTGGTCCAGCAGGCTTGCCAATAGTTGGCACATGAACGCGAATGACCTCGTTCAAGTAGCCCGAGACTAACCACCCTTGTGTTCATCTGGTCACCGAACGCAACGGATCGACCCGCAAAGAGGGACGGCGACCGATGACCGACCACCCCACCCCCACCGGACAGGCCGAGTGCCTGCCGTGCCGACGGCTCCACGACAAGCTGGACGCGGCCACTCGCGTCAACGACGAGACGACCGCCGTCGACTGTCGCGTACTGCTGCGTCGACATCCCGCGCACGACGACCGGCCCGTCGCCGCCCGGGAATCCGAGGCATGAACGGGCCCCGGATCTGCGGGGCCTTCGCGCAGGTCCCGTCCGGCCTGCACGGAGACATGCGGGCCATCGGGAACGGCGACCTCGCCGACGCCGTGAGCCATCTCCGGTGCAGGCTCGAAGCGCACCCGCCCGGCTTTCACTTCGACCTCGTCTGGCAGCTCGACGACGCCCGGCACGGCGAAATGTGGGCCATATGGATCGACGGCCACGACGCAGACGCCGTCTTCATCCGGCCCGACTGCCCCGGCCAGGGCGGTATGAGCGGCTACGGCGACGAGGCGTGCACCCTCTTCCACGGGCACCCCGGCAAATGCAGCTACGCCTTCGCCGACCCCCTCAGCGACGCACTCATCGCCGGCCTCCACCGCCGCGCACCCGGTTTCTGACACCCCGTACACAGGAGCGCCCCGGTGGACCGCCACAACGGGCCACCGGGGCTCGCCGACACAGCCCCCGCCAGGAGCTGAGCAACGTATGCGACAGGCTATCCAGCGCGCCCTGTTACGGGTGCTCGAATCACTGTTTCCGGCTCAGGGGCGGCACAGCGGCCGGTTCCCGCCCGTACCGCTCCCGGTCAATCCCTGGGCGCTGCCGTGGACCACCCCCACCCCGCAGCACATCATCGACCGCCACACCCCGCTCCGGGGCGAGGACTGCGCCTTCATCCGCCCGTACGCCCCACTGGACGACACCATCCGACTCCGCCCCGTACGGACAACACGACCAAGGCGCGTCCTCATCCACGCGCCGACCGGGCTGAACCTCCGCGTCCCGCCGGCGCCCACCAGCGCGGTCACCCACCCCCTACCCCGGTAGCACTCCCGAAGCGGCTCCCCGGTGTGACGCCCCCGCACCCGTCGTCTTCCTACCTTCCCCCCGTCACACCGACGCATCAGGAAGACGGAAGGGCGGGGGGCCATGCGCCGCTACTCAAGGGGTCGTTATCAGAGGACTCTGGTCGCTCTCGCGTTCATGACCACGGTCGTGACCGGGACGGCGGGCTGGGCCTCCGGGAGCAGTCAGCGGGCGCTCACCGGGCCGCCGCCGGGGACCGCCGCGTGGAACGCGGACCGGTCCGTCGGGCGGGAGCTGCCCGACCCGGCGAGCGCCTCGCCCGCCGAGGTCGCCGCCTTCTTCGGGACCCTGAGCGGCCGGGAGAAGCAGGGGCTGGCCCGGCGGCACCCGCTGGTCGTCGGGAACCTCGACGGCGCCCCCGTGTCCCTGCGGTACCGCGCCAACGCGCAGGCGCTGCGCGGGACGGTGTTCGACCGGTTCGCCGGGGCCGGGCGGCAGATCCTCGCCTTCGATCCCCGGGGGCGCGGGCAGATCGCCGAGGTGTACGGGGATCTGGAGCGCGCCCGGAAACTGTCCGTGATCGTGCCCGGCGCGGACATCGACGCCGGGACGTTCGACCGGAAGAGCGACCGGTACGGCACCCCCACCGGCATGGCGACCTCGCTCCGCGCCGCCACCGGCGACCGTACGGCCGTCGTCGCCTGGGCCGGCTACACCACCCCCGTCGGCGTCGGACTGGACGCCGCGAGCGGTGATCTGGCCGAGGCCGGGGCCGTCCGGCTGACCCGTCTCACCCGGGGGCTCGCCGCCGTGGGGGCGCCGAAGCCGAGTCTGTTCTGCCACAGCTACGGCTCCGTGGTCTGTGGGCTCGCCGCCCGGCAGGTCAACGCGTCCGACATCGTCGTCCTCGGCTCCCCCGGCCTGCGCGCCGACTCCGCGGCCGGGCTGCGGACCGATGCCCGGCTCTGGGCCGCCAAGGACGCCACCGACTGGATCTCCAAGGTCCCGCACGTCCAACTCCTCGGTCTCGGTCACGGCGCCGACCCCGCCGAACCCGGCTTCGGGGCCCGCCGCGTACCCGCCGAACGCGCCAAGGGCCACACCGGCTACTTCGCCCCCGGCACCGACTCGCTCCAGACCTTCGCCACCATCGCCCAGGGAGAAGCCCGATGACACTCGCAGCGACGATCGAGAAGATCGAGGCGCGCACCCCGGCGCACCGCGACCGCGCCATCGACGGCCTCCGCGCGCTCGCCCTGCTCGCCGTGCCCACCGGACACTGGCTGCTCGGCGGCTTCACCCTCGGCGACGACGGCGCGCTCCGCAACGCCAGCCCGCTCTCCGCCTTCGGCTTCTTCGCGCCGATGAGCTGGGTGCTCCAGATGCTGGGCATCTTCTTCCTGGTCGGCGGGTACGCCTCCGTCCTCTCGTACCACCGCCGCCCCGGCTCCACCGGTCAGTGGCTGCGGCAGCGGGTGGCCCGGCTGGGCCGTCCCGTCCTCGGGGTCACCGCCGTCTGGGCCGTGCTGATCCCGGTGCTGTCCGCGCTGGGGGTACCCGGCACCACCCTGCGGACGGGGTCCACGCTGGTCATCCAGCCGCTGTGGTTCGTCGGGGTCTATACGGTGATCACCGCGCTCACCCCGTACTGCGTGCGCGCCGCCCGCCGGCTCGGTGTCTGGGCCGCCGCGCCGCTGCTCATCTCGGTCGCCGTGGTGGACGTGCTGCGCTACGGGCCGTACGCGGACGCCATGCCGTCCTGGCTGAGCATGGTGAACATCCTCCCCGGCTGGCTCTTCGCCTATCAGCTCGGGGTGAGCTGGGGCGAGGGCCGGATCACCAAGCGGCACGCCCGCGCGCTGCTCATCGGCGGTACGGCGCTGTTCGCGGTGCTGCTGCTCGCCTTCCACTACCCGGCGTCGATGGTCGGCGTGCCGGGCGAGGCCCGGACCAACTCGCACCCGCCGTCGCTGCTGGTGCTCGCCCTGGCCGCCGCGCAGAGCGGTGCCGCGATCCTGCTGCGGGACCGGATCGCCGCCCTGTTGGCCCGGCCCGCGCTGTGGGCGCCGGTCGTCATCATCAACCTGTCCGCGATGACGATCCTGTGCTGGCACCAGACGGCGATGCTCGCCGCCGCCGTCCCGGGGTCCTGGCTCGGCGCGGTTCCCGGTCTGACCGCATCGCCCGACACGCTCGGCTGGGTGGCGGCCCGGGTGGCGTGGCTGCCCGTCTTCGCCGTCCTCCTCGTCGTGATCGGGAAGTACGCCCGGGTCTTCGAGTCGCCGTGGGGGACCGGGACCCGCGCGGCGAAGGTCCGGCGCGCGGTGGCCGGGCTGCTGGCGGCGGGGTTCGCCGTCTTCGCCCTGGGCCTCGCGTGAGCGCGGTCCCCGAGGCCGGGAGCCCGATCCGCTCCGTGAGCGCCCCCGGGCCCGGGGGCCCTGGGGCCCACGCCCCCGGCCATCCGGTCTACTCGCGGGCCGTGCTGGTCAGGGACATGTCCTGGTACCGGTCCCCCGCCACCCGCGCCGCGATCGGCTCCAGCTCCACCAGCTCGTTGGCCGTCAGCCGCAGCCGGGTCGCCGCCGTGTTCTCCCGGACCCGGCTCGCCCTCCGGGTGCCGGGGATCGGCACCACCGCGAGCGGCGCGTGCACCTGGGCCCGCTGCTGGACCCAGGCCAGCGCGATCTGTCCCGGGGTCGCTCCGTGCGCATCGGCGATCCGGCGGACCGGCTCCAGCAGGGACGCGTTGGTCCGGGCGTTGTCGCCGGTGAAACGCGGCTGTGCGGAGCGGAAGTCGCCGGCCGGCAGTTCCTTGGCCGCGTCCGCGAACGCGCCGGTCAGAAAGCCGCGGCCGAGCGGCGAGTAGGGCACGAACCCCACCCCCAGCTCCTTGGCCGCGCCGACCGCGCTCTGCTCCACATCGCGGCTGAACAGTGACCACTCCGACTGGACCGCGGTGATCGGATGCACCGTGTGCGCCTCCCGCAGCTCCGCGCCGGTGACCTCGCTCAGCCCGAGATAGCGGACCTTGCCGGCCGTCACCAGCTCGGCCATCGCACCCACCGACTCGGCGAACGGCACATCCGCGTCCCGGCGGTGCATGTAGTAGAGGTCGATGACGTCGATGCCCAGCCGCCGCAGACTCGCCTCGACGGCCTGCCGGATGTACGCGGGGTCATTGCTCACGCCCCGGAAGTCCTCGTCCTCCGGGTCCCGTACCAGGGCGAACTTGGTGGCGATGGTGATCTCGTCGCGGTGCGCCGCGACGAAGGGCGCGAGGAACTCCTCATTCGCCCCGCGTCCGTACGCGTCCGCCGTGTCGAAGAGCGTCACCCCGGCCGCGAGCGCGGCCTCCAGGGTCTCCCGGGCCGACTGTTCGTCCGTGTCGCCGTAGAACTCGCTCATGCCCATACAGCCGAGGCCCTGCACTCCGACGACGGGCCCGGTGGTGCCGAGACGTACCTGTTCGATCGTGTTCTCACTCATCAACAGTCCTTCTCCGACGCCCGTAGGCCGCCCGAATAGAAGTCGATCTTGTGGTCGAGCACGGCGAGCGCGCCCTGAAGTTCGGCGATCCTGGCGCGTACGTCGACCCGGGTCTCCACCAGCAGATCCCGCCGCGCCCCGAAGGTGTGGTCACCCGCCCGGGCCAGCTCGGCGAAGCGGACCATATCGGCGACCGGCATCCCGGTCAGCCGCAGCTTGCCGACGAAGCCGAGCCACTCCAGGTCCCGATTGGTGAAACGCCGCTGCCCGGTGTGCGAGCGGTCGACGTGCGGCATCAGCCCGATGCGTTCGTACCAGCGCAGGGTGTGCGCGGAGAGCCCGGTGTGCGCGGCGACCTCGCTGATCGAGTAGCGGTCCTGGCCGTCCGCGCGGGGCAGTGAAAGGGGGACGGTCCGTACGGGGCTGCTGCTCTCGATCAGCGTCATACCTCCACGCTAAAACCTTGGAGTGCACTCCAAGCAAGTGGAAACACGACCTAGGGTCTCGCCCATGAGCCATGGACCCACCGATTCGTCGGCCTCACCCGCGCTCCCGCGCCGCGCCACCCCCGCCGACGCCGAGGAGCTGATCCGGCTGCGACAGGTCATGCTGGACTCATACCTCGGGGCCAACCCCGATATGAGCTGGCAGCCCGCCTCGATCACCAGCCTGCGGTCCCGGCTGGACGATCCGGACGGCACCCTGGCGGCTTATGTCGTGGACGCCGTGGACCGGCCCCGGGCCCTGGCGGCCTGCGCCATCGGGATCATCGACCACCGGCTGGGCAGCCCCGGCAATCCGGGCGGCCTCAACGGCTATGTCTTCAGCGTCGCCACCGACCCCGATATGCGGCGCCGTGGGTACTCCCGCGCCTGTATGGAGGGGCTGCTCGGGTGGTTCCGCGAGCGTGGCGTCGTCCATATCGATCTCCACGCGTCGAAGGAGGGCGGGCCGCTGTACGCCGCGCTCGGCTTCGTCGCGACCCCTGATCCCTCGATGCGGCTCACCCTCTAGCCGCTCATTTCCGGCCGCCGTCTAGGCTCGTACCCATGCAGAGCCTGGCGATGATCGAGAACTGGCCCGTACCGAACGCGGCGGCGGCCGTGGTCCGCGCGGACGGCACCGTGGCCGGCTCGCACGGCCCGGCCGACCGGCGGTTCCCGCTCGCCTCGGTGACCAAGCCGCTGGCGGCGTACGCGGCGCTCGTCGCCTACGAGGAGGGCGCGATCGAGCTGGACGAACCGGCCGGGCCCGAGGGGTCCACGGTCCGGCATCTCCTCGCGCACACCTCGGGGCTCGCCTTCGACGAGCGCCGGGCCGTCGCCGAACCGGGCACCCGCCGCACCTACTCCAACGCCGGGTTCGAAATCCTCGCCGAGCACATCGCGCACGCCACCGACATCCCCTTCGAGCAGTATCTGCGGCAGGGCGTGCTGGAGCCGCTGGGGATGACCGCGACCACGCTGGAGGGTCCGGGAGGTGCGGCGGGGTCCGCCGCCAAGGACGGGGTGTCGACCCTGGACGATCTGGTCCGGTTCGCCGCCGAGGTGCAGTCGCCCCGGCTGCTCGACCCGCGTACGGTCCTGGCCGCGATGACCGTGGTCCACCCCGGTCTGGACGGACTGCTGCCCGGCTACGGCCGGCAGCGGCCGAACGACTGGGGACTCGGCTTCGAGATCCGGGACGGCAAGTCGCCGCACTGGACCGGGAGTTCGTCCTCGCCGCGCACCTTCGGGCACTTCGGGCAGTCCGGCACGTTCCTGTGGATCGACCCGGACGCGGGCGCGGCGTGTGTCGCCCTCACGGACCGGGCGTTCGGCGAATGGGCCATCGCCGCCTGGCCGCCGTTCACCGACGCGGTGCTGGCCGAACTCCGCACCGCCTGACCGTCTGACCTCCGGGGCGCGGAGCGCGGTCCGCACCGAACGCCCGGCTCCGCACCACCCGGGGCGCTACCCGCCGGGGCGCGGCGCGGCCGGCATCTCCCAGATCAGCAGCTCCGCCGCCGCCCGGCCGGCCACCAGCTCCAGCCCCTCCAGCCCCTCAGTCCCGGTGATCCGCGCCGCGTCACCCGGCCCCAACTCAGTCCCGTCCAGCAGCACTTCACCCCGTACGACCTGGATGTGGACGGCCCCGGCTGCCGGCACCGCCGTACGCTCACCGGCCGCCGGCCGACGGATGTGGAGTATCGCCCCGGCCGCCGCCAGCGCGTACGGCGTCGCGTCCGCGATGCCCCGTACGACCTCGTAGACGGGATCCCCGCCGGGTGCCAGCGGCGCCAGCCACATCTGTACGAAGACGAGCGGGACGTCCCCGTCATTGCGCTCCACATGGCGGACCCCGGCCCCCGAGCCGAGGCGCTGCACATCGCCCGGGCGTACGACCGTGGCATGGCCGGCCGAGTCACGGTGGGTCAACTCGCCCTCGGTCACCCAGGTGACGATCTCCGTATGGCTGTGGGCGTGCTCCTCGAAGCCCGCGCCGGGCGCCAACCGCTCCTCGTTGCAGGCGATCAGCGCGCCGAAGCGGAGATTGTCCGGGTCGTAGTGGGGGCCGAAGGAGAAGGCGTGCAGGGTCTCGATGCCCGCTGCCGGATCGCCGCCCCGATAGCGGTCCGCCGAGCGCCGTACGTCAATCACACCCCCACCGTAGCCCTCGGCGGCGGCACGTCGTCGCAGGACAACGAACCCCGGCACTTAGTTACGCCGCCCCGATAAGGCAGTCTTGTCACCGTGCCCGAACCCGCCAAGAACGACGCCCATCCGCACTCTGCGACCCTGCGCCGCCTGGAGCAGTCCTCCGGCCGGCTCGCCGCCAACGCCATCGCGCGCATGGACGAGTCACTGCCCTGGTACCGGGCGATGCCCCCGGAGAACCGGTCGTGGATCGGTCTGGTCGCCCAGGCCGGTATCGCCGCGTTCACCGAGTGGTTCCGGCATCCGGAAGCCCCGCAGGCCATCTCCACCGATGTCTTCGGCACCGCTCCCCGCGAGCTGACCCGGGCGATCACACTGCGTCAGACCGTGGAGATGGTGCGGACCACCATCGAGGTCATGGAGACGGCGATCGACGAGGTCGCGGCCCCCGGCGACGAGTCGATCCTCCGCGAGGCCCTCCTCGTCTACGCGCGGGAGATCGCCTTCGCCACCGCCCAGGTGTACGCGCAGGCCGCCGAGGCCAGAGGCGCCTGGGACGCCCGGCTGGAGTCGCTGGTGGTGAACGCGGTCCTCTCCGGCGAGGCCGACGAGGGCGCCGTCTCGCGGGCCGCCGCCCTGGGCTGGAACTCCCCCGACCATGTCTCCGTCATCCTCGGCACCGCGCCGGACGGTGACAGCGAGCTGACCGTCGAGGCCATCCGGCGGGCCGCCCGGCACGCCAAGCTCCAGGTCCTCACCGGGGTGCTCGGGGACCGGCTCGTCGTCATCGCGGGCGGCAGCGACAATCCGCTCCAGGTCGCGAAGGCCCTGATCGGGCCGTACGCGGCGGGACCCGTCGTCGCCGGTCCCGTCGTCCCCGACCTGCTGGCCGCCACCAAATCCGCGCAGGCCGCGGCCGCCGGCCTCAAGGCGTGCGCCGCCTGGCAGGACGCCCCCCGGCCCGTACTCGCGGACGATCTCCTGCCGGAACGCGCCATCGCGGCGGATCCCGCCGCGCGCGACCAACTGGTGGAGGAGATCTACAGACCGCTCGAAGAGGCCGGATCGGCACTCCTGGAAACGCTCAGTGTGTATCTGGAACAGGCCAGTAGTCTCGAAGGCGCGGCGCGAATGTTGTTCGTTCACCCCAACACCGTGCGCTACCGGCTCCGACGTGTGACAGACGTCACCGGATGGTCGCCTTCGGACGTCCGCTCGGCCTTCACGCTACGGATCGCCCTCATCCTCGGACGCTTGGCCGCGCTGGATACACAGTCCTAGACTTTTGTGGGACACCAACAATTACCCCGGCGGTTCTTCGTCCCTGTCCCCACGGGCGTCCGGGACCGTACACAAGAGAGAGTGTGAGAGTGCTCGTACTCGTCGCTCCCGGCCAAGGCGCTCAGACGCCCGGCTTCCTGACCCCCTGGCTCGACCTCCCCGGCGCCGCCGACCGTGTCGCGGCCTGGTCCGAGGCCGTCGGCCTCGATCTCGCCCACTACGGCACCAAGGCCGACGCGGACGAGATCCGGGACACGGCCGTGGCCCAGCCGCTGCTGGTCGCCGCCGGTCTGCTCGCCGCGGCCGCGCTCGGTGAGGACACCGGGTCCGGGGCCGTGACGCTGGGTGAGCACATCGAGCCGGGCGCCGTCGCGGGACACAGCGTCGGCGAGATCACCGCCGCCGTCCTCGCGGGCGTCATCGGTGACACCGAGGCACTCCGGTTCGTCCGGAAGCGCGGTCTGGCGATGGCCGAGGCCGCCGCCGTCACCGAGACCGGGATGGCCGCCGTGCTCGGCGGCGACCCGGAGCTGGTCGTGCCCCATATCGAAGGACTCGGACTGACCGCCGCGAACGTCAACGGCGCGGGCCAGATCGTCGTCGCCGGCACCGCCGCCCAGCTCACGGAGTTCGCCGAGAACAAGCCGGAGGGCGTACGCCGGGTCGTCATGCTGAAGGTGGCGGGCGCGTTCCACACCCAGCACATGGCGCCGGCCGTCGCGGCCCTGGAGACCGCCGCCGCCGATCTCACGGTGGCCGACCCGACCCTCCCGTACGTCTCGAACCGGGACGGCGCGGTCGTCACCAGCGGCGCCGAGATCGTCACCCGGCTGGTCGGCCAGGTCGCCAATCCGGTCCGCTGGGACCTGTGCATGGAGACCTTCGCCGCCCGGGGCGTCACCGCGCTGATCGAGGTCGCCCCCGGCGGCACCCTCACCGGGCTCGCCAAGCGCGCGCTGCCCGGTGTGCGGACGTTGGCGCTGAAGACACCTGCCGACCTCGAAGGGGCTCGCGCCCTGATCGCGGAGCACCCGGCCGGTGGCCCGGCTGAGCAGTCGGCCGACCGCTCGTCCGAGCACCCGGCCGGCTGACGCAGCCCGACAAGCCCGACTAGGAGGGCCGTAAGAGATGGCGAAGATCAAGCCCGGCAAGGGGTCCCCGTACGCCGGCATCATGGGTGTCGGCGGGTACCGCCCGACCCGGGTCGTGCCGAACGACGTGATCCTGGAGACGATCGACTCGTCCGACGAATGGATCCGCTCCCGGTCGGGCATCGCCACGCGGCACTGGGCCTCCCCCGAGGAGACCGTGACTGCGATGTCCGTCGAGGCGGGCGGGAAGGCCATCGCCGACGCCGGCCTCACCCCGCGTGACATCGGTGCCGTCGTCGTCTCCACCGTCTCCCACTTCAAGCAGACGCCGGCCGTCGCGACCGAGATCGCCGACAAGATCGGTGCCGGCCGGCCGGCCGCGTTCGACATCTCGGCCGGTTGCGCGGGCTTCGGTTACGCACTGACCCTCGCCAAGGGCATGGTCGTGGACGGCTCCGCCGAATACGTCCTGGTCATCGGCGTCGAGCGGCTGAGCGACCTCACCGATCTGGAGGACCGCGCGACGGCCTTCATCTTCGGTGACGGTGCCGGCGCCGTCGTCGTCGGACCCGCCAACGAGCCCAAGATCGGCCCGACGGTATGGGGCTCGGAGGGCGACAAGTCCCACACGATCACCCAGACCGTGCCGTGGACCGACTACCGGGACGGCACCGTCGACCGGTTCCCGGCCATCACCCAGGAGGGCCAGGCGGTCTTCCGGTGGGCCGTGTTCGAGATGGCGAAGGTCGCCCAGCAGGCGCTGGACGCGGCCGGGATCAGCGCGGACGACCTGGACGTCTTCATCCCGCACCAGGCCAACATGCGGATCATCGACTCGATGGTGAAGACCCTGAAACTGCCGGAGCACGTGACGGTCGCCCGTGACGTGGAGACCAC
Organism: Streptomyces sp. NPDC020965; assembly: GCF_044333555.1. Classification (NCBI taxonomy): domain Bacteria; kingdom Bacillati; phylum Actinomycetota; class Actinomycetes; order Kitasatosporales; family Streptomycetaceae; genus Streptomyces; species Streptomyces sp. NPDC020965. Next base: position 880,113 of record NZ_JBIRRE010000001.1, read on the forward strand.
CGGCAACACCTCGGCCGCCTCGATCCCGCTCGCAATGGAGCGGCTCCTGGCGACCGGTCAGGCCAAGAGCGGCGACACCGCGCTCGTCATCGGCTTCGGGGCGGGTCTCGTCTACGCAGCCACTGTCGTTACCCTCCCCTAGGAAGTGTCGCCGGAAGAGATCGTCCGCCCCCGGGTGGGCGGAGCTCCGACGGCCCGACCCAGGCAACCGGATCTGCCCGGACCGGTTCCCCGACCGGCCCCCGGGACCCGGTTCCCAGGACTGGCAACCGGACCCTCCGGACGCCACACCCTCTGATAAAGAAATCGAAGGAGCGCCACATGGCCGCCACGCAGGAAGAGATCGTCGAGGGTCTCGCCGAGATCGTCAACGAGATCGCCGGTATCCCCACCGAGGACGTCCAGCTGGACAAGTCCTTCACCGACGACCTGGACGTCGACTCGCTGTCCATGGTCGAGGTCGTCGTCGCCGCCGAAGAGCGCTTCGACGTCAAGATCCCGGACGACGACGTCAAGAACCTGAAGACCGTCGGCGACGCCGCGGAGTACATCGCGAAGCACCAGAGCTGATCCGGCCCGGGTCCTCAGCGCTTGTCGCCACCCCACGGTGGCGTCGTGAAAATTCAGCACCCTCTACACGTGGAGAATGAATTCCTGTGAACTCGACCAATCGCACCGTGGTCGTCACCGGTATCGGCGCAACCACACCGTTGGGTGGCGACAGCGCATCGACCTGGGAGGGTCTGCTCGCCGGACGCTCCGGCGCGAAGCTCCTCGACGATGAGCGCTTCGCCGACCTCCCGGTCCGGATCGCCGCGCCCGCGGCGGTCGACCCGAGCGAGGTCCTGCCGCGTCCGCTGGCCCGCAAGCTGGACCGCTCGGCGCAGTTCGCGCTGATCGCGGCGCGAGAGGCATGGGCGGACGCGGGATACACCGCCCCGGCCGGCGAGGATCAGAAGATCGAGCCGGCCCGGCTCGGTGCGGTGATCGCATCGGGCATCGGGGGCGTCACGACGCTGCTGGACCAGTACGACGTACTGAAGGAGAAGGGCGCGCGGCGGGTCTCCCCGCACACCGTGCCCATGCTCATGCCGAACGGCCCGTCGGCCAATGTCGGCCTTGAGGTCAACGCCCAGGCCGGCGTGCACGCCATGGTCTCCGCCTGCGCGTCGGGCGCCGAGGCGATCGGCTACGCCGTGGAGATGATCCGCTCCGGCCGCGCCGATGTGGTCGTCGCCGGTGGCACCGAGGCCGCCATCCACCCGCTGCCGGTGGCCGCGTTCGCCAACATGATGGCGATGTCGAAGAACAACGACGAGCCGGAGAAGGCGTCCCGCCCGTACGACAAGGGCCGGGACGGCTTCGTGCTCGGCGAGGGCGCGGGCGTGGTCGTGCTGGAGTCCGCGGAGTTCGCGGCGAAGCGGGGCGCGCGGGTGTACTGCGAGGTGCTGGGTCAGGGGCTGTCCGCGGACAGCCACCACATCGCGCAGCCCGAGCCGGAGGGCCGGGGCATCGCGGCGGCCATGCGCCACCTGCTGGAGACCACCGACCTGAAGCCGTCGGAGATCGCCCACCTCAACGCGCACGCCACCTCGACGCCGCTCGGCGACGTGGCGGAGATCAAGGCGCTGCGCCTGGTGCTGGGCGACGACCTGGACCATGTCGCGGTGTCGGCGACGAAGTCGATGACGGGGCACCTGCTGGGTGGCGCGGGCGGAATCGAGACGGTCGCCACCGTGCTGGCGCTGTACCACCGCACGGCACCGCCGACGATCAACGTGGACGAGGTGGACGACGGCATCGACGCGGACATCGTGCGCGGGGAGCCGCGTGCGCTGCCGCAGGGCACGATCGCGGCGATCAACAACTCGTTCGGCTTCGGCGGCCACAACGTGGTGCTGGCGTTCCGTACGGTCTGACCGCGTCGACCTGACGGTACGTCTGGTTCGGCAGCGCTTCCGGCCGGCGAGGGGCACACCTGGCTGGCGGGATGCCTGACTGGCGGTGACGCCCGACTCGCTGACCGACCGACTGGCTGGCTGGCTGGCTGGCTGGCTGAACTCTCCTGAGGCCCGTGTCCCCGCTGGGGATGCGGGCCTCACGCCGTGTCAGGAGCGGCGCGGGGTTGGTCGGTTGGGGTACGGGGGCCGACTCAGCCGGGCGGTCGGGGGTGCGGGACGGCTGCCGAGGCGCGGGCCGCAGGTCCGAGGATCTCGCGGTACGGGGGGTGTCGGGGGTACGGGGCCTCGCGGTACGGGGGTGCCGGGGGTACGGGGGTCTCGCGGTGCGGCGCGGCGCGGTGTGGAGCCCGTAAACAGGTGCGCGCCACCGTCGGTGCGCGCCCCTGTCACACCACCTGATGCAACCAACGCACTGGTGCGCCCTCGCCGGCGTACCGGAACGGCTCCAATTCGTCGTCCCACGGCTTGCCCAACAGCTTCTCGACCTCGGCCGCCAGCTCCGTCTCGCCCTGCGCCGATCTCGCCAGCGCCGCCCGCAGCCGGTCCTCCGGGATCAGGATGTCACCGTGCATCCCCGTCACCGCATGGAAGATGCCCAGCTCAGGGGTGGCGCTATAGCGCTCGCCCTCCGCCGTCGCGCACGGCTCGGCCGTCACCTCGAAGCGCAGCAGGTGCCAGCCGCGCAGCGCGGATGCCAGCTTGGACGCCGTCCCCACCTGGCCCTGCCAGGAGAACTCCGCTCGCCAGGTGCCCGGTGAAGCGGGCTGCCTGACCCAGTCGAGCTGCACCCTTACTCCGAGCACACCCGCCACCGCCCACTCGACGTGGGGGCAGAGCGCGCTCGGTGCGGAGTGGACGTACAGAACGCCACGTGTCGTCACCGGGACCTCCAGTGTGGGACGAGGATCGTCTTCCCAGCGGCCTCAGTAAACATCATCGAAGGTTAATCTCCACAAAAGGGACAGTATGTGACGTGATGTAATTTACCGGAGTCGCCGGGGAGCCGATGGGCACGATGTCTCTGGGTCGACGGGGAAAAGCTACCGTGCGTAGGTGTCGATGGGGTGTCGTAATCTCGGTCGCGGGGGCCGTACGCACCAAGCTTTCACCCGGCAGGGCCCCAGGGGCAGGCGACACGGAGGGGAACGCGGATGCGCGCAAGGCGCCACAGCCACAGGACCACCCACTCGGACGGAGCCGGGGGCGGGACCACCACCTCACCACGCGCGCGGCGCCCAGGCCGGCGGGGGCGCGCCACCGCCGCCCTCGCGACCGCATTACTCCTTTCGGCGGGCGCCCTGACCGCTTGTGACTCGTCGTCGGACACCTCGGCCAACGGCTCGTCCGCCAAGAAGCGGGCCGCCAAGCCCGCCTGGGACCGCAGCCCGGCCTCCGTCGCCGCGGTGGGCGACTCCATCACCCGCGGTTTCGACGCCTGCGTCGTGCTCTCCGACTGCCCCGAGGTCTCCTGGGCCACCGGCAGCGATGAGAAGGTCCGCAGCCTGGCGCTCCGGCTGATCGGCGAGGCCGATGTGCTGGCGGACCGCTCCTGGAACTACGCCCGCACCGGCGCCGAGGTCGCGGACCTGCGCAAGCAGATGGTCAAGGCCGCCGCAAAGAAGCCCGAGCTGGTGACGGTGATGGTGGGCGCCAATGACGCCTGCGCCGATTCGACCGACCGGATGACCCCGGTGGACGACTTCCGGACTTCGTTCGAGGCGGCGGTGGCCGAACTACGGCGGACGGCTCCGAAGACACAGGTCTATGTCTCCAGCGTGCCGGATCTGAAGCGGCTCTGGTCCGTCGGCAAGGAGAACCCGCTCGGCCGGGCGGTCTGGAAGCTGGGCATCTGCGCCACGATGCTGGGCGATTCCGAGGACACGAGCGCCAAGGCCGACCAGCGGCGGGCGGCGGTGCTGGACCGCGTCGTCGCGTACAACGGCATCCTCAAGGACGTCTGCGCCAAGGACTCCCGCTGCCGGTACGACGGCGGCGCGGTCTTCGACTACCGCTTCGACGGCGAACTGCTGAGCAAGTGGGACTGGTTCCACCCCAGCAAGGACGGACAGGGCGCACTCGCGGAGATCGCCTACCGGAACATCACCTCGGAGGACCCGCCCGCCTGAACCGCAGGGGCGCACGGGTGCCGAAAGGGAGGCCCTGGCGCACCCTCCGGCGAGTGAGCCGAAGGGGCGCGCGGGGGTCGAAAGGGAGAACGCGCGGAGGTCCCGAGGTACGAGGGATCGAGCACGATCGACCGTCGACGCACGCTCACAGCGCCCCGGAGGCGAACCGAGCCCGCCAAAGGAGACCGGCGCCGAAAGGGCTGGCCCGGGTGTCCCTGGCGGGTGAGCCGAGGCCCGCGTCGGGGAGGCCCTGACACCCTCTCCGGCGAGTGAGCCGAAGGGGCGCGCGGGTGCCGAAAGGGAGAACGCGCGCAGGTCCCGAGGAACGAGGGATCGAGCACGATCGACCGTCGGCGCACGCTTAAAGCGCCCCGGAGGCGAACCGAGCCCCAAAAAGACCACCACCCGATCGGGGCAGTCGTCACATCCGGGTGACCATCCGGTCGGGGTAGCCAGGGACACGATCATGCGGTGATACTTCCGCCACCCCTGACGGAAGGATTGCCCGTGTCCCCGATACGTGCCCGTGCGACGGTCGTCGGTACCGCGTTCGCCGCAGCCCTCACGCTCGCCGCCCCGGTACCGGCCGCCGCCGCCCCGGTACCGGCCGCTCCGGTCACCGTGGAGGAGGCGCGGCTCGACCGGGCCGTGCCCCAGGAGATCCTGCGGCGCTCCGGATTCGACGGTGTGGCCCCCCGGTTCGCGGAAGCGCTGGCCGGGGCGGGGAGCCACCGGGAGGCGGAGCGGGCCGTGGCCCGGCACGCCGCCGCGCTCTGGGAGCGGGCGGTGGACCGGGCCCAGGGCCGCGGCCCCGCGTGCGGCGACCTCAGCCGGGACGACGACCGGCCGCTGTACTGGGCGCGGCTCGGCATGACCCGCGAACTCAGCCGCTGGGAGCCGGAGTTCACACTCGGCGCCGACCAGCGCGCACGGCTGCTGGACCGTCTTGAGCGTGCCTCGCGCGGCCAGGACTCGCTGCGCCTCCCGGCCGGGAAGAAGGTCAAGCGGATCCTGATGACCGGCTTCGACCCCTTCACGCTGGACCTCGACATCCGCCGCAGCAACCCGTCCGGCGCTACGGCGCTGGCGCTGGACGGCACCTGGATCCGTACGGCCGACGGACCGGCCCGGATCGAGACGGCGGTCTTCCCCGTCCGCTGGCAGGACTTCGCGGACGGCACGGTCGAGCGGACGCTGCGCGCGCAGTTGCCGAAGGCTGATGTCTTCACCACGGTCAGCCAGGGCCGGGTGGGCCGGATCGACATCGAGCGGACCAACGGGGCCTGGCGCGGTGGCTACCCGGACAACGCCAATGTCTCCCGCACCGAGACCGTGCCGGTGCGGGACCCGGCGTCGCAGCCGCAGTGGACGACGACGACCCTCCCGTACGCGGCGATCACGGCGGCGACCACCGGGCGCTTCCCGGTGTACGACAACACCTCGGTGACGGAGATCCCGGCCGGTGGCACGGCCCCGGTGAACCGGCCCGGGGGTCCGACGCCCGGCTCGACGGCCCGCGCGGGCGGCGGCGGTGACTACCTGTCGAACGAGATCGCGTACCGGGCGACGCTGCTCCGGGACCGGCTGGGCCTGACGACCCCCGGCGGGCATGTGCACACCCCGGTGCTCCAGTTCGGGCCGGGCAACACGACGGAGGTCACGGACCCGGAGTTCGTACGGAACCGGCTGGACATCGTCGCGCAGGTACGGGAGATCATCCGGGTGTCGGCGGAGAACACGGACTGAATCGTCCTCGCACGGCCTCCGCCTGGGGGGGTGGCCCTGCCGTCCGACGGGGGCGGCGGGGCCGCGATGATGTCGGCATGAAGATCGCATCAGCGCAGTTCACGCCGGTCCCCGGCGATGTCGGGGCCAATGTCGGGGCCGTCCGGGACCTGATCCACCGGGCGGCCGGGGCGGGTGTGCGGGTCGTCCTCTTCGCCGAGCTGGCCCTGACCGGGTACGGCATGGACCTGGTCGCCCAACGGCCCGACCTCTGGCTGACCGAGGACGATCCGCGGCTCGAACCGGTACGGGAGGCGTGCCGGGAGACCGCCACCGCCGCCGTGGTCAACGCCGCCGTGCGCGGGGCTGCCGGCCGGCCGGGGATCGCCTCGCTCGTCATCGGCCCCGACGGCACACTGCTCACCCGCTACGACAAGCGGTATCTGCACGGCGTGGAGCTGGAGGTCTTCGCGGCGGGCGAGGAGGACGGCCGGTTCACGCTCGACGGCGTCCGCTTCGCGCTGACCGTCTGCTACGACAACCGCTTCCCGGAACTCGCCGAACGGGCCCGCGCGGACGGCTGCCGGGCTTATCTGGCCAGCTCGGTACTGGAGGAGGGCAATGACTCCTTCGAGGCGGTCTACCCGGTGAGGGCCCGGGAGAACGGGCTGTACGTCGCCGTCGCCAACCTGGTCGGCCCCAGCGACATCGGGCCCTGCGCCGGAGGCAGCGCGGTATGGGGACCCGACGGCACCCGGCTCGCCATGGCGGGGACGACGAGCCCCGGCCTCGCGGTCGCGGAGGTGTGACCGCGCCGGGGGCCGGGGACCCGGTCGTTCGGGCTCCGGCCGCCCTGCGCGGCGTGGACGCCCCGGCCCGGGTGGGCCCCGGCCCGCGGGACCGGTCGGTCAGGCTCCGGTGTCGTACTTGCCGCCGCCATGGGCCTGTCCCCGACCGGTTCCGTACGGGTGCGAGGCGGGGGCTTCGGGGTGTCCGGCGGCGAAGGGCTCCGGGTTCGGGGCCGGTTCCCGCGCCGGCAGGATTTCGCGCACCATCAGCGTCGCTCCCGCGACCGCTCCCGGCATCAGGAACACCGCGACGAACGGCACCAGGAACGCCAGCGCGAGCGGCACTCCGAAGCCCAGTGTCATCATCCGACGCCCCCTCAGGAGCCTTAGGCGTTCCTTCAGTTCGACCCCGCGCCGCTGGAGCGCCACGGCGGTCAGCTCCTCGGCGAGGAAGAAGCCGGTGACACAGAATCCGATGACCGGGACGACGGTCTGGCCGATGACCGGGATGAAGCCGAACGCGAAGAGCAGCACCCCGTAGAACACCACCCGAAGCACCACCCGCAGGGAGTCCCGCGCGGAGATCCAGAGCTCGCGCGCGAGCGACAGACCGGACTCGGGGACGTCGCCGCCCTCGGTCCGGTCGACCTGCTCGGAGAGCGACTCGTAGAACGGCTGGCCGACCAGCAGGGTGACGGCGGTGAAGGTGATCACCGCGAGGAACAGCGCCAGCACCCAGAGCAGGGCGGTCAGAAAGCCTCGGAAGAGGCCGTTCCAGGGCGAGGACCAGTCGTCGGCGAAGGGGGTCGCCCAGCCGATCAGATCGTCCGCGCCGTAGGCGAGCCCGACCAGGGCCGCCGCGTACAGCACCAGACTCACCAGTCCGGGCAGCAGCCCGAAACCGAACCAGCGGCCGTGGGCGCCTACCCAGCGCTGGCCCTTCATCAAGTAGCCGAAGCCCACCGCAAGATCACGCATGGACCCAGCGTAGCTGGCCCCCATGCCGGAACGATTCCGATAAATCAACCCCTTGATTGTTGATGACTTCAACATGTAGACCCTGCGTACCGATCGTTGCGATTCGTCGTCGCGATCGACCCCCGTACCACCCGGAGGTTTCACGCATGGCCACGTCACATCTGGGGATATCCAGACCCGCCCTCGTCGCCACCGCCGCGCTCACCGTAGCGATGCTGATCGCCCCCACCCAGGCGACCGCCGCCCCGCCCGCCAAGCCCGGCCCGTCGGGCGGCGCCAATCCCGTACGGGAAGGGGGTACCACCGACTCCGCCCTCGGCAAGGGCTCCCCGGCGGCAGCGGCCAACGCGCTGCGGCACCACTCCCCCGCGTCCGGCAAGGACGCCTCGTACCCCCGGCGCACCAGCCTCTCGACGCCCCCGGTCAACGCGGCGGACAAGTCGATCAAGCTGGGCCTCGCGCCGTACCACTCCATCGCACCCCGGCTCAACGCCCTGCAGCGGCTCGGCGACCGGGTCAGTGTGGAGGTCGCCGGGAAGTCCGCGTCCGGGCGGGACCTGTATCTCGTCACCGTGACCGCGCCGGAGAGCCGGGGGCAGGTCCGGGAGCAGGAGCGGATGCGCGAGCGGATCGAGAACTCCCCCGCATCCGCCGCCCGGGACAAGCATCTGAAGTCCTCGTACAAGACGCCGGTCTTCATCAACAACAACATCCACGGCAATGAGTGGGAAGGCACGGACGCGGCCCTCAAGCTCATCGAGGAGCTGGCCAAGGCCAAGGACGCCAAGACGGCGGGCCTGCTGGCGAAGAACCGCATCTATCTGAATGTGACGGCCAACCCGGACGGCCGGGTCGCCGGGACCCGGGCCAACGCCAACGGGTTCGACCTCAACCGTGACTTCATCACCGCCACCCAGCCCGAGACCCGGGCGATCCGGCAGCTCGCCATCGACAAGCAGCCCGCCGTCATGCTCGACCTGCACGGCTATGTCAACGGCACCCTGATCGAGCCGACGACCCCGCCGCACGGCGAGAACTACGAGTACGACCTCTTCCTGAAGAATTCGTACGCCAACGCGCTCGGCATGGAGAAGGCCGTCAACGGACTCGGCTACACCGCCGAGAAGGACGGCGTGCTGCCCGCCGAGATCCCGTTCCGGGACCAGAAGGAGGGCTGGGACGACTGGCCTCCGATCTTCACCCCGCAGTACATGCCGTTCCAGGGCGCGGTGGCCTCACACACCATCGAGTTCCCCATGCGGGTCAACAACCAGTCGTACGAGACGCTCCCGGTCGAGGAGCTGCGGCGGCGGTCCGCCATCAACACGGACATCGCGGGCGCCGCGATGCGCGCCACGCTCGACTACACCCAGGCCAACCGTTCCTCGGTGATCGCCGACCAGATCGAGACCTTCCGGCGCGGCGCGGCGGGCGAGGCGCAGCGGCCGATCTCGCCGGAGACCGTACCGGGCGTGCCCGGGATCGGTCCGGAGGACGTCTACACGACGACGTTCCCCCGGGCGTATGTGATCCCGGCCGGGCGCGAGCAGCGCAGCGCGGTCGCGGCCGGCCGGCTGGTGGACCATCTGCTCGCCAACGACGTCAAGGTGGAGCGCGCGGTGCTCCCCTTCAAGCTCGGCGGGCGGGTGCACCCGGCCGGTTCGTACGTGGTCGACATGCGGCAGCCGAAGCGCGGTATCGCCAATGTGATGCTGGCCGACGGCCGGGACATCAGCGCCGACGTCTCGGCGATGTACGACATCTCGGGGTGGAGCCTCGGGCTGCTCTGGGGCGCGACGGTCGACAAGGCCGCCAGCGGTGATCTGCGGGTGTGGAGCCGGCCGGTCACGGCGGCGTCGGGCACCGGTTATGTCGCTCCGTACGGGGATCTGCGGCTGCGGCTCGACGACCCGAAGGAGCTGGCGGCGGTGAACGCGCTGCTGGCGCAGAAGGTCGCGGTACGGCGTACCGCGGACGGCGCTGCGATCGTTCCGGGTTCGGCGCGCAAGGCCGCGGCGATTCAGGCGAATCGTTTCGGCGTGGCTTTCACGGCGACCAAGGAGCGCGGGATCGCGCCCCTGAAGCGCACCCGGGTGGCGGCGGCGGTGACCGCGGGCGAGCAGTTCGCGCTCCGCGAGATGGGCTTCGACGTGGTGCCGGTCTCGACCGCCGTCCTCAACGCGGGCTTCGACTGGTCGGGCGCGGACGCCCTGTTCGTGTCGACCGGACTCAACCACGCGGCGCTGACGCCGGCCGCGCGGGACGCCTTCCGGGCGAGCGGTGTCGCCGTCGTCGGGCTCGGCGCGAACGGCGCGGCCTTCAACCAGGCGGCCGGGCTGATCACGGCCACCGCGGTACGGGGCAACGGGGACGCCAACGGCGTGGTGCGGGTGGCCAACGCGGGCGGTCCGATCACCGGGGGCGCCCCGGCGCACACCTTCGTCTACTCGCCGCTCTGGTTCACGGACCTCGGCGCGGGGGTGCGCGCGGACCAGTCGTACGGCACCGGCAACCCGCTGGTGTCGGGTCACTGGCGGGCGACCGGACCGGGCGTCGGCGGACCGACGGAGGCGGCGGGCAAGCCGTCGATCGTCAGCGGGACGTCGGCGACCGGGGTACCGGTGACGCTGTTCGGTACGGAGCCGCTCTTCCGTGACCACCCGAAGGGCGTCTTCGCTCAGGTCGGGCGGGCGCTGCTGAACCGCTGACGCGTCGGCCGCCGATGGCCGCCAATGGCGGCCGACGATGGCTGGAGACGATGCCTGGATACCGCACCCCCTGTCGTGTACAGGGGGTGCGGTGCTGTGTCCGGGTGCGTATAAGCGCGCCGCGTTCCTGCGCGGCGGGTTCGTTCATGGGCGCGTCCGGGGATGCTCGTGGGACGGGTGGGGTGTTGATGTCCGGACCGGACCTATCACCGCGACACAGGACCAGTATTGGTCCAGACCTTTACGCTGTGGGCGCGAACTTATACCGTGTTAACCGATGACACCGCTTGCGGCACCTTCATCAACCCCCCACAAGGAGCTATGCGTTGGCAGGAATCCTGTCTCCGTTCACCGTGCCCCCGAACAGCGCACCTGAACGCCGAGAACGCACGCTATGTCATGCCCACGCCATGCGTGATGCGCGGCGGTTCCACCGGACCGGCCCCTGACCAGGCCGCCCCGGCAGACCACACCCGCCCGTATCGAACGGCTCATCACGGCTGCCACCCCACGGCGAGCCGCACCCACCCCACTCACCACCGCTCGACAACGCCGTCGGCCCGGTGTGTGGCCCCGTCATGAGCGGGTGCGGAAGACCCTCGCCCGGCACCGGACACCCATGAGCCCGAGAGGCACGACAGGAGACGCGCGGACGGGAACCACGCCATCAGGAAAGGACCTACCATGACGGGTCACATCGGGAAGCAGGACACCGACACCACGCGCGACACGACCACTCGTGATGTCCCCCGCGACGCCCCCCGGGAGGTCTCACGCGAACTGCCCCGTGAGGTCCCTCGGGACGCCATCCGGGAAGCCTCCCTCGGCGTCTCGCGCGACGCCTCGCGCGGCGTCACTCAGGGCGCCTCTCATGACGTCGCTCACGGCGCCTCTCTCAGCGCCCCCCACGACCGGGGCGAACGGCCGTTGCGGACCGGTCTCTCCGACCGGCGACGGTGGGACGAACGGCGGTGGGACGAGGGCCGGTGCCATGAGTGCCGCGACGGACGGCGTCCGGACGAGGAACGGCGGGGCGACCGGAGGCGGGGCGACGAACTACGGCGGGACCCCCGTCGACGGAACAGGCGTCACCGGGGGACTCATGGGTCGGGCGGGTCGGGCGGGCGCATGACCGGGAGCGGCTGGTGGGGCGCTGCCGCGCTCACCGAGGCGCTGGGGCGGTACCGCCCGCACAGCATCACCGTGCTCAGGGTGTCCATCGGGCTCATCTTCATCCTGTTCGGGGTGATGAAGTTCGTGCCCGAGGCCAGCCCGGCCGAGGATGTCGCCACCCGGACCATGGACGTACTGTCCTTCGGTCTCATGCCCGCCGAGGCGACCCGCCCGCTGCTCGCGCTGTTCGAGACCGCGATCGGTCTGGGACTGGTGACCGGGGTGCTGCTGCGGGTGGTGCTGATCGCGTTCTTCGCGCATATGGCCGGGGTGTTCTCGGCGCTGCTGATCCTGCACGGGGAGATGTGGGACGGGCCGCTGGCCGCCCCCAGTCTGGAGGGGCAGTACATCATCAAGAACATCGTCCTCATCGCCGCCTGTCTCGCGGTGGCGGTCGAGGAACGCAGGACCTGACCGTCGGTCCGGTGGGGGGTGGCCCACCGGACCGGGCGGCGGCGATACGGGCGGCGGCGGAGCGATACGGGAACGGCCTGCCGACCTGGGCGCTTGCTCCGGCTCCGGCTCCGAGCGGGGTGCTGGCTCCAGGCTTCTCCAGGCGAGGCGCTTGCTCCGGGCTTCTCCGGGCGAGGCGCTTGCTCCGGTCAGCGCGCGACCGCTCCGGCGTAGCGGCGGGCGAGGGCGTGGAACGCCTCCTTCGGCTCCCAGTGCCAGTCGGACGACGGATCGGCCGGGTCGTCCTTGATCGACTTGACGATGGCGTAGCTCGCCAGATCGAGGTCGTGGCGCTTCTCGGTCCGATGCGGCTGATCGGGCGTGCTGAACTCGAACGCCATCGCCGCGTACAGCCCCATCGACTCGAAGACACCGAGCAGTTCGGTGAGATAGGCGGCCTGGGTGCGCTCGCTGCGGACCGGGTCACCGGTGATCTCCGGCGGATCCTTGCTGTAGTCGACGATGGACCAGCCCATACCGCCCTGTTCCGGGGCGCCGACGAACGTACAGCAGCCGAACTCGGTGATCGCCAGCGGTTTGCCCCAGCGCAGGTACTCCCTGAGCTCGCGGACATAGGCGGACTTGCGCGGGAAGTACGAGTAGTAGTCGACGCCGACGATGTCGAAGAGGGACCAGTCGACGTCGTCGTGCTGCGCTGACGCATAGCTCAGCGGCCCTTTGAAGACGGACCGGCCGACCTGGGCGGCGCGGGCGATGAACCGGCGCAGTTCGCGCTGCATATGGATCGGGTCGAAGGTGCCGTTCTGGAGGTTCTCGACCCGCTCCAGCACATTCGCGCCGGGCACGATGCCGGGGACGAAGAGCCAGAACTCGCAGCCGACGCTGAGGTCGACATCCGCGCCCTGTCGCCGGAGCCGTTCGGCGAACCGGCCGCACTCGGCGAGATGGTCCAGGATCTCCCCCTCGGGCCGGTCGCCGAGCGTGGGCTCCATCCAGATGTGCAGTCCGCGTTCCGCCGCTTCGGCCGCCGTGGTCGTCAGTCGTTCGACACCGTCCCCGGTCACTTTGATCGAATCGGCGTGCAGACCGCGCTGGATCGCGCGGACGTCGTGGCGCGCCCGCTCGGGGCGCCATGCGGTGCCGGGTGTCTCACCGGCGCCGATCGTGTAACACACACCCCGGTGGGTGAGCCCGCTCCGGCGCCGCGGACCGCCGGGGGGTCCGGCCCCGGGTGTCGCGTGGGCGGCCGTCGCACCGCCCGCCGCGCCGAGCAGCGCGGCGGCGCCCACGGCTCCCGCCCCCGCTCCCGCCAGGAACCGCGCCCGGCTGACTCCGTCGTTCCGCACCGTGAACCCCACCCCTCGTGGTCGTTTCCGCCGATTCCGACGGGCTGCCAGTCTGGGGAGGGGTGCTGCTCGCGGTGTATCGGCCGAAGGTCTACCCGGGCCTGACGGAGGGATGAGAAGGGGCGAGGAGGGACGAGAAGAGGCAATCACCCGATCACCCGATCACGCGGTCAGCCGGTCAGCGAGACGATCATCTTCCCGGTGTTCTCGCCGCGGAGGAGGCCCACGAACGCCTCGTAGCCGTGCTCGATGCCCTCGACCAGCGTCTCGCTGTACTTCAGCTCGCCGGATCCGATCCAGCCCGCGACCTCCTGGACGAACTGCGACTGGAGATGGCGGTGGTCGTTGACCAGCATCCCCTGGAGGCGCAGCCGCTTGCCGATCACGAGGGCGAGATTGCGGGGCGCGGGGGTCGGCTCCGTGGAGTTGTAGAGGGAGATCATGCCGCAGATGGTGGCCCGGCCGTGGACGTTGAAGGAGGAGAGCGCGGCCTCCAGGTGCTCACCGCCCACATTGTCGAAGTAGACGTCGATGCCGTCGGGCGCGGCCTCCGCCAACTGCTCGGCGACGGGGCCCTTCTTGTAGTTGAACGCCGCGTCGAAGCCGTACTCCTCGGTGAGCAGCTTGACCTTGTCGTCGGAACCGGCGGAGCCGATGACCCGGGACGCGCCCTTGATCCGGGCCAGTTGGCCGACCTGGCTGCCGACGGCCCCGGCCGCGCCGGAGACGAAGACCGCGTCGCCCTCCTTGAAGGAGGCGACCTCGAAGAGACCCGCGTACGCCGTGAGGCCGGTCATGCCGAGCACCCCGAGGTAGGCGGAGAGGGGTGCCAGCGAGCCGTCCACCTTCACGGCCTGCTCGGCGGGCACCTCGGCGATCTCGCGCCAGCCGAGGCCGTGGAGGACGTGGTCGCCGACGGCGAAGCCGTCCACGCCGGAGGCGATGACCTCGCCGACCGCGGCGCCGTCCATGGGCCGGTCGAGCTGGAACGGCGGAACATACGACTTGACGTCATTCATCCTGCCGCGCATGTAAGGGTCGACGGAGAAGTACAGATTGCGCACGAGCAAGCGGCCGGCGGCCGGCTCGGAGACGGGGGCCTCACGCAGGGCGAAGTCCTCCGCCGCGGGCCAGCCGTGCGGGCGGGCGACGAGGTGCCATTCACGGCTGGTGGCGGGAAGTGCGGACATGCTGCGTGCCTCCTAGAAAAGCTTCACTACCTGAAACAACCATGCGCATTGATATTTCATGTTGTCAAGCATCGGGGTACGCTGGTGGGTATGGCCGCCCAACGCACCGACCGCACCGGTAGCTCCACGTCCGCCGCACCTCCCGCGCCCGCCGTCCTGCCCGCGCCCGACCCCCTGACCCTGGAGGTCGTCGACCTCATCGGCACCGTCGTCTCCCGCTACTACGCGGATTACGAGGAGGCGGCGGCCGAGCACTCCCTGACCGGCGCGCAGGCCCGCGTCCTCAGGCTGCTCACCCTGGAGCCGCTGCCGATGCGCCGGATAGCCCAGAAGCTCAAGTGTGAGCCGTCGAATGTGACGGGAATCGTGGACCGGCTGGAACTGCGCGGCCTGGTGGAGCGCCGCCCGGACCCCCACGACCGCCGGGTGAAGCTGGCCGCATCCACGGAGAAGGGCGCCGGCACCGCGCGGCTGCTGAGGGAATCCCTCGACTTCGCCAGGGAGCCGCTCGGGGAGTTGTCGGTGGCGGAGCGGGCGGTCCTGCGGGACCTGCTGAAGCGGATGCTGGGCGAGGACGGGGCCAGCGACGGGGCCGGGGGCGATGCCGGGGGCGGGACCAGGGCCGGCGGCGATACCGGAGCCGACGCCCGGACCGACGCCGGCTGAGGGAGGCGGGATGCCCGGTATGCACGGCACGAAGACCGCCGCGCCCTTCGGGGCCTTCGAATTCCAGCTCGTCCTGTTGCGCCGGATGGCCGACCACCAGCCGGATCTGGTGGCGGACGCCCGCCACCGGCTGGGCGCGTCGATCGCCGATATGCGCGAGGCGAACCGCCGCTGGCAGGCGATGGCCCGCGCGCCGAGGGGCCGGGGCGCGCTCGCCCGCTACCGCTCGGTGCTGGGCCCTCCCGAGCACTCCGCCCGCCGCACGATCGGCGACCTGGAGTGCGAGGCGCTGCGCTGGCCGGTACCGCTCTGGCCGGAGCTGCGATTCGAGGTCCTGACACCGGTGAAGGGCGCCGCCGTGTGGAATGAGTGGCTCGTCCGGGCCCCGGACGCACCCGCTCCCCCGCTCCGTACGGCGGCGGACCTGACCCCCTGGTCCTGCACCGTCGACGAGGCCGCGCGGGCGTTCCCGCCCGCGACCCCGATGCAGGGCTCGGCCCCCACCCGGTGGTGCCTGCGGCTGACCCTGCCGGGCGGGGAGAGGCGA
The DNA here is from genome assembly GCF_044333555.1 of Streptomyces sp. NPDC020965. NCBI lineage: Bacteria > Bacillati > Actinomycetota > Actinomycetes > Kitasatosporales > Streptomycetaceae > Streptomyces > Streptomyces sp. NPDC020965. The sequence goes on from NZ_JBIRRE010000001.1 coordinate 895,735, forward strand.
GTCGCGGAGTTCACCTGGGGGTTGCTCCAGCGCCTGCTGTGACCCGGAGCTGAGAGGGGTCGGGGCGGCGGCTTCCAGGGGCCGGGCCACCCGGTCGGAGCAGCCGGGGCGGTCGCGTACCCCCGGCCGGCCCACCCGGCGCGCGTCGCGCGCGCGACGGCCGGACGATGCCCCCAGTGACCGCACTCGGGAGGATCCGCCGTGACCGTCAGTCTTGACCAGTTGCGCCGTTGCCATGTCGCCGTTGACCTGGGCGCCGCCCGCACCAGGGTTTTCGTGAAGGGCGCTGGGCTCGTCGTGGACGAGCCCAGCGTCGCCGCAGTCAACACCCGCACCGGCGCCCTCATCGCCGTCGGCGCGCTCGCCGAGAAGATGACGGGCCGCACACCCGACTACATCCGGGTCGCCCGTCCGGTCTCCGGCGGCACGGTCGTGGACATCGAGATGGCCCAGCGGATGCTGCGCCATCTCCTCGGCGAGAAGCTCCGCCGTCAGCTCCGCCGCAAGCCCCGGCTGCGCGCCGCCGCCTGCACCCCGCACGACGCCGACCCGCTCGCCCAGCGGGCCGCCGTCGAGACGCTCGTCGGACTCGGCGCCCGGCGGGTCGAGCTGGTGGACACCCTCATCGCGGCCGCAGTGGGCTGTGGTCTGCCAGTGGAGCAGCCCACCGCCACCATGATCATGGTGTGTGGGGCGGCGACCACGCAGGTCGCCGTGCTCTCGCTCGGTTCGATCGTCACCGCCGAGCGGATGCCGGTCGGCGGCAACGCCATCGACCACGCCGTGATCCAGCATCTGCGGACCCAGCACGGAGTGATGCTCCCCAGCCAGTCCGTCCGCCCCCTGCAACTGGCCCTGCACGGCAATGGACTGACCTCGCAGGGCCCTGAGTCGACCGAGATCCACGGCCGGGACGTGGCCACCGGACTGGCCCGTTCCGTGCATGTGGACACCGCCGCCGTACGGGACGCGATCCACACCCCCCTCACCTCCGTGCTCGACGGCATCGGCAAGGTCCTGCGGGACTGCCCGCCCGATCTCGTCGCCGATCTCGCGGATCGCGGCATCATGATGGTCGGCGGCAGCGCGCTGTTGCCGGGCTTCGACCAGATGCTGCGGGACGCGACGGGGATGCCCGTGCAGATCGCCGAGCGGCCCGACATCTGCGCCGTACTCGGTCTCGGTGCGATGCTGGAGGGCAAGATCCAGCCACTGGTGCTCGACCCGCTGGCCGAGGTCGACTGACGGCGGCCACGAGGCCGGCGAGGACGGGCCGACTGAGACGAGGCCGGGTGCGGACCGGAGGTCGGGGGAGACGAGGCCGGGTGAGCGGACCGGAGACTGTGGGAGACCACGGCGGATCGGACGGACCCCGGCTGCCGCGCCTCCTCGAAGCGATCATCGGCGTCGGCGCCGGCCTGGACCCGTCGTCCACCCTGCGGCACATCGTGGACACCGCGACCGAGCTCGCGGATGCCCGCTACGGCGCGCTCGGTGTCATCGATCCGGCACGGGGCCGGCTCACGGCGCTGTTCACCTCCGGTCTGACCGAGGAGCAGCGCGGCCGGATCGGCCCGGTGCCGCGCCAACCCGTTATCGGTCTCAGCGGGCTCCCCGGCGAGACCGATACCGTCGCCGCCCCGATCCGGGTGCGTGACGAGGTGTTCGGCGAACTCCGCCTCGCCGGGAAGCGCCACGGCCGCTTCACCGCGGACGACCTCTCGGTGCTGCGGGTGCTGGGCGCCCGCGCCGGTATCGCGATCGGCAACGCCCGGCTGTACGAGACGGCACGGCAGCGGGAGCGCTGGATCGAGGGCGCGGCGGCGGTGACCACCGCGCTGCTCACCGGGGAGAGCGCCGAGGACGCCTTGATGACCGTCGCGGAGCGGGCCCGTATCCTCGCCGACGCCGCGGCCGGGGTGGTGCTCCAGCCCACCGAGGACGGCGGTATGGAGATCGTCGCCGCGTCCGCGTCGGACGATCCGGACGACCTCGTCGGCACCACGATCGCGCCCGGCTCATCCGTACTGGTCCAACTACTGGGCGGGGAGCCGGTCTTCATCGAGGATTCGGCGACCGATCCCCGGATGACCACCCCGGTCCGTACCCGGTTCGGTCCGTCGATGATGTTGCCGTTGCAGAGCGGCGGCCGGCTGATCGGCACGCTCGCACTCCCCCGGCTGCGGTTCGACCGCCCGTACACCGCCGTCGAACGGCTGCTGGCCTCCCAGTTCGCCTCGCAGGCCGCGCTGGCGCTGGTCCTCGCGGACGCCCAGCACTACCGGGAGCGGCTCGCGGTCTACGAGGACCGGGACCGGATCGCCCGCGATCTGCACGATCTGGTGGTCCAGCGGCTCTTCGCCACCGAGATGATGCTGGAGTCGACCCGGCGCCGGGCGGCGGCCGGCGATCCCGGCGCGGACAGCGATTCCGGCGCGAAGGACGATCTGCTGGAGCGGGCCGTGGACGAGCTGGACTCCACCATCCAGGAGGTGCGGACCGCGATCTTCGCCCTGCAACAGCCGCCCGCCGCCGCCCCGACGAGCTTCCGCGGCCGGGTGCTGCGGGAGACGGCCAAGACGGCCGCACTGCTCGGTTTCCAACCGTCGGTACGGTTCCGGGGCGCGGTCGACGCCCTCGTACGGGACCCCGCGGATCAGCGGCTGCTCACCGCGCTGCGGGATGCCCTGGCGGCGGTCCAGCGGCGGGCCGGGGTCACCTCGGTCGAGGTGGACGTGGACGCCTCCGCCCCGCTGCCGGACGGCCGGGCCGGGGTGCGGCTGCTGGTCAGGGACGACGGCCGGCGCGAGGAGGACGGCGGTCGGGGGACGACGGTGAGCTGGCAGGAACCGCGCTGACGGCCCCCCGCCTGGGGGCCGCCTGTCGGCCGCGGCACACTGCGTCACCTCGGGTCCAGCGGCAGCTTGGCGCGTACGGTCAGGCCGCCGTTGGGGTTGGCGTGCGCGGTGACGGTGCCCTGGTGGGCGTGGACGATGGAGCGGACGATGGCGAGGCCCAGACCGTGGCCGGAACGGTCGCTGGTGACGCGGGACCGCTGCCGGTAGAAGGGCTCGAACAGGCGCTGGGCGACGATTTCCCCGATAGGCCGACCGGTGTTCTCCACCTCGATGACGATCTCGCTCCCGCGCAGGACCGCGAGGTGTACCGAGCCGCCCGGCTCGTTGTAGGCCAGGGCGTTGTCGAGGAGGTTCAGCAGGAGCTGGCGGAGCAGGGTGGTACTCCCGGGGACGGTGCAGTCCGGCTCGATGTCGACGTCGAGACGCAGCTCCGCCGTCGCCGCCCGCGCGGTGCGTTCGGCGGCGGCGGCCGTGGCGAGGGCCGTGAGGTCGACGGGTTCGGGGTCGAAGGGGGCGTGGTCGGCCGCCGCCAGGTCGAGGAGGGCCTTGACGATGGTGATGTTGCGTTCGTTCGTCTCGATGAGCATCGGGGCCAGCTCGGCGAACTCCTCAGCGCTGGGATCGGCGGCGGCGAGTTGCAGGACGGCGCGGGTGGTGGCCAGTGGGGTGAGCAGTTCGTGCGAGGCATTGGCCGCGAAACGCTGGTGGGCGGCGAAGGACTCCTCCAGACGGGCCAGCATGGTGTCGAAGGTGTCGGCGAGCTGTTTGAGTTCGTCGGCGGGGCCCTCGGCGTTGATGCGGTACTGGAGCTGGCCGTCGGCGGCCTTCGCAGCGGCCTGGCTGACGGTGCCGAGGGGCGCGAGCAGGCGTTTCGAGAACCGCCAGCCGACGGCCAGGCCGATCACCATCACCAGGAGCAGACCGCCGACGGACAGCCACAGCAAGGTGTTCCAGACGTCCTCCTTGCTGCTGATCGACCCGTCCACCACGGGGCCCGGACCGACCCCCGGCGGCACACTGGTCTCCGGGAACGGCACCCCGGGCACCTGGTGCGATTCCCCGGAGTCGGTGATGAGGACGGTGTCCTGGAAGTCGTACGTCGGCACGAACCGCATCCCGGCGTAGATGACGGCGACCATCAGCACGGCCGAGGCGACGAGCGCGCCCGCGAAGCCGAGGAAGAGCCGGACATGAATGCTCCGGCTCCGCCTGGACCGCCCGGACCAGCTCGACCGCCCGGACCAGCTCGACCACTTGGACCGGATCGACCACTTGGACCGCCCGAACCGACTGGAGCCGCCCGGCCGGAAGGGCCGCCGCGGGCCGGGCCGGCCGGTTCGCCTCACTCGGTCCCCAGGTAGTAGCCCGCGCTGATCGCCGTCTGCACGAGCCGGGGCTCACCGAGCTTGCGACGCAGGGTGTGCACCACGAGCCGTACCGCATTGGTGAGCGGATCCGCGTGCGCGTCCCACGCCTTGTCCAGGAGGTACTCGGCGCTCAGTACGCCGCCGTCGGCACGCATCAGCAGCTCAAGAACGGCCAGTTCCTTCGGCGTCAGGCGCACCTCGCGGCCCGCGCGCAGCACACGGCGGCGATGCGTGTCGAAGGCCAGGTCGGCGAAGGTGAGGACGGGCGCGTGGGCCATGGGGCTGCGCTGGTACAACGCCCTCAGCCGGGCGATGAGTTCGGGGAAGCCGAAGGGTTTCGCCAGATAGTCATCGGCGCCGAGGCCGAGCCCCGCCACCTTGTCGCCCAGGCGCCCGGCGGCCGTCAGCATGAGGACGCGGCACTCAAGACGCATGGCGACGATGCGCCGGCACACCTCGTCGCCGTGGATACCGGGCAGATCACGGTCGAGGACGACGGCGTCGTAGTCATAGATCGCCAACTTGTCCAGAGCGGCCGCCCCGTCGTGCACGACGTCGGTGGCGATGGCCTCCCGGCGCAGCCCGATCTCCAGGACCCGGGCCATGTACCGCTCGTCCTCCACCACCAGTACCCGCACGATCCGCCGCCCCTTTCCTGTGAATTCCGGGCGCATTTCGATATCCCGACTGCCCAGAGTTATCAGATGTGGGATGTGAACCGTGTATGAGCTTCCGCCCGGCCGGCGCAGTGGGCAAACACGGCTCAAAACGGCGCCTGACTACCGTCACATGCGGTTTCACGAAATGTGCCGGGCATAGGAGTTGGCGTACGCGATGAATCTCTTCAAACGGGCCTGGTGGCGGCTGACCTGCCACTTCGGAAAATCCTTGATGCTGGTCGGTCTCTTCTTCGTCATCTGCACCCTGGTGCTCTCCGGATTCCTCATCCGGTCCGCCGCCGCCCGGGCGTCCGACGACGCCAAGAGAAGCGTCGGCGCCGTCGCCACCATGCAGTTGGACGTCAACGCCCTGATCGACTCGGGGCAGGGCAGCGAGTCCAACGGATCCATACCCGGCACGATCGGCCCGGGCGGTGACCTGCGCCGCGGCCTGGTGGACAAGATCTGCAAGTCGTCCGTGGTCACGCGGTGCAACTACACGAACGACTCGGGCGCCGCGCCCACCAGCAGCTCGAAGCTGTACCGCGCGGTGCCACGGCCGGCCGGCACCGCCCCCGACGGCCTTGACCTCTTCAAGGCGGACGGGGTGCGCGATCAGCAGTCGGTTTCCTCATTCCGCAACGGCGACGCGAAAATCGTCGCCGGGCGTGGAATCGGCCCGCGGAGCAAGAGCGACGAGGTCGTGGTCGAACAGCGGCTGGCCCAGCAGAACCGTTGGAAGGTCGGCGACCGGATCAAGCTGAAGGTTGGTGAACTGCCGGAGATCGGCAAGAAGAGGAACGAAGACGCCTTCACGTTCACGGTCGTCGGTGTCTACTCCAGCGGCACCGCGGACACCGGCCAGTACGTACCGGCCATGTCGGACCCGGTGAATCTGCTGTACGTCACCCCGGACGGCGCCACCCTGCTCCTCGGCAAGAAGCCGAACGCCGACGGGGGCGTGGTCCGGCAGGCCACCTTCACCCTGTCCGACCCGGCAGACATGGCCCCGCTGAAGAAGCACGCGAAAGCCGTCGGCGCCAACCTCGACATCTTCCCGATAACGGTCAACGACAAGCAGTACAAGCAGGTCGTGGGGCCCATCAGCAAGACCGCGGACTTCGCGACCATCACCGTGTGGATCGTCGCCATCGCCGGGACCGTGATTCTCGCCCTCATCGTCGCCTCGTCGCTGCGCGAACGCCGGACGGAGCTGGGCGTCCTGCTCTCGCTCGGCGAGAAGAAGCCCAAACTGCTCGGCCAGCACCTGGTGGAGGTCGCCGCCTGCGCGGTGCTCGCGGTGGGCCTCGCCTCGGCGTGCAGCCAGTTCCTGTCCGAGGCCATCGGCGGCCGGTTGCTGTCCAGCGAGGTGTCATCGGCCAAGGACTCCGCGGCGAACGCGACCGGCGGAGGCGACCCCAGCGCCGTCGCCGCCGCCGAAGGTGCTGTCGCCCTCACGGAAGACGTTCCGGAGGTCAAACCCATCGACTCCCTCGACGTACGGATCGGCACCGCCGACATCGCCAAGGTCGGTGCCACCGGCCTCGGTATCGCCGCCCTGGCCACACTCATCCCCGGCGCGCGGGTCCTGCGCCTCAACCCGCGCGACATCCTGACGAAGGGCCACTGAAGCGATGACTTCCCCCACACCGGATCCGGTGCTCGAACTCACCGGGCTGACCCGCTCCTACCAGAGCGGCAACCGCGAACGCACCGTGCTCAAGGGCATCGACTACACCTTCGAACCGGGCCGGATGTATGCCGTGATCGGCCCCTCCGGCAGCGGTAAGACCACTCTGCTCTCGCTGGCCAGCGGCCTGGACTCACCGACCGCAGGCAGTGTCCGCTTCCGCGGCCAGGACGTCGCGGAACTGGGGCTCGGCCGCTACCGCAACCGTCATGTGGCCACCGTCTTCCAGTCGTTGAACCTGCTGACGTATATGACGGCGGTCCAGAACATCACGTCCGCCATGGAGATCACCGGGGTCCGGCGGGGCAACAAGAGTCAGCGCGCGGTGGAGCTGCTCGACCTGCTCGGGGTGGACTCCGTCGACCATGACCGCCGGACCCTGCAACTCTCCGGCGGTCAGCAGCAACGCGTCGCCATCGCCCGCGCACTGGCCTGTGAGGTCGACATCCTCTTCGCGGACGAACCCACCGGCAGCCTCGACCACGAGACGGCGGACGGGATCATCGCCGTGTTCCAGAAGCTGGCGCACGACGAGGGCAAGTGCGTGGTGGTGGTCACGCACTCCCGCGAGGTGGCGGACGCGTCGGACGAGGTGCTCCAGCTCAAACGGGGCAGGCTCAGCGCACGGTAAGGGCGGCCGGACGGTGCGGCGGTGCACCCGTTCCTGTCCGGGCGGGACCAGCGGAGACACCCCCACGGCGGGGGAAACGCCCTAGTCCTCGCGCGCGGAGCCACCGGCGCGCGGGGACTCGGGGAGAATGGCGCCCGCAGCCCCCGCCACCAGATGGAGGACGACGAGTGAGTGACCTCTTCCCCGCCCTGCGCGCCGAATCGGACCGGGCCGCGCTGCGCTTCGGCGAACGCGCGCTGACCTATGGAGAGCTGGCCGGTGCGGCGGGCTCGCTGGCGGTACGGATCGGTGGCGCATCGCGTGTCGCGCTCTGGGCCACGCCCACCCTGGAGACCGCGGTGGGCGTGGTGGCCGCGCTGCTCGCCGGGGTTCCCGTCGTCCCGCTCAACCCGCGTACGGGCGAACGCGAACTGGCGCACATCGTCGCCGACAGCGCCCCGGTGGCGGTACTGGCGGGCCCCGGGGACGAACTGCCCGACGCGTTGGCCGCGCTGGAGCGCGTCGACATCCCGGTGACGGGTGCCGCCGGCCCGCTCCCCGACGACCCCGGCCCCCTCGCCCCCGCCCTCGTCGTCTACACCTCGGGCACCACGGGCCCGCCGAAGGGCGCCGTGCTCCCCCGGCTGGCCGTCGCCACCACCCTGGACGCGCTGGAGGACGCCTGGGAGTGGACCGCGTCCGACGTCCTGGTGCACGCTCTGCCCCTGTTCCACGTACACGGGCTGATCCTCGGCATCCTGGGGCCGCTGCGCCGGGGCGGCGAGGTGCGGCACCTGGGAAAGTTCTCGGTGGAGGGCGTGGCCCGGGAGCTGGCGGGCGGCGGCACGATGCTCTTCGGGGTGCCGACGATGTACCACCGGCTGGCCGAGGCGCTCGCCACCGACCCGGAGCTGACGAAGGCGCTGGCGGGCGCGCGGCTGCTGGTGTCGGGGTCGGCGGCGCTGCCCGTCCACGACCACGAGCGGATCGAGGCGGCGACCGGCCGCCGCGTGATCGAGCGCTACGGCATGACCGAGACGCTGATGAACACGAGCGTACGGGTGGACGCGGAGCCCCGGCCCGGGTCGGTCGGGGTGCCGCTGCGCGGTGTGGAACTGCGGCTGATCGATGAGGACGGCTCCGCGATCACCGCGTACGACGGGGAGAGCATCGGCGAGATCCAGGTGCGCGGCGACCATCTGTTCACGGAGTATCTGAACCGCCCGGACGCCACGGCCGCCGCCTTCGACGGCGACTGGTTCCGCACGGGGGACATGGCGGTGCGCGACGGCGACGGCTCGGTCCGGATCGTCGGCCGCAAGGCCACCGATCTGATCAAGAGCGGTGGGTACAAGATCGGCGCGGGCGAGATCGAGAATGCGCTCCTCGACCATCCGGGGGTGCGCGAGGCTGCGGTGACGGGCGAGCCGGACCCCGATCTGGGCGAGCGGGTGGTGGCGTGGATCGTCCCGGTGGACGCCGGGGACCCGCCGTCGGAGGCGGAGCTGGCCGACCATGTGGCGGCGCAGCTCGCCCCGCACAAGCGGCCCCGAGCCGTCCGGTTCCTGGACGCCCTGCCCCGTAACGACATGGGCAAGATCCTTAAGCGGTCACTCACAAGCTGACCGCTTCTGTGCGAATTTTGTTCGATTCCCTGATTCGGCGCGCGCGGCGGCCCCTGGGCGCCTAGCGTGAAGAGGGAACGAGTCGTCGGCGACAGAGGCGGTACCGCCATGCCCGTACAACCGGAAGGCACGCCCTGCTGGGCGGACGCGATTTTTCCCGACCTGGAGGCCGCCAAGCGCTTCTACGGTGAGCTGCTGGGCTGGACCTTCGGCGACAGCGCGGCGGACTTCGGCCACTACACCCAGGCGTATGTGGACGGGAAGACGGTCGCCGGCGTGCTCCCCCGCATACCCGGCATGGACGGGGCCGCCGCCTGGAACCTCTACTTCGCCAGCCCGGACGCCCGAGTGACCGCCGCGAAGATAGTGGACAACGGCGGCACCCTGGCGATGGAGCCCATGGACGTCGCCGACGTCGGCACCATGGTCACGGCAGAGGACCCCGGCGGGGTCTCCTTCAGCGTCTGGCAGGCGGGCACCCACCCCGGCTTCGAGGTGACCGGTGAGCCCGGCGCATACGCGTGGGCGGATCTCTGCACCCGCGAGGTGGCGGAGACGGACGCGTTCTTCCCGAGCGTCTTCCCGTTCAAGGTGCAGCGGATCGAGGCCGAGGGCGTCGACTTCCACCTCTGGGACGTCGGCGGGGACCCGGTGATCGGCCGGCTGCGGATGACGGACGAATTCCCCCCGGGAACGCCTCCGTTCATCAATGTCCACTTCACCGTCGCCGATGTGGACACCGCGGTCGCCACCGTCGAACGGCTCGGCGGTGAATCGGTGTACGGGCCGATGGACAGCCCCTTCGGGCGGTTCGCGACGGTCCGGGACCAGCAGGGCGCGATGTTCTCGGTCATCGACCTTCAGACGCGGGTGGGCGAGGTGCCCGCCTTCTCCTGACCCCGGGCCCCCGCGCCCCCGGTGTGCGCTGGCGCCTGTGGTGTGCCCGGCGTCCCGTAGCCCCTCCAGCAGCAGGGTCGCCCGTCCCGGCCGCCCGGCCCGTCCCGGCCGCCGCCCTCGGTCAGAGCGGGACGACCACGACCTCCGTCGCCTTCACACTCGTCCAGACCGCGACGCCGTCCGCCAGCCCCAGTTCGACGGCCGCCTGCGGGGTGATCTCCGCGACCAGATCGGGCACCCGTGGCGAGGTGATCAGCACCCGCAGCCGGCTGCCGCTCGCGGTGATCTCCCGTACCGTCCCGGGCCAGACGTTCCGCGGGCTGCCGCCCGGCCGTTCCCGGTGCACCGAGACGGCCTCGGGGGCGATGATCGCGAGCGCCTCGGTGCCCGCCGGCAGCGGGTCAGCGACGACGAGTGACCCGCCGCCCGCCAGATCAAGACCACCCGGCCGATCGGGACCGCCCGGCGCGGCGGTACCGGGCCAGGCGTTGCGGCCGAGCATCCGGGCGACCCACGGGGAACGCGGATGGCGCGTGACCTCGGCGGGCGGCGCGTCCTGCACGGCCCGACCCGCCGCCAGGACTAGCACCCGGTCGGCGAGCGAGACCGCCTCCACCGGATCGTGGGTGACGATCAGACAGACCCCGCCGTAGCCGTCGAGATGGGTCCGCAGGGTGTGGCGCACCCGGGCGCGGGTGGTCTGGTCGAGGGCCGCGAGCGGTTCGTCGAGCAGCAGCAGCCGGGGCCGTGCGGCGAGAGCGCGGGCCAGGGCCACCCGCTGGGCCTGACCGCCGGAGAGCTGGGCGGGCCTGCGGTGAGCGAGGGCGCCGACACCGAGCCGGTCGAGCCACGCCTGAGCCTCCCGGCGGGCCTCGGCCCGTGACACGCCATGGGCGCGGAGCCCGTACGCCGTATTGCCCAGGGCGCTGAGGTGCGGGAAGAGAGCACCGTCCTGCGGGACCCAGGCGACGCCTCTGCGGTGCGGGGGCAGCGCGGTCACATCGGTCTCGGCGAGGCGGAGTTCGGCGTGGGCGCGGGGGGTCAGCCCGAGGAGGGCGCGCAGCAGCGTGGTCTTTCCGGCGCCGTTGGGGCCGACGACGGCGATGGTGGTGCCGGGGGCGGCGGCGAGGGTGAGCTCGGTGAAGCCGGTGACACGGGCGTCGAGCCGCGCGGTCAGGGGCGGTACGGGAGCCACGCCGGAGGCCCGGGTCAGCCCCGGGCCCGAGTCCAGGGCCGGGCCCGGGTCCGGGTCCACGCCCGAGTCCGGGTCCACGCCCGGGTCCGCCATGGCCGCACCCCTCACCGCGCGGCTCGACGCCCTCGTACCACCAGCACCACGGTCACCGCCGACGCCATCAGCACCACCGCCACCGGCCTCAGCGCCACCGCCCCCCGTCCACCGCCCCCGCAGTGCGATGAGGACCGCCATCGCCACGGCCAGCAGCAGCAGGGAGAGCGAGGTCGCGGCCTCCGGCCGGTCCTGGAGGAGCAGGTACACCTGGAGCGGCAGAGTCTGTGTGGCACCCGGCAGATTCCCGGCGAAGGTGATCGTCGCGCCGAACTCGCCGAGCGCCCGCGCCCAGGTGAGCGCGGCCCCGGCGATCAGCCCGGGGGCCACCATCGGCAGGGTGACGGTGCGGAACACCCGTACCGGCGATGCGCCGAGCGAGGCTGCGGTCTCCTCGTACGACGGACGCAGCCCCCGGAGCGCCCCTTCGAGACTGATGACGAGGAACGGCATCGCCACGAAGGTTGCGGCGACGACGGCGCCCGAGGTGTGGAACGGCAGGGTGATCCCGAAGGTCCGCTCCAGCCAGGGCCCGAGGAGTCCTCGGCGCCCGAAGGCGAGGAGCAGGGCGACACCGCCGACGGTGGGTGGCAGCACCATCGGCAGCATGACGAGGGCGCGCACCAGCGCCTTCCCCCGGAACGGGACGCGCGCCAGCAGCCAGGCCAGCGGCACCCCGAGCACGAGGGAGAGCCCGAGGGCCCAGGACGAGACGACGAGCGACAGCCGTAGCGCCTCGACCACCTCGGGGCTGGTCAGATGCGCCCCGAGGTCGCCCCACTCGGTGCGGACCAGGATGCCGAGCAGCGGCAGCAGCAGGAACGCGACGGCGAGCAGGGCGGGGACCAGGAGCGCGAGGGGCGCACGGGTGCCCGGGGGGCCGGGGCGGGGTCGTCTCATCGGTGCGCTTCGGGGCTACGGCTGCTGGAAGCCGGCGCCCTGGAGGATCTTCCGCGCCTCGGGGGTGCTCAGCCAGGCCACGAACGCGGCGGCGGCCTCGGCCTGCCGGGAGCCCTTCAGGGTCGCGGCGGGATACTCGGCGATGGCGTTCTGGCCGTCCGGGATCTCGATGGCGTCGACCTTGTCGTCGGCTCCCGCCGCGTCGGTCTTGTAGACGAGTCCGGCGTCGGCCTCGCCCAGCTCGACCTTGCTGAGCACGGCACGGACGTTGGGTTCCTGGGAGACCGCCCGCACCGTCAGCTTCCGGGCGGCGAGGATCTTCTCGCTGTAGCGGCCGACGGGCACCTGGGGCGCGGCGAGGACCACCTTCAGCTTCGGGTCGGTGAGGTCCTCCAGGCCGTCGATCTTCTTCGGGTTGCCCTCGGCGGCGGCGATCACCAGCCGGTTCTTGGCGATGACGGTCGGGGTGCCGGTCTCGCCCTTCAGGCTGTCCATGGTCTTGGTGTCGGCGGTGACCAGGGCGTCGGCGGGCGCACCCTGCCGGACCTGGGCGGCCAACTCCTGGGACCCGGCGAAGGAGAACGTGACCTTGGTCCCCGGGTGGGCGTCCTCGTAGGCGGCGCCCGCGGTCTTGAAGACGTCGGTGAGCGAGGAGGCGGCGAGCACGGTGAGTTCGGCCGACGGCGCCCCCGCCTTCCGGTCCTCCCCCTGCCCGTCCCTTCCGTCCTGCTCCCCGTCTCCGCAGGCGGCGAGGGGTACGAGCAGGGTGGCGGCGGCCATCGCGAGCGCGGCGCTGCGACGGGTGCGGGGAGCGGGACGGATGCCGTTACGGAGCCGGGCGCGGACCGGGTTCATCGAGGCGTACTCCTTGCCGGGGGTCGGGTCAGGTTCGGTCGATGTGGACACTGGTGGCCTTCACCCGGGCGGTGGCCCGCATCCCGACCTCAAGGCCCAGCTCTTCGACGGCCTCCCGGGTCAGCAGCGAGACGAGCCGGTGCGGCCCGGCCTGGATCTCGACCTGCGCGGCGACATCGCCGAGCTTGACGGCGGTGACGATGCCGGGGAAGGAGTTGCGGACGGAGGTGTACGAGGCGTCCTCCTCGCCGCCGCCGCTCTGGCCGACCTCGATGGAGAAGGCGGCGAGGTCCCCGCCGGCGATGAGGCGGCGTCCGCTCTCGTCGCGATGGGTCGCCACCCGACCGGCGTCCGCCCAGCGGCGCGCGGTGTCGGGGCTGACGCCGAGGAGCCGCGCGGCCTGACCGATGGTATAGGACTGCATATGCGCCACGTTAGGCAGCACCGAACTGCTTTTACAAGCCTGCATAACCTTTCACCTCGCATCTGCCGCCGATGCGCGAGCGCCACCACGGCAAGGGAGAGGGGTCTCCATGACAGGAGAGGAGGAGAGGGCATCGGCGGAGTGGAGTCCGAGGAGCGCGATCTCGACGCACCCACCCGGAAGCTCGGCGCGGGGATGAAGCCCCAGAAGTCCGACACGAGGGGCAGAGACCCGGGGGTTCGATGCGGGGACAGAAGGCCCCGGCGACTTGGCACGGGGACGGAAGAGCGGCCGCCACGGATGCCGTGACGGCCGCTGCTGTGACGTTTTTGCAGGTCACACCGAGTCTGCACGCGTAGCGTGGGGTGGGGCGGGTGGGACTCGAACCCACGGCCGACGGATTATGAGTCCGCTGCTCTAACCGGCTGAGCTACCGCCCCTAACGGCGCGTCGCGCACAAATGTGCGCGCCGTCTGCCGCAGCATAGCCGCTCATACGATCTCCTGCTTCGGATGGTCGGCAACGCTCAACCATGAGGACCGCGCTGCCCGCTGCGCGGTTCCCGACGCAAGCCAGAACATACGAAAAAGGACCCACGAGGGGTCCTTTTCCGCTTCTGCTCCCCCGGCTGGACTCGAACCAGCAACCCTCCGGTTAACAGCCGAATGCTCTGCCAATTGAGCTACAGGGGATCGCGCTCCCCCGACTGGACTCGAACCAGTAACCTGCCGGTTAACAGCCGGCTGCTCTGCCAATTGAGCTACAGGGGATTGTGGCGTTCGCGTCGAACGCACCTGACCGGAGTCCCCCGGAGGGCGTGCGTTCGCTGCGACACATACATTAGCGCAAGCAGGGGGGTGCTCCGCCAATCGATAGGGTCCCGGATGATCACGGGCGCTGCCGGGTAGGCGGGCAAGCGTCGATGTATGTCAGCGAAAGGGTGGCAGCGCCATGCGGTACAAGCTCACGTTCGTCCTCGGACTGACCCTCGGCTATGTGATCGGTACACGGGCAGGACGCGAGCGGTACGAGCAGCTCAGGAAGAGCGCGCGGCAGTTCGCCCAGAACCCCGCCGTGCGCAACGCCGCCGAGTCGGCCGCGCAGAACGGCCGTCAGGTCGCGGGCAAGGCCCTCCACGCCGTCAGCGACAAGGTCGGTGACCGGCTGCCCGATTCCGTCGCCGATCGTGTCCGCTCGCTGCGCGAGCGCGGTTCGAACGGCGCGGACGATTGGGGAACCAGCAACACATGACACCAGCCCATCGGCCGGTGGGGCAGAATCCCCCCCATGGGGATAGTCGCCGGATTGGACAGTTCGTCTGCGTTCACACAGATCGTTGTCTGTGACGCGGACACGGGTGCCGTACTGCGGCAGGGGTATGCCGCACACCCCGTCGACCCGAAGGCCACCGAGATCGACCCGCAGGCGTGGCTGCTCTCGCTCGGCGAGGCCGCGGCCGGCGGGCTGCTCGAAGGCGTACAGGCCATCGGGGTCTCGGCGCAGCAGCACGGGATGGTGCCGCTGGATCAGCAGGGCTCTCTGGTGCGGCCCGCGCTACTCGGCAACGACAAGCGCGCGCAGGTCGCCGCCGCGGATCTGATCGACGCGCTCGGTGGGCGGCAGGCGTGGGCCGAGGCCGTCGGGTCCGTCCCGCGGGCCGCCCACCCGGTGGCCAAGCTCCGCTGGATGGCCCGCGCCGAACCCGCCGCCGCGCAGCGGGTCGCGATGGTGCTCCAGCCGCACGACTGGCTGGTCTGGCAGTTGCTGGGGCGGCCCGCCCGGCGAACCACGGACCGTGGTGGCGCGTCCGGCACCGGTTACTGGTCGGCCGGCACCGGCTCCTACCGTCCCGACCTGGTCGAGCTGGCCCTCGGCCACCAGTGCGCGCTCCCCGAGGTGCTCGGCCCCGCCGACGCGGCCGGCACGACGCCCGAAGGGCTGTTGATCTCGGCGGGGACCGGCGAGACCATGGCCGCCGCCTTCGGCCTGGGAGTCGGGGTCGGCGACGCGGTGGTCTCGCTCGGGGCCTCCGGTTCCGTGATGGCCGTCCACCACGAGGCGCTGGCCGATCCCAGCGGAATGATCACTTCCTACGCCGACGCCACCGGGATGCACCTCCCGGTGGTGCACACCCTCAACGCCGTACGCGCCCTGCGCGGCGCCGTCGACATGCTCGGGCTCGACGACCTCGAATCCCTCTCCGAGCTGGCGATGAAGTCCACCCCCGGCTCGTCCGGGCTGGTCCTGCTGCCCTATCTGGAGGGCGAGCGGACACCGCGGCTGCCGCACTCCGCGGGCACCCTGACCGGGCTGCGCCGGGAGTCGATGAAGCCCGAGCATCTGGCGCGGGCCGCCTTCGAGGGGATGCTCTGCTCGCTCGCCGACGCGATGGACGTACTGCGCGGGCGGGGTGTGGAGGTCCGGCGGGTCTTCCTGCTGGGCGCGAGCGCCGGCCTCTCCGCCGTCCAGGCCATCGCGCCCGGGATCTTCGGGGCGCAGGTCGTCGTACCGCAGCCGGCGGACTACGCGGCGCTGGGCGCGGCCCGGCAGGCCGCGTGGGCGCTCGGGGTCTCGCAGGGGACGCTCTCCCCCGCGGCGCCGCCCCGCTGGCAGGACGCGGCCGTGCAGTTGCTGGAGCCCGGGGACGAACTGGCCGTGGGTCAGGCCGTGCGGCAGCAGTACGGGGCCACGCGCGAGCAGCTCCACCCC
Source organism: Streptomyces sp. NPDC020965 (assembly GCF_044333555.1). Taxonomy (NCBI): domain Bacteria; kingdom Bacillati; phylum Actinomycetota; class Actinomycetes; order Kitasatosporales; family Streptomycetaceae; genus Streptomyces; species Streptomyces sp. NPDC020965. The sequence goes on from NZ_JBIRRE010000001.1 coordinate 911,617, forward strand.
GGGGCCTTCACGCAGGGATACTGAGACCTGGTAGGTCGGGGCGGCCACGGGGCCCTGGTGCTGGGGTCCGGTGCGCCGAGGCCGGGGCGCCCGGGGAGGCCACCCTCCGGCGCTGCCGGAGACGCGACAACTCTTGACACGGGTTTGAATTAATCGCCTGGGTTCGAGGGGCTCGGTGACGCAAGATGGATCTGCCCCCGCCCGCCAGATCCCTCCCGCCGGTCACGCCGATCGCGCCGAGCCCCCCGAACCCGAGAGACAGCGTGCTGATACGACTGCTGCGGACCTATCTGCGTCCGTATAGGAAACCGATCGCCCTGCTGGTGGTCCTGCAACTGCTGCAGACCAGCGCCAATCTCTACCTGCCCACGCTCAACGCCGACATCATCGACAACGGCGTGGTCAAGGGGGACAGCGGCTACATCCTCCAGCTCGGCGGGGTCATGATCGGCATCAGCGTGGTGCAGGTGGTCTGCAATGTCGGCGCCGTCTACTACGGCGCCCGGACCGCCGCCGCCCTCGGCCGGGACATCCGCGGGAGCGTCTTCGACCGGGTGCAGAGCTTCTCGGCGCGGGAGGTCGGGCACTTCGGGGCCCCGTCGCTCATCACCCGTACGACCAACGACGTCCAGCAGGTGCAGATGCTGGTCCTGATGGCGTTCACTCTGATGGTCTCCGCGCCGATCATGTGTATCGGCGGCATCATCATGGCGCTCGGCCAGGACGTGGTCCTCTCCGCCGTGCTGCTGGCCGTCGTGCCCGTCCTCGGGATCGCGGTGACGTTGATCGTCCTCCGGATGCGACCGCTCTTCCGGACCATGCAGGAGCGGCTCGACACGGTGAACCGGGTGCTGCGGGAGCAGATCACCGGTATGCGGGTGATCCGGGCCTTCGTCCGCGACGGTTACGAGAAGGATCGATTCCGCGAATCGAACACCGGGCTGACCGACGTCTCCCTGGCCACCGGCCGGCTGATGGCGCTGATGTTCCCCACCGTACTGACCGTGGTGAACGTCTCGTCCGTCGCCGTCGTCTGGTTCGGCGCCCACCGCATCGAGACCGGCGCCATCCAGATCGGCGCGCTCACCGCGTTCCTCGCCTATCTGATGCAGATCGTGATGTCCGTCATGATGGCCACCTTCATGTTCATGATGGTGCCGCGCGCCGAGGTCTGCGCCGAGCGGATCGAGGAGGTCCTGGGGACCGATTCGAGCGTGGTGCCGCCCGCCGACCCCGTACGGACCCTGGCCCGCCACGGGCACCTGGAGATACGGGACGCGGAGTTCTGCTACCCGGGCGCCGAGGAGTCGGTGCTGCGCGAGGTCGCCCTGGTGGCCCGCCCCGGCGAGACGACGGCGATCATCGGTTCGACGGGCAGCGGGAAGTCCACCCTGCTCGGTCTGGTGCCCCGACTCTTCGACACCACCGGCGGTTCGGTGCTCGTCGACGGCGTCGACGTCCGCGACCTCGACCCGGCGCTGATGGCCCGGACGGTGGGGCTGGTCCCCCAGAAGCCGTACCTCTTCTCCGGCACGGTCGCCACCAATCTGCGGTACGGGCAGACCGACGCGAGCGACGACGAGCTGTGGCGGGCGCTGGAGGTGGCGCAGGCGGCCGAGTTCGTCCGCGCGCTCGACGGCGGGCTCGACGCGCCGATCGCCCAGGGCGGCGGCAATGTCTCCGGCGGCCAGCGGCAGCGGCTGGCCATCGCCAGGACACTGGTGCAGCGGCCGGAGATCTATCTCTTCGACGATTCGTTCTCGGCGCTGGACTACGCGACGGACGCCGCACTGCGGGAGGCGCTGCGGCGCGAGACCGCCGAGGCCACGGTGGTGATCGTGGCCCAGCGGGTGTCCACGATCCGCGACGCGGACCGGATCGTGGTCCTGGACGAGGGGCGCGTGGTGGGCACGGGCAGCCACCACGAGCTGATGCGCGGCAATGAGACCTACCGAGAGATCGTGCTCTCGCAGCTGACGGAGGCCGAGGCGGCGTGAGCGGGCAGAGCAGCGGGCCCCGAGTGGGCGGGCCGGGCGGACGCGTGATGATGGGACCGGTCGAACGGTCCATGGACTTCAAGGGTTCGGTCGGACGGCTGCTGCGGCGGCTGGGGCCGGATCGGGCGCTGCTGTGGGCGATGCTCGCCGCCGCCCTGCTGAGCGTGGCGTTCGCGGCGGTCGGACCCCTGGTGCTGGGGCGGGCGACCGACCTCGTCTTCGCGGGTGTCGTCGGCCGGGAGATGCCGGACGGGACGACCAAGGAACGGGCCATCGACGGTCTGCGGGCCGACGGCGACGACGGGCTCGCCGATATGCTCTCCGGCGTCGATTTCACCCCCGGCGACGGCATCGACTTCCCCGCCGTCGGCCGGGTGCTGCTGGTGGCGCTGGTGCTGTACCTGGTGTCCGGGCTGCTGGCCCTGGTGGCGAGCCGACTGGCGACCACGGTGATCAACCGGACGATGTACCGGATGCGCGAGGACATCCAGGCGAAGATGGCCCGGCTGCCCCTCTCGTACTTCGACCGGGCCCGGCGCGGCGAGGTGCTGAGCCGGGTGACGAACGACATCGACAACCTCTCGCAGACCCTCCAGCAGACGATGGGCCAGCTCATCAACTCGCTGCTGACCATCCTCGGTGTGCTGGCGATGATGTTCTGGATCTCACCGCTGCTGGCGCTGGTCGCGCTGGTGACGGTGCCGCTGTCGGTCTTCGTCGCGACGAAGGTGGGCAAGCGCTCGCAGCCCCATTTCGTCGAACAGTGGAAGTCGACCGGGAAGCTCAACGCCCATGTGGAGGAGATGTACACCGGTCATGCGCTGGTGAAGGTCTTCGGCCGGCAGGAGGAGTCGGCCCGCGAGTTCGCCGAACAGAACGAGGCGCTGTACGAGGCCGGGTTCAAGGCGCAGTTCAACAGCGGGGTGATGCAGCCGCTGATGTTCTTCGTCTCCAACCTCAACTACGTGCTGGTCGCGGTCGTCGGCGGACTGCGGGTGGCCTCCGGGACGCTGTCGATCGGCGATGTGCAGGCGTTCATCCAGTACTCCCGGCAGTTCTCCATGCCGCTGACGCAGGTCGCGTCGATGGCGAATCTGGTGCAGTCCGGAGTGGCGTCCGCCGAGCGGGTCTTCGAACTGCTGGACGCGGCGGAGCAGGAGCCCGACCGGGAGTCCGTGGCGCGGCCGGCCCGCCCGGCCGGGCGGGTCTCGCTGGAGAAGGTCTCCTTCCGGTACGAGCCGGACAAGCCGTTGATCGAGGATCTTTCGCTGAGCGTCGAGCCCGGTCAGACGGTCGCGATCGTCGGTCCGACGGGGGCCGGCAAGACCACGCTCGTCAATCTGCTGATGCGGTTCTACGAGGTCACCGGCGGGCGGATCCGTCTCGACGGGATCGATGTGGCCGATATGTCGCGGGACGAGCTCCGGTCCGGGATCGGCATGGTGCTCCAGGACACCTGGCTGTTCGGGGGCACGATCGCGGAGAACATCGCGTACGGGACCACGCGGAAGGTGTCGCACGAGGAGATCGAGGAGGCGGCGCGGGCCGCGCACGCGGACCGGTTCATCCGGACGCTCCCCGAGGGCTATGACACCGTCATCGACGACGAGGGCTCCGGGGTCAGCGCGGGCGAGAAGCAGTTGATCACCATCGCGCGGGCGTTCCTGTCCGACCCGGTGATCCTGGTGCTGGACGAGGCGACGAGTTCGGTGGACACCCGTACCGAGGTCCTCATCCAGAAGGCGATGGCCCGGCTCGCGCACGGCCGCACGAGCTTCGTCATCGCGCACCGGCTCTCCACGATCCGCGACGCTGACGTGATCCTGGTGATGGAGAGCGGCGCGATCGTCGAACAGGGCACGCATGACGAGCTGTTGGCGTCGGGGGGACCGTACGCCCGGCTGTACGCGGCGCAGTTCGCGCAGGCGGTCGCGGAGGTGGACTGACGCGCCGGGGCGCGGGGACCTTCGGGTTCCGGTCGTTGCCGGTCGATGCCGGTCGTTGCGGGTCGTTGCCGGTCGTGCGGGCGGGCCAGTCGGGGCGACCCGGCCCGTACGGTCGGAGCGGTGCGTACGGTCGGGGAAGTCGGGGCTGTTGCGGTCGTGGGGTCAGTCCAGGTAGCCGCGGAGCTGGTCGGCGAAGGCGTGATCGCGGAGCTTGTTGAGCGTCTTGGACTCGATCTGGCGGATGCGTTCGCGGGTCACGCCGAAGATCCGGCCGATCTCCTCCAGCGTGCGCGGCCTGCCGTCCACCAGCCCGTACCGCAGTTGCACCACCTTGCGTTCCCGCTCGCCGAGCGTGGAGAGCACGGCCTCCAGATGCTCGCGCAGCAGCAGGAAGGCCGCGGATTCGACGGGGGAGGCGGCGTCGCCGTCCTCGATGAGGTCACCGAGCGCGACATCGTCCTCCTCCCCCACCGGCGCGTGCAGCGAGACCGGTTCCTGGGCCAGCCGCAGCACCTCGCTGACCCGCTCCGGCGTCAGATCGAGCTGGGCGGCGACCTCTTCGGGGGTGGGTTCGCAGCCGCGCTCCTGGAGCATCCGGCGCTGCACCCGGACGACCCGGTTGATCAGCTCGACCACATGGACCGGGACCCGGATGGTGCGGGCCTGGTCGGCGAGGGCCCGGGACATGGCCTGTCGGATCCACCAGGTCGCGTACGTCGAGAACTTGTAGCCACGCGCGTAGTCGAACTTCTCAACGGCTCTGATCAGGCCGAGGTTTCCCTCCTGGACGAGATCGAGCATGGTCAGCCCCCGGCCGACATAGCGCTTGGCCACCGAGACCACGAGCCGCAGGTTGGCCTCGATCAGCCGGCGCTTGGCCATCCGGCCCAGGACGACCAGCCGGTCGAGGTCGACGGCGAGCGGGGAGTTGTTGATGTCGGGGGTGTTGCTCAGCTTCTCCTCGGCGAAGAGACCGGCCTCGACCCGGCGGGCCAGCTCCACCTCCTCGACGGCCGTCAGCAGCGGGATCCGTCCGATCTCCCGGAGGTACTGGCGGAACAGGTCCGAGGAGGGGCCACCGCTCTCGGTGCGGGTGGCACGCACGGGCTCCGGCGCCTCCGCGGCGTCCTCGACCAGCGGCTCCGTAATCCGCTCGGGCACGGCCTCGGGGTGGTGCGCGGGCATGGTCTGCGGCGGAACACCGGCGACAGCCACCGGCTCGACCTCCTCGGCCGTCTCACCCATCTCGGCCGTCTCAGCCGTCTGCGCCGTCTCGGCCGTCTCAGCCAGGCGATCCGCCGGGGTCTCGGTCAGGGTCTGGGTCTGCACGGGGCGGCCTCCAGGGTGATCGCTGCCGATTCGGGGGCGTGCGGCAGCGGGACGGGGGCGGCCGGGCCGCTGTCCGTCCCGTACGCGATAAGCGGATCCGCGGGGTGTGAGAGGCCCACTTCCGGTGGACCGACCGCGCTCCGAGGACTCAGGCACCGTCACCAGTGTGGGGTACGACACACAGCCGCCACGAGGGGCGTGCGGTGACTTTCTGAGTCCGGGGCGTGACCGGGTGGTTACCCAACCACCACGCACCGGCCCGGCGAGATCCGTCAGCCGGGGGGCTAGAGGGCGGCCGCGCCGTGGTTGCTCAGGGAGCGGCCGTACTGCTGGAGCACCCAGAGCTCGTTCTGCACGGCCGTGTGGTGCTCGGGGTCCGCGTGGGGGCCGAGGCGGGTGAGCGTGCCCTGGACCTCGGCGATGCGGCGTTCGACCGCGCGCAGCCGGACCTGGACGAGCTGGGTGCCGGCATAGATCTCGTCCACGGTCCGGCAGTGGATGGCCTCCACCGCCAGCTCGGTGACCAGGGCGCGGACGCTGTCGTTGGCGGCGGCGTCGCGGACGGCGGCGAGATACCCGGGCGAGTCCCGGGTGCCCTGGTCGGCACCGCCCGCCTCGGCGATGGTCTGCCGGACGGCGGCGTAGGGCGGCGCGGTGAATTCGTCCGGTCCGTAGGCGTCGAAGGCCGGGGAGACCAGCTCGGGGTACTGGAGCGCGAGCTTGAGCAGCTCTCGCTCGGTGCGGTGGGCCGGGCTGCGGAGATTGAGCGCGGGGCCGGAGACTCCCGCAGGGCCGAGGCCGGAGCCGGTGGCGGGCTGGGCGGCCCCCCGCTGCCCAGGGGCGCCCGGCGCGCCGTTCGTACGGGAGGGGGCCGGGCCGCGGCCGCCGCGGTCGCGGGCCCAGCGGGCGAGCTGGGCGACCCGCTTCACCACGAACTGGGTGTCGAGGATGCCGACGATGCCCGCGAGCTGGACGGCCGCCTCGTGCTGGATGGCGATGTTCTTGATGTTGGCGACGATGGGCGCGGCCTCGTCCATCGCGGCGGCACGGCCGGCCGGGGTCTCCAGATTGTGGCGCGCGACGACCTGGCGGATGGCGAATTCGAAGAGCGGGGTGCGGGTCTCCACCAGCTTCTGAACCGCGCCGTCGCCCTCGGCCAGCCGCAGGTCACAGGGGTCCATACCGCCCGGAGTGATCGCGATGGAGGTCTCGGCGGCGAACTTCTGATCGTCCTCGAAGGCCCGCAGGGCGGCCTTCTGTCCGGCCGCGTCACCATCGAAGGTGAAGATCACTTCGGCGGTGGCGTGGTCCATCAGCAGCCGGCGGAGGATCTTGATGTGATCGCCGCCGAACGCCGTGCCACAGGTCGCGATGGCCGTGGTGACACCGGCGAGATGGCAGGCCATCACGTCCGTGTACCCCTCGACCACGACGGCCCGGCTGCTCTTGGCGATCTCCTTCTTGGCGAGGTCGATCCCGTACAGCACCTGGGACTTCTTGTAGATGCCGGTCTCGGGGGTGTTGAGGTACTTGGGGCCGTTGTCGCTCTCGTAGAGCTTGCGGGCGCCGAAGCCGACGACATCGCCGGAGATGTCCCGGATGGGCCACATCAGCCGGCCGCGGAAGCGGTCGATGGGCCCGCGGCGGCCGTCCTGGGAGAGACCGGAGAGGATCAGCTCCTTGTCGCTGAAGCCCTTGCCGCGCAGGAAGCGGGTGAGGTGGTCCCAGCCCTGGGGGCTGTAGCCGACGCTGAAGTGCTGGGCGGCGGCGTGGTCGAAGCCCCGGTCGGCGAGGAACGCGCGGCCCGTCTCGGCCTCCGCGCCGGTCTCCAACTGCTCGATGTAGAACTGGGCGGCGATCTTGTGCGCCTCCACCAGGCGGATCCGCTCGCCCCGCTGGTTGCTGGGGTTGTAGCCGCCCTCCTCGTACCGCAGGGTGATGCCCGCCGTGGCGGCGAGGCGCTCGACCGTCTCGGAGAAGGTGAGATGGTCGATCTTCATCACGAAGGCGATCGTGTCGCCGCCCTCCTGGCAGCCGAAGCAGTGGAAGAGACCCTTGCTCGGGCTGACCTGGAAGGAGGGGGACTTCTCGTCGTGGAAGGGGCAGAGGCCCTTGAGGTTGCCGCCGCCCGCATTGCGCAGCTGGAGGTAGTCGGACACGACAGTGTCGATCGCGACGGCGTCCCGCACCGCCTTCACGTCGTCATCGTTGATCCTGCCGGCCACGACTGAATTCTACGGTGGGCGGGTGACACTCCCCGCCCCCTGTGGACAACCACCCTCATCCGGTGAGGGAGGTGAGCGGCACGGACGGGTCGCCGAGCGCCTGGGGGTCAACCGCCACACCGGAGCGGATCAGCTCCTGGATGGGCGTGGTGACGTCCCACACATTGACGTTCATCCCGGCGACGACGCGGCGGTCCTTGAGCCAGAACGCGATGAACTCGCGTTTCCCGGCGTCCCCGCGCAGCACCACCTGGTCGTACGAACCGGGCGGCGCCCAGCCCGAGTACTCCAGGCCCAGGTCGTACTGGTCGGAGAAGAAGTACGGGACCCGGTCGTACGAGATGTCCTGGCCGAGCATGGAGCGCGCGGCGGCCGGGCCGCCGTTGAGGGCGTTCGCCCAGTGCTCCACGCGCAGCCGGGTGCCGAGCAGCGGATGGTGGGCCGCGGCCACATCGCCCGCGGCGTAGATGTCGGGGTCGGAGGTGCGCAGGGCGGCGTCGACGGCGATACCGCCGCCGTGCTCCCGGTCGGCGAGCACGAGTCCGGCCGCTTCGGCGAGACCGGTGCGCGGGGCGGCGCCGATGGCGGCGAGGACGTCGTGGGCGGGGTGCTCCTCACCGTCGTCGGTGCGGACCGCGAGCACCATGCCGTCCTGGCCGGTGATCTCGGTGAGCCGGGCGCCGAAGCGGAACCGGACACCGTGCTCGCTGTGGAGATCGGTGAAGATCTGGCCCAGCTCGGGGCCGATGGCCTGGTGGAGAGGGGTCGTCTCCGGTTCGAAGACGGTCACCTCGGCCCCGTAGCCACGCGCGGCGGCGGCGACCTCCAGGCCGATCCAGCCCGCGCCGGCGATCACCAGATGGCCGTTGTCCCGGCCGAGCGCGGCGAGCACCTGGCGCAGCCGGTCGGCGTGGGCGAGCCGGCGCAGGTGGTGCACACCGGCCAGCTCGGTGCCCGGGATGTCCAGTCGGCGCGGTTCGGCGCCGGTGGCGAGCAGCAGGCGGTCGTAGTGGAGGACCGTGCCGTCGCCCAGCCGCACCGACTTGCCGGCGCGGTCGATGGCGACGACCACCTGTCCGAGGTGCAGCTCCACATCGGCCTGGGCGTACCAGGCGGGCTCGTGGACGAAGACGCTTTCGCGCTCCTCCTTGCCCTGGAGATAGCCCTTGGAGAGGGGCGGGCGTTCATAGGGGTGGTCGCGTTCGTCGCCGATGAGGATGACCCGTCCGGTGAAACCCTCGGCGCGGAGGGTCTCGGCGGCCTTGGCCCCGGCGAGACCACCGCCGACGATGACGAAAGTCAGATGTCCGTCGACCACTTGGTTCCTCCTCTGTGCTTCTTCGCTGCGCGGCCTTCAGGGAACTTCAGGGAGCGTCCCGCACGGAGCGTGATGGCGGAAGAGGGAGTGACCTGGGCGTGTCACCCCGTACCCGCCTCCGGGGACGGCGGCGGAGGGCTAGGGGCGGCCTGTGAGCTGGGCGTGCAGGGTGCGGGCGGAGGCGTCGGTGAGCGAGGCGAGCTGATCCACAATCACCCGACCGCGCGCCCGGTCGTCCGTCGCCGCGCGGAACTGGGCGCGGAACTGGGGGTCGAGGCTGTCGGGCGCGCGGGCCGTCAGCTCCTCCGCCAGCTCGGCCAGCACCACGCGCTGGTCGGCGCGGAGCACCTCCTGTTCGGCGCGCTGCATCACATAGCGGTCGGCGACGGCCTTGAGCACCGCGCACTCGTGGCGCGCGGCGCGCGGGACGGCCAGCTCCGCCGCGTACCGGGTGAGGCGTCCGGTGCCGTACGCCTGGCGGGTCGCGCCCTCGGCGGCGAGACAGAACCGGCCGATGAGCTGGCTGGTGGCGTCCTTGAGGCGGGCCTGGGCGACCGCCGAGCCGTCGTACTGGTGCGGCCACCACTCCTGGTCCAGGAGGCGGTCCAGGGCCTGGGACAGCTCATCGGGGGTGGTGTCGGCGGGGACGTACCGGCCGATCGCGACCCGCCATATCTCGGCCCGCTCGGACGGGGCGAGCAGCGCCTTGGGGTCGATGTGTCCGGCGTGCAGCCCGTCCTCGAAGTCGTGCACCGAGTAGGCCACGTCGTCGGACCAGTCCATCACCTGGGCCTCGAAGCACTTGCGGTGCTCCGGCGCGCCCTCGCGGACCCAGTCGAAGACCGGGAGATCGTCCTCGTACACCCCGAATTTGAGTGATCCGGGGTCGGTGGGGTGGCCGTCGCGCGGCCAGGGGTACTTGGTGGCGGCGTCCAGGGCGGCGCGGGTGAGGTTGAGACCGACGCTGACGACTTCGCCGCCGGGAGTGTGGACGAACCGCTTGGGTTCGATCCGGGTCAGCAGCCGCAGCGACTGGGCGTTGCCTTCGAAGCCGCCGCAGTCCTTGGCGATGTCGTTGAGCGCGACCTCACCGTTGTGCCCGAAGGGCGGGTGGCCCATGTCGTGGGCGAGGCAGGCGGCCTCCACCAGGTCGGGGTCACAGCCGAGGGCCGCGCCCAGCTCGCGGCCGACCTGGGCGCACTCCAGCGAGTGGGTGAGCCGGGTCCGGGGGCTGGCGTCCCAGACCTGGTTCCGGGTGCCGGGGGTGACGACCTGCGTCTTGCCGGCGAGGCGGCGCAGTGCGGACGAGTGCAGCACCCGGGCGCGGTCGCGCTGGAAGGCCGTGCGACCGGGACGCTTGTCCGGTTCGGGGGCCCAGCGCGCGGTGGCCGTGTCGTCGTACAGGTGGTCTGTGGTGGTGCCCGTGGTGCCTGCCATGCACCGAAGGTAACCGGAGGCGGTCACGAGCGGGGGACGAGCGGGCGGCGGGTGGGCCGGGCAGCGGCGTTTTCTCGCCGTGACGGGGGCGATCGAACGGGGACGGATCAGGGGTCGCCGTCCCCGGGCGGGGCGGCCGTGAAGGTCACGGTGGTGTGGAGCGGGGGCGCGGCGGGGCCGACGGGCCGGAGGGTTCCGTCCAGCCGGACATGGCTGAGTCGGGAGCCGAGCTGGGCGGTGATGCGGGAGACGAGCTGGGCGGCGCTGTCGAGGTCCGGAGAGTCACGAGGGTCTGCCGACTCCGTCATACGCCGATTCTGACCCGTCGAGATTGCGCGGCTGTTGCATGGCGGTGACGGGAGTTTTCCACAGGCGAATGGACGCGGGAGCGCGTTGTCAGACCCGCCACCTAATGTGACGCCATCGAAACCGGAACGTCTGGGGAGGCGGTCTTGCCATGGGCTGGATCGAGACAGAGAGCGGTGGTTACTCCGTTGCGCTGGACGGAGGAACCGTTCTGTGCAGGAACGCGGCGGGGCGGGCCCTGAAGCAGGTGCCGCCGAAGATCAAGGACGACGCCGTGGTGGTGCGCCTGCGGCAGCTCGCCGAGTGGCTGGAGCGGCATGAGCGCGAGTGCGGGGAGCAGGTGGACACCTGGCTGGTGCGTTCGCTGCCGGTGCCGGTCGCGCTGCTGGCGCGGATCTGGCCGGACGCCGCCTGGCAGTCGGCGCTCCGTGATCTGGTGGTCGCCCCGGTGGCGGCGGACGGCACCGCCGATATGGCGCGCGCCGGATTCCTGCGGGACGTGGACGCGGAGAAGGGCGCGGGGATAGTCGATCTGGACGGCGACTCGGTGCGGCTGGAGTGCGAGAGCCTGCTCATACCCCACCCGGTGCTGCTCGAAGACCTGGACGACCTGCGGGAGTTCGCCGTCGAGCTGGGTGTCGAGCAGCGGGTGGAGCAGCTCTTCCGCGAGGTGTGGCGACGGCCCGATGAGGTCACCGGCCAGCAGTGGCAGGCGTACGCCAAGGGGAAGTTCGATCAGCTCCGGCACGCCACCGCCCGCGCGATGACGCTGGGATACCGGGTGCGCGGCGGTCAGACGCTCTGCCCGCTGGTGGAGGACGGCCGGGCGCTGGAGGCGGCGTTCTGGCTGGGCGCCGACTACCCGGAAGCGGAGGCGTACACCGGCGCCCTGGAGTGGCGGGACAAGGACGGCCGACGGCTGCCGCTGGCCGAGGTGGGGCCGGTCGCCTGGTCCGAGGGCGAGCGGATGGCGGCGCTGCTGTACGCGGGCCGCGTCGTCGCGGGGGACGAGGAGGAGCTGCGGTGAGCGGGGGTCCGGCGGTGCGCGCGGCTTCGGAAGTGAGTGGGGGCCCGGGTGGGGCCATGGGAGCAAGTGGGACGGGCGGAACAGTGGGGGGATCCATGGACGGGTTGCTGGAGGCCGGTGCGGTGCTGCCGCTCGGTGCGGAGAACACCGCGGGCGACGAGTTGACGGCGCGGGCGTACTGCCATCCCGCGCTCGACGGTCGGACGGTGGTGCGGCTGGTGCCGGAGGCCATCGCACCGGCGGAGGACATGGCGCTGGAGTATCTCGGGTTCGAGGGCGCCGGTTCGGCGACCGTCGGCCGGGTGCGGCGGCAGTCGCTCGGCTTCCCGGCCTGGGCGCTGGTCAACGACCCGGCGAACGGCCATCACGCGCTGGCCGTGGTCAAGGAGATGGAGCGGCTGACGCGGCAGGTGGCGACCAAGCCGGGCCTCGCGAAGGAGGGGTTCGACGAGATCGGGGAGCGTCTCGACCGCTCCGTCCCGCAGTTCCTGCCGACCTACTACGAGCAGGTGGGACGGCTGTTCCTGGCCGTCGAGGCACGGCAGCAGGCGTCGGTGTTCTTCGGCAAGGCGCGCGCCGCCGAGCAGCGGCACGCACTGCCCGTGGACGAAGAGCGGCTGCGGGAGGTGTTCCTGGAGTTCGCCGGGGCGGGCGCGCTGAGCGGAAAGGCCCTGCGGGAGTATGCCAAGGGGCTGGCCGACCGGCTGTCACCGGCGCGGGCGTACGACGAGTTCCGGGCCGTCTCCTCGCAGCGGTGCGCGGCGGGCCTCACCCCGTACGCGGGAATGCTGGAGGATCTGCGACGGCTCGCCAAGAGCGCGGGTCTGGACGCGGCCGCCGAGGAGCGCTCGCTGATCGTCGAGATCATCCACACGGGCGCGATGACCCATGCGTCGGGGAGCTTCTGGAAGTCGGCGCTGCCCGCGCTCACCGAGGTCGCCGCCGCTGACCAAGCGGTCCGGGAGCGGCTGCTGGCCCTGCTGCCGGAGACGGGCGGGGACCGCCCGGAGGCGTTCGACGAGTCCTGGCTGTCCCTCCTGGAGACCTGCGGGGCGATCGAACTGCTCATGGACGGGACGGTCCCGGCCGCCGAGTGGCTGACGGCGTGGAGCGGACACCGGCACCGCGGCTGGCGCGAGCTGAAGCGCATCCCCGTCGAACTGGCCCTGGTGGAGCGGCTGGCGGACCGTCTGATCGCGGACGGCACCCCGGTGAAGCTGCTGCGCGGCGGCTGGCGGAGCAGCGTTGACCTCGATCTGCTCGACCTCTGTCTGGCGCTGGGCGTTCCCGTCCACGAACCGTCGGACGACATGGTCAACCTGGAGCTGGCCAACTGGTTCGGTGACGAGCGCGAGGGGCGCAGGGATCTGGTGGCGCTGGTCGCCGACGCCCGGTTCGCGAAGCTGCTGCGCGGTGGTGTGGAGCGGCTCTCCGGCGGGGACGGGGTCTCGGCCCGGCTGAAGGAGGCCGCGGCGCATCCGGCGCTGCGCACGGTGGTCGCGGGCTGGCTCGCCGACCGGGCCGACGAGCTCGGCCGCCCGGTCGGTCTCCCCGAGGTGAACCGCCAGCTCCAACGGCTCAAGGGCTTCGCGGACCCGGCGGTGCTGGCCACCGCGCCGGAGGCGGTGGCCAGGATCACCGCCTTCTCGCCGGCCGGGGCGCTCGCCCGGACCCTGCGCGCGGGCGTTCTGGACGAATTGGGCTGGCCCGCGCTGGAGGAGGCGCTGGCGGAGCTGGGCCCCGGCGGCGCCCAGCAGAAGGGGCGCCGCCGGAACGACGACGACGATCACACCCTGTCCGACGCCTGGCCCGCGCTGCTCGTCCGGCTCGGGATGCGGGCGGTCGCGGTGGGCCCCGACGCGATCTTGGACCGGCAGACGCTCTCCCTCCCGGCCGGTAAGTCGCACTCCTGGGACACTCCTCTCGTCCGCTGGATCGACGGCCAGTGGCTGACGGTCAACGGATACGGCGACGACCGCCGAGGGCGCTGGTCGGGCCGGGCGGCGGAGATCTTCACACCCGACGGATCGCTGCCGGACCACGGGAACGCCAACCGCACGCCGTCCCTGGAACTGCCCGGTGGCGGCCGGACCTTCGGCGGCCGCCCGGTGCACGCGGGCGACACCTCGTTCGCGACCGAGTCCCGGCCGGTGGCATCGGACGGAGTCTCCGTCTGGGTGCTGCACGAGGACCAGTGGTGGGAGTACGACCCCGCGTCCGCCCGCCGCGGCCGGATCTCCGTGCCCGCCTTCTTCGACTCGGCGCTCGCCGAGCGCTCGGGCACGCTGATCGAGCACTCCTGCCGGCTGCTGCCCGCGCGAGGTGGCCTGGAGTCCTCGCCGTTCGGCAGCAAGGACGGCCTGGTCGGCTGGTGGGTGCGGTTCGATCCGCGGACCCGCACCCTCACGGCCTGCTCGGTGGACGGCAGCCGCAGCCCGGCCGTCGAGATCGCGAAGGACGGCCGGCCCGAGCACCTCACCAGCGACATCCCGCTGCCGCCGCTGCGACTGCCCGGCTCCGCCGCGCTCCACCCCCGCGAATCCCGCGGCTACCACGGCAAGGTCGAGCTGTACGACGCCGACGGCGTCTGTCTCGCCTCGCTGTCCGAGGGCGGCCAGGAAGAGGTGTACGCGGGCGGCACCCCGCTGGTGCCCCCGCTCGGCCACTGGCACGCGCTGCGCCCGCGCGACGAGGACGGTTCGGCGGCGCTGCGCGCGGTGACGGACGCGGCCGCCCAGTCCCTGCTGACCGCGGTCGCGGACGGCGCGAAGCCGCTGGACGCCGTACGGAAGCTGCTGCCGGAGATCACCCACCCGGGGCTGCTCGCCGGAGTGGCCGCGCTGGTCGAGGAGTCGGCGCGGCACGCTGAGAGCGTCGCCGGCCTCATGGCGCCGGTCACCACCACCGGCTGCGTGCACACCCCGGTGTGCCCTGAGATCGCGTACGCGCACGACGGCCGACTGCGGGAGGCGTTCAACGGCCTGCTGGACTCCCGCCGCTACTACGGGATGTATTCGTGGGAGCGGAGCAGCGGTGGCGCCCTGAGCCAGTTGCGCGCGCTGAAGCGGGTGCTGGCGCCCGGTGCCGGGGCCGCGAAGACGACACTCCTGGGCAGCAGTGTGGCGTGGCTGTCCCTGATCGGGCCGGGGCTCGCGGCGGCGGCGGTGCGGGCGACCGCGCCGGTCACCGCGGAGCTGGACCGGCTGGCGCTGCTGGAGTTCCTCGACGCGGCCCTGGAAGTGCGCGCGGACGGCGAAGCCGTGCTGGCCGACCCGCGCGGACGGCTGCGCACCGTCGAACTGCGGGGCCCGTGGCCCGGGGAGGCGGCCGACGCGGTCGGCACCATCCGGCATGCGGGGGCGCGTCGGCTGCTGGTCCTGGGCTGTACGGAGGAGGACGACGACCGCGCCGAGTGGAGCGCCCTTGAGTACGACCCGGCCGGTGTGTTCGGTGCCTGGGAAGGCTTCAGCGAGATCGACGCGGAGGTGCTGGGTTCCCCCGACGACCCGCCGCGCGCGGAAGCGCTGCGCGGGCTGATCGACGCCGTACGGAGTCGGGGGCCGCTGCCGTACCGGCCTCAGCAGGCGATCGACTTCGCCGAGCTGGTCGGAGTGAGCCCGGCGACCGCCGCGCTGCTCCAGTTCGGGCTGCCGGGTCTCAACGGCTACGGCAGGGAGGGTCTGTTGACGACGGAGTACCTCGCGCCGTTGGGGCTGAAGGTCGCGGACGCCAAGGCCGCCCGTGCCGTGCTGGGCGACTTCTCGTCGGCCGAGCGGCAGAAGTACACCGGTCTGCTGCTGCCGTCGCCGGAGCGGGTGGAGGCGCTGTGGACGGACGGCTTCGACCTGGCGCCGCTCACCACGGCCTGGGTGGCCGCGCGCGGCCGGCGACGCACCGCGCCGCCCTGGCTGGTCGGCCGGGCGGTCACCGAGATCGGTGAGGGCGCGGCGCTCGACGCCGCGCTCAACCCCGAGGCGCAGCCCGCGCTCACCGGCCGCACCGAGCAGCGGCTCGACAAGGACGAGGAGCTGGTGGCGGCCGAGCCGGCGAAGCTGCTCACCGGTTCGGAGCTCGCCGGCTATGTCACCGCCCTGCGGTGGCTCGCCTACCGGCTGCCGTTCGGCGATCCGCTGCGCGAGGTCCTGCCGGTGACGCTGCGGATGCTGCGGGAGCGGCTCGCCGATCCGGCGCTCCTGCTCGACCTCGGGGTCGACTGGGACGACCACGGCAAGCCGGCCTCGATCCGGCTGCGCGAGGCGCATTCCGTGGCGCCGCGCCCCAAGGAGGCGAAGGAGGGCCTGGTCGAGCTGGATGGCGCGCTGGTGCTCGCGCCGATGCGCTACCGGTCGGAGTACGACTCGATCTGGGTGAGGTCCGCACCGCTGATCACCGGGGAGCACGCCGGACCGGACCATCCGGCGCTGACGCTGCTGGCCGGGGTCTCCGGTGGCGGCAGGGCGCTGGACGCACTGCGGACGGTGCTCAGCGCGGAGTTCGCGCTGCTGCTGCTGACGGACGGGGCTCCGCAGTCCCCGCAGTCCCCGACGGGTTCCGTTCCGGAGCTGGTGACGGCGGCGGCCGGCCGGTTCGGGCTCTCCGATGACGCGGCGGCTGTCTATCTGATGCTGCTCGCGCTGCCGGACCCGACGGACCGGAATCAGGCGGAGTGGACCGGTTGGAAGCCGGCCCGGCTGAAGAAGGCCCGTACCGAGCTGGCCGCGACCGACCTGGTGGTGGAGGCCAAGCGGGCGCGGGCCGGGCGGACGCTCTTCCTGCCCGGCGGCTGGCTGGACGAGAAGGCCCCGCGACTGCCGGCCGAGAGCTGGAAGACGCCGCTGCTGCCGTGGGACGACTACGGCTTCGTGGTGCCGGACCGCCCGGTCGCGGAGCTGTTCACGGAGGCGTGGCAGCGCGTGGTGGACGGCGACGCGCCGGGGTTCGAGGAGTTCAAGGGCAAGGGCCGCAGGGCCAGGGGAGGTTCACGATGAGCGAGAGCACGATGAGCGGCGCCGCGGGCCGGCAGATCGAACTGCCGGAGGACAGGTACGGGGCTGAGCTGGACTTCCTCGCCGGTTACGACGACGGGCCGAGGCCCCCCGGCTGGCGGATGACGCCCCGCGCGGTCGTGGTGTTCGTCTGCGGTTCCGACGGGGAACCCCTGCGGGCGGCGGACGGGCGACAGCTCGTGATCTCCCGGAAGTTCGTGGGTGACCGGGCCCTGGTGGAGCGCTGTGTGGTGACCCTGGCGGGTGAGCGGGGGCTACTGCTCGTCGGCGAGCCCGGTACGGCCAAGTCGATGCTGTCCGAGCTGCTGTCGGCGGCGGTCTGCGGCACCAGCGCGCTCACGGTGCAGGGCACCGCGGGCACCACCGAGGACCAGCTCCGCTACGGCTGGAACTACGCCATGCTCCTCGCCAAGGGCCCGAGCCGGGAGGCCCTGGTGCCGTCGCCGGTGCTGACGGCGATGACCCGGGGCGCGGTCGCCCGGATCGAGGAGGTCACCCGCTGTCTGCCGGAGGTGCAGGACGCGCTGGTCTCGATCCTCTCCGAACGGCGGATGTCCGTGCCGGAGCTGGCGGGCGGGGACGGCGCGGACGGGACCGCGCACGCGGTGCCCGGTTTCACACTGATCGCCACGGCGAACCTCCGCGACAAAGGGGTGTCGGAGATGTCCGCCGCGCTGAAGCGCCGGTTCAACTTCGAGGAGGTCGGTCCGATCGCCGACCTCGACGCCGAGACCGCGCTGGTGCGGGGACAGGCGACGGCGGCGCTGGCCCGCTCGGGCGCGGCGTTCGGGGTGGACGACGCGGTGCTGGAGGCGCTGGTGACGGCGTTCCGGGATCTGCGCTCGGGGCGCAGCGCCGAGGGCTGGGAGATCGAGCGTCCCTCGACCGTGATGTCCACGGCGGAGGCCGTGCAGGTGGCGACGTCGATGGGGCTGGGTGCGGCGTATCTGAGCGACGGGCGCGATGTCGTGCGGTCGCTGCCGGGCCATCTGCTGGGCACGGTCCGCAAGGACGACCCGGCCGACCACGCCCGACTCCTCGGCTACTGGGACGGCCCGGTCCGGCGCCGGGCCGAGGGCGGGGCCCCGCTCTGGCGGACGCTGTGGGAGCTGCGCGATGACCTCGCCTGAGGGGGCGTCCGGCGGTGCACCGTCGCGTCCGGAGCGGCCGGATGAGAAGCGGTCACACGGAGAGTCGGGCGGGGCGGCATGGAGCGAGGCAGCTTCGAGAGTGCGGGCGCCCGGCGAGGGTTCGGGGGTGTCCGGGAGTCCTGAGGAGGCGCTGGCCGTGCTGGGCGGGTGCCGTGACCCGTATCTGATCGGCGTACGGCACCACTCCCCCGCGCTGGCCGCGGCCGTTCCGGCGCTGCTGGCCGCGGCGGCGCCAGAGGTGCTCTTCATCGAGCTGCCCGAGGAGTTCGCCCCTTGGCTGGAGCATCTCGCCGACCCGGCGACGGTGCCGCCGGTCGCGCTGGCCGGCAGCGGTGCGGGGCTGGTGTTCCTGCCGTTCGCCGAGTTCTCGCCGGAGCTGGCGGCGATCCGCTGGGCGCGGGAGGCGGGTGTGGAGGTCATCCCGTTCGATCTGCCGCTCGGCGCCCGGGCGGGCACCGACGACGGCGCCCGCGCGCCGGACGGCCCGGACTCCGGTCCGGGCCCGCTCACCGCCGCGCTGCGCGCCAGGGCGGGTGGCCGCCCCGGCGACGATCTGTGGGACCGGCTGGTCGAGGCGACGGCCCCCGGGTGCGAACCCGAGGCGCTGCGCCGGGCCGCGCTGCTGGTCGGCTGGGCGCTGCGGACGGAGACGGCTGCGGTGGACCCGTACGACCTGCGGCGGGAGGCGAATATGCGCCGCAGGCTGACCGAGCACCGGGACCGGCGCGCGGCGGCCGTGGTCGGCGCGTTCCATGCGCCCGCGCTGGTCGGGGGCGACGCACCCGTCGACCCACCGCGGCCGGCGGAGGGCACCTCCGGGTCATCGGCACCCGACGACGCGTCCCCCGCACGCCCGGTGATCGCGGTCGGCGGCCATGAAGCACGGGGGCGGGGGACGCCGGCCGCGGAGACCCCCAGTCCCTTGGGGCCGGAGAGGGAGGCGCGCGACCGGCCCCGCGGGGGCTCCGCAGGCCCGGAGGTCGATGGCCCGGGGACGGATGGCCCGGAGGTCGACGGCCTGAAACCCCCCTCCGGTTCCAGGGGCGCCGGCTCGGCCGGCGGCCGTGCGCCGGCCCCGGACGGCGTGGATGTCGTCACGTCCCTCGTGCCCTACTCGTACCCCCTCCTGGACGAGCGCTCCGGCTACCCGGCCGGGATCCGCGACCCCGAGTGGCAGCACGGCGTCTTCCAGGCGGCGGGTGACCCCCGGCTGCTGGACGAGCTGCTGACCGCCACGGCGGTGCGGATCTGTGTGGCCGTACGGGAGGCGGGGCACCCCAGCGGGCCCGCCGACGCCCGCGAAGTCGTACGGGTGGCGCGGGATCTGGCCGCCCTGCGGGGGCTGCCCGCCGCCGGGCGGGGCGAGCTGGCGGAGGCGGCACAGACCGTGCTCACCCAGGGCCGGCTGCTCGGGCGCGGCCGGGTCGTGGCCGGAGCGATGGAGCAGGTGCTGGTCGGCGCACGGCAGGGGCGGCTCGCCCCGGGGACGCCGCGCTCGGGGCTCGGCCCCGCCGTCGAGCGGCTGCTCAGCGAATTGCGGCTGCCCCGACCCGACGAGCCCGACCGCCGTGAACTGCGGCTGGACATGCTCCGTACGGATCTGGACCGCCGCCGCGAGATCGCACTGCGGCGGCTGGCGGTCTGCCGGGTCCCGTACGGGGAGGAGTCCGCGGTCGCCGGTGTCGGCGACGCGGTGGCACTGACCACCCGCTGGATCGTGGCCTGGACGCCGTCGACCGCCGCGATGCTCGATGTGGCGGGTCTGCGTGGGGTGACCCTGGAACAGGCCGCGGCGGGCCTGCTGCGGCAGCGACGCGCGGAGGAGCGGCGGCGGGGTGGGCCCACGGCCGCCGAGGTCGTCGACGGCCTGGCGGAGGCGGCCCGCTGTGTGCTGCCCGCGCTCGCCGTGGAGCGGCTGACCGAGGCGGCCGAGCTGCTCCCGGCGACCGGCACCCTGCCGGAACTGCTGGCCGGGATGGCCCTGTTGGACCGGATCAGATCCGGCCATGTGCCGGGCGTGGACGCGGAGTGGGAACGGCCCGCGATCAACGCGGCGTACGAGGAAATGGCCTCGGCGGGGGTCCGGGCGCTCGACGGACTCGCCGGTTCGACCGACGCGTCCGACGCCCGCGCCCTGGTGGCACTCGCCGGGCAGGCGGCCGGGATCGGCGGCGGGTTGCGGCTCGCGGACGCGCTGGCCCGGCTGGAGCGGGACGCGACCCCCCTGATGCAGGGTGCGGCGGGCGCGGCGCGGGTGCTGCTGGGCCAGTCGGACCCCGGCCGGTTCGGCGCGCGGCTGGCATCGCGCGCGGACAGCGCGACCTCGGCCGAGCTGCGGGCGTCGCTCGCGGACTTCCTGCGCGGCTCGCTGCTCGCGGCCGGCCCGCTGCTGGAGACCGGCAGGGCGCTCGATCCGCTGCTGGAGCGGGTGGAGTCCTTTCCGGACCGGGCGTTCCTGGAGCGGTTGCCGGCGCTCCGGTCGGGGTTCGACACCTTGGCGCCGGCCGCCCGTTCGCGACTGCTCGCGGTGGTGGAGGACCGGACGGGCACGGCGGCAGGCACCCTGGCGGGCCCGGTGACGGACCCGGCCGCACTGGCCCTGCTCGCACTGGCCGATCTCGCGGGCCGGGAGGCGCTGACGGCGCGCGGGCTGGGCGCGGAGTCGGCGCGGTGGGGCGGACCGGTCCCGGGAGGAGCCCTGGCCACCACCGCGGGCGGCGCCCCTGACGGAGCCCCGGCAGCCCCTGCATCCCCTGCCGGCACGGACGGCACGGACGGCACGGACGGCACGGCGGGACCCACGCCACCACCCGCCACCGGCCGGGCGGCGGACCGGACCGGGCGGCCCGCCGCCCACCGGGCGAACGGCGCTGACCAGGTAGACGGCACCCACCCGGCGGCCGGCACCGAGCGTGCCGAGCGCACCGACCGCACGGAGGGCCCCGACCGGACCGGCACCACAGGCAGCACCGGCACCACGGGCGCCACAGGCCGCACCGGCACCACAGGCAGCACCGGCACCACGGGCGCCACCGGCCGCGGGCTCACCCCCGGCGAGCGGTGGCGACTGCTGCTCGGACGCGGCCGGGAGCTGACCGGGAACGCCCTGCGCTACGCCACTGCGCTCGACGAGTTGTACGGGAACGGGCGCGGTGAGGGCGCCCGGGGCGAGGAGGGGCACGGCGGCGGACCGGGTGGCAGCGATGCCTCGTACCCCGATGTGCGCTCCTGGTCGGAGGAGTTGGCGGCGCTCTTCGGCCCCGGGGTGCGCGAGGAGGTGCTCGCGGCGGCGGCCGACTCGGGACGGCTCGACGCCGCGCTCGAAATCGACCCGGCCGCCGCCCGCCCCTCCGTGGAGCTGCTGCGGACCGTGCTCTCCTATGCGGGCGGTCTCCCCGAACAACAGCTCGCCCGGCTGCGTCCGCTGGTGGCCCGGCTGGTCCGGGAGTTGACGGAGGCGCTGGCCAACCGGTTGCGCCCGGCCCTCACCGGGCTCGCGCATCCCCGGCCCACCCGGCGCCCCGGTGGCCCGCTGGATCTCCCGCGTACCCTGCGGGCGAATCTGGCGACCGCCCGGCGCGATCCGGCGACCGGAGAGGTGACGGTGCTGCCGGAGCGGCCCGTGTTCCGGACCCGGGCCCGGCGGTCGACCGATTGGCGGCTGGTGCTCGTCGTGGACGTCTCCGGTTCGATGGAGGCGTCGACGATCTGGTCCGCGCTCACCGCGTCCGTCCTCGCCGGAGTCCCCGCCCTCAGCACGCACTTCGTCGCCTTCTCCACCGAGGTGCTCGACCTCACGGACCATGTGGACGATCCGCTGAGCCTGCTGCTGGAGGTGCGCGTCGGCGGCGGCACCAGCATCGCCCGGGGCCTGCGGCACGCCCGCGAGCTGGTGACCGTGCCGTCGCGCACGCTGGTCGTCCTGATCAGCGACTTCGAGGAGGGCGGCCCGGTCGGCCCGCTCCTCTCGGAGGTGCGGACCCTGGTCGACGCGGGCTGCCACGTCCTGGGCTGCGCGTCGCTGGACGACGAGGGCAGACCGAGGTACTCCACCGGCGTGGCGGGCCGGTTGGTCGCGGCCGGGATGCCGATCGCCGCACTCAGCCCTCTGGAGCTGGCCCGTTGGGTCGGCGAACGCGTAGGAGGTACGCACCGGTGACGACGACACCTGCCCCGGGACTCCCCCCGGTGGCCGCCGAGGTGGCGGCCGGGGCCCTCGATCTGCTCCCCGCCCGGCTGCGGAAGCGGGTCGACGGGGCCCTGGCGAAAGTGCCCGGCTGGCCGGTGGAGGCGCTGCCCGACGGCGTACGGGTCAGGGTGGACGAGGACACCTCCGTGACGCTGCGGGTCACCGGCGGGGTGGTGGCGCGCGGGGCGGACGCGGTCTGCGGCTGTCTGCTGGCCCCGGCCTGTCTGCACCGTGCGGCGGTGCTGTCGAGCGCGCCCCTCGCGGAGGCTCCGTCCGATCCGCCAGATGAGGCGCCCGATGACCTATCCCCGGACGCATCCCAAGCCGTGTCCCCCGACGTACCCCCAGGCGCGTCCACGGCAGCCCCGCCGACGGGCACGACGGGCCCGACGGGCACGACCGGCACCGCGCCCCCGCCTGAGATCGCCCTCACCCCCGCCCAGACAGCGGCCATCGCCACCCTCCGTACCGCTGCGACCGCCGTCCTCGTCACGGGTGTCACCGGGGCCGGCGCGGTCCACCGGGCCGAGTTGCTGCACGCCGCGCATTCCGGTCGGCTCGCCGGGCTGCCACTGCCCGCCGCGGCGGCGGTACGGATCGCGCGGCGGCTCGGCGAGGCGCGCTCCGACGACCCGGCGTTCCGACTCTCCGAGCTGACCGCCGAGCTGGCCGGACTGCTCGATCTCCTACGCCGCCCCGCCGAAGCGGCGACCCCGGCGCGCCGGGCGTACCAGCCGGCCAAACCTCTGCGGCTGTACGGGCTGTTCACGGAACCGGTGGTCACCGCGTCCGGTTACGCGGGCGCGACGGCGTACGGCATCGCACCTGACGGCACCACGCACACGGTCTCGGACATCGCCCCCGGCCAGGCCGACCGGGCGATCCAGGCCGCGGGCACTCCCCTGCCCGGCGGCTGTGCCCTCGCGCTGCGCGCATGGGGCGACGGCGGCTCGGTGATCCTCACCAGTCCGACGGTCTCACCGGACGGCCGGATCGGCGGCGGGTCCCGGGTCCGTTCCGTACGGGCGACGGGCGCTCAATGGCACGAACCGCCACTGGACGCACTGTGGCAGCGGCCACCCGCAGATCAGCTCTCCGCCGCGCTCGACTGGCTGGCGCGGCCCGCCGAGACCCGGCCGGCCGGTGGCGACCTGCTCTTCCTCCGGGGGACGGTCACCGCGCTCGGGTTCCAGGTCGACGGCGGGCCGGTGCTGCGACTGCTGGCTCCGGACGAGCGGCCGGAGCTGGCGTACGCGGAGAATCTGCGGCTCCTCGCCGACCGGCCCGGGCTGGCACTCCGGCTCGTGGCACGGGTCGCGGCCGACCGGCCGGGTGGTGTCCAGGCCCTGGCCGCCTCGTGGGAGGGGCATGACGGCGAGCGGGTCCGGGCGGATCTGGGGCTCTGGCGGCTGAACCGTTCCCATATACCCGCTGTACCCGCCGTTCCGGCCGCGGCGGCGGAGTGCCCCGCACCGGCCTCCCGGCCGGGTCCGCCCGCGCTGCCCGTGGAGCTGGATCTGCTGCGCCGCGCCGTGGACCGGGCGGTCGCGGGTGGCCGGGCCGTCACCGCTGCCTCGGCGGACGGCGAGCTGCCGCGCCGGCTGGGCTCGGTGGGGCTGACCACGGGCGCGGAGTGCGCGCGTTCGCTCGCGGAGACGGCGGCGGACCGCCGCCATGACGCTCTCGGCAGGCTGCTGCCCGCCGATCCGGAGGCGTTCGCGGCGGCCTGGCTGGCCGCCGCGGTCTACACGACGGCGGCGGCCCGGTCGCTGCTACCTGCCGCCTGGTCCGGGCCGCCCGCCGCGGCCGGGTCGTCCTGCGCCACCGGGGCGGCCGGGGAGAGGAGTCGAACCGAATAGTCCCGATCAGCGTCTGACCAGGTGTGAAGAGACCACGAATCCGGTTGAGCCCGCCCGCGCCGTCCCCCGGCTCCGACGACCGCCGCGGCCCGCGGGCCCTCGGTGCCGGTCGCACCAGCCGCGGGGTCAGTCGTGCCCTCCGGGCCCTGCGGACCCGGCGTGCCCAGCGCCGGCTGGTGCAGGCCACGATGGTCGGCTGTGTGCTCGCACTCGCGCCCTCGACCTGGACGCACGCGGTCGCCGACAGCCGGATCCGTACGGTCGCCGAGGTGCCCGGTCGGGATGTGGCGGTGGTCTTCGGGGCGGGCCTGTGGCAGGGCCGCCCGACGCAGTATCTGGCGCACCGGCTGGACGCGGCGGCCGAGCTGTACCGGCTGGGCAAGGTCAAGGTCGTCCTGGTCACCGGCGACAACAGCCGTCCCGAGTACGACGAGCCCGACGCGATGCGGACCTATCTCACCGAGCGCGGGGTGCCCGACGGGGTGATCGTCAGCGACTACGCCGGGTTCGACACCTGGGACTCCTGCGTCCGCGCGAAGAAGATCTTCGGCGTCGATCGGGCGGTGCTGATCACCCAGGGCTTCCACATCAGGCGGGCCCTCGCCCTCTGCGGCTCGGCCGGGATCGACGCGTACGGGGTGGGAGTGACCGCGCCGCACGACTCGACCTGGTACTACGGCGGCGCGCGGGAGATGGTCGCGGCGGGCAAGGCGGCGCTCGATGTGGTGCTGAAGCCGGATCCGCAGTTCCTCGGGGCCGAGGAGGAGGGCATCGAGCAGGCACTCGCCCTGGCCAACCGCTGATCCTGCGTACGCCGCCCCGTTAACCACCCGCCCGCCGCGTCTCGTCCCGCCGAGCCCCGTCCCCATCCCCGGCCGGCCCGGTCCCCGCCCCGGCACGACCCGCCCCGTCCCGCCCCGTCCCCGGCCGCGCGGGACCGCCCTTGGTGGGCGTCGTACGCAGGACACGCCACGGCGTCGGGCACAACTCGCATCGCCCCGCGCGGCGCGCGACAGTGAGCCCATGGGAAACATGAACAAGGACGTGGCGACCCTGCTCTCCCGGCACTCCGAGGCGCTCGCGCTCTTCAGCGAACGGGTGCACGCCGTGCGGACCGACCAGTGGGACGATCCGACGCCCTGCACCGACTGGTCCGTCCGCGATCTCGTCAACCATCTCACCGCGGAACAGCTCTGGGTGCCCGACCTGGTGACCGAGGGGTCCACCATCGCGGAGGTGGGCGACGCGTACGACGGCGATGTGCTCGGCCCCCGCCCGCGCGCCACCTGGGACGCCGCCGTGCGCGCCGCCCGGAAGGCGTTCGCCGCGCCCGGCGCGCTGGAGGGCACGGTGTGGCTCTCGTACGGGGAGACACCGACCGTCTCCTACTGCGCGCAGATGATCACGGACGCCGTGGTGCACGGCTGGGACCTGTCGCGGGCGATCGGCGCCCCGGAGCGGCTGCCGGACGCGCTGGTGGGCTTCGCGCTGGACGAGGTCACCCCGTACGCGGCGGAGCTGTCCGCGTCCGGACTCTTCGCCCCGCCGATCGAACCGCCCCCCGGCGACAGCCACCAGGCCAGACTCCTCGCACTGCTGGGCCGCCGCGACTGAGGCCCGGACACCGCGGACCAGGGCGGCGCCGGGCCCCCGTACCACCAGGCCCCACCGCCCCGCCGCCCACCGCCCCGCCGCCCACCGCCCCGCCGCCCACCGCCCCGCCGCCCACCGCCCCGCCGCCCACCGCCCCGCCGCCCACCGCCCCGCCGCGCCGCCGCCCCGCCGCGCCGTCCCCGCGACCGACCGCTCCTCCCCGTACGGAAGCGCGGAGTCCAGCGGTCGTACGGCTGTCAGGAGTCGTACGGTCGAACGGCCCTGGCATCCCGCAGCGCCAGCCCCCACCAGGCGAGTTGCCCGAGCATCGATGTGGCGGCGGCGTCACAGGCGGCGGGGTCCGCGTGCCGGCCCTGGTCGTCGAAGTCCCCATGGGGGTTGTGGAAGGAGACGGTGTCCCTGATGGTGGCCGCGTGCATCTCGGCGAAGACCTGCCGCAACTGCTCGACGGCGCGCAGACCACCGGACACCCCGCCGTAGGAGACGAAGCCGATCGGCTTGGCGCGCCATTCGGAGAAGTGCCAGTCGATGAGGCTCTTGATGGATGCGGGGAAGGAGTGGTTGTACTCGGGGGTGATGACCACGAACGCGTCGGCGGCGGCCAGCGCGGGCGTGACCCGGCCGAGCGAATCGGCGACGGACGGCGCGGGCGTGGACGTGAGGGCGGTGGGCAGGTCCTCCTCCGCCAGATCGATCAGCTCGACATCGAAGTCGGCGCTCTGCCGGGCGTGTTCGAGGAACCAGTCACCGATGACGGGCCCGAATCGGCCCTGCCGGTTACTGGAGAGGATGACCGCGAGCTTCAGCGGGGTCGTGGGGGCAGGGGTGGTCCGCGGGTTCTCCCGCGTGCTGATGTCCATGACCAGAGGTTCGTACCTCAAGTTCGCTTGAGGTCAAGCGGCTCCCCTCACCCGAATCCCCGATCACCTCGGGTGAGCCACCCCGAGCACCTCGCCCGAGTCACCCCGATCACCTCGGGTGAGCCCTCGTCACCCATTCAGCGCGCCCGATTCGCGATTACCCGGAACCCTTCTGACCTGCGGCGATGATGCCTGTCCAGTGCGACACGCCGCACAAAGGCGGCCAATCTGACGCCCCATCAGCAGGCGCCGAGCGCGGTGTGCGCATTACCTCGGAAGTGACGAACACGCACGCGCTTCCTCGGAGGATCTACATGCGCACCACCGTCCGACTGCTGACCTGCGCTGTGTTGGCAGCCGCCACCATAGGACTCGGTGCCCCCGGGGCCTATGCCGGGGACTTCGGGTCCCTGGAGGTGTTCCCGTCCACCGCCGCCCCGGGGGCGACCATCACCGTCAACACCACCGCCTGTGGCCGGAACGGCCAGGCCGTCGGTGACGCGCGCTCCCTCGGCGCACGGGAGTTCCATCTCTCCCAGGGGACGCACAAGGAGACCGTCGTCGGTCAGTTCCGCATTCCCCACGGCACCCAGTCGGGGACGTACGGCATAAGCGTGCGCTGTTCCAACAGCAAGCGGGCCAGTGGCGATCTGGCCGTCAAGTACCGCAATGACGACTCCAGCAGCAGTCAGCACCGCGAGGAGGAGTCCGGTCAGCACCGTGGTGACGACTCCGGCAGTCAGCACCGCGGCGACGAGAACGGTGGGCAGCAGCACAACGAGCAGCCCAGCGGTCATGTGCGGACCGGTGTCGGGGGCAGTGTCGGCCCCGACTCCACCCAGATCGCGGCGGGGGTGGCCGTACTGGCCGCTGCCGCCGTCGGCGGGACCCTGCTCCTGCGGCGCCGGGCGAGCGGCCCGCAGAGCGGCTGACGGGTCGGCCCCGACCGTTCCCGGCTGACCGAGGGCCTGCCGTGTCCCCCGTTCCCGGCAGGCCCTCGGGTCCGCCGGGGACGGGGCGCGTCTTCGCCGCGACCTCAGCCCGGGCCGGGAGCCACCTCCTCGCCAAGCCCGTCTCCCGGCCAGGCTGAGGCCCCTGTCCCTGTCTCCCTGCCCCGGCCCCTGTCCCCGCCCGCCCGCCCGCCCGCCGAGGCCGGGTACCGGGCCCCGGCTCCCCCTACCGAGGCCGAATCCCGGTACCGGACCCCGCACCCGATACCGAGTGCCGGGCCCCGGCCTCCCGGCACCGGGCCGATACCGAGCGCCGGACCCCGTCTGTCGAGCCCGGAGGATCGATGAGTGCCAAGGCCAAGGGCTGGTGCCTGGCCCTGGCCGTCTGCGCCGGCGTCTGGCTGGTGCAGAACGGTTCCCAGCAGCTGACCCCGCCGATCCCCTCCGCCGCGGAGGCGTTCGCGGCCGGACCCCGCGAGCACACGGATGCCGCCGCCGACCCCCTGCCACCGGCCGCACCACTGCGCCTCAGCATCCCCGACATCGAGGTCGACACCCCCCTCACCGGCCTCGGCCTGGCCAAGGACGGCAGCCTGGAGGTGCCACCGGCGACCAACCGGAATCTCGCCGGCTGGTACCGGAACGGCACTCCCCCGGGCGCCAAGGGCACCGCCGTCGTCGCCGGGCATGTCGACAACGCCCGGGGACCCGCCGTCTTCTACGCCCTCGGCGCACTGAAGAAGGGCCACCGGATCGAGGTCTCCCGCGCGGACGGCCGCACCGCCGTCTTCACCATCGACGCGATCGAGGTGTACGAGGCCGACGCCTTCCCCGACGACAAGGTGTACGGGGCGAAGAACCGCGCCGAGCTGCGCGTGATTACCTGCGGCGGCGGTTTCAACAAGAAGACCGGCTACCGGGGGAACGTCGTCGCGTACGCGCATCTCATCGGCGTACGGTCCGCCTGAGCGCATCGGCTCCCCGGCCCGTACGGTCCGCCCGAGTGCCCCGGCCCGCCGCTCACGCCCACTGGTCGAACGCCAACTTCGCGACCAGCGAGAAGACCACCACCAGCAGCACCCCCCTGACGAACCCGCTGCCCTTCCGCAGCGCCATCCGCGCCCCGACCATCGCACCGGCGAGATTGAACGCCGCCAGTACCGCCGCGAGCTGCCAGAACACCGTGCCCTGGGAGGCGAAGACGGCGAGCGCGCCGGCATTGGTGCAGACGTTGACGATCTTCGCGGTGGCCGATGCGGTCACCAGGTTCAACTGGAGTACGGCGGTCAGCGCCAGCACCAGGAACGTACCGGTGCCTGGTCCGAACAGGCCGTCGTAGAAGCCGATCCCGCCGCCGACCAGGACGATCGCCGTGACCGTACGGGCCCGGGTGACCGGCCGCCCATCCTCCGCGCCGGCAGCCGCGCCGAAGCCGGGGCGCAGCAGGACGAAGGCCGCGACCCCCAGCAGCACCACCATGATCACGGGCCGGAGCACCTCGCTGCTGATCCCGGCCGCGAGGGAGGCGCCGCCCATCGATCCCACGAGCGCGGCGAGCCCGATCCGCACCGCCGTCCGTACCTTCACCGGCGTGTGGCGCACATAGGTGACGGCCGCCCCCGTGGTACCGACGATGGCGACCGCCTTGTTGGTGCCGAGGATGTGCGCGGCCGGGGCCTGGGGCAGTCCGAGCAGCAGGGCGGGGAGCAGCAGCAGACCGCCGCCGCCCACCACCGCGTCGATCCAGCCGGCCGCCGCGGCGGCGAGGGCGAGGAGAACCAGTGTGGTCAGCGATATGTCGGGCACGATCTCCGACCCTAAGGAGAAGATCACCGCGGCGTCCATTCGGTCCGTCTCCGTGCGTGATCCCAGCGTGATCCCGCGCCGCCCTCATGCCCGGGACCGGGTCACCCCCGCCGCGTGCCGGCCACCACCGTGGCGTCCCACTCCTCCGACACCGCCACCCACGCCGTCAGACCGGCCCGCGCCACGATCTCCCGCGCCTCGGCCGCCTGCCGCTCGCTCGTCTCGGACAGCATCGAGCCACCGGGTGCCAGCCACTCGGCGGCCCCGGCCGCCACCCGGCGCAGTACGTCGAGCCCGTCCGTACCGCCGTCGAGCGCGACCCGGGCCTCATGGATCCTGGCCTCGGCCGGCAGCAGGCCGATCTCGTCGGTGGGGACGTACGGGGCGTTCGCGAGCAGGACGTCGACGCTGCCCCGGAGCGTCCGGGGCAGCGGATCGTAGAGATCGCCCTCGTACGCCAGGCCACCGACCGCCCGCGCGTTACGACGGGCACAGCGCACCGCGGCCGGATCGATGTCGACACAGTGCAGTTGGACACCGGGCAGTTGGACACCGGTCGGCCCGTCCCCGCCCCGGGTCCCGCCCGGCGGCCGGACCGGTTCACCGGACGGCTCTCCGGCCAGTTCCTCGGCCAGGGCCACGCCGACAGCGCCCGATCCGCAGCACAGATCGACGATGACGGCCCCCGGGCGGGCGAGAGTGACGGCCCGGTGGACGAGGAACTCGGTGCGGCGCCGGGGTACGAAGACGCCGGGGTCCACCGCGATGCGCAGCCCCCGGAACTCGGCCCAGCCGAGCACATGTTCCAGCGGCAGTCCGGCGACCCGGCGGTCGACCAGGGCGGTCAGATCGGCGGCGTCGACGGTGGCCGCCATCAGCAGTGCGGCCTCGTCCTCCGCGAAGACACAGCCCGCCGCGCGAAGCCTGCCGACGACCGAGAGCGAGGCGGCAGAGGCGGCAGAGACGGGAGAGGCATGGGAGGTGTGGGAAGCAGGAGGGGTGGCAGGGGGCAGAGGGGAGGCGAGACCCGGACGGGACGGTGGCGGGAGCACGGACATGGGAGCCTTTCGGAAGAACCGAAGAGCGCTCTCTCAGCCGACCTCGTGGGGGCCGTGGGACGAGAGCACCCGACCTGCGACAGCGGTAATGGGGCTCACCTCCTCGATCATCCGTCCACCGGGTGGTGACGGGCGCGGCAATGGCATCAACCCTAGTCGCGGCGGCGAAAGCCCGGCAACAGCGAGGCTGGTTCGACACCCCCGGCAGGACCCGCCAGACCCAGCGGGACCCACCAGGACCCGTCAGACACGTCAGACCCGTCAGGACCCGTCAGACCCGTCAGGACCTGCCACGACCTCACCGCAGACCGGACGCCTCGAACACCCCCCGTACCGTGTCCGACTCGATCCGCTCGGAGAGCCCGTCGAGCACCGCCGAACCGGTGCGGAGCAGCCCGCACTCCCGCGCCCTGCGGGCACCCCTGTCCACTTCGTGCCAGATGAGCGGGTTGTCGATGAGTGTCGTCGGGTCCACCTCGACCCGCCCGCCCCGTACGTCCCGGAGCACGATCCGCTGGGCGACGCCACCACGGCGGGCGACCTGGGTGAGCAGATCCGTGCTGACCCGGCGCTCGCGCAGCAGCCCGCGCACCGAGATCCAGTTGTGCCCGACGGTCACCCGGGGCGGATAGAGGACCCAGAACAACGTCAGACCGAGTCCGCTCCACAGCCCGGAGCGCGGGGCGTCGAGCCGCCCCGCCGCGAGGTCCACCAGATGGAGGAGGACGAACAGGCTGAGGGCGCAGAACACCGCGGCCCACAGATCGATCAGCCAGCGTCGGTCCGCCGCCAGCACGGTCCCACCAGACTCGTTTTCCATGGCCGGGACGGTAGGCCCACCCGCCGCCCGTGTCCGCGAGGCCGCGCGAGCGCTGACGGTTTCCCTACGCCACGCGTCAACATCGCGTGAAGACCGGCCGGTCCGGCGCAAGAGTCACGACAAAAAGGCGCGTGGCCCGAAAATCGCGCCCTCACGCTGGGGCTGCCCGCACCGAAGGGCTCCATCACCGGAGGTAACCAGCCACGATGACCGCTCTCTCCACGCCCCCCGGAAGGTCCGGCGACGCGACCGTCCCCGCGCTCGCCCCGCTGACCCCGCCGCGGGGAATCGTCTCGGGCGACCGGCATCGGCTCACCGCCCTCCAGGGGTTGGCCGCCCTCTCCCTCGACGCGATGGCATCGGTGGCGTACGGGCCGGAGGCCATCGTCCTCGTCCTCGCGGTCGCGGGCGGGGCCGGGCTCGGGTTCACCCTCCCGGTGACGCTCGCCATCGCGGCCCTGCTGGCCGTGCTCGTCGCCTCGTACCGCCAGGTCATCGCCGCCTTCCCGAACGGCGGCGGCTCCTACGCCGTCGCCCGCGCCCATCTGGGCCCGCGCACCGGGCTGTTCGCGGCGGCCTCGCTCGTCCTCGACTACGTACTGAACGTCGCGGTCTCCGTCACCGCCGGTGTCGCCGCCCTCACCTCCGCCTTCCCCTCCCTCCATGACGACCGGCTGCCGCTCTGTCTCGCCGTGCTGGTCCTGGTCACGGGGGTGAACCTGCGGGGGATCGCCGACTCGGCGAAGGCGTTCATCGTGCCCACCGCCGTCTTCGTCGGCTCGATCCTCACCGTGATCGTCGTCGGGCTCTTCCGCGACGCCCCGGTGTCCACGGAGGCCGCGGCAGGTCATGCGTCCGCGCTCGGCGAGAGCGCCACCACGGTGGGCGCGCTGCTGCTCCTCAAGGCGTTCGCCTCCGGCTGCTCCGCGCTGACCGGGGTCGAGGCGGTCGCCAACGCCGTGCCGTCCTTCCGCGCGCCGGCCGTCAGACGCGCCCAGCACACGGAGGTGGCGCTCGGCGCGCTGCTGGGCGTGATGCTGATCGGGCTCTCGGTCCTCATCGCGAGGTTCCATCTCCAGCCGGTGGACGGCGTCACCGTGCTCGCCCAGCTCGCGGACGCCTCACTCGGCCACAACTGGGGCTTCTACGTGGTGCAGTTCGCGACCGTCGTCCTGCTGGCGCTCGCCGCGAACACCTCCTTCGGCGGGCTGCCCGTGCTGATGTCCCTGCTCGCCCGCGACAACCACCTCCCCCATGTCTTCCGGCTGAAGGCCGACCGCGAGGTGCACCGGCACGGGGTCGTGGCCCTGGCCGCCGTCGCCGCGCTCCTGTTGGTCTTCTCCGGCGGTGACACCAACACCCTCGTTCCGCTCTTCGCGATCGGTGTCTTCGTCGGCTTCACCATCTGTCAGACCGGCATGGTGATCCACTGGCGCGAGGAGCGGTCCGACGGCTGGCGGCGCAAGGCGGCCCTCAACGGTCTGGGCGCCGTCCTCACCGGGGTCAGCGCGGTGGTCGTCACGGCCACCAAGTTCACCGAGGGGGCCTGGCTGATCGTGATCGCGCTGCCCGCGCTGGTGGTGCTCTTCGAACGGGTCCACCGGGCGTACGGGCGGATCGACGAGCGCATCGGCCTCGGCCGGGTGCCCGCCGCCCCGCACCGGGACAGGTCGCTCGTCATCGTCCCCGTATCGCATCTGTCCCTGCTGACCTGCGAGGCGGTGAACGCCGCCGTGTCCCTGGGCGACGAGGTGCGGGCCGTGACGGTCACCCATCCCGACCCGGAGGACCGGGAGGCGACCAGGGCGCTGCGCCGTGACTGGGAACGGTGGAATCCGGGGGTGGAGCTGGTCGAGCTGTACTCGGAGCACCGGGCCATAGGGCGGCCCGTGTCGGAGTACGTCCGCAGGGTCTACCGGTACCACCCGGGCACCCGGGTCACGGTGCTGATCCCGGAGGTGGAACCCGACCGGCTCTGGCAGCGGTTGCTCCAGAACCAGCGGGGGGCGGTGGTGGCGCACGCAGTGCGCCGGGACACCGAGGCGGTGATCTGCCGGCTTCGGTTCCGGCTCACGGACCAGGACCGCACTCCCTGACGGGCGGCCCCGTCAGGGAGTGCGTCGGACGGTCCTCAGACCCCGGCCCTACACCCCCGCCTTACGCCCCGGCCGGGGGACGGGGGTCACGCCGCATGGACCACAGCACCGGCCCACCGCCGGGCAGTTCCAGCTCCCCGCGCACGACGAAGCCGAAGTGCTCGTAGACCGGCAGGTTGGACGGCTTGGAGGACTCCAGATAGGCGGGCAGGCCCGCCGCGTCGGCCTTGGCGAGGCCGGAGCGCAGCAGGGCGGCCCCCTGCCCCTGGCCCTGGGCGACCGGGTCGGCGCCGATCACGGCCAGGTACCAGTGCGGCTCCTGCGGCGAGTGCTCGGCCGCGGCCATGACGGCGTCGCGGAAGAGCGGAGCCCGGTCGCCCAGGATGTCCTGGAGTTCCTGGATGGTCTCGGCGTCGGGAACGGCCTTCTCCTGCCCCTCCGGCGGCACCCAGAAGGCCGCCGCCGCGTCGGTGCGCTCGCACACGCCGTGGTGGGCGTACTGCCGGGTGAAGAGGGTGGTGAAGTATCGGCCAAGCCCCGCGTCACGAGAGGAGTCGTCGGGGAAGAACCAGCGCATCATCGGGTCGTCGTCGAAGGCGCGGGCCAGCGTGCGGCTGACAAGCGGAGCGTCGTCGATCGTCGCCGTCTTCGGGGTGCTCGTTATCGGCATACGGGTCATTCTGCACCCCCCGATGATCATGAAAGACAGGGGGTGGCCCCTTCGCGGCGAACCCCCACAGCGGCCCGGCGAGAGCGCCCCCTGACACCGTCGAACGGCTGCTCAGCTCGTCGCCTCGGCCGGCGCACCGCCCCGCAGCAGCGCCGCCCCGAGCGGTGTCAGGGTGTGGAGTACGGCATTGCCGTGCCGCAGGGTGAGCACCAGGCCGGCGTCCCGCAGCACCGCCGCGTGCTGGCTGGCGGAGGCGAGCGAGACCCCGGCCCGGCGGGCGAGTTCACTGGTCGTGCAGCCGTACCGGATGGCCTGGAGCACGGCCGATCGCGTATGCCCGACGAGCCGCCCGAGCGACGGCGTCAGGGCGGACGCGCTCACCTCGCCGAAGGCCGGATCGGGGGTGTGGGCGGCGGGGTAGACGAGCACCGGCGGGAGGGTGGCGTTGCGGTAGACGACGGGCGTGCCCCGACAGAAGAACGACGGCTGGAGCAGTAACCCCCGCCCGTCCAGGCGCAGTTCACGTTCGACGGGGTAGTCGGACTCCAGGACGGGTGCCCGCCAGCGGAGTACGGGAGGCAGCGAGCCGAGGAGCTCGCTCGCGCCACCGTCGAGCAGCGCACGCCCGCGCACGGCGCGATCGGCCTCGACTCTGGCCTGTATCTGCGTCCAATACGGTTCAATGGCGGCGCGGTGGTAGCTGCGGAGCACCGAGATGAGCCGGGCGAGCTGCTCGACCCCGCCCTCGGCGAGCGCGGCAAGCCGGCCCGGCA
Source organism: Streptomyces sp. NPDC020965 (assembly GCF_044333555.1). Taxonomy (NCBI): domain Bacteria; kingdom Bacillati; phylum Actinomycetota; class Actinomycetes; order Kitasatosporales; family Streptomycetaceae; genus Streptomyces; species Streptomyces sp. NPDC020965. The sequence goes on from NZ_JBIRRE010000001.1 coordinate 946,054, forward strand.
ACTGGGCTCCACGGCCTACTGATGCGAGAGTCAGTTCGGAATGGAGCCGCTCCGGCGATGTGGCGCGGATCGCCGCCAGACCCGACTCCAGGCCACCGGCGCCTTCGGGCGGCGTCAGAAAGTCCGGGAAATAGCCCCGGGGCGGCACCAGCGCCGCCAGCAGGCTTGTTTCACCATTCAACCGCGCGCGGGTTTCCGAGCGCCATTCACCGAACATCTGAGCACGACGCCGCTCTCTCAATCGATGAAAACTCAGAATCGTTTCCCACAACACATCCGGCCTGACCGCCATTCTCACTCTGGCCAGGTCGTCGGCGGAGAAATGGATACGAAGCATTGGACCCCCACTGTTGCACCCGCAATCGCCCCGTTCACTGAGTATGCACGCCATCACAGGCGGTCACCACGGAGTTTCAGCCAGAGTTGAAATGTCTCGCCGGGGTCGGGTGCGAACCGAAAGGCTGTACGGCGTCGGGCAGGTTCCTTCTGTCTCCGAAGGATGGGTTGAAGACCGTGGGGGGCTTCGCGCATCCGGCGGCGGGTGACAGAAGGTGCGGCTCCCTGTCCGGCCGGGGTAATGGAGCGCGGCCCGTGGATGGGGATCCACTGGCCGCGCTCCGCCCGTTGTTTGCGGCGTGAACGACAGAATTTAGGCTTACGTCAAGATCCGGCCGCGGCGGAAATTCCGCAGGGTTATTTCGGAAGTGCCGAAGGCGGTGCGTGAAGGGCGGATCACCCGGTGCGGCAGGGCGGCAGGCCGCGGCCACGAAATCCTCTCAGGGGCCGCCAGAGGCGCCCGCCAGCGCCCGGACACGGCCGGCTACGAGCCCTCGTGGCGCGGCGACCCGGGCCCCGGAGAGGCGCCGGGATGACCATCGGTGGCCATGGCACCGGCACTTCCGGCGCTGCTCGCGCGGGGGCGCGCACGGAGGCGCGACGAGCGCGGGAGGAGACCAGATCGGCGCGAAACCGACGCGCGGGTGGGCGCGGAAGTGGGGGCGGGCGCCCCGCACAAGGCGCCCGCCCCCACGTGTTTCCCCCCGGGGCCACCACCCGACCGATCGGGCCTCGGGGGGCCGGTCGACCGGCCGACCACCAGGGTCAGACCGACCGACCGAGCCTCAGCGTCCGGCCGACGACGGACCGGGCCGCCACAGGGCCCCGCGACTCGCGCCCGACGACCAGCGCTCGGCGGCACGCGCCACGCGCCCCAAGCTCATCGCGAGTCGCTCCCCTTCGAGAGTGCCGCCGCCCGCCCCGCCTCCAGCCGCGCCACCGGAATCCGGAACGGCGAGCAGGAGACGTAGTCCAGGCCGACCTCGTGGAAGAAGTGCACCGACTCCGGGTCACCGCCGTGCTCCCCGCAGACCCCGAGCTTGAGGTCGGGCCGCGTCGCCCGGCCGGCCGCAACCGCGTCCCGCACCAGCGCGCCGACCCCGTCCCTGTCGATGGTCTCGAACGGCGAGACCCCGAAGATGCCCTTCTCCAGGTAGGCGGTGAAGAACGACGCCTCCACGTCGTCGCGCGAGAAGCCCCACACGGTCTGGGTGAGGTCATTGGTCCCGAAGCTGAAGAACTCGGCGGCCTCGGCGATCTGCCCGGCCGTCAGCGCCGCACGCGGCAGCTCGATCATCGTGCCGAGGGCGAGCTTCAGCTCGACGCCGGTGGCGGCCTGCACCTCGGCGATGACCTGCTCGGCCTCCTCCCGTACGATCTCCAACTCCTGCACCGTCCCCACCAGCGGGATCATGATCTCGGCGCGCGGGTCGCCCTTGGCGTCCTTACGGGCGGCGGTGGCCTCGGCGATGGCGCGGACCTGCATGGTGAAGAGGCCGGGGATGACCAGACCGAGGCGTACGCCCCGCAGCCCCAGCATCGGATTCTGCTCGTGCAGCCGGTGGACGGCCTGGAGCAGCCGGAGATCGTTCTCGTTGTGGTCCTTGCGGGCCTCGGCGAGTGCGACCCGTACCGACAGTTCGGTGATGTCCGGCAGGAACTCGTGCAGCGGCGGGTCGAGCAGCCGGACCGTCACCGGCAGTCCGTCCATCGCCTCGAACAGCTCGATGAAGTCCTTCTTCTGGAGCGGCAACAACTGCTCCAGCGCGGTGGCGCGCTCGTCGTCGGTGTCGGCGAGGATCAGCCGCTCGACCATCTCCCGGCGCTCACCGAGGAACATGTGCTCGGTGCGGCAGAGCCCGATGCCCTGGGCGCCGAACCGACGGGCCCGCAGGGCGTCCTCGGCGTTGTCGGCGTTGGCCCGTACGCGAAGCCTGCGCATCCGGTCCGCGTACGCCATGATCCGGTGCACCGCGACGACCAGTTCGTCGGCGTCGTCGGCGCCCGCGTGCGTCCGGCCCTCGAAGTACTCGACCACCGGGGACGGCACCACCGGCACCTCGCCGATGTAGACCTTGCCGGTGGAGCCGTCGACGGAGACCACATCGCCCTCCTCGACGACCGTCCCGTTCACCGTCATCCGCCGCCGCTTGGTGTCGACTTCGAGTTCCTCGGCGCCGCAGACACAGGTCTTGCCCATGCCCCGGGCGACGACCGCGGCGTGCGAGGTCTTGCCGCCGCGCGAGGTCAGAATGCCCTCGGCGGCGATCATTCCATCGAGGTCGTCGGGGTTCGTCTCCCGGCGGATCAGGATGACCTTCTCGCCGGAGCGCGACCATTTGACGGCGGTGTACGAGTCGAAGACGGCCTTGCCGACGGCGGCGCCCGGCGATGCGGCGATGCCCCGGCCGAGCAGCTCGACCTTGGCGTCGTCGTCGAAGCGGGGGAACATCAACTGGGCGAGCTGGGCGCCGGTGACCCGCTGGAGCGCCTCGGCCTCGTCGATGAGCCCCTGGTCGACCAGTTGGGTGGCGATCCGGAAGGCGGCGCCCGCCGTGCGCTTGCCGACCCGGGTCTGGAGCATCCAGAGCTGACCGCGCTCGATGGTGAACTCGATATCGCAGAGGTCCTGGTAGTGGTTCTCCAGCGTCTCCATGATCTGCATGAGCCGGTCGTACGACGTCTTGTCGATGGTCTCCAGCTCCGCGAGCGGGACCGTGTTGCGGATGCCCGCGACGACGTCCTCACCCTGGGCGTTCTGGAGGTAGTCGCCGTAGACGCCCTGCTGGCCGCTGGCCGGGTCACGGGTGAAGGCGACGCCCGTGCCGGAGTCGGGGCCGAGGTTGCCGAAGACCATCGAGCAGATGTTGACCGCGGTGCCGAGGTCGTTGGGGATGCGTTCCTGGCGGCGGTAGAGCTTGGCGCGGTCGCCGTTCCACGAATCGAAGACCGCCTTGACCGCCAGGTCCATCTGCTCGCGCGGGTCCTGCGGGAAGTCGCGCCCGGCCCGGGTCTTGACGATCTTCTTGAACTGGGTGACCAGCTCGCTCAGGTCGGCCGCGTCGAGGTCGGTGTCGACCTCGACACCTTTGACGTCCTTGGCCTCCTCCAACGCCTCTTCGAAGAGGTCGCCCTCGACGCCGAGGACCGTCTTGCCGAACATCTGGATGAGCCGGCGGTACGAGTCCCAGGCGAAGCGCTCGTCACCGGACTGCCGGGCGAGCCCGGCCACGGACTCGTCGGAGAGGCCGATGTTGAGGACGGTGTCCATCATGCCGGGCATGGAGAACTTGGCGCCGGACCGTACGGATACCAGGAGGGGATCGTCGGCCTGACCGAGCCGCTTGCCCATGGACCGCTCCAGGGCGTCGAGGTGCGCACTCACCTCGTCGCGGAGGGCGGCGGGCTCATCGCCACTGTCCAGGTAGACCTTGCACGCCTCGGTGCTGATGGTGAAGCCCGGAGGCACGGGCAGACCGAGGTTGGTCATCTCCGCGAGGTTCGCGCCCTTGCCGCCGAGGAGGTCCTTCAGATCCCTGTTGCCTTCGGTGAAGTCGTAAACGAACTTCTGATCCCGGTGATCCTTGTTTTCCAACACGGCTCTCGACTCCTCGAAGGCTCGGTGGCTGCCCTGACGGCGAGGAACATACCCAGATCAAAGGCTTCTGGGTACGTCCACTTGGCCGACGTACGGCTGTAACCACTCTTCCGCCAGCGGATCGAAAGGTGACCTCCGGATGACCGGAAGCGGGGCGATCTTTCGCCTTCTGAAGACATCAACACCCTCAGCAAGCGAAAGCCCGCCATCATGTCACTCAGAGTGCTCGTCACTTGAAGGGGTGACGTCATGACAGGTGGCACTTAGTGCCACTCCTCAGAAAGATGCACCCAGTCCAAAATCGCTCATCTGAGCGCCACCCCTATCAAGGGTGTCGAGAATCACGCGTGAAATCGCCCCTCGGGTCCACCATTCGGACCAGCGAGGGGCGCTATGGAGAGTGGCTCGCATCCGGGCGCCCGTCGGCCCGGATGCAACTGCGTGGCACCCCGTGCCGCTCCACCCGGCGACGGGGAGGCGGGGACCCGTCACCCGCCCGGCCACGGGACCGTCACCGACCAGGCCAGGGGGCCCGGGGCCGTCACCCGCCGGAGGTGTCCAGCTCCGCATCGGCGCCGACGCCCGCGCAGTCGTACGGGTCCTTCAGCCAGCCGTCCGGCAGCACCACGCGGTTGTTGCCGGAGGTGCGGCCCCGGGGCCCGTCCGCGCCCACCGGCCACGGCTGGTCCAGCTCCAGCAGCCCGAGCTGCTCGTCCAGCTCCGCCAGCGAGGACGTGATCGCCAGCCGCTTGCGCATCTCGGAGCCGACCGAGAAGCCCTTCAGGTACCAGGCCACGTGCTTACGGAAGTCGATCACCCCGCGCGCCTCGTCACCGATCCACTCCCCCAGCAGCTCGGCATGGCGGCGCATGACGCCGGCCACCTCGCGCAGGGTGGGCGCCGCGTATCCGCCGGTGCCCTCGAACGCCGCCACGAGATCGCCGAAGAGCCAGGGCCGCCCGAGGCAGCCGCGCCCCACCACGACACCGTCACAGCCCGTCTCGCGCATCATCCGCAGGGCGTCGTCGGCCGACCAGATGTCGCCGTTGCCCAGCACGGGAATCTCCGGCACATGCTCCTTGAGCCGGGCGATGGCGTCCCAGTCGGCCGTACCGCCGTAGTGCTGGGCGGCAGTGCGACCGTGCAGGGCGATGGCGGTGACACCCTCGTCGACGGCGATCCGGCCGGCGTCGAGGTAGGTGATGTGGTCGTCGTCGATGCCCTTGCGCATCTTCATGGTGACCGGCAGCCGGTCGGCGTTGGTGACGGCCTCGTGGAGGATCGCGCGCAGCAGGGGCCGCTTGTACGGGAGGGCCGAGCCGCCGCCCTTGCGGGTGACCTTGGGGACCGGGCAGCCGAAGTTCAGGTCGATGTGGTCGGCGAGGTCCTCGTCCACGATCATGCGGACCGCCTTGCCGACGGTGACCGGGTCCACTCCGTAGAGCTGGATCGAGCGGGGGGTCTCGGTCGCGTCGAAGTGGATGAGCTGCATGGTCTTCTCATTGCGCTCGACCAGGGCGCGCGTGGTGATCATCTCGCTGACGAAGAGCCCCTTGCGCCCGCCGACCGCACCCACCGCGGGCCGGTCACCGGGACCGCGACCACCTTCGGTGACACCATCCGCCGTGAATCGGTCACCGGACCCCGGAACGCCATCGGCGGCAGCATCCGCCGTGGGACGACCCCCGAACCCCCGAACGCCATCGGCGGCAGCATCCGCCGTGGGACGACCCCCGAACCCCCGAACGCCTTCGGCGAACTCCCGGCACAGGGTCCGGAACGGGGCATTGGTGATGCCGGCCATGGGCGCGAGCACCACGGGCGGCTGTACGGCGTGGGGGCCGATGGCGAGCGTGGTCATGAGCCCATTGTCGCGTACGGCGATGCGTGGGTCGGAATTCCTTAGCCATCCGTACGATCGGCCCATGCCCGAGCTGACATCCCGACGGCGGCTGCTCGTGCTGGCGATCTGCTGCATGAGTCTGCTGATCGTCAGCCTCGACAACACCATCCTCAATGTGGCACTGCCCTCGATGGGCCGGGAACTGCACGCGTCGGTGTCGGGTCTCCAGTGGACGATCGACGCCTACACCCTGGTGATCGCCTCCTTGCTGATGCTCGCGGGCTCCACCGCCGACCGGATCGGGCGGCGCAAGGTCTTCATGGCCGGACTCGTGCTCTTCACGCTCGGCTCGCTGCTCTGCTCGCTCGCGCCGAATCTGGAGTCGCTGGTCGCGTTCCGGGCGCTCCAGGCGGTCGGCGGCTCGATGCTCAACCCGGTCGCGATGTCGATCATCACCAATACCTTCACCGAACCGGCCGAGCGGGCCCGCGCGATCGGCATCTGGGGCGGTGTCGTCGGAATCTCGATGGCGGCGGGACCGCTGGTGGGCGGAGTGCTGGTGGACTCGATCGGCTGGCGGTCGATCTTCTGGGTCAATCTGCCGGTGGGGGTGGCCGCCCTCGCCCTGACCTGGCGGTACGTCCCCGAGTCACGCGCCCCGCGAGCACGGCGGGCCGATCCGGTCGGCCAGCTCCTGATCATGGTGTTCCTCGGGTCCCTGACGTACTCGATCATCGAGTCGAGCCTGGTCTTCGGGCTGCTCGCGGCGGTGGCCCTGGTGGGGGTGGTGCTGTACGAGCCGAGGCGCCGCGAGCCCCTGATCGATCTGCGGTTCTTCCGGAGCGCGCCGTTCAGCGGCGCGACGGTGATCGCCGTGTGCGCCTTCGCCTCGCTCGGCGGCTTCCTCTTCCTGAACACGCTCTATCTCCAGGACGTGCGCGGTCTCTCCGCCCTCGACGCGGGCCTCTACATGCTGCCCATGGCCGGCCTGACGTTCATCTGCGCCCCGCTCTCGGGCCGCATGGTGGGCAGCCGGGGGCCCAGGCTCTCCCTGGTGATCGCGGGGACGACGATGGCGGCGTGCGGGGTGCTCTTCGCGGCCTTCGATGCGGAGACGTCGAACACGCTGCTGTTCACGGGCTATGTGCTGTTCGGCGTGGGCTTCGGCATGGTGAACGCGCCGATCACCAACACGGCCGTGTCGGGCATGCCGAAGGAGCAGGCCGGGGTGGCGGCGGCGATCGCGTCCACGAGCCGGCAGATCGGCCAGACGCTGGGGGTGGCCGTGATCGGCGCGGTGCTGGCGGCAGGGGTGACGGGTGCCGTCGGCTCCCCCGCGTACGGCACGTCCTTCGTGGACGCGAGCCGGACGGCGTGGTGGATCCTCGCGGGGTGTGGCCTCTGTGTGCTGGTGGTGGGCACGTTGACGAGCGGTCCTTGGGCCGAGCGCACGGCCCGGCGCTGCGCCCACACCCTGGGCGGTCCCACCCCGCGCCCCTCGGTCACCTTCTCCCGCGACTGAACACCGGTCGCGACTGAACAACCCGCTCCGTCAAACGGTCGCGACTGAACACCCGCTCCGTCGACCGGCGTTGAATCCCCGGCGAGGAAGGGACGGGAACCGCCGCTTCGGCTAGCTGTCGCGATGCCCCGTACTCCGCGCCGGAGTTCGTGGGTTTCCACGATGTCCCGACCCCCACACCCCGGGCAGGATGAGCATCGCCACTCCACGCCGGAGCTCAACCGGGACCGCCGAAAGGCCGTCCCGGCCCCCCACCCCGGCACACGGGTGGCGAGGGGAGCCGTCGCGCACCCCCCGGCGGTCCCGGGGGAGCGCCGGGTGCGCGGCGGCCCCTCGACGGCCGGCATCCCGCCCGGGCCGGGACCTCGCGCCGGCCCCCCGTACCCCCTCGACCTCGGCTCCCGCGTCGGCTCCACACACAGCACCGGGCCCACCCGAACGCAGCGGGTGGGCCCGGTGTCATACCGACGGCCTCGCTCGACCGGCCGGCTGTCGGCTACTTGTCCTGCGCGTCCGGCGCCGGCTCGGACTCCGGCGTCTGCTGGGTGCCCGGCTCGCCCCGCTCGCGCATCTTCCGCAGCAGTTCCGCCTTCTGGTCGGCGGCCACCCTGCGGTCGGCGTTACGGGTCGGTCCATTGCCCTGCTGTTCGGAGCGGGACAGCTTCTTGCGCTGTCCACCGACACCGAGGAGATTGTTACGGCTCTTGGCCACGGGGCTCTCCCATCGTGGTGAGAAGTGACTGGGGAATCGTCAGATGAGGGCGGAGTCAGACCGCCGCTCTCTCACTCGTAGATCTGGAAGAACGAAGACATAGGCATGACCTTACCTTCCCCACTCGCGGGGAAGCACCGGTTTTTTTCGCTCCGCCGGGGGGCCCGGACGGGCCGGATCCGGGTACGGAAGAGGGCCGGTCGGGGGTGTCCCCGACCGGCCCTCACCAGTCCCTACCGGCCCGCGCCGGAGCCGTCAGCCCCGCGCCGGGCGGCGCGCGGCGATCAGCAGCCGAGCAGGCGGGCGCCGAGGTACTGCTGGATCTGGTCCAGCGAGACCCGCTCCTGCGTCATCGTGTCGCGCTCGCGCACGGTGACCGCGTTGTCGTCGAGGGTGTCGAAGTCGACGGTGACGCAGAACGGCGTACCGATCTCGTCCTGGCGGCGGTAGCGGCGGCCGATCGCGCCCGCGTCATCGAAGTCGATGTTCCAGTTCTTGCGCAGGTCGGCGGCGAGCCCCTTGGCCTTCGGGGAGAGCTGCGGGTTGCGCGAGAGCGGCAGCACCGCGACCTTGACCGGCGCGAGGCGCGGGTCGAGGCGCATCACGGTGCGCTTCTCCATGACGCCCTTGGCGTTGGGGGCCTCGTCCTCGTTGTACGCGTCGAGGAGGAAGGCCAGCATCGCGCGGCCGACACCGGCGGCCGGCTCGATGACGTACGGCGTCCAGCGCTCGCCGGCCTCCTGGTCGAAGTACGACAGGTCGTGACCGGACGCCTTGGAGTGCGCCGAGAGGTCGTAGTCGGTGCGGTTGGCCACACCCTCCAGCTCGCCCCACTCGTTGCCGCCGAACTGGAAGCGGTACTCGATGTCCGCGGTCCGCTTGGCGTAGTGGGAGAGCTTCTCCTTCGGGTGCTCGAACCAGCGCATGTTCTCCTCGCGCATGCCGAGGCCGGTGTACCAGTTCCAGCGCTGGTCCATCCAGTACTGCTGCCACTCCTCGTCCTCGCCGGGCTTGACGAAGAACTCCATCTCCATCTGCTCGAACTCACGGGTCCGGAAGATGAAGTTGCCGGGAGTGATCTCGTTCCGGAAGGACTTGCCCATCTGCGCGATGCCGAACGGCGGCTTCTTGCGCGAGGTCTGCTGCACCTGACCGAAGTTGGTGAAGATGCCCTGCGCGGTCTCCGGGCGGAGGTAAGCGACCGAGCCGGAGTCCTGAGTGGGGCCGAGGTGCGTGGAGAGCAGGCCGGAGAACTGCTTGGGGTCCGTGAAAGTGCCCTTGTTACCGCAGTTGGGGCAGTTGAGGTCGGCGAGGCCGTTCTCCGGGGAACGGCCGTTGTGCTTCTCCTCGTACGCCTCGACGAGGTGGTCGGCGCGGTAACGCTTGTGACAGGAGGTGCACTCGGTGAGCGGGTCGGTGAAGGTGGCGACATGGCCGGACGCCTCCCACACCTCGCTCGCCAGGATCACCGACGAGTCGATACCGACCACGTCTTCGCGCGAGGTGACCATGTAGCGCCACCACTGACGCTTGAGGTTCTCCTTCAGCTCGACGCCCAGCGGCCCGTAGTCCCAGGCGGCGCGCTGACCGCCGTAGATCTCACTGCACGGGTAGACGAAGCCACGGCGCTTGCTGAGGCTGACGATGGTGTCGATCTTGTCGGCGGCCACGGTGCTCTCTTCATTGATGACGACATTGATGACGACGTTGATGACGACGACGAACGGCGAATGCTTCAGATTACCGGCGTGCGCACCCCTCGGATCAAATCGGTTGGCCGGGGGTACGGGGTGCCCGGAACAAAACGGTGGCGGAGGTGACAGGATCACCGCTTTGTTGACAATCGTTTCCACTTTTGTTGAAAATGAGTGTCATGAACGTACGCCGCCACATACGCACCACGGCCACCGCCGGGGCCGCCGCCCTCGGTCTGCTGGCCGTCTCCGCCTGCTCCTCCTCGGACGCCGCCGACAGCACCGAGGACGGCAAGCTGAAGGTGATCGCGTCGTTCTACCCCATGGAATTCCTCGCCGAGCGGATCGGCGGAGCTCATGTCGCCGTCTCCACCCTGACCAAGCCGGGTGTCGAGCCGCATGATCTGGAGCTCAAGCCCCGCCAGACCGCCCAGCTCAACGACGCGGGCTACATCCTCTACCTCAAGGGCCTCCAGCCCGCCGTCGACAAGGCCATCGCCCAGTCCGAGGTCAAGCACAAGATCGACGCCGCGGCCCTGACCGACACCGCGGCGCCGGCCCACCCCGAGACCGAGGCCGCCGACGATCACGGCCACAGCCACGAGGGCGAGACGGAGGGCGCCGACGACCACGGGCACAGCCACGAGGACGGCAGCGACCCGCACATCTGGCTCGACCCGGTGAAGTACGCGGAGGTCGCCAAGGGCGTCGGCGCCTCCCTGGCCAAGGCCGACCCGGAGAACGCGGCCGCGTACCAGAAGAACACCGACGCGCTGGTCGGCAAGCTCAACGGGCTGCACAGCGCCTACCAGCAGGGGCTGAAGAACACCGCCACCAAGACCTTCATCACCACCCACTCCTCCTTCGGGCACCTCGCCGAGCGGTACGGGCTGGACCAGGAGGGCATCGCGGGCATCAGCCCCGAGGCCGAGCCCAGCCCCGCCCGGATCAAGGAGCTTCAGACGATTGCCGCGAAGTCCAAGGTGAGCACGGTCTTCTTCGACAGCCTGGCCAGCGACCGCGCGGCGAAGACCCTGGCCAAGGACACTGGTCTGGTGACCGATGTCCTCGATCCACTCGAAGGAATCACCGAGAAGTCCCGGGGCGACGACTACCTCCAGGTGATGGAGTCCAATCTGACCGCGCTCCAGAAGGCACTCGGAAGGCAGTCATGAGCGACCCCGCCATAGGACCCGCCACCGACCCCGCCGCATCGGGCCCCCGCCCGGACGGCACCGCCGGGGGCACCCCCGTCATCGCCCTCCGCGGGGCCCGCGCCTCGCTCGGCGGACGCCCCGTACTGCGCGGTATCGATCTGACCGTGCACAGCGGCGAGGTCATCGCCCTGCTCGGCGCCAACGGCTCCGGCAAGTCCACCGCCGTACGCTCCGTGATCGGACAGGTACCGCTCTCCGCGGGCACGGTCACCGTCTTCGGCACCGAGCTGCGCCGATTCCGGCAGTGGTCCCGCGTCGGCTACGTGCCGCAGCGCACCACCGCCGCGAGCGGTGTGCCCGCGACCGTGCGCGAGGTGGTCACCTCCGGTCGGCTCTCCCGCACCCGGCTGGGACGGCTCTCCCGGGCCGACCACGCCGCCGTCGACCGGGCCATCGATCTGGTGGGGCTCACCGACCGCGCCGGGGACTCCGTCGGCGCGCTCTCCGGAGGCCAGCACCAGCGGGTGCTGATCGCCCGCGCGCTCGCCCCCGAACCCGAACTACTGATCATGGACGAGCCGATGGCGGGCGTCGACCTGGCCAGCCAGGGGATCCTCGCCGAGACGCTGCGCGGACAGGTCGCGGCCGGCACGACGGTCCTACTCGTCCTGCACGAGCTGGGCGCGATCGAGCCGCTCATCGACCGCGCGGTGGTCCTGCGCGACGGCTGTGTCGTGCACGACGGCCCGCCGCCGAAGGCCGTGGGCCAGCACGCCCTCCCCGGCCACGACCACGTACATCCGCACGCGGCCGACGAGCCGCTCCGCACGGGACTGCTGAGCTGACCATGGAAATCCTGGAGACCGCCTTCATGCAGCGGGCGCTCATCGCGGCCCTGCTCGTCGGCATCACCGCGCCCGCCATCGGCATCTATCTGGTCCAGCGCCGGCAGGCGCTGATGGGCGACGGCATCGGCCATGTCGCGATGACCGGTGTCGGCCTCGGCTTCCTGCTCTCCACCAACCCGATCTGGATGGCGGCCCTGGTCTCCGTCGTCGGCGCAGTGCTGATGGAACTGATCAGGATGTACGGGCGAACCCGGGGCGATATCGCGCTGGCGATGCTCTTCTACGGCGGCATGGCAGGCGGTGTCCTGCTGATCAACGTCTCGGACACCGGCTCCACCGCCGATCTCGGCTCCTTCCTCTTCGGCTCGCTCTCGACCGTCTCCGACGCCGATCTCACCGCCATCGGGGCGCTGGCGGCCTTCGTCGTGCTGGTCGCGGTGGGGCTGCGGCGCCAGCTCTTCGCGGTCAGCCAGGACGAGGAGTTCGCGCGGGTCACCGGGCTTCCGGTGCGGGCCCTGAATCTGCTGATCGCGGTCACCGCCGCCGTCACGGTCTCGGTCGCCATGCGCGTCGTCGGCCTGCTGCTGGTGAGCGCGCTGATGGTGGTCCCGGTGGCGGCGGCACAGCAGCTCACCCGCTCCTTCAGGGCGACGTTCGCGCTGGCGGTCGGCATCGGCACCGTCGTCGCGCTGGCCGGCACGACGACCTCGTACTACCAGGACGTGCCCCCGGGCGCGACGATCGTGCTGCTCGCCATCGCGATCTTCATCGTGCTGACCGCGTTGGCGGGGCCGCTCGCGCGGGTCAGGGCACGGGCGCGGACCGCGCCCCTCCCGGGCCCGGGAGGGACCGGACCGGGCGGGGGCGCGGGCACGGATAAGGCCCCCGGGGGATGCGCCGGCGATGCGCCAGTCACGCACCGCCCGGACGACGACGTCAAGGTCTGACGCCGGGCCTGGCAGAATTGGCCCCGACAGCATGATGGGGCGAGGCGAGGAGGCACCTGTGGCGACGGCGCCAAGCGGCGGAAACACGGCCCCCGTGCGAGGCCGGTCGACGCGGCAGCGCGCGGCGGTGGCGGCAGCGCTCGACGAGGTGGACGAGTTCCGCAGCGCTCAGGAACTGCACGACATGCTCAAACACCGGGGCGACTCGGTGGGCCTGACCACGGTCTACCGCACACTCCAGTCGCTCGCGGACGCGGGCGAAGTGGATGTGCTGCGGACGAATGACGGTGAGTCGGTCTACCGCCGGTGCTCGACCGACGACCACCACCACCATCTGGTCTGCCGGCTCTGCGGCAAGGCGGTGGAGGTCGAGGGACCGGCGGTCGAGCAGTGGGCCGAGACCGTCGCCGCACAGCACGGGTTCGTGAACGTGGCCCACACGGTGGAGATCTTCGGCACCTGCGCGGAGTGCGCGGGCAGCACTTCCTGACGTCCGGCACCTGACGTCCGGCGTTTATGGACGTCCGGCACTTGTTGACGTCCCCAGCAGGTGGGCCCCGGGGGACTTACCCCCGGGGCCCATCCGTCCGTCTCCCGGACCGCGCTACGGCTGGTTGGGGATGGCGCCGCCGAAACGGCGGTCCCGCTGCGCGTACTCCAGACAGGCCCGCCACAGATCACGGCGGTCGAAGTCCGGCCAGAGCACGTCCTGGAAGATCATCTCCGCGTAACTGCTCTGCCAGATCAGATAGTTCGAGATGCGCTGCTCGCCGCTGGGCCGCAGGAACAGATCCACATCCGGCATGTCCGGGTAGTACAGATACTTCTGGAACGTCTTCTCGTTGACCTTGCCCGGGTCGAGCTTGCCCGCCGCCACATCCCGCGCAATCTTCTGCGCGGCGTCGGCGACCTCCGCGCGGCCCCCGTAGTTGACGCAGAAGTACAGCGTCATGGCGTCGTTGTCGACGGTCTGCTCCTGGGCGACCTGAAGCTCCTGGACGACCGACTTCCACATCTTCGGCATCCGGCCGACCCAGCGGATCCGGATGCCCAACTCGTCCATCTCGTCCCGGCGTCGGCGGATGACGTCCCGGTTGAAGTTCATCAGGAAGCGGACCTCGTCGGGCGAGCGCTTCCAGTTCTCGGTGGAGAAGGCGTAGAGGGAGAGGTTCTTGACGCCCATCTCCAAGCAGCCCTTGAGCACGTCCATCACGACGGCCTCGCCGACCTTGTGGCCCTCGGTGCGGGGCAGCCCGCGCCCCTTCGCCCAGCGGCCGTTGCCGTCCATGACACAGGCCACGTGGTTCGGGACCAGCTCCCCCGGGATCTTCGGCGGTCGCTCACCGGTGGGGAGCGGCTCGGGGGTCTTGTACTCGCGGCGGGACCTGCCCAGGATTCCGCGTCGTGCCATGCGGCTCACATCTCCCTCTCGTGCTACTTCTCTACTTCTCTACTTCTCTACATATCGCAGTGAGCGCAGACCGCGCTCCAGATGCCAGTGCAGATAGGCGGACACCAGTCCGCTGCCCTCCCTGACGTGCCGCGGCTCGCAAGCGTCCGCCGTGGGCCAGTCGCCGGTCAGCAGCGCGCTGAGCAGTCCGACGGCCTCAGCCGAGGGTACGACGCTCCCGGGCACCCGGCAGTCGCCGCAGATGACGCCGCCCGCCCCGACGGAGAAGAAGCGGTTGGGCCCGGGCAGACCACAGCGCGCGCAGTCGTCGAAACTGGGCGCGTAGCCGTTGACGGCGAGGGAGCGCAGCAGGAACGCGTCGAGGATCAAATGGGGGGCGTGCTCACCGGCGGCGAGGGAGCGCAGCCCGCCGACGAGGAGCAGATACTGCTGGACCGCGGGTTCGCCCTCGTGGTCGGTGAACCGTTCGGCGGTCTCCAGCATGGCGGTGCCGGCCGTGTAGCGGGCGTAGTCGGTGACGATCGCGCCACCGTACGGAGCGATGGTCTCGCCCTGGGTGCAGAGCGGGAGGCCGCGGCCGATCAGCTCACTGCCCCGGGCGAAGAACTGCACGTCGACATGGGAGAACGGCTCCAGCCGGGCCCCGAACTTCGACTTGGTGCGCCGGACCCCGCGCGCGACGGCCCGGACGCGGCCGTGGCCGCGGGTGAGCAGCGTGATGATGCGGTCGGCCTCGCCCAGCTTCTGGGTGCGGAGGACGACCCCGTCGTCACGGAACAGACTCATGGACCCATTGTCCCGTACCGGCGGGGGTCGCCACGCACGGCTGTACGAGCGGCACGGTCGGGCGTCGCCGCGCGGGCGGCCGTACGGGCGGCGCAGGTGAGAGGGGTGCCGTGGGCGGCGGTACGGGTAGGCGGGCGGCGGCCACCACACGGCGGTACGGGTGGGGCCACGGAGGGTCCCGCAGGGGCGCTCAGGACTGGATTTCCGTCAGCGGGGCGCGGAATCGTCGAACGGGAGAGCGGGACAGGAGGTACCGCCCGGGGTGGAACGGGGCGCCGCATACCCCCCGGGGAGTATGCGGCGTGCATAACCGGACACCGGGGCGGGGTGGTCGAAGGGTGCCGATGGGCGCAAATCGCCAACATCGACACAAGGCCGTGGATGTCTTTCGCGGCCACGTCCGGCCAGCTCCACATTTCATTCCGGCCGCCATGGCTCACGACCGCCCCAACCGCGCTATTTCTGGGGGCGATTGCCGGGGCCACGTACCGGAATGAATGCACGTGTACATGACATGCCGCAGGGTGACACGCCGTCACATGGCCCTACGTGAACGACTGTTCACGCTCCATCACCACACTGAGCGGCCAGGATCACGAACGCCGTTCACCGTGGGCGCGACCCGCATCCGACACCGACCGGCCGGTCGGGAAGATCCCCTGATTTTGCCCGGAACGCGACGGAAGACATTCCGCCATGACGCACCGGCCCCAGGAGCGTCCCACCACCCCACCAAGCCCTGAAGGGTGGTGGGGGCACGAACCGGCCAACCTCCCCGGACCGCCGACGAACGCTCATAGCCCGTCCGAAAGGCGAACTTGTCGAGGGGCCGACCGCCCCGCAGGATCCGTAGCACCGCGATTGACAGGCCCATGACCGCCCACGTCAGAGGGTCTGCCACCACGGACTGTCAAGGACTCCTTCCTTCGGAGGAGTTCAGGATTCATCGGGAGGATGTACGTGAAGATCAAGCGCCTTTTACCGCTCAGCAGCATCTCCGGACGCGCAAAGCTAGTGGCCGTCGCGGCCAGCATGGTGACCGCCGCCGCACTGGCTGCCCCGACCGCGTCCGCTGAACCGGCGCCCGCCCAGGCGACCGCGGCCCAGCTCGCCTCCGCGAGCAGCGCCGTCCTCAGCTCGGACATCGGTGGTACCTCCTGGTACACGGACAAGGCGAAGGGCAAGGTTGTCATCACGGCGGACTCGACCGTCTCCGCCGCCGAGATAAACAAGATCAAGAAGGCTGCCGGCTCGCAGGCCGGCAAGCTGGAGATCAAGCGCACGGCCGGCAAGTTCGCCGTGATGATCGCGGGCGGCGAGGCCATATACGGCGGCGGCTCCCGGTGCTCGCTCGGCTTCAACGTGACCAACGGAGCCGCCAACTACGCCCTCACCGCCGGTCACTGCACCCGCCTCGGCTCCCCCTGGTCACCGGTGGGCAACGTGGCGGCCACCAGCTTCCCGGTGAACGACTTCGGTGTGCTCCACCACTCCAACCCCGCCGCGGCTGACGGCCGGGTCTACCTGTACAACGGCACCTACCGTGACATCACGGGCCAGGGCACGCCCTTCGTCGGACAGCGCATCGAGCGCAGTGGCAGCACCACCGGCTACCGCACCGGTACGGTCCTCAGCACCAGCGCCACGGTGAACTACGGCGGCGGCGTCCTGGTGTACGACACCATCCAGACCAACGCGTGTGCCCAGCCCGGTGACAGTGGTGGCCCGCTGTTCGCCGGTAACGCCGCGCTCGGCCTGCTCTCCGGTGGTAGCGGCAACTGCTCCGTCGGCGGCATCACCTTCTACCAGAAGTCTGCCGAGCCGAACGGCATCTACGGGTTCTGGTACCTCTAGGATCGCCTGATCAGAGCGTGACAACGGCCGGTGGTCCCGCGGTACTCCCGCGGGGCCACCGGCTCCCGTACGCCCCCGCCCGGGTCCGCCTGCCCACGGCGGGGGCTTCGCGCGGTCGGCAGCGCACCGGAGGCCGGGGCGCGACTCGGGTGCGGCGCGACTCGGGGCAGGCGGCAGGCGGCAGGGCGACCCAACGCGGCGCGGCGCGAGGCAGGGTGATGCCATGCGGCGGTGCGGCGCAGTGGGCTGCGGGGCGGGTCGGCTCAGCACGGCGCGGGGCAGTGCGGGTGGCTCAGGGGGAGAGTGTGCGGGCCGACGACAGCAGCCGGGCCGTGTCGTCCGGCGGTAGCTGGAGCGCCGCGCCCACCGTCGACAGGACCTCGCGCTCGGCCGGGCTGTACGGCCCGTCCGCGAGCGCGATCCGCGCCCCCTGGAGCAGGATCGACTCCCGCCCGGCCGGCGCCAGGTGCGGCGCGAGCGGCTCCAGCGCCTCATGCAGCTCGATCGCGAGCGCGGCGCCGTACGGACCGACGTCCGTCACGAAGCGGCCCGTGTCGGCAGCGAGCGCCTCGATCAGCCCGGTGAGCTGATCCTCGGTGCAGTCGTGGAGACCGGCCGCCCGCACCGTCGCCACGGCGGTCTCGCGGACGGATCTCGACGCGGTGCCGCCCGAGGCGAGCACGGCGAGCGCCACCGTGTGGACCGCGTCGCGGAGCATCGCCGAGAAACGCGCGGTGGTCGGGTGGTCGAGGGCGTCCATGCCGAAGTGGCCGTGACAGCCCGTGCACTCGACGACGGGGCCCGCGGCACCGCGCGGCAGCAGTGGAATGCCGAGCAGGGTGAAGCGGCGACGGCCCGTACGGCGGCGGAAGTTGCGGTCGCCGCCGCAGTCGAAGCAGAAGAACTCACCGTCCCCCACGGTGTTCCATGAGGTGTGAATGCCGCAGACCAGCAGCTTCCGGCCAAACATTCCCCGGTCCGCCCGCACCTCACACCTCCGTGACGCTCCGGCAACACTGCCGCGTTGACGTGATGTTAACCACATGCGCGTTGCGCCGTCAGCACCCGGACGACTGTACGCCCGTACATGGCCGATTCCAGGCCCGTGTCGGGGGCACGGAAACGGCCGTGGCCCCGGAGCCGACCCACGAATGGGCGGTCCGGGGCCACGGGCCCGGAAGTGAACCCGGCTCAGCGAGCCGCGCGGTTGACGGCGGAGACGACCGCCTTCAGGGAGGCCCTGGTCGTATTGGCGTCGATACCGATGCCCCAGAGCACCCTGCCGTCGATGGCGCACTCGATGTACGACGCGGCCTGCGCCGATGCGCCCTCGCTCATGGTGTGCTCGCTGTAGTCCAGCAGTCGCGCGTCCACGCCCACGGCGCTCAGCGCCGCGAAGAAGGCGGAGATCGGACCGTTGCCCGAACCTGTCAGCACGGTCTCGGCGCCGTCCACCACGGCCTCGACGGAGAGGGTGTCGATCCCGTCGGTGTCGGTCGTGGTCTGACCGGAACGCAGTTGGACCCGGCCCCAGGCGTTCGCCGGGTTCGGCAGATACTCGTCCTGGAAGACCGACCAGATGGCGCCGGGCGTGACCTCGCCGCCCTCACTGTCCGTCTTCGCCTGGATGATCTTCGAGAACTCGATCTGCATCCGGCGCGGCAGATCCAGCTTGTGGTCGTTCTTCAGGACGTACGCGATACCGCCCTTGCCGGACTGCGAGTTGACCCGGATGACCGCCTCGTAGGAACGGCCGACGTCCTTGGGGTCGATGGGCAGGTACGGCACGGCCCACTCGATCTCGTCGACCGTGGCGCCGGCCGCCGCCGCGTCGGCCTCCATGGCGTCGAAGCCCTTCTTGATGGCGTCCTGGTGGGAGCCGGAGAAGGCGGTGTAGACCAGATCGCCCGCGTACGGGTGGCGCGGATGGATCTCCATCTGGTTGCAGTACTCGCTGGTGCGACGGATCTCGTCGATCTGCGAGAAGTCGATCTGCGGGTCGACGCCCTGGGAGAACAGGTTCATGCCCAGCGTCACCAGGTCCACGTTGCCGGTGCGCTCGCCCTGCCCGAAGAGGCAGCCCTCGACGCGGTCGGCGCCGGCCATGACGGCCAGTTCGGCGGCGGCGACGGCGGTGCCCCGGTCGTTGTGCGGGTGGACCGACAGACAGACGTACTCACGGCGGGAGAGGTGCCGGCTCATCCACTCGAAGCGGTCCGCGTGCGTGGACGGCGTCGAACGCTCCACGGTGGCGGGCAGATTCAGGATGATCTCGCGCCCCGCCTCCGGCTGCCACACGTCCATGACGGCCTCGCAGACCTCCAGGGCGAAGTCCAGCTCGGTGTCGGTGAAGATCTCGGGGCTGTACTGGTAGCCGAAGATCGTCTCGGGCCCCAGGATCTTCTCCGCGTACTCCACGACCAGCCGGGTGCCGTCCACCGCGATCTGCTTGACCTGCTCCTTCGACCCGCGGAAGACGACCCGGCGGAACGTGGGCGCGGTGGCGTTGTACAGGTGCACGGTGGCCCGGTGGGCGCCGCGCAGGGACTCCACGGTCCGCTCGATCAGCTCTTCGCGCGCCTGCGTCAGGACGGAGATCGTCACGTCCTCCGGGATGGCGCCGTCCTCGATGATGGAGCGGACGAACGCGAAGTCGGTCTCACTGGACGACGGGAAGCCGACCTCGATCTCCTTGTAGCCCATGCGGACCAGCAGATCGAACATCTCGCGCTTGCGGGCGGGGGACATCGGGTCGATCAGGGCCTGATTGCCGTCGCGCAGGTCAGTGGAGAGCCAGCGGGGCGCCCGGGTGATCCGGTTGTCGGGCCAGGTGCGGTCACTGATGTCGACCGCCTCGTACGGGCGGTACTTGTGGATCGGCATCCCGGACGGCTTCTGGCCGTGGGCCGCGTTGGTGATGGGCGTGGGGCGGCCGACGGACGAGGCGGGCGCGGAAGAGGTGGGTACCGAAGGGTCGGACATCGCGTGGGGCTCCTCGATCTCAAAGATCTGGGGGGGGTCTCCCAGGCCCGGAGGCGGTGGGAGAGGCCGACGGTTCTCAGCAGCACCAGATCCCGCGGGGAGGGGGTCGGCCTACGACTACAGGCCCTCGCCGCGGCAGCTAAGGAGAAGCAGCCCGAAACGCATGATGCGGAGCAGCCTAACCGAGGAGGGCGGGACCGTGGGTCGCGTATCACTATGCGGGATACTTGATCACTTTGCGTCAATCGGCATTCTTCACTCTATTTCCTTAATCATCCTCGCAACCAGTGACATCGCACTGACTCAGTGCCACATTGCCGCACATGGCAGACACACATCCCATCTTCTGCACCATCGTGCCGCCCCACGTCCTCGACCAGCTCGCCCGCGCCGTGGACACCGCCATCGCCGACCTCGCCCGACGCACCCTGGAGGCGGACGCGTCGCTCCGCACCCAGCGCCGGCTGAACACGGTCGCCGGACTGCTCGGGGCCGGCCCGACCGCCACCCCCACCCCCCGGACGGCCGACGCCTCGGACAAGCCCCGGCGCACCATCCACGACTGCGGGACCCGCACCCGGCTCCCCGGCGAGAAGGTCCGCTCCGAGGGCCAGGAGCCCGGCCGGGACGCGACCGTCAACCGTGTCTACGCGGGCCTCGGCTCGACCTTCGAACTGCTGCTGAAGTCGTACGGGCGCAACTCGCTCGACGGCCGGGGGCTGCCGCTGATCGCCAGCGTCCACTACGGCAAGAAGTACGCGAACGCCTTCTGGAACGGCGAACAGATGGTGTTCGGCGACGGGGACGGGAAGATCTTCCTGGACTTCTCCCTCCCGGTCGATGTGATCGCCCACGAGCTGGCGCACGGGCTGACGCAGTACACGGCGAACCTGGAGTACTTCGGCCAGTCCGGCGCGCTCAATGAATCCGTCTCCGACGTGTTCGGCTCGCTGGTCAAGCAGTACACCCACGACGAGACCGCCGACCAGGCCGACTGGCTGATCGGCGCCGGACTGCTGGCCCCCGCGGTCTCGGGGGTCGCCCTGCGCAGCATGAAGGAGCCGGGGACCGCGTACGACGACGATGTGCTCGGCAAGGACCCGCAGCCGGGGTCGATGGACGACTACGTCCACACCGACCGGGACAACGGCGGGGTGCACATCAACTCCGGCATCCCCAACCGTGCCTTCTACCTGCTGGCGACGGAGCTCGGCGGCAAATCGTGGGAGCGGGCCGGGCAGATCTGGTTCGACACCCTCACCGGCGGCGAACTGGGCGAGCGGGCGAACTTCACGGAGTTCGCCGGCCTGACGGTGGCGGCGGCGCGGGCGCGGTACGGCGAGGGCGCCGAGCTGGCCGCCGTACTGAAGGCATGGTCCCTGGTCGGTGTGGCGACGGACTGAGTGCCGGTGACGGGGCCGGGACGGAGGCGGTGGTGGCTTCCGTCCCGGACCGAACCGTACTAGAACGGAAGCCATGCGCATTCAGGTGAGACGCACCGGCGGGTTCGCCGGTATCGAACGATGCGCCGAGGTGGAGACCTCGGGGCGGCCGGACGCGAACGGCTGGCGGACGCTGGCCGACCGGGCCCTGGCCGACAGCCGCACGGCCCGCCCCGTTGGCGTGCCGGACGGCTTCGGCTACGAGATCACGGTGGCGGGCCGGACGGTGTACTGCGCGGATCCGCTGCTGACGGAGGCGCAGCGCGAACTGATCTCCCGCGTACTGGAGGAAGGTGCCTGACCGGGATGGGCGGGGACGGCCGGGGGATCAGAAGCCGAGCTTGCGCAACTGCTTCGGATCTCGCTGCCAGTCCTTCGCCACCTTCACATGCAGGTCCAAGAAGACCGGGGTGCCGAGCAGCGCCTCGATGTGCTTGCGGGACTTCGTCCCGACCTCCTTCAGGCGCTTGCCCTTGGGGCCGATGATGATGCCCTTCTGGCTGGGGCGCTCGATGTAGACATTCGCGTGGATGTCGAGGAGGGGCTTGTCCGCCGGGCGGTCCTCGCGGGGCAGCATCTCCTCGACGACGACCGCGATCGAGTGCGGCAGCTCGTCCCGGACGCCCTCCAGCGCGGCCTCGCGGATCAGCTCCGCGACCATGACCTGCTCCGGCTCGTCCGTGAGGTCGCCCTCGGGGTAGAGCATCGGGCCCTCGGGCAGCAGCGGGATCAGCAGGTCGGCGACGAGCTGGACCTGGCTGTCACCGACGACGGAGACGGGCACGATCTCGGCCCATTCGAAGCCCAGCTCGGTGCCGAGCCGGTCGATGGCCATGAGCTGTTCGCGGAGGGTCTTGGGGTCGACCAGGTCCGTCTTGGTGACGATGGCGACCTTGGGGGTCTTCTTGATGCCCGCCAGTTCCTTGGCGATGAACCGGTCGCCGGGGCCGAGCTTCTGGTCGGCCGGCAGGCAGAAGCCGATGACGTCGACCTCGGACCAGGTGGTGCGGACCACGTCGTTCAGCCGCTCGCCGAGCAGGGTGCGCGGCTTGTGCAGGCCGGGGGTGTCCACCAGGATCAACTGCGCCTCGGGCCGGTGCACGATGCCGCGCACGGTGTGCCGGGTCGTCTGCGGCCGGCTGGAGGTGATCGCCACCTTCTGGCCGACGAGAGCGTTCGTGAGGGTGGACTTGCCCGCGTTGGGGCGGCCGACGAAGCAGGCGAAGCCCGACCGGTGGGGGGCGGGCTCGGAGGAAGGGGTACGAACGCTCATGCCGCCATTGTCGCTGATCCCCGGGGCACCTGTGCCCACGAGGCCCCCGACCGACCTCCGGCGGCGGTGGTCCCGGAGCCGCTGAGGTGGGCCTCGGGTCCGTACGGCATGGCGGGCGGGGGCGGCTCCCGGACCCGTACGACCGGTCTCAGGCGGTTCCCGGTGCGACCGTACGACGGGCGCGGAGGCGGAGCCGGATCCAGAGGGCCGCGCCGATGAGTCCGGCGCAGAGCACGCCCGCCACCAGCCAGGGCAGCGCAAAGAAGGAGACACCCGCGGTCTCCCGGACGTCGCGGGCGCTGGCGGTGAGCCTGACCTCGCCCCAGTCGAGCTGGGGCGCGCCCGCCCAGCGTTCCGTGAGGCGGATCCGCTGGCGGGGCAGCAGTTCGGCGGGGATCTTCGTCAGCCGGCGGGTGAGCAGATCGCGGCCGAAGAGGCCCTCGGCCTTGAGGGCGACGGTGGGGTTGAGGGTCACATTGCCCCGGTTGTGGAGGGTGTACGAGATGAGAGCGCTGCTCTCGCCGGTGCCGGGGACGAGGGGCCGGTGCTGGCTGAGTGTGACGTTCTCGACGGAGAGCGCGGGCACGGTGGGACCGTTCACCCGCAGATGGACGCGGGCCCCGACGGCCTGCTGGATACCGACGGCGACCTCACCCTCGGTGGGGCTGATCCGTTCGTCGAGGGCGACCAGCGCGCCGGGGTGGTCGCCCGGTTCGGCCGACTCGGGGACGGTGAGGGTGTACGGGACGGTGACCGAGCCGCGGGCGGGGACGGTGACCCGGTCGCGTTCGGGTCTGGCCCAGGCGCCCACCCCGCGCTGCTTCTCGTCGCGGGCGCGGACGGCGAAACCGCCGTCGCGGGCGGTGTTGTACGCGTCCGCCGCGTACAGCCGGAAGGTCAGGGGACCCGCCGTCTTATTGCTGACCGTGACCCGGTCGGTGAGGGTGGCGCCCGGGTCGGCGGAGAGGTAGAAGTACGGACGGCTGCCCAGCTCGGACGCGGCCGGATAGACCGACCACTCGCCGTTGTCGGCGGCGTGTGCGGCGGTGGCCGGAACGACACCGGCGAGCAGTGCGGCCAGGACCGTGAGGACGACGGCGGACGGCTTGGGCATCAGTGCGGAGCCCCCAGGGACGAGGCGGGCCGACCGGGTGCGCGCCCGGCCCGCCGGGCGGTCAGGTGAGCGTGAGCGTCAGTACGCCGGAGTACGCGCCGGGCGTGGTGAACGCCGGCACCTTGAGCGAGACCCACGCGTCCACGGTGAACTCGCCACCGGAGACGGCGCCGTTGGGTGTGGAGGCCAGGGTCGCGCCGGCGCTGCCGACGGACCCCTTTGACCCGGCCGCGCAGGTGCTCGGGCTGCCCGGTTTGGTGGTGCAGGCCGGGGCCCAGTGGAGCTTCCCGGCGTCGATGGTGCCCCCGGGACCGGTGAAGTCGGTGACCTTGCCGGTCAGGGACCAACCGGCCGGACCGCCCCGGTAGTCCTTGACGGTGACCGTCCGCAGATCTCCGTTGGCGCCACCGCCGGAGCCGTAGTCGACCGAGGAGAGTTGGACGGCGTCCCCGGCCTGGGACATGGAGAGGGTTCCCGCGGTCACCGAGGCGGTGAGCTTCTGGCTGTTCCTCGGCAGCGGGGTGTCGTCGACGACGGTGTACGCGGCCGGTCCGGCGCCCTTCGCCGCCGACCAGGAGGCGCCTTCGTAGGCGACGATCCCGGTGGTCGCCTTGTCGTTGACCTTGAGTCGGGCGGTGAAGCCTCCGTCGGCGTCGGAGGTGAAGGTCATCTTGTCGGCGGTCTCGGCCGCCCCGGCCCGGCCGACGAGGGTGATGTCGGTGAGCGGGGTGAACTTGGTGCCGCTGACGGTGACCCGGTCGCCGGGCTTGCCGGAGGCCGTGGCGAGGGACAGGGCGCGCTCATTGGCCCCCGGCCGGTCGGTGGCGATGATCGTCTGGGAGACGGGGGCGGGGGGACTGCTCACCGTGCAGGGGGTGTCCAGCTCCATGATGTAGCTGGTGTGGATGTTGTAGTCGCCGGGCGAGAGGGTGATCGAACCGGGCGCGGTGACCGTGAAGGTGCCGGTCATCGAGAACGCCGGGAACTCTCCCTTGCCGGGGACCGGCGGATTCTTCTTGGGGCCGGTGACCGTGACGGCGGCGGTCTGCGCGCCACCGACGACGACCTTTCCAGTGGGCGTCATGATGTCGGCGGGCAGGGCCAGATCGACCGGGTTGCTGGCCGCGGGCTTGGTCACCTGGTAGGTGACGGTGACGGTGTCGCCGACTCGGGGGGCGGCGTTGTCGACGGTGATCTTGGCGGTCGTGGTGCCGTTGATGGGCGGGATGCCGGCGATGGGCGGCGGGACGCAGCGGGTCGCGAAGTCCACCGGCGTCGAGGCGGTGGCCATCGCGTGCGCGGGTGCGGCGAGCGCCGCCGTGGCGGCGACGAGGGCGACCGCGCCGAGCGCGGCCGTCCACCGCCGGGGACGGCGTGCGGCTGGTCTTCGAGCGGATGGTTCTCGGGTGGCGGAAGCCATGTGATTGCCCCCTTCGGGAGGAATGCAGATGGCCATTCACGGGCCGCCGCCGAGAGAAGTCAATGGACCAGAAATCCATCAACTGATGACCCATCAGATACTGTCAAGATCGACAAACGGGCCCCGGGCGGGCGGGGCGCACGACGACGGCGCCACCGCGAACGGTGGCGCCGCTGTCCCCATGGTCGGTCAGGCGGGTTAGTCAGGACGACTAACGTCGGTCAGGACGGTCGGTAGGTCGGTCAGGACGGTTGATCACGGAGGAGCCGTCAGCTGAAGAGGAACGGTCCCGGCGTCTGGCTGGTCACGGCGTCACAGGTGACGCTGACGCCGAAGATCGTCATCGACAGGGCGGGCCCCGCGAAGTACGAGTTCAGGCTGTCACCGGAGGCGACGGTCCCGGTCAGGGGGCCGATCGTCACCGCCGAGTTGGCCGCGAGCGCCGGGTTCTGCTGACCGGTGAACACCCTGGTCCCGCCGCCCGCCTTGGCGAAGGTGAGCGACGCGTTGATGGTGTTGGCGGCCACGGCGACCGGGGTGCGCACCGCCGTGCGCAGGGTGATCGTCGCCCGGGTGCCGTTCTGGGTCGCGGTCAGGTTGGCCGTGCCACCGCCCCAGAATCCGCAGTCGTACCCGGCCTGGGCCACCCCCGGGGTGACGGCTCCCGCAGCCGGGGCGAAGATCAGTGAGGTGGCGGCGAGTGCTCCCGCCGCCAGGGCCGTGCCGATGCCTAGTCTGCCTCGCATGGGGTTCCCCTTTCCCGTTTCAGGGATCGTTGGGGCAGCCGACCGTACGGCGCGCACCGCACGAGCGTGGCACTCCACATTCGTACGGGTACGCCGCGGCGGGAAGCTGCGTCGATAGGGCGCGCTCGGACCATCGGTGAACTCCGTGGGCGGGGTGCGCACGCCACACGGACCGGGCGGAAACGACCGACTCGGCACGGAACCGCGGCTCGGGCCCGGACCAGGCCGCCCGGGTACATCTGACGGTCCGTCGGTTGAACTGCTGTTCATTGATGCGCAAGCCGCCGACGATTGCAAGACAGAGTCGCTTGATTCTTAAGGAAAGTGTGGGGCCGCCGCCCGAGGACGCCCCCCGCCGGGCGGGGGCGCCCCCCGCCGGTCACTCGCCGGCAGCGGCGACGGACTTCGGCAGCCCGTCGGGCCCCGCGAGCAGCACCGGCGTCGCCGGTCCGCCCAGGTCCCGTACGGCCGCCCGGTCCGCGTCCGGCACGGCGTCGGCGGCGGAGACGACGGCCGCGGCCTCCAGCGATGTCGCGCCGCTGGCGACGGCCATCGCGACGGCGGTCCGGAGCGCGCTGAGCTTCAGGGAGTCGAGGGAGACCGTCCCCGCGACATAGGTCCGCCCGGTCTCGTCCCGCACGGCGGCACCCTCGGCCACCCCGTTCCGGGCCCGCGCGCTGCGCGCCAAGGTGATGATCTTGCGGTCCTCGGGGCCGAGGTCGGTGAAGTCGGCGGGGTGGGTGGGGTCGCTGCTCTGCGTCATGCCCCGAGCATAGATCGCGCCGGTACGGGGGCCCTTCCCTGGCCAACACCCCCCGGCTCGGCGCGCGGCCGGACGTCAGGGGGGAGATCTCAAGGGCGGCGGGCTCAGACGCGAAGGGCTCAGGCGCCTCAGGCGGCTCAGGCCGCTCGGGCGCCTCAGGCCGCTCGGGCGCGGAGGGGGTGCGGATTCAGGGCCGAGGCGTCAGGGCCGAGGCGTCAGGGCCGGTCGAGGCGGAGGCGGGTGGCCTTCGGGAGACCGGCCACCACCAGGTCGTACGAGTCCTCGATCAGCTCGTGGACCAGTTCGTCCGGGAGATCGTCCACCGTCACCGTGTTCCAGTGGCGCTTGTTCATATGCCAGCCGGGGACGATCTCCGGATGGTCCGCGCGCAGCCCGACGGCGATATCCGGCTCGCACTTCAGATTCACCGTCAGCGGGCTGCCGTCGAGCGCGCTCAGCGCGAACATCTTGCCGGCCACCTTGAAGACCGAGGTCTCGGGGCCGAACGGGAACTCCTCGACCGCGTCGTTGAACTCCAGACAGAACGCCTTCAGCTCACGCGCCCTCATGCCCCGGCCTCTCCCTCCGTACCCCTGGTGACCGGCTCCGCCAGCACCGTGACGATCTTATTGCGGCGGCCGGCCGGGGACTCGGCCGTCAGTCGCAGCGCGCGGCCGTCCGGCAGGTCCACCACCGCGCCGGCGCCCGCGATCGGCACCCGGCCGAGCGCCTTCGCCAGCAGGCCGCCGACCGTCTCCACGTCGTCGTCGTCCAGCTCGTCCAGACCGTACAGCTCACCGAGATCGCCGATGTCGAGCCGGGCGGTGACCCGGTAGCGGCCCGCGCCCAGCTCCTCGACGGGGGGCAGCTCCCGGTCGTACTCGTCGGTGATCTCGCCGACGATCTCCTCCAGGATGTCCTCGATGGTGACGATGCCCGCCGTGCCGCCGTACTCGTCGATGACGACCGCGACGTGGTTGCGCTTCTGCTGCATCTCCCGCAGCAGGTCACCGGCGTTCTTGGTGTCCGGCACGAAGACCGCCGAACGCATCGCGGTGGAGACCAGATCGGTCTCCGCCTCCCGGTTGACGTGCGTCTTCCGCGCCAGGTCCTTCAGATAGACGATGCCGACGACGTCGTCCTCGTTCTCCCCGGTGACGGGGATGCGGGAGAAACCGGAGCGCAGCGCGAGGGTGAGCGCCTGCCGCACGGTCTTGTGCCGCTCTATGCAGATCAGATCCGTACGCGGCACCATCACCTCCCGGACGAGCGTGTCGCCCAGCTCGAAGACGGAGTGCACCATCCGGCGCTCGTCGTCCTCGATCAGCGACTCCTGCTCGGCGAGATCCACCAGAGCCCGGAGCTCGGCCTCGCTCGCGAACGGGCCCTTGCGGAACCCCTTGCCGGGCGTGAGGGCGTTGCCGATCAGGATCAGCAGTTGGGGGATCGGGCCCATGATCCGGGCCAGCGGCAGCAGTACGTAGGCCGCCGCCGTCGCCGTGTTCAGCGGGTGCTGTCGGCCGATGGTGCGTGGGGAGACGCCGACCGCGACATAGGAGACGAGGACCATCACGCCGATGGCGACGACCAGTGCCTCCCACGTCTCGGGGAACTCCTGGATGCAGACATAGGTGACGAGGACCCCCGCCGCCATCTCGCACGTCACCCGCACCAGCAGGGCGACATTGAGATAGCGCGTCGGATCGGCGGCGATCTGCGCCAGCCGGGCCGCGCCGCGCCGGCCGCTCCGGACCGCCGCGTCGGCACGGAAGGTGGAGACCCGGGCGATGCCCGCCTCCGCGCACGCGGCCAACCAGGCGCCGACGACCAGCAGCACCGCGCCGATGACCAGGCCGGTCATGAGACGGTCGGCGCGGGGGAGGGACCGGTGAGACCCTTCTCGGCCCGCCAGCCGTCCACGATCGCCGCCTGGAGGCCGAACATTTCGGCCTTCTCGTCCGGCTCCTCGTGGTCGTACCCCAGCAGATGCAGCACCCCATGGACGGTCAGCAGTTGAAGCTCCTCGTCCATGGAGTGCTGGGTCGGGGCCTGCTCGCCCTGCTCCTTGGCGACCTCCGGACAGAGCACGATGTCACCGAGGAGTCCCTGCGGGGGCTCCTCCTCGTCCTTGACCGGCGGACGCAGCTCGTCCATCGGGAAGGACATGACATCGGTCGGTCCCGGCAGATCCATCCACTGGATGTGCAACTGCTCCATGGCCTCGGCGTCCACGACGATCACCGATAGCTCGGAGAGCGGGTGGATGCGCATCCGGGCGAGCGCGTAGCGGGCCACGTCGAGGACCGCCTGCTCGTCCACCTCGGTGCCGGATTCGTTGTTGACGTCGATCGACATGGTGCGCTGTACCGCTACTTCCCGTGCCCGGTCCCGTGACGGTCTCCGTTGAGGCCGTCGTACTTCTCGTACGCGTCGACAATACGGCCGACGAGCTTGTGCCGGACGACATCGTGCGACGTGAGACGCGAGAAATGGACGTCATCGACGCCGTCCAGGATCTCCTGGACCTGCCGCAGACCGCTCTTGGTGCCGTTCGGCAGGTCGACCTGGGTGACATCGCCGGTGATGACGATCTTCGAGTCGAAGCCGAGCCGCGTCAGGAACATCTTCATCTGCTCGGCGCTGGTGTTCTGCGCCTCGTCCAGGATGATGAACGCGTCGTTGAGCGTGCGTCCGCGCATATACGCCAGCGGCGCGACCTCGATGGTGCCCGCGGCCATCAGCCGGGGGATGGAGTCGGGGTCGAGCATGTCGTGCAGCGCGTCGTAGAGCGGGCGCAGATAGGGGTCGATCTTCTCGTAGAGCGTGCCGGGCAGAAAGCCGAGCCGCTCCCCCGCCTCCACGGCGGGCCTGGTCAGGATGATCCGGGTGACCTGCTTGGACTGTAGGGCCTGGACCGCCTTGGCCATGGCGAGATAGGTCTTGCCGGTGCCCGCCGGGCCGATGCCGAACACGATCGTGTGCTTGTCGATCGCGTCGACGTAGTGCTTCTGGTTGAGCGTCTTGGGGCGGATCGTCCGGCCGCGGCTGGAGAGGATGTTCTGGGTGAGCACCTCGGCCGGCGTCTCGGCGGTGCCGTCGCTCGCCCTGAGCATGGCGATCGAGCGTTCCACTGCGTCCTCCGTCATCGGCTGTCCGGTGCGGAGCACCAGCATCATCTCGTCGAACAGGCGCTGGATCAGCGCGACGTCCGCCGCGTCTCCGGCGGCGCTCACCTGATTGCCCCGGACATGGATGTCGACCGCCGGGAAAGCCTTCTCGATGACGCGGAGCAGGGCGTCCCCCGAGCCGAGGACCGTCACCATCGGATGCTTGGCGGGGACGGTGAAGTGGGCTCGCGCCTGCTCCGGCGCCGGGGTGTGGGCTGTGGGTGTCTGAGTCATGGGCCGGCTCTGTGGCCTGCACAAACCTCCCGCTGCGGGGTTCTCGCTCCTCGACAACCTCTGGAAACCAAGCGTACGACGCCACACCGACAACAGCCCATGGCTTTTACCGGGCGCTCCCGGGAGTGCGCCGGAGGGCTCCCGGGGGCGGTGCGCGCCCCCGCGGTGGCCGGGGGCGGGGCTCCGGAACCGCCTCAGGCCGTACTGCGGAAACCGATGGTCGGGACGGCCCTGCGGAGTGGCCAGGGGCGGGCCTGGTCGGGCAGCAGACCGTCCAGGAACGCGTACCGGCGCAGGGCGGCCGGATCCTGGTCCGCCAGCCCCCGCACCCGGCGCCACCAGGCCGCGATCTCCAGCCAGCCGGGCGCGGAGAGCGAACCGCCGAACTCCTGCACCGAGAGCGCGGCGGTCAGCCCGGCGAAGGCCAGCCGGTCGGCGAGCGGCCAGCCCGCGAGCGTCCCGGTCACGAAACCCGCCACGAAGACGTCCCCCGCGCCGGTGGGGTCGAGCGCCTCGACCGCGATGGCCGGCACCTGGGCGCTCTCGCCGGTCGCGGCGTCCACGGCGTACGCGCCTTCGGCGCCGAGGGTGACGACGGCGACCGGCACCCGTTCGGTCAGGGCATGGGCGGCGGCGCGCGGACAGTCGGTACGGGTGTAGCGCATCGCCTCCGCCGCGTTGGGCAGGAACGCCTCGCAATGCTCCAGGTCGGCGAGGTCCGCCGGGTCCCAGCGACCCGAATCGTCCCAGCCGACGTCGGCGAAGACGCGGGTGCCGTCGGCGGCGGCCTGGGCGATCCACTCGTCGCGCGCCGGGGTGAGGGAGGCGACGGCGGCCCGGGACGGCGGCGGGCAGTCCGGGGCGGGCTCGGGCGGCGGGGCCTCATGGCCATGGGTGATCATCGTCCGCTCGCCCTCGTACGCCATGGAGACGGTGACCGGCGAGTGCCAGCCGGGCACCGTGCGCGACAGCGAGAGGTCGATGCCCTCGCCCTGTTCGAGGGCGTCCCAGCAGTACTCGCCGTAGTGATCGTCACCGAAGGCGGCGGCGAGCGAGGTGCGCAGCCCGAGCCGGGCCAGCGCGGTGGCCATATTGGCCACTCCGCCGGGGCTGGAACCCATGCCCCTGGCCCATGACTCGGTGCCCCGGACGGGGGCGGAGTCGAGACCGGTGAAGATGATGTCGAGGAAGACGCTGCCGGTCAGATAGACGTCGCAGGCGGGGTCGGACGGGGTACGGAGAGGGGCGAGGGGGTCGAGGCAGGGGGGCTTGTGGGCGGGCCCTTGCCCGTGCTGCTTCCGGTGTCGAGTGCTCACTGTGCCGCGGCTCCTGTGCGTGGTGCAGATCTGGCCAGTCTGCCAAATCCGCGAGCCGGCGCGTCCGATCCGGCGTCGGCTCCGGAGTCCGGGCCGGGGTGCCCCTCGCGGCGCCGCTGGGCGTGTGCCCCCCGCCGGGGGGCGGGTGCGGGCTGTCGAAGTCCCCCACCCCGCCCCTTCCCGAAAGCCCTCAAACGCCGGGCGGGCTGAATTCCACGCAGAACTCAGCCCGTCCGGCACTTGAAGACAGACCAGAAACCAGCCCGTCCGGCGCTTGAAGACAGACCAGAAACCAGCCCGTCCGGCGCTTGAGGACAGACCAGAAACCAGCCCGTCCGGCGCTTGAGGACAAAGCCCCAGCCGGGGGCGGTCGGCTATTCCGGGAGCTCCGTGGCGAAGTCGTACGCGGCCACCTCCGCGAGCAGCCCCGCTCGCCGCTCCTCGTCATCGTCCAGGAACGACGCCTCGAACGAGTTGCGCGCCAGCTCCCGCAGCCGCTCCTCGTCGAGCCCGAGTGCCTCACGCACCGCGTGGAAGGTGTCGCCGACATAGCCGCCGAAGTACGCGGGGTCGTCGGAGTTGACCGTGCAGAGCAGCCCCGCGTCCATCATCTCGCGCAGCGGATGATCCTCCAGCGTGTCGATGGCGCGCAGCCGGACGTTGGACAGCGGGCAGAGCGTCAGCGGCACCCGCTCCCGTACCAGCCGCGCCACCAGCTCCTGGTCCTCGACACAGCGCAGTCCGTGGTCGATCCGCTCGACGCCGAGGACGTCCAGGGCCTCGTGGATGTACGAGGGCGGCCCCTCCTCGCCCGCGTGCGCGACCTTGCGCAGACCGAGCGCCCCGGCCGCCTCGTACACCTCGCGGAATTTCGACGGCGGATGGCCGACCTCAGCGGAGTCCAGGCCGACGGCCGTGATCCGGTTCAGATAGGGCTTCGCCGATTCCAGGGTCGCCAGGGCGGATTCGGCGGACTCATCGCGGAGGAAGCACATGATCAGCCGGGTGGAGATCCCGTGCCGCTCCTCACTCGCGTCCAGTGCGCGGCCGAGGCCCTCGATGACCGTGCCGATCGGGACGCCGCGCGCGGTGTGCGCCTGCGGGTCGAAGAAGATCTCGGCGTGGCGGACGCCCTGCTCCGCGGCGCGGGCCAGATACGCGTCCGCGAGGTCGTGGAAGTCGCGGACGGTGTGCAGGACGGCCATCAGCCCGTAGTACAGGTCGAGGAACGACTGGAGGTCCTCGAAGAGATAGGCGCGGCGCAGTTCCTCGGTGTCCTTGAAGGGCAGTTCCACACCGTTGCGCGCGGCGAGCGTGAAGGCGAGTTCGGGCTCCAGGGTGCCTTCGATGTGAAGGTGGAGTTCGGCTTTGGGGAGGGGCACGGGTCCAGCTTCGTTCAGAGGTGGCGGGTGGGCAGGGGGACGCGCAGGAGGTCGGTGGCGATGGTGAGTCCGCCCTCGTACCCGGCCGCGCGGGCCTGGCGTTCGAACTCCCCGGCGTCGGTGTAGCGCTGGGAGAAGTGGGTGAGCACCAGATGGCGTACGCCGGCGTCCCGGGCGACGCGGGCGGCCTGGCCGGCGGTCAGATGGCCGTGATCGGTGGCGAGCCGTTCGTCCTCGTCGAGGAAGGTGGACTCGATGACGAGCATGTCGCAGCCGTCGGCGAGGGCGTGCACACCGTCGCAGAGCCGGGTGTCCATGACGAACGCGAACCGCTGGCCGCGCCGGATCTCGCTGACGTCGGCGAGGGTGACGCCGTTCAGCTCTCCCTCGCGCTGGAGGCGCCCCACGTCGGGACCCTTCAGTCCGTGCGCGGCGAGCCGGTCGGGGAGCATCCGGCGGCCGTCGGGTTCGGTGATCCGGTAGCCGTACGACTCGACGGGGTGGGAGAGCTTCCGTGCCTCGACGGTGTGCGACGGGGTCCGCGCGATGATCCCGTCGGCGGCGACGGGCTCCTCGATCAGCTCGACGGTCTCGCGGTAGGCGGTCGCGTACCGCAGCCGTTCGAAGAAGTGCCGCCCGCTGGCCGGGTAGTGCGCGGTGATGTCGTGCGGGACCCGGTCCAGGTTGATCCGCTGGATGACACCGGCGAGCCCGAGGGAGTGGTCACCGTGGAAGTGGGTGACACAGATCCGGTTCAGATCGTGCGCGGCGACCCCGGCGCGGAGCATCTGGCGCTGCGTGCCCTCGCCGGGGTCGAAGAGGATGCCCTCGCCGTCCCAGCGGAGCAGGTAGCCGTTGTGGTTGCGGTGCCGGGTCGGCACCTGGCTCGCGGTGCCGAGGACGACGAGTTCGCGTACGGACACGGTTATCCGGGGGGCCATTCCAGGCCACGGCCACCGAGGATGTGGGCGTGGGCGTGGAAGACGGTCTGTCCGGCGCCGGAGCCGGTGTTGAAGACGATGCGGTAACCGGCGTCGACGGTGCCCTCCGCGGCGGCGACCTCACCGGCCTCGCGCAGCACGTCGGCGGCGAGTGCGGGGGCACCGGCGGCGAGCGACGCGGCGTCGGGGTAGTGGGCCTTGGGGATCACCAGGACGTGGGTGGGCGCCTGGGGATTGATATCGCGGAAGGCGACGACGGTGTCGGTCTCGCGTACGACGGTCGCGGGCACATCCCCCGCCACGATCTTGCAGAACAGGCAGTCAGCCTGGGGTTCTCCCGCCATGCCGGGTCCCTCCTCGCGTTTCGTCCGGTACGCGGGACATGCTATCGACCGCCGTGGCGGGGGCGGGGGCCGCGCCCTGGTTCGGGCGATACGGCCGGGGCGGACAGGCGGCGGGGCGGACCCGTACCGCCCGGGCCCGCCCCGCCGTTTCGACCGCGGCACCGTTTCGACCGCGGCACCGTTTCGACCGCGTACGGGCGGGGCTGTCGAACGCGCAGCCGTCAGCCCTCGGCCCCACCGGCTCAGTCCGGTGCCGCCACCGACTCAGGACCGACTCAGGGCAGCTCCGGCGCCGATTTCGCCGGGTTCTCGGCCAGCGCCGCCAGCGCCATCCGTACCGCCTCGTCCAACTGTGGGTCGCGCCCCGCCACATGGTCCTGCGGGGCCATCACCACCTCCACGTCCGGATCGACGCCGTGGTTCTCCACGCCCCAGCCGTACCCCTCCAGCCAGATCGCGTACTTCGGCTGGGTGACCAGCGTCCCGTCCACCAGCCGGTACCGGTTGTCGATCCCGACCACGCCACCCCAGGTACGCGTCCCCACCACGGGACCGATGCCGAGCGCCTTGATCGCGGCGTTCACGATGTCCCCGTCCGAACCGGAGAACTCGTTCGCCACGGCGACCACCGGCCCCCGCGGGGCGTCGATCGGATAGCTGGAGGGGCGGGTCCCGCGCGGCAGGTCCCAGCCCACGATCCGGCGCGCCAGCTTCTCGATGATCAGTTGGGAGGTGTGGCCGCCCCGGTTCTCCCGGACGTCCACGACCAGGCCCTCGCGCGCGACCTCCACCCGCAGATCGCGGTGGATCTGCGCCCAGCCCGGCGCCTGCATGTCCGGCACGTGCAGATAGCCCAGCCGGCCACCGGACTTCTCGTGGACGTACGCGCGCCGGTCCGCCACCCACGCGTGGTAGCGCAACGGCTCCTCGTCCACCAGCGGCACCACCACCGCGTACCGCGGCTCGCCGCCGCCCGCGGGCGAGACCGTCAGCTCCACCGCCTTCCCCGCCGCGCCCGTGAGGAGCGGCCCCGGGCCCGCGACCGGGTCCACCGGGCGGCCGTCCACGGCGAGGATCACATCGCCGGCGCGCACCGCGACACCGGGTGCGGCGAGCGGTGAGTGGGCGTGCGGGTCGGACGTCTCCGACGGCAGCACCCGGTCGACGCGCCAGCCGCCGTCATCGGCGCGGGAGATGTCCGCGCCGAGCAGCCCCTGACGGCCGGATCTGCCGCCGTAGCCACCGCGCGGGACGACATAGGCGTGGGAGGTGCCCAGTTCGCCCTGCACCTCCCAGAGCAGGTCCACCAGATCGTCGTGGGTGGCGACCCGGGACAGGATCGGCCGGTAGCGCTCCAGCACCCCGTCCCAGTCCACTCCCCCGAGGTCCGCGCGCCAGAAGTTGTCCCGCATCAGCCGCCCGGCCTCGTCGAACATCTGCCGCCATTCGGCGGCGGGGTCGAGAAGCTGCCGTACCCGGGAGAGGTCGACCGTGATGTTGGTGTCGCTGTCCTCGTCCCGGGAGGCGCGCCGGTCGCTGGGCACGACCTTGAGGTCCCCGTCGGTGAGGAGCAGCACCCGCTTGCCGTCGCCGCTCACGGAGAAGCCCGAAGCGTCCGACGACAGTTCCTCCCGGCGCCGCTGCGCCAGGTCGTACCGCTCCAGCACGGTCTTCGGGCCGGGGTCGTCGGGGGTGGCCCGGGTCGCGCCGAGGGTGCCCCGCAAGGGGTGGCGCAGCCAGAGGAGGCCGTCCTTGGCGGCGCGCAGCGTCGAGTACCGGGCGGCCTCGACCGGGAACGGCACTATCCGGTCGGCGAGTCCGTCGAGGTCGATCCGGGTGACGGGCGCGCCGTTCTCGCCGTCGCCGGACGGTTCGCCGTCCCGCTCCTTGTCGGCTTCGAAGGCCCGGCCGTGTCGTTGCGGTCCGAAGGGTGACGGTGTGGTGGCCGCCAGGGTGATCAGATGCGGCCGGCAGCCGCCGACGAAGGCCAGGTCGAAGACGTGGGTGTCGTAGACCGGGTCGAAGGCGCGCTCGGAGAGGAACGCCAGATGCTTCCCGTCGAGGGTGAACGCGGGCTGGAAGTCGCGGAACCGCAGCGGTGTCGCCTCGGAGACGGCGAGATCGGCCGTATTGGCGAGCTTGAGCTGGCGCAGCGGGGACGGGCCGGCGTGCGACCAGGCGAGCCATCCCGAGTCGGGCGAGAAGGTGAGGCCGTTGGCCTCGCCGTCCTCGCCCCGGTCGACCTCGCGGACCTCGCCCGATTCGCGCTCCACGAGCAGGACGCGCCCGTCGTGGGAGGCGACGGCGGCCCGGCTCCCGTCCGGTGCGACCGCCAGGCTCAGCACCCGGCCGAGTTTGCCCGCGCCGAGTCTGCGGGGTGTCGCTCCGGCCGCGGCCCCGGTCGCCGGGGCGAACTCCAGGGCGTCCTCGCCCTCCGCGTCGGTGACCCAGACGACCTGTTCCTCGCCGTCGACCCGGAAGGTGCGGGGCAGCCGGGCCCGTACGCCCGGGGTCACGGCGAGCGCCCGCGCCGGGCCCTCGCGGTGGGTGACCCAGTGGAGACCGCCGCGGATCTCGACGGCGCTGCCGCGTCCGGTGTGGTCGGGTGCGGCGGAGCCGAGATGGTGGTCGGCGTGGATGTGGCGGGGCCGCAGATCGGTGCGCTGGCCGCCGAGCCGGATGTCGAGCCGGTGGGGCTCGGCGCCTTCGAGGTCGTCGAGCAGCCAGAGTTCACCGGCCGACGCGTAGACGACGCGGCTGCCGTCGGTGGCGGCGTGCCGGGCGTAGAAGCCGTCCACGGGGGTGTGCCGGCGCAGGCCGGAACCGTCGGGGAGGGAGGAGTAGAGGGCGCCGACGCCTTCGTGGTCGGAGAGGAAGGCGATCCGCTCACCCACCTGGAGCGGGTACTCCATATTGCCGTCGAGATCGTCGTGGAGGCGTACGAAGGTCCCGTCGCCCTCCCGGTCGATCCACAACTTGCCCGCCGTGCCGCCCCGGTAGCGCTTCCAGGCGGCGGCCTCGCGGCCCATGGTGGCGGAGAGGAGCAGCACGCCGGAATCGCCGTACGCCACGTCTCCCACCGGTCCGTACGGGAGGATCGCGGCCGGGCCGCCGTCGAGCGGGACGGCCCGCGCCCAGGTGCGGCGCAGCGACGGCTGCCCCTGGGCGCTGAGGGCGAGGATCTCGCCGTCGGGCGTCCAGCCGCGTACGGAGGTCTTGTGGCTGCCCCAGTAGGTGAGGCGGGTGGTGGGTCCGCCGTCGACGGGCCCGAAGTGCACCTCGGGTACGCCGTCCCGGCGCGAAGTCCACGCTATGCGGCTGCCGTCGGGGGAGATCCGGGGGTGGTCGGCCGGCATGTCGTCGGCGCTCACGCGCCATGCGCGGGTGCCGTCGAGGGGGGCGACCCAGACGTCGTCCTCTGCGGTGAAGGCGAGCAACTCGCCGTGAATGTGGGGATACCGTAGGTAGGCAGGGTGCGTCACAGGGTCACCCTAGGCAGGGCGGGGTGTCGGGGTCACGACTTTGCCGGCTTCCGGATGATGTCCCCCGGACCGCGACACGCCCGTACGGGACACGACACCCGGGCTGCAACACGCCCGTACCGGATGAACTCCCGGTCATCGGTGGAGCGTTCCGGATCGGGCACCTTCCGCCGTCTTCCCCGAGGTCATCGCTCCGTGCGCGTCGCCGTCACCGTCACCGTCGCTGTGACGGTCTCGGTCACCGTCTCGGTCACCGTGTCCGGATCGGGTTGGCGGGGCGTTCTGGTGCGCGGGGGCTTCTCCTCGCAGTCGCCCAGGAAGGTCGCCTTGAAGACGACCTTCCCACTGATCTTCGCGAGGAGATCACCGCGGACACAGCTACCCGAACGCTCGTCCGTCACCCGCCCGCCGAGCGTGATGCGCCGCCCGGAGTTGGTCTCCCCCTCGCAGTCGACGGTGGCGAAACGGGAGCCCGCCGAGGTCGCCGTCGGCGCGGCGGTCCGCTCGCCGTCGCCGACGGTGGCCTCGCAGTTGAACCATTTGACCTTGAATCCGAGGCGTTCCAGGGCGCTGGTCGCGGTGCGGTCCGTGGTGACCGAGACGGCACCCGCGGTCAGTCCTCCGGCCGTCGGCTCGCAGGCGGTCACTCCGCCGACGACCGCCGCGGCGACACCGAAGGCGGCCAGCCCGCGCCCGTATCCGTATCTCATACCGTTCATGAACGGCAGGGTGGCACCGGGCGGTGGCGGAAGAAAAGAGCGGTTGCGGACACATATGCGGCGGCCCGACGGACTCCGTACGCCGTATGACGGATCCTCCGCGACGGGCCGGCCCCGGGGCCCGGGTGGCGGTGACTACGCCCAGCGGCCGGTACGCCCGAGCAGCAGCGCGACCCCCGCCGTGCCGGCCGTCGAGGTCCGCAGGACGGTCCGCCCCAGCCGGTACGGACGCGCACCGGCCGCCGCGAACACGGTGAGCTCCTCGGGCGAGACACCGCCCTCCGGGCCGACCACCAGCACGATCGACCCCTCGGCCGGCAGTTCGGCGGTGGCCAGCGGCTCGGCCCCCTCCTCGTGCAGTACGGCCGCGAAGTCGGCGGCGGCGAGCAGCGCGGCGACCTGCTTGGTCGTCGCCGCCTCCGCGACCTCGGGAAACCGCAGCCGGCGCGACTGCTTGCCGGCCTCGCGCGCGGTGGCCCGCCACTTGGCGAGGGCCTTGGCGCCGCGTTCGCCCTTCCACTGGGTGATGCAGCGCGCCGCCGACCAGGGCACGATCGCGTCGACGCCGGTCTCCGTCATGGTCTCCACGGCGAGTTCGCCCCGGTCGCCCTTGGGAAGGGCCTGGACGACGGTGATACGGGGTCGGGGTTCGGCTTCGACGGGGCAGCTCGACGCCGTCATGACCAGCAGGTCCTTGCCCTCGGTCCGCACCACGGTCCCGGCGGCCCCCCGGCCGTGGCCGTCGGTCAGCACGATCTCCTCACCGGACCGCAGTCGACGGACGGAGACGGCGTGCCGCCCCTCGGCCCCGTCGAGAGTGATCTCCGTCCCGGGCCTGGCGCCTTCGAGGGAGTCCACCAGGAATACGGGTGCGGTCATCGGGCGTCCTCCGGGGTGGTGAGCGCGGCCCGTGCGGACTCGGTCTCGGCGACGAGCACTTCGACGAGCCGCCCGGCCGGCATCTCCCGGGCCATCCGGTGGCCCTGCCCGGCCCACAGGGACATGCCCTGGGCGTCACCGGCCTTGGCGGCGGCCTTGCGCAGTCCGCTGGTCAGATGGTGCACCTGGGGATAGGCGGCCGGGGCGTAGGGGCCGTGCTCGCGCATGAAGCGGTTGACCAGGCCGCGGGCGGGCCGGCCGGAGAAGGCGCGGGTGAGTTCGGTC
Source organism: Streptomyces sp. NPDC020965 (assembly GCF_044333555.1). Taxonomy (NCBI): domain Bacteria; kingdom Bacillati; phylum Actinomycetota; class Actinomycetes; order Kitasatosporales; family Streptomycetaceae; genus Streptomyces; species Streptomyces sp. NPDC020965. The sequence goes on from NZ_JBIRRE010000001.1 coordinate 985,251, forward strand.
CGGGCGAACAGCGGGTTGGTCATGGCCTGTTTGTGCAGGCTGTGGGCGCCGGACTCGGGGCAGACGAGGAACGCGGTGCCAAGCTGTGCCGCATCGGCCCCGGCCGCGCGGACGGCGGCGATCTGGGTGCCGCGCATCAGACCACCGGTGGCGATGAGGGGGAGCTCCACGGTCTCGCGGATCAGCGCGACGAGGGCGAGCAGGCCGATCCCGGCGCCGTCGGTGGCGGGATCGTCCCGGTGGGTGCCCTGGTGGCCGCCGGCCTCGACGCCCTGCACGCACAGCGCGTCGGCACCGGCTCGCTCGGCGGCCCGGGCCTCCTCGGGCGTGGTGACGGTGACGACGGTGAAGGTACCGGCCTCGGCGAAGGCGGAGAGCACGGCGGCGGTCGGGCAGCCGAAGGTGAAGGAGACGACGGGCACGGGATCGTCGCGGAGGATGGCGAGCTTGGCCTCGTAGCCGTCGTCGGAACCGCAGTCGGCGTCACCGAGCGGGGTCTCGTACCAACTGGTCTCACCGGCGAGCTGATGCCGGTAGACGTCCACGGCGCCCGGGTCGACGGTCCTGGGCTGCGGCATGAAGAGATTGACCCCGAAGGGTCGGGGGGTCAGTCGCCGGATCTGGTTGATCTCCTGGTACATGCCGTCCGCGGTCTTGTACCCGGCGGCGAGGAAGCCGAGCCCGCCCGCGTCGGAGACGGCGGCGGCAAGACCGGGGCACGAGGCGCCGCCCGCCATGGGGGCCTGCACGATCGGATACCGGCAGAGATCGGTCAGTGCGGAGGACATGCTTGCATCGTGCCATGCCGCTCCCGCCCCACCGAATCGGGCGTACCGGCCTTTCGCCGGGCGCTGCCGCCTCGCGCCCGCTGGTCCGCGCCACCCCCTGCGGGGCGCCTTCGCGGAACCGCGGTACGGGTCGCGGGCCGGGCCACTGGGGCCCGGCCCGGAACCCTAACGGCCGTTGAACGCGTCCTTCAGCCGGGAGAACAGTCCCTGCTGACCGGGCTGGAACTGGCCCAGGGGCCGCTCCTCACCCCGCAGCTTCGACAGCTCCCGCAGCACCCGCTCCTGCTCCGCGTCCAGCTTTGTCGGTGTCATCACCTCGACGTGCACGATGAGGTCACCGCGACCGCCGCCCCGCAGATGCGTCACGCCCCGCCCGTGCAGCGGAATCGACTGACCCGACTGGGTACCGGGCCGGATGTCGACCTCCTCCACGCCGTCGAGCGTCTCCAGCGGCACTTGCGTACCGAGGGCGGCCGCCGTCATCGGAATGGTCACCGTGCAGTGCAGATCGTCGCCGCGCCGCTGGAACACCGAGTGCGGTAGTTCGTGTATCTCGACGTACAGATCGCCGGCCGGGCCGCCACCGGGGCCGACCTCGCCCTCGCCCGCGAGCTGGATCCGCGTGCCGTTGTCGACACCGGCCGGGATCTTCACGGTCAGGGTCCGGCGCGAACGCACCCGGCCGTCACCCGCGCACTCCGGACACGGCGTGGGCACGACGGTCCCGAAGCCCTGGCACTGCGGACACGGCCGCGAGGTCATGACCTGGCCCAGGAAGGACCGCGTCACCTGCGAGACCTCACCGCGGCCACGGCACATGTCACAGGTCTGCGCCGAGGTGCCGGGGGCCGCGCCCTCGCCGCTGCACGTGGTGCAGACGACGGCGGTGTCGACCTGGATCTCCTTGGTCGTACCGAAGGCGGCCTCGTTGAGATTGATCTCCAGGCGAATCATCGCGTCCTGGCCGCGCCGCGTACGCGACCTCGGCCCCCGCTGCGACGCCGTCCCGAAGAACGCGTCCATGATGTCCGAGAAATTCCCGAAGTTTCCGGCTCCGAAGCCGCCCGCACCACCACCGGCCTGCGAGAGCGGATCCCCGCCGAGGTCGTAGACCTGCTTCTTCTGCGGGTCCGACAACACCTCGTAGGCGGCGTTGATCTCCTTGAAGCGCTCCTGCGTCTTCGGATCAGGATTCACATCCGGGTGCAGCTCGCGCGCGAGCCGTCGGAATGCCTTCTTGATCTCGTCCTGGGACGCGTCGCGGCGTACGCCGAGCACGGCGTAATAGTCCGTGGCCACTTACGACTCCGCCAGGATCTGTCCGACGTAACGTGCCACTGCGCGTACCGCTCCCATCGTTCCGGGGTAGTCCATGCGGGTCGGTCCGACCACGCCGAGTTTGGCGACTGCCTCGTCGCCCGAACCGTAGCCGACGGCGACCACGGACGTTGAGTTGAGGCCCTCATGGGCATTCTCATGACCGATCCGGACGGTCATGCCCATCCCGCCCAATTCCTTCGCCTCGCCGAGGAGTTTGAGCAGCACCACATGCTCTTCCAGCGCCTCCAGCACCGGCCTGATCGTCAGGGGGAAGTCATGTCCGAAGCGGGTGAGATTGGCGGTGCCGCCGATCACCAGCCGCTCCTCGGTCTCCTCGACCAGGGTCTCCAGCAGAGTGGAGAGCACGGTGGAGACGGGCCCCCGGTCCTCCGGCTCGAAGGACTCGGGAAGGTCCTGCACCAACTGCGGCACATCCGCGAACCGGCGTCCGACGACCCGGCTGTTGAGCCGCGCCCGCAGATCCGCTAGCGAGGTGTCACCGAACGGCGCCGGGCAGTCGATCATGCGCTGTTCGACCCGGCCGGTGTCCGTGATCAGTACGAGCATCAGTCGGGCGGGCGCCAGCGAGAGCAGCTCCACATGCCGGACCGTGGACCGGGTGAGCGAGGGGTACTGGACGACGGCGACCTGCCGGGTGAGCTGCGCCAGCAGCCTGACCGTACGCCCGACGACGTCGTCGAGGTCCACGGCACCGTCGAGGAAGCTCTGAATGGCGCGCCGCTCGGCCGAGGACAAGGGCTTGACCCCGGCCAGCTTGTCGACGAAGAGGCGGTATCCCTTGTCCGTCGGGATGCGCCCGGCACTGGTGTGGGGCTGGGCGATAAACCCCTCCTCCTCCAGCACCGCCATGTCGTTGCGCACCGTGGCCGGGGAGACGCCCAGGCGGTGACGCTCGGTGAGCGCCTTGGAGCCGACTGGCTCCTCGGTGCCGACATAGTCCTGGACGATGGCGCGCAACACTTCGAGTCTGCGTTCGCTGAGCATCGCGCACACCTCCAGCTCGGTCTCTCGGTGGTTCGTCGGTCGGGTTCCGTTGGTCGTTCGCCGGGGGCTCCCTGGCACTCAGAAGGTTCGAGTGCCAGGATTTCCCCGTGCCAGTGTACGGCCGTGAGGTACGGCCGTAGCAAGGGCGACCGGCCACCCTACCGCGCGCCCTCGCTGGTCGTGCCAGTAGCGTCGCCGCTATGGATGTCGCTTGGGAAGACCTCGGCTGGGAGCGGTTGGCCGCCGGAGTGGGCCGCCGCCGACTGCCGGGGTGGGACGCGACCAGTGGATTGATCGTCGGCACGGAGGGCGCCCTCCTCTACGACACCGGCTCGACCCTCCACGAGGGCGCCGAACTCCGGACCCAGGCGGAGGCCCTGCTCAACGGCGGCCGGGTGACGCATATCGCACTGAGCCACCCCCATTTCGACCATGTGCTGGGGACGGCAGCCTTCGACGGCACGCCGGTGTACGGGGCGCTGGGCGTCGACGCGCTACTGACGCGGGAGCGCGAGGTGCTGCGGGCCGACGCCGTACGGCACGGGGTGGCCGCGGCCGACGCGGCGGCGGCGACCGCGCGGCTGGTGGTGCCGGGCCGGACGGTCTCCGGCGAGCTGACGGTGGAGCTGGGGGGCGGCCGCCGGGTGCTGCTGGTCTCGGTCGGCCCCGGCCATACGGGACACGATCTGGCGGCCCTGGTGCCCCCGGTGGCGGGGAGCCCCGCGGTGGTGTTCTGCGGCGATCTGGTGGAGGAGTCCGGCGAACCGCAGGCGGGGCCGGACGCGGTCGGCGCGCGCTGGCCGGCCGCGCTGGACCGGCTGCTGGCCATCGGCGGGGAGGACGCGCTGTATGTGCCGGGGCACGGCGCGGTGGTGGACGCCACCTTCGTACGGGCCCAGCGGGACGCGCTGGCGCGGCGGTTCGGGGGGTCGTGACGGCGGTGGTGGGGGGGGCGGGCCGGCTCGCCGGTAGGGCCACGGGCGGGTGTTCGGGAGGCGAGGGGTCTTCGGGGCGCGAGGGGCGCTCGGTGCTTGGTGGGGCTTGGCGGGGCTTGGCGGGTTCCGTGGGCGCGAGGGGCGCCTCGGGGCCTGTCGGTTTCCTCAGGGGCTCCCGTTGGGGGCGTGGCGGCAGAATGAGCCCATGCGCAGCAGATACGACAGCCCTGATCTGACGCCGCCCTGGAAGCGGTCGACTCCGGCTCCCGAGGTCCCCGCCGACCCCGATCTGGTCGTGGAGGAGGTCAGCACGGGCTTCTGCGGCGCCGTGATCGGCTGCGAGGCGGGCACGGTGACCCTGGAGGACCGTTTCGGCAAGCACCGGGTCTTCCCGCTGGACCCGAGGGGCTTCCTGTTGGAGGGCGTGGTGGTGACCCTGGTCCGCCCGTCGGCCGCGGCGGCCGGCCGCTCCCCCGGTGCCCGGTCCCGTACCGCTTCCGGATCCGTCGCGGTCCCGGGCGCACGGGCGCGGGTGGCGCGCGCGGGCCGCATCTATGTGGAGGGCCGCCACGACGCCGAACTGGTGGAGCGGGTCTGGGGCGACGACCTGCGGATCGAGGGGGTGGTGGTCGAGTATCTGGAGGGGATCGACGATCTGCCCGCCATCGTCGCGGAGTTCTCGCCGGGGCCGGACGCCCGCCTCGGGGTGCTGGTGGACCATCTGGTCCCGGGCTCGAAGGAGTCCCGGATCGCGGCCTCGGTGACCGATCCGTACGTCCTGGTGACGGGCCATCCCTTCATCGACGTCTGGGAGGCGGTGAAGCCGTCATCGCTCGCCATCCCCGCGTGGCCGACGGTCCCGCGCGGCCGGGACTGGAAGACGGGGGTCTGTGAGGCGCTCGGCTGGCCGGAGAACACGGGCGCGGCCTGGCAGCACATCCTGTCGCGGGTGCGGTCGTACAAGGATCTGGAGCCGGAGCTGCTGGGACGGGTGGAGGAACTGATCGACTTCGTGACGGTGGACTGACCGGCTCCGCGCGCGGGGCGGGCGGCTCAGGCGGGTGGCTGACCGGCGTCAGCGCGAAGGTCGCGGCGCGGTCGTCGCGGGTGGGACGGGGGGCTTGATCGGGCCGGCTGGCAGGGTCCGACCAGGCATAGCGTGCCGAACATATGAAAAGCACCCGTTCTAGTCAGAATTACGACTTTAAGCCGTTGATCGCCGCCGCTGTGTAACCACGGCCGCCCCTGGACAGCACCTCTCTGCACTTCGGCGCCACGCCGCGCACCTGTCACCGTCCGCGGGCGTTCCGTCAGTCATCGGAACGTCCGCCCGGAACCGCCTCCGCCACGTCCTCGACACCTGGATTCGGCACCCGGAACCCGGTGGCGGTTCCCGATGGCCGCTCCGTTCACGGGCTCCCGACCCGGACCCGCGCACACGGCCCCCGGTCGCGGACGTCCGATCGCAGACAGAGGAGGAACGCCATGGCATTCGACCCTGGCCTCGCGAGTATCCGCGCCGCCCGCAATGCGGACGGCCGACTGGAACTCTTCGCCACCGGTTCCGACCACGCTTTATGGCACACCTGGCAGACCGCACCCGGCGGCGCCTGGGCGGCGGACTGGGCCTCGCGCGGCGGGGTGATCGCCACGGCGCCCACGGTCTTCCGCAACGCCGACGGGCGGCTGGAGGTCTTCGCGGGCGGCGCTGACGGCGTGGTCCGGCACCTCTGGCAGACCGCGCCGGGCGGCCCCTGGGTATCCGCCTGGCGCCCGCTGGGCGGTCAGCGGATCCTGGGCCGCGGCCTCGCCGTGTTCCAGAACGAGGACGGCCGGCTTGAAGTCTTCGTACGCGGCGCGGACAACGCCCTCTGGCACATCTGGCAGACCTCCCCCAACGGCACCTGGGCCCCGGAGTGGAGCTCCCTCGGCGGGACGCTGCGCGGCTGCCCGGCCGTGTTCCAGAACGAGGACGGCCGGCTGGAGGTCTTCGTACGCGGCGCGGACGACGCGCTGTGGCACATCTGGCAGACGTCGCCCAACGGCCCGTGGACACCCGTCTGGGCCTCGCGCGGCGGCGATCTGCGCGCCGATCCCGCGGTGTTCGCGAACAAGGACGGCCGGCTTGAGGTCTTCGGCGTCGCCCCCGACCACACCGTGCGCCATATCTGGCAGTCCGCCCCGAACGGTGACTGGCACCCGAACTGGACCAATCGCGGCGGCCCCCGCATCGGCGTCCCCGCCGTCTGCCAGGAGGCCGACGGGCGACTGGTGGTCTTCGCCCGGGGCACCGATCTGGCGGCCTGGCGGGTCGAGCAGCAGGTGGCGAACGGCGGCTGGGGCGACTGGCAGCTCCACAGCGGTGGGCTGCTGAGCGATCCGGCCGTCGGTCGTAACGCCGACGGGCGGCTGGAGTCCTACCACCTCAGTGGCGACAGCGCCCTGTGGCACAAGTGGCAGACCTCCGTGAACAACGGCTGGACGGCCATCTGGGCGCTCCGCGGCGGGAGCCTGTCGCTGCTCTGACCACGGCGGGAGGGGCGGGGGCCGGCTCCGCCGCGACGACCGCCGTGGGAGGGCGGTGGCCCGGCGGTGTCAGCGGCAGGGACCGGCCGGGACCGTCGGCGGCGGCTGGAACGGTTGTCAGGGGCTGGAGCCGTCATCAGTGGCGGGGGCCGTCGCCAGCGGCAGGGGCTGCCGTCAGCCACCCGGGGTCCGTCGCCAGGCGGCAGGGGTCCGTCGTCAGTGGCGGGGGCCGTAGCCAGCGGCAGGGTCCGTCGCTAGCCACCCGGGGTCCGTCGTCAGTCGTCCACCAGATCCCGGACCACCGCGTCCGCCAGGAGTCGGCCGCGCAGTGTGAGGACCGCCCGCCCCTCCCCGTACGCCCGCTCATCGAGGCGGCCGTCCGCCAGCGCGTCGACGGACGCCCGGAGACCGGCCGGCCGCAGCAGCGACAGCGGGATGCCGTCGCGCAGTCGCAGCTCCAGCAGAATCCTTTCGACCCTGCGGTCCGCGTCCGACAGCAGCTCCCGGCCGGCGCCGGGCGAGCGGCCCTGGGCGAGTGCCGCCGCGTACGCGCCGGGGTGCTTCACATTCCACCAGCGCACCCCGCCCACATGGCTGTGCGCCCCGGGGCCCGCCCCCCACCAGTCGGCGCCGCGCCAGTACAGCTCGTTGTGGAGGCAGCGCCCGGCGTCCGTCGTGGCCCAGTTGGACACCTCGTACCAGGCGAAACCGGCCTCCGCGAGCACGGAGTCCGCGATCAGATACCGGTCCGCGTGCACATCGTCGTCCGTCATCGGGACCTCGCCGCGCCGGATCCGCCGCGCGAGCTGAGTCCCCTCCTCCACGATCAGGGAGTACGCGGAGATGTGGTCCGGGCCCGCGCCCACGGCAGCCGCCAGCGACGCGCGCCAGTCGTCGTCCGTCTCGCCGGGGGTGCCGTAGATCAGGTCGAGGTTGACATGCTCGAAGCCCGCCGCCCGCGCCTCCGCGACACACGCCTCCGGCCGACCCGGCGTATGCGTACGGTCCAGCACCTTCAGTACGTGCTGGCGCGCGCTCTGCATACCGAAGGAGATCCGGTTGAAGCCCCCGGCCCGCAGCTCCGCCAGATACTCCGGACCCACCGACTCCGGATTGGCCTCGGTGGTGATCTCCGCGTCCGCCGCGAGACCGAACTCCTCCCGTACGGTGGCGAGCATCGCGACCAGGTCGGCGGCGGCCAGCAGCGTCGGTGTGCCACCGCCGACGAAGACCGTCCGCACCGGGCGGGGGTCGTCGCCGAGGACCTTGCGGGCGAGGCGGACCTCGTCGGCGAGGGTCGCGGCGTAGTTGTCGCGGGAGGCCAGCACACCGCCCGAGCCGCGCAGCTCGGTGGCGGTGTAGGTGTTGAAGTCGCAGTAGCCGCAGCGCGTCGCGCAGTACGGCACGTGCAGATAGAAGGCGAGCGGTCGCTCACCGGCCCCGTCGAGGGCGGATGCCGGGAGCGACCCGTCCTCGGGGACGGGCTCACCATCGGGCAGTACGGAAGGCATGAGCCCATTGTCCGTCACCGCGCACGGCGCCGGGGACCCGCACACCGACCGGGCGGGGGCCGGCGTGGACCGCGGGACCCGCCCGAAGCCGTGGGCAGGAGCCGGCGGGGGGCCACGGGGCCCCCGCTCGAAGCCGCGGGCGGGGGCGCCTACGACTCGCGGGCGCCCTCGTACATCTCCTCGATCAGGTGCTTGAACTCACGCTCGACCGCCGGCCGCTTCAGCTTGAGGCTGGGCGTCAGATCGCCGTGCTCGACATCGAGGTCCCGGGGCAGCAGCCGGAACTTCTTCACCGTCTGCCAGCGCTGGAGGCCCTCGTTGAGCCGGGTCACATAGCCCTGCACCAGCTCGACCGTCGCGGGCGCGCGGAGCAGCTCGGTGTAGGACGTGCCCGCGAGGCCGTGCTCCTTCGCCCAGCCGAGCAGGGTCGGCTCGTCCAGCGCGATCAGCGCCGTACAGAAGTTACGGTCCGCGCCGATCACCACGATGTTGGAGACGAACGGGCAGATCGCCTTGAACCGGATCTCCACCTCGGTCGGCGCGATGTACTTGCCGCCCGACGTTTTGATCAGGTCCTTCTTACGGTCGGTGATCCGCAGATAGCCGTCGGCCGACAGCTCGCCGATGTCACCGGTGTGCAGCCAGCCGTCGGACTCCAGGACCTCGCGGGTCTTCTCGGGCAGCCCGTGGTAGCCCTCCATGATCCCGGGGCCGCGCAGCAGGACCTCGCCGTCATCCGCGATCCGTACCTCGGTGCCGGGCAGCGGCTTGCCGACCGTGCCCGTGCGGTACGCCTCGCCCGGGTTGACGAAGGAGGCGGCGGACGACTCGGTGAGGCCGTAACCCTCCAGGATGTGGATTCCGGCGCCGGCGAAGAAGTAGCCGATGTCCGGCGAGAGCGCGGCCGAACCGGAGATCGCGGCGCGCAGCCGGCCGCCGAACGCCTCCCGGAGCTTGCTGTAGACGAGGGCGTCCGCGACCTTGTGCTTGGCGGTCAGGGCGAAGGGCGCGGAGGCGGAGCCCGTACGGCGGAAATTGTCCTGGGTCGCCTTGGCGTACTCGCGGGCGACATCGGCCGCCCACTGGAAGATCTTGTACTTCGCACCGCCGCCGGCGCGCGCCTTCGCGGCGACGCCGTTGTACACCTTCTCGAAGATGCGGGGCACCGCGGCCATGTAGGTCGGCTGCACCACCGGGAGATTCTCGATGATCTTGTCGATCCGGCCGTCCACCGCGGTGACGTGGCCGATCTCGATCTGTCCGGAGGTGAGCACCTTGCCGAAGACATGGGCGAGCGGGAGCCAGAGGTACTGGACGTCGTCCTTGGTGAGCAGTCCGGTCCCCGCGATGGCCTTCGCCATGTACGACCAGTTGTCGTGCGGCAGCCGGACGCCCTTGGGGCGGCCGGTGGTGCCGGAGGTGTAGATGATGGTCGCGAGCTGGTCGGCGGTGATCGCGCCGATGCGCTCCTTGACCGCCTCCGGGTGGCTCGTGCGGTACCGCGCGCCACGGGCCTCCAGCTCACCGAGGGTGAGGACCCAGCCCTCGGGGTCGGCCGGATCGGCGGTCACCCCGGTGCCGTCGATGACGACGACGTGCCGGAGGGCGGGCAGCTCGGCGCGCCGCTCACGGACCTTGGCGAGCTGGCTCGCGTCCTCGGCGATGAGGACCGTGCTGCCGGAGTCGGCGAGGATGTACGCCGACTCCTCGGCGTTGGTGGACGGGTAGACGGTGGTGGTGGCGCCGCCCGCGCACATCACTCCGAGGTCGGCGAGGATCCACTCGATCCGGGTGGTGGAGAGCAGGGCGACACAGTCCTCGGGCCGCACCCCGATGTCGATGAGTCCGGCCGCGATGCCGAAGACCCGCTCACCCGTCCCGCCCCAGCTCAGCGACTTCCAGTCGTCGGGGCCCTGGCCGGAGGCGGCGACCACCGGGAAACGGAACGCCTCGGCGTCCGGCGTGGCCGCCACCCGCTCGGCGAACAGGGTCGCCACCGAGGGCGGTCGGTTCTCGATCAAGGTCTGTGTGGTCACGACATCCTCCGGGCCTGCGGCAGCACTGCACGGCTGGCTGGGTTTCTAACTGGCGAGTAACCATGGAACCGTGATCAGAGTAAAGCGCGCCGTGCCGGTGCGTAAGAGGATGCGGCCCGCCGCTTCATAACGAAGCGGGCGGGCGCCACGGCGCCCCCGGGGACAGCGCGAAGGCGCCCGCGCGGGTGACCGGCGGGCGCCTTCGGACCGTCGTCGGAGACGTACGAAAACAACGGGCACATCGGCTGGGACTACTTCTTTCCCTTGCCGCTGCTCTCGTCGCTGGAGAGGACGGCGATGAATGCCTCCTGCGGCACCTCCACGCTGCCGACCATCTTCATCCGCTTCTTGCCTTCCTTCTGCTTCTCCAGCAGCTTCCGCTTACGGGAGATGTCACCGCCGTAGCACTTGGCGAGGACGTCCTTGCGGATGGCGCGGATGGTCTCGCGGGCGATGACCCGGGAGCCGATGGCGGCCTGGATCGGCACCTCGAACGCCTGCCGGGGGATCAGCTCCCGCAGCTTGGCGACGAGCCGCACACCGTAGGCGTACGCGGCGTCCTTGTGCGTGATCGCGGAGAAGGCGTCGACCTTGTCGCCGTGCAGCAGGATGTCGACCTTGACCAGGCTGGATGCCTGCTCGCCGGTGGGCTCGTAGTCGAGCGAGGCGTAACCACGGGTCTTCGACTTCAACTGGTCGAAGAAGTCGAAGACGATCTCGGCGAGGGGGAGGGTGTAGCGGATCTCGACCCGGTCCTCGGAGAGGTAGTCCATGCCGAGCAGGGTGCCGCGCCGGGTCTGGCACAGCTCCATGATCGCGCCGATGAACTCGCTGGGGGCGAGGATCGTGGCCCGGACGACCGGCTCGTAGACGTCCGTGATCTTGCCCTCGGGGAACTCGCTCGGGTTGGTGACGGTGTGCTCGGCACCGTCCTCCATGAGGACCCGGTAGACCACGTTGGGCGCGGTGGCGATCAGGTCGAGATTGAACTCGCGCTCCAGCCGCTCCCGAATCACGTCCAGGTGCAGCAGCCCGAGGAAGCCGACGCGGAAGCCGAAGCCGAGGGCGGCGGACGTCTCCGGCTCGTACACCAGCGCGGCGTCGTTGAGCTGGAGCTTGTCGAGGGCGTCACGCAGCTCGGGGTAGTCGGAGCCGTCCAACGGGTACAGGCCGGAGAACACCATCGGCTTGGGGTCCTTGTAGCCGCCGAGCGGCTCGGTGGCTCCCTTGGTCAGCTGGGTGATGGTGTCGCCGACCTTGGACTGGCGGACGTCCTTCACACCGGTGATCAGATAGCCCACCTCGCCGACGCCGAGACCGTCGGCGGAGAGCATCTCCGGGGAGTTGGTGCCGATCTCCAGCAGCTCGTGGGTGGCGCCGGTGGACATCATCCGGATGCGCTCGCGCTTGCCGAGCTTGCCGTCGACGACTCGGACGTAGGTCACCACGCCGCGGTACGAGTCGTAGACCGAGTCGAAGATCATGGCGCGGGCGGGGGCGTCGGCGACACCGACGGGGGCGGGCACCTCGCGGACCACCCGGTCCAGCAGGGCCTCGACGCCGAGACCGGACTTGGCCGACACCTTGAGCACGTCGTCCGGGTCACAGCCGACCAGGTTGGCCAGCTCCTCGGAGAACTTCTCCGGCTGGGCGGCCGGCAGGTCGATCTTGTTGAGGACCGGGACGATGGTGAGGTTCTTCTCCATCGCGAGGTAGAGGTTGGCGAGGGTCTGCGCCTCGATGCCCTGCGCCGCGTCGACCAGGAGGATCGTGCCCTCACAGGCCGCCAGGGAACGGGACACCTCGTAGGTGAAGTCCACGTGCCCGGGGGTGTCGATCATGTTCAGGATGTGGGTCGTGCCCTGACCGGCGCCCTCGGAGGGCGCCCAGGGCAGTCGGACCGCCTGGGACTTGATCGTGATTCCGCGCTCGCGCTCGATGTCCATCCGGTCGAGGTACTGGGCGCGCATCTGCCGCTGGTCGACCACACCGGTGAGCTGGAGCATCCGGTCGGCGAGGGTCGACTTACCGTGGTCGATGTGCGCGATGATGCAGAAATTGCGGATCAGCGCCGGGTCGGTACGGCTCGGCTCGGGCACGTGGGGAGGAGTCGCGGGCACGCAGGGTCCTGATTCTTGAGACGCGGGGCGTCTCGTCTCGGGCGATGGCGGATCGATACGTAGCCTCTATGGTCCCACGGGTGGCGGACTGCGCCCGGTTTGGGCCGCCCGTACGGTGACTGGTAGCCTGGTTAGCTGTGTCTCATGCCGTGGTGTAGTCACCATGGCGTAGCACGGGGCACTCATCAAAGATCAATCGAACCTGAGAAGGCTCTTTCGTGGCGAACATCAAGTCCCAGATCAAGCGGAACAAGACGAACGAGAAGGCGCGCCTGCGCAACAAGTCCGTCAAGTCCTCGCTCAAGACCGCGATCCGCAAGGCCCGTGAGGCCTCCGCTTCGGGCGACGTCGAGAAGGCCGCTGTGGCCACTCGCGAGGCGTCCCGCCAGCTCGACAAGGCTGTCTCGAAGGGCGTCATCCACAAGAACGCCGCCGCCAACAAGAAGTCGGCGCTGGCGTCCAAGGTTGCCTCCCTCCAGGGCTGAGCACTCCTTCGCGGTAACTCCAGGGGGGCGACCCCCTCACTCTCGGCAGCGGCCCGCACGGGCCGGTCGCCGAACGACTTGATCGCCGGAAGGACCAGGAGCGGGCCCTCTCATCCGCTCCCCGCCCGGCACCCCCGGACTCGTACTTGGACCTGCGTTCGCCACGCGGGTGCGAGTCCACCCAGCAGGACTTTCGAAGCCTCGGGCTCGTACCGTTCTTCCCCAGAACGGTACGAGCCCGAGGCTTTCTGTCAGGCAGGCCCACAGGGGCCGTGGGAGCGTGTGGGGCTCAGGCGTGGGTCAGCAAGGGGCTCAGCGGTGGGAGCGCGCCGCTCTGGCGATCGTCACGACGGCCTTCTCCAAGGCGTACTCCGGGTCGTCCCCGCCGCCCTTCACGCCCGCGTCGGCCTCGGCGACGGCCCGCAGGGCCACCGAGACCCCGTCCGGCGTCCAGCCCCGCATCTGCTGCCGCACCCGGTCGATCTTCCACGGCGGCATCCCCAGCTCCCGCGCGAGGTCCGCGGGGCGCCCGCCACGCGCGGAGGAGAGCTTTCCGATCGCCCGCACACCCTGGGCGAGCGCACTGGTGATCAGCACGGGCGCGACCCCGGTCGACAGCGACCAGCGCAGCGCCTCTAGCGCCTCGGCCGCCCGCCCCTCCACCGCCCGGTCGGCGACGGTGAAGCTGGACGCCTCGGCACGGCCCGTGTAGTACCGCCCGACGACCGCCTCGTCGATCGTGCCCTCCACATCGGAGGTGAGCTGGGAGGCGGCACTCGCCAGCTCGCGCAGATCACTGCCGATGGAGTCCACCAGCGCCTGGCACGCCTCGGGCGTCGCGGACCTGCCCAGCGCCCGGAACTCGGACCGCACGAAGGTGAGCCGCTCGGCCGGCTTCGTGGTCTTGGGGCAGGCCACCTCCCGGGCACCGGCCTTCCGGGCCGCGTCCAGCAGCCCCTTGCCCTTGGCTCCACCGGGATGGAGCAGGACGAGGGTGATCTCGTCGACGGGGGCGGTGAGGTACCCCTTGACGTCCTTGATCGTGTCGGCGGACAGATCCTGTGCATTCCGCACGATCACCACCTTGCGCTCGGCGAAGAGCGAGGGGCTCGTCAGCTCGGCGAGGGTGCCGGGCTGGAGCTGGTCGGCGGTGAGATCGCGTACGTCCGTGTCGGCGTCGGCGGCTCGCGCGGCCACCACGACCTGCCGCACCGCGCGGTCGAGGAGGAGATCCTCCTGACCCACGGCGAGCGTGACGGGGGCGAGCGGATCGTCGGTCGAATTCTTCCTGGTGGCCATCGCCGTCCAGCATCCCATGGGCCACTGACACCGCGGCCCGGACCGGCCGTCCCGTACCGGAGAATGAACGGGTGAGTGAAGGACGACATGTACTGGTGCTGCCCGACCGCGACGCCGCGGAGGAGGTGGCACAGGAGCTGGCCGACCGCTTCGGCGTGACCGACGAGCCCCAGCTCGTGCGCGACGCGCTGGCCGGGGAGGACGACGCCGAGGACGCCCAGTGGCTGGTCGTGGTGGAGGACCCCACGGCCCGGCTGGACCCCACGGCGCTGGACGATTTCGCGGCCGAGTACGAGGGCTGGCTGGAGTCACCCCACTGACCCGCCCCCACTCCGGTCACCGTCCCGGGCCCCGACACCTCTCCGGCCCTGGCCGCGATCTCCGCCGCACCCCTGACACATGGGGCTCCCCGGGCCCCCGGCCGCGCGACCGGGTCGGCGCGGCTACAGAAATCGGTAGTCGACGAGGCAGCAGTTCGTGAGTCAGTGGCCCGCGAGTCAGCCGTCCGCGCGGCGCGGATCGGGTGGCAGACGGTCGAACCGCAGCCCGAAGTGGTCGCGGTAGGCCGCAAGCACCGCCGTGTCGTCGGCCAGTCGCCGCTCGTGCCGTTCCCCGTGCTCGGTGATGACCAGCTTGCGACCGCTGAGGGTGATCCGGCCGTCGACGGTGAGCCGGGAGCAGACCAGCGACCGGGTGAAGTGCGATTCCGGCGAGGTGCTGTGCCACCAGGCGCCGGCCCGGAAGTCTTCGAGCGCGTGTGGTCGTGTCTCCAACCGGAACTGCGGTTTGCCGTCCCGGTACAGATCGAGATCGCCGTGGTCGGCCGGCACGAGCTGGAAGGTCCCGGCCGGATCGCTCTGGTCCCCGCGTTCGTCGAACGCGAGCGGGTGGTGGGCGTGATCACCGAACCCGACATCCACCAGCCATCGCCCCGGCCGTCCGCTCTCGTCCACCGACTCGACCAGCAGGGCGAGATGGTCGTACGGGATGCCGAGCCGCCCATCGTCGTAGACCCGGGCCTGCAGAAGGTCGACGGTGAACCCCAGCTCGCGCAGCAAAGCGGCGAACGCGCCATTGAGTTCGTAACAGAAGCCCCCGCGTCCACCATCCACGACCTTGGCGAGCAACTCCTTCTCCGCCAGCACGACGGTCTCACCGAAGTGAACGGAGAGGTTCTCGAACGGCACCGACCGCAGGTGCCGCACCTGTAGGTCACGCAAGGCCGCGAGATCGGCCCGGATCGGGCGGTCAGCGCCGATACGGCGAAGGTAGGCGTCCATGAGCCGAGTGTGACGCGCCGGGCCACAACCCGCCACGGTCCCCCGGCTCTAGGCCCATCGCCCAAGACCCCAGCACCAGCACCAGCACCAGCACCAGCAGGTTCGCGGCGGCCGGCCGGCCCGGATGCCTGGCACACCCAGCGGCTCCGTCCACTCCGACGGCCCTCACGGTCCCGACTGAGGTGACGGCCCCGGCTGATCCGGCTGCCCCTGCTGATCCGACCGCGTCGATCGTTGCCCGGTGCGCCTCCGCCGAGGTTCGCCCGCAGGTCCCGGCCGGCACCCGTCACCGCGATCGGCCCGTCCGTATCGGTGCGCAGCACCACCGCGCCGCCGGCCCGCAACGCGTCGACGGTCCGGGGCGATGGGTGACCGTATCCGTTCTCCCGTCCCACTGAGATCAGCGCCAGTCGCGGGCGCACCGCCCGCAACAGCCCGGGGTGTTGATGCGCGGAACCGTGATGGGCCACTTTGAGGACATCCACCCGGGGCAACCCCGGATGGGCCAACAACAGGCCACGCTGGGAGGGTGGTTCGAGGTCTCCGAGCAGCAGCAGGGTCGGACCGGAGGCGACGCGCACCAGCAGGGTGACACTGGCGTCATTCGGACTCTCCGGCGGGGGCTCCGGCAGTCGGCCGGGGCCGGCGCCCGGGAGAGCGCCCGAGATCGGGCCGGGCCGCGAGCCCGACTCAGCGCCCCACGCAGCACCCGAGGCAGTGTCTGGGGCAGTGCCCCACGCGGCGCCCGCCACCGTGCCGCCGGTCGGCCAGAGCACCTGCCAGTCGAGCCGCCCCACCCGGCGACGCTCCCCCAGCTCCGCCCGGAGCAGAGGCACTCCCGCCTCCTCGGTGGCCCTGCGCACGGCGGCGCTCTGCTCACGGGGCTCGTCGAGCACCGTCACCTGAACCGCACCAACGGTCCTCCCTCTGAGCACTCCGGGCAGCCCCCGGACGTGGTCGGAGTGAAAGTGGGAGAGCAGGACGAGCGGAACCCTGGTGACCCCCAGATCGCGCAGGCACCGGTCGACCGCTTCCGGATCCGGCCCCGCATCCACCACCACGGCCGAGCCGTCGCCCACCGCCAGTACCGTGGCGTCCCCTTGTCCGACATCGCACATCGCGTACACCCAGCCGGACGGCGGCCAGCCCGCGAGCACCCGGGTCAGCGGCGCCGGGCGGACGACGGCCAACAGGAGCAAGAGCGCGCAGGCCACACCCACCCACGGCCGGCGCGGCAGCTTGCGGACGATGAGCACGAGCACCCCGCTGACGGCGGCGAGCAGCAGTCCGCCGCGCCAGCCACCAGGCCACTGCGTCTCCGCTCCGGGCAGCGCGGCTCCGGCGTGGGCGACGATCGCGATCCAGCCGGTCGGCCATCCCGCGAGCCCCGCCAGCAGTTCGGCGATCGGCATCGCGACCGTGGCGGCGGCGAGCGCGGCGAAGCCGAGGACGGTGGCCGGGGCGATGGCGAGTTCGGCGATCAGATTGCACGGGATCGCCACCAGGCTGACTCTGGCCGCGAAGACCGCGACCACGGGGGCACATACGATCTGCGCCGCACCCGCCGCGGCCAGCACATCCGCGAGCCTCGCCGGCACACCACGGCGCCGCAGCGCCGCGCTCCAGCCGGGAGCGATGATGAGCAGCGCCCCGGTGGCCAGCACGGACAGCAGGAATCCGTAGTGCCGCGAGAGCAGCGGGTCGTACAGCACCAGGAGCAGCACGGCCGCCGCCAGCGCGGGGACGAGCGACCGGCGCCGTCCGGTGCCGATGGCGAGCAGCGTGATGGCGCCGCACGCGGCCGCCCTCAATACGCTCGGCTCCGGTCTGCACACGACCACGAACGCCAGGGTCAGCGCTCCCCCGAGCAGGGCTGTGCCGCGCAGGGTGATGCCCAGCCGGGGTGCGAGACCGCCCCGTTCGGCGAGGAGAGCGGTGCCCGGCGGGCCGATCAGCAGCAGAAGAACGATCGTGAGGTTGCTTCCGGACACGGCAAGCAGATGCGTGAGATCGGTGGCCTCGAAGGCATCCCTCAGCTCGGCGGTGACCCGTGATGTGTCTCCGACGACCAGCCCGGGGAGGAGGGCGCGGGCGTCCGGGGCCAGTCCGTCCGATGCCTCACGCAGGCCGGACCGGAGTGCTCCGGCCGTGCGCTGGACGGCCGTCGGCGCGCCGATGACCTCCGGGCGGTGCCCGCTCGATCTCAGCACGGCTGCGAACCGGTCGTCGTCGTTCAGCGGCGGTGCGAGCCGGGCCGACAGCCTCAGCCGGGTCGAGGGCAGCAGCCGCTGCCAGTGTTGGTACGGATGTCGGGCCGTCTCGGACCGCACGACCACCAGGACAGGTGTCCGGACCCTGGTCGGCGCGGTGCCTGGGGAGGTCACCCGGGTCGCTTCCGCGCCAAAGACCAGGGATCGCCCGGACGCCCGCGCACCCGGGTCACGGGGGTGGGTGAGCCGGGGATCGGAGGTGACGGTCAACTCGACGGTGGCGCGGCCGTATCGGTCGGCGATGGCGGGCAGTGGCCCCCGGCGCAGATCCGCGCCATGAAGTCCGGCGACCGCCGCGCCGGCCGCGGCACAGAGCAGAGTGGCCGCCACCGCGGTGGTGTTGAGGCCATGCGGATGTCGTGCCACCCGGGTGGCACCGACCGACGCCGCGCCTCCACCGGTCCTTGCCCGCGCCGCCCTCCGGGCCAGCAGCAGGAGCGCGACCGCGACACAGAGTGTCACCCCGGCCGCTGTTCGCCACCCCGCGTCACCCAGGGCAATGGCCGCCGCCGCCCAGGCGGCCAGGGCCGGTGGCACCAGCCGTAGATCGAGCGGCCCCTCCTGCCGGGAGCTGCCGCCCGTCCCCGGCCGCTGTTCCGGCTCGCTGCCAGCGTGCCGGCGCGTCATGGCCGGACCAGGGTCCGGAGGTCCGCGAACCGACGATCACCGATCCCGTTGACCTCGCGGAGCTCATCGACGGAACGAAAGCCCCCGTGCCGGTCTCGGTGGTCGATGATGTGCCGAGCCAGCACGGGGCCGACGCCGGGAAGGGAGTCGAGCTGCTCGGCCGTGGCCGTGTTGAGGCTCAGCGGCCCGAGACTCCCCGGCCCGTCGGGGGCTCCTCGCACACCTACCCCGACAGGCCCACCGGCTCCCGGCCGGGCCGGGTCCGTCGCGCCCGTCCCCACCACGGGCGCACCGTCCGGATGGACCACACCCACCAGCACCTGCTCGCCATCGACGAGCACACGGGCCCGGTTGAGCCCGGTCGTATCCGCTCCCGCCCTGACGCCTCCGGCAGCGTTCAACGCGTCCGCGACCCGGGATCCGGCGGGAAGCCGGAGCACTCCCGGTCGCCGCACCTTGCCGCCGACATCGACGACGATCCGCGCTCCCGGGCCCGCTCCGGGCTGCGAAGCGCCCTGGAGCGACGGTCGGGGCGACTGGGGCGCGCCCATGTCCTGTCGGACCAGCTCCGGCGCGGACACGGCCTGCGGCCGGCCGAACCAGAAGTGCTGCGCCGCGAGAATCGCGGCCACCGCCAGGACGACGGCCAGGGCCGCGAGCGCCCTGGGTTCGAGGCCGCACCGAAGCCGCACCCACAGCGGTAATCGCTCCCGCACGGCGAGCGCCAGCCGCCGTCGGGCGCCGCCATCCGTCGGCGCCCCGACCGCCGCCACCCCTCCTGGCGGCTCCGTGCTCACGCCCGACGGCCCGGCACCCGCGCTGCCCGCCATCGCACCAGCCGACTCCGCGCCCGTACTCATGCCCGTACTCGGCGGGGGACGCCCACCCGGAGCCGGGCGAAGGTCGGCGGGAGCAGTAGCCACTCCCCCGAGCAGGGCATCAGCGCGACGGCGCGCCGAAGCGGAGGCGGTGGGAACCCGTCCGCCACGCACACGCGGCGTCCGGGCCGGTGCGCGGCCCCTGGCCGAGCCGGGACCGGCAGCCGCGCCGCGCCTGATGCGGGCGCGGCCGTCCGAGGCCGGGCTGCGGCCCGGCCCACTGCTTGCGGAACGTGATCGAAGAGCCATGTACAGGACGGTAAGCACATTCGCCCGAACCCGCTGAGCCGGCCCGATTCCCGTGGACAACCCGCCCGTTGTGGATAACCCGGCCACCCTCGGCCGCCCCACGGAGTCCCGGCGGCCCCAGCAACCCCAGGGCCCCAGCGAGGAAACGTACGACTCGACTCGACGCGACGCGACCCACCTGACTCGACGGGCCCCGCACCAGACCACAGCAACGCGGACCGGTCCGGCCCCCGCATCGCACCCGAATCCCACCCGCTCGCGCCGCCCCGCCGCTCGCCCGTGCTCCAGCGCCAGCGTCGGTGCCGCGGTCGCCGTCGCCATCATGGTCGCCGTCGCCGCGCCGTCGCCGTCATGGTCGCGGTCGCGGTCGCGGTCGCGGTCGCGGTCGACCGAGACTCAGCGTGGCGAGACCACAGCCCCCAGCAGCCCCGGCCCCGTATGCGCCCCAATCACCGCGCCCACCTCGCTGACATGCAGATCGATCAGTCCGGGCACCCGCTCCCGCAGCCGTTCGGCGAGAGTCGCCGCCCGTTCCGACGCGGCCAGGTGGTGCACCGCGATGTCCACCGCACCCGCACCCGCCCGATCGACCGCGATCTCCTCCAGCCGGGCGATGGCCTTGGACGCCGTACGTACCTTCTCCATCAACTCGATGCGGCCGCCGTCCAGTTGCAGTAGCGGTTTCACGGCCAGCGCGGAGCCGAAGAGCGCCTGAGCCGCCCCGATCCGACCGCCTCGGCGCAGATAGTCCAGGGTGTCGACATAGAAATAGGCCGAGGTGCCCGAGGCCCGCTTCTCCGCCGCGGCAACGGCCTCATCCAGCGTCCCACCAGCCTCGGCCGTCTCGGCCGCCGCAAGTGCGCAGAAACCGAGTGCCATGGCCACCATCCCCGTGTCCACCACCCGCACGGGCACAGGAGCGTCCTTGGCCGCGAGCACGGCCGCGTCGTACGTCCCGGAGAACTCTGACGACAGATGAAGCGAGACGATCCCGGTCGCCCCAGCCTCGGCGCTCGCCCGATATCTCGCGGCGAACATCTCGGGGCTCGGGCGCGATGTCGTCACCGGGCGCCGCTTCTGCAATGCGAGCGCCACGGAGCGGGCCGAGATCTCGGTGCCCTCCTCCAGCGCTTGGTCGCCGAGGACGACGGTCAGGGGAACCGCCACAATGCCGTGGCGGTCCATCGCCGGATGCGGCAGGTAGGCCGTGGAATCGGTGACGATCGCGACATGGCGGGACATGAGCGGGAGATTACCGGTCAGGGGCGCGGGAGGGCAGCCCGGCCCTGTGCGGGAACGGTGTCAGTTCGTGGTCTCCGGGCGGGGGGTCTTCTGCCAGGAGTAAGTCGTCTGCTGCTGGGGGTCACGCGCGGTGATCGCCTGGGGCTGATCCTGCTTCTTCTCCGCCTGCCCCGGCCGGTCTCCGGTCTCGGCGTCCGATGCGGGCCGGCTCTGCTCCGAGCCCGTCGCGCCACTCGCGGCCGTCTTGGGCCACTCGGCGGCCGGGGCGCCCGGAGCCGCCACGGTGTCGGCCTCGGAGGCGGACCAGTGCCGCAGCGCTCCCGCCTCCATGTCGATCTGCGCGCTCAGCGTGTCCAGATCGTCGTCGGCGAACCTCTGCGCCCGGTCGCGCGCGGCCCACCGCAGTGACTCCGCGGAGTGCGTGATCCGTTCCGTGCGCTCACGGAGCTCCGGGATGCGCCCGGAGACCGTGCTCCGGTCGGGCTCCCGCTCCAGTCGCTTCAGCTCGTCGTCCAACTCGCGGCCATGGGCGCTCAACCGCTCGAAGAGGGCGAGGGACTCGGAGAGAGAGGAGTCCTCCTCCGCACCGGCGCGCAGGGCGTCCTGTGTCGACCTCATCGACGTCCGCAGCGACAGCCGTAGCTGTGCCAACTCGCCGGCGACACCGCCCTGACCATAAGTCTTGGCGCGCAGCGTCGTGTCCTCGACCGTACGTCGCGCCTGCGAGACCGTACGCTCCACACCCCGCTTGGCCGCGCGAACGGCCTTTACCGTGCCAAACGCCACCAAGACGACGAAAAGAAGCGCCAGTACCGCAATAATGGCTTCCATGAGCGCCCCTTCGGCGTCGGGTTGTGTCTTCTCCACGGTAAACGGAACGGAGGGTCCAAGGGTTCCAGCGAAACCCCCGACCTGCCCGTAGGGGAGACCCTGATGAGGGACTTCCGTTCCTCGGCCGCTCGGCGGGACCCCCGAAACCGGGAATCCCACCGAGCGACGAACCCGGCATCCCCCTACGGGCACCCCGGGCGCCCGTAGGGTATCGGCCGGAATGCCTACGCGGGGACGATGTTGACCAGCTTCGGTGCCCGGACGATCACCTTACGGATCCCCGCGCCGCCCAGCGCTGCGACCACGGCCGCGTCACCCAGCGCCAGCGCCTCCAGCTCGGCGTCCGAGATCGACGGCGGGACCTCCAGCCGCGCCTTGACCTTGCCCTTGATCTGCACCACGCAGATCACGGACTCGTCCACCACGTACGCCGGGTCCGCGACCGGGAAGCCCTGGTGCACCACCGAGTCGGTGTGCCCCAGCTTGCGCCACAGCTCCTCGGCGATGTGCGGGGCCAGCGGCGCGATCAGCAGCACCAGCCGTTCGGCCACACCGCGCGGCAGCGGGCCACCGGCCTTGGTCAGATGGTTGTTCAGCTCGGTGATCTTGGCGATGGCGGTGTTGAACCGCAGCGCCGCCATGTCCTGCCCGACGCCGTCGATCGCCTTGTGCAGCGCACGCAGCGTGGCCTCGTCGGCACCGCCAGCACCGCCAGCACCGTCCGCCGAAGCGTCCTCGACGACCGTGACCTCACCCGTCGACTCATCGACGACATTGCGCCACAGCCGCTGCAACAGTCGGTACTGGCCGACGACCGCCCGGGTGTCCCACGGCCGGGAGACGTCCAGCGGCCCCATCGCCATCTCGTAGAGGCGCAGCGTGTCGGCCCCGTACTCGGCGGCGATCTCGTCCGGGGTGACGGCGTTCTTCAGGGACTTGCCCATCTTGCCCAGCTCGCGCTTGACCGGCTCGCCCTGGTGGAAGAACTTGCCGTCCCGCTCCTCGATCTCGGTGGCCGGCACCGGGAATCCACGGGCGTCCCGGTAGACGTACGCCTGGATCATGCCCTGGTTGTACAGCTTGTGGAACGGCTCGGGGGACGAGATGTGCCCCAGGTCGAACAGCACCTTGGACCAGAACCGCGCGTACAGCAGGTGCAGCACGGCGTGCTCGGCGCCGCCCACGTACAGGTCGACGCCGCCGTGCGGCATCCCCTCGCGCGGCCCCATCCAGTACTGCTCGATGGCCGGGTCGACCAGCTTCTCGCTGTTGTGCGGGTCCAGGTAGCGCAGCTCGTACCAGCACGAACCGGCCCAGTTGGGCATCGTGTTGGTCTCGCGGCGGTACTTCTTGGGACCGTCACCCAGGTCCAGCGTGACGTCGACCCACTCCTCGTTGCGGGAGAGCGGAGTCTCGGGCCTGGTGTCCGCGTCGTCGGGGTCGAACGTCCTCGGCGAGTAGTCGTCCACCTCCGGCAGCTCCAGCGGCAGCATCGACTCGGGCAGCGCGTGTGCGACACCGTCCTCGTCGTAGACGATCGGGAACGGCTCGCCCCAGTAGCGCTGACGGCTGAACAGCCAGTCACGCAGCCGGAAGTTGACCGTCGCCTCGCCGATTCCCCGGGCGACCAGCCACTCCGTGATCGTGGCCTTGGCCTCGGCGACCGCCAGACCGTCCAGGGAGATCTCGGCGTTCGCGGAGTTGATCGCGGGTCCCTGGCCGGTGAACGCCTCGCCCTCCCAGTCGGCGGGCGGCTGCACGGTCCGGATGATCGGCAGGCCGAATGCCTCGGCGAACTCCCAGTCCCGGACGTCCTGTCCGGGCACGGCCATGATCGCGCCGGTGCCGTAGCCCATCAGCACGTAGTCGGCGACGAAGACGGGGACGCGGGTGCCGGTGACCGGGTTCAGGGCGTACGCGCCGGTGAAGACACCGGTCTTGTCCTTGTGCTCGGTCTGGCGCTCAACGTCGCTCTTCGTCTGCGCCTGCTTGCGGTAGGCGGACACGGCGTCAGCGGGGGTGGCGGCGCCACCGGTCCACGCCTCCTTGACTCCCTGGGGCCACTCCGCGGGCAGGATCGAGTCGATCAGACCGTGCTCGGGCGCCAACACCATGTAGGTCGCGCCGAACAGGGTGTCGGGACGGGTGGTGAAGACCGTGATCCGCGCGTCGTCGTGGCCCTCTACGGAGAAGTCGACGCGCGCGCCCTCAGAACGGCCAATCCAGTTGCGCTGCTGCAACTTGATCGCTTCGGGCCAGTCCAAGGCGTCCAGGTCGTCCAGCAGGCGGTCCGCGTAGGCGGTGATCCGCATGTTCCACTGCCGCAGCTTGGCCTTGAAGACCGGGAAGTTCCCGCGCTCGGAGCGGCCGTCCGCGGTGACCTCCTCATTCGCCAGTACGGTGCCCAGCCCCGGGCACCAGTTGACGGGTGCCTCGGAGGCGTACGCCAGCCGGTACCGGCCCAGCACCTCGGCACGCTCGACGGCGCTCAGCTCGCCCCACGCGCGTGTGGTGCCCGGCACGGGCCGCTCGCCGCTCTCGAACCGCTCCACCAGCTCGGCGATCGGACGGGCCGCCCCGGCCTCGTCGTCGTACCAGGAGTTGAAGATCTGCAGGAAGATCCACTGCGTCCACTTGTAGTACTCCGGGTCGATCGTCGCGATCGACCGGCGCTGGTCGTGGCCCAGGCCCAGCCTGCGGAGCTGGCGCTTCATGTTCGCCATGGCCGCCTCGGTCGACACCCGGGGGTGTGTACCGGTGGCGACCGCGTGCTGCTCGGCGGGCAGGCCGAAGGCGTCGAATCCGAGCGTGTGCAGCACGTTGTGCCCGGTCATGCGCTGGTGACGGGCGTAGACGTCGGTGGCGATGTAACCGAGGGGGTGGCCGACGTGCAGACCCGCACCGGAGGGGTACGGGAACATGTCCATGATGAACTTCTTGGGCCGGGCCGCCAGAGCGGAATCACCGGCCAGGTCACCCGTCGGGTTGGGCGCCTCGTACGTGCCGTCGGCGTCCCAGAGGTCCTGCCAGCGCGCCTCGATGTCGGCGGCCATCGCGGCCGTGTACCGGTGCGGCGCGGCCACCTCGGCAGCGGAAGCAGCGGAATTCGTCTCGCTCATGATCCTTAAAGCTCCATCGATCGTCTCTGCCGGCGATGCGTGAACGGACGGCGCCCGCAAACGGGCGATGCCCACAAACAAAAGGACCCCTCGCACAGGAGGGGACGCCGCGCCGATTCCGACCGGACCTTGTCATCCGTCGGGACTGATCAGCGCGGCTCGCTAAGCAGAAGGCATACGGCACGCATGGCGTCAGGGTACCGCAGCGGACCATCCGGGCGCCCGGCCAAGAAGATCGATCGGACCGTCGAGGCGAGCCGGTGCCGGTCCCGTATCCCTCCGTGGGGAGATCCACCGATCGACATCCCGAGGCGGGGGCTCGGACGCGCGCCCCCGGCCGGCGCCCTCATCCCGACGAGCCGGGAAGCCCGGGTGCGGCCGGCGGGACACACGAAGACGGCGGACCACCCGATGGATGGTCCGCCGTCTTCGTATTGTGGAGCTAAGGAGAATTGAACTCCTGACCTCCTGCATGCCATGCAGGCGCTCTACCAACTGAGCTATAGCCCCTTGCCAGATGTCGTCCGGTTTGTTGTTTCCCCGTGGCGACTTCGACAACATTAACGCCCCCTGCGGCGCTTCACCAAATCCTTTCGTCCGGCCTCGGCGCGAGCGCGGGCAACCATGGGGGCGACGACTTCCAGACTGGCCGGAACTCGCCCATACGGACGCTCAGATGGCGCAACCCGCCCTCGCCATGGACCGGCCCCGACCCGCTGTCACGGGGCCGGGCTCACCCCGGCTACGCCGTGGCGAACGAGTAGAAACGCTTCAGCGCACAGTGCTCGTCCAGGAGGCGACCGTAGATCGGCTCCCCCTCCAGCTCTCGATAGGTCTCGATCGGGTCGCCTTTTATGATCAACGCCCGCGCGCAGTCCTCACACCAGTACTGATAGTCGGAGTTGATCGGCTCCATGTCACGGACGATGGGCGTACCACTGCCGCACCAGTCGCATTTACGCCTGTGTGCCCCCATCACTCAGCTCCAGCTGTGACCGCAGGACGTGCACACGTAGGAAACTCCACCGTTGTCGCCGAGGACCTGGGCAACATGCGCGGATCCGCAGGACGGGCAGCTGAGGAGAACCCGTATGTCCACAAGGGGAAGCAGGTCAAGCGCCTGATCACTCCCGCCGCTGGACATCGCGTCTCCTTCCCGTCCTGGCCGGTTGTCCCTCCCGGCCGTCCGATTCTGCCATGACCGGGCGCCGGTGGGAGGGGTCGATGGCGTGAAGGTGCCATGGAACGCGAAATCCCGCCCTCCGAGGAGGACGGGATCCCGTTTGTTCGATTTGTGGAGCTAAGGAGAATTGAACTCCTGACCTCCTGCATGCCATGCAGGCGCTCTACCAACTGAGCTATAGCCCCGCGTGTTCTTCGCGCTCGGCGCTGCGAACAAGAAGAACTTTAGCCTGCGACCTGCCGGAAAGTGAAATCCGGGAGGCCACGGGCCGGGCCAGGCGCCCAGGTCCGGCACCCGATCCCCGCGCCCGATCCCGGAAACAGGGGGTCAGTCGTCGTCCCCGAGGACCGGCTCCGGCAGGGTGCCGGCGTTGTGCTCCAGCAGCCGCCAGCCCCGCGCACCCTCACCGAGCACCGACCAGCAGCAGTTGGTGAGGCCACCGAGGCTCTCCCAGTGCGTGGACTCCAGTCCCAGCAGGCGGCCGATCGTGGTGCGGATCGTGCCTCCGTGGCTGGCCACGACGAGCGTGCCGTTCTCGGGGAGCTTCTCGACGTGGCGGAGGACCACGGGAGCGGCCCGGTCGGCGACCTCGGTCTCCAGCTCGCCACCGCCCCGGCGCACGGGCTCGCCGCGCTTCCAGGCCGTGTACTCGTCCGTGTACCGCTCGATGATCTCCTGGTGGGTCAGCCCCTGCCAGACGCCCGCGTACGTCTCCCGCAGGGCGGCGTCGTACGAGACGGGGAGGCCGGTCAGCTCCGACAGCTCGCTCGCCGTGGCGGCGGCGCGCTTGAGGTCGGAGGCGACGATCGCGTCCGGATTGAGGGAGGCGAGCAGCCGCGCCGCCCGGCGCGCCTGGGCGACGCCGGACTCAGTCAGGGCGATGTCCGTGGTGCCCTGGAAACGACGCTCCAGATTCCAGGACGTCTGCCCGTGCCGCCATAGGACGATACGGCGGCCGGTGCGTTTGTAGGCGTCCTCGTTCAGCTCAACTCACCGTCCGTACCACCGGTGAGCTCGGCGTGCTCCTTGGCCTTGCCGCGGGTCTTCACGGCGTCCTCGGGCAGCGGCAGCTCGGGGCAGTCCTTCCACAGGCGCTCCAGAGCGTAGAAGACACGCTCCTCGCTGTGCTGGACGTGGACGACGATGTCGACGTAGTCCAGAAGGATCCAGCGGGCGTCGCGGTCGCCTTCGCGGCGCACCGGCTTGGCGCCCAGCTCCTTGTTCAGCCGCTCCTCGATCTCGTCGACGATCGACTTGACCTGGCGGTCGTTGGGCGCGGAGGCGAGCAGGAAGGCGTCGGTGATCGACAGCACATCACTGACGTCGTACGCGATGATGTCGTGCGCGAGCCGGTCAGCGGCTGCCTGGGCGGCGGCGTTGACGAGCTCGATGGAGCGGTCCGTAGCGGTCACAAGCTGGCTTTCGTCGACGGTCGGATGACCCTACAAGGGTCTCACGGACCGCCGACAGCCCTGCCGCTCCCGTCCGTCCTTGATCATCACGGCGGTCGCGAGGGCGCTCACCAGGACACCCGTGGGATGACGTCCGCCCTGGTCACGCCGGAAATGAGGGGATTCCCGGCGTGACCGGCCAGGATCATCTTTCGGCCTTGAAGTCCTGCCCGATGACGACGCTGATGTCGGCATTCGGAGCGGTGGCGGCCTTCTTCACCGCGTCCGTCGGAAGCCCCAGTGTCTTGGCGACCTCCGCGGCCTCCGCCTTCCGTGCGTCGTCACCGTAAGTGACGCTGGAAGCGTCCGCCGTGTCCGCGGCGCCGCTGTCGACGACCGCGTATCCGCCGTTGACCAGGGAGACGCGAGCGGTCTCGGTGGCCGCGGCCTCGCCGGTGGCGTTCCTGATCCCCACTCGGACGGCGGCGCCCTTCTCCGGCGCGCTGACCGAACCGCCCAGGATGTTCTTGACCACGCCGCTGGACGCCTGCTCGGTGAGTGAGCCGTCCTGCTGGACCGGCAGCAGGGTGGTCGTGTAGTCGCCGCCCTTGGCGTACTCCGAGAGCTGGGCCAAGGACGCGCCCAGGTCCTTCTCGGTCAGGGAGGGGTCGAGGATCTGGCCCAGGGTCTCGACGGTGACCGTCGCGGACCCGGCGTCGCTCGGGATCTTCTTGAGGACGGCCTGCATGACCTGGCCGAACCGCTGGAGCTGTTTGGCCTCGGTCTCGGCGGGGCCGAGATGGGTGGCGTAGGCGACGGCCGCCCGTCCGTTCAGGGTCTGGTTCTCGCCCTGCTTCACCAGGGGCGCGGCGCCCGCCTTGGCGCCGGGTACCGCGGTGTCCGTGGTCAGATCGATGGTGCCGACCAGCTCGACCAGGTTCTCCAGGAACGGGGTGTCGAGCCGCCAGGTACCGGTGACCTTCGCGCCGAGGAGGGTGCCGACCGCCTGCCGGGTCCCCTCGGAACCGTCGTCGTCGACGGACTTGCCCAGGGTGGTGGTGGTGCCGTCGTCGTTGGCGACGGAGAGCGCGTTGGGGAGCAGGACGGTGGTGCCCCGTCCGGTGGTGACGTTGTCGACCAGAAGGGCGGTCGAGGTGCCCTTCTTCTTGGTGTTGTGCAGATGGACCACGATCACGTCGCGCTTCTGCGTTCCGGTGGCCGCAGCGCCCGACTTCGACCCGGATTCCGAGAGTCCGGGCAGCTCGCCGGCGGACCAGAGGTAGCCGACGCCGCCCACCAGGGCCAGCGCCAGTACGGCGACGAGCGCGACGACCCTGTTGCGACCGCGCCGTTTGGCCTCTTCGCGGCGCTCCGACCGGCTCTCGGTGAACTTCAGCCAGTCGATGACGTCTTCGGAGTCCTCGTCGGGCTCCTCGATGAAGGAGAACTGCTCGGTGCGGTAGTCCCGTTCGTCCCGTTCGCCTTCGGGGCGACGCGGTCCGGGTACGGTCCCCCCGGCTTCCCCGGCTCCCCCGGCCCCTTCCGGGCCGTCGAACGCCCCCGGGCCTTCCGCCCACGCGGCTTCGGTCTCCGGGGTGTGCACGGGGACGGACTCCGCGGGCGCGGCGGCACCGGGACCAGCAGCCCGCCGCGCGGAAGGCTGCTGTTGGGGGATGTTCCACTGCTGATCCGTGTCGACGGCGCCGGACCGCCGACCGCCGTCGTGGCCCTGGGCGGTCTCGTGGCCGGGCGGGGTGTCGAACCCGGAGCGGTCGTCGACTCCTGCCGCGGGGGCGTACCCGGTCCCCTGGGCATAGCCAGACTCCTGGCCGTAGCCGCTTCCGCTGTCGTAGCCGGGTGCGCCGGTGAATCCGTAGCCGTATCCGTACCCCTGGCCGCCCTGCCCACCCTGGCCGTTGTTCTGGTTCTGGCCCTGGTCGGATGGCATCGGGGGCTGTTGCGACACGGGGGAACCGGTGTACGGGTCGTACTGCTGGGGCTCTTCGCCCTGCTGGTGTCGCTGTTGCTGCTGGGAGTACGGGTCGTAGCCGTATCCCTGCTCGGGCAGCGGCTGCCCCTGTTGCGCGTAGGGGTCGTACTGCTGGGGCTGCTGGGGCTGCTGATAGACCGGCTGCCCATACGCGTCATAGCCGATGATCTGTGGCTGCTGGCCATACGGGTCGTACGGGTTCTGCTGGTCGTTCACCGGTGCCCCTCTCCGTGGCTCACTCGCCGCGGTACAGCTGGCGCTTGTCGATGTAGCGCACCACACCATCAGGCACGAGATACCAGACCGGATCGCCCTTTTCGACCCTCGACCGGCAGTCGGTGGAGGAGATCGCCAGGGCCGGGACCTCCACCAGGGAGACCTTGCCCTCGGGGAGCCCGTCGTCCGTCAGATCGTGCCCCGGCCGGGTCACACCGATGAAATGCGCGAGCGAGAACAGCTCCGAAGCGTCCCGCCAGCCGAGGATCTGGGAGAGCGCGTCGGCCCCGGTGATGAAGAACAGATCCGCGTCCTCGTTACGGGTCCGCAGGTCGCGCAGGGTGTCGATGGTGTACGTACGACCCGGGCGGTCCACGTCGATACGACTGACCGAGAACTGGGGGTTGGACGCCGTGGCGATGACCGTCATGAGATAGCGGTCCTCGGCCGGAGACACGGCCTGGTGACTCTTCTGCCACGGCTGGCCGGTCGGTACGAAGACCACCTCGTCGAGATGGAAAAGGGCGGCCACCTCACTGGCGGCCACCAGGTGCCCGTGGTGGATGGGATCGAACGTCCCGCCCATCACACCGAGCCGCCGCCGGCCGGAACCGGAGCCCCTAGACACTTCCTGCTCTCCCATGCGTGCAGAGCCTACTGGCACGGTCGCCCGGCCAACCCGGCCTCGGTGGCTCAGCGGTCCCGGTTGAAACTGGTCGTGATCCACAGCAGCAGAAGCAGCGCGAGGAACGCGCCGCCACCGACGACGATCGGCTGGAGGCTTGCGTGGCCACCGCCCCCTTCGGCGCCCTCGGCGAGAGTGACCAGGTTGGCGGCGGTGCTGGTGAGGCTCATCTTCGGCGGCCCTTATCGATCGGAGACGGAGCGGGGAGACTTCCAGCACATCGTATGTGGAGGGCTCGGGCACGCTCACGCCGACTCGGTCGTTGTCGGAATCACGGCGCCGTTTCGGCGGCGCCCGGCACCGGACACACCGGCCCGGCGCCGCCCCCGGGAGTTATCCACAGGCTCCGGCACGCGGTGGACCCACCGCCTACGCTGGGGTTCGTCAGGGGGACGAGTCCATCACTCGCGCGACGCACCATCAGGGCGAAGCACAGGTCAGAGCAGGGGGCATGAATGACCGATAGCAGTCATGAGAATGTGCCGAGCAGGCAGCGCAAGCGCTTCCCGGGCATCTCTTCACGGGCGTACGAACACCCCGCCGACCGCTCGGCGCTGGTCGCCCTGCGCAAGCTCAGCGGATTCGACACCGTCTTCAAGGCACTGAGCGGACTGCTGCCGGAGCGCAGCCTGCGGTTGCTCTTCCTCTCCGACTCGGTGCGGGTGAGCGACGCCCAGTTCGCAAACCTCAACTCCATGCTGAGGGACGCCTGCTACATCCTGGACCTGGAGAAGGTCCCGTCGATGTATGTGACCCAGGACCCGCGTCCCAATGCCATGTGTATCGGACTCGACGAGCCGATCATCGTGGTGACCACCGGTCTGGTGGAGCTGTTGGACGAAGAGGAGATGCGGGCGGTCGTGGGACATGAGGTGGGCCATGCCCTCTCCGGTCACTCCGTCTACCGCACGGTCCTGCTCTTCCTCACCAACCTCGCGCTGAAGATCGCCTGGATTCCGCTCGGCAATGTGGCGATCATGGCGATCATCACCGCGCTCCGGGAGTGGTTCCGCAAGTCGGAGCTGTCGGCCGACCGCGCTGGGCTGTTGGTGGGCCAGGACCTCCAGGCGTCGATGCGCGGGCTGATGAAGATAGCGGGTGGCAATCATCTGCATGAGATGAATGTCGACGCGTTCCTGAAGCAGGCCGAGGAGTACGAAGAGAGCGGCGATCTGCGCGACTCCGTGCTGAAGATTCTGAATGTGCTGCCGCGCACGCACCCGTTCACCACGGTCCGTGCGGCGGAGCTGAAGAAGTGGGCCGAGAGCCGTGACTACCAGCGGATCATGGACGGTCACTACCCCCGGCGCGAGGAGGACAAGGACACCTCGGTCACGGACTCCTTCCGGGAGTCGGCCTCGCACTACGCGGATACCGTGCGGACGAGCAAGGATCCGCTGATGAAGCTGGTCGGCGACATAGCCGGCGGCGCGGGCGATCTGGGCGGCAAGCTGCGGGACAGGTTCACGGGCGGCGCCAACGGCGGCGGGAACGGGAACGGCAGCAGCGGCAAGGGAAGCGGGACCAGCGACAGCTAGCCCTGTCCGGGCGATCTTGTCGGGCCCGGCGACGGCCGCCCGGACAGGACCATGGGGGCCTGTCCGGGGCCTCGCCCTACCCATTCGGAAACGCCTTAGGGTTTCCGGGGCGCCTGGAGATTCGGCTGGGCCCCGGGGGCCAGGGAGCCGCAGAGTGCCGTGGTGGCATCGCCCATCGAGTACGGGTTGGTGCCGGGTGGGATGCCCGCCGTCGCGTGTCGGCCGGCGAGCAGCGGGCGCAGTGTCCCGGTGGTGCGGTCGGAGCATGACTGGGGACCGGCCTGGACGTAGCTGGTCAACAGCTCGACCCGGTGCTGGTGCAGATCCTCCCGGTCGAGGCGGAAGCTCAGCTCGCGGCGGACGGTGAAGAGGGACGCCTGTCCCGGATGGCCCGCCGTGTCCACGCCGACCGGCCCGTCCGTGCCGCCCGTTCGGTCCGCGCTGGCGGGGCTCCGGGGCGCGGCGGGGCGGAGGGCATAGGCGAAGGTGTGGTCCGAGGTGACCTTCAGCGCGTGAGGGCCTGCTTCGGTGACGCTCAGCGTGCCCCGTACCCGCACCTCCGGATGGGCCAGCGCGATCTGTGCCGGGTCGTAGCGGATCAGCCAGCCGGTGACCGTGTGGTGGCCGTCGGCGGCCGGGGCGGCCATACCCCGGTCGAACTGTTCCAACTGGTCGGGGTCGAGCAGGACCCGTACGGGCCGTACGGTGCCGCCCGTGAGGACCTCGGGATCCAGGGAGGACGCGACCAGGTAGTCCTTCGCCGTGGTCAGCGCGTTCATGACCTGGCTCTCCGAGAAGTTCTTGGTGCGCCGTACGGCGGGGAGGGCGATGCCCGCGGCGCCGATGCGGAAGTGCGCGGCGGGGCTGTGTGCGTAGAGCTCGTCCGGGGTGCCGCCCGGTACGGGCCCTTGGGGGACGAGGGGGATGACGGTGATACGCGGTGCGTCGACGCTCCGTGGGGACGGCGGCCGGTAGGGATTGCGGACACCCAGATAGATCGCGGTCCCGAAGGCCAGTGCCACCAGCAGAAGCAGGGCCAGGGCCGCTCTGGGGCCGGTTCGGGGATTCCATCCGGGGAGGTTGCGGACGGCGCGGGCGGGCTCGCCCATGCGCTCTCGGGCGGAGAACTCCTGAAGCCGGGCAGCCCGTACGAACGATTCGTCGAAGACGACGGATCGGTACTCGTCCTCTCCACCTCCGGGGGATCCCTCGGGTGGCCCCTCAGGTGGGTCTCTGCGCCCGGACATACCTTCAGAGTAGGTCGGCCGGGCCATCGGTAAACGCGGAGCATCACGATGGAGTCCGATGGGGGACAGGCGAGTTGTTCAAGGTTTGACCAGGTGACGGGCGGGGTGTCGTGCGCTCTCGGCCGGTGGCCGTCCCGTACGGAGAAGGCGCGAAAGGGTGACGGAGGGGGCGCGGCGGACCGGAGGACGGAAAGACATCGCGACGGAGGGAGTCGGGAGGGGCAGCGGGTGATCGGGGGGTGATCAGGGCGCTTGAGGGTCGGCCGGGGCCGAGGGCGGGGAGTACTCGGCGGAGGCCGAGGGGCCACCGACCCGGCGGGTGATGGTGCCGGTCGGGTCCGTCAGAGAGCCGGTCGAGGGGGTGGCGTCGACGCCGGTCGTCGCCGTGGGGGCGGGGATCTGGTCCTGGCGGTTGCCCGCGGCTCCCCGGTAGACGGCGGTGAAGGCGAGGGCGACCATCCCGATCCCCATCAGCAGGGCCAGCACCCAGGCCACCGGGCGGTGCCAGCGGGCGCTGCTCCGATAGGGGCGGAGTGCGCCCCCGTGCCTGCCGTACGGGGAGTCATCGTCGAAGAGGGCGTCGTCGTCATGGTGGCCCCGGCCGTACCGGTATCCGTCGTCGCCGTAGGGGTCGTCGTCGTGGATGCCCAGGGGCGGACCGGCGCGGGCCGCTTCGGCCTCGGCGCGGGCCTGGGCGGCGGCGAGCAGCCGTTCGACAGCGGTGGGTTCATGGATCTCCGCGGCCCGGACGAAGTCCTCGTCGAACACCACGGGGGCGAAGTCCTCGTCCGCGCCTCCGCGGTCGTCGTCGGGCTCCCAGCCGTCCGGGAACGGCCTGCCCCCCACGTCGTCCGGCACGTCTTCAGAGTAGACCGGGGCCCATGGCTTTGGGCAGACGGAGGACGGACTCCGCTCGCGCGCGAGTGCCTCCGCGCACGGCCCCCGGACCCCCTGGTCCAGGGAGAGGAGCCCGCAGAGGCGTACCCGTGGGAGCGGCGCGGGGGCGGGGGAAGAGAGCGGAAACGGCTGGAAATGAGGCGGAAGACAAGCGGAGGCGAGCTGAGGAGCGGTGGAGACGGCGAGCCGGGAGCGATCCGGGTGGGGGTTTGAGGCGGATCCGGAAGGGGCTGGACGGGGCGATGGGGCGGGGTCGGGAATCCGGGGGGCGGGTGTCCCCCCGGCCGGGTGACGGCAGGGGGGACACAGCGGTGCAGACCGTGGCGCAGACGGCGACGATGGCGATGGCGACGACAGCGACAGCGACAGCGACAGCGACAGCGGGACGATTACCTTGTGTGACCGTCGCCGGTGACGATGTACTTCGTGGAGGTGAGCTCTGGCAGGCCCATCGGGCCTCGGGCGTGCAGTTTCTGGGTGGAGATACCGATCTCGGCGCCGAAACCGAACTGACCACCGTCCGTGAAACGGGTCGAGGCGTTCACAGCGACCGTGGTCGAATCGACCAATTGGGTGAATCGCCGGGCCGTCGCCTGAGAGGTGGTGACGATCGCCTCGGTGTGACCGGAGGACCAACGCCGGATGTGGCCGACGGCCGCGTCCAGGGAGTCGACGACCGCCGCCGCGATGTCGTAGGAGAGGTACTCCGTCTCCCAGTCGTCGGCGGTGGCCGGCACGAGCGTGGCCTTGGTGTCGCCGTCGTACGCCAGCACCCGCTCGTCGGCGTGCACGGTCACCCCCGCTTCCGCCAGGGCTTCCAGCGCGCGCGGCAGGAAGGCGGGGGCGATGTCCTGGTGGACCAGCAGTGTCTCGGCGGCGTTGCAGACGCTGGGGCGCTGGGCCTTGGAGTTGATCAGGATGTCGACGGCCATGTCGAGATCGGTCTCCGCGTCGACGTACACATGGCAGTTGCCGGTGCCCGTCTCGATGACGGGGACGGTGGACTCCTCGACGACCGTACGGATCAGACCGGCGCCGCCGCGCGGGATCAGCACGTCCACCAGGCCACGGGCCCGCATCAACTCCTGTACGGAGTCGCGGGACTCCCCCGGGACGAGCTGGATCGCGTCGGCCGGCAGACCGACCCCTTCGACCGCATCGCGCAGGACCTGGACCAGCGCGGTGTTGGAGGAGTACGCGGAGGACGAGCCGCGGAGGAGGACGGCGTTGCCGGACTTGAGGCAGAGGGCGGCGGCGTCCACCGTGACGTTCGGGCGGGCCTCGTAGATGATGCCGACGACTCCGAGGGGCACCCGGATCTGGCGCAGATCGATGCCGTTGGGCAGGGTCGAACCACGGACGACCTCGCCGACCGGGTCCGGCAGCGAAGCGACATGACGGACATCGGCGGCGATGGCCCGCACCCGCTCCGGGGTGAGGGTGAGCCGGTCGATGATCGACTCACTGGTCCCGGCCTGCCGGGCCCGGTCGACGTCCTCGGCGTTGGCCGTGACGACGTCGGTCGTACGGGCCTCCAGGGCGTCGGCGATGGCGAGCAGCGCCTCGTCCTTCGCCGAACGCGGCAGTGGCGCGATTTCGGCGGCGGCGGCGCGCGCCCGGTGGGCGGTCCGGATGACCGGCGAGAGGTTGTCGTGCGGCGGGAGCGGCGAGGACGTGGTCATACCCGCAGGGTAATGCGCTCGCCGTGGCCGTCCGGCCCGTATCCCGTCGTACCCCGCTGTGTCCCGCACTCCGAGACGGCGCCGTGCCCCGCGCCTCCCGCCCCCGGGCACGAGAGGCACCGGGCTGCCGCGGCACCCCGCGGGAGCAGCCACGGCGGCGGAGCCACGGTGAGCGCCCGGACCGCGTGGGCACCCCGCGGGAGCCGTCCCGGCCGTGGGCCCGCGGTGAGCGGCCGGGGCGCGTCAGAAGGGGTGCACGCCCACCCGGACCGCGGGTGGCGGGCCGTAGCCCTCCGCGATGCGCTGGTGGTAGGTCTGCCGGTCGATGACCTCCAGGCCGACGATCTTCCACGGCGGCAGTTTGGCGGTCGAGCGGTGCTCGCCCCAGAGCCGCAGGGCGACGGCCGCCGCGTCGTGCAGATCCCGCGCCTCCTCCCAGTACCGGATCTCGGCGTGGTCCTTGGCGTAGCGGCTGGTCAGCAGGAACGGATGGTCGTGTGCGAGCTGTTCCAGACCGCGCCGGACCTCGTTGAGCGGCGCGTCGGCGCCGGAGACGCTGAGGGTGATGTGCCACAGCTTGGAGTGGGTCCGGTCCTCGATCGCCCGGCCGGTCGCGGTGGTGGATCTCGACCCCGGGTTCTGCCGCTCCTCCAGAGCGCCGAAGTCGGCGCCCGCCTCGACGCTCGTCAGGGTGTGTTCCTCACCCGCCGTCCGACGGGTGTGCTCCCCCGCCGCCCTGCGGCCGGAGTCGCCCACCGACCTGCGGAACAGGGGGATGCCTCCGTCCCCGCGGGGCACATCCCCCGGGCGCGCTCGTCTCACCGGCGGCCTCCTGTTGCATGTGTGGTCGTGCTGTACCCCGCCATCCCCCGCAACAAAGTTGACCAGCCCCAGACCGGACTTGGGGCGTTTTTCATAAAGGTCCCGGCCGGATGGCGGGACTTTCAGCCGTTTCAGGAGTGCAGCACGACCAGATCGTCCCTGTGTACGACTTCCTTCTCGTACTCGGGGCCGAGTTCCCTGGCGAGGTCGCGGGTGGAGCGGCCGAGGAGTTGGGGGATTTCCTTGGCGTCGAAGTTGACCAGTCCGCGGGCGACGGGCCGACCCTGGGCGTCCCGCAGTTCGACCGGGTCCCCCGCGCTGAACTCGCCCTCCACCGCGGCGATTCCGGCCGGCAGCAGCGACATCCTCCGGTGGACGACCGCGTCGACCGCGCCGTCGTCGAGGATCAACGCGCCCTGCGGGGTGGAGGCGTGGGCGAGCCAGAGCAGCCGGTCGGCGGAGCGGCGGCCGGTGCTGTGGAAGTAGGTGCCCGTGACCCGGCCCGCGAGCGCGTCGCCGGCGCGCACGGCGGAGGTGAGGACGACGGGCACCCCCGCCGCCGCCGCGATCCTCGCGGCCTCGACCTTGGTGACCATGCCGCCGCTGCCGACTCCCGCCTTGCCCACGCTGCCGATCTCGACATGCGCGATGTCGGCCGGACCGCGCACCTCGTCGATCCGTACGGTGCCCGCCCTGGCAGGGTCCCCGTCGTAGAGGCCGTCCACATCGGACAGGAGCACCAGCAGGTCCGCCCGGACGAGATGGGCGACGAGGGCGGCGAGCCGGTCGTTGTCGCCGAAGCGGATCTCGTCCGTGGCGACGGTGTCGTTCTCGTTGACGACCGGCACCGCGCCCATCGACAGCAGTTGGTCCAGGGTCTGGAAGGCGTTGCGGTAGTGGGCCCTGCGGCTGGTGTCGTCGGCGGTGAGGAGCACCTGACCGACCCGTACGCCGTAGCGGGCGAAGGACGCGGTGTAGCGGGCGACCAGGAGCCCCTGGCCCACGCTGGCGGCGGCCTGTTGACGGGCCAGGCCCTCGGGGCGGCGGGCCAGGCCGAGTGGCGCGAGTCCGGCCGCGATGGCGCCCGACGAGACGAGCACGATCTCCTTCGTACCCCCGCCACGGGCCTTGGCGAGGGTGTCGACGAGCGCGTCCACGCGGTCGGCGTCGAGCCCGCCCGCAGCGGTGGTCAGGGAGGACGAACCGACCTTGACCACGATCCTGCGGGCCTGCGTTACCTGCTGTCTTGCCACTGTCACACTCCGAATCTATGTCAGGGCGGGGGCCGGCCGCCCGGCCATTTCACCGGCTGGACACCCCGGCGGACAAGCGACAGGGAGCGGCACCGGGGCGACGGGGAGCGGCGCCGGGCAGCCGAAAGGGCCCGCACGGCATCGCGTACGGGCCCCGGGAACGCCTCAGCGGGCCAGCGGTGCTTCCCGCTCGTCGGCTTCAGCGGCGTCCGGCGATGCCGTGGACCCGGTGGCGTCCAGCGCGTCCATGGGGTCGGCCGCCTCGACGGGATCGACGGCCTCGACCGCGTCCAGCGTCTCCGCGACCTCCTGGCTCTCCACCGGTCCGGCGTCCGACTCCCGGTCCAGTTCGCCCAGCGGCTGTTCGCCGATGCGGCGCAGCACGCCGAGGTTGCGCGCCTCCGCACCGGCCTGGAGCGTCCGCACGGCGGAGTTGAACCGTTCCATGGAGGTCGGGCGGTCGGGGCCGAGGAGGTACTCCTTCAGCTCCCGGCGCGCGGGCGCCAGCGGATCGCGATCCGGCGCGGTGACCGCCGCGAGCAGTGCGTCCAGTTCCGCCGCGCTGTTGGAGAGGACGACCGCGGCCCGGGCGGCGGTGTTCTGCCGCTGGAACTCCTCGATGCCCAGGGCGGCGGAGTCGGTGACGGCGTACGGCTTGCCGCTCGCCATGAAGTCCGAGACCACGCTGGAGATATCGGAGACCATGGCGTCGGCGTCGTTGAAGCAGTCGTACAGCTTCGGCTCGCCACCGGTGACGATCCGGTGCTCCCACCAGCCGTGGGAGCGCCAGTAGGCGTCGTTCCACTCGGCGCGGAGCAGGGTGATACGTGCCATCCGGACCGGGTCGGCGAGGGAGACCCGGGACTCCTCGGACTCGTCGCCGCCCGCGCGGCCGGGTGCGGCCAGCGCGGTCAGTTCGGCCTGGATACGGGTCATATCGGCGCGGGCGGCGGCCTGGTCGGACGCGGCGGCGGCGGCCTGGGCCGTCCAGCGGGCGTCGGTGGCGCGGGCCGCGGCGGCCGTCTTGACCATGGCCGTGATCCGCTCGTGGACGGCCTTGGCCTTCTTGTTGCGGATGCCGGTGAACGGATGCGGCTTGTAGACCAGGCGTACGGGCGGCTCGGCGGCGAGCAGCCGGCGCACGATGTTCTCGCCCGCCAGCAGCAGGGAGGTGTTGCCCGGGTTGTCGTCCCAGCCCTCCCAGGTGGGGGCGTACAGGATCGTGGGGATCGGGTTCTTGGTGGTGCCGGTCCAGCTCTGGATGGGGGCGAGTTGCGGCCGTCCGACCTCGACGATGTCCTCGTCCCGCACCCCGACGTCGGCCAGCGCGTAGCGGTCGCGGCCCGCGCGGCCGGCGGTCCACACCTCGTCGTACACCTTGCTGAAGGGGTTGACGCTGGCGAGCTTGTCGCTGTCGCCGTGGCCGATGAAGACGTGCTTCATGGTCGGTACGCGCAGGAGGTGAATGTTCTTGCCGACATTGGCCGGATAGAGCGCGACACGGACCGTGGAGAGGTCGAGGTTCATCAGATGGGTGCCGCCTGGCACACAGATGACGGGTACGGAGGTGGTGCCGAGCTTCGCCACCAGTTCCCGCTCCCGCATGATGATCAGCGGCCGGCCCTCGATCTGGTCCATCGTCTCCAGCCACATGTTGACCTGGTACGCGGACTCGTTGGAGCCGGAGAAGTAGAGCACGACGGTGGGCCGGTACTCCAGCAGCCAGGCGCTGACGGCCTTCAGCACGGCCCCCGCGCGGGGGACCAGACGGCTGCGGCGCAGGTAGGGCGCGAGCGCGAAGGTGTAGAGCGCGCCGAGGCCGAGGGTGATCGCGACCCCCGCGTAGCCGATGGCGTTCCGGTCCACGACGACGGCGGCCAGCACACCGGCCACGGCGGGGATGTCCAGGTGGAGCATCTTCTCGCCGGAGCGTCGCAGCAGTGCGTTGGGCGGGGCGTCCGGGATGCGTACGCCGCTGAGGTCGACGTTCCGGGTGACGACCGGCATCGTCCGGCGCAGCCGGATGAGGGTCGCGAGGGCCCCGTGCGGCGCCTGGAGGCCGTAGAAGATCAGGAATCCGGCGACGGCCGTGTAGAAGAGCGGGGTCTCCGCCAGGCCCTCCCGGGCGAGGAGCAGGACCAGCAGCAACTGGCGCAGCAGGAAGCGGATCGGCAGGCCGACTCTGACCTGGTTGAGGCGGTTGACCAGGTAGCTGCCCTTCTGGTGCAGATACCAGTCCGCCGCGTAGGTCACGGCCGCCGCCGACGCGAAGAGCCAGATGTTCGGAAGCAGGGCCCCGAGCATGACGCATGGATAGCCGAGGCCGAGCAGCGCGGCGGCGACCAGCTCGGAAGGGCTGCCGACGCGGGCCAGACGAATGGCGGTCGAAATCACGAAGAACCTGCTCCAAAGGGGTGCGGGTTGGTCCTTTTGCATAAATGACGCAGTGTGCAGAAATGACGCAGCCGAGCCCCTGGATCCCCCACACCCTCCGCATGTCGCACGAGGCGTTCACGGAGGCCCGAAAACCGCTTCACTGCTTTCAGCAGCTACTTTGAGCGCTTTGACCGTGGATTATTACATATCTTCCTCGCGGTCCAGGACCGCCGCGAGCGCCTGCTCGAAGCCCGATGCCTCGCTCGCGCCACGGGTCGGATCCTGCTGCCGTACGTCGATGACATGGCCGGTCAACTCGGAAAGCAGCACGTCAAGGGAGGTGCGCGCCACAGCTTCAGACGACAGCAGACTGCCTGACGGTTCCGTGCCGAATGCCTTGGTCCGCATGGGGGTGGCCGTGCGCTCGGGGTTGACGCAATTCACTCGGATCCCGTCATTCGCCCACTCGTCCGACAGCGCCTGGGTGAGATTCACCATGGCCGCCTTCGTGGATGAGTAAAGGCTGTACTCGGCCCGTCCGCGCGTATAGCTGGAGGAGGTGTAGAGGAGCAGTTGCCCCTTGGTCTCCGCCAGATACTTGTAGGAGGCGCGGGCGATCTGCACCGGCGCCAGGTAATTGACCTTGAGCGCTTCCAGGATGGTGCTGTTGTCCGTCTCGGCCAGCTTGCCGATGCGCAGCACGCCCGCCGTGTTGATCACGTAGTCGATCCGGCCCGTCTCGGAGTACGCCTTGGAGAGCGCGTCGTCCACGTGTTCCGGGTTCTCGACGTGGGTGCCGGTGGTGGACCGACCCAGGGCGTAGACCTTCGCGCCGTACGTCCTCGCCAGCTCGGCGATGTCCGCGCCGATGCCGTACGACCCGCCGAAGACGACCAGGGTGCGGCCGGCGAGCAGCTCCCGGTAGGCGGCCTCGTCGGCCTGGCGGGGGGCGGCCGTGGAGGCGAGCTGGAACAGCTTGTCGGCGATGAAGACATCGACCGGCTGGGTCACCTTCATGTTGTACTCGTCGCCCGCGACGACATGGATCGGTACGTCCGGCAGATACTTGAGGACCACCGAACAGTCGTCGGTGGCCTGGAAGTTGGGGTCGTCGGAGGCGACTTCGTACGCCCGCCGGATCGTGGAGAGCTTGAACGCCTGCGGGGTCTGGCCGCGTCGCAGGCGGGAGCGGTCGGGGACGTCGGTGATGAACTCGCCGTCGTCCCCGTGGGTCCGGGTCACGATGATGGTGTCCGCGGAGGGGATGGCGACATCGACGGCCGCGTACCGGTCCAGCGCGTCCACACAGTCCTGGATCACTCGCTGTGACAGAAGCGGACGGACCGCGTCATGGAAGAGGACGTTGCGGTCCTCCCCCTCGGTGAGGCCCTCGCCGAGGGCGGCGATGGCTCGCTCGGTGGTCTCGTTGCGGGTGGCGCCGCCCTCGATGACCCGGGTGACCTTGGTCAGGCCCGCCCTGCTGACGATGGACTCCACGTCGCCCACGAAACCCGGCGCCATCAGCACGATCACATCGTCGATGGACTCCGCCTGTTGGAAGATCGTCAGCGTGTGCTCGATGACGGCCTTCCCCGCGATCTTCAGCAGCTGCTTCGGGATCGACAGCCCGACGCGCTGACCGGTCCCCCCGGCAAGGACGACGGCCGTGGTGCGGAGCTTGGCTTCGTGCGGCACAGACACAGAACGACCTACCTTGAGACGAGTGGGGGGACGCTGCGATGGTCGCACTCTGCGTGACCGTCCCGCAAGGCGGACGCCGGGCACCCCACACGGCGCGGAAACGGAATGTTCACCCCGTGGCCAGGGAAATGGTAGACACTGCCTCCACTTCCGCCGCGGGCCGGTGAGTGACCGACACCACACGCCCGAGGGGTTCACGCGGTCAGCCCGTCGGTTTGTCGACAACCTTCAGCACCAGGTCGTTGGTGGCGCTGTAGAAGACGGTGAGCGTGGGCTCCGGCTGTGACCTGCCGCCGAGCCCGCGTACCGCCGAGCGCAGCAGCGCCAGTGGCCTCCGGCCGCCCGTGCCGAGCGGTTCGACGACGGGATACGGGAAGACGGATCC
Source organism: Streptomyces sp. NPDC020965 (assembly GCF_044333555.1). NCBI lineage: Bacteria > Bacillati > Actinomycetota > Actinomycetes > Kitasatosporales > Streptomycetaceae > Streptomyces > Streptomyces sp. NPDC020965. Next base: position 1,027,138 of record NZ_JBIRRE010000001.1, read on the forward strand.
TTTCTCCACCACATCGTCCAGCACCCGGGCCAGCCGGGCGGGGGGCGTGCCGGGCGCGTACCGGAGCCAGAGGTCCCAGACGTCATGGGCACCGGCCCGCTCGGCCACCGGGGCGGCGCACGGAAGGGTGACCCGGAATCCGTCGCGGCCCACCGGGGTGCCGGGGAACTCCAGCTCGGCGGGGGCGGCGCCGCGCCGTCGCAGCAGCAGGACCGGAGCGCCGTCGGACACCCCCGTACCGAGCAGCCGGCCCTCCAGGGTGAGCTGCCGGCCGGTGAGACGGACGGCGCCGACCTCGGCGTGGACCGGTCTGACCCAGGAGCGCAGCGTGAGCGCGCCCTGCTTGGGATAGGGGACGAGCTGACGGACGGGCTCCCCCGCCGTGACGCGGGCGGCGGCGCGCATGGCGCCGCGCTGGTCGATCGCGCGGACGGCGAGCGGTCCGAGGTCCCCGACCGGGATGGGGCCGGCGACCGGGGTGGGGGCTTCGACCTGGATGGGGTCGGCGGCCGGGGCGGCGGAGGTGTACCCGGCTGATCCCGGGGCAGCCGGATCGGACCCGGTGTCCCGTACGGAGGCGGTGAGATGGCAGGTCCAGACGCCCTCGGGCAGATCCGCGCCGCCGGGTATCCGGGCGCGCCCCTCCCCATCGACCGTGAAGTATCGATTCGCTATGTCGGGGTGCGGATGGACGCACACCAGCCGGGCGCCACCGGACGGCCCGACGCCACCGGACGGCCGGGCACCACCGGACGGCCCGACGCCACCGGACGGCGCGGTTCCTCCGGACGGCCCGGTGCCGGGCAGCAGTGAGACGACCACACCGCCGTCATCGGTGACCACCACATCGGCCCGCGCCCCCGACAGGCCCGCTCCATCGGGGACACCCCCACCGGCCGGCCGGGGTGCGACGGCCCCACGCCCACCACCCACCTGCCCCTTCGCCGCGCCGAGTTCCGTGAAGAGTTCCTCGTGCAGCTTGGCGATCGGCCCCGGGTCGAAGCGCCGACCGTTACGCACCGCCGCCGCCCCCATCCGCCGCCGCAGCCCCTCGTCGTCGATGAGCCGCAGCAGCGCCCCGGCGACCGCGCGGGCGTCACCGACCGGCACCAGCAGCCCGTCCACGCCGTCCGCGATGATCTCCCGGGGTCCGTGGTCGCAGTCGGTGCTGACCACCGGCAGACCACAGCGCATGGCCTCCACGAGGGTCATACCGAACGACTCATGACGGGAGGTGGAGACCGCGATGGCGCCCTTCACCCACTCCGGCTCGATCGGTGAGCGCGGCCCCATGAGGTGGACGTTGTTGTGCAGCCCCAACTGGTCGACGCGGAGCCGCAGCCGGTCCTTCTGTGCGCCCCAGCCGCAGATGCGCAGCGTCCACTCCGGCCGGACCGCCACCACCTGGGCGAACGCCTCGATGAGCACGTCGTACTGCTTCTCGCCGGAGAGCCGGCCCGCCGCCATCACCGTCGTGCCCGAGGTGTCGGACGGTTCGACCACCGGCTCCGGAACGCTGTTGGGGATCGCGAGCACCCGGGTGTCCGGCAGCGGCATGTGCTCCCGGTAGGAGGCGGCGTCCCCCTCGGAGACCGTCACCAGCGCGTCGAGCCGGGTGAAATGGGGGAGCATCTCGGCGCGCAGCTCGGGCTTGTGGTGGTTGTGCGTCATATGTTCCTGGCCGACGAGCACCGCGTGCTCCGGGGCGAACTGCGCGATGTACGCGATCAGTGCCGGCCGGGTCGCGATGATCACGTCGGCGTCCGAGTCGGCGTAGTGGTCCCGTACCCGCTCGTCAGTGAGCGCGCTGTACTCCCGGTAGCGGCTCTCCCGACGCGGGATCCACTCGGCGGGCCGCAGCTGGCGCGGGTCCTCGATCTCGTTCGTCGGTGACGACGGGCGGGTGTCCACCAGGGATACGAGGGTGATGCGCGGGTCGACCGCGAACAGCGGCTCGTCACGGTGGCGGAGCACGGAGACGATCTCGATCTCGTGCCGGTCGGCGAGTTCCTCCGCGAGGTTCAGCGTCGTGCGGATGGTCCCGCCGATGCCGTACACCGTATGAATCAGAAAGGAAATCTTCACCAGCGCGCTCCCGTTGACTCCGCCGAGGTTGTGAAACCACCCCGCCCCCGACTGCTAGATGGCGGTCGGGGGCGGAAGGTTGCCTCAGCGCCGGATTCCGGGCGGAATCCGGCGACGGTCGGCCAGGGCCTAGAAGGGATTGAACTCGTCGTACGCACGGTCCACGTCGTCCCGCTCCGCCTCACGGTCGCGGCGGCGCTGCGACGCGGGCCGGGGTGCGTCGAGACGGTGGTCCTCACCGCGACGGCCGAGCATCTCGGCGCCCGCCATCACGGTCGGCTCCCAGTCGAAGACCACGGCGTTCTCCTCGGGACCGATGGCCACGCCGTCGCCGGCGCGGGCACCCGCCTTCATCAGGCGCTCCTCGACCCCGAGGCGGCTCAGCCGGTCGGCGAGGTAGCCGACGGCCTCGTCGTTGCTGAAGTCGGTCTGACGGACCCAGCGCTCCGGCTTCTCGCCGCGCACCCGGTAGATCCCGTCCTCCTCCTGGACGACGGTGAAACCGGCGTCGTCCACGGCCTTCGGGCGGAGGACGATACGGGTCGCCTCCTCCACCGGCTTGGCCGCGCGGGCCTCGGCGATGATCCCGGCGAGACCGAAGGACAGCTCCTTCAGCCCGGTGCGGGAGACCGCCGACACCTCGAAGACCTGGTAGCCGCGGGACTCCAGCTCGGGGCGGATCATATCGGCGAGGTCCTGGCCGTCGGGGATGTCGACCTTGTTGAGGACGACGATCCGCGGCCGGTCGTCCAGCCCGCCGTACTGGGTCAGCTCGGCCTCGATCACATCGAGGTCGGAGACCGGGTCACGGTCGGACTCCAGCGTCGCCGTGTCCAGTACGTGCACCAGCACCGAGCAGCGCTCGACATGGCGCAGGAACTCCAGGCCCAGGCCCTTGCCCTGGCTGGCGCCGGGGATCAGTCCGGGCACATCGGCGATGGTGTAGACGGTCGAGCCCGCCGTGACCACACCGAGGTTCGGTACGAGGGTGGTGAAGGGGTAGTCCGCGATCTTCGGCTTGGCTGCACTGAGCACCGAGATCAGCGAGGACTTGCCCGCGCTCGGGTAGCCGACCAGCGCCACATCGGCGACGGTCTTCAGCTCCATGACCACGTCACGGGCCTCGCCGGGGACCCCGAGCAGCGCGAAGCCGGGGGCCTTGCGGCGGGCGGAGGCGAGCGCCGCGTTGCCGAGGCCGCCGCGACCGCCCTGACCGGCCACGAAGACGGTGCCCTGGCCGACGAGGTCGGCGAGTACGTTGCCGTCCTTGTCGAGGACGACGGTGCCGTCCGGCACCGGCAGGACCAGGTCCTGGCCGTCCTTGCCGGAACGGTTGTCGCCGGCGCCCGGCTGGCCGTTGGTGGCCTTGCGGTGGGGGCTGTGGTGGTAGTCGAGCAGAGTGGTGACCGACTGGTCGACGACCAGGATCACATCGCCGCCACGGCCGCCGGTACCACCGTCGGGGCCGCCCAGCGGCTTGAACTTCTCCCGCATAACGGAGGCGCAGCCGTGGCCCCCGTTACCCGCGGCGACGTGCAGCTCGACGCGGTCCACGAAGGTGGTCATGGGTGGTGCCTCCATTGCTTACGGATATGTCTTAGCTCTAACACGGCGAAGGCGGACCTGCTTCCCGTACGAATGCCGTACGGGAAGTGAGGTCCGCCTCCTGAAAATCGCTCAACGGCGACCGAGTGTGACCCGAAGGGGTCGAATCACACGGCTACCGGAACGATGTTCACGACCTTGCGGCCACGGTGCCGGCCGAATTCGACCGCACCGGCGTTCAGCGCGAACAGGGTGTCGTCGCTGCCGCGACCGACGCCCGAGCCCGGGTGGAAGTGGGTGCCACGCTGGCGGACCAGGATCTCACCGGCGTTGACGACCTGACCGCCGAAGCGCTTCACGCCGAGCCGCTGAGCATTGGAGTCGCGACCGTTCCGGGTGGACGATGCGCCCTTCTTGTGTGCCATCTCTCCTCAGTCCCTTACTTCGCAGCCGTGGGGATACCGGTGACCTTGATCGCCGTGTACTGCTGGCGGTGACCCTGGCGACGGCGGTAGCCGGTCTTGTTCTTGTAGCGAAGGATGTCGATCTTCGCGCCCTTGTGGTGGTCCACGATCTCGGCGGTGACCTTGATACCGGCCAGGACCCACGGGTCGCTGGTCACAGCCTCGCCGTCGACAACGAGCAGGGTAGAAAGCTCTACCGTGTCGCCAACCTTGCCGGTGGGAATCTTGTCAACCTCAACGATGTCGCCGACAGCAACCTTGTGCTGGCGACCACCGCTGCGCACGATGGCGTACACGCGGAACTCTCTTTCGCTCGGATCGGGACCCCTGAAGCCAGCCGCTCACACGGGCCGGGGCCCATGGTGATCCGGGAGGACGAGCGGCCTCTCCCGGATACGGCCGTGAAGCCGTCGGGAGGGAGGTGCTCAGGGGTGGGCGCGTATGGAAACACACCGAGGGTCAAGGTTACGGGGAGCGATCCAGGGGGTCAAACCGGGGTGCGGGTCGCGCGGAGCCCCCGTACGGCCACCCGTCCTCCCGGCCGCGCGGGGCGGTCGGGTCCGCGGAGCCCCCGTACGGCCGCCGGCCCTCGCGCGTGTCCGGGTGACAGCGCGGCCGGGTGGCCGTACCGCTGGCCGGGTGGCTGTGCCGCCGAGTGACCGGGTGACCGCCGATGCGTGGCGCTCTTTCCGCGCACTCCCTGGTGGACGTCGGCCGGTGCCTGTTCAATAGGCGTCCGTGTCACTGCGCGCCTCCCTCCTGTCCATGCCCCGGATGCTCCGCCATGGCTCGGCCGTGGGCGCCGACCTGCCGCCCGACGCGGCCGTCACCGTCGACGCGGTCGCCGATCCGGCGCTGCGGTCCGCGCTGCGCGCCGCCGCCACCGGGGACCCGGGACCCGCCCGCGAACTGCTCGCCGAGACCCGGCTGGGTGCCCGGTGGGAGACGCGCAGCGGCTGGGTCGCCGCCCTGTCCGGATGTGCCCTGCGCCATCCGGGCTGGCTGGAGCGGTGGCTCGCGGTCGAGCCGGACAACCCCGACGCGGTGCTGCTGAAGGCGGCCCGCGCCGTCCAGCGGGCCTGGGACGTCCGGACGGGCCACCGCGCGGGGCAGGTCTCCGAAGACCGGTTCCGGGCGTTCTTCGCACTGCTGGAGGACGCCGTGCCGGTGATCTCCGCCGCGACCGAGCTGAACCCCGCCGACCCGGTGCCGTGGGAGATCGCCCTCACCCACGCGCGGGGCGCCCAGTCGCCCCGCGCGGTCTTCGATGCCTGCTGGGCGGAGGCCGTCGCCCGCTCCCCGTACCACTACGGCTGTCACACCAGCGCGCTCCAGTACCGGTGCGAGAAGTGGTACGGCTCGCACGGCGAGATGTTCGGCTTCGCCGAGCGGGCCGCCGCCCGTGCCCTGCCCGGTTCGCTGCTGAACGCGCTGCCGCTGCTCGCCGCCGTCGAGTACGCGATCGTCGCCCACGGTGGAGCCGGCGACCGCACCATCCATCCGGTCCAGCTATCGGCGGCGGTCAGGCGCGCCCAGGACCTCTCCGCCTGGTACCCACCGGGCGACCCCGAGGCGGCCGGCTTCCGCAACCACCTGGCGCTGATGCTGATCATCGGCCGCCGCTGGGACGAGGCGCTGGAGGTGTTCCGGGAGATAGGGGTGCACGCCCGGGAGTACCCGTGGGCGTACCTCGGCCCCAGCCGCGCGCAGTTCCTGGAGCTACGGCTGGGGGTGCGGACCCAGGTGGCATCCCGGACCCCGTTCTTCAGCCGGCCGCCCCGGCCGCTGACCCCGCCCGCCCCGCTGCCCGAGGTCCCAGCGCCCCGCGCGCTGGCCATCGCGGCGGCCCCGCCGCACCGGGTCGCGAAGGCGGCGCTGCGCAGCGGGGTGCCGCTGCGGATCGCCCCCGCGCCGGGCCCGGGCCCGGGCGACCGTCTCAGCTATGTCGAGCTGATCCCGGCCGGGCGCACGCCCCCGGCGCCCGATGAGGAACCCCTGACGGCGGCGGCCCGGCTGCTCACCACCGGCGAGCGGTGGCCCGTCCTGGTCCTCCGCCACTCGGCCGACCACCAGGGGTTCACCCTCGTCCACCGGGGCCGGGCCGGGGCGGCCCAGCTCTGGGACCCCACGGCCCCGGTCGTCGGCCATGCCGAGGCCGCCGCCGTCGCGCACGCCCTCACCCGCGCCTTTCCGGCCGCCGACCCCCGCCCGCTGACCGCCCTGCTGCGCGGCGGCGGCGATCCGGCCCGGCGGCGGCGCGCCCTGGTGGCGGCGCTGGGGCTGCCCCAGGTCCCGGACGGTTTCGGCGAGCGCGAGGAGATCCTCAAGGACGTGCCGGGGGTCCTCTTCCTCGCCCGCCGCGGCGCCTGGCGGGGGCTGCCCGCACGCGGACGGCGGGGGTGACGGCCCGGCGACGGCGGGCCGGGGGCGGCCCGTATGCTCGCCGGGCGAAGCCGCGCATCGCCGGCGCAATCGCAGGCGCACGGAAGGCAGAAGAAGTGAACTACAGGGTCCAGCCCACCGCCCAGGTGGACGAGAGCGCCGAGGTCGGCGCCGGCAGCAGCGTCTGGGAGCTCGCCCAGATCCGCGAGGGAGCCAGGCTCGGCGAGGGCTGTGTGATCGGCCGTGGCGCCTATGTCGGCACCGGCGTGCGCATGGGCGACAACTGCAAGCTCCAGAACTACGCGCTGGTCTACGAGCCCGCCGAGCTGGGCGACGGTGTCTTCATCGGCCCCGCGGTGGTCCTCACCAATGACCACAACCCGCGTTCGGTGGCCCCCGACGGCAAGCAGATGCGCGGCGGTGACTGGGAGGCCGTGGGCGTACGGATCGCCGACGGCGCCTCCATCGGCGCGCGCGCGGTCTGTGTCGCCCCGCTGGAGATCGGCCGCTGGGCCATGATCGCGGCGGGTGCCGTGGTCACCAAGGACGTCCCCGACTTCGCCCTGGTCGTCGGTGTTCCGGCGCGGCGGATCGGCTGGGTCGGCCGGGTGGGCGTGCGGCTGGTCGAGCGGGACGGTGAGCCGGGGGTCTGGGAGTGCCCGAAGTCGGGCGAGCTGTACACGGAGACCGACGGCGTGCTCTCCGAGCGCGCGTAGCGTTCTCCGTACGGGCCGGGGCACGCACCCGTACGGGCCCGGGCACACCCCCCGGGCCACGGCTGTTTCTTCCGTACGGGACCGGGGGCGCACACCCCGGACCACGGCCGTTCTTCCGTACGGTCCGGGGGGCGTACCCCGGGCCACGGCCGTTCTTCCGTACGGGGCCGGGGGCGCCTGCTCCCGGCCCCGTACGAGCGGCTACGGGCGGTGCGGGGCGGCGGTCAGAACCGCTCCCAGGCCGACAGCGCCAGCCCGGACTCGTCCTTCTGCCGGGTGACCATCAGCGCGCCGTCCGTGCCGAACGCCGCCAGCACCACCTTCCCGCGCGCGTCGACCGCCAGCGCCGGCACACCCACGCACGGCTCGCCCGTCACCGTCCAGGTGACCCCGCGGGACTCGTCCTCCGTCGGGTACGCGGCGAGCGCGGGCCGGCCCGTCGCGGCGTCGCGGTGGGCCAGGATCGTGCAGTCGTGGCCGTCGACCGGGGTGCGGGCGAGTGCGATGGGGCCCGTGCCCGTACCGGTGCCGAGGACGGTGGGCGAGGTCATCGACGGGCGCCAGGCGTGCACCGTACGGTCCACCGCCGAATGCCAGAACCAGGTGAGCCGGTCACCGTCGGTCCGCAGCGAACTGACCGAGTCCGCCTCGGCCTTGGTCGCGATGTCATCGGCCCGCAGGAACTTGACGCCCTTGGTCTCCTGGGCCCAGCGCATGATCACGTCCGCCGTCGGCAGCGCGAACTCCATCAGGCCGTTGTCATTGATCGTCCCGGAGACCGCGCCGACGCCCTCGCTGCCCTTGAAGTCGGCCCACTTGTTCCACTTGCCGGACGGGACGCTGGCGCGCCCGCAGACGCCGCCGCCGACGTTCCGGACGAAGACGTGCAGCGAGCAGTCCTGGTCGATCACGGCGGCCGGCAGCCCTATCCGGGCGGCGAGCGCGGGATCGTTGGGGTAGGGATTCCCGACCACCGACCAGTCGCGCACCGCCAGACCCGACTGGTACTGGAGGGCGTACACCACATCCGTACCCATCAGTCCGTCCGGCAGCCGCTTCTGCCGCAGGCTCACCAGATGGACATAGCCGTCGGGTCCCTGGGCGATGGAGAGGTACGGGACCACACCCGGCGCCGGGATCACCTCCGGCCCGGTCCACGCCGGGCCGCCGGGGTGCACCTCGGTCCAGCGCAGCACCGACTCGTTACCGGGCGCGTACGCCGTGAGGCGGCCGTCCTTGCCCCGGACCAGCCAGTTCGTGGTGGGTGTGGGTGCGGTGGAAACCGCTGGTGACGGTGGTGCCCCGGTCGCGTCACCGCGCGTCGGAGCGTCCGACCGTCCCGCCGTTTCCCGACCGGATGTCCGTCCGGACCAGACCGCCATGGCTCACCGTCGACTTTCCCGTGCTTCCCGTGACCGCCCCGCAAAACGTGCGCGACGATAGTACGACAGTGCCTGCCGCCCGGCCCGGCCCGGCCATTGCCTACCATGGGTCAGGACACCCTGCCAGTGACCGGCTCCCAGAAGAAGAGTGTTACGTGAAAGTCATCAGCATCGTCGGTGCACGTCCCCAATTGGTGAAGCTCGCGCCCATCGCGGCCGCGTTCGCGGGCACGGAGCACGAGCATGTCATCGTGCACACCGGGCAGCACTACGACGCGGATCTCTCCGACGTCTTCTTCGACGGCCTCGGCATCCCGGACCCCGACGTCCACCTCGGGGTCGGCTCCGGCAGCCACGGCGCCCAGACCGGATCGGTCCTCACCGCGCTCGACCCGGTCCTGGAGCGGGAGAAGCCCGACTGGGTCCTCGTCTACGGCGACACCAACTCCACCATCGCGGGCGCCCTTTCGGCCGTGAAGATGCATCTGCCGGTCGCCCACCTGGAGGCCGGTCTGCGCTCGTTCAACCGGCGGATGCCGGAGGAGCACAACCGCGTCCTCACCGACCACTGCGCCGATGTGCTGCTCGCGCCGACCGAGGAGGCCATGCGCCACCTCGCGGACGAGGGCCTCAAGGACCGCGCGGTCCTCGCCGGCGATGTGATGGTCGACATCTGCCTCCGCATCCGTGACGCGGTACTCGCCGGGGAGCACGGCGCCCCCGCGCTCCCCGAGGGCATCGACCCGGCCGAGCCGTTCCTTTTGGCCACCCTGCACCGGCCGGACAACACGGACGACCCCGAGCGGCTCGCCGCGATCATCGGGTCGCTCGCCGCGCTGCCGCTGCCGGTCGCCCTCCTCGCCCACCCGCGCCTCGTCGCCCGCGCCGCCGAGCACGGCATCAAGCTCGACCAGGGCTCGGTCCACGTCGGCCGCCCCCTCCCGTACGCCGGTCTGATCGCCGCCGTGCTCGCCTCCTCCGGTGTGGTCACCGACTCGGGTGGCCTCCAGAAGGAGGCGTTCCTGCTGGAGCGGATCACCACCACGATCCGGCCGGAGACGGAGTGGGTGGAAACCGTCGACACCGGTTGGAACGTCCTCGTACCCGACCCGCAGGACCTGCCCGCCGACGAGTGGGCCGCGACGGTCACCCGCGCGGTGCCGACCACCGACCCCGGCACGCCCTACGGCGACGGCCGGGCCGCCCAGAACGTTGTCAGGATCATGGAAGAGTGGAAGGGGGGCAGCCGGCACGTGTGACGGACAATTGGTCCCACATCGGGGCCGAAGTCCGTACACATCACCGTGCTAGCGTCACCGGTTATGTCAGCGTCTCCCAGGTCCGGGCTGCCCTCCGAAGGCTCGCGGCCGCATGTCATCTATCTTGCGATCGGCTTCCCGCCGGCGGCGAAGAGCAGTGCCTATCGCATGCGCGAGACGGCGAACCAGTTCTGCTCCGCGGGCTGGGACGTCACCGTGGTCAACATCGCCCAGGAATCCTGGGAGCGCGACTCCGGTGTCGATCTCACCCTGCTCGACCAGGTCGACCCCCGGGTCAAGATCGTGGAACTGCCGCTGTCCCGTGAGGACCTGGAGACGGACATCCGTCTCTACGACGAGGAGCGCGCCCTCAACCCCAACCGCTGGGTCACGCAACTGCGCGCCCGGCAGCAGAAGGCGTTCCCCGAGCCGAATTTCGGCGAATGGCGCGGCGACCTGGAGCAGGCCGTCCTCGACATCCATCGGGACCACCCGGCCGACCTGCTGGTCGCGAGCTGTGTGCCGTATGTGAACCTCGCGGCGGCCTGGAAGCTCTGGGAAGAGAAGAAGGTCCCGTACGCGGTGGACTTCCGCGACGGCTGGTCCATCGACGTGATCACCGGCATCGAGGCGTTCACCAAGAACTCCGAGATGGGCCGCTGGGAGCAGAAGGTCCTGGACAACGCGGTCAGCCTCTGGGTCGTCAATGACCCGATCGCCGACCACTACCGGGCCCGCTACCCCGAGTTCGCCTCCCGCGTGGAGGTCGTGCGCAACGGGTACGACGCCGACAGCTCCCCCGGCCACGCCCACAGCGCCGACCCCGACGCCGGGCTCGTCTTCGGCTACCTCGGGACCGTCAACTTCACCCCCGCGCACCTGGAGACCGTGCTCAACGCCTGGCGCGCGGCCCGCGAGCGCGAGCCGCTGCTCGCCAACGCGCGCTTCGAGGTCCGCGGCCACATCGGCAACGGCGCCGGCCGCGAGGCCAACAAGCACTCCGAGATGCTCAAGCAGGCCGAGGCCGACGGCGTCTACTTCGGTGGACCCGCCGCCAAGGCCGAGGTCTCCGCCATCTACGCCCGCTGGGACGCGATGGTGCTCATCCTGATCGGCGGTCGCTATGTGACCTCCGGCAAGGTGTACGAGTACATGGCGACCGGCCTCCCGATCGTCTCGGCCCATGTGGTCGAGCACGACGCGTCCAACGTCCTCCAGGGGCACCCCCTGTGGACCGGCGCCGTCGGCATCGAGGAGGAGGGGCTCGCCGAGTCCTTCGTCAAGGCGGCGCATATGGCCGTCGAGACGAGCCAGGAGGTACACGCCGAAGCCATGGCGCACGCCGACCAGTTCACCCGTGAGGTCCTGATGTCCGTGGCCGTACGGAACCTGGTCGCCCGGCTCGCCGCCGAGCCCGGTGGACCGGCCGCCGCGGGCACCACCACCCAGACCGCCGAGTCGATCGTCGCCGGAGGGCCCACCCCGTGACCGATGTGCTTTTCGTCGCCACCGCCAAGCCGCAACTCGGCGTACTGGCCGGCGCGGTGCAGAAGTTCCGCGCCCTCGGCGTCCGTGTCCATATGGCCGTCCTCTTCGACGCCCGGAACTGCCCGGAGGAGCTGGAAGCGCTCGGCCTGGACAGCTACCGCCAACTGCCCTTCGGCATAGGGCATTTGAGCACCGCGACCCGGCGCAAGCTGAAGCGGGTGCCGCACGGCCGCAAGCTCTGGGTCCAGGTCCGGCGCAACCCGTGGCTCCGCCAGCACGGCCACGGCGCCGCCCATCTGGTCGCCCTCGACCCGAACGCCGTGTACACCGTCTGGCGGCTCGCCCAGTACAACTCCACCGCCGGCGCGTTCTTCGGCATCGCCCCGGCGCTGCGTGCGCTGGAGGGCGAGCAGACCGGTCAGACCGTCGCCAAGCGGCGGCTCGTGCCGCCGCCCGCGCTGCTCGCCAGCGATGTGCGCCGCGAGGCCAAGGCGCTGCCGCAGACCATGATGCGGACCGCCACCGCCCGTCCCGTGATGCGCAGCGCCGTCGGCGCCCGTCTGTGGCGCACCGCGCTCGGCGCGCCCGGCGTGCCGTCCGGAGTACGGGCCGCGCTCTCCCGCCAGGTCGCCGAGGGAATGCGCTGGGCCGGCCGGCCCGGAGGCGCGACGCTCGCGCTGACGACCGCGGCGGGCCGGATCGGTGACCGGAAGATCCGTACGGGGCTGCTGGACGAGGCGGTCCGGACCGAGCTGAACAAGGGCATCGCGCCGCGCGCCCTCGACAGCACCGTCCAGGAACTGCTGACCCAGGCCGACGAGCAGTACCAGGCGGGCGACCCCGCCGCCGCCGCGAGCACCCTCGACCGGGCGCTCGTCCTCGCCTTCCACCGGGTCATCCACATCGACCAGCTCAGCTCTCCGCTGGCGACCGACCCGACGGCGTACGCGGCACCCACGCACGCGTCCGCCGTGATGAAGAAGATCGTGGAGCCGCGCGGCCGGAAGAAGCCCGCCGCACAGGCCCCGCTGAACCGGCCGCTGCGGCTGCTCGTCACCACCAGCGCCAACGACAACTTCCTCAAGATGCTGCTCAAGCGGTACGAGGACCACCCCGATGTCGAGCTGCGCTATCTCGACCTCGCGGCCAGCACCGCCATGAAGCGGCTCTCCTGGGCCGGCCGGCGCATGATAGAGAACCGGCTCGGCGGCGACGCGCTCTACGCGGAGCAGGTCGAACAGATGATGCGGCCGCATCTGGACTGGGCCGACACCGTCTTCCTCGACTGGTGCGTCGCACCCGCCGTGATGCTGACGACCATCGACCCGGGCACCACCCGGATCGTCGTCCGGCTGCACAGCTACGAGGCGTTCACCCGGTGGCCGCACCTCGTCGACTTCTCGCGCATCGACGACCTGGTCTACGTCGCCGACCACGTCCAGGACCTGACGACGGCCCTGGTGCCGCAGCTCCGGGGCGAGCACGCGCCGCGCACGCACATGCTCCACAACGCCATGGACCTCAGCGACTTCGTCCTCGCGAAGCAGACGGACGCGCGCTTCAATCTGGGGCTCGTCGGCATCTCGCAGGTCGCGAAGGACCCGCAGTGGGCCATCGACGTCCTGGAGCTCGTGCGCGCGCACGACGACCGCTACCGGCTGGTGCTCGTCGGCGGCAACATGGACCCCAAGACGAGCCGCGCCACCAAGGACTACCTCAAGGAGTTCGAGGCCCGGATCGCGCCGCTGGAGGAGTCGGGCGCGGTCGTCCGGCTCGGCCCGACCGACGACGTACCGTCCAAGCTGGTCGAGATCGGCACCATCCTCAGCTCCTCCGTGCGGGAGGGCTGCCACGTTGGCCTGATGGAGGGCGCGGCGAGCGCGGCGGTACCGGTGGTGCGGGACTGGCCGTTCTACGCGGGCCGCGAGCACAGCGCGCGGACCCTCTACCCCGAGGGGTGGGTGGTCTCCTCCCCGGAGGAGGCGGCGAAGCGGATCCTGGAGACGACCGCGACGGACGAGGCGTGGCGGAACGCGGGGAAGCTGGCGTCGGAGCATGCGCTGTCGGTGTGGGACTGGCCGGTGGTGAGCCGCGACTTCGACGAGCTGCTGCTCGACTTCGACGAATAGCCATGCGGCTCGCTGGACCGTACGGGCCTCCGGGGTGACCCCCGGGGGCCCGTCCCCCTTTCCGGGCCCCCGTATCCCCGGGGCGCTGCCCCCGAACCCCCGCTCCTCAAACGCCGGAGAGGCTGAATTACTCAGCCCCTCGCCAGAGGCACATGGAACGAGACCCCGCTCCCCGAACTCCGTCCGGAGAGGCTGAAATCAAGCCCGTCCGGCGATTGAGGACGGACCCTCCCGCACAGGAGAGCCGGATCATCACCAGCACCCCGGACACGCCCAGCCCCGCCGTCAGGGCTCCGCCCCGAACCCCGCTCCTCAAACGCCAGAGAGGCTGAATTACCCGGCCCCTCGTCAGAGGCACATGGAACGAGACCCCGCTCCCCGAACTCCGTCCGGAGAGGCTGAAATCAAGCCCGTCCGGCGATTGAGGACGGACCCTCCCGCACAGGAGAGCCGGATCATCACCAGCACCCCGGACACGCCCGGAGGGTGTGCCGTTCAGACGGGGGGCAGGGGGTGGCGGGTGAGCCAGCCGGACCAGGCAGAGGTCACCATCGCGTGGACGTCGTGGCGCGCCTCCCAGCCCAGCTCCCCGCGGATGCGGTCCGCCGAAGCGACCACCCGCGCCGGGTCGCCGGGGCGCCGGGGCGTCGTCACCGGGGGGGTCGTACGGCCGGTGACGTCGCCGATGACGCGGACCATCTCGGCGACCGACACGCCTTCGCCCCGGCCGATGTTGAGGGTGAGGGCCGCCGACGCGTCGGACACCAGGCGTCGGGCCACGGCCACATGTGCCGAGGCGATGTCCGCGACGTGGATGTAGTCGCGGACGCAGGTGCCGTCCGGTGTCGCGTAGTCGTCGCCGAATACCTTCGGCGGTTCGCCCGCCGTGAGGCGTTCGAACACCATCGGCACCAGGTTGTGGACGCCTTCGTCACCCAGCTCCGGTGAGCCCGCGCCCGCGACGTTGAAGTAGCGCAGGGCGGCCGTCGCCAGCCCGTGCGCCGCGCCCACCGCCGAGACCAGCCATTCGCCGGCGAGCTTGGTCTCCCCGTACGGGCTCATCGGCCGGCAGGGGGTCTCCTCGGTGACGAGGTCCACATCGGGCATCCCGTACACGGACGCCGACGACGAGAAGAGGAACCGGCTGACACCCGCGTCCACCACGGCCGCCAGCAGGACCCGCAGGCCCTCCACGTTCTCGTGGTAGTAGTACAGCGGCCGGGCGACCGATTCGGCGACCTGCTTCTTGCCCGCGAGGTGCACGACACCGGTGACGGCGTGTTCCCGCAGCACCCGGTCGAGCAGCTCGCGGTCGAGTACGGTGCCCACTTCCAGCGGGACGCCGTCGGGGAGCCGGTCCTTGGCGCCGGTGCTCAGGTCGTCCAGGACGACGACCTCCTCGCCGCCCTCGATCATCGCCCGCACCACGTGCGATCCGATGTATCCGGCTCCGCCGGTGATCAACCACGTCATGTCCACTGTCCTCTCGCAGAAGGCCCCGCCCCACGCGGCACGCGCGGGACGGGGCCACTGTTCACTGCCGCAACGAATCAGCCGCCGATGACGACCCGGCGTACGCCTTCCCAGCGGGCCGGGTCGGTGGTGCGCCGGCCGTCGACCAGGACGCGGACGTCCGGGAGGTCGGCGGCGGCCAGCTCGCGGTACTCGGCGTGGTCCGCCTGGAGGATCGCGGCGGTGACGGCCTGGCCCTCGTGCGGGATGAGCCCGTGCGCGGTCAGTTCCTCGGCCGTGTACATCGGGTCGGAGACGTACGGGACGGCCCCGCGCGCCTTCAGCGCCTCAACGGTCCCGAAGACGCCCGAGAACGCGGTCTCCTTGACGCCACCGCGGTAGGCCGCGCCCAGCACCAGGACACCGGCGCCGTCCAGCTCGCCGTAGGCGGCGGCCAGCAGGTCCACCGCGTACTCCGGCATGGCGGCGTTGGCCTCGCGCGCCGAGCGGACGACGGTGGCCTCCGGGTCGTTCCAGAGGTACATCCGGGGGTAGATCGGGATGCAGTGGCCGCCGACCGCGATCCCGGGCTGGTGGATGTGGCTGTACGGCTGCGAGTTACACGCCTCGATGACCTTCTTGACGTCGATGTCGTTCTTGTCGGCGAAGCGGGCGAACTGGTTCGCCAGGCCGATGTTGACATCGCGGTACGTGGTCTCGGCGAGCTTGGCCAGCTCGGACGCCTCGGCGGTGCCCAGGTCCCAGACCCCGTTCGGCCGGGACAGGTCGGCGCGCTCGTCGAAGTCGAGGACGCTCTCGTAGAACTCCACGCCGTGCCGGGCGGAGATCTCGTCGATGCCGCCGACGAGCTTGGGGTAGCGGCGCAGGTCGGCGAAGACGCGGCCGGTGAGGACCCGCTCCGGCGAGAAGACCAGGTGGAAGTCCTTGCCCGCGGTGAGCCCGGAGCCCTTCTCCAGCATCGGCGCCCACCGGGTGCGGGTGGTGCCGACCGGCAGGGTCGTCTCGTACGAGACCAGGGTGCCGGGCTTGAGGCCCCGCGCGATGTCCTGGGTGGCGGAGTCCATCCAGCCGAAGTCCGGGGTGCCCTCGGCGTCCACGAACAGCGGGACGACGACGACGACGGCGTCGGACTGGGCGACGGCGGCGGCCGTGTCGGTGGTGGCGCTCAGCAGGCCGGCGCCGACCGTCTCCTTCAGCAGCCGGTCCAGGTCGTGCTCGCCGGGGAAGGGCTCGGTGCCGGCGTTGACCAGCTCCACGACCTTCTCGTTGACGTCGGCGCCGATGACGTTGTGGCCCTTGGCGGCGAACTGGACGGCGAGCGGGAGCCCGATCTTGCCGAGCGCTACTACACAGATATTCATCGGGATACTTTCCTCTTCACACGGGCCAGCAGGGGTCGCACACGCGACCACCATCTCTCGGCGGGCGGGAACAGCAGTCCGGTCGCGACCACCATTCGGCCCTTGGCGTTCACACGCGCGGCCACTCGGTACGGGGTGCCGCTGCGCCAGCGCCGGGCCAGCGGCATGGGCTTGTCCTGGCCGCGTACGGGGATCTCGTACAGCCGGCCCGCGACCTCGACATGGACGCGCACCCCGGCCGACGCCGTACGGGCCTCGATCGGGATCAGCGCACGGATGACCGTGGCACTGCCGTCGGCCGTGGTCTCCAGGGTCGACTTCCCGACGGCGGGCGGGAGTTGATGGCCGGCCGGCAACTGCCGGCCGCCCGGCTTGTCCGCGCTCTTGGGCATGGCGCCCTGGACGAGGCGGACGGCGAGCGATCCGATGTCGCCGGCGACCGGGACCCGTACGGCGACGGCCAGGGACAGCTCGTCACCGTGCTGTTCCCAGGCGGCCGACTCCAGCTCGGTGCCGGAGGCGAGCGCGGCGGCGACCGACTCGCCGAAGACCTCGTAGATCCGGTCGGGAATGACCAGGCCGGTGTCGCGGAAGCCGGTGTAGCGCGCGAACGCCCGGTCGCCCGCAAGCAGGAACGGCGGCGGGCCGCCCTTCTCCTCGGCCGCGATGACCTCGACCAGCTCGTCGACCATGCCCCGCTGGGCGAGGGTGAGCCGGACCCGGCGCTGCACCGGCAGGGCGTCGCGGATGGGTTCGGTCAGATACTCGTCGGCCAGTCCCGCGATCCCGATGCAGAGTTCGCGCCGGGTCCGCGGTTCGACCTCGGGGAAGTCGCCCTGGATGAGCTTGGCCAGCTCCCAGTTGAAGTGGCGCTCGAAGACGTGGTCGCGCTTCGGGCCCTCCTCGATCAGCCCCGCCGCGAAGTCCAGGATGCGCTCGGCGCACCGCATCCGGGCCAGATGGTCGGCGCGGTAGGTGATGTTGCTCGCGTCACCGCGCTTGACCGCGTAGTAGTACGTGTAGTCGGCGAGCACCGAGATCTTCCGCGCCCGGACGCACGCCTCGATGGTGAACGGCTGGTCGCTGCCGACCGGCATGTCCTCCGGGAAGCGCAGCCCGTGCTCCTCGACCAGCTCCCGGCGGAACAGCTTGGTGTTCGCCAGGGTGTACGGAAGCGCCGAGTCGTAGAGGCTGACGTCCGGGTCGCTCTTCTTGTAGAGCGCCTGGTGGACGTAGCGGCCGTTGGTGCCGACCATCTTGCCGACGACCACGTCGGAGCCGTGCTGGTCGGCGCAGGCCACCATGCGGGCCAGCGCCTCCTTGCCGAGGTAGTCGTCGGATCCGAGGAAGTAGACGAAACGGCCGGTGGCCACCTCCAGCGCCCTGTTACTGGGCGCGGCGGGGCCACCGGAGTTCGTCTGGTGGATCACCTTGACGGTGCCCGGGTACTTCGCCGCGAAGCGGTCCAGCTCCGCGCCGCTGTCGTCCGTGGAACCGTCGTCGACGGCCACGACCTCAAGCCTGTCCAGGCCGATGCTCTGCCCGACAAGCGAGTTAAGACATTCCGTCAGATACGGCATCGTGTTGTAGACGGCCACGACGACGGTGACGTCAGGACTGGTCAAGGCTCCCTCGCCCTACTGGGCCGCGGCGTGCGCGGAGAGATCGACGGTAACCCCTGCTGCGGCGGACTCCAGGACGGCCGCCGCCACCTCGACCGTACGGAGGCCCTGGCGCAGCGTGCAGATGTCGTCGGACTTGCCGAGAACAGCATCCCGGAACAGCTCGTGCTCGACCAGCAGCGGCTCGCGCTTGGGAATGGCGTAACGGATCATGTCGCCCTCGGCGACCCCGCGGAACGCCTGGAGCGCCTCCCACTCGGTGGCCTGGGCGGCGTTCGAGTAGAAGGTGAGGTCGGCGGTGAGGGTGTCCGCGATGAAGCAGCCCTTCTCACCGGTGACCGAGGTGAAGCGCTCCTTGAGCGGGCTCAGCCAGTTGACCAGGTGGTTGACCATGGTGCCGTCGGAGAGCTGACCGACGGCGGAGACCATGTCCTCGTGCGGGCGGCCGGACTTGGAGACCGTGCGCGCGGCGATCGAGGTGTAGGTCTGGCCGGTCACCCAGCCGGTGAGGTCGATGTCGTGGGTGGCGAGGTCCTTGACCACACCGACATCGGCGATGCGGTGCGGGAAGGGGCCCTGGCGGCGGGTGACGACCTGGTAGACGTCGCCCAGCTCGCCGGCCTCCAGCCGCTGCCGCAGCGAGCGGAGCGCCGGGTTGCAGCGCTCGATGTGGCCGACACCGGCGACCAGACCGCGCGCCTCGAACGCCTCGACGAGCCTGCGGGCGCCGTCCACGGTGTCCGCGACGGGCTTCTCGATCAGCGCGCCGACACCGGCTGCGGCCAGCTTCAGGCCGACCTCCTCGTGCAGCGCGGTCGGGCAGGCCACCACGGCGTAGTCGATGCCGAGCGCGATCAGCTCCTCGACCTCCGACAGCACGGGCACGCCCTGCGCCCAGCCGTTCTTGTCGCCCATCGGGTCGACGACGCCGACGAACTGGACGCCGTCCAGGCCGGCGAGTACACGGGCGTGGTGACGGCCCATCGAGCCGAGGCCGATGAGGCCGGCCCGCAGTCCCTGGGACACCGGGGCGGTGGTCACAGATTCTCTCCAAGCTCGTTCACGGCGACGACGATCCGCTCAAGGTCTTCCGCGGACAGCGAGGGGTGCACCGGCAGCGAGACGACCTCGGCGGCGGCGCGCTCAGTCTCCGGCAGATCCCAGTTGCGGCCCGCCTTCTGGTCCGGCTCCCAGAACGGCTTCAGCCGGTGGATGGGGGTCGGGTAGTAGACGGCGTTGCCGACACCGGCCTCGGTGAGCTTCGCCATGGCGGCGTCGCGGTCACCGCTGACGCGGATCGTGTACTGGTGGAAGATGTGGCGCGCGCCATCGGCCACGGTCGGCGTGGTGACGCCCGGTGCGGTGATGTGCTCGCTGAGGTACGCGGCGTTCGCGATGCGCTGCTCGGTCCAGCCGTGGAGCTTGCCGAGCTGTACGCGGCCGACGGCGGCGGCCACGTCGGTGAGGCGCATGTTGACGCCGATGATCTCGTTGGCGTACCGCTGCTCCATGCCCTGGTTGCGCAGCAGCCGGAGGGTACGGGCGATCTCGGCATCACCCGTGGAGATCATGCCGCCTTCGAGCGAGTGCATGTTCTTCGTCGGGTAGAAGCTGAAGGTGCCGCCCGCGCCGAACGCGCCGACCGGGGTGCCGTTCAGCGCCGCCGCGTGCGCCTGGCAGGCGTCCTCGACGACGGCCAGCTTGTGCTTGGCGGCGATGGCCATGATCTGGTTCATCGAGGCCGGGTGGCCGTACAGGTGCACCGGCATGATGGCGGCGGTGCGCGGGGTGATGGCGGCCTCGACGGCGGCCGGGTCCAGGCCGTAGGTGTCGGGCTCGATATCGGCGAAGACGGCGTCGGCGCCGACGAGCCGGACCACGTTCGCCGTGGCGGCGAACGAGAACGAGGGCACGATCACCTCGTCGCCGGGGCCGATGCCCAGCGCCAGCAGAAGGAGATGCAGCGCGGAGGTACCGGAGTTGACGGCGACGCAGTGGCGTCCGTCGACCAGCTCGGAGAATCCCTCCTCGAACGCGGCCACTTCGGGGCCCTGCACGACCCGGCCGCTGCGCATCACGCGCACCACGGCCTCGATCTCTTCTTCACCGATGACCGGGCGGGCAGCGGGAATGGGCTGCCGATTGCTGCTCGTCATGGACGTCCTCCTTGAACACCGCAAGAGCTATTTGTGGCAGGAGGTCAGGGGCGCCGCGGTGATTCCATCAGGCCGCGCACACCCCTTCGGCGCGAAGCCAACGCCCTACCGAGGATTCAGGACCGGTCGTGTCCCGAGCCGGCCACCCACCGTAGTGTCCGGAACGGGATCCTCACCCGGCAGCGACCGCCGTCACATTATCAGGGATTTCCTCACCAATTTCGGGCCCGTTATGGGGCCACTGCATCAATTCGGAGACAAAGACCGTGCCCCATCCCAGGACTGTGGGATGGGACACGATCGGTTCACCCAGGACTCACCAACTGTTCAGTCCTCGGTGGACGCAGACACCGCCGGGGGCGTCTGCGTCTCGGCCGCGACGGACTTCTTCGTGGCCTTCTTCACGGTCGTCTTCTTCGCCGCGGTCTTCTTCGCCGTCGTCTTCTTGGCGGCGGCCTTCTTCGCGGGCGCCTTCGCGGGCGCCTTCTTCGCCGCGGTCTTCCGGGTGGCCGTCTTCTTGACCGGCTCCTCGGCGGACTCGACCGGGGCGGCCGGCTCGGAAATGGGCTCCGGCGTACCGGTGACCACGACGATCGCGGCGTCCTCCGCGCCCGACGGCGAACCGGCCGGCGCGGTGACCTTGCGGGTCGCCCGACGGCGGGCCCGCGGCGGAGCGGCCACCGGCTGCTCCTCGGCCCGCGGTTCGGCGGCGACCGGCTCGGGGGCCGGGGCCTCGGCCCGGACCTCCGGCGCGGCCTCGATGACGACCTCCGGCTCCGCCGCCTTCGGCGCCCCGGCCGGCGCGGTGGCCTTACGGGTCGCCCGGCGACGGGTACGGCCCGCGGGGGCCGCCTCCGGCTCGGGAGCGGTCTCGACGACGGGCGCATCGGCGACCGGCTGGGCCTCGGGCTCCGGGGCGGCCTCGGGCTCCGGGGACGCGACGGGCTCCGGGGCGGCGACGGGCTCGGCGGACCGGGGGGCACCGCTCGGCGCGGACGCCCTGCGGGTCGCCCGGCGACGGCCACGGCCACGGTGCGCGGCGGCCTCCGCCTCGGCGGCGCTGCTGTACAGCTCCTCGTCCGGTACGAAGGACGGCTCGGCCAGCGCGACGGGCGCGGCCACCTCGGCGGCGACCTCGGCCTCCGTCTCGTAGGACTCCGTCTCGGATTCGGCGGACACCGTCTCGTGGTCGTGGTCGTGGGTGTGCTCGGAGCCGCCGCGGCCACGCTTCTTGGCGCGCTTGCCGACGGCACCGCCACCGCCGCCGACGGAGGTCGGCTGCTCCATGTGCACGATCACACCACGGCCGTTGCAGTGGACACAGGTCTCGGAGAAGGACTCCAGCAGACCCTGGCCCACCCGCTTGCGGGTCATCTGGACCAGGCCCAGCGAGGTGACCTCGGCGACCTGGTGCTTCGTACGGTCGCGGCCCAGGCACTCCAGCAGTCGCCGCATCACCAGATCGCGGTTGGACTCCAGGACCATGTCGATGAAGTCCACGACGACGATGCCACCGAGGTCACGCAGCCGGAGCTGACGCACGATCTCCTCGGCCGCCTCCAGGTTGTTCCTGGTGACGGTCTCTTCCAGATTTCCGCCCTGACCGGTGAACTTGCCGGTGTTGACGTCGATCACGATCATGGCTTCGGTCTTGTCGATCACCAGCGAGCCACCGGACGGCAGCCAGACCTTGCGGTCCAGCGCCTTCATCAGCTGCTCGTCGATGCGGTACGTCGCGAAGACGTCGACCTCGCTGGTCCAGCGCTGCAACCGGTCGGAGAGGTCCGGCGCGACGTGCGACACATAGCCGTGGATGGTCTCCCACGCCTCGTCACCACTGACGATGACCTTGGAGAAGTCCTCGTTGAAGATGTCGCGGACCACCCGGACGGTCATGTCCGGCTCGCCGTAGAGCAGCGAGGGCGCGTTCGAGCTGCCGCTGCCCTTCGACTTCTGCTTGATGTCGTCCCACTGGCCCTGGAGGCGCTCGACGTCGCGGCGCAGCTCGTCCTCGCTCGCGCCCTCGGCGGCGGTACGGACGATGACGCCCGCGTCCTCGGGGACGATCTTCTTGAGGATGGTCTTCAGCCGGGCCCGCTCGGTGTCGGGCAGCTTGCGGCTGATGCCGGTCATCGAGCCCTCGGGCACATAGACCAGGTACCGGCCGGGCAGGGAGACCTGGCTGGTCAGCCGGGCGCCCTTGTGACCGATCGGGTCCTTCGTCACCTGGACGAGCACGGACTGACCGGACTTGAGCGCGGCCTCGATGCGGCGGGGGCCGTTGGCCATGCCCAGCGCCTCGAAGTTGACTTCACCGGCGTAGAGGACGGCGTTGCGGCCCTTGCCGATGTCGACGAAGGCGGCCTCCATGGACGGCAGGACGTTCTGCACCTTGCCCAGGTAGACGTTGCCGACGTACGACGTCGCCTGCTCCTTGTTGACGTAGTGCTCGACCAGCACATTGTCTTCGAGGACACCGATCTGGGTGCGCTCGCCGCTCTGGCGGACGACCATCACGCGCTCGACGGCCTCACGGCGGGCCAGGAACTCGGCCTCGGTGATGATCGGCACTCGGCGGCGGCCCTGCTCGCGGCCCTCCCGGCGGCGCTGCTTCTTCGCCTCCAGACGGGTGGAGCCCTTGATGGACTGCACGGCGTCCTGGAAGTCGGACGCGTCATCGCCCTTGGCGCGGGCGGGTCGGGGCTCGCGCACCTTGACGACCGTACGCTCCGGGTCGCCGGCGGCGGCCTCGTCGTCGGTCATGGGCTCACCGCTGCGACGGCGCCGACGGCGGCGGCGACGGCTGCTGGAGGAGCCGGCGGCAGACTCGGCGTCGTCGTCGCGCGCTTCATCGGCGTCGTCGGCGGCTTCGTCGCGGGTCTCGGAGTCATCGTCGGCGGCATCGGCCGACCGCTCGTCCGAGGTCTCGTCGGCGTCGGCGACCTCACCACGACGGCGGCGACGGCCACCACGGCGACGGCGCCGCGACGGGCGGTCCTCGAACTCGGCCTCGTCGTCGGAGACCTCGTCGGCTGAGTCGTCCTCGGTCACGGCATCGGGCTGCCGCTCGACCGTCTCGGCGCGCTCCTCGACCCGCTCGGGGGCGGTCTCGACGCGCTCGGGGGCCGCCTCGCCACGACGGCGACGGCGACGGCGCCCGGCGGGCTCCGGGGCGGTCTCGACGGGCTCGGGAGCGGTCTCGACGGCCTCGACGGGCTGGTCCTCGACCAACTCCTCCAGCTCGGTCTCTTCGCCCTCCGTGTCCTCCGTGTCATAGGCGGCGGCTGCCGCGGCGGCCGCGGTCTCCGGCGTCTGGAACATCGGCTCGGCGAAGACCGGGGCCTGGAAGACGGCGACGGCGGGGCGGGCGGCGCGGCGCGGCGCGCTCTCGTCCTTCCGCGCGGCGTGCGCGGTGAACTCGGGCGAGGCAACGCGGCGGCGGTTGCGGCCACCGCGGGTGGCCGTCTTCTCCGGCTCCGGCGCGGGCGCGGCGGTCTCCGCGGCCTCGGCGGCGGTGGCCTTACGGGTGGCCCGGCGACGCGCGGTGCGCGACGTGGGCGCCTCGGCAGCCTCGGCGGCCGCTGTGTCCTCTGTGGGCTCGGGCGCCACGACGGCCACGGACTCGGTGGGTGCCTCGGGGGCGCTCACCTCACGGGTGGCGCGACGGCGCTTACGCGGCGCAGCGGCCTCCACCGGGGCCTCGACCTCAGCGGCCGGAGCCTGCGCGGGTGCCTCGGCCGGCGACTCCGCGACGGGGGCCTGGGCGGGCGCCTCGGGGGCGCTGACCTCACGAGTGGCACGACGACGCTTACGCGGCGCGGCAGCCTCCACCGGAGCCTCGACCTCAGCGGCCGGAGCCTCGGCGGGCTCGGTGACCTCCGTGGCGACCTCAGCGGGCTCGGCCGCGGTGGCCTTACGGGTGGCGCGACGGCGCGGGGTGCGGGCCGCGGGAGCCTCGGCGGCCTCCGTGACCGCCTGGGCCGCTGTGTCCTCTGTGGGGTCGGGCTCGACGGCGGTCTCGGCCTTGGGCGTACCGGCCGGGGCGGACGCGCGGCGGCGCTTACGCGGCGCAGCGGCCTCCACCGGGGCCTCGACCTCAGCGGCCGGAGCCTGCGCGGGTGCCTCGGCCGGCGACTCCGCGACGGGGGCCTGGGCGGGCGCCTCGGGGGCGCTGACCTCACGAGTGGCACGACGACGCTTACGCGGCGCGGCAGCCTCCACCGGAGCCTCGGCCTCAGCGGCCGGAGCCTCGGGAGCCTCGGCGGCACGACGGCTACGGCGCGGTGCGGCGGCCTTCGCTTCGGTGGCCTCGGGGGCGTCGGCGGCCTCAGGGGTCGCCGTGGCCGCTGGGACCTCGGCAGTCTTACGGGTCGCGCGGCGACGCGGGGTGCGCGCCGCGGGTGCCTCGGCCTCGGCCGGTGCCTCAGCGGCGGCCTCCGCCGCCTCGGCGGTCGCACCGGGCGGCCCCGCGGGACGCGAAGCGGCCCGGCGACGGCGGCGCGGCGGCAGCGTGTCGCTGGGGGTGGTGCGGTCCTCGTTGATCTCTCCGGCGGTGCCGGATTCGTTCGACGCGTGCATGCGGGCGGTTCTCCCGTCACGCTCCCGGGCGCCGCGCCTCATTCCGGTCCGGCCGCGGCCCGCTCTACGCGGGGCCGCCGTCCGGGGCGCGGGCGCCGCACGGGAGCTGATATGTCTGGCTCGCCGGTTCCGTACGCGATGTACGCACGGCCTGGCGAAAGTCTGTTGTGGTTTCGCGCGGCCCGACTCAGGTGGCTCCCGAGTCCGAGGACCGTGCTGTGACGACTGCCTGTGCGCGCGGCGCGACCGTCGGGCACCGTCACCGGATCCCCTGGCAGAGCTAGGGGGAGGCCGTCTCGACGGCCGTGGGTGGGGCGGTCGGTACTGCCTCGCGGTCGAGCGCGAGCGGATCGGTCACCGTGCCGGACTCCTCGTCGAAGAGCCCCTGCGCCAGCCTGGTCACCGCTGCGGGGACCGGCGGCGCCAGGTCGGCCACAGCGCGGAGACCGGACAGGACGTCGTCAGGTCGCACGGCAGGCGTTACGTGCCGAACAACCAGCCGCAGTATCGCACAGGGGCCGTCCAGGGTCCTATCAGGCTGTGGACGGACCACTTCGAGACCGGCCACGGCACCCCGCGCGTCGAAGGTCCGCATGCCGTTCTTGGCCCTGCGCTGGACCTCGACGGTCTCGGCCGCGAGGAAGGCCACGACGGCGTTCTCCGCGTCCTCGACGGGGACCCGGTCGAGCCGCAGCTCCCACACCGAAGCGGTGAGCCGATCGGCGAGCCCGGACGTACGGGCCTCGACGGCGTCCACGATGTCGAGGCCGGTCGGCAGCGACTCGTCGAGCAGCTCACGCAGGCTCTCGGGGTCGCGGGGCGCGGTGAGCGCGATCTCCAGATACTCGGCCTCGCTGCCCGTGCCGGTGGGTGCGGCATTGGCGTACGACACCTTGGGGTGCGGGGTGAAGCCCGCCGAGTACGCCATGGGCACCTCGGCGCGCCGCAGCGCCCGCTCGAAGGCGCGCTGGAAGTCACGGTGACTGGTGAACCGGAGGCGGCCGCGCTTGGTGTAGCGCAGTCGGATGCGCTGCACCGCGGGTGCGGGCGGCGGGCCTTCGGGCTGTCGCTTGCCCAGTGGTTCTTCTCCTCGGTGCGGGGCGGCGCGGTGGCGCGCCACCCTCGGAATGCGGGGGTACCCCATGGGGGCCCCGCCCGGCTCACCCCCGCTTCCGCGGGGAGATCTCGGACCAGGCCGCCGCGCAGGGGACAGTCGTTGTACTACCCAGAGTACGCGCCGGAGCCCCCGAGGGTTCCCGGGCCTCCATGAGGGCCACACCGGCGGCCGGCTCGGCAGGTTCTGGCGCGGGGCCTTGGGAGCCCTGTGCATACGGTCGGGCGGCCCGGTCAGGAGGCCGGCCCGGTCACTCGCGGTACGGGGCGGCGGGGCCCCCGGTCACACCTTCCGGCCCTGGGCGCGGCGGCGCGGAACCCGTCGCCTCACGCCCCCGGCCAGGCAATCGGCGCCCCACGCCCCCGTCCGGGGTCCCGTACGCCTCACGCCCCCCGACCGGGGCCCCCGAGCCACCTCACGATCCCCGGGGGCGGCGGGGGGCCCGGTCATGCGACGGACTGGAACCCTCCGCCGATCACTACTACCTGACCCGCTACGGCCTGACCCGCTACGGCTTGACGACCGACAGCGGCAGCAGCTTCTTGCCGGTGGGGCCGATCTGGATGTCGAGATCGAGCTGCGGGCAGACGCCGCAGTCGAAGCACGGCGTCCAGCGGCAGTCCTCGACCTCGGTCTCGTCCAGCGCGTCCTGCCAGTCCGCCCAGAGCCAGTCCTTGTCCAGACCGGAGTCCAGGTGGTCCCAGGGCAGGACCTCCTCGTAGGTGCGCTCCCGGGTGGTGTACCAGTCGACGTCCACCCCGAACTCGGGGAGCGTCTTCTCGGCGCAGGCCATCCAGCGGTCGTACGAGAAGTGCTCGCGCCAGCCGTCGAAGCGTCCGCCGTCCTCGTAGACGGCGCGGATGACGGCCCCGATGCGCCGGTCACCGCGGGAGAGGAGGCCCTCCACGATGCCGGGCTTCCCGTCGTGGTAGCGGAAGCCGATCGAGCGGCCGTACTTCTTGTCGCCGCGGATCTTGTCGCGGAGCTTCGTCAGTCGGGCGTCGGTCTGTTCGGCGCTGAGCTGGGGCGCCCACTGGAAGGGGGTGTGGGGCTTGGGGACGAAGCCGCCGATGGAGACGGTGCAGCGGATGTCCTGGGCGCCGGAGACCTCACGGCCCTTGGCGATGACGTTGACCGCCATATCGCCGATCTGGAGCACGTCCTCATCGGTCTCGGTGGGCAGTCCGCACATGAAGTAGAGCTTCACCTGCCGCCAGCCGTTGCCGTACGCCGTGGCGACGGTACGGATCAGGTCCTCCTCCGAGACCATCTTGTTGATGACCTTGCGCAGCCGCTCGGAGCCGCCCTCGGGGGCGAAGGTGAGGCCGGACCGGCGGCCGTTGCGGGTCAGCTCGTTGGCGAGGTCGACGTTGAAGGCGTCCACCCGGGTGGAGGGGAGGGAGAGCCCGATCTTGTCCTCCTCGTACCGGTCGGCCAGTCCCTTGGCGACGTCGGCGATCTCGGAGTGGTCGGCGCTGGAGAGCGAGAGGAGGCCGACCTCTTCGAAGCCGGTCGCCTTGAGGCCCTTGTCGACCATCTCGCCGATGCCGGTGATGCTTCGCTCCCGTACGGGTCGCGTGATCATGCCGGCCTGGCAGAAGCGGCAGCCCCGGGTGCAGCCGCGGAAGATCTCCACGGACATCCGCTCGTGGACGGTCTCGGCGAGCGGGACCAGCGGCTGCTTGGGGTAGGGCCATTCGTCCAGGTCCATGACGGTGTGCTTGGAGACCCGCCACGGGACGCCGGACTTGTTGGGGACGACCCGGCCGATCCGCCCGTCGGGCAGGTACTCCACGTCGTAGAAGCGGGGGACGTAGACGCCGCCGGTCTTCGCGAGGCGGAAGAGGACCTCCTCGCGGCCACCGGGGCGGCCCTCCGCCTTCCAGGCGCGGATGATCTCGGTCATATCGAGGACGGCCTGCTCTCCGTCGCCGATGACCGCGCAGTCGATGAACTCGGCGACCGGCTCGGGGTTGAAGGCCGCATGGCCTCCGGCGAGGACGATCGGGTCGTCGATCGTGCGGTGGCGCGCCTCCAGCGGGATGCCCGCGAGATCGAGGGCAGTGAGCATGTTGGTGTAGCCCAGCTCGGTGGAGAAGCTGAGCCCGAAGACGTCGAAGGCGCCGACGGGGCGGTGGCTGTCCACGGTGAACTGCGGTACGCCGTGTTCGCGCATCAGCGCTTCGAGGTCGGGCCAGACGCTGTAGGTGCGCTCGGCGAGGACGCCCTCGCGTTCGTTGAGCACCTCGTAGAGGATCATGACGCCCTGGTTGGGCAGTCCGACCTCGTACGCGTCGGGGTACATCAGCGCCCAGCGGACGTCGCAGCTCTCCCACGGCTTCACCGTGGAGTTCAGCTCACCACCGACGTACTGGATCGGCTTCTGCACATGCGGGAGCAGAGCTTCGAGCTGTGGGAAGACCGACTCAACAGTAGACATCTCAGAGCTTTCGTGAGCTGGCGGAGTTGACCATCCAGCGTACCCCGGTGCTCGGGGCCCCCGGCACCGCGAAGCGGGTCCCCTCCGCCGCTCCCCCGCCGCCTCAGCCCGTCAGCTCCGCCCTGATCCGCTCCTGCGCGGCCTCGGCCCAGACCCCGGGCAGCTCGCGCTCCCGGTCGGCGGCGGAGCGCTGCTCCTGCCCGTACAGCAGGCCCCAGGTGAACGCGGACTCGCCCGCGGCGTGGGACTGGATCGCCAGATTACGGAGGGCGTCGCGGGCCACCACACTGTCCTGGTGGTCGCCGAGGACGGTCTGCACGGCCTTCATCCGCTTGGCGAACCGCTTCGCGGCCGGGCCGAGGGCGGGGGTCGCCGCCTCGCCCGCGTACCGCGCGCGCTTCGCCGCCTTGCGGGCGTCGTGCATGGCCAGATCGCGGTCACCGCCGGGGGGCAGGTCCAGCGCGTGGCCGATCCGGTCCGCGAGCCGCCCGTAGTCCTTCAGCAACTCCGCGGGGAACACCTGGGCCGCCGAGCGCACCGCCGCCTTCCGCAGTGGCGGATCGGCGAGCAGCGCCTCCAGGGTGTCGAGGAGGGCGAGATAGCGCCGGCTGTCGAGGGTGGTGATGGCCTTGCGGCGGGCGCCCGAGCCATGGGCGGTGGACCAGATCCGCAGCCGGCCGCGGACCGGTCCGAGCAGCAGGGGGCGGGGTACGGCGTCGATCCGGGCGCGCAGCCGGGCGGTGAGCACCTCCTGGTCGCGGGCGACCCCCAGCTCACCGGCGAGCCACTTCAGCTCTTCGCCGATCGGGTCGGTGACGGTGCGGTCCAGGACCTTGCGGTACGAGCGGAAGGCGCTGCGGAGCCGGCGGGTCGCGACCCGCGTCTGGTGGACGGCGTCGGGCAGGTCGCGGCGGACCCCGGGGTCATACGCGAGCAGGGCGGTGACCTGTTCGCGCAGGTAGGCGAGGAGGTGGCCGCCCGCGTCCACCGGCTCGACCGGCGTGGACACCGGGATGTCGAGGCCGGTCTCCGCCAGCGCCCTGGCCAGCTTGGACGGTGCAGCCGATGGCCGGAGCCCGGCCTTCGTCAGCTTCTTGTCGACGCGGTCGAGGATCGCCGGGTCCTGGTCGTCGGCGAGTTCGACCTCGATCTCGTCCCAGGCCGCGGTGCGCCCATCGCCGTCGGTCAGCCGTTCGGCGACGACGGCGTCGCGGCTCACCTCGGCGAGCGGGGTGCCGTCGGCGTCGACCAGGTGGTGGACGCCCCGGGAGGAGAGCAGCCGCATCACGGGCACCAGCTCGGCGCCCCGGGTGCGGGCCCTGACCAGCGCGGCGAGGGGCCGGGGGAGGGTCGCGGACAGGGGGGCGCCGATCTCGTCGCGGACGCCGGGGGCGACCGGGAGCTTGAGGTGCCAGCCCGCGTCGCCGCCGCCCGTTCTGCGCCGGAGGGTGATGGAGGCGGCGGCGAGCCGCAGATCGCTCGTGTCGTAGTAGGTCGCGTCGAGTTCGGCGATGCCGTGGTCGACGACGGCCGCGACACCGGTCACTCGGGTCAGATCCGGCAGTCGGGTCTCGGGGGTGGCTTCGTATTTCCGCTCGATCTCGCGCTTCGTGTCCGCCATGAACCGAATCTAGTGCGGAAAGACCGATTACGGCAGCCCCACGACCCCTGTCATGTCCAGAGCATGTCCGGAACTAGGCCGTTATCGGTCGTTGGACCCGGATGGACTGGAGCAGGCCGATCGCCACCCAGACGGCGAACATGGACGATCCGCCGTACGACACGAACGGCAGCGGCAGGCCCGCGACCGGCATGATGCCGAGGGTCATGCCGATGTTCTCGAAGGACTGGAAGGCGAACCAGGCGATGATCCCGGCCGCGACGATCGTGCCGTACAGCTCGGTCGTCTCCCGGGCGATCCGGCAGGCGCGCCAGAACACCACGCCGAGCAGGACGAGGATCAGCCCGGCCCCGAGGAAGCCCAGCTCCTCGCCCGCGACGGTGAAGACGAAGTCGGTCTGTTGTTCGGGGACGAACTGGCCGGTGGTCTGGGAGCCCTTGAAGAGGCCGGTGCCCAGCAGGCCGCCGGAGCCGATCGCGATCCGGGCCTGGTTGGTGTTGTAGCCGACGCCGGCCGGGTCGAGTTCCGGGTTGGCGAAGGCGGCGAACCGGTTGATCTGGTACTCGTCGAGCAGCCCGAGCGCGGTGACCAGCACCGCGCCCAGGACGCCGCTGCCGATCAGCCCGAGGACCCACCGGTTGGAGGCGCCGGAGGCGAGCAGCACCCCGAGCATGATCACGGCCATCACCATCACGGAGCCGAGGTCCGGCATCAGCATGACGATGGCCATCGGGAGGGCGGCGATGCCCAGCGACTTGGCGACGGTGCGGTGGTCGGGGTGGGCGAGGTCACCCGCGTCCACCCGGGAGGCGAGCAGCATCGCCATCCCCAGGATGATCGTGATCTTCACGAACTCCGAGGGCTGGATCGAGTACCCGCCGCCGATCACGATCCATGCGTGGGCGCCGTTGATGGTGGCGCCGAGCGGGGTGAGGACGAGCAGGATGAGCAGGACGGAGACGCCGTACAGCACCGGGACGGCGCCGCGCAGGGTGCGGTGGCCGAGCCAGATGGTGCCCACCATCAGGGCGACGCCGATACCGGTGTTGAGCAGGTGCCGGAAGAGGAAGGAGTACGGGTCGCCCTGGGTCAGCTCGGTCCGGCCGCGGGTCGCCGACCAGACCAGCAGCGCGCCGATGCCGGAGAGCGCGAGGGCGGAGAGCAGCAGTGGCCAGTCGAGCCGGCGCACCACCGAGTCCCGGGCGGAGAGCTGGGACCAGAGGCCGTCCTGCCGGGGTCCGTAGCCGGAGACGGAGAAGCCGTTGGTGCCGGCCATGGCTCAGTCCCTCCGCGCGGGCGGCCCCGCGAGCTGGTCGGTGTCCTGCCGCGGGTCGTTCGGCTGCTGGTCGTTCTGTCGCTGGTCGGCGGTGCCGGCCTGCTGTTCGTTCTCCTCCAGCGGCTTGCGCGGTACGTACGGCTTGATGGCGGGCGCGTCGATGGTGCCGTCCGCGCCGATCGCCGGGAGGGCCTTCTGCGGGGCGGGGAGCAGGGCCGTCTTCAGGTCCTGGCCGCCCTTCTCGTCCAGTCCGTACATCGCCTCGTAGATCTTGCGTACGGCCGGTCCGGACGCGCCCGATCCCGTACCACCCTGGGAGATGGTCATCACGATCGTGTAGTCGTTGGTGTAGGAGGCGAACCACGAGGTCGTCTGCTTGCCGTAGACCTCGGCGGTACCCGTCTTGGCGTGCATCGGGATCCTGTCCTGCGGC
Organism: Streptomyces sp. NPDC020965; assembly: GCF_044333555.1. NCBI lineage: Bacteria > Bacillati > Actinomycetota > Actinomycetes > Kitasatosporales > Streptomycetaceae > Streptomyces > Streptomyces sp. NPDC020965. The sequence continues at coordinate 1,058,662 of NZ_JBIRRE010000001.1, forward strand.
CAGCCGCCGAATCGCCAGGCGGCCGAACCGCGGGTCGCGACTCCCGCGAGGGCGGCGTTTATCAACTTGCTGGTCGCGGTGTTCATCGGGAGCTTGCCGTGCGCGACGGGTTTGATCTCTTTGACGCTCTTGCCGTCGGCGCTGATGATCGCCTTGCCCACGGTGGGGTTGTAGAGGGTGCCGCCGTTGGCGATGGCCGCGTAGATCGTCGCCATCTGTATCGGCGTGACGAGGGTGTCGCCCTGTCCGATGGAGTAGTTGACGGAGTCACCGGCGCGCATCAGATTGCCTTCGAGACAGCTCTCGTACGCGATCCGCTGGACGTAGTCGCCGTTCTTCTTGCCCTGCTTGCACCAGCCGGCCTTGTTGGCCTGCCAGAAGCGCTGCTTCCACTGGCGGTCCGGGACCCGGCCGGTGACCTCGTTGGGGAGGTCGATGCCGGTCTCCTTGCCGAGGCCGAACTGGTGGGCCGTCTTGTAGAACCAGTCGTTGGGGCTCTTCTTGGGCTTGATGCCGCCGTCCTTCTGCCACTCGCGGTGGGAGAGGCCGTAGAAGACGGTGTCGCAGGAGACTTCGAGGGCCCGGCCGAGGTCGATGGAGCCGTACCCCTTGGACTCGAAGTTCTTGAAGACCTGGCTGCCGACGGAGTACGAGGAGGGGCAGGGGTAGTTGCCCTCGAAGTCGTAGCCGGCGTTGACGGCGGCGGTGGAGGAGATCACCTTGAAGATCGAGCCGGGGGCGGCCTGGCCCTGGATGGCGCGGTTCAGCAGCGGATAGTTGGAGCCCTTGCCGGTGAGCCTTCCGTAGTCCTTGCCGGAGATGCCGCCGACCCAGGCATTGGGGTCGTACGTCGGCTGGGAGGCCATCGAGATGACGCGGCCGGTCTTGTTCTCCATCACGACGACCGCGCCCGCGTCGGCCTTGTAGAGCTCGTTGGTGTTGCGGTCCATCTCCTTGCGGGCGGTCTTCATCGCTTCGTTCAGTTCGTACTCCGCGACGGCCTGGACACGGGCGTCGATGGAGGTGACGAGGTTGGCGCCGGGCTGGGCCTTGTCGCGGTCGGCCTCGCCGATGACCCGGCCGAGGTTGTCGACCTCGTACCGGGTGACACCGGCCTTGCCGCGCAGGGCGCTGTCGTAGGTGCGCTCCAGGCCGGAGCGGCCGACCTGGTCGGAGCGGAGGAAGGGGGACTCACTGTCCTTGGCCTTCTGGATCTCGTCGTCGGTGACGGGCGAGAGGTAGCCGAGCACCTGGGCGGTGTTGGCCTTGCCGGGCGAGCTGTAGTGGCGTACGGCGGTGGGCTCGGCGGTGATGCCGGGGAAGTCCTCGGCGCGCTCGCGGATCTGTAGGGCCTGCTGGGTGGTGGCGTCGTCGGTGACCGGGATGGGCTGGTAGGGGGAGCCGTTCCAGCAGGGCTTCGGCGTCTTGGAGTCACAGAGCCTGACCTTGTCCTGGACCTCCTTGGGCGGCAGGCCGAGGACGCCCGCGAGCCGGGTCAGGACACCCTTGCCGTCGTCCTTTATCTTCATCAGCTCGGTACGGGACGCGGAGACGACCAGCCGGGTCTGGTTGTCGGCGAGCGCGACGCCCCGGGCGTCGAGGATGGAGCCGCGCACGGCGGGCTGGACGACGCGCTGGACGCCGTTGTTCTTCGCCTCGTCCGTGTACTCCGCGCCGTTGCGGATCTGGAGGTACCAGAGTCGGCCGCCGAGGGTGAGCAGCAGCGAGAAGACCAGCACCTGGATGACGACGAGCCGGATCTGGACCCGGGGGGTCCGACCGGTCTCGGGGATGTTGCTCATGGTGGGCGTGCCCCCTCAGTCGCAGTCGTGGTCCGGCGCCGTCACGGTCCCGGCCGTCGCCGGTGCTCGCCGGCCGTCGGACGGGCGGTGGGTACGGTTGCCCGCGGTCAGCCGGGTGTGTGGGCGCGGGCCGGTGTGGGCTTCGGTCGTCCGCGCGGTGGACCGCGCGGTCACTGGGTGAGTCGGCCTCACAGTCGCTTGACCCCCTTGATCTTGCCGGCGCGGGAGGCTCTGCTCCGGGCGGCCTTGACGCGCAGTCCGCCGCGCTGGGTGCCGATCCGCAGTCCGGTGCCGGAGGAGAGCCAGCCGGATGAGACATCGCTCCCGCCGCTCTGGCTGTCCACCAGCGGATCGTTGTCGGCCCGCCGGGCCAGGGCCATGATGAACGGGACGGTGAACGGCGCCAGCAGGAGGTCGTAGACCGCGGCCGTGAACAGCAGGCTGACCAGACCCACATGGCGGGCGGCGGTGTCGCCGACGAGGGCGCCGACTCCCGCGTACAGCAGGGTCGAGCCGATGGCGGCGGCAACGACCACGAGCATCGGGCCGGTGGCCGATTTGAGCTTGCCGTTCTCGGGGCGCGCGAGACCGGCGAGGTAGCCGATCAGGCAGAGCACCAGTGCGTACCGGCCGGCCGCGTGGTCGGCGGGGGGCGCGAGGTCGGCGAGGAGTCCGGCGCCGAAGCCGATGAAGGCGCCCGCGAGGTGCCCGTACACGAAGGCGAGTCCGAGGACGGTGAGCAGCACCAGGTCGGGGACGGCACCGGGGAGCTGGAGGCGGGCGAGGACGGAGACCTGGATGACGAGGGCGACCACGACGAGGGTCGTGGAGAGAAGCATCCGGTTGAAGCGCATGACGGATCAGCTCCTACTGCTGCTCGTCGTTCTGGCCATCGGTACCGGCCGGCGGCGTGCTGCCGGGGCTGGCGCCGTCGGCGGTGCCGTCGGGTGCGTTCGGGTCGGCCCCCGGGGTGGGGGTGACCGTGACGGTGACCGTCGGCGTGGGCTTGGGCGCGGCGGGCTTGGCCGGCAGCACCGTGTCGCGTGGATCGGTGCGGGGCGCCTGGACGACGACGCCCACGATGTCGAGCTTGGAGAAGCCGACGTAGGGGCGGACGTAGATGGTCCGGGTCAGATCGCCGCCGGAGGGGTCGACGCGGACCACCTCGCCGATCGGGACGCCGGGCACGAACGGCTTGTCGGCCTGGGAGCCGAAGGTGACCAGCCGGTCGCCCTTCTTGACCTTGTGCTTGCCGTTGAGCAGTTGGACCGAGAGGGGGCGGTCGCCCTGGCCGGTGGCGAAGCCGAGTTCGTCGGTCTTCTCCATCCGGGTGCCCACCGCGAAGTCGGGGTCGTTGGCGAGGAGGACGGTGGCGGTGTGCGGGCCGACGGTGGTGACCCGCCCGACGAGCCCGTCGCCGTTGAGTACGGTCATATCGCGCTGGACCCCGTCGAGGGAGCCGATGTCGATGGTGACCGTCCAGGAGAAGCCCTGGGCCGCTCCTATGGCGATGACCTGGGCGCCCTTGATGCCGTACTGCCCGGCGCCCGCCGTCTTCAACATGGTGTCGAGTTCGCGGGCGCGGCTGCGGTTGCGGTCGTCGCTGCCGAGTCTGGTCTTGAGTTCGGCGTTCTCCCGCTCCAGGACGCTGATGCGGTCATGGCGCCGGCCGGAGTCCCGGACGGCGCCGATGGCGTTGCCGATCGGGTCGACCGCGGTCGCGACGCCCTTCTCCACCGGCCCGAAGACCGTCGCGGCGGCCTGCCGGGCGCCGTCGACGGGTGAGTCCTCGCCCCCGCGGATGTCCACCGTGATCAAAGCGAACGCGATGGCGATCAGCAGCACCAGGAGCAGCCGGCTCTCTCGTGTGTCCCTCACGTGCGGCGGCCGTGCCTTCCTCGTAGGAATGGAGATGTCTGTATATCAACGATCCACGGCGAAGGTTGGCAGGCACCCGTACAGGTGTACCCGGGAAGGTGTACCCGGGGCGACCGGGTGGTCCCCCGGGCGGGGGCGGCCGCCCGGGGGACCTGACGGCGGGCCAGGGCCTCTCTCTCGGCTCTCGCTGGGCTCGCGCGCCCCGGCCTGATCCGAGAGGAAGACCCTAACGGCGGGGCTGGGCGTCCAGGACCTGCTGGAGCGCCTCGAACTCCTCCACGCACTTGCCGGCGCCGAGCGCCACCGAGTCCAGCGGGTCCTCGGCAATGTGGATCGGCATCCCGGTCTCGCGGCGCAGCCGCTCGTCCAGTCCGCGCAGCAGCGCGCCGCCGCCGGTGAGGACGATGCCCCGGTCCATGACGTCGCCGGACAGCTCGGGCGGGCACTTGTCGAGGGTGGTCTTGACCGCGTCGACGATCGCGTTGACCGGCTCTTCGATCGCCTTGCGGACCTCGGTGGCCGAGATGACGACGGTCTTCGGCAGTCCGGAGACGAGGTCACGGCCACGGATCTCGGTGTGCTCGTCCTGGTCCAGGTCATAGGCGGAACCAATAGTGATCTTGATGTTCTCGGCGGAGCGCTCACCGAGAAGGAGGGAGTACTCCTTCTTGATGTGCTGAATGATGGCATTGTCCAACTCGTCGCCTGCGACGCGGATGGACTGTGCCGTGACGATTCCGCCGAGGGAGATGACGGCGACTTCGGTGGTACCGCCACCGATGTCGACGACCATATTGCCGGTGGCTTCATGAACCGGGAGTCCGGAACCGATGGCCGCGGCCATGGGCTCCTCGATGATGTGCACCTGCCGGGCGCCCGCCTGCGTCGATGCCTCGATGACCGCACGGCGCTCGACTCCGGTAATGCCGGAAGGCACACAGACGACGACGCGCGGGCGGGCGAGATAACGGCGCTTGTGAATCTTCAGAATGAAGTAGCGGAGCATCCGCTCGGTGATCTCGAAGTCGGCGATGACGCCGTCCTTCAGCGGCCGGACGGCAACGATGTTGCCCGGTGTCCGGCCGATCATCTTCTTCGCCTCGGAGCCGACCGCGAGAATGCCGCCCGTGTTGGTGTTGATGGCGACGACGGACGGCTCGTTGAGGACGATCCCCCGGCCCCTGACGTACACCAGCGTGTTGGCGGTCCCGAGGTCGACAGCCATGTCACGGCCGATGAACGACATGATGTTCCCCATGAGGATGCGTCTGGCCTTCCCAAATAGAGCTTTGATGGCTTCTCAGGATGGCGAGGTGGGTGCTGTGGCGTGAGGCTTCCATCGTAGTGCCGCCCGCACGGGCGCGGCGCGGTGGTCCACCTCTACTTCACATGACGAGGTGTCGCGGCGATGCGTTCCCGCATTGCGGTCGCATATGCCAAAAGGCGACCGAATTCCTTCGATCGCCCCAGGTCATGAGCGCTGTTTGGCTGACACTCGGTCAGGAAAGCCCCGGAAAGAAAATCTTCAGTTCCCGAATGGCGGACTCCTCGGAGTCCGACGCGTGGATCAGATTCTCCCGGACGATGGTGCCGAAGTCGCCACGGATGGAGCCCGGCGCGGCGGCGATCGGGTCGGTGGGTCCGGCGAGCTGCCGGACACCGTCGATGACCCGCTCGCCGTCGACCACCAGGGCGACGACGGGACCGGAGGCCATGAACTCCACGAGGGGCTCGTAGAACGGCTTCCCCTTGTGCTCGCCGTAATGCAGCTCCAGGGTCTCCTGGTCCAGCGTGCGCAGCTCCAGCGCCCCGATGGTCCAGCCGGCCTTCGCCTCGATACGGCCGATGATCTCGCCGATCAGTCCACGGCGGACGGCGTCCGGCTTGAGCAGGACAAGCGTGCGCTGGGTCACGTGGGGGCTCCTCACAGTGCGGGTCAAGGAGTTCAGAGGCTACAGGGCGTACGGGAGGACAGGTTACGCAGCGTCAGGCTCTGAGGATTGCTCGGCCCAGCGGGCCTTCACCTCGTCGATCTTGCCGCCGTAGTGGATCGACGCCCACCACAGGGCCGTGAAGCACGCGCCCAGGAAGAACATGGTCGGCACCACGAAGCCGCTGAGGATCAGCCCGGCCTGAAGGACCCAGCCGAGCTGGATCCCACCGGGCCGAGTGATCATTCCGCAGAGCAGGAGCGACAGGGCCATCGCGATGCCACAGACCGTCCAGACCGTCGCCATGGAGAGATCGGGATCCTTCATGGCCACCAGACCGGCGAAGCCCACCACGAAGAACTCGCCGATCAGAGTGGAGGCGCAGAGCGTACGCATCGGGGTCAGCCCTTCCCTAGGAGCAGCCGGGCTTCCCCGACCGTGAGCACCGAACCGGTCACCAGCACACCCGCGCCCGCGTACTCGGCCTCCTCCTCGGCCAGCGTGATCGCCGTCTCCAGCGCCTCGTCGAGACGGGGTTCGACCACCACCCGGTCGTCGTCGCCGAACACCTCGACGGCGATGGCGGCCAGCGCGTCCGCGCTCATCGCGCGATGGGTGGAGTTCTCCGTGATGACGACCTCGGCGAAGATCGGCTCGAAAGCCTCCAGCACGCCGCGCACGTCCTTGCCGTCGCTCGCGGCGACCACACCGATCAGCCGCGAGAAACCGAACGCCTCGGTGACCGCGGCGGCCGTCGCGCGGGCGCCGGCCGGATTGTGCGCCGCGTCCAGCACGACCGTGGGGCTGCGGCGGACGACCTCAAGACGGCCCGGCGACGACACCGAGGCGAACGCCTTGCGGATCACATCGATGTCCAGCGTCCGGGGCTGCTCCCCGCCGACCCCGAAGAACGCCTCCACGGCGGCCAGCGCCACCGACGCGTTGTGCGCCTGGTGGGCGCCGTGCAGCGGCAGGAAGATCTCCTCGTACTCGCCGCCGAGACCGCGCAGCGTCAGCTGCTGGCCGCCGACCGCGATCTCCCGGGAGACCACACCGAACTCCATGCCCTCACGGGCCACCGTCGCGTCGACCTCGACGGCCTTCTTCAACATCACCTGCGCGGCGTCCACCGACTGCTGGGCCAGGATGACCGTCGCGCCCTGCTTGATGATCCCGGACTTCTCCGTCGCGATCTCGGCCTTGGTGGAGCCGAGCCGGTCGGTGTGGTCCAGGTCTATCGGCGTGACCACGGCCACGGACCCGTCGATCACGTTCGTCGCGTCCCAGGCGCCGCCCATGCCGACCTCGACGACCGCCACATCGACGGGGGTGTCCGCGAAGGCCGCGTACGCCATCCCGGTCATCACCTCGAAGAAGGAGAGCCGGTAGTCCTGGGCCGTGTCGACCATGTCCACGTACGGCTTGATGTCCTCGTACGTGGCGATGAAGCGCTCGGCGGTCATCGGCGCGCCGTCGAGGCTGATCCGCTCGGTGATCGACTGCACATGCGGCGAGGTGAACCGGCCGGTGCGCAGATCGAACCCGGCGAGCAGCGACTCGATCATCCGGGCCGTGGACGTCTTGCCGTTGGTGCCGGTGATGTGGATCGAGGGGTACGCGTGCTGGGGTTCGCCCAGCACGTCCATCAGCGCCGCGATCCGGCGCACCGACGGCTCCAGCTTGGTCTCGCCCCAGCGGGTCGCCAGGTCCGCCTCGACCGCCTGTAGCGCCTTGTCGACCTCCGGGTCGACGGGGCGGCCGGGGACGGAATCGCCCTGGGGCGCTCCGGTTCCGGCGCGCAAGGTGCGGCTGCCGGCCTCGATCACCGCCAGGTCGGGGTCACGGTTGGTCTCGGCATCGACGATCTGGTCGAAGCGGTCGGGCTCGTCGGCGGGGTGTTCACTCACGGGACCAGTCTAGGGTCCATGGCTTCCCCGGCGTCCCCGGGCTCACCGTGGCGGCGATACCGCCGGGGAACACCGCCACCACCTCGTACGATCCACGGCTCGGGCCGGCCGTCAGGGTGCCACCCATACTGCGCACCCGCTCCCTCATGGAGAAGGTGCCGGTGCCGCTGGAGACGGGCTCGGTGGGCGGGGCGGCGGCGGGCAGCGGGTTACGGACGACGATCCGCAGCCGGGAGCCCTCCAGACCGATCAGCACGGTCACCCGCTCCCCCGGGGCGTGCTTCGCGGCATTGGTGAGGCACTCCTGCACCACCCGGTAGACCGCCGTCTGCCGCAGCGGGGAGAGCCCGCGCGCCTGGTCGCAGATGACGAGCGTCACCGGGCTGCCCATCCGCTCGCTCTCGTCCGCGAGCGCGGGCAGCCCCTCCAGACCGGGGGTGGCGGTGCGTTCGTCGGCACGGTGCACGATCGTGTCGTTCAGCATGAGATGGGCGCGGCGGGCGGTGTCCGCGAGTTCCTCGAAGTCCTTCTGCCGGTCGGTGCCCCGGGACCGTACGGAGAGCACTTCGGCCCGTACGGCGAGCACGGTCAGCTCCCGGCCGACCAGATCGTGCACATCCCGCGCCACGGAGGTGCGCTCGGCCTGCACCGCCTGGAGCGCGGCGGTCTCCGCCCGGTGCGCCGCCAGCTCGCGGACCAGGTCCTGGCGGTAGGCCGCGATGCCCACACCGGTGGCGAGCACGCCGACGGGCACCACCAGGCTGAGGAAGTCGCTCAGGGGGGCGGCGTCGTACTCGGGCCGGCCCGGGAGGCTGTAGAGCGCGTACGCGAAGGCGATGTATCCGAGGGTGGCGAGCACGCCGGCGCGGCGCCCACGGAACCGGCCGATGGAGTAGAGCGCGAACTGGATGAGGGTCAGCTCGTGGAGCCAGCCGAGCAGTCCGAGGGCGACGAGATAGGGCACCCAGGGGGCCCGGCGCCGCAGGACGAGGGTGCTCGCGCCGGCCGCCAGGACGAGGGTCGCGGTGAGGCCGGTGAGGGAGTTGTCGGAGTTGGCGAGCCCGGGGACGTCGAGCAGCATCAGCGAGAGACAGCTGAGGGCGGCGACGAGGTCCAGCGAGGCGGTGGAACGGCGCGCGCCGGAACGCGCGACGGCGAGTGCGCGCCGCGCGACGTACGAGGCGGGCACGTGGGGCATGTCCCCCATCATCCAGGGCGTGGCTGTGAGCTCGGCCCCGGGTGTGCCCACGGCCGGGCACGGGGATCCCCGACCCGCCGTCGGCTGCCGCGCACACCCCGCGGGCGGGTCCTCAATCGCCGGACGGGCTGGAATACGCCGACCCGGACACCGTAGGCACGTGAGAAGGGGCGCCCGGATGTGGGTTCCGTGTCTGGTTCCGGGCCGGGCGGGGGTGGTTCGGCGGTGGCAGGGCGGGGGTGTCACGAGGGGGTACGGAAATGGGCGTGTTCGGTAACGGTGTGACGCGAGCCGCTCTGGAGAGGAAACGTTTGGGCCAGGATGTCTCTGCCACATAAACATCTGGAGGGGAACCCAGGAATGAGCCATAACCAGCCGGGCCCGTACGGCGGACCGCCCCAGCAGCCGGGACCGCCGCCGGGGGGAGCGCCGGGACCGTACGGCCAGCCGGGTCCCTACGGCCCGCCGCCGCAGGCCCCGCCGCCCGGCTACGGGTACCCCCAGCAGCCCCCGCCGCCCGGCTACGGGTATCCGCAGCAGCCCCCGCAGGCGCCCCAGGAGGGGTTCGGCTCCCCGCAGCCGCCCGCCCAGGAGGGGTTCGGCCAGCCACAGCAGCCGGGGCCCTACGGCGGGTATCCGCAGCACCCCGGCCAGTTCCCGCCCCCGGCACAGTTCCCGCCCCCGGCGCCGAAGAAGCGGACCGGCCTGATCGTGGCGGTCGCCGTGGCGGCGGCGCTCGCGGTGATCGCCGGTGGTGCGTTCTTCCTGCTGGCGGACGGTGAGGACGGCGACAACAGCGCCGTCGCGGACAGCACGAAGGGCTACAAGCTCACCCCGGCCGCGTCGGTCGACGAGTACAAGAGGGACCGTGACGCGTCGCTGCGGCCCGTCACCGGCGAGGAGAAGGAGAAGGCGGAGGCGATGGGGGTCATGGACCCCGAGCAGATCTCCGTGACCTACCGGGACGGCACCAAGGGCGATCCGATGCAGGGGAAGGGGCTGATCCTCGGCGGGCTGTCGGGCGATGTCACCGATCCGCGGCGGGCGATCGACGGCTACTTCACCGCCGCCCACGAGGGCGACGAGGGCAAGGGCGACGATGTCGACATCTCGATGCTCGGCAGCGCCAAGTCGTACAAGCCGGCCGGCTTCGACGGCGCCCTGATGAAATGCCAGAACGCCAGGTTCGTCCCCAAGGCCAAGGCCAACTCCGGGGCCGCGCAGCCGCAGAAGCCGTTCGAGGTGCCGATGTGCGTCTGGGCGGACTACAGCACGGTCGCCTCGGTCACCGCGGTGGACATCGCGCAGATGTTCGGCGGCAAGAGTGATGCCATGACCCAGGACCAGGTCGCCGAATTGGCGGGCAAGCTCTACCAGACCTCCCGTACGAAGGTCTGATCCCGTACGCGACGCGTACGGGTCGTGCGCGTAGGCGTACGGAAGAGGGGCGCCCGGCCGGTCGAACCGGTCGGGCGCCCCTCTCTCATGAGTTCAGCGGGTCAGGCGGACTTCTCGTGCCGGCCGTCGTTCTTGACGATGCGGGGCACCAGCGTCGGATTGACGTTGTTGCGCACCACATCCGCCGTGACCACGACCCGGGCCACGTCCTTGCGGGACGGCACCTCGTACATCACCGACTGGAGGACCTCCTCCATGATGGCGCGCAGACCGCGCGCGCCGGTGCCGCGCAGGATCGCCTGGTCGGCGATGGCCTCCAGCGACGGGCGGTCGAAGTCCAGCTCGACGCCGTCGAGTTCGAAGAGCCGCTGGTACTGCTTGACCAGGGCGTTCCTCGGCTCCACCAGGATCTGGAGCAGCGCCTCGCGGTCCAGGTTGTGCACCGAGGTCAGCACCGGGAGGCGGCCGATGAACTCCGGGATCATCCCGAACTTCACCAGGTCCTCCGGCATGACCTCCTGGAACTGGTTGCTCGCCTCGATTTCGCGCTTGGAGCGGATCGTCGCGCCGAAGCCGATGCCCTTGGCACCCGCCCGCGACTCGATGATCTTCTCCAGACCGGCGAACGCACCGCCCACGATGAACAGGACGTTCGTCGTGTCGATCTGGATGAACTCCTGGTGCGGGTGCTTGCGTCCGCCCTGCGGCGGTACGGAGGCGGTGGTGCCCTCCAGGATCTTCAGCAGCGCCTGCTGGACGCCCTCGCCGCTCACATCACGGGTGATCGAGGGGTTCTCGCTCTTCCGGGCGACCTTGTCGATCTCATCGATGTAGATGATCCCGGTCTCGGCCTTCTTGACGTCGTAGTCCGCCGCCTGAATCAGCTTCAGGAGGATGTTCTCGACGTCCTCGCCCACATAGCCCGCCTCGGTCAGCGCCGTGGCGTCGGCGATGGCGAAGGGGACATTGAGCATCCGGGCGAGCGTCTGCGCCAGCAGCGTCTTGCCGGAACCCGTGGGGCCCAGCAGCAGGATGTTGGACTTGGACAGCTCGATGCCGTCCTCGCGGCCCTGGCCACCGCCGTTCTCACCGGCCTGGACGCGCTTGTAGTGGTTGTAGACCGCGACGGAGAGCGCCTTCTTCGCGGGCTCCTGCCCGACGACATAGCCTTCGAGGAATTCGTAGATCTCGCGCGGCTTGGGAAGCTCTTCCCACCGCACCTCGGAGGTCTCCGCGAGCTCTTCCTCGATGATCTCGTTACAGAGATCGATGCACTCGTCGCAGATGTACACACCGGGGCCTGCGATGAGCTTCTTCACCTGCTTCTGGCTCTTTCCGCAGAACGAGCACTTGAGCAGGTCGCCGCCATCACCGATGCGTGCCACGAGGTGCTTCCCCTTCGCCTGGGAGCGGCTTGGTTCGGCCGACTCCTGGTGCCTCATATCCGACGGTACCTTGCCGGGGCCCGCGTTCGGGCCCCCCTTGGCGCGGTTCACATGGTCGTGCACCGCGCCAAGGGTTACGCACCTATCAGGCGGCGGCAGCCGCCGTGGTCTTGCGCGTCGAGACGATCTGGTCGACCAGACCGTACGCCAGCGCCTCTTCGGCGGTCAGGATCTTGTCGCGCTCGATGTCGTCGCGGACCTTCTCGATCGGCGTGGTGGAGTGCTTGGCCAGCATCTCCTCTAGCTGCTCGCGCATCCGCAGGATCTCCCGGGCCGCGATCTCCAGGTCGGAGAGCTGCTCGCGGCCGGTCTGCGAGGACGGCTGGTGGATGAGGACCCGGGTGTGGGGCAGCGCCATCCGCTTGCCGGGGGTGCCCGCGGCGAGCAGCACGGCGGCGGCGGAGGCCGCCTGGCCCATGCAGACCGTCTGGATGTCGGGCTTGACGAACTGCATCGTGTCGTAGATCGCCGTCAGCGCGGTGAAGGAACCACCGGGGCTGTTGATGTAGATCGAGATGTCACGGTCGGGGTCCATCGACTCCAGGCACAGCAGCTGTGCCATGACGTCGTTGGCGGAGGCGTCGTCGATCTGCACGCCGAGGAAGATGATGCGCTCCTCGAAGAGCTTCGCGTACGGGTCGTACTCGCGCACACCCTGAGAGGTGCGCTCGACGAAGCGCGGGACGACATAGCGGTTGTCCAGCTGCGGGCCGGTGTAGAGGCCGCTCGCGGAGATGTTGCTCATGTGGGTGTTCACCGTCCTGGTGGCGTTCTGCGTAACGATTCGCGGGCGTTTCGCAAACTGAGAACTGAGTGGCTGGGTGACGGCTCAGGCGCCGGTACCGCCGCCGCCGGGGACGCCCGACGCGGCGGTGATGATCTCGTCGATGAGGCCGTACTCCTTGGCCTCCTCGGAGGTGAACCAGCGGTCACGGTCGCCGTCGCGGATGATCGCCTCGACGGTCTGGCCGGAGTGGCGGGCAGTGATCTCCGCCATACGCTGCTTCGTCCGGAGCAGATACTCGGCCTGGATCTTGATGTCGGAGGCGGTGCCACCGAGTCCGGCCGAACCCTGGTGCATGAGGATGTCCGTGTTGGGCAGCGCGAAGCGCTTGCCGGCCGCGCCACCGGTCAGCAGGAACTGGCCCATGGAGGCCGCCATGCCCATACCGATGGTCACCACGTCGTTCGGGATGTACTGCATGGTGTCGTAGACCGCCATGCCGGCCGTCACCGAACCGCCGGGGCTGTTGATGTAGAGGTAGATGTCCTTGTCCGGGTCGGCGGCAAGGAGCAGCAGCTGCGCGGTGATCTTGTTGGCGATGTCATCGTCGACCTGCTGGCCGAGGAAGATGATGCGCTCGCCGAGCAGCCGGCTGTAGACCTGGTCGCCGAGGCCACCACCGAGGGACGGCTCACCGGCGGCGAAAGGCATCAGATTCGTCACGTATACACCTGCTCGTCTCTGACGGCTGCCTGCCGTCTCAGCGTCTTCGTGCCGGGGGCGGGGACTCCCCTGCCCTCGTATTCATGGACCCTAACGCGCAGGTCGGACAACGCCATCCCGGTTCCCGAACTGTTCGCTCGGAGCGCAAGGTGGTTGAGCCGCGCCGGGTACGGCACAGGGCCTGGACGCGTTCGTCGTCCAGGCCCTGCGCGCGGGGTCGGGCGGGGGCTCAGCCCTCCGTCTTCTCCGTCTTCTCCGTCTTGTCCTCAGCCGTGTCGGCGGCGTCCTCGGTGGCCTCGGCGGCGACCTCGGTGGCGGCCTCCTCCTCGGCGTCGTCGAGGTCGACGACCTCGCCGTTGGTGTCGACGACCTTGGCGGCCTCGACCACGACGGCGAGCGCCTTACCGCGGGCGACCTCGCCCACGAGCATCGGCACCTGGTTGCCCTCGACCACGGCCTGGGCGAACTGGTCCGGGCTCATGCCGGAGGTGGCGGCGCGGCGCATGAGGTGCTCGGTGAGCTCCTCCTGGTTGACGTTGAGCTTCTCCGTGGAGACCAGCTCGTCCAGCAGGAACTGGGTCTTGATGCCCTTGACCGCCTGCTCCTTGGTCTCGGCGATGAACTCCTCCTCCGTCTTGCCCTGGATCTCCAGGTACTTCGGGAGGTCGATGCCCATCTGGCCGAGCTGGTGGTGCTCCAGGTTGTGCTTGCGGGTGTTGACCTCGTCCTCGAGGAGCTTCTCGGGGATCGGGACCTCCGCCAGCTTCAGCAGCTCCTCCAGCACCTTCTCCTGGGCCTGCGTCGCCTGGTCGTACTGCTTCTTCTCCTCAAGGCGCTTGCGGCTGTCCGCCTTCAGCTCCTCCAGGGTGTCGAACTCGCTCGCCATCTGGGCGAACTCGTCGTCCAGCTCGGGAAGCTCACGCTTGGCGACCGCGGTGACCTTCACGGTGACCTCGGCGTCCTTGCCCTCGGCGGAGCCGCCCTTGAGCTGGGAGGTGAAGGTGGCCTCGCCACCGGCCTCCAGGCCCTTGACGGCGTCGTCGATGCCTTCGAGCAGCTCGCCGGAGCCGATCGTGTAGGAGACGTCGGTGGCGACACCGTCCGCCAGGACCTCGCCGTCGACCTTGGCCTCAAGGTCGATCGTGACGACGTCGCCGTCCTCGGCCGCGCGCTCCACCGGGCTGGTGGAGGCGAAGCGCTCACGGAGCTGGTCGACGGCCTCGTCCACATCGCTCTCGGTGACCTCGACGGCGTCGACGGTGACCTCGATGCCGGAGTAGTCCGGGATCTCGATGGCGGGACGGATGTCGACCTCGGCGGTGAAGTTCAGCGTCTCGCCGTCCTTCAGCTCCGTGATGTCGACGTCGGGCTGGCCGAGGGGGTTGATCTCCGCCTCGTTGACCGCCTCGGTGTAGAGCTTCGGGAGGGCGTCGTTGACGGCCTCCTCCAGCACAGCACCACGGCCGAACCGCTGGTCGATCACTCGGGCCGGGATCTTGCCCTTACGGAAGCCCTTGACCGTGACCTGCTGGTTGATCTTCTTGTACGCCGCGTCGAGGCTGTCCTTGAGCTCCTCGAAGGGCACCTCGACTGTGAGCCGAACCCGAGTCGGGTTCAGGGTCTCCACGGCGCTCTTCACGGTTCGGTCTCCTTGATGGCTGAATTCTGGGGTTCTGCCGCATCCGCCACATATGGGCGGCTCAGCTGATCGGCCCGGATCGTCGTCTCAGTCGTCTCACTCGGTCGGACTCATCGCCGGACACACGGGCACGCAGTCTGCATAGTAGCCGCAAGCAGGATCGGCCCCACAACGCGATCATGTGGGGCCGATGCTGATGATGGTCGGGGTGGCCGGATTCGAACCGACGACCTTCCGCTCCCAAAGCGGACGCGCTACCAAGCTGCGCCACACCCCGTCGGTGCGACACGTAGGGTACATGTTCGCCGCTGGTGCGGCTGCCGTATTACGGCGCGGCCGGACGGGTGAGCGCCACCGCCCCCACCGGGCGGTCGGACGGGGTGTGCGGTGCGGCCCCGGGAACCGCTACGATGCTCTTCGTACCGCGGCGCCCGTTACGGCGCGTCACTCGCGGTGCGGTGCTTGCGGGCGTAGCTCAATGGTAGAGCCCTAGTCTTCCAAACTAGCTACGCGGGTTCGATTCCCGTCGCCCGCTCTGTTGATGGCCTCAGGCCCGACTCCCGGCGTTCGCGGGGGAGTCGGGCCTGAGGCGTTTTTGATGACTTGCTGCGCCGCTCGTCACCGCTCCCGGGTCGGCGACGCCCCCGGGGGTCGCGGGCGGACGGGGGCCCGCGGGGCGGAGTGCTTCAGAGGTCGGCAGCGGCTTCAGGGACTCTTCAGCGGCTCTTCAGAAGCTGATGTCCCGGATCATGTCCGCTATCGATTCCGTGAACCTGTTGATCGACGGGGCCATGCCCGACGAGGCGAGGAAGAACCCGAACAGGACCGCGACGATCGACGGGCCGCCCTTGAGGGAACCCGACCTGATCATGATGACGAGGATGATCCCCAACAGCAGCACCGCTGACAGCGAAATGGCCACAACTGATCACACCCTCGGTCGGTCCCGCCTGACTCGGGAACATCGTGCCACCAACGAGCCGTTTCATGCCGCCTCCTGACAGATCGTCGGGCGGCGGTTTCGCGCCAGCGACCCCTTCCGCTACCCCGTCGACGGGACGCCACACCCGGCGTGGGCGGAATGCACGGAGAAATGCGAATCGATCGTTTCCGGGCAATCACAGGCCGGTCACAGGAAATTCAGATCCAGCCGGAGAGGTATTTCACAGTCGCATAGCCGTCGTGGCGATATGCCCCATTTAAGGGGTATTAATTAGGGCATACAGGGCGGTTTTCGATAGTTTCGGATTCGCCTGCGGAAAACCGGGAAGGCGTTTTACGAATTCCATTCGCCCCGGCTAAGGTGCCTCGAATGTTCCACGCTCCGCATGGATTCACCCGGGCTCAGCGGCCCCAGGCCCGGGAGCCGGACCCCGTCCCCACGACTCGCCCGAAAGCCGCCACAACCATCACCCGCGACACGCCCACGACCGTGGCGGCGGTCGCCTCGAAGTCCACCGGTCGAGACGCCTGGTTCGACAACGCGAAGTATCTGGCCATCGTGCTGGTCGCGATCGGCCACGCGTGGGAGCCGGTCATGGACGGCAGCCAGACCACCCGGGCGCTGTATCTGCTCGTCTACACCTTCCATATGCCGGCCTTCATCATCGTCTCCGGCTACTTCTCCCGGAGTTACAGCGGCCGTCCGCACCAGATCAGACGACTGCTGACGGGGATCGCCCTGCCCTATGTCGTCTTCGAGGTGGTGTACTCGCTCTTCCGGCGCTGGGCGGGGGACGAACCAGGGCATCCGATCAGCCTGCTCGATCCGTTCTATCTGACCTGGTTCCTGGCCGCGCTCTTCATCTGGCGGCTGACGACGCCGATCTGGCGGCAGCTCCGCCACCCGCTCCCGGTGGCGCTCGGCATCGCCGCGCTGGCGTCGGTGACACCGGGCATCGGAGCCGATCTCAACCTCCAGCGGGTCCTCCAGTTCCTGCCGTACTTCGTCCTGGGCCTGGTCCTGAAGCCGGAGCACTTCCAGCTCATACGGCGGCGGGAGGTGCGGCTGCTCTCGCTGCCGCTCTTCGCGGGCGCCGGCCTGCTCGCCTACTGGGCCGCGCCCCGGTTCAACTTCAGTTGGGTCTACCGGTCGTTCAGCGCACAGGAGATCGAGGCGCCGTGGTGGAGTGGTGTGGTGATGACCTTCACGCTCTTCGCGTTCGCGGTCCTGCTCACGGTGGGCTTCCTGGCGTGGGTGCCGCGCCGTAGGACCTGGTTCACCGTGCTCGGCGTGGGCACCATCTGCGGCTATCTGCTCCATGGGCTGCCGCTGAAGGCCGCGGAGTGGGCGGGCGTCTTCGAGACGCACACCTGGCTCAGCGATCCCCCCGGCCGGTTCCTGCTGACCGCGCTGGCGGTGCTCATGGTGACCCTCTTCTGCACGCCCCCCGTGCGGCGGGCGATGCGCTGGGCGACCGAACCGGAGCTGCGCTGGGCGTTCCGCCGCGATGCCCAGGAGCTGGGCCCCCGGCGCTGAACCGGGCCCGCTCGGCCGGGGGCCCCGGGGCCTCCGGACAGGGCCTAGAGGCCGAGCAGCTCGCGGGTGCGCGCGTACTTCGCGGTCAGCCGCGCCCGGGTCTCCTCGTCCAGCGCGGCGAGCCGGGCGGGATTCGTGTTGTGCGCGAGGTCGGCCTCCTTGACGAGGAGGGCGCCCGGGGTCGCCAGGATGCGCCGGGTGTACGACTCCAGATCCTCGTCCGCTCCCCTGGTGAGGGCGAGGACCATGTCCTTGACGGACGGGGAGAGCTCGGCGGTCTGGAGCCACGCGAGGGAGAGCACCCCGTCCTCGACGGTGTCGTGCAGCCACCCGGCCGCGATCTGCTCATCGCTGCCCCCTCGCTCCCGGACCCCCTCGGCGACGGCGGCGATGTGCTCCGCGTAGGGGCGGCCCGACTTGTCGGTCCGGCCGGAGTGCGCGGTGCGGGCGACGCGCTCGACGTCGGCGAGGCTGAGTGCTGACATGCCACCGACTCTACGGCCGGGCCGGGGGCCCCGCCCCTGGTGCGGCGGCGGTCGCCCGACAGTTGGCCGGGGACCGCCCATGGCCGGGGTACCGGGTTGACCCGGCCCTCCCTGCCGTGGGCCGTCCGGGCGCGGTGCCTCCCGCCAGCGCTTCGCCGTGGTGGGCCGTCGAGGGTGCCCTCAATCGCCGGGCGGGCTGGATCTCGGCCCCCGACGGGCGACGGGGTCAGCTCTTCAGGGCCGCGCGGGCCGGGAGGGTTGTCGCGGCCAGGCCCAGGCAGGCGATGGCGGCCACGAAGGAGCCGTACACCACCGGGGGTATGTAGGGGGCCTCCCCCGTCAGGCCCTTCACCATCGGGATCAGCGTCGCCAGGGCTATCGCCGTGCCGACGACCACCCCGACGGACACCACCAGCAGGGCCTCCCAGCGGATCATGCCCATCACCTGGCGGCGGGTGGAGCCGATCAGGCGCAGCATGCCCAGCTCGCGGCGGCGGTCGAGGACCGTCATCACCAGGGTGTTGGCGGCGGCGACGGCCGCGAAGCCGCCCAGGATCGCGGCCATCGTCATATTGCCCCAGGCGTTGACCTCACGGTCCACATTCTGCGCGGCCGTGTATCCGGAGCGGTCGTGGACCGTGCCGAGCGAGGCCAGGGCGGTTGCCGCCTCGGGGGTGGAGCGGACCAGCAGATCGTGCGGGTAGGGCGAGGTGACATGGGGCTTCAGCGTCGCCGCGGGGAGGGTGACCTGTGCGAAGCCCAGGCCGCGTCCGTAGACCGCGACGACCTTCGGGGTGGCGACGGTCCCGTCCGGCAGGCGGAGGGTGAGGCGGTCGCCGGTGGAGACATCGGCCGAATCGGCCAGGGAGGCGTCGAGGGCGACCGTGCCGGGGGCGAGGGCGGCCAGCGAGCCATGGCGGACATCGAGGTCCTGGACCTTGGCGAGCGCGGCGGGGGCGCCGTCCACGCCCTGGGCGGAGGCGGGATCCAGCGAGTCCTCGGAGAGGATCGTCGTCTTCACCAGGACCTCGGTCCGCAGCACGGAGACGGCCGCGCCGACTCCGGGGGTCGCGGTCGCACGGGCCGCCGCATCGGCCGGGAGCACTCCACCGTCCGCGGCGGTGATCACATGGTCGGCGGTGATGCCGTCCCGCTGCTGGTTGGCGGTCGCCCGGTCGGTGCTGGTGTGCAGGAAGACGAGGACCGAGGAGAAGGCCATGGCGAGCACGATCGGGGTGATCGCGGAGGCCAGTCTGCGGGCGTTGGTACGGGAGTTGGCCGCGGCCAGCGAGCCGGAGGCGCCCGCGGCGCGGAGCGGGAGGCCGAAGAGGCCGGCGCAGACCCGGGCGAGCAGGGGTCCGAGCAGTCCGACCGCGAGCATGAAGAGCATGACCACACCGAGGGCGGTGTTCGCCGCTTCCATGCCGGACGCGCTGGCGGCGACGCCCGCGAGGACCACTCCCCCGATGGCGGCGGCGATGCCCAGGGGCGTCCGTACCGGGCCGAAGCGGAGCCGCTCGACGGAGGCGTCGGCCAGCGCCTGACCGGGCTTGATCCGCGCCGGACCGCGGGCCGCGACCAACCCGGCGAGCAGCGCGGTGACCACGGCGGTGACGGTGGCGACGCCCAGCGGCAGGGCGGAGACGGTCAGTTCGACGGCGCCGGGCACCGCGCCCTTCTCCTTCAGCTGTCCGAACCACCAGGAGGCGAGCGCGAATCCGGGCAGGCAGCCGAGCGCGCCGGCGATCGGGGCGACGAGGATGGCTTCGGTGGCGATGGTGCGGCGGATCTGGCGCGGGGTCGCGCCGATGGCCCGGAGCAGGGCGAACTCGCGGCGGCGCAGGCCGACCGAGAGGGCCACGGTCCCGGCCGCGGTGAAGACGGCAACCATGGTGGCGATGCCGCCGAAGGATCCACCGAGGGCGATGAGCAGCTCCTTGGCCTGGGCCAGGCCGGAATCCTCCGCCGTGCTCCGGTCGTCACCGGTGCGGACCTTGGGGGCGCCGTCGGCGCCCTTCTTCCCGCCGATCGCCCGGGAGACCTCGGCGGCCAGGGCCTCGGCGCTGGTGCCGCGCTCGGGGAGGACGGCTATGGCGTCGATCCTGCCCGGGTGGCCGGAGAGCCGCACGGCCTCCGCGTCGCTGAACCAGACGGCAGGTCCGGCGGCGAGGCCCGAGACCCGGAAGTCCCGCTTCCCGCCAGGGGTCTCCAGGGTGACCCGGTCGCCGACGCGGGCGCCGCCGCCGAGGACGACCTCCCCGGCGCCGGGCGCGGCACCGGCCGTCAGCCGGGTGCCGGTGAAGGCCGACGAGCCCCACCCGCTGCCCGACAGCGGCGCCTTCTCCGTGCGGACGGGGAAGGTCACATCGCCGATGGCGGTGGCCGCTCCCGGAACCGCCGCGGCCTTGGCGACCAGGCCGGCGTCGAGGCGGGCCCGGTCGGGGATCTCCGCGTACTGGGTGGTCCTGTTCTCACCGCTGCCGGAGGTGAACCGGATCTGCTGATCGGCGGCGACGACCACCGGGGCGTCCGCGTACCGCGTGGGCGGCGCGGCGGCCCGCAAGCCGCTCTCCAGCATGATGCCGCAGGCGGCGACGATCCCGGCGGTCAGCAGCAGCGCGATGAACGTACCGACGAACCCCGAGGGTTTGAAGCGGATGGCGGCTCGGGCGAGGCCGTTGGACCTGGTCATTACGCGACGGCTCCGGCATAGGCGTTGGACGTGGTCAGGGTGGTCATCCGGGCCGCGATCCGCGCAGGGTTCGCTCCGGTGAGGCTGTCGGCGATCGAGCCGTCCGCGAGGAAGAGGACCCGGTCGGCGTAGGCGGCGGCGACCGGGTCGTGGGTCACCATGACGACGGTCGCGCCGAGGGTGTCCACCGCGGACCGCAGCAGGGCGAGCACCTCGCCGGCCGTGGTGGTGTCGAGCGCGCCGGTCGGCTCGTCGGCGAAGACCACATCGGGCCTGGTCACCAGCGCACGGGCGAGGGCGACCCGCTGCTGCTGTCCGCCGGAGAGCTCGGCGGGGCGGCGCGCGCCCTTGTCGCCGAGGCCGACCTGGGCGAGCACCTGGGCGGCCTTGCGCCGGTCGGGGCGCTTGCCCGCGAGCCGCATCGGCAGCAGCACATTCTGTTCGACCGTCAGCGACGGCAGCAGATTGAACGCCTGGAAGACGAAGCCGAGTCGGCTCCGGCGCAGGATCGTGAGCTTGTTCTCGCTCATGCCGGTGATCTCGGTGCCGCCGAGCCGCACGGATCCCTCGGTGGGCCGGTCCAGACCCGCCGCGCACTGGAGGAAGGTGGACTTGCCGGAGCCGGAGGGTCCCATCACGGCGGTGAAGCTGCCCCGGGGGAGGGCGAGGTCGATGCCCCGCAGGGCGTGGACCGCGCCGGTGCCCTTGCCGTACTGGCGGCGGACGCCGCGGAGTTCGACCGCCGCGCCGGGATCGGCCGGTGCGTGGCCAGCGCCCTGCTGCCAGGGCCCCGCGCCCGGCGCGCCCTCGCCGTACGACCGCTGATCGGCCCGCCGCTCGTCCCGCCGCTTGCTGCGCCGCAGCCCCATCGTGTCCTCCGCCTTGTCCCTGCCCGGCCCATAACTGCCCAGGTCGATGACTTGACGCTACGGAACGGATGCGGGTGCGGACCATGGTGCGCACAGCCGGACCGGGGTAGGGAAAACCACAGGTCCACCCCCACTGGTACCCCCCTTAACCCCCGATATAGTTGCGCACATCAATCATTTGGTAAACTAATTACTGACGGTTCCTTGACGCCCTCTTGACGCCAAAGGACGAGCCCATCGGACACGCAGACACCCTCATCGCCATGGGCGGCGCTTTCCTCGCCGCCGCCCTCCTCGCCCGGCTCGGCGGCCGCATCGGCCTGCCGACGATCCCGCTCTTCATCCTGGCCGGCATCCTGCTCGGCCCGCACACCCCCGGCATCGTGCTCCTCTCGGACCCGCACGATCTGGAGATGCTCTCCGCCCTCGGCCTGGTCCTCCTCCTCTTCTATCTGGGGCTGGAGTTCCACCTCGACGACCTGAAGGCCGGCGGCCGCCGCATGGCCATGGCCGGCGGCGCCTACCTGCTGCTCAACGTCGGCGCCGGACTCGGCTTCGGATTCGCCCTCGGCTGGGGGACGTCGGAAGCCCTCGTCCTCGCCGGAGTGCTCGGCATCTCCTCGTCCGCGATCGTGACGAAGGTGCTGGTCGACCTCGGCCGCATCGGCAACCCCGAGACCAAACCCATCCTCGGCATCATCGTGGTCGAGGACATCTTCCTCGCCCTCTACCTGGCCGCGCTCCAGCCCATCCTGTCCGGCGCGGACAGCCTCTCCGCCGCCGTGCTCGACGGTGGCAAGGCATTCGGCTTCCTGCTGCTCCTCGCCCTCGCCGCGCGTTTCGGCACCAAGGTGATCGGGCGGCTCATCAACACCCGCGACGACGAGTTGCTCGTCATCTCCTTCCTCGGCGCCGCCGTCTTCATGGCCGGTGTCTCGGAGTGGTTCGGGGTCGCGGACGCGATCGGCGCCTTCATGGTCGGCCTGATGCTGGGCAGTACGACGTCGGGCGAGCGCATCATGAAACTCGTCCACCCGCTGCGCGACGCCTTCGGCGCGATCTTCTTCTTCGCCTTCGGTCTCTCGATCGACCCCGGCGATCTGCCCTCCGTCGTCTGGCCGGTCCTCGCGGCCGTCGCGGTGACGCTGGCGATGAACGTGCTCGCGGGACTGGCCGCCGCCCGTATCTACGACTTCGGCTCCGGCCCGGCCGCGAACATCTCCATGACGCTGTTGGCGCGCGGCGAGTTCGCGCTGATCCTCGCGACCATGGCGGCCGGCGCCGGTCTGGACGAACGGCTCTCGCCGTTCATCGCGGGATATGTGCTGGTGCTCGCCGTGCTCGGCCCGTTCTTCGCCGGGCGGTCGCACCTGGTGGCCCGGCTGCTGCCGGACCGGGAGAAACCTCCCCAGCTCGTCTGAGCCGGCTGCTGCCGGACCAGAAAGAGCCGCCTGCTCGTCTGAGCCCCCGGCCGCGACGCGCGCCACCACAGAAATGCGCGGTCGCCGATCGAAGCGGACATGGAGCGGGCCCCCACCGATGATCGGTGGGGGCCCGCTCCGTGTCGACCGGCGGTGGCGTCAGACCTGGTCCCCCAGGTCGCCCCGCCGCAGCCTGCGCTTCTTGCCCGTCTTCCGCAGCACCGGCCACGGGTCACGCACCGCGCGCCCATGTCCCTTGTGCTTGTGCGGACTACACAACCCGCAGCCCTTCCAGCGGCGGTGCGGCGAGTGCGCCATGTGTTCCTTCCCTACGCGCCCCGCCCTGGGGCCGGCGTAGGAAGTCCGTCTTCGTCATGGTGGTCAATGTAGCCCCCCGGTGTGACAAGAGCCCCCGGGGCCTCGGCCGGTGGACCGGACGGTTCGGGCTCCGGGCTGACGCGCGCCGCGAGCCCGACCGCTGCTCCGTACTCACCGCCCCGACGATACGACGGTGCGGACGGACGGGTCAGGAAGCGGCGTCCCGGCAGAGCAGCAACAGCGCCCGGTCGTCGTTGACGTCCTTGGCGACCGCCTCGATCAAATGCCAGGCCGCTCCTTCGAACCCCGAGGTCACATAGCGGTCCGCCTCGCCCGTGAGACGGTCGATGCCCTCGCTGAGGTCCCGGTCCGACGCCTCCACCAGGCCGTCCGTGAAGAGCATCAGCACATCGCCCGGGCGCAGCGAGCCCTTCACCGGGTCGAACTGCGCCCCGTCGTAGACCCCGAGGAGCGGGCCCTCGCCGGTCATCTCCTCCCATCGGCCGCTGCCCGCGTTGAGCTGAAGCGCGGGAACGTGGCCCGCTGAGAGGAGTTCGTAGTCGCCGGACTCCAGGTCGAGGACGAGGTGGATGGAGGTCGCGAAGCCTTCGTCCCAGTCCTGGCGGAGCAGATAGCCGTTGGCGGCGGGCAGGAATCCGTGCGGCGGCAGCGAGCCCAGCAGTCCGCCGAACGCGCCCGACAGCAACAGGGCCCGCGAGGCCGCGTCCATGCCCTTGCCGGACACGTCGGTGAGGACGACCTCCAGGGTCCGGCCCCCGTTCGTACGGGCGGCGACGACGAAGTCACCGGAGAACGACTGGCCGCCGGCCGGGCGGAGGGCCATCTCGCGGTGCCAGCCCTTCGGCAGGCGGGGCAGCGCGCTCTGGACGCGGATGCGTTCGCGGAGGTCGAACAGCATGGTGCCGCCGCGTCTCCAGGGCACCCCGACGCGGGCCCGGAACTGGGCGATCAGCAGGCCGAAGAAGCCGCAGGCGGCGACGACGAGTACGGTCCCGGGCGTCACCCGGCCGGGCCCGTCGGTGTAGGGGCCGAGGACGAGCGTCTCCGCGATCAGACCGCCCGCACAGGTCGCGTACAGCCCCAGCAGGCTCGCCGGACGCAGCAGCAGCGCGCCCGCCACGATCGGCAGGACGAGGGCGGCGGGCGAGACCCACTCGGAGTTCTCGATGGTGCCCCAGGTGAGCGCCGGGACGGTCAGCAGCAGTCCGGCGAGCGCGATGGTGTCCGCGCCGTCGCCCCGGAAGTAGTCGACGGCGGACTTGCGCAGCGCGATGCGTACCCGGTGCACCGCCTTCCGCAACCGGGCCCTACTCGAATCCACTCCACCGCCATGAGCCATTGTCGTGTGACCTTATCGATCCATCGGCCATCCGTGCAGGGGGACCCCGGTGACCACGCGTTCGAAATCAGGTCGCTCTGTCGATGTATCGCTGGATAGTCATGGCATATGACAGAGGCTCGACCGCTGCCCCGACCGCTGCCAGGACGGGGTGACCGCCACCGTCGCCCGGACGGGGTGACCGCGCAGGCGGGGCCGGTTGCCACCCCCGGCAGTGGTCGGAAATTCCGTCGCGCCCCCCACCGGCCGCCTGGTAGGGATGGCGCATGACCACAGAGCTGCGTGTGCTCCGCCCGACCGAGTGGGACGCCTGGTACGGAACGTTGGGGCTGGCTTTCGGTGGCATCGCCGAGCCCGACGAGAAGCAGAAGCTGATCCAGCAGCTAACCGACTACGAGCGCTCGCTCGCCGTCTGGGACGGCGCCGACTGCGTCGCCACGGCGGGGACGTTCGGCTTCCGGGTCACCGCACCCGGCGGCGCGGCGGTGCCCATGGCGGGCGTGACCATGGTCAGTGTCGCCGCCACCCACCGGCGGCGCGGGATCCTCACCTCGATGATGCGGCGCCAGCTCGACGATATCCACGCCTGGGGCGAACCGGTCGCCCTGCTCACCGCGTCCGAGCCGGAGATCTACGGCCGGTTCGGATACGGGACCGCGAGCTGGCACCTCAACGCCGATATCGACACCACCCGGGTCCGGATCGAAGCACCCGTGGGCACCGACGACATCCGGATCCGCCGCGTACCGCCGGTCGACTCGATGGACACGATCGAGGCCCTCTACGCCCGGCGGGTACCGACCCGCCCCGGCATGATCGTCCGGCTTCCGGGCTGGGAGAAGCTCATGCTCCTCGACTCCCCCGCCGACCATCCGGGCGCCTCCCCGCTCCAGTGCGTGTTCGCCGAACTCGACGGCGATGTCATCGGGTACGCGCTGTACCGGATCATTCCGTCCTGGGAGAACGCCGGGCCGAACGGCGCGATCGAGGTCCAGGACCTGGAGGCGTTGACCCCGGCCGCAAACGCCGGGCTGTGGCGCTATCTGTTCGGGATCGACCTCATGACCCGGGTACGGATGCGCAACCGGCCGGTGGACGACCCCTGGCAGCACTTCGTCTCCGACATCCGGCGCTGCGGACTGCGGGTCATCGACGGGCTGCACGCCCGGCTGGTCGACGTCGGCGGCGCGCTGGCGGCGCGGACGTACCGCACGCCGGTGGAGGTGGTGCTCGACGTCGAGGACGCCTTCTGTCCGTGGAACAACGGGCGGTGGCGGCTGAGCGGCGACGAGAAGGGCGCGGTCTGCGAGCCGACCCGGGCCGCCGCCGATCTCGCCCTGCCGGTGGGGGCGCTGGCCAGTGCCTACCTCGGTGGGACCGCGCTGACCGCGCTGGCGGCGGCGGGGCGGGTCGAGGAGCGCACTCCCGGTGCGCTGACGGCCGCGGCGGTCGCCTTCGGCAGCGATGCGGCGCCGTGGGTGCCGCACAACATCTAGGTCTCCGGTCCGGGTCCGGTCGCGGCCTGGGAGACCTGGACCGGAGACCGGCCCCCGACCGTTACCGCTGCTGGCAGGTGGGGCACCAGAAGAGGTTCCGGGCGGCGAGACCCGCCGTGCGGATCCCGGTGCCACAGATATGGCAGGGCATCGCGGCCCGGCGATAGACATAGACCTCGCCACCGTGGTCGTCGACCCTCGGTTCGCGGCCCATCTCCTCCGGGGTGTGCTCCTGGCGGACGGTGTCGATGCGGTTGTTCCGTACGCCCTCGCGCATCAGCCCGGCCAGATCCGCCCAGATCGCGTCCCACTCGCGCCGGGTCAGGTCCCGGCCCGCACGGTACGGGTCGATGCCGTGCCGGAAGAGCACCTCGGCGCGGTAGACATTGCCGACGCCCGCGATGACCTTCTGGTCCAGGAGCAGCGCCGCGACGGTCGTACGGGAGCGGTAGATCCGCTGCCAGGCGCGGTCCGGGTCGTCCCCGGTGCGGAGCGGATCGGGTCCCAGCCGGTCGTGTATCGCGGCCTTCTCGGCGTCCGTGATCAGGGCGCAGGTGGTGGGCCCCCGGAGGTCGACGTAGGAGTCCGCGTCGAGGAGCCGGAGGCGGACGGTGTCGGTCGGCGGGGGCGCGGGGGTGTCCCCGAGGTCCACCTTGCCGAAGAGCCCCAGGTGGATGTGGATCCAGCCGAGCGGTCCGAAGCCGAGGAAGAGATGCTTCCCATGGGCCTCGGCGTCCGTCATGACCTGGTCGTTCAGCAGGGCGGCCGAGTCGGCGAACCTGCCCTGGGGGCTGGCGACCAGGACCGGCCGGTCGAGCAGGCGCTCGCGGTGGTCCTGGGCGAGCCGGTGGATCGTATGCCCCTCGGGCACGGGTACGGCTCCTTCGGTGTCTCCCGGGGTCCGTCCCGGGCCGGGCGTGCGCGGCGGATGACCCGCGCACGGAAGGGACCACGGACGTACGAACCGGCTCCGGGGGCGGGTACGGACGGGTGCGCCGTCCGTACCCGTCCCCGGAGCGTCCGAGAAGCCGGTGGTCAGCCCTGCTGGGGGTGGTGGGCCGGGATCGGGGGGAGTTCGCCCGTGGTCTCGTAGGCGGTGAGCATCTCGATGCGGCGGGTGTGCCGCTCCTCGCCCGAGTACGGGGTGTTCAGGAAGATCTCCACGAACTTCGTGGACTCCTCCACCGAGTGCATCCGGCCGCCGATCGCGACGACGTTGGCGTTGTTGTGCTCGCGCCCCAGCGCCGCCGTCTGCTCGCTCCACGCCAGCGCGGCGCGCACGCCCTTGACCTTGTTCGCCGCGATCTGCTCGCCGTTGCCCGAGCCACCGATGACGATGCCCAGGGCGTCCGGGTCGGCCGCCGTCCTCTCCGCCGCGCGGAGGCAGAAGGGCGGGTAGTCGTCCTGGGCGTCATAGATGTGCGGGCCGCAGTCGACGGCCTCGTGCCCATGGGCCTGGAGCCATGCCACGAGGTGGTTCTTGAGTTCGTATCCGGCGTGGTCGGAACCGAGGTAAACGCGCATGATCCGAGTGTGGCACGCACGCGCCCGGGTAGCAGTCAGCGGGGTCGGCACCCGAACGCGAGGAAAGACCCTTATGACGTCGCAGGAGACCCTGAACAAAGAGGACGAGGAGAGGGGACCCGAGCAGGCGGACACCCTGCAGCCGGGGCTGAAGAACCGGCATCTGTCCATGATCGCCATCGGTGGGGTGATCGGTGCCGGGCTCTTCATCGGGTCCGGATCCGGGATCGCCGCCGCGGGGCCCGCGATCCTCATCTCGTACGCCCTGGTCGGCACGATGGTCGTGCTGGTGATGCGGATGCTCGGCGAGATGGCGGCGGCCAATCCGGCGTCGGGCTCGTTCTCCGAGTACGCGGACCGGGCGCTGGGCCGCTGGGCCGGATTCTCGATCGGCTGGCTCTACTGGTTCTTCTGGGTCGTGGTGCTCGCCGTCGAGGCGACGGCGGGCGCGGTGATCCTGGAGAGCTGGGTCCCGGCGGTGCCGCAGTGGGCGTGGGCGCTGATCGTGATGGTGGTGCTGACGGCGACGAACCTGGCATCGGTCGGCTCGTACGGCGAGTTCGAGTTCTGGTTCGCCGGGATCAAGGTGGTGGCGATCGGCGCGTTCGTGGCGATCGGTCTGCTGGCGGTCTTCGGTCTGCTGCCGGGGTCGGACAACCCGGGCGCGGGCTTGGCCCACCTCACCGACTCCGGGGGATTCTTCCCGGAGGGGTACGGGGCGGTCCTGACCGGCGTCCTGATGGTCGTCTTCTCCTTCATGGGCAGTGAGATCGTGACCCTGGCGGCGGGCGAGTCGTCCGATCCGCAGCGCGCCGTGTCCAAGGCGACGAACAGCGTCATCTGGCGGATCGCCGTCTTCTACCTCGGTTCGATCTTCGTCGTGCTGACCCTGCTGCCGTGGAACGACAAGTCGATCACCGAGGACGGTTCGTACATCGCCGCCCTGAACTCCATCGGCATCCCGCACGCCGGTCAGATCATGAACGTCGTCGTGCTGACCGCCGTGCTGTCCTGCCTCAACTCGGGGCTCTACACGGCCTCGCGGATGGCGTTCTCGCTGGGGCGGCGCGGTGACGCCCCCGCCCCCTTCGCCCGGACGGACCGGCGTGGGGTGCCGCGCGCGGCGATTCTGTCGTCGGTCCTCTTCGGGTTCGTCGCGGTCTTCTTCAACTACAAGTGGCCCGACACCGTCTTCGCCTTCCTGCTCAACTCGTCGGGCGCGGTGGCGCTCTTCGTCTGGCTGGTGATCTGCTGCACCCAACTGCGGATGCGCGGGATCATCCTGCGGGAGGCGCCGGAGCGGCTGGTCGTGCGGATGTGGCTGTTCCCCGGGCTGACCTGGGCGACGATCGGAATGATCTCCTTCATCCTCGTCTACATGCTCTTCGACGACACGGCGCGCGAGCAGGTACTGCTGTCGCTGCTGGTGGCCGCGATCGTGATCGTGATCGCGTGCTGGCGGGAGCGGTCCCGGAAGGCGTCCCGGAAGACGTCCAGGACCGGATGAACAGGGCGGCCGGATCGGACCGGCCGGATCGGACCCGGCCGTGTCGGTGACCGGAGCGACACCCGGGCGGCTCATGGGGATACCCGGGCGGCCCGGAGCGACACCCGGGGCGGCCCGCGGGGATACCTGACGGCAGATGTCAGGTATCCCCGGCAGGGTGCGGGCCATGGAGAACATCGCCCAGACCACCTTCCGTCCCGGTGACGCCGGATACGACGACGAATCGGCCGGCTTCCAGACCGGCTGCACCGTGCGGCCCGATCTGATCGTCGCCGCCACCGACGCGGAGGAGGTGCGGCGGGCCGTCGCCCACGCCGCCGCACACGGACTGCCAGTCGGCGTCCAGGCCACCGGACACGGCCGGCCGGGCCCGTCGCAGGGCGGCGTACTGATCAGCACCCGCCGGATGGACGGCGTCCGGATCGACCCCGTGACGCGTACCGCCCGGATCGAAGCCGGGGTCCGCTGGGGGCAGGTCGTGGCGGCGGCGGCGCCGTACGGGCTGGCACCGCTCAGCGGATCGGCCCCGACCGTCGGCGCCGTCTCGTACACCCTCGGCGGCGGGCTGGGGCTGCTGGCCCGGCAGTTCGGGTACACCGCCGACCACGTACGCGCGATCGAGGTCGTGACCGGGGACGGCGAACCGCGCCGGGTGACCTCCGGCGAGCTCTACTGGGCGCTGCTCGGCGCCGGGGCGGGCCTCGGCGTCGTCACGGCGATCGAGATCGGCCTGGTGCCGGTCACCCGGCTGTACGGCGGGGGGATCCTGTTCGGGGACGGACCCGCGGACGACGTCGCGCGCGCCTATCTGGAGTGGGCGGCGACGGTGCCGGACGAGCTGACGTCCAGCCTGGGCGTCATGGTCTACCCGGATCTGCCCATGGTCCCGGCGCATCTGCGGGGGCGCCGCGTCACGGCCGTGCGGGTCGCGTACACCGGGAGCGCCGCCGCGGGCGAGCGGCTGGTGGCGCCGCTGCGGGCGATCGGGCCCGCGCTGGAGGACTCGCTGCGCGAGCTGCCGTACACCGATTCCGCGACCATCCACAACGATCCGGATCAGCCGCACGCGTACTACGGGGACAACGCGATGCTGAGTGGGCTGGACGCGGACGCCTTCGGTGAGGTGTTGCGGTTGACGGGCCCCGACCAGCCGGTGTGGACGGTGACTCAGCTCAGCCCGCTGGGCGGGGCGCTGCGGACGCCCGCCCCGAACGCCGTGCCGTACCGTGAGGCGGCCTATGCGGTGCGCACGCTGTCGCTGGTGACACCGGATACGGACGTGGCGGCGATCCGGGCGCTGTACGAGAAGGTGTACGGCGGCCTGGGGGCGCGGGTGCTGGGGCGTTCGCTGAACTTCGTCTTCGGGGCGGGGGAACGCCCGGAGGGGCTGTACGACGCCGAGACCCTGGAGCGCATCGGGCGGGTGAAGGCGGCGTACGACCCGGGGGATCTGTTCCGGCGTCCGGGCGGCGGTCCGGGGCGCCCCTCCTGAGGAGCCGCGAACGCGGCGGGGGCGGGCATCCGGTCGGGATGCCCGCCCCCGCCGTGTCGCGGCGCCGGTCAAGGCGTGCCGGTCACGGCGGCGCAGGCCGGGACGTGCCGGTCGCGGTGGTGTCTCAGTCGCGGCGGCCGAGGAGCTTCCAGGCGGTGGGCAGCGCGCCCATCGCGAGCGCGGCCTTCAGCGCGTCACCGATGAGGAACGGCGTCAGACCGGCCGCGACCGCCTGCGAGAACGTCATGCCCGTCGCGAGGGCGAGATAGGGGACGCCGACCGCGTAGATGATCGCCGAGCCGAGCACCATCGAACCGGCCGTCCGCGCCATGGACCGGTCCGCGCCGCGGCGGGCCAGCGCGCCCACCACCGTCGCCGCGAGCAGCATGCCGAGGATGTAGCCGACCGACGGCATCGACCAGCCGGACTGGCCCTCCGCGAACCACGGCATCCCCGCCATGCCCACCACCGCGTAGAGCGCCAGCGAGAGGAACCCCCGACGGGCGCCGAGCGCCGTGCCCACCAGCAGGGCGGCGAAGGTCTGGCCGGAGACCGGGACCGGGGAGCCCGGGACCGGGACGGCGAGCTGCGCCGCGATGCCCGTCAGCGCCGCGCCACCGACGACGAGTGCGATGTCCCGGGTGCGGGAGGCGGGCAGCAGGTCCGCGAGGACCGCGCCCGGACGGGGAGTGGCAGAAGCAGTGCTCATCGGGACTCCGCGGGGCCGAAGGGAGGTGTAAAGGAAGGTGTAGGAGGAACACGGTGACGGTAGCCCACCGGGTTTACTCCGATCACCGTCAGCCACCGACAAAGGCCGATGCGCTGTCTTCATGGGGAGTGCACAAATAAGCTCGATCACGCACCCGGAAACGTGATGCTCGTCACGGATACGGGCTGTA
Organism: Streptomyces sp. NPDC020965; assembly: GCF_044333555.1. Lineage (NCBI taxonomy): Bacteria > Bacillati > Actinomycetota > Actinomycetes > Kitasatosporales > Streptomycetaceae > Streptomyces > Streptomyces sp. NPDC020965. The sequence goes on from NZ_JBIRRE010000001.1 coordinate 1,089,849, forward strand.
GGTTTCTGCCAAAGCGCCGGAGTGTGTCAAGTTCGTCGGAGCACAGTGTGCGTGTGTACACCATGTGTCAGGCTCGTGACCGTATAGCGGACGGACATTCCCAGTCAGCGGTGCGTGGGCTCAGACTGTGCTGCTTCCCCCCACAGCCGTCAGCCAAGGAACAGGGCACGTTCATATGTCTCGGACCTCCGCGCCGCCGCCCGTCGACCGTCGCCCGGCCGATGTGACGCTGTCGCACGGGCTCAAGCAACGCCATCTCTCGATGATCGCGCTCGGCGGGGTGATCGGCGCCGGACTCTTCGTCGGCTCCGGCGCGGGCATCGCCAAGGCCGGGCCCTCCATCGTGATCGCCTACGCCCTCTCCGGGCTGCTGGTCATGCTGGTGATGCGGATGCTCGGCGAGATGTCGGCGGCCAATCCGGCCTCCGGCTCGTTCTCCGTCCACGCCGAGCGGGCGATCGGCCCCTGGGCCGGTTTCACGGCGGGCTGGGCCTTCTGGTTCCTACTCTGTGTCGCCGTCGGCCTCGAAGGCATCGGCGCGGCCAAGATCATGACCGGCTGGCTGCCGGGGACGCCCGAATGGGTGTGGGTCGCCCTCTTCATGCTGGTGTTCTGCGGGACGAACCTCGCGGCGGTGAAGAACTTCGGCGAGTTCGAGTTCTGGTTCGCCGCCCTGAAGGTCGGCGCGATCATCATCTTCCTGGGGATCGGCGTCCTCGCCATCGTCGGGGCGCTGCCGGGCACGGACGCGCCCGGCGCCACCAACCTCACCGGCGACGGCGGCTTCCTGCCGATGGGCGCGGAGGGGCTCGTCGTCGGACTGCTCGCCTCCCTCTTCGCCTACGGCGGCCTGGAGACGGTCACCATCGCGGCGGCCGAGTCCGAACACCCCGTGCAGGGCGTCGCCAAGGCCGTGAAGACCGCGATGTGGCGGATCGCCATCTTCTACATCGGCTCCATGGCCGTCATCGTCACCCTGGTCCCGTGGACCGATCCGATGGTGGTGGAGAAGGGCCCGTACGTCGCCACCCTCGACCACATCGGCATCCCGGGCGCCGGCGAGATCATGAACGTGGTGGTGCTGATCGCGCTGCTCTCGGCGATGAACGCGAACATCTACGGCGCCTCGCGGATGGCCTGCTCGCTGGTCGCCCGCGGCCAGGGCCCGAAGGCGCTGGGCCGGACCCTCGGCGGGGTGCCGAGGACGGCGGTGCTGGTGTCGTCCCTGTTCGGCTTCGCCTGTGTGCTGCTGAGCTACTGGCGGCCGGACGACGTCTTCATGTGGCTGCTGAATATGGTCGGCGCGATCATCCTGGTCGTCTGGACCTTCATCGCCATCTCCCAGCTCATCCTGCGGCGGCGGACGGAGCGGGACGAGCCGGAGCGGCTGGTGGTGAAGATGTGGCTGTACCCCGGGCTGACCTGGGTGGCGCTGGCCGGGATGGCGACCGTGTTCGTCCTGATGGCGCGGGAGCCGGACACCCGGACGCAGTTGTACTACTCGGGCGGGCTGACGGTGGGTCTCGCGGCGGTGGGCTATCTGCGCCAGCGGCTGGCGGCGCGGGCGGCGAAGCCGGCCGACGACACCGCGTGATCCCGGAGCCCACCGACCGCACCGCGTGATCCCCCCGGAGTCACCGACCGCACCGCGTGATCCCCCCGGGGTCACCGACGACACCGCGTGGTCCCGGGGCTCGACCACCTCGGGAGCCGGGGCGTCGTTCCGTGCCCTGCGACTGAGCCAGCGCCCCCGGCTCAGTCGCAGGGCACGTTCAGCGAGAGCTCGCAGGGCACGTTCAGCGAGAGCAGCGCGCACTGGTCGCCGGTCAGCCGGACTGCGGAGACCGCCGCGTTGACGAGCCCGGGGAACACCCGGCGGTACTCCGCGAGCGGGATCGACAGCAGCTCGCACAGCACCAGCCGCAGCAGGGAGTTGTGCGCGACCACCAGGACCCGTTCGCCCTCGTGCCGCGCGGCGGTACGGCGGAGCGCGGCGGCGCCCCGGGCCGCCGCCGACCGGGGGTCCTCCGCCGAGGGGAACGGATGGGCCACCGGGTCCGCCCGGAACGCCGCCGCCGCTGCCGGGTGCGCCGCCCCGAACTCGGCCAGGGTGCGGCCCTCGACCACGCCGAAGTCGCACTCGCGCAGTTCGTGGTCGCGGAACGGGACCAGACCGAGCGCGGCGACCGCCGGTGCCGCCGTCTCGATCGCCCGGGAGAGCGTCGATGTGACGATCGCGTCGACCTCGTTCCGTACCGCCCAGCGACCCAGCCGGTCCGCCTGCTCGCGCCCCTCGTCAGTGAGGGGCACATCGCTCACCCCGGCGTAGCGGTTCTCCGCGTGCCAGATGGTCTGACCGTGCCGGGCCAGCAGCAGTGTCGCGCTCATGGTGTCCTCTCCTCTTCCTCTCCGTGCGGCAGTCGGGCGCCTGGTCGCATCCACGGCGCCGCGTTCACGGCGCCGTGGTCCGCCGCCGGGCGTGCGCCGCCAGCGGGTCCGGCAGCCAGCCGCGCCGGGCCAGCTCGTCCACCATCATCAGATAGGGCTCCGTGAACCGGTCGCCCCGGCCGCCGGGAACCACCTCCCGGATCCGTACCATCCGCGCCGCCGCCGCACCCAGCACGGGCGCCGCACCCGACCCGTACGCCGCGAGGACGGCCATGCCCAGCGCGGGTTCGCCGCACTCGGGCACCCGGACCTCGCGGCCCAGGACCTCCGCCCGCAGCCGGGTCCAGTAGGCGCTGCGGACCGCGCCGCCGGTGAAGGTCAGCGGTCCGTCCACGGGCGCGCCCAGCAGATCGAGATAGTCCAGACAGAGCCGCTCCACCAGGGCCACGCCCTGGAGGAGGGCCGCCCAGTGGTCCGCCGCCGACCCGGGCTCGCCCAGCAGGAACCCGATGGCGTCCGGGGCCAGGAAGGGGAAGCGCTCGCCGCGCGCGGCCAGGGGGTAGGCGACGGCCCCGGCCGGTTCATGGGCGGCGGCGAGACCGTCCAGCGCGGCCGGGTCGGCGTCGGGGAACGCGGCCCGCAGCGCGCCCCCGCCGACGCCGGAGGCCCCGCCGGGGAGCCAGTTCCCGTCCGGGGAGAGATGGTTGTAGACCACCCCGGCCGGATCCCGCAGCGGGGTGGCGGTGACGCCCTTGAGGACGAGGGTCGTACCGAGCACCGAATTCCAGGAGCCCACCGTGAGCGGGCCGGAGGCGAGCTGGGCCGCACAGCCGTCGGTCATACCGGCCACGATCACCGTCCCGGCCGGGATACCGGTCTCCTCGGCCGCCGCCGCGCCGACCTCACCGAGCCGGGTGCCGGGGCGGACCACCTCCGGCAGCACACCACCGGGAAGTTCCTGCTGCCCGAAGGCGCCGCGTTCGGGGTCGTAACCCGTCTTCAGGGCATGGCTGGAGTCGGTGGGCAGCGGCCGGCCGGCGAGTCGGGTGACGATCAGATCGGCCTGGTGGGTGATGTGCCCGGGGCCGTACTCCCGCAGCAGCCAGAGCGCCCGGCCGGGACCCCGACCGGGCGCCCGGCCGTCGTCGTACATCAGTGCGGGGGTCAGCGGGCGGCCGTGCCCGTCGGCGAGCAGGACCGTGCCGGAGGTGGAGCAGATGGCGAGGGCACGCGGGCGGTGACCGGCGCGCAGCGCCTGGCGGACGGCGGTCACGGTGGCGGTCCACCAGTCGGCGGGCCGCTGTTCATGGCGGGGTCCGTCGCGCAGACCGGTCAGCGGCGCCGCGCCGGAACCGAGGATCTCGCCGTCATCGGTGACGACGACGGCGCGGACGCCCTGGGTGCCCAGATCGATGCCCATCCACATGGCGTCTCCTGTTCTGAGTCCGGCGACGGCTTACGGGGGCTGCCGGGGCCGTGCCATCAATCCTGCGGATGCGTGCGGGTCCGTCCCTGACGACTTCTCATCCTCGCTGAGAGAAAACCGGGTTCGCGGGATTGACGGTCCCCGGCCCCGGTCCCAAGCTCGGAAGCCATGCGCGGACCCGGCACCCCTGGGGCCGTGGCGGCCCCCGCGCGGCATCCCCTGACGGCACCGAGCGACGACTAGCATCCGCTGCACTCCCGTACCACTGACGGCACCCGGGGCGCGGGCCCACGACGACGCGGAGGAACCGAATGAGAGTCCTGGCCGCCGGCGACCACTTCGTCCGCAACTCCCTGATCGCCGACGCGCTGCGCCGCGAACTCGCCGATCATTCCTTCCAGTTGAGTGAACTCACCCTGCCCTGGCCGCTTGAACCCTTCGGCCCGGTCGCCGAGGTGACGGAGGCCAGCGACTCCGAGGACGCCCTGATCAAGGCGCTCGACGGAGTGGAGGTCTGTGTCACCCAGATGGCCCCCTTCACGGAGCGCGTCCTCGACTCGGCCCCCGCGCTGCGGCTGATCGCGGTCTGCCGGGGCGGCCCGGTCAATGTGAACGCGGCGGCGGCCCGAGAGCGGGGCGTCCGGGTCTGTTACGCGCCGGGGCGGAACGCGGCGGCGACCGCCGAGTTCACGATCGGGCTGATGCTGGCGGCGCTGCGCGGCATCCCGGAGGCGCACCACTCGCTCGCCAACGGCGGTCACTGGGACGGGTCTTCCTACACGTACGAACGGATCGGTCTCGAACTGGAGGACACCCCGGTCGGCCTGGTCGGCTACGGCGCGGTCGGCAGCCGGGTCGCCCGGGTGCTGACCGCCTTCGGCGCGGAGGTGGAGGTGTACGACCCGTATGTGCGCGGCGATGTGCACGGGATGCGGACGCGTTCGCTGGACGCCCTGCTCGCCCGCTCCCGGGTGCTCACCCTGCACGCCCGGCTCACCCCCGAGACCCGTGGGCTGATCGGCGCGCGCGAACTGGCGCTGCTGCCACCGGGGGCTGTGGTGGTGAACGCGGCGCGCGGCGGGCTACTGGACACCGAGGCGCTCTGCGACGCGCTGGACTCCGGACGGCTGGCCGCCGCCGCGCTCGACACCTATGAGCGGGAGCCGCTGCCCCCGGGGGACCGACTGTTCGCCACCCCCCGGACCGTCCTCACCCCGCATGTGGCCGGGGCGAGCCGGGCGGTGGCCCACAAGGCCGCCGTCATCGCGGCGGCCGAGGTGGGCCGCCATGTCCGGGGCGAGCCCCTCGCCCACGCGCTCGACTGACCCGGCCCCATGCCGTCCGGCCGGGGAACACCGCCCCCGGCCCGATCCAGAGGTGCGGATCCGAACCGCCCGGGAGGAGCGTCCGACGATGGCCGTGTACATCGGGATCGACGTCGGCACGTCCGTGGTCAAGGCCGCCGCCTTCGACGCGCGCGGACGCCCGCTGCGCGTGGAGTCCCGGCCGCTCGCCCTCGATCTCCACGGCGGGCGCGTCGAACAGGACATGGAGGAGGTGTACGACGCCGTCGTCACCGTGCTGGCGGCGGTGCGGGCGGCTTCCCCCGGACCCGTCGAACTGGTCGGCCTGACCGGGCAGGGCGACGGGGTCTGGCTGGTGGACGGCGCCGGCCGCCCCGTCCGGTCCGCGATCTCATGGATGGACGGCCGGGCCCATGAACTGGTCGACCACTGGCAGTCGTCGGGGGTGGCCGCGGCCGTGTTCCGGCGCACCGGCGGCGCGCTGTTCCCCGGCTCGCCGGGACCGGTGCTGGCCTGGCTGGAGCGGTACGAGCCGGAGTCGCTGGACGCGGCGACGGCGGCGGTCTACTGCAAGGACATGGTCTTCCAGCGGCTGACGGGGGTCGCGGCCACGGATGTGTCCGACGCGTCGATGCCGTTCCTGGATCCGCGCACCCGGGAGTACGCCGGGGACGTCCTGGCGACGCTGGGGCTCGGGCACCGCCGTGGCCTGCTGCCCGCGATCGGCGATCCGCTCGCGGTGGGCGAGGTGGAGCCGGGGGTACGGATCGCGAACGGGCCGTACGACCTGCCCGCCTGCGCCCTCGGCGCGGGGGTCACCACACCCGGCGACGGGCTGCTGATCGTCGGCACCTGTCTGGCGGCGCTGGTCGCCGTCGACTCCCTCGATCTCGACCGTGAACCGGCCGGGCTGCACATCTCCACCGACCACCGGGGGCGGTGGCTGCGCGCGATGCCCGCGATGGTGGGGACGGCCGCGCTGGACTGGGTGCTGCGGACCACCGGTGTGGCGCATGAGGAGGTGGACGGGCTGCTGGCGGCCACCCCGGCCGGCTCCCACGGGGTGCGGGTGCTCCCCTACTTCGCGCCGTCGGGCGAGCGCGCGCCGTTCGTCGAGCCGGGGCTGCGCGCCGAGGTGACCGGGGTGTCCCTGGAGACGACCCGGGCGGATCTGGTCCGCGCCACCTGTGAGGGGATCGCCTTCGCGGCCCGGGACTGTCTGGCGGCGGCCGGACTCACCGGCACGCTGGCGATCTGCGGGGGCGGCACCCGGTCGGCCGCGTGGACCCGGCTGTTCGCGGATGTGCTGGGCCGGCCGCTGCGGATCGTCGAGGGGGAGGTGGGGGCGCGGGGCGCGGTGCTGGCGGCGGCCGAGCGGTACGGGGTCGCCCTGGACACGGCGGTGTGGACGGCCCCGACGGCGGTGGTGGAGCCGGATCCGGCGCGCGCGGAGTTCTACACGGCGGCGTACGACGACCACCGGGAGCGGCTGACCGGGGCGCGGGCCCGCGCCGCCACCCACGGCACCCGTCACACCGGCACCATCTGACCCGTCGGCGGCAACACCTGGCACACCAGCACCACCGGCGCCCCGAGCGCCACCTGAGCCACCTGAGCCACCTGAGCCACCGCAGCACCGCCACCACCCGAGCCACCCGAGCCACCCGCAGCATCGCCACCGCCACCGCCACCACCGGACCCGTCATCGGACTCGGGAGGGGACACCTCATGCCAGCGACACCGGGCCGCCGTTCCGTACTGCTCGCCGTCGGCGCGGCGGCGGCGAGCGCCGGCACGACCACCACGGCCCGCGCGGAGCCGCCCCCGCCACGCCCGGTGGTGATCGGGCACCGGGGCGCCGCGGGCTGGCGCCCCGAGCACACCTCGGACTCGTACGCCTTCGCGGTCCGCTCCGGCGCCGACTGGATCGAACCGGATCTCGTGTCCACCAAGGACCATGTGCTGGTCGTCCGGCACGAGAACGAGATCTCCGGCACGACGGACGTCCGCGCCCGGCCGGAGTTCGCGGACCGCGAGACGGCGAAACCCATCGACGGGCGGTGGGTCAACGGCTGGTTCACCGAGGACTTCACCCTCGCGGAACTCAAGACGCTGCGGGCGGTGGAGAGACTTCCGCTGATCCGCAATCGCAACACCGTCTTCGACGGCCGACAGCCGATCCTCACCCTTCAGGAAGTGGTGGATCTCGCCCGCGCCCTGTCCCGCCGTCACGGGCGCCGGATCACCGTCTTCCCGGAGCTGAAACACCCCACCTACTTCCGCTCTATCGGACTGCCGCTGGAACCTGAGCTGGTACGGCTGGTCCGGCGCAACGGGCTCGGGGCGCGGGAGTGCGTCGTGCAGTCCTTCGAGCCGTCGAGCCTGCTGCGGATCGCGGCCTCGGCGGGCCCGCGGCTGCCGCTGTGGCAGGCGATCGGCACCACCGGGGGCCCCTACGGCCACGATCTGACGTACGCGGAGATGACCACCCCGGAGGGGCTGCGGCGGATCGCGGAGTACGCCGAGTGGATCGGCCCGGACAAGTCGTCCCTCGTACCGCCCTCCTCCCTGCCGCGCGACGCCCGGGCGGCGGGTCTGAAGGTCGGCGCCTACACGTTCCGCGCGGAGAACCAGTTCCTCCCCACCGAACTCCGCCGCGGGGCGGATCCCATCGGCTTCGGTGACGCCTTCGCCGAGTACGAGCGGTTCTACGGGCTGGGGGTGGCCGCGGTGGTCACCGATTTCCCGGATATCGCGGTGGCCGCCAGGGACGGTATGACACCTCGGTCCTAGGACCAATGCCTGATCACAAGTGGTTCCCTCCTGCTGCTAACGTGCACTTGCGTACGATGTGCAATAAGTAACCGGAGGGACCACCGGGCATGGCCATTTACACGCTTCCTGATCTGCCGTACGACTACTCCGAGCTGGAACCGGTCATCAATCCGCAGATCATCGAGCTGCACCACGACAAGCACCACGCCGCCTATGTGAAGGGTGCCAACGACACCCTCGAACAGCTCGCGGAAGCGCGTGACAAGGACGCGTGGGGGGCGATCAACGGGCTGGAGAAGAACCTCGCGTTCCATCTCTCCGGCCACATCCTCCACAGCATCTACTGGCACAACATGACCGGTGACGGCGGTGGCGAGCCGCTGGACAAGGACGGCGTCGGCGAGCTGGCGGACGCCATCGCGGAGTCGTTCGGCTCCTTCGCCAAGTTCAAGGCGCAGCTCACCAAGGCGTCGGCGACGACGCAGGGCTCCGGCTGGGGCGTGCTCGCCTACGAGCCGGTGAGCCGTCGGCTGATCGTCGAGCAGGTCTACGACCACCAGGGCAATGTCGGGCAGGGCTCGGTGCCGATCCTGGTCTTCGACGCCTGGGAGCACGCCTTCTACCTTCAGTACAAGAACCAGAAGGTCGACTTCATCGACGCCATGTGGCAGGTCGTCAACTGGCAGGACGTGGCCAAGCGCTACGCCGAGGCGAAGGAGCGCACGCCGCTCATCGCGCCGTGACGCCGTAACAGGCGCGCCGGGGGCCGCCGCGCCACGCCCCCGCGGTCGTCCTGCTCGTGATCGTCTTCTCAACCTTCATGTGGCGGGCGGAACAGAGGAAGTGCCCCGCGAGGACATGACTCGCGGGGCACTTCTGCGCCCGGACCCCCTCCCGTTCACCGGGGAAGCTCACCCGGACGCCGTCCACCTCCGCCCGGGAAGCTCACCCGGACGCCTCCCCCTCACCGAGGGGACCCGGCCCGGAAGCCCTCCCCCTCACCGAGGAGCGCGACCGGACGTCGTCCCTCTCACCGGGAAGGGGTGGGTGGCCGTCAGTCGAAGACCGGGTCCTGGTCGCGGGTGCGCTTGATCTCGTAGAAGCCCGGGGTGCCCGCCACCAGCAGGGTGCCGTCCCAGAGCCGGGCCGCCGCCTCGCCCTTGGGCGCCGGCGTCACCACCGGGCCGAAGAAGGCGATCTGCTCCCCGTCCGGGCCGGGGACCGCGATGACCGGGGTGCCGACCTCCTGGCCGACCTTGTCGATGCCCTCCTGGTGGGAGGCGCGCAGCTCGGTGTCGTAGGTGTCGCTGTCCGCGTAGTCGATCAGATCGGCGGGCAGGCCCACATCCGCGAGGGCGCCGGCGACGGCCTCCCGGGTCGGGCCCTCGCCCTGGTTGTGGATCCGGGTGCCGAGTGCCGTGTACAGCCCCCCGATCACCTCGGGGCCGTGCTTCTCGCTCGCAGCGATGACGACCCTGACCGGACCCCATGCCTGCTTCATCCCCTCCCGGTACTGCTCCGGCAGCTCGTCGAGCCGGTCCTCGTTGAGTACGGCGAGGCTCATCACGTGCCAGCGGACCTCGACATCGCGGACCTTCTCCACCTCCAGCATCCAGCGGGAGGTCATCCAGGCCCATGGGCACAGGGGGTCGAACCAGAAGTCCACCGGCGTCTTGGTGGTGTTCTCGGACATGTCACTCCTCATGGGAACCGCGTTCGGGACGCGCCGCGAACGCGCTGTGTGCCTGACGCGGCTGTGTGCCTGACACGAATGTGTTGTGCCTTCCCGGAAGAACATCACCGGTCACCGGCCGATTCCCGGATACCGGTGGTCAGGGGCGCATGGGAGTATCGACCCTGTTCGAACGAGACACAGAGGAGTGCCCGTGCCCGGAGAGAATCTGTCCCGCGACGAGGCCCGTCAGCGGGCCGAGCTGCTGTCCGTCGACGGGTACGAGGTCGCCCTCGACCTGCGGTCGGCGGTCGGGGAGGACACCGCTGGCCCCGGGCCCCTCACCTTCCGCTCGGTGACGACGATCCGGTTCCGCTGCGCGCGGCCGGGCGCCTCCTCCTTCGCCGATCTGCTCGCCCCCGAGGTCACCGGCGTGACGCTGAACGGCGAGAAGCTGGACCCGGGGACCGTCTTCGACGGCACCCGGATCGCGCTGGACTCGCTGGCCGAGCAGAACGTCCTGGTCGTGGACGCGCAGTGCGCCTACAGCCGTACGGGCGAGGGGCTGCACCGGTTCGTCGACCCGGAGGACGGCGAGGTCTACCTCTACACGCAGTACGAACCGGCCGACGCCCGCCGGGTCTTCGCCAATTTCGAACAGCCGGATCTGAAGGCGCCCTTCCGCTTCGAGGTGACCGCCCCCGACGGCTGGACCGTCTGGAGCAACGGCGCGGGCGAGCGGGCGGCCGACGGGACCTGGCGGTTCGCCGAGACCCGGCCGATCTCCACGTACATCACCGCCGTCGTGGCCGGTCCGTACCACTACGAGACCGATGTCTACCGGCGCGTCCTCGACGACGGGACCGAGCTGGAGATCCCGCTCGGCGCGATGTGCCGCAAGGGCCTCGCCCGGCACTTCGACGCCGACGACATCTTCCTCGTCACCAAGCAGGGCCTGGACTTCTTCCACGACCGGTTCGACTACCCGTACCCCTTCGGCAAGTACGACCAGGCGTTCGTCCCCGAGTACAACATCGGCGCGATGGAGAACCCGGGCTGTGTGACCTTCCGCGAGGAGTTCATCTTCCGGGGCAAGGTGACCCAGGCGTCCTACGAGGGCCGCGCCAACGTCATCCTGCACGAGATGGCGCATATGTGGTTCGGCGACCTCGTCACCATGACCTGGTGGGACGACCTCTGGCTGAAGGAGTCCTTCGCCGACTTCATGGGCTCGTACGCGATCGTCGGTGCCACCCGCTTCACCGACGGCTGGATCACCTTCGCCAACCGGCGCAAGGCATGGGCCTACCGCGCCGACCAACTGCCGTCCACCCATCCGATCACGGCCGACATCCGTGATCTGGAGGACGCCAAGCTCAACTTCGACGGCATCACCTACGCCAAGGGCGCTTCCGTACTCAAGCAGCTCGTCGCCTACGTCGGCGAGGACGCCTTCCTGGAGGGCGCCCGGCGCTACTTCAAGCGGCACGCGTACGGGAACACCCGGCTCGGCGACCTGCTCTCCGTACTGGAGGAGACCTCCGGGCGGGATATGACCGGGTGGTCGCGGTCCTGGCTCCAGACCGCCGGTGTCAATGCGCTCACGCCCGAGGTGACGTACGACGCGGGCGATCGCATCACCGAACTGGCCGTGGCCCAGGACGGCGACGAACTCCGCCCGCACCGGGTCGCCGTCGGGCTCTACCGGCACGACGGCACCGAGCTGACCCGGTACGCCCGCGCCGAGATCGACGTCACCGGCGCGCGCACCGTCGTGACCGAGCTGGCGGGCGCCGAGCGGCCCGATCTGATCCTGGTGAACGACGACGACCTCACCTACTGCAAGATCCGCTTCGACGACCGCTCGCTGGCCACCCTCCGGGCCCACCTCGGCGACCTCACCGACCCGCTGGCGCGGGCCCTGTGCTGGTCGGCGCTGTGGAACCTCACCCGTGACGCGCTGATGCCCGCCCGGGACTTCATCGCCCTGGTACGGGACAACGCGGGCCGGGAGACGGACATCGGCGTGCTCCACATGCTGCACGCCTGGGTCCACTCGGCGCTGACGCACTACGCCGCGCCCGCATGGCGCGCGGAGGGCGGCCGGCTGGTCGCCGAGAGCGCGCTGCGGGAGCTGCGACAGGCCGAGCCGGGGAGCCAGCACCAGCTCACCTGGGCCCGGTTCTTCGCCTCGGTGGCGGAGTCGGCGACCGACCTCCAACTGCTGGCGGGTCTGCTCGACGGGACCGCCCGGATCGACGGCCTCGACGTGGACCAGGAGCTGCGCTGGGCGTTCCTGGAGCCGCTGGCGGCGCACGGGGCCGCGGACGAGATCGTGATCGCCACGGAGCTGGCGCGCGACGACACCGCGTCCGGCAAGCGCCACCAGGTCCGCTGTCTGGCGGCCCGCCCGGCCGCGGACGTCAAGAAGCGGGCGTGGGCGACGGTGGTCGAGTCCGACACCCTCTCCAACGCACTGGTCGGGGCGACGATCTCCGGCTTCGTCCAGCCGGGCCAGCGCGAGCTGCTGGCCCCGTACACCCACCGGTACTTCGAGGCGATCGAACGGGTGTGGGACGAGCGCTCGATCCAGATCGGCATGGACGTGGTCTCGGGGCTGTTCCCGTCGCTCGACGAGAACGCGCTGCCGGCGACCGAGGCATGGCTGGCGGCACACGAGGACGCGGCACCGGCCCTGCGCCGACTGGTCCTGGAGGCCCAGGACGACCTGCGCCGCGCCCATCGCGGACAGGCCGTCGACGCGGCGTCCTGACGCTCCCGCACCAAGGCACCCCATCTCCGGATCGGCGCCGCGCCGGGAAGCCCCTTCGGAACGGCCGTCGCGCCGTTCCGGGGGGCGCGTGGCCGTCCCGGCACCGGCCGGACGGGGGAAAGCTGGGGGCGGGAGGTAGTGGGATGGTGACGGAGACGTAACAGGGGTTAGGGGAGGCTCACTCCTTGGGCACTGTCCGGGACATGAGCCACAGCACACCCCTCCGCCACGCCGACCGTGTCCTCTCCGCCGCCCAGCTCCGCGCGCACGGCGTCTCCCACGCCCAGGCCACCGCCCGCTGCCGCCCCGGCGGCCCCTGGCAGAGCCTGCTGCCGGGGGTCTACCTCCTGCACTCCGGCCCGGTCACCGAGCAGGAGCGGCTGCGCGGGGTGCTGCTCTACGCCGGGCGGCCCGTCGTCCCCGCACAGGGCAGGGGCGCGGGCGCCGACCCGGAGGACGGCGCCACGCTCAGAGGACCCTACGGCGACGCCATGATCACCGGACTCGCCGCGCTCGCGCTGCACGGGTTCACCGGGGTGGAGCCGGCGCACCGCCGCGAACGGATCGACGTCCTGGTGCCGGGCACCCGGCGACTGCGCTCCGTCGGCTGCGCCCGGATCGTCCGGGCACACGCGCTCCCCCGGGCCCGGACGATCGACGGACTGCCCGTCGCCCCCGTGGCCCGCGCCCTGGCGGACGCCGTCGCGGAGACCACCGACCCCGACACCGTACGACGGCTGCTCACCGAGGCCGTACGGGACGGACACTGCGAACCGGCCACCGTGGTGTCCGCGTTGAACCGGGCCCGGCTGCTGGACCGGCCGAGCGTCGTGGACGCCGTGGACGCCCTCCTGGCCGAGGGGCGCTCGCTCGCCGAGGAGCGGCTGTACGCACTGGTGTACGGGCAGGGGCTGCCGGACCCCGTGTGGAACGTGGACCTCCGGCTGCCGGGGGGCGCCTACCTCGGTGGGGTGGACGCCTACTGGCCCGACCAGGCCCTGGCGGTGGAGCTGGACACCCGCGCGCCCCGGCACGACGAGGAGACGGTGTGGGCCGAGGGCACCCGGCGCCGCGAGCGGCTGGAGCGGCTCGGCATCACCGTCGTACACATCACGCCGAGGAAACTGCGGGAGGCGCCGGAGCAGCAGGCCACGGTCGTCCGTGCCGCGCTGGCGGCGGGGCGGGACCGTGACCCGGCGCCCGCCGTGGTGGTACTGCCCCGCTGACGGCCGGACCGGGGGGCGCCGGGGCGGACCGGGCGGGCGCACCCGGTACCGACGGCCGCACCACCCGCACCACCCGCACCACCCGCACCACCCGCACCACCCGCACCACCCGCACCACCCGCACCAACGTGATTAGCCGGAACCAGCCCGAACCGCCCGGGCTACCCGAACCAACCCCGACCAACCCCGACCGACCCGACCGACCCGACCGGTCCGAACGCAGCGGGGCCGTGTCACCGAGCCGCACCACCGCACGGCCGCACCGCACGGCCGCCAAAGACCGCACCACCCGACCGCAGCACCGCACCGCCGCCGAGCCGCACCAACCGCCCGGACCGCCCGGATCGCCCGGATCGCCCATCAGGCAAGCCCTACTCGCAGAACTCCGCTTCGATCACCCTCGAGCTGTCCCCCGCCCAGTCACCGTTGAAGTTCAGCGACAGCGAATGGCGTGCGTCCCGGGTGGCGAACGCCTCGGACGAGGAGCCGTGGATGCCGCCGCCATGACCCCAGACCTCCTTGCCACAGCTCAGCGTGGTGCCCTGCACACCGAGGCCATAGCGGTACGCCGGCTGCGCGGGGTCGATCGCGACGGTCGTGGTCATCGCCCTGAGCTGGGCCGGTGGCAGCAGACCACCCGTCAGCAGCGCCCGGAGGAACCGCTGGAGGTCATTGGCGTCGGAGATCATCCCACCCGCCGCCCCGGCCAGCGTCGGGTTCAGCCGGGTCACGTCGTGGATCTTCGCGTCGGGGTTGTCGGAGAGCTTGGAGTACGCCCGGCTCGCCGGGGCCGGCACCCGGGGGTCGGTCGCCGGCACCGAGGTGGCCCGGAGCTTGAGCGGGCGCAGGATGCGGCGTTCGATCTCGGAGTTGTAGGACCGTCCGGTGACCTTCTCGATCACCATGCCGGCGATCGAGTAGTTGGTGTTGGAGTAGCGCCAGGCCGTGCCGGGGGCGAAGTAGGGCTTGTGCTTCATCGCGATGTCGACGAACTGCTCGGGCCGCCAGGTGTCGTAGCGGTGCCGGAGGAAGCCCTCGCCGAAGACCTGCTCGCCGAAGCCGGGGTCCTCGGTGTAGCTGTAGACGCCGCTGGTGTGGTTGAGGAGTTGGCGCAGGGTGATCCGCCGCCCGTCATGGCCGTTGCCCCGGACCAGTCCGGGGAGCCAGCGGTCCACGGTGTCGTCCAGATCGAGTCTGCGCTCGGCCTCCAACTGGAGCAGGACGGTGGCCACGAAGGTCTTGGTGATGGAGCCGATCCGGAAACGGTCCTGGGGCAGCCTCTCGCGCCCGGTGCGCAGATCGCCGACCCCGGCCGTGCCGCTCCAGGCGCCGTTCCGGTCGCGGGCCTGGGCGACGGCCCCGGGCACCCCTTCGCGTACGGCCTGTTCCAGGGCCCGCTGGGCGGGTTGATGGTCGGTGCCGGTGTGAATGGTGTGTGCACCGGCCGGGGCGACCAGGGCGGCGGTGGCGAGGGCCGCCACCGTGGTGACCAGCGCCGTGCGGACCGTACGTGTGGACATTCCAGCTCCCGTTGGTGTTGATGGGCCGCGATCGATCAGAGGGACTCCGGCGCCGGGGGCTCGCGTTGAGTGAGGTGGCGAAGTTGATCCGCTTTCGGCCAATCCATGCGCAGGGCGCCCCTCGTCTGCCGGGGCGCCCTCCGTTCGCTCCCGCACGCCCCCACACGATGACTCGGTAGCTCCCTGTTTGTCCTCTGTGGCGCACTGTGCGCGGTGGCGGATTTCTGCCATGGCCACATCACACCTCCGTCAACCCTCCACAAAACTGCACCCGTACGAAAGGCTGAGCGGTCATCCGGCACCGAAATCCGGACTGACTCTCCACCAGGGAAACGTCTCTTTCACAACCAGGGATGCTGATGACCCCCGATTCCCAGAGCTCCATATCCGGGCGCTCCGTGCCAGGGCACAGACGCGTGGCCCGTATCGCGGCCGCGGCCTCCATGGTGACCGCGCTGGTGGCCACGGCCGCCGTACCCGCGTTCGCCACCGCCCCCGCCGACGATCCGGCCAACAGCGCCGGCGTCAAGGCGGCCACCGCCTCCGAGAAGATCGGCGCGGCCGACGAGGCGCTGCTCGCCGAGGCGGAGGCCAAGGGCGAGAAGTCCGTCACCTTCATGGTCGCCACCACACCCGGTGCGACCGAGCAGGTGTCCGGCCAGCTCGACGCCGTCGACGGCGCCGTGGTCGGCAAGAAGTACGACAAGCTCGGCTATGTGCGGGCCACGGTCCCCACGGCCAAGGCGGAGGCCGCCCTCAAGGCCGCCGCCAAGCTCTCCAGTGTTCGGGGCATCGACCTCAAGCACGAGATCAAGCTCCCCGACCCGACCCCGGGTGGGGACCGCTCCCCGGTCGCGCGCAAGGCGGGCAAGCAGGCCACCGCCTACCCGGCGCCCGACCAGAGCACCCCCGCGAAGAACCCGTACAACCCGTCCTTCGAGACGGGCGCGGTCGACTTCGTGAAGCAGAACCCCAAGTACGACGGCCGGGGCGTGACCATCGGCATCCTGGACTCCGGCGTGGACGTCTCCCACCCGGCGCTCCAGAAGACCACCACCGGTGAGCGCAAGATCGTCGACTGGGTCACCGCGACCGACCCGGTCGCCGACCGCGACGGCACTTGGCGCCAGATGCGTCTCGATGTCGCCGGTCCGGCGTTCAACGTCAACAACCGCGCGTACACCGCCCCGCGCGGCGCCTACAAGTTCAACCTCTTCGCCGAGTCCGCCACCATCGGTGGCGATATGGCCGGTGACCTCAACCGGGACGGCGACACCACCGATGTGTGGGCGCTGCTCTACGACCCGACGACCCGGACCGTACGGGTCGACCTGAACAACGACGCCGACTTCACCAACGACAAGGTGATGAAGGCGTACAAGAACGGCTTCCAGGTCGGCTACTTCGGCAAGGACAACCCGGCCACCCCGGTCGCCGAGCGCATCCCGTTCACGATCGAGGTCCGCGAGGACGTCGTCTACAACGCGGCCGGCGCGACCGCCGACTATGTGAACATCGGTGTCATCGAGGGTTCGCACGGTTCACACGTCGCTGGTATCACCGCCGCCAACGGCCTCTTCGGCGGCAAGATGAACGGCGCCGCCCCCGGCGCCAAGCTCGTCTCGTCGCGCGCCTGCACCTGGACCGGTGGCTGCACCAACATCGCGCTCAGCGAGGGTCTGGCCGATCTGGTCATCGACCGCGGCGTGGACATCGTCAACATCTCCATCGGCGGTCTGCCGGCGCTCAACGACGGCAACAACGCCCGCGCGGAGATGTACAACCGGCTGATCGAGCTCTACGGCGTCCAGCTACTGATCTCGGCCGGCAACGACGGCCCCGGCACCAACACGATCAGCGACCCGGCCGTCGCCGACAAGGCGATCTCGGTCGGCGCGTCGATCACCAAGGAGACCTGGGCCGCCAACTACGGCTCCGGCGTCACCAAGAAGAACGCCATGCTGCCGTTCTCCTCCCGCGGCCCGCGCGAGGACGGTGGCTTCACGCCCACCATCACCGCGCCCGGCGCGGCGATCAACACCACGCAGACCTGGTCCGCCGGTGGCCCGGTCGCCGAGTCCGGCTACCAGTTGCCCCCGGGCTACTCGATGATGCAGGGCACCTCGATGTCCTCGCCGCAGGCGACGGGCGCGAGCGCCCTGCTGCTGTCGGCGGCGGCCCAGCGCGGGATCGAGCTGACCCCGGCGAAGCTGCGCACCGCCCTCACCAGCACCGCGAACAAGATCTCCGGTGTGAAGGCGCATGAGCAGGGCTCCGGTCTGATCGATGTCGTGGACGCCTGGGACTCCATCCGCAACGGCGCCACGGCGCACGAGTACAGCGTCAAGGCCCCCGTCGACACCGCGATCGACGAGGCGCTGAAGACGCCGGGCTTCGGCACCGGCATCTACGACCGCGAGGGCGGCCTCCAGGCCGGCAAGTCGCGGACGTACGACGTCACCATCACCCGGACCACCGGTCCCAAGGGCGCGCTCTGGCACAACCTGGAGTGGAAGTACAACGACGGCAGCACCTTCCGGCTGCTGAACGGCGACCGCGTGCGGCTGCCGCTGAACCAGCCGGTCACCGTCACCGTCCAGGCCCGGCCGAAGACGGCCGGCGTGCACAGCGCGATCCTCCAGGCGGACGACCCGCGCACGGAGGGTGTCGACAAGCAGATCCTGTCGACCGTCGTGGTGTCCACGCCGCTGGCGGCGCCCTCGCACACCTTCTCGGCCGACGAGTCGGTGCAGCGCAACAGCCACAAGTCGTACTTCATCACGGTGCCGCGCGGCGCGAAGACCCTTGAGGTCGCCCTCGGTGGCCTCGCCGCGGGCAGCCAGACGCGCTTCATCAGCATCCACCCGTACGGGGTGCAGATGGAGGACAGCGCGACCATCTACTGCTACCCGAACTACACCAGCCCCTCGAACACCTGCCGGCCGGACCTGCGCTCGTACGCGAACCCGCAGCCGGGCGTCTGGGAGATCGAGGTCGAGTCGCGGCGTACGTCGCCGCTGCTGGACAACCCGTACGAGCTCGATGTGACGCTGTTGGGCGCCGACTTCTCCCCGGCCGTCCAGACGCTCCCGGAGGCGCAGGTCGGTACTCCGGCCGCCGTCAACTGGACCGTCACCAACCGCTTCGCCGCCATCGACGGCAAGCTGGCGGGCGGATCGCTGGGCTCGGCGAAGGTCGACCGGCCGACGATCAAGCACGGTGAGTCGCAGGAGACGACCGTCACCATCGGTGCGGGCGTCGAGCGCCTCGACGTCGCCATCGGCGCGGTCTCCGACGCCTCGGCCGACCTGGACCTCGCGGTCTTCCGCGGGGCGACCCAGGTCGGGTCCTCGGCGGACGGCGACTCGGAAGAGGCGGTCACCCTCCTCAAGCCCCCCGCCGGTACGTACACCATCGTGGTCGACGGCTACTCCGTCCCGGCCGGGACGACCGCCTTCGACTACCGCGATGTGTTCTTCACGCCTTCGCTCGGTGAGCTGAAGGTCGACTCCAGCAAGCCGGTACAGCTGGAGAACGGCGGCTCCGCGCAGGTCAGCGCGGAGGTCGTGGTGGCCGGTGCGGCTCCCGAAGGACGTCAGTTCTTCGGCGAGGTCAAGCTGGTGAACTCGCGCGGCACCTCCGCCGGCGCGGGCAGCGTGGTGATCGAGAAGGTCACCCCGTAACACCGCAGTAGTGAGGGGTGGGTGTCCCGCTGGGGGCGCCCACCCCTTTCGTCTGCCCCCCGGTGGTCAACTCGGGACACCGGAATCATGGGCTACGTCACACTGTCCACGAAGCGGACAATGGACTGGACAACCTGGCCGGGGACATACGCATCATGGAGCCGTACCCAGGTCAGTAAAATCAGTACGAACAGGCATAAAGGAGACTTCCGTGAGGGTCGGAATCGTCGGGGCGACCGGTCAGGTCGGCACAGTCATGCGCGGAATCCTCGCCGAGCGGAAGTTCCCGGTCGAGGAGCTGCGGCTGCTGGCCTCGGCCCGCTCGGCCGGTTCCACCATCGAGTGGGAGGGCCAGGAGATCACGGTCGAGGACGCGGCCACGGCCGACTACTCCGGCCTGGACATCGTGCTCTTCTCGGCGGGCGGCGCGACCTCGCGGGCGCTGGCGGAGAAGGTCGCCGCACAGGGCGCCGTCGTGATCGACAACTCCTCGGCCTGGCGGCTCGACCCGCAGGTGCCGCTGGTGGTCTCCGAGGTCAACCCGCACGCGATCAAGGACCGCCCCAAGGGCATCATCGCCAACCCCAACTGCACCACGATGGCGGCGATGCCGGTACTGAAGCCGCTGGCCGTGCAGGCCGGGCTGACCTCCCTGGTCGCCACCACCTACCAGGCGGTCTCCGGCTCCGGCCTGGCCGGCGTCGCCGAGCTGGACGGCCAGGTGCGGAAGACGTTCGAGCACGCGGCGGAGCTGACCCACGACGGCGAGGCCGTGACCTTCCCCGAGCCGGGCGTCTACCAGCGCCCCATCGCGTTCAACGTGGTGCCGCTCGCGGGCAATCTGGTGGACGACGGCTCCTTCGAGACCGACGAGGAGCAGAAGCTGCGCAATGAGTCCCGCAAGATCCTGGAGCTTCCGGAGCTGAAGGTCTCCGGCACCTGTGTCCGGGTGCCGGTCTTCTCGGGGCACTCGGTCCAGGTGAACGCCTCCTTCGAGCGCCCGCTGAGCGTGGAGCGCGCGTACGAGCTGCTGGCCGATGCGCCCGGCGTGGAACTCTCCGAGATCCCGACTCCGCTCCAGGCGGCCGGCCGGGACGCGTCCTACGTGGGCCGCATCCGGGTGGACGAGACGGTGGAGCACGGGCTGGCGCTGTTCCTCTCCAATGACAACCTGCGCAAGGGCGCGGCGCTGAACACGATCCAGATCGCCGAGCTGGTCGCGGCGGAGCTGCGGGGCTGAGCCACGGCCCGCGAGGGCCGACAGCGTGACGAGGGCCCCTGGTGGTGTGCGGTCGCACACCACCAGGGGCCCTCGCATTCCACTGAATCGCTTCGAGCGCATTCGGCTCGTAATACCGGTCCGGCGAATATTCGGGATACCCGAATTACCTTCCCTCATCAGGAACGATGATCTTTCCATTCCTTCCCGTGAGGGATCCGATACCGATCACCGGACATGACCGAACACCATTCCCTCATTCCGGGCCTCCTAACGGGTGAATGCCCCCGCACCACCCCCGCCAGCCATGATCACAGCCGCATAATCGGGCCTCCGACATATGACTGACTGGTTCGACATGGCCTGGATCTGCCCCCGCTGCAAACGTCCCGAAGCCGTCGCCTACGTGGCGAACGAGGAAGGGCTGCACACCTTTCCCTGTCTGTTCTGCGACTTCTCGACACTGTCGGGTCCGGCGCTGACGGCGATATACGCGAGCACCGCCTGCGCGGCACCGCATTGCGAGGGCTCGGTGACGGACGTATTCCATTACGACAGCGGTATGCGGCTGATCGAGGTCACCCGGCGGGTCTGTCCGTCGTGCGGCTCCCGGGCGACGGCCTCGGCCCGCCAGCCACCCCATCGGCGCGGGCCCAAACTCTCCCCCGCGCCCCGGCCGTGACGGGCCCGCCGCGGGCGGGGGGCCCGGCTGCCGTGGCCGGTGGCCGGTGGCCGGTGGGGCGACCGATTCCCGCTCCGGCAGCGCCACACCTCCGGCTCGGTCAGCACCGCGGCACCATGCTCCGCCAGCGCGACCCCGACTCCGTCAGCAGCGCGGCACCATGCTCCGGCAGCGCCACACCTCCGGCTCGGTCAGCACCGCGGCACCATGCTCCGCCAGCGCGACCCCCGGCTCCGTCAGGGCCGCCGCACCTCGAAGAGGAAGCAGCCGTACTCCACCGCCCGTACATGCACCTGCATCACCTCCGGCGCCGCGAACGCCTCGTCCAGCGCCGCGTCGAACGCCTCCCCGACCCCCTCCCCGGCCGCCCCCTCCGGCAGCTCCAGCAGCCGGCCACCCAGGATCCGCCCGTCCGCACCGTAACGGCGCAGGGTCCGCAGCACACCCGGCCGGGCGAACGGATAGTCGGCCACCGGCTCAGGACCGCCGCACTCCGTCGCATGGATGAAGACCGGTCCCTGCTCGTCATAGGCGCCGGGATCGACCCCGCGCCCGGCCGCCCAGCGACGCAGCGGAGCGTACGAGACCAGGGCGATCGACTCCCCCGCCCGGCTTCTCCGCAGACAGCAGCGCAGCGGCGCGCCCCCCTCCGGGTCGGTGCTCGGGACGCTCGGACGACCGGCGTCGTCCAGCGCGCGCAGCCGCTCCAGGGTGCCGGGGTCGATGGGTCGGGGCCGGTACTTCACGGTGGTGGTGGTCATCGGCCCAGCGTGCCGCTGGACGCCCCCGACCGCTGGCGGAAACCGGACATCGCGCTTCTGTGACCGGCGCGCGAATACTCCAGCGCGGCTCCCGCCCGGCGCGTGGAAAGATGACGGAAAACGTCACGAAAACGAGGAGATGCCGCGTGCCTGGCACGAATCTGACCCGCGAAGAGGCCCAGGAGCGGGCGCGACTGCTCACCACTCACTCATATGAGATCGATCTCGATCTCAGTGGGGCGCAGGAGGGAGGCGACTACCGGTCAGTGACCACCGTGCGCTTCGACTCCGCCGAGGCGGGCGCGGAGACCTTTATCGACCTGGTCGCCCCGGCCGTCCACGAGGTCGTGCTGAACGGCAAGTCGCTCGACGTCGCGGCGGTCTTCCGCGACTCGCGGATCGCCCTGGCCCATCTCCACGAGGGGCCGAACGAGCTGACGGTCGTGGCGGACTGCTCGTACACGAACACCGGTGAGGGTCTGCACCGCTTCGTCGACCCGGTCGACCAGCAGGCGTACCTCTACACCCAGTTCGAGGTGCCGGACGCGCGCCGGGTCTTCGCCAACTTCGAGCAGCCCGACCTGAAGGCCACCTTCCAGTTCACCGTGACGGCTCCGGAGGGCTGGACGGTGATCTCCAACTCGCCGACGCCCGAGCCCGAGGACCGGGTCTGGCGCTTCGAGCCGACGCCCCGGATCTCCACGTACATCACGGCGCTGATCACCGGCCCGTACCACGCGGTCCACAGCTCGTACGAGAAGGACGGCCAGACCGTCCCGCTCGGCATCTACTGCCGGCCCTCGCTCGCCCAGTACCTGGACTCCGACGCGATCTTCGAGGTCACCCGGCAGGGCTTCGACTGGTTCCAGGAGAAGTTCGACTACGACTACCCGTTCGCCAAGTACGACCAGCTCTTCGTCCCCGAGTTCAACGCGGGCGCGATGGAGAACGCGGGCGCGGTGACCATCCGGGACCAGTACGTCTTCCGTTCGAAGGTGACGGACGCGGCGTACGAGGTCCGGGCGGAGACGATTCTGCACGAGCTGGCCCACATGTGGTTCGGCGACCTCGTCACCATGGAGTGGTGGAACGACCTCTGGCTGAACGAGTCGTTCGCCACCTACACCTCGATCGCCTGCCAGTCCGCCGCGCCCGGCTCGCGCTGGCCGCACTCGTGGACGACGTTCGCGAACTCCATGAAGACCTGGGCGTACCGGCAGGACCAGCTCCCCTCCACGCACCCGATCATGGCCGAGATCCGGGACATCGACGATGTCCTGGTCAACTTCGACGGCATCACCTACGCCAAGGGCGCATCCGTCCTGAAGCAGCTCGTGGCGTACGTCGGCGAGGAGGCGTTCTTCAAGGGCGTCCAGGCGTATTTCAAGGCGCACGCCTTCGGCAACACCCGGCTGACCGATCTCCTCGGCGCGCTGGAGAAGACCTCCGGGCGCGATCTGACCACGTGGTCGGAGAAGTGGCTCCAGACCGCCGGCATCAATGTGCTGCGGCCCGAGGTCGAGGTCTCCGCCGAGGGGTACGTGACCTCCTTCGCGGTACGGCAGGAGGCGCCCGCGCTGCCCGCGGGGGCCACCGGGAAGTCGACGCTGCGACCCCACCGGATCGCGATCGGCTGCTACGACCTGGACGAGCGTGGCAAGCTCGTCCGGACCAACCGGATCGAGCTGGACGTCGACGGCGAACTCACCGACGTGCCGTTCCCGAGTGGCACCCGCCGTCCGGCGGTGTTCCTCCTCAACGACGACGACCTGTCGTACGCGAAGGTCCGGCTGGACGAGGAATCGCTGCGGGTCGTCACCGAACACCTCGGCGACTTCACCGAGTCCCTGCCGCGCGCCCTGTGCTGGGCCTCCGCCTGGGACATGACCCGCGACGGCGAGCTGGCGACCCGCGACTACCTGGCGCTGGTCCTCTCCGGCATCGGCAAGGAGTCGGACATCGGCGTGGTGCAGTCGCTGCACCGGCAGGTGAAGACGGCGATCGACCTGTACGCGGCACCGGAGTGGCGCGAGGCCGGGCTCACCCAGTGGACCGACGCGACCCTCGCGCACCTGCGCTCCGCCGCGCCGGGCAGCGACCACCAGCTCGCCTGGGCGCGCGCCTTCGCGGCGACCGCCCGTACCCCGCAGCAGCTCGATCTGCTCCAGGCGCTGCTGGACGGCACCAGGACGATCGAGGGGCTCGCGGTCGACACCGAGCTGCGCTGGGCGTTCGTGGAGCGGCTGGCAGCGACCGGGGTGCTGGACGAGGACGGCATCGCGGCGGAGTACGAGCGGGACCGGACGGCGGCGGGCGAGCGGCACGCCGACTCCGCGCGGGCCGCCCGGCCGACCGAGGAGGCCAAGGCGGAGGTCTGGGAGTTGGTCATGGCGGGCGACAGCCTGCCCAACGCCCAGCAGGAGGCGGTGATCGGCGGATTCGTCCAGACCGATCAGCGCGAGCTGCTCGCCCCGTACGCCGCAAAGTACTTCGCGGCGGTCAAGGGTGTGTGGGAGTCCCGCAGCCCGGAGATGGCGCAGCAGATCGTGATCGGTCTCTATCCGTCGTTCCAGGTCTCGCGGGCGACGCTGGAGGCGACCGACGCCTGGCTGGCGTCGGCGGAGCCGAGCGCGGCGCTGCGGCGGCTGGTCTCGGAGTCGCGGTCGGGCGTCGAGCGCGCACTGCGGGCGCAGGCGGCGGACTCGGCCGCGGCCTCCTAGGGACCGGTCCGGGCGACCGGATCCGACCCGCTTCCCTCTCGCCCCGGGTGGTTTCCGGTAGGAGTTCCTACCGGAAACCACTCGGGGCTTCCGTCTGCCTCCACCGGTTTCATCACCCGCACCGGCTGACACCGCTTCTAACTTGGCCGAAAATCGTTTCTTCCGTCCCCGACCCCCGCCACCTGGGCATCTCTGCCTCCATCGGCATCAACATCGCGGCAGCTCCATGACCCGTCATCAGGTCCCTTGGCGGGAAACGGATATGCTCCCCGACTGTCGTCATATGATCATTTCCGTTTCCATGGCTTGAAGGTTGAGGGTGCTGATGGTTCGACAGGAAACGTCGACCGGAAGTGCGTCGACCGGAAGTGCGCGGAGGGCGGTCGCCCTCACCTGGCTCGTACCCGTCGTCATCACCTCCGTTCCCGCCGTGATGGCCGCGGTGCAGGTCTCCGCGTCGGCCCGTACGTCCGTGATCTGGATCGGAGTGACCGCCGTCCTCGCGGTCGCCGTCGCCAGTTACGAGGCCGGGCGGCGCGGCCGGCAGGTCGAGCTGCTGGGCGCCCGGCTCACCGTGCGCGAGGCCGAGCTGGCTCGTCAGCGGGCCGAGACCGCGCGGCTGGCGGGCGAACTGCTCCCGCAGGTGGTGGAGCGACTCCGGGCGGGCGAGATCCGCGAGGACGTCCTCGAATCGCTGGACGTCCCCGCCGAGCACCAGGCCGTCCTCGGCTCCGTACTCGACGCCGTCGTCGCGGAGGAGGACCTCCGCGAGTCCGCGCAGCGCGCCTTCGTGAACATCGCCCGCCGGGTGCAGGCCATCGTGCACCAGCAGGCGCAGGAACTGCGGGAGATGGAGGACCGGCACGGCAACAACCCCGAGGTCTTCGGCGATCTGCTCCGCATCGACCACGGCACCGCGCTGATCGGCCGGCTCGCCGACTCCATCGCCGTGCTCGGCGGCGCGCGGCCCGGCCGCCAGTGGAGCAAGGCCGTCCCCCTCTACAGCGTGCTGCGCGGCGCGATGTCGCGGATCATCGACTACCAGCGGGTGGAGCTGCACTCGGTCTCCGAGGTCGCCGTCGTCGGCACCGCCGTCGAGCCGCTGATCCACGCACTGGCCGAACTGCTCGACAACGCCACCCGCTACTCGCCGCCCCGGACGAAGGTCCATCTCACCGCCGGTGAGGTGAACTCCGGTATCGCCGTGGAGGTCGAGGACGGCGGAGTGAGCATGAGCGAGGAGGCCCGCGCGCGGGCCGCGCGGATGCTCCGCGCGGCGCAGCAGGGCATCGACGTCAACGACCTGGGCGAATCGCCCCGCCTCGGCCTCGCCGTGGTCGGGCGGCTGGCGCAGGCGTACGGATTCACGGTCTCGCTGCGCCCATCGGCGTACGGCGGTGTGCGTGCCGTGGTCGTGGTGCCCAAGGATCTGATCACCACCGTCGCCTCCGCGACCGGCCTGGCGCACGGCATCGGAACGTCCTCCGGGCCCCGCCCCGGCGATCCGACCACCCAGCAGCCGTCGCCCCGACCGATCACCGGCCCCACGGGCCCGATCAGCCACCCCGAACCCATCAGCCCCGCGGGCCCGACCGGCACGGCCGGCCCGACCGTGCCGGAGCTGATGACGGACGACGAGATACCGGTCGTCACCGAACGGACGCCGACCGGACTGCCCCAGCGGCGCCGCAGGAGCCCCGTCACCGCAGCGCCCGCTGCCGCCGCCGGGCCCGAGCCGGAGGCCGCGCCCGCGGTGCAGCCCGGTATGTGGCTCACGGCGTTCCAGAACGGCCTGGCCGGTGAGCCAACCCAGACGAACAAGGGGAGTACACAGCCATGATTCAGCAGCGGTCCAACCAGACCGACATGGACTGGATGCTCAAGGACCTGGCCGAAGGCGTCCCGCAGACCAGACATGTGATCGTGCTGTCGGCGGACGGGCTACGGATGGCCCAGCACGGGGCGGACACGGACACCGCCGACCGGCTGGCCGCCGCCTGCGCCGGGCTCCAGAGCCTGGCGGGGGCCGTCGCCTCCGAACTCCCCGGCAGCGACGGCCGGATGCAGCTCGTCGTCATCGAGATGACCGGCGGCTTCTTCTATCTGATGGCGGCCGGCTCGGGGGCGTTCCTCGCGGTCCTCGCCGACGAGGGCGTCGACGCCGGGCTGATGGGACAGCGCATGCGCGACCTCGTGCTGAGGATCGGAGAGCACCTCAGCAGTCCGCCGAGGCAGGGCAGGCAGACCGCGTGAGCAACGCGGGGGGCTGGGAGGACGGCAGCCCCGAGCGTCTGTATGTCATCACGGGCGGGCGCAGCGGCTCATCCGGGCCGGCCGACCTCGACCTGGTCACGCTGATCGTGGCCAGGTCGGGCCCCCGGCACGGGATGCAGCCGGAGCACTCCTCCATCATCCGGCTCTGTCGGTCGCCGCTCTCGGTGGCCGAGATCTCCGCCTATCTGAGCCTTCCGGTGAGCGTCGTCACCGTGCTTCTCGGCGATCTGCTGACCAAGAAGCAGGTAGTGGCCCGCGCGCCGGTCCAGCCCGCTCTCCTCCCCGACCTCGCATTGATTGAGGCAGTAATCGATGGACTCCAGAAGCTCTGAGCCGGCCCTGGGGCCGCGCAGCGAGGACATGCTGCCGGAGACGGCCACCGCCGCCGTCAAAGTGGTCATCGTGGGCGGGTTCGGCGTGGGCAAGACGACCCTGGTGGGCTCGGTGAGCGAGATCAGGCCGCTGACCACCGAGGAGACGATGACCCAGGCCGGCGTCGGCGTCGACGACACCCAGGGCCTGGAGCGGAAGACCGCCACGACCGTCGCCATGGACTTCGGCCGGATCAGCATCAATGAGGAACTGGTGCTGTATCTGTTCGGCACCCCGGGGCAGCAGCGGTTCTGGTTCCTGTGGCGGGGGCTGTTCGAAGGCGCCCTCGGCGCGGTCGTCCTGGTGGACACCCGCCGACTGGAGGTCAGCTTCGACGTCATCGGACGGTTGGAGGAGCGGCGGATGCCGTTCGTGGTGGCCGTCAACTCCTTCCCGGACGCACCGCCGTATCCGGTCGACGAGATCCGGGCGGCGCTCGACCTGCCCGCCGCGGTGCCGATCATGGAGTGCGACGCGCGGATGCGGGGTTCCAGCCGGGATGTCCTGATGGCACTTATGCGGTACCTCCAGTCCCTGGCGGTGGCGGCCGAGGCGCCCTAGGCCCGGGCCGGGGGCGGACGACGCTACTGGGCCTCCCTTCCGGATCCTGCTGAGCCCGCGTGCCTCAGGGGCGCCCGAGCGCCGGTGGCTCCGGCGGTCTTCCCGTACGGCGCCTCCGGCATCGGCGGCCCCGCGGTCTCCTCATGCGCCGTCCCCGCATGGACCGTCCCCGCATGGACCGTCCCCGCATGCGCCGCCGCCTTCTCCGGGGCCGGGCGTCGGTGGGTCTTGAGCTGTCCGGCCAGGGTCGCCGCGAACGCCAGGGCCATTCCCACGAGTTGTACGGGGCTGAGTGCCTCACCCAGCGCGGCCCAGCCGATGACCGCCGCCGTGATCGGTGACAGCGGGCCGAGGAGGGTGGCGGAGGTGGCGGTGAGCCGCTCTATGCCACGGAACCAGAGCCAGTAGGCGATCGCCGTGTTGACGAGCGCGAGATAGAGATAGCCGGCGATGTTGGTGCCGTCGAGCGCGGGGGCGCGCCCTCGACGAGGAGGGCGACGGGGGCGATCAACAGCCCGCCGGCCGTGAGCTGCCAGCCGGTCATCACCAGCGGGCCGACGCCCGCAGGGCGGCCCCAGCGCTTGGTGAGGACGACGCCCGCCGACATCGAGGCGGATGAGGCCAGACCGGCGAGCACACCGACGAGGTCCAGCGCCGCCCCGGCCCGCAGGACCACCAGGCTGACCCCGAAGGCCGCCACGATCGCGCTGAGCAGGGTGCGGGTGGTCGGCCGTTCGCTCAGCAGCAGCGCGGCGAGCCCGGCGACGAAGAGCGGGCCGACCGAGCCGACGACGGCGGCGACCCCGCCGGGCAGCCGGTAGGCGGCGAGGAAGAGCAGCGGGAAGAACGCGCCGATGTTGAGCGCGCCGAGCACGCCCGCCTTCCACCACCAGGCGCCCCGGGGCAGCACTCGGGTGGCCGCGAGGATCAACAGCCCTGCGGGCAGGGCTCTCATCAGCCCGGTGAACAGGGGTCTGTCGGCCGGAAGGAACTCCGTGGTGACCGCATAGGTGGAACCCCAGGAGACGGGGGCCAGCGCGGTCAGAGCAACGATGGCTGCGCGATTCATAGAAAGTAGCTTACTCCTAAGCTACTCACCTGTAAGCAGCTTACTTGCGAACAATCTGCTACCCACGGATACTGACCGTTATGACTTCCCAGGGTTCCCCCGACGCGGTGGACGCGATCATCGACCAGTGGGCGGCGGTCCGGCCCGATCTCGACACCGGCCCGATGGCCGTCTACGGCCGCATCTACCGGATCGCCCGTGCCATGGGCGACGGGGTCGAGAAGGAGTACCGCCGCTTCGGGCTGTCACGCGGGGAGTTCGACGTCCTGGGGACGCTGCGGCGCTCGGGAGAGCCGTACACCCTGTCACCGCGCGAACTGTCGGCGACGCTGATGCTGACCACCGGCGGCATGACCGGGCGGCTCGACAAGCTGGAGAAGGCGGGGCTGCTCAGCCGCAGCCCCGATCCGCACGACCGGCGCGGGCTCCGCGTCACCCTCAGCGAGCACGGGCGGGAGCTGGTGGACGGGGCGGTGACGGCCGGTCTATCGCTCCAGCACCAGATCTTCGACGCGGCGCTGGACGAGACGGGCGCGGAGCAACTGGCCGACCTGCTGCGGACGCTGCTCGCGGCGCACGAATGAGCCCGTCCGAACGGGGCGCGTCAGGGCACCGGGCACCGCTCCACCGGTGAGACCCGCGCCCGGCCGGCGACACGGCCCGATCCCGGCTCCATCAGTGCGGCGCTCGGGCTCCGGGTGCGGGCCGGGCTCGGGCTCCGGGTGCGGGCCAGGCTCGGGCTCCAATGCGGGCCAGGCTCGGGCTCCAGCGCGGGCCAGGCTCGGGCTCCAGCGCGGGCCAGGCTCGGGCTCCAGCGCGGGCCAGGCTCGGGCTCCAGCGCGGGCCAGGCTCGGGCTCCAATGCGGGCCAGGCTCGGGCTCCAGCGCGGGCCAGGCCTGCGCCCAGGCCCGCGCCGTCGAGCATGGCCAAGGCGCCCCTCAGCCCTTAGGCACCCGCTCAACCCCGCGGGCCGGGACTGAGATCCCGGACCGGGGTCCGGGCATGACAAGGGCGCTCCGGGGGTGTCGCACCCCCGGAGCGCCCTGAGAAACGTCAGGCGCGGCCCGTCAGCTCTGCTGCTGCCGGTCCGTCGACTTGTCGAGGACCATCACCAGGCCCGCGATGAGCACGAAGATGCCCAGCGGCGCCGCTACAAAGAGACCGAGCGTCTCGGCCACGCTCAGGCCCTGGCCCGGGTCGTCGCCGTCGTCACGCGTCAGGGCGAGCGCGGGCGACGACAGGAGCAGCATCATGAGCGTCGTACCGGCCGCGACGGTGCCGGCGCGCAAAGTGTTCTTCTTGTCCACGGTCCCCAACGTAGCGAACGGTCGATCCGACCGCGCGCCCGGGGTGCCGTACGGGGGTCTCCCCGGGTGCCGGCCCCCCCCCGCCGGCTCACGGCCGGGCGCCCGCGGGAGCGCCGGAGATGAAGACCTCCATCAGTGCGTGCAGCCGGGGAGAGGCCGTCAGCTCTTCCAGGGTCAGCGGACGGGCACCGGCGTCGGCGATCGGCAGTCGCCAGTTCGGATACTGGTCCCAGGTGCCGGGCAGATTCTGCGGACGGCGGTCCCCCACCGCGTCCGGCAGCCAGACGCCGACCAGCCGGGCGGGCGTCCGCAACAGAAAGCGGTGGGCCGCCCTGATCCGCTCCTCCTCGTCACCCGGCCCCTCCCCTTCTCCCTCCTGGCTCCCCTCCAGCAGCCCGAGGCCCTGAAGTAGCAGCAACCACTCCCGGACATCGGCCCGCTCCCGGGCGCGCTCCTCGGCGAGCGGGCGGGTCAGCAACCCCAGGCGGTGGCGTAGTTCCACGTGTTCCCCGGTCAGCCGGGCGGCGGTGGGCGGCAGATCGTGGGTGGTCGCGGTCGCCACACAGCCCTCGCGCCACGCCTCCGGCGGCAGCGGCCGGCCGGTGCCCGCCCAGTCGCGCTCGAACCAGAGGACGGAGGTGCCGAGCACGCCCCGGCGCCGCAGGGCCTCGCGCACCCCTGGTTCGACCGTGCCGAGGTCCTCCCCTATGACGATCGCGCCCGCCCGGTGGGCCTCCAGGACGAGGACGGCGAGCATCGCATCGGCGTCGTACCGCACATAGGTGCCTTCGGTGGGCGGGCGACCCTCGGGGACCCACCAGAGCCGGAACAGGCCCATGACGTGGTCGATCCGCAGCGCGCCCGCATGCCGCAGCAGACCGCGCAGGAGTTCGCGGTACGGGGCGTATCCGCTGGCCGCGAGGGCATCGGGGCGCCAGGGCGGCAGGCCCCAGTCCTGGCCGTGCGCGTTGAAGGCGTCCGGGGGCGCGCCGATCGACATTCCGGAGGCGAAGACCTCACCCTGCGCCCAGGCGTCGGCACCGCCGGGGTGGACCCCGACCGCCAGGTCGTGGACGATGCCGACGGCCATTCCCGCTTCGCGCGCCGCCCGCCCGGCGCGGGCCAGTTGGCCGTCGGTGAGCCAGGCGGTCCGGGTGTGGAAGTCGATCCGGTCCGGCAGCGCCCGCCGGGCGCGGGCGGTGGCGTCCGAGCGCGGGTCCCGTAGCTCCGGGGGCCAGGTGTGGTGGTCGGGGCCGTGCACCTCGGCGAGGGCGCACCAGGTGGCGTGGTCCGCCAGCGCGCGGCCCTGCTCGGCGAGGAAATCACGGTAGGCGGCGGCGCGGCCGGGGCCGAGCGGCACCCGGAGCACCAGCTCCAGGGCCTCGCGCTTCAGCGCCCACACGGCGTCCCGGTCGATCAGCACCCCCTCCTCCAGCACGGCCGCGCGCAGCTCGGCGGCCCGCTCCCGCAGCTCCGCGAGCCGCTCCCGGTCCGCGCCGGTGACGTACGCGTACTCCGGGATCGACTCGACGCGCAGATGGACGGGATCGGGGAAGCGACGCGATGAGGGGCGGTACGGGGAGGGGTCGGTGCCACCGCCGGGCGCGCCGGGTACGGCCGCGTGCAGGGGGTTGACCTGGAGGAATCCGGTCCCGAGCGAACGCCCGGACCAGGTCGCCAACTCGGCTAGATCGCCGAGGTCGCCCATGCCCCAGGAGCGGGTGGAGAGAAGGGAGTAGAGCTGGACGAGGAAGCCGTGGGAGCGGCCGGGCGGCTGCGGGGCACGGCCGGGCGCGACGATGAGGAATCCCCGGTCGGTGCGGCCGTCGGGAGCGCGGGCCGTCAACCGGTGGACCCCGTGCGGCAGTCGGCCCCAGCTCTGTGTCTCGCCGCCGCCCTCCAGGGCGATCCGCACCACCGTCCCCGGGGGCAGCCCGTCCAGCGCGGCCGGGAGCCCGGCCGGCCGATCGGTCGAAGGCACGGTCGGTGGCACGGAGCTCGGCGCGGCCGGGATCCCGGACGGTCCGCCAGGGGGCGGCGGTGCGGAGGTGCCGTGGGCCTTATGCGGGGCGGCGGCGTGGGGTTCGCACGGGCCGGCGGTGTCGTGGGCCTTATGCGGGGCGGCGCCATGAGGTTCGTGGTGGGCGGCGGTGCCGTGGGATTCGTCCGGGACGGCGGTGTCATGGGGTTCGTCCGGGGCGTCGCGCCAGAGGATCACCGTCGGGGGCAGCAGCCGCGCCGCCGCGGACTCCGCGCGGTCCAGCGCGCGCCGGACGGCCGAGGGGTCGGCCGCGTCCACCCCGAGCGCGGCGAGGACCGCGACGACGGTCGCCTCGGGCACGGGCACTCGCGCCCCGCCGGACGGCCCGTGCTCGGTGGCGACTCCATACAGCGCGGCGAGCCGGGCAACGCCCATGGGGACTCCTTCAGACTCCTGGGGACTGAGAGCCACCGGCGAATCCGGCGGCGGTCGGCTCGCTGGTCAACGGAGCGGTGTCGGCGAGCGGAGGTTCGCTGGTGAGTGGAGCCGCGTCGGGGAGCGGCGGCTCACTGGTCAGGGGGCCGACCGCCCCCTGATGCGCCGGCGACCCGACGAGGAAGGGGCCGAAGCCCGAGGGTTTACCGAGCGTGGGCCGGGTACGAGTGGTCGACGATCGGGGGGCCGGGACCTGGTCGGCCCCGGGGACCGGGGTGGTCAGGGCGGAGAGCAGCAGATGAGCGGATGCGGCCATGACGGTCACTCCCAACAGACGGTACTGACGGTAGCGGTCAGCGGAGCCCCTACCCAGTGGGACCCACCGCAGGCATTCACGATCAGTCAACGTGTTCCGAGTCACATGTGGTTCCCGGTGTGACGATCATCCCGGGCGCTCCACCGCCCGGGCGAAAGGGGCAGATCGGCCCCACACATTGACACCTTGGACGCCGGGTGGTGGGCTTCGCAACCGAACGGTTACATTCGGGAGCGAGGGGAGACAGCGTGCGGCTCGCGCAGAAGAGGCGTACGGCTACCGCCGTCGCCGTCGCGGTGATCGGCAGTCTCCTCGGTGGAGCGCAGGGCGCGGTCGCCGCACCCGGTGATCCCGTCCTTCCCACGCGTACCGCCACGGATCCCGAGGGCGCCGGCGCGCTGCCCCCCGTATGGCCGCGCCCCCAGACCATGCGGACGGTCGGCCCCGCCGTCCCGCTCGGCGGGGAGGCGACCCTCCTCGCCGCCCCCGGCGCCGATCCGTACGCGGTCGAGCTGGTGGAGCGGCTGCTGCGGGAGTCCGGCGTCGGCACGGTCCACACCGCAGCGCCCGGACGCGGCCCCGTGCTGCACATCGGCGGTGACGGCGCGCAGGACGCACTGCGCGCCCTGCGGGCGCCGCAGCGCGCCGATCTGCCGGCCGGTGGGTACCGGATCGCGGTCGGCACCCTCCAGGGCCGGGGCGCCGTCGCGATCGACGGAGTCGGCGAGAGCGGCCTCTTCCACGGCGCCCAGACACTGCGCCAGCTCATCACCACGGCACCCACGGGCGGCGGCCGGTCCATCGCCGGTGTCCACATCCGCGACTGGCCGGGCACGGCGGTGCGCGGGACGACAGAGGGTTTCTACGGGGAGCCGTGGAGCCATCAGGAGCGGCTCGCACAGCTCGACTTCATGGGACGGACCAAGCAGAACCGCTACCTCTACGCCCCCGGTGACGACCCCTTCCGACAGGCGCGCTGGCGCGATGCCTATCCCGCAGCCGAGCGGGCGGAGTTCCGCGAGCTGGCCGAGCGGGCGCGACGCAACCATGTGACCCTCGCCTGGGCCGTGGCGCCCGCGCAGGAGATGTGTCTCGCCAAAGAGGATGACGTCAAGGCGCTGACCCGGAAGATCGAGGGGATGTGGGCGCTGGGCGTGCGCGCCTTCCAGCTCCAGTTCCAGGACGTCAGCTACAGCGAGTGGCACTGCGACCGGGACGCGGAGGTCTTCGGTTCGGGCCCGCAGGCGGCGGCGCGGGCGCAGGCCGAGGTGGCCGGCGAGGTGGCCCGGTATCTGGCGGATCGCCACCCCGAGGCGGAGCCGCTGTCGCTGATGCCGACGGAGTTCTACCAGGAGGGCGACACCGACTATCGGCGGGCGCTCGCCGATGAACTGGACGGTCGGGTGCAGGTGGCGTGGACGGGTGTCGGCGTGGTGCCGCGTACGATCACCGGCCGCGAGCTGGCCGGGGCGCGTGCGGCGTTCAAGCATCCGCTGGTCACCATGGACAACTACCCGGTGAACGACTACGCCCAGGACCGGATCTTCCTCGGCCCCTACACCGGCCGGGAGCCCGCCGTCGCGACCGGTTCCGTCGCACTGCTGGCCAATGCCATGGAGCAGGCTTCGGCTTCCCGCATCCCGCTCTTCACCGCCGCCGACTTCGCCTGGAACCCGCGGGACTACCGGCCGCAGGAGTCCTGGCAGGCCGCCATATCCGATCTGGCCGGCGGCGACGCGCGGACCAGGGAGGCGTTGAGCGCGCTGGCGGGCCACCACTCCTCGTCGATCCTCAACCCCTCCGAGTCCGCCTATCTCCGACCGCTGCTGCGCGATTTCTGGAACTCCCGCGCCGCCACCGGTCCCGCCGCGCGGGACCGGGCGGCGAACGCGCTGCGGGCCGCGTTCACCGTGATGCGCCAGGCACCGGACCGGCTGGCGCGGCCCGCCGACGGCCGGCTGGACGACGACGTACGACCGTGGCTGGACCAGCTCGCCCGCTACGGCCGGGCCGGGGAACTCGCCGTCGACATGCTCCAGGCCCAGGTCAGGGGCGATGGGGCGGCGGCCTGGCGGAGCTCGCTCGCACTGGAGCGGCTGCGCTCCGAGCTGGCGGCGAGCAAGGCCACGGTCGGCAAGGGAGTGCTGGACCCGTTCCTCGTCCGCGCGGCGAAGGAGTCGGCGGCCTGGACGGGTGCCGACCGGGTCGCCGACACCGCGGGCGACGACACGGTCTGGCTGGACCGGGCCCGGCCCGTCGGCACGATCACCGCGATGACCGAGCCCGGCACCGGCGCGGGCCGGTTGGAAGCGCATGTGCCCGGCGAGGGCTGGCGCCCGGTGGGCACCCTCTCGGCCAGCGGCTGGACCCAGGCCGACGCCCGGGGGCTGCGGATGGACGCGGTCCGGATCACTTCGGAGGGCGCGGAGCCCGTCGCCGTACGGTCCCTGGTGCCGTGGTTCACCGACGAACCGGCCGCCGGTCTCGATCTCGTACGCGGGGAGACCGACGCCGAGATCGGTGGCGGTCCGCAGCGCACGGGTGTCGCGCTCACACCGCAGCGGCCCGGCGGGGTGAGCGGCGCCCTCACGGCGAAGCCCCCGGCCGGGATCAAGGTGACGGTGCCGAAGCGGACGACGGTGCCGCGGGGCGTGCGGACGACCGTGCCGGTGGAGGTCTCCGTCCCGGCCGGCACGCCGTCCGGGGAGTACCGGGTGCCGCTGGCCTTCGCGGGCCAGGAGCAGACCCTGACCGTACGGGCCTATCCGCGGACCGGGGGCCCCGATCTGGCACGGGCGGCGGACACCGCGGCCTCGTCGTCCGGCGACGAGACCCCCGACTTCCCGGCGTCGGCCGCGATCGACGGCGACCCGGAGACCCGCTGGTCCTCCCCCGCCGAGGACGACGCCTGGTGGCAGCTCCAGCTCGCCCGCCCCGCCCGGCTGGGCCAGGTGGTGCTGCACTGGCAGGACGCGCACGCCGCGAAGTACCGCCTTCAGGTCTCGTCGGACGGCCGCACCTGGAGCACGGCGGCGACGGTCACCAAGAGCCGGGGCGGCCGGGAGGCGATCCGGATGGACGCCCGCGACGTCCGCTTCCTCCGCGTCCAGGGCGACGAGCGGGCGACCCGCTTCGGTTACTCCCTGTGGTCGGTCGAGGCGTACGCGGTCGCCTCTTCTTCTTGAGGCTCGGTTCGCCTCCGGGGCGCTTTAAGCGTGCGCCGACGGTCGATCGTGCTCGATCCCTCGTACCTCGGGACCTCCGCGCGTTCTCCCTTTCGGCACCCGCGCGCCCCTTCGGCTCACTCGCCAGGGGGTGCCAGGCCCTCCGCTGGCGAACCGAGCCCTAAAATCACAGCGCCCCGGAGGCGAACCGAGTCCCCAAAAAAGAAGAAGGCCCGTCGATGCGTGCCATCGCATCGTCGGCCCCATACGGTTGCAGATAAGGCAGCCAGCGTGGATCCCGGTGCCCCGTCCCGATGATCCGCCACGCCAGGCCGCTCGGCGGCGCGGGTTGGTGCCGTAGTCGCCAGCCCAGCTCCCGCAGGTGCCGGTCGGCTTTGACGTGGTTGCAGCGGCGGCAGGCCGCCACCACGTTGTCCCAGACGTGCTGTCCGCCGCGACTGCGGGGGATGACATGGTCGACGCTGGTTGCGACGCCACCGCAGTACATACAGCGCCCGCCGTCGCGGGCGAAGAGCGCTTTGCGGGTGAGCGGGACGGGCCCCCGGTAGGGGACCCGGACGAATCGCCTGAGCCGGACGACGCTCGGGGCGGCGACCACGCGGGTCGCGCTGTGCATGAAGGCGCCGGACTCCTCCAGGCAGAGAGCCTTGTTCTCCAGGACGAGGACGAGCGCGCGGCGGAGCGGTACGACGCCGAGTGGCTCGTACGACGCGTTGAGGACCAGGACGTGCGGCACGGTGGATGCCTCCTTGTACGCCGGCGGCGCGTGGCTCGCGCCGGGACGATCTGCTCTCAGTCTCTCCTTATGCCAGGTCCGAGCGCCACCACGTGACGGTAACGGGCTCGAAGTGTTTTCAACCACACCCCTGGCACAACGTCCGGCGGTCGTCATTCCTCCCCGGGTGAGCCTTGTCTCTCCGGTACCGACGGCAGGGGGCGGGACCGGATGCGCCGTTACTGTGGTTGGCCGAGCCGTACCCCGATGCCCCTGGAGGTCCTTGCCTTGACCGCGTTCTCGCTGGCCGTCCTGTCGGCCGCTGCCGACCCGTCGGCTCCGCCGTCGGAGCCCTCGGGGACCGTGTCGTTCGACGAGGCGGCCAAGCAGGCGGGGGACGCCGCGAGCTGGGTGGAGCAGAACTGGTCCACCTGGCTGAACACGGGTCTGCGGATCGCCCTGATCCTGATCGTGGCGATCGTGCTCCGGATCATGGTGCGGCGGGCGCTGACGAAGTTGATAGCGCGGATGAACCGTTCCGCCCAGGCGGTGGAAGGTACGGCGCTCGGCGGCCTGCTGGTCAACGCGGAGCGACGGCGGCAGCGCTCGGAGGCCATCGGCTCGGTGCTGCGGTCGGTCGCCTCGTTCCTGATCCTCGGTACCGCGGGGCTGATGATCCTCGGCGCCTTCAAGATCAATCTCGCGCCGCTGCTCGCTTCGGCCGGTGTGGCCGGTGTGGCGATCGGTTTCGGCGCGCGCAACCTCGTCACGGATTTCCTCTCCGGTGTCTTCATGATCATGGAGGACCAGTACGGGGTGGGTGACGCGGTCGACGCCGGGGTGGCCACGGGCGAGGTGATCGAGGTCGGTCTGCGGGTGACGAAGCTCCGCGGCGACGACGGCGAGATCTGGTACGTCCGCAATGGCGAGATCAAACGGATCGGGAACATGAGCCAGGGCTGGGCGACGTCGTCGGTGGATGTCGCGGTCCGACCGTCGGAGGATCTGGACCAGGTGCGTTCGGTGATCGACGGGGTCGGTGAGGAGCTGGCGAAGGCGGAGCCCTGGAATGAGCAGCTATGGGGCCCGGTGGAGGTGCTGGGGCTGACCGAGGTGCTGCTGGATTCCATGACGGTCCGGGTCGCCGTGAAGACGATGCCGGGCAAGGCGCTGGGGATAGAGCGGGAGCTGCGCTGGCGGATCAAGCGGGCGTTCGACGCGGCGGGCATCCGCATCGTCGGCGGTCTGCCGCTGGCGGAGGAAGCGGCGGTGGCGGACCGGTCGGCTTCGGTCGCGCCGCCCTCGGCGCTGGCGAGCCCGATGTCCCCGCAATCGCTGGCCGCGGCTCCCATACCGCCCCCGACGAACCTCTCGAAGTAGTCCGACCGCGCAGCAGTCCGACCGCGCAGTCATCAGACCTCGCTGCAATCAGACTGCGAAGTAGCCATAAGGTGGCTGAAAAATGCCCCGGCCGGTCGGCCGGGGCATTGCCATTTCCCCCACCCGGACACCCCGACCCGTTTCCCGCGTCCCCCATGGCATAACTTCTGTCACGACCTCCCCGTACGCCACGTAGGATCTTCCGTATTTCCTGCTGTCAGTCAACCCTTGGGGGGGTTCAACAAGCATGGCCGAAAAAAGACGTGTTGACATTGGTCGCCGACGCTTCATCACCGTGGCGGGCGGGACCATCGCCGGAGCGACCGTGGTGGGTGGGGGAACCTTCGCCACGGCCGCTGCGGCCGTCGAGCCGTCGCCGGCCGATCCCTTCGGCGGGATGCCCAGGTCGCTGGCGCTGAGCCTGCCCGCGACCCCCGGCGGCGTCGAGGCGCCGCCCGTGCCGGAGCTGCCGGAGCAGTTGGCGGGCGGGACCATATCCAGCCCCGCCGCCCGGACCTCCATCCCGTACGCGGACAAGGCGGTGACCCCCGAGGCGGCGGCAGCCGCCAGGGCCTCCGTACCGACGAAGCTGCCGTTCCAGTTCAAGACCAGCGGCTTCACCATCGTGACCGACATGCCCGAGTACATGCGCCCGTGGCGGGACCGCCCCACGCGCTGGGAGAACGTCACGCCCAACACCGAGAACACCTATCTCGACGCGCAGGGCGTCATCATGTACCGGCCCAAGCGCACCGCGCCGGGCTATGACCAGCCGGTCACCCAGGCGCAGTTCGGCCTCGGCTGCATCGCCAGCTACCGCACGGAGCGGGTGGCCTCCCGCAAGGCGCTCTTCCTGAAGCGGGCCAAGGCCCAGGCCAAGCGGCTGATCGACAAGCGGGTCGAGGCCCGGGGCGCGTGGTACTTCCCGTACCCCTTCGACTTCAAGCACGCCAAGCACAGCGGGGTCGACTACAAGGCCCCCTGGTACTCGGGCATGGCCCAGGGCGAGGCGATCAGCCTCTTCATCCAGCTCGCCCAGCTTGAGGCGATCACCGCCGCCGAGCGCAGGCAGTACCTGGCGGCGGCCGACGGCGCCTTCGCCTCGCTGCTGCGCGCCGACGACGGCAAGCCCTGGTCCGTGAACAAGGACAAGAACGGCTACCTCTGGATACAGGAGTATCCGGGCCGGGTCGCGGGCACCGGCGACTACACCTTCAACGGCATGATCTTCGCCATGTTCGGCATCTGGGACTACTTCCAGGCGACCGGCAATCCGCTGGCGGAGAAGCTGTTCGACGGTTCGGTCACCACCATCCGGGACCACTTCCCCCGGCTGCGCAACAGCCGCTGGATCTCGTACTACTGCCACACCCACCGGATTCCCACGCCGAGCTACCACCAGCACCACATCAATCTGATGCGGCAGTTGCACTGGCAGACCGGCAGCCCGGCCCTCGCCCACCAGCAGGACCAGTTGATCGACGACTTCCCGGCGTTCGGGCTGCGCGCCGGATCGGTCGCGGCCATCGCGGCGGGTTCGCACACGCTCTACAAGCTGGACACCAAGGACGCGTCGAAGAACTTCGACTGGGACCCGGCCAAGGGCGACAAGCAGCTCGCCACCAAGAAGGTCACCTTCCGGACCGCCACCCAGGCACCGGTCAACGTACGCCGCCGCATCCAGGGCCGTGGCATCTACTACCGGATCAACGCGGGTGCGTACACCGGCTGGTGGATCGGTGAGGCGTACCCGAAGGTGTTCCTCCGGGGCGAGTACGTCTCCACCACCTTCCATCCGCAGCGCACGGCGACCTTCCCGGCCGACGTGGATATCACGTGCGTGAAGTTCGGCGTGGACGGCAAGACCGGCATCACCAAGACGGTGAAGTTCGCGACCCCGTCCAACGCACCCTTCGACCGGCGCGCGATCGTGAACGGACGGCCGATGATCCGGATCACGGCGGGCGCGCTCAACGGGTACTGGGCGCCGCTGCCGCTGGTCCTCACCGACGGTCGCTGATCCCACGCCCGTCGCCCGGTCGGTTCTCCACGGGGCTGCCGGTCGTCCACGGCTGCCGGTCGTCCACGGCGGCCGCGGCTCGAAGGTGACGAATCCGAACAATCACATACGCGCGACGCCCCCGAGGTAACGGATTGATTGCCTCGGGGGCGTCGGCCATTGACGCCCACCTGACATCCGGCCTACGTTCTCCACCGGATAGGAAACTTTACTAACAGTCCAAGACGTCGGCAGTCGAAGGGCAGGTGCAACCGTCGTGGCCGGTATCACCCCCGGCACCACCACCGGCATCACTCCCGGTACACCGCGCGTCCTCCGCGCGATGAACGACCGTGCCGCGCTCGATCTGCTGCTGGCGCACGGGCCCTTGTCGCGTACCAAGATAGGGAAACTGACCGGGCTCTCCAAGCCCACCGCGTCCCAGTTGCTGGTACGGCTGGAAGCGGCCGGTCTCGTCGTCGCCACCGGGACCACCGAGGGCCGGCCGGGCCCCAACGCCCAGCTCTACGCGGTGAACGCCCGGGCCGCCTTCGCCGCCGGACTCGACGTCACCCCGCAGCGCATCCGCGCCGCCGTCGCCGACATCACCGGCACCACGGTCGGGGAGTTCGAGCTGCCGACCCCGGCCCGGCGCGGGGCGGACGTGGTCGAGCAGGTCACCGAGGCGCTCGACGGCGCCGTGAAGGCCGCCGACCTCACCCGGGACGCGGTCCACCGGCTGGTCATCGGCACCCCCGGCGCCTTCGACCCCTCCACCGGGCGGCTGCGGTACGCCTCCCACCTCCCCGGCTGGCACTCCACCACCCTCCTCGACGAGCTGGCGGCCCGTCTGCTGATGCCCGTCGAGTACGAGAACGACGTCAACCTCGTGGCCGTCGCCGAACAGCGGCTGGGCGCGGCCCGCGGCCATGACAACTTCATGCTGCTGTGGAACGAGGAGGGCCTCGGCGCCGCCCTCGTCATCGGCGGCCGGCTGCACCGGGGGTTCACCGGGGGCGCCGGTGAGGTCGGCTTCCTGCCGGTGCCGGGCACCCCCCTGGTCCGGCAGGTGACCAAGGCCAACAGCGGCGGCTTCCAGGAGTTGGCCGGCGCACAGTCGCTGCCCCGGCTGGCCCGGGAGCTGGGCGTGGTGGATGTCGGTCAGGGCCACTACACCGAAGTGGCCCCCGCGCTGGTGGCCCGTGCCGCCGACGCGGCCTCGGGGCCCTACCGACTGCTCCTGCACGCCTACGCGACCGGTCTCGCCACCGGTCTCGCCTCCATGGTCGCCGTGCTCGACCCCGAGCTGGTGGTCCTCGCGGGGGACGCGATCGTCGCGGGCGGCGAACCCCTGCGCGCCCGTGTCCAGGCCGAGTTGACCGAGCTGGCCGCGACCCGGCCCCGGCTGGTCATC
Organism: Streptomyces sp. NPDC020965; assembly: GCF_044333555.1. Lineage (NCBI taxonomy): Bacteria > Bacillati > Actinomycetota > Actinomycetes > Kitasatosporales > Streptomycetaceae > Streptomyces > Streptomyces sp. NPDC020965. The sequence goes on from NZ_JBIRRE010000001.1 coordinate 1,131,006, forward strand.
GGCACCGTACGGCACCATCCCGTCCTGCGAGGAGCGCTGGAGAGCGCCCTGGCCACCACGCGCGACGAGGTCTTCGACACCTCCGCGTCCCGCTGAACGACACCGCCCGCGCACCGCACGGCACCCGTACAGCGCCGCAGACCGCACCCGTACAGCACCGCCACCGCACGGCACTCGTACACCGCCCGCGCACCGCACCCGTACCCGTACAGCGCCGCCGCCCCACTATCGGCCGCACCACGTAACGACAGGCACATCCCTACCCATCACCCGACACAGGGAGGCACCGCCATGTCCATACGCTCCAGCCGCGCCAGGAAATCAGCCGCCGCGCTCGCCGCAACCGCCGCGATATCCCTGCTCGCCTCCGCCTGCACCGGATCGAGCGAGAGCTCCGCCGACGACGACCCCAACGCCAAGACCACCCTCACCCTCTGGCACGGCTGGTCGGCCCCCAGCGAGGTCAAGGCGATGAAGGACAACGTCGACCGGTTCCAGGCGGCGCACAAGAACATCAAGGTCAAGATCGTCGGCAATATGACCGACGACAAGATCAACCAGGCGCTGCGCGCGGGTGGTTCCAACGCCCCGGACGTGGTCTCCTCCTTCTCCACCACGAGTGTCGGCAAGTTCTGCGCCACCGGTGCGTTCGTCGACCTCAACCCCTTCCTGAAGAAGTCGAAGATCGACCCGGTGAAGGTCTTCCACAAGCCGCTGCTCGACTACACCCAGTTCGAGGGCAACCAGTGCTCGCTGCCGCTGCTCAGCGACGCGTACGGCCTCTACTACAACAAGGACGCCTTCAAGGCGGCCGGTATCGCCGAGCCGCCGAAGACCTGGAGCGAGCTGAAGGCCGTGGCCAAGAAGCTGACCAAGCCGAAGGGCGACACCTTCGAGCAGCTCGGCTTCATGCCGAACTACCACGGTTATGAGACGACCATCTCGCACTACGTCTCGCAGTGGTCGCCGACCTACTTCGATGCCGAGGGCAAGTCCAACATCGCCAAGGACCCGGCCTTCACCAGGATGATCACCACCCAGAAGGATCTGGTCGATTCGCTGGGCGGCTTCCCCAAGCTGAAGAAGTACCGCGCCGGCTTCGGTGACGAGTGGGGCGCCAAGCACCCCTTCCACACCGGCCAGGTCGCCATGCAGCTCGACGGCGAGTGGCGGCTCGGCATGGCCAAGGACGCCGGGGTGAAGTTCGAGATCGGCACCGCCCCGCTGCCCGTCGCCGACGACCAGATCGCCGACTACGGCAAGGGCTTCCTCTCCGGCACGATCATGGGCATCGCCTCCACCAGCAAGAAGCAGAACGCGGCCTGGGAGCTGGTGAAGTACATGACCACGGACACCGACGCCGTGGTGGCGTTCTCCAACGGCATCCGCAACGTGCCCTCCACGATCGAGGCGCTGAAGTCGCCCGACCTGAAGTACGACCCCGCGTTCAAGACCTTCATCGACATCGCCCAGCACCCCAAGTCCAACACCAGCCCGGCCAATGTCGGCGGCGGCGCCTACCACCTCACCCTGCAGGACGTCGGCTTCCGGTACGAGTCGGGCAAGCTGAAGGATCTGAAGGCGGGCCTGGAGAAGGCCGCCCAGCAGATCGACACCGACATCGCGAAGCTGAAGTAGCAGAAGCGGCACTGCGATGACCACGTACACCCTGCGTTCGAAGCACCGCAGATCGCGGCTGAGAACACTGGCGTTCCTGTCGCCCTGGCTGATCGGATTCGGCGTCTTCTTCGCCTATCCGCTCGCATCGACCGTGTACTTCTCCTTCATGAAGTACGACGGATTCCGCCCACCCACCTTCAACGGGCTGGACAACTGGAAGTACGTCTTCAGCGACTACCCGATGTTCTGGCCGGCCCTGGGCAACACGCTCTGGCTGGTGCTGGTGATGGTCACCTGCCGGGTCGCCTTCGGTCTGGGCGTCGGACTGCTCATCACCAAGATCAAGACGGGCACCGGGGTCTTCCGCACCCTCTTCTACCTGCCGTACCTCGCCCCGCCCGTCGCGGCGACCCTGGCGTTCGTCTTCCTGCTCAACCCCGGTACGGGGCCGGTGAACACCCTGCTCGACTCGGTCGGACTGCCGAGCCCGGACTGGTTCACCGACCCCGACTGGTCCAAGCCCGCGCTCTCCGCGCTGGCGATCTGGGGTGTCGGAGATCTGATGGTGATCTTCATGGCGGCACTGCTCGACGTGCCGAAGGAGCAGTACGAGGCGGCAGAGCTGGACGGGGCCTCGTCCTTCCAGCGATTCCGCTTCGTCACCCTGCCGAACATCTCCCCCATCGTGCTGTTCGCCGTGGTCACCGGTGTGATCGCGACCATGCAGTACTACACCCAGCCCATGGTCGCGGCGAAGGTCGCGTCCGGGGTGATGGGCGGCAGCGGGCAGCAGTTCGAACCCGGCTATCCGGAGAAGTCCACGCTGACCCTGCCGCAGATCATCTACAACGCCGGATTCCAGCGATTCGACTACGGCGCGGCGGCGGTCGTCGCCCTCGTACTGTTCGCACTCGCGATGGTCTTCACCGCGTTCCTGATGCGCAAACGCGGCGGCCTCGTCCAGGTGGGGGACTGACCCATGGCCCGAACTCCCGACACCGCCGGCGCTGCTGGCACTCCCGACATCACTGGTGCGCCCGGTGCTCCCAGTACTACTGGTGCTACTGGTACTACTGGTACTACTGGTACTACTGGTGCTTCCGGTACTCCAGGCACTCCTGGCGCTCCTGGCAAGAAGGCGCCCGCCGCGCGGGACACACCGCTCACGCCCGCCGCGCGCACCGCCCGCCGCAAGGCACTGCTGCACTGGATCGCGGTGCACTCCCTCGGAGTCGCCGTCGCCCTCTTCTTCGTACTCCCCTTCGTCTTCGTCTTCCTGACGTCGCTGATGACCAATCAGCAGACCCTGACCCGCGATCTGATCCCGACGCACTGGGAGTGGGGCAACTACACCAAGGTGCTCGACACCCCGGGCTTCCTGACTTGGTGGAAGAACACCCTGATCTACGCCGGTCTGGGGACGGTCCTCGTGGTCGTCTCATCCGTCCCGGTGGCGTACGCACTCGCGAAGTTCCGCTTCCGCGGCCAGCGGCTGGCGATGATGCTGGTCATCTCGATGATGATGCTGCCACCCCAGGTGATCATCATTCCGATGTATCTCTTCTGGGCGAAACAGTGGGATCTGACCGGTTCGCTCTGGCCGCTGATCATCCCGATGGCCTTCGGTGACGCGTTCGCGATCTTCCTGCTGCGGCAGTTCCTGCTGACCATCCCCAACGAATACCTCGACGCGGCAAGGGTGGACGGCTGTGGCGAGCTGCGCACCCTGCTCAAGGTCGTGCTGCCGATGGCCAAACCGGGCATCGCGGCGGTGGCGCTGTTCCAGTTCTTCTACGCCTGGAACGACTACTTCGGACCACAGATCTACGCCTCGGAGAATCCGGCCGCCTGGACGCTCAGTTACGGCCTGGAGTCCTTCAAGGGCGCGCATCACACAGACTGGAACCTGACCATGGCCGCGACCGTCCTGGTCATGGCCCCCGTGATCCTCGTCTTCTTCTTCGCCCAGAAGGCGTTTGTCGAGGGCGTCACACTGACCGGAGTGAAGGGCTAGAACATGAAGCTCGCAGTCGTGGGTGGCGGATCCACCTATACCCCAGAGTTGATCGACGGCTTCGCCAGACTGAGGGACACCCTCCCCATCAGCGAGCTGGTGCTCATCGACCCGGCCGCCGACCGGCTGGAGCTGGTCGGCGGGCTGGCCCGGCGGATCTTCGCCAAGCAGGGCCACAACGGCACCATCGTCACCACGACGGATGTGGACGCGGGCGTCGCCGACGCCGACGCGGTGCTGCTCCAGCTCCGCGTCGGCGGCCAGGCGGCCCGGTTGAACGACGAGACCTGGCCGCTGGAGTGCGGCTGCGTCGGACAGGAGACGACGGGCGCCGGCGGCCTCGCCAAGGCGCTGCGGACCGTGCCCGTCGTCCTCGACATCGCCGAACGCGTACGGCGTACCAACCCCAACGCGTGGATCATCGACTTCACCAATCCGGTGGGCATCGTGACCAGGGCGCTGCTCCAGGCCGGTCACAAGGCCGTCGGTCTCTGCAATGTCGCCATCGGCTTCCAGCGCAAGTTCGCCCGGCTGCTGGACGTCGCCCCCGCCGAAGTCCATCTCGACCACATCGGCCTCAACCATCTGACCTGGGAGACGGGCGTACGGATCGGCGGGCCCGACGGCGCGGACCTGCTGCCCAAGCTGCTCGCCGACCACGCCGACACCATCGCCGGCGATCTGAGCCTGCCCCGGCCGCTGATCGACCGGCTCGGCGTGGTCCCCTCGTACTACCTGCGCTACTTCTACGCGCACGACGAGGTGGTTCGGGAACTGCGGACCAAGCCCTCCAGGGCCGCCGAGGTGGCGGCCATGGAACAGGAACTACTGACGATGTACGGGGACCCGACGCTGGACACCAAGCCGGAGCTGCTCGCCAAGCGCGGTGGCGCCTTCTACTCGGAGGCGGCCGTGGACCTCGCGGCGTCGCTCCTGGCCGGGGGCGGCAGCCCGTACCAGGTGGTGAACACCCGCAACGGCGGCACGCTGCCCTTCCTCCCGGACGACGCCGTGATCGAGGTGCAGGCCGCCGTGGGTGCGGACGGTGCGACCCCGCTCGCCGTGCCCAAGGTCGACCCGCTCTACGCGGGCCTGATCGCCCAGGTGACGGCGTACGAGGACCTGGCGCTCGACGCCGCCCTGCGCGGCGGCCGGGACCGCGTCTTCGCCGCCCTGCTGTCGCATCCGCTGATCGGCCAGTACGAGTACGCCGACGCGCTGACCGACCGGCTCCTCGCGCACAACCGGGAGCACCTGGCGTGGGCGTGACCACCGCGGTTCCGGAACCCGCCGGCGCGGACGGCGGCCCCGCCGCGGTCCTCGCCGTCGACGCGGGCAACAGCAAGACCGACGTGGCCGTGATCGGCCACGACGGATCGGTCCTCGCGGCGGCGCGGGGAGCGGGTTTCCAGCCGCCGAAGGCCGGTCTCGACCGGGCGATCGACACGCTCGCTTCGGCGGTCGGCGAGGCGCTGGCGGCGGCGGGCGTACGGGGCGGGGTCGAGCATGTCTCCGCCTGTCTCGCCAACGCCGATCTCCCGGTGGAGGAGGCGGAGCTGACCGCCGCCCTGCACGCCCGGGGGTGGGGGCGGACGACGGAGGTACGGAACGACACGTTCGCGATCCTGCGGGCGGGTCTGGACGAACCCCGGGGCGTCGCCGTGGTCTGCGGCGCGGGGATCAACTGCGTGGGGATGCTGCCCGACGGGCGCACCGCGCGCTTCCCGGCGATCGGGAAGATCTCCGGGGACTGGGGTGGCGGTCTGGGCCTGGCCGAGGAATCCCTCTGGTCGGCCGCGCGGGCGGAGGACGGCCGGGGCGCACCGACGGCCCTGGCCCGTACGCTGCCCGCGCACTTCGGGCTGGACTCCATGTACGCGCTGATCGAGGCGTTGCACCGGGGGCATCTCCCGTACGCCCGGACGCATGAACTCACCCCGGTCCTCTTCGCCACCAGCCTGGCCGGCGATGACGTCGCGCGGTCGCTGGTACGGCGGCTGGCGGAGGAGGTCGTGTCCATGTCGACCGTGGCGCTGGGGCGGCTGGGGCTGCTGGACGAGGCGGCGCCAGTGCTGCTGGGCGGCAGCGTGCTGGCCGCGCGGCACCCGGAGTTGGACGGGCAGATCGCCGAACTACTGGCGGTGAAGGCGCCGAAGGCCGTGATCGAGGTGGTCACGGCGCCTCCGGTGCTGGGGGCGGCGCTGCTGGGGTTCGACCACACGGGGGCGCCGCCGGAGGCCCGCGCGAAGCTGCGCGCGCACTACGCGGCGGGGGTGTAGCCCATACGCCCCTACGGGGCCGATGCTCCCCGGACCGCCCGGCACGGTGAACTCCACCGCGCCGGGCGGTCCGGGCGCTCGTCATCCGTCCGGGAACGGGTCCGGTATCCATCCACATCCGTCCCACATCCGTCCCTCATCCGTCCGGGAACGGGTCCGGGAACAGGTCCGGGAATGGGCCTGCCATGGATCCGTCATCCGTTCGGTATCCGTCCGGTATTCGGGGAACCGAACACCAGACGGAACAGAGGGAACCGATCAAGGTCGGGAAGCGTATTCAGGGTGGGACGTCACATCAGCGGAACGACCACGACCGGTACAAGATCCAGTCAATCCGGCTGCCTTTACCAGTCATCGCGGCCATACTGCTGGCCAGGGGAGGACGTCCCCCGACCCGCCGCGCGGAGCGGCGCGCCGTCAGCGACCGAGGGGGAGGTCATATGACACATCCACCGAATGTGCGCAGCGCGCCCACGGAGTCGCCCGCGCCGCCCGGGGGATCGAAGGCAGCGGGGCCCGGCGGTCCGGCCGGCCCGCCGGGGTCCAGAGCCCCCGGCGAGCCCGGCACCTCCCCCGGACTGAATGAGCGCGGCCCCCTCGCCGAGGTCACCGAGCGGCTGCGCGCCGCCGCGACCACCGAGCCGGGCCGCCTCCAGATCATCGGGGCCGTGCTCGCCGCGCTGGTCGTCGCGTTCGGCGCGGTGACGGCCTTCGAGATCGCCGACCGCACCTCCGCGGCCGACGACGTGGTCAGCCGCAGTCAGCCGCTGAGCGCGGACGCCGCGTCCGTCTACCGCTCGCTCGCCGACGCCGACACCGCGGCCTCCAGCGGCTTCCTCGCCGGTGCGGGCCAGGAGCCCCCCGGTGTGCGCGAGCGGTATGAGAAGGACATCGCGCTCGCCTCCCAGTTGCTGATCAAGGCTGCGACGAACACCGACAGCGCCAGCGACTCCGGCCGTCAGATCGCCACGCTCAACGGCCAGTTGCCGATCTACACGGGCCGGGTCGAGACGGCCCGCTCCTACAACCGCCAGGGGCTGCCCCTCGGCGGCGCCTATCTGCGGTTCGCCAATGAGCAGATGACCAAGGTCCTGCTGCCCGCCGCCCAGAAGTTGTACGACGCGGAGACGGCCCGGCTCGACCAGGACGACGACGACGCCCGCTTCTGGCCGGTCCTCTCCCTCGCGGTCGGCCTGCTGGCGATCGGCTCCCTGGTCTGGGCCCAGCGCCGGGTCTACCGGCACACGAACCGCGTCTTCAACCACGGTCTGCTCGCCGCCACCGCCGCCACCACGGTCGTGCTGCTGTGGCTGACCGTCGGGCACACCGTGGCCCGCACCGAGCTGAACGAAGCCCGGGAGCACGGCCAGAAGTCCCTCAAGGTGCTGAACGACGCACGGATCAGCTCCCTGAAGGCCCGCGCCAATGAGAATCTCGTCCTGGTCGCCCGGGGCGCGGTCCTCACCGACGACGGCAAGAACGACAAGTACGAGACGGAGTACGGCACGGGAATGCGGCGGCTCGGCGAAGGTCTGCGGAAGGCCCAGGGCCTCGCCGACGACTCCCGGGGCGGTGACCCCGTGCGGGACGCGAGGGCGGCCGTGGACCAGTGGCAGACCCGACACAAGGCGGCCAGCGCCACCGACAAGGCCGGCGACTACGAGGGCGCGCTGCGCAAGGTCATCGGTGCGAAGGACTCCACCGGGGAGTCCTTCGACCAGGTGGACGCGGCGCTGGCGAAGGCGCTCGCCCATGAGCAGCGCGAGTTCACCCGGGCCGCGAAGGACGGGCGGAGCGCCCTGGGTGGGCTGCCGATCGGCGCCGCGGCGCTCGGGGTGCTGGGCGGGGTGTGCGTGATCGTCGGCATCAACCGCAGGTTGTCGGAGTACCGGTGAGAGGGGGCGAGATGTCGGACGACACGACCGGGGGGAGGACCCCCTTCAGGCAGCGCATCAGCTTCCGTGGCTGGGGCGGTGTGGCGAGCATGGCAGCCGCCTGCGCACTGACCGCCGCCGCCACCCTGCTGCCGCTCTCCCAGGGCGCCGGCCACGCCGTCGCCGGATCGGGCGGGGGCATCGCCTCGGCCTCGCGTGCCGAGGCGGACGAGTGCACCTCGCCGGAGGCATCCCTCACCCCGTCGGGCGCCGACGGACCGAACATCTCGGAGATCAAGAAGCGCGGGAAGCTGATCGTCGGAGTGGACCAGAACAGCTACCGCTGGGGCTACCGCGATCCCGCCACCGGAGCGATCAAGGGCTTTGACATCGATCTCGCCCGCGCCATCGCCAAGGACATCGTGGGCAGGCCGGACGCCATCATCTTCCGCGCCATACCCACCAATCAGCGCATCCCCGCCCTCAACAAGGGCACCGTGGACATCGTGGTGCGCACCATGACCATCAACTGCGCCCGGATCAAACAGGTCGCGTTCTCCACCGCGTACTTCCAGACCGGCCAGCAGGTCCTCGCCCCCAAGAACTCCACGATCACCGGGTACAACGCTTCCCTGAAGGGCAAGCGGGTCTGCTCGGCGGAGGGTTCGACGGCGTATGACGCACTGGAGAAGAACTCCTTCGGCGCGGTCTTCAAGGACGCCCACGACGGAAAGCCGGCGGACGAGGACATCTTCACCGTGCCCAACCAGCTCGACTGTCTGGTGCGGCTCCAGGAGGGCCTGGTCGACGCCGTCGTGACGGACAACGCCCTGGCGGCCGGCCAGGCCGCCCAGGACCCGGCGATCGAGCTCAAGGGTGGCCGGACCTTCACCACCGAGTACTACGGCGTGGCGACCAAGCTCGGCAAGGACGATCTGGTGCGCCGGGTGAACCGCGTGCTGGAGGAGTACCGCGAGGGCGCCTGGACCAAGGCGTACAAGGAGTGGCTCGCCGACGATCTGCCCGGGATATCCGGCCCGCCCGCGCCCAAGTACCGCACCGGCTGAGCACGGCACGGACCGGATGCGGCAGTGCTGGAGTGCCGCACCCGGCCGACGAACACCGGCCGACGAACGAAAGAGGTGATCGATGGGCGTCGCGGGACCGTTCCCCGGCTCCGGCGGGAGAGTCCACGGGCCGGTCATGGACCGGGACGAGGTGGATCGCTCCCTGGCGCGCCTCGCCGCCGAGCACGAGGCGATCGAGTCCTCACTGCTCGCCCTCCAGGACCACGCCGGTCGCAGACTCCTCGAAGGCGCCGAGTTGACCGGTGTCACCAAGGACCGCTGGGCCGCCACCGACCAGGCGATCTCCCTGCTCTGGGGGTACTTCGAGGCGTACACCGCCGCCCTCGACGACACCCGTGAGCTGCGGGCCCGCCGCCGCTGGTCCAGCCGTGAGGACCTGGCGGAGCTGACCGAGCGGTTGCGCGGCCCCAGCGTCACCGTGGCCAACGCGGGCACGGGGCTGCCGTCGGCGGCCACCGGCCCCGCCAAGCTCTCCGAGCGGTTCACGCTGGCGGAGCTGGTCGAGCGGATGAACGCGCTGTACGCGACCTCGCTGGACATGGTGGTGACATCGGACGCGGTCTGGTCGGCACTGCCCGCGCGGATAGACCTGCTCTCGGCGGAGCTCCAGCGCACCCGTTCCCTCGCGCACTCCGTGGGGGTGCGGCCCGGTGAGCACCCGGCCGGGGACGAACTGGAGTCCATCACCCATGAAATGTCCACGCTCCGGGCCCAGGTGATCTCCGATCCGCTGGCCTTCTGGCGCCCCGCGCCGGGGAGTTCGGCACCCGGTGGCGGCCGGCCGGACACCGATCGTTACGACCGTGCGGCGCGCGCACTGGAGGACATCCGCCGCGAGATCGAAGCGGTGCTGGGGGTCCGACAGGACTCCGAGGAGCGGCTGCTCCGGCTGCGTGATGTGCTCTCCCGGGCGGACCGGACCCTCTCCGAGGCCCGCTCCGCTCGGGGCGAGGTGCTGGCGAAGATCGCCGCGTCCGAGGTGCCCGCGGTCAGCGGTCCGCCGACCGCGCTCCAGGAGCGGCTCTCCACCGCCGCGGAGTACCGCCGGCACTCCCAGTGGCACCGGCTCTCTCCCCTGCTGGAGTCGCTGGAGCGAGAAGCCGAGGACGAACTGCTTCGGGCCAGGGAGTCCCTGACGGCCGTCACGGCCCCCCTGGCCGTCCGCGCCGAGCTGCGCGGCAGGCTGGACGCCTACAAGGCGAAGGTCTCCCGGCACGGCCTCGCCGAGGACCCGCTACTGATCGAGAGGTACGACGTGGCCCGCAGGATGCTGTGGAGCGCGCCGTGCGATCTGCGCGTCGCCGACCAGGCGGTGCTGCGTTACCAGCGGGCCGCGGCGGAAGCCCTGGCCCACCAGGACCACCGGCCACCGGGGGCCACCGACCGCGGAGGGGACGCGTGAGCGAGAAGACGAACTGCCAGCGGCCTGGCTGTGACGGCGCCTATGAGGACATGGGTGGCGGCGAGCTGTACTGCGACACCTGCGGTCTGGCGCCCGTCGTGGCGGTGGCGGGCGGCCCCCGCGCGGGCGGTGGCGGCAGCACGTCGGCGCGGAGCGGTTCCCCGGCGTCGGCGCGGAGCAGTTCACGGGCGTCGTCCCGGGCGTCGTCGCGCTCTTCGTCCCGCTCGTCCACTTCGCGCCGGTCCGTCTCGGGCCGGCTGTCGCGGGCGCTGACCGGCTCCAGCACCTCGAACCGCTCGGTCTCGGTGCGCAGCTCGGGCACCTCCACCGGCGCATCCGGCCGGAATCGGCTGGGCGCGGGCCTGGTGAGCGTGCCGGATGTGCCGCGTCCCGAGCCGCGTGCGGCGGTGATGAGCGATCCGGAGGTCCCGGAGCGCAAGAGGTTCTGTTCCCGCTCGGACTGCGGCGCCCCGGTGGGCCGCTCGCGGGGCGGCAGCCAGGGCCGTACGGAGGGCTTCTGCACCTCCTGCGGCCATCCGTACTCCTTCGTGCCCAAGCTGACCCAGGGCGATATCGTGCACGGCCAGTACGAGGTGGTGGGCTGTCTGGCCCACGGCGGTCTGGGCTGGGTCTATCTGGCGGTGGACCGGGCGGTGTCGGACCGCTGGGTGGTCCTCAAGGGCCTGCTGGACACCGGTGACCAGGACGCGATGGCGGCGGCGATCTCGGAGCGCCGCTTCCTCGCCGAGATCGAGCACTCCAACATCGTCCGCATCTACAACTTCGTGGAACACCTCGACCAGCGGACCGGCTCCCTCGACGGCTACATCGTCATGGAGTACGTCGGCGGCAAATCGCTCAAGGAGCTGGCCAACGACCGGCGCGACGCGACCGGCAAGCGGGATCCGCTGCCGGTGGAACAGGCGTGCGCCTACGGGATCGAGGCACTGGAGGCGCTCGGGCATCTGCACAGCCGGAATCTGCTGTACTGCGATTTCAAGGTCGACAACGCGATCCAGCAGCAGGACCAGTTGAAGCTCATAGACATGGGCGCGGTGCGCCGGATGGACGACGAGGAGTCGGCGATCTACGGCACGGTCGGCTATCAGGCCCCGGAGGTCGCCGACGTCGGCCCTTCGGTCGCCTCCGACCTCTACACCGTGGCGCGGACGCTGGCGGTGCTCACCTTCGACTTCCAGGGATACACGAACGTCTTCGTGGACTCCCTGCCGGACCCGGAGAACATCCAGGTCTTCCAGACGTACGAATCGTTCTACCGGCTGCTCGTCCGGGCGACGGACCCCGATCCGGCGCGGCGGTTCTCCTCGGCGCAGGAGATGGCGGAGCAGCTCACGGGGGTGCTCAGAGAGGTCGTGGCGCTACAGACGGGCCGCCCGCGTCCGTCGCTGTCCACGCTCTTCGGCCCGGAGTTGCGGGTGCCGGACCATGAGTTGTTCGCGGAGTTGACCGGCGATGTGTCGGTCCTGGGGGCGCGGGAGATCCGCAAGGGGCGGAAGGCCGCGTCCGGGACGCCGCTCGCGATCCCGCGACAGGTGGGGGCCCCGCTGACGGGCACCGCCACCCCACCCGCCACGGCCGGCGGCGCCGGCGCGGGTCCGGTCGAGGGGACCGCGCGGCTCGGCGCGGGCGCGCCCGGCGCGCGGCTCGCCCCCCATCTCGTCGCGCTCGACACCCCCGCCGTCGCGCTCGCCCTGCCCGTTCCCCGGATCGACGCGAACGATCCCAACGCCGGTTTCCTCGCCGGGTTGATGGCCTCCGCACCCGCCGAGCTGATCGCGGCACTGAACGCCGCGCCCGCCCCGTCCCCGGAGACCCGGCTGCGGGAGCTGCGCGCCCGGCTGGAGATGGGCGATGTCGGGGCCGGGACGACCTCGCTGGAGAGCCTGGAGGTCCGGCACTCCGACGACTGGCGGGTGGTCTGGTACCGGGGTCTGACCTCCCTGGTCACCGGGGACAACGAGGCGGCGGCGCTCTCCTTCGACGCGGTCTACGACGCCTTCCCCGGCGAGCCCGCACCCAAGCTCGCCCTGGGCGTCTGCGCCGAGGTGCTGGGCCAGTTGGACAATGCGGCGGAGTACTACCGCCTGGTGTGGACGACCGATCCCGGATATGTCAGCGCCGCCTTCGGGCTGGCCCGGGTGCAGCTCGCGGCGGGTGACCGGGCCGGCGCCGTCCGCACGCTGGAGTCTGTGCCGGAGGCATCGATCCACTACACGGCGGCCCGGGTCGCCGCCGTGCGCGCGCGGCTGCGGCGGCGGGCCGCACAGGACCCGCTGATCGCCGATCTGGCAGCGGCGGCCACGCAGGTGGACGCGTTGAAGGAGTTCGGTCTGGACGCCGTGCGCCGCGAGCAGTTGTCCACCGAGGTACTCGGCACGGCCCTGGACTGGGTACTCTCCGGTAGTCCCGGAGCCCCGTCGTCCGTACCGGATCCGTCGAGCGCACCACGGCCCGGCGGCGCGCCCGCCGCGCCGCCCGCGCCGACCGTGCTGCTCGGCAGTGAACTGCACGAGCGCGGCCTGCGCTTCGGGTTGGAACGCTCCTACCGGGTGCTCGCCCGGCTCGCCCAGCGGGGCGAGGAGCGGATGGACCTGGTGGAGCGCGCCAACCGCTTCCGCCCCCGGACGTGGGTGTGAATTGATGTCCTCGCAGACGCACCAGCCTGCCGCTGGGCCGACGTGCCCGAGCTGTGCCGAACCGCTGGAGCAGGGTGACCGCTTCTGCGGCGCGTGCGGCCACGACCTGTCGGCCGTGTCCGCGCCGCCCGGCGCGGACCGCCCGACGCTAGCCATCGGGATGCCGGCCGGCCCCCCGGTCAACTGGCCCACCGTCACCGGTTCGGGCGGCCCAGGCGGTCCGCCTCCCGTGCCCCCGCACGGCGGACCGCCCGGGACTGACCCGTACGGCGGCCAACCGCCGCCCCCGCCACGGCCGGACGTGCCTCCCTCCCCCGGCCACGGCGGCCCGGGGTACACCCAGCCCCCCGGCGGCGCACCGCACGGTGCCGCCTACCCCGGCAGCCCCACCGGGCCCGGCGCCGGACAGCCCTATCCGCCGGCCGGTCCCTATCCGCCGCACTCCGGGCATCAGCCGGGTGCCGGGCCGGGCGGCGGGGACTTCGAGCTGCCTCCGCCGCCGCCCAGCACACCGCCCGTCACGCCTCAGGTCGCGGCCGATCCCCGTGCCGTCGATCCGCCGCCCGTCCCGACACCCCCGTACACCAAGGTGTGTGTGGCCTGTCGCGCCGGTCATGTCGACACCGACGGGTACTGCGAGAACTGCGGCCACGCACAGCCCCGGGAGCGCGATCACATCGAGCGGGAGTTGGGCTCGGTCGCCGCGGTCAGCGACCGTGGGCTGCGCCACCACCGCAACGAAGACGCCTTCACGGTCTCGTCCACCGCGCTGCCCGACGGCTCCCCCGCCGTCATCGCGATCGTCTGCGACGGCGTCTCGTCGGCGACCCGGCCCGACGAGGCGTCGCAGGCCGCCGCGGTGGCCGCCAATGAGCTGCTGCTCGAAACGCTGCCGCGCGGCACCCACCCCCAGCAGGCCATGCGCGAGGCGATCCTCGCGGCGGGCGCCGCGGTCAACGCACTGGCCGGGCGGGATCCACAGGGCGACACCCTGGAGGACCCCCCGCACCACCAGCTCAACGCGCCCGCGTGCACGATCGTCGGCGCCATCTCGGCGGGCGGACTGCTGATCATCGGCTGGATCGGTGACAGCCGGGTCTACTGGGTGCCCGACGATCGCAGCGCCCAGGCCGTCCGGCTCACCGAGGACGACTCGTGGGCCGCGCAGATGGTGGCCGCCGGTCTGATGAGCGAGGCGGAGGCGTACGCGGACGATCGCGCCCACGCCATCACGGGCTGGCTGGGCGCCGACGCCTATGACCTCGACCCGCACACGGCCGCGTTCCAGCCCGACCACCCCGGCGTGGTCGTGGTCTGCACGGACGGGCTGTGGAATTACGCGGAGGCGGCCGACGACATGGCCAGGGCCATCCCCGCCGACGCCACCGACCGGCCCCTGCACAGCGCCCAGGTGCTGGTCGGACACGCCCTCGACGGTGGGGGCCACGACAACGTAACAGTGGCGGTGCTGCCGTTCGCCGTGGTGCGGCAAGGGGCAGGATCGGCCTACGACGCCTACCACCAGGCATGAGCCGCGCCGCCGCTTCCGCCGACGACTTGTCCTTCTCTCTTACGGCCCGCCCCGGCGTCCTTCCGGGCGGAGCGCTCAAGGAGTCCAGCAGATGGCCAATTTCTCCAAGTCCCAGGTGCCGCAGTTCTCGGTGGAGGTGTACCAGAACGAGTTCCTCCCGGAGGGCGGCCGGGAGGTGAGCGCCATCGTGACCGTCTCCTCCACCGGAGGCGGCACCAGCGGCGGAGCGCCCCTCACGGGTGCTTCCGCGTCTCCCGCGGCCATACCCGGCGGGTCCGCGGGCGCCGCGGTTGTGATCATGGTCGACTGTTCCGGTTCGATGGACTATCCGCCGACCAAGATGCGCAACGCCCGGGAGGCGACGGCCGCCGCGATCGACACCCTGCGGGACGGTGTGGAGTTCGCGGTGGTCGACGGTACGCATGTGGCGCGCGAGGTCTACCCCGGCGGTGGCCGGCTTGCCGTCGCCGACCGGCGAACCCGGGAGCAGGCGAAGGACTCCCTGCGGCGGCTCACCGCGGGCGGCGGCACCGCCATCGGCACCTGGTTGCGGCTGGCCGACCGGCTGCTGGCGTCGTCCGACAGCCCGATCCGCCACGGCATCCTGCTGACCGACGGGCGCAATGAGCACGAGTCACCGGAGGATCTGCGGGCCGCGCTGACCGCCGTCGCCGGCCGGTTCACCTGTGACGCCCGTGGTGTCGGCACCGACTGGGAGGTCAAGGAGGTCACCGGGATCGCCTCGGCGCTGCTCGGCACCGCCGATATCGTCGCCGACCCGTCCCAACTCGCCGCCGACTTCACCAGCATGATGGAGAACGCGATGGGCAAGGAGGTCGCGGACGTGGCGCTGCGGCTGTGGACGCCCCTCGGTGCCGAGATCCGGTTCGTCAAGCAGGTGGCCCCCACGGTCGAGGAGCTGACCCACCGGCGCACCGAGGCGGGGCCCCGCGCGGGCGACTATCCGACCGGTTCCTGGGGTGATGAGTCCCGCGACTATCACGTGTCGGTAAGGGTGCCGGAGGCCGGTATCGGCCAGGAGATGCTGGCGGCCCGTGTGTCGTTGATCATCCCGGCCGCCGACGGCGGTGCCCCCGAGGTGCTCTCCCAGGGGCTGATCCGGGCGGTGTGGACGGACGATATGGCGGCCTCCACCTCGATCAATCCCCAAGTCGCCCACTACACCGGCCAGGCCGAGCTGGCCGATGTCATCCAGGAGGGGCTGGATGCCCGCAAGTCGGGTGATTTCGACGGCGCGACGGCGAAGCTAGGGCGGGCGGTGCAGCTCGCGGAGGCATCCGGAAACGAGGACACTGCGAAACTCCTTTCGAAGGTGGTGGACGTGGTCGACGCGGCGACCGGTACTGTGCGACTGAAAGCGAAGGTCGCGGACGCCGACGAGATGACCCTCGAAACGCGTTCCACCAAGACCGTTCGTGTGAAGAAGTAGCAGTTCAGCAGCGAGATCGACGTGTGACGGCCCGCGGGCCGGACGAGGAGAGGGGGAAGCGCCGACATGCCGACCTGCCCGAACGGACACCAGTCGGGTTCCGACGACTGGTGCGAGGTCTGCGGCCGCCGCATGGCCGGCCCCGGCGCTCCCACGGGAGCCGTACCGCCTCCGCCACCACCCGCGTACGGGTACCCGGGACCCGGGGGCGACCCCAACGCGACCGCGGTGGCCGAATTGTGCCCGCAGTGCCGTACGCCGCGTGAGGCGATGGCCCCGTTCTGCGAGGAGTGCCGGTACAACTTCCTGACCCACACGGCCACCTCGTACACACCGGTCGCGCCCGCCCCTCAGCCGCCGTCACCGGGGCTGAACCTCCCCTCGGGCTTCACCAGCCAGCAGTCTGCTCCTCCGCAGCACCAGCAGCAGGGCACGGGGATGCAGCACGACCCCTACGAGTACCAGCGCTCGCGGCCCTCGCAGCTCAACCGGCCCGCCGAACCGCTGAACGAGGGCCCGGGGCCGCGTCCGCCGCAGTTCCCGTCGGGCCCCGGCGGAGCGGCCGGACCGTCGTCGTTCCCGCAGGGACCCGGTCAGCAGGCCCCGCAGGGTCCCGGTCAGCACGGTGGCGCGCCGCCGTCGCCGTTCCAGCAGCAGTCGGCGCCGCCCGCGCCGGCCCAGCCGCAGCACACCGGCGGCGCGGACGACTGGATGCTCTCCCCGCCCGCGCAGTCACAGGTCCCGCAGGGACCCGGTGCGCAGTTCCAGCAGCAGTCGGCGCCGCCCGCGCCGCCGCAGTACGGCCAGCCCGGCCAGCCCGGCCAGCCCGGCCAGAACAGCCCACACGGTCAGCAGGGGCAGCACGGCCAGCAGGCACAGCCGAGCCAGCAGGGGCAGCAAGGTCAGCAACCGGGTGCGGGCTCCGCGCCGGGCCAGCACCAGTCGCCGCCCTCGTCGTACCAGCCAGGGGGTGCCTGGACGGCCGTGGTCGCACCCGACCGTGACTACTTCCTGGCGATGATGCAGCGCAGCGGCCCGGACGCCACCGGCCTCAATCTGCCCGCCTACTCCCCCGAGCAGCATCTGCCGCTCACCGGGAACCAGATCACCATCGGCCGCCGCCGCCAGTCCACCGGCGAGTCCCCCGACATCGACCTGTCGGTGCCCCCGGAGGACCCGGGCGTCTCCCACCAGCACGCCGTACTGGTGCAGCAGCCGGACGGCTCCTGGTCCGTCGTGGACCAGAACTCCACCAACGGCACGACGATCAACGGCGCCGAGGAACCGATCCAGCCGTTCGTCCCCGTACAACTGGGCGACGGCGACCGGGTCCATGTCGGCGCCTGGACGACGATCACCGTCCGCCAGGGCTAGCAGCTCGTCGAGTACGGCCTGAGGGAGGGGGCGGCCGGGTGGCCGCCCCCTCCCTCGTCCGTTCAGCGCTCGCCGTCGCCCGGCTCACCCAGGGGCCAGACGTACGGTCCTCCGGGATCGTCCAGCCAGGCCCACTGTCCGCGCCCGCTGACGGTGACGCCGAACCGGTCCCGGGTCGGGCGGCGCTCCCGCTCCCAGAGCGAGAGGGCTTCATGGGGGTCGAGGCTGCCCGCCGTCAGCGTCAGCAGGAAGCGGAAGAGATCGTTCTCCAGCATCCTCCGGGGCACTCCACCGATCCGCCGCTCCGGCACCGCCGAGCCGCCCCGCAGCGCCACGAAGTACGCCGAGGTCCGCAGGAAATGCCCCTCGGCGACACGCCCCCGGTCGTCGTCCCGCACCCGGAGCGCGATCAGCCCGGTGGAGAGCGGCGCGAGGATCCGTGCGCCGGGACGGCACTGCGGCAGCCAGGCGCGGGGGACGGACGGCAGTGTGCAGGTGGCGATGATCCGGTCGAAGGGTGCCCGCTCGGGGCAGCCGCGCGCACCGTCACCGGTGACCACCCGGGGACGGTAGCCCGCGTCGGTCAGATGCGCACGGGCCGACTCGGTGATCTCCGTGTCCACGTCGATGGTGGTCACCCGCCCGTCGCCGAGCCGGTGGCAGAGGAGTGCCGCGTTGTAGCCGGTGCCGGCGCCGATCTCCAGTACGGCGTCCCCGTCCCGTACGTCCAGCGCCTGGAGCATCCGGGCCATCAGGGACGGCTGGCTGCTGGAGGAGATCAACTCGCCGTCACGGACGCGGGTGGCGAGCGGACCGTCGTAGTAGGCGCCGCGCAGCCATCGCTCGCGCCGTACGGGGTCGAGGTCCTCGCACCACAGCCGCTCGTAGCCCCCCGGCCGGTGGACGAAGTAGTACGGGACGAAGAGGTGCCGGGGCACCTCTTCGAAGGCGCGGCACCAGGCCGGGTCGGTCAGCCCGCCGTCGGCCACGATCATCCGTACCAGCGCCTGTCGCGCCTCGGCGGCGGGCTCGGCGAACCGTTCCAGGTGCGTCCCCATGCCTCCACTCTCCTTCGCCCCGGCCGCGGGCGCGAGCAGCCGAGGCCGGAACCCCCCTGACGAGTCGGCGGCCCCCGGGGCGGGACCGCTGACTCGGGGACCCCGGAAGGCCCTCCCGCCCTACCCCGGGGGTCCCGTCCGGGAAGGTCCTAGGTCCCGGGTCGTCGTCCGGTCCATCTGAGACCATGGAGGGTGCCGGGCATCCGGGGGCCACCGGCAGAGACACTCCTTGAGGCCGGCCGAAACATATTGCGAGGCTTATCCACGTGACCGAAATTCCGCGCGGCACGCTTCAGGAGCAGACCTTCTACGAGCTGGTCGGCGGCGAGGAGACGTTCCGTCGCCTGGTCCACCGCTTCTACGAGGGGGTCGCCGACGACCCGCTGCTGCGGCCGATGTACCCGGAGGAGGACCTCGGCCCCGCCGAGGAACGGTTCGCGCTCTTCCTGATGCAGTACTGGGGCGGCCCCCGCACCTACAGCGAGAACCGCGGCCACCCCCGGCTGCGGATGCGGCACGCTCCGTTCGCCGTCGACCGGGCCGCCCATGACGCCTGGCTGAAACACATGCGGGTGGCCGTGGACGAGCTGGAGCTGGCCCCGGAGCTGGAGCGTCAGCTGTGGAACTACCTCACCTATGCCGCCGCCTCGATGATCAACACCGAGGGCTGAGAGCGGACGGCGCGGTCGGCGGACGGACCCGGGTCAGTGAGCCCGGGTCCGGGTGGGTACGACGGTCAGTCCGCCGAGGCCCGCCGTCCGGAGGGCGATCGACCCGAACGGGGTGCGCAGCCGGAGCCAGGACCCGCTGGACAGCAGTGCCAGCGGGACTCCGGGGCGCAGGAAGCCGAGGGAGTGCGCGGCGTGCGCGGCCCGCAGCGGCATCGGGGTGTCGGCGACGGTGCGGGACCAGATCTCCCGTCCGATCCGGTCCCGTTCCGAGCGGACGCGGTGTGCGGCGGGCAGTAGTTCGTCACGGGTACGGAACTCGGTGACGGCGGTGGCGACCGCGGCGCGCAGGGCCGTCGCCGCGGGCAGCCCCGGCAGCTCCCGCCAACCGCCCCGCGGCGGCAGCACACCGGCCCAGGGCGGCCCGGTGACGGGCTCCGGGACGGCGAAGGCGGCTGTCGTGACCCGGTCGAGCAGCTCACCGGCCGAGACGGTGACATCCAGTTCGGCGGGTGCGCCGAGGCGCGCCGTACGGATCGCGAGCACCTCGAAGGAGGGCGGGCGTCCGAAGACGGCGAGGCTCGCCCCGGGCCCCTCCGGACCGCCCGCCTGGAGGCGGACGGCGGCGGCGCGGTCGTAGTGGAGCAGCCGGGCGAGGAAGGCGGAGAGATCCTCCGCCTCCCTCGCGTCGGCGAAGTGCAGGCTCTGCACGGGGACACTCATGCGACGAGAGCGCCCTCTTCCATCGTCTCGGCGGTCTCCAGATACTGCTGGAGGTGGGACTTCTCCTCCGCCGAGATCCGGCGCGGACGACCGGCTTCCAGGTCGTACGGGACGACGACGGTCGAGGCCCGCACATACAGCTGCGAGGCGCCCTCGGTGTCCTTGATCTCGTACGCGATGGTGAGCGAAGCGGCGGTGATCCGCGTGACCCACGACTCGACGACGACCGGCTCGTGCCGGTGCACCAGCGGCCTCACGTAGTCGATCTCGTGCCGCGCCACGACGGACCCCCCGGAGAACGACGGAGAGCCGTCCCCCGGCTGGAGCCGGAACATGAAGTCGATCCGCGCCTCTTCGAGATACCTCAGGAAGACGACGTTGTTGACGTGCCCGAAGGCGTCCATGTCCGACCAGCGGAGGGGACAGTGGTAGAGGTGCCGGGCCATGCGTGACTCAGCCCCTCAGCCTCGGGTCAGCTTCTTGTACGTGGCACGGTGCGGACGGGCCGCGTCCGGGCCGAGGCGCTCGATCTTGTTCTTCTCGTACGACTCGAAGTTGCCCTCGAACCAGAACCACTTGGAGTCGCCCTCGTAGGCGAGGATGTGCGTCGCCACCCGGTCGAGGAACCACCGGTCGTGGGAGACGACCACCGCGGCGCCCGGGAACTCCAGCAGCGCGTTCTCCAGCGAGGAGAGCGTCTCGACGTCGAGGTCGTTGGTGGGCTCGTCGAGGAGGAGGAGGTTTCCGCCCTGCTTGAGCGTGAGCGCGAGGTTCAGCCGGTTGCGCTCACCACCGGAGAGGATGCCAGCGGGCTTCTGCTGGTCCGGGCCCTTGAATCCGAAGGCGGAGACATAAGCGCGGGAGGGCATCTCGACCTGGCCGACCTTGATGTAGTCCAGCTCGTCGGAGACCACGGCCCACAGCGACTTCTTGGGGTCGATGTTGCCGCGGCTCTGGTCGACGTAGGAGATCTTGACGGTCTCGCCGACCTTGATGCTGCCGGAGTCCGGCTCCTCCATGGCCTGGATCATCTTGAACAGCGTGGTCTTGCCCGCGCCGTTCGGGCCGATGACGCCGACGATGCCGTTGCGCGGCAGGGTGAAGCTGAGGTCGTCGATGAGGAGTTTGTCGCCGAAGCCCTTCGAGAGGTTCTCGACGTCCACGACGATGCTGCCCAGACGGGGACCCGGCGGGATCTGGATCTCCTCGAAGTCCAGCTTCCGCATCTTGTCGGCCTCGGCGGCCATCTCCTCGTAACGCGCGAGCCGGGCCTTGGACTTGGCCTGCCGTCCCTTGGCGTTGGAGCGGACCCACTCCAGCTCCTCGCGGAGCCGCTTGGCGCGCTTGGCGTCCTTCTGGCCCTCGACCTTGAGACGCGTCTGCTTGGTCTCCAGGTAGGTGGAGTAGTTGCCCTCGTAGCCGATGGCGCGGCCACGGTCGAGCTCCAGGATCCAGCCCGCGACGTTGTCGAGGAAGTACCGGTCGTGGGTGATGGCGACGACGGTGCCCGCGTACTTGGCGAGGTGGGACTCCAGCCACTGGACCGACTCGGCGTCCAGGTGGTTGGTGGGCTCGTCGAGGAGGAGCAGGTCGGGGGCTTCGAGCAGCAGCTTGCACAGGGCGACGCGGCGCTTCTCACCACCGGAGAGGTTGGTGACGGGCCAGTCCCCGGGGGGGCAGCCCAGCGCGTCCATGGCCTGCTCAAGCTGGGCGTCGAGGTCCCAGGCGTTGGCGTGGTCCAGCTTCTCCTGAAGCTTGCCCATCTCGTCGAGCAGCTCGTCGGAGTAGTCGGTCGCCATCAGCTCGGCGATCTCGTTGAACCGGTCGAGCTGGCTCTTGACCTCCGCCACCCCGCCCTGGACGTTCTCCAGCACGGTCTTGGACTCGTCCAGCGGCGGCTCCTGGAGCAGGATGCCGACGGTGTAGCCGGGCGACAGGAACGCGTCACCGTTGGAGGGCTGCTCCAGACCGGCCATGATCTTCAGCACGGTGGACTTACCGGCGCCGTTCGGGCCGACCACACCGATCTTCGCGCCGGGCAGGAAGCTCAGCGTCACGTCATCGAGGATGACCTTGTCGCCGTGCGCCTTGCGCGTCTTGCGCATCGTGTAGATGTACTCAGCCAAGAGAAACCGTCCGGCAGGAAGTGGGTGGGCAGAGACAACCCATCTTGCCGTACGCCCGTCCCCCGGGGGAAACCGGTAACGGGGAGTCGCCCCTGCGGAGCCCTCCGACCTCGGGAGGAACGGCCTCCGAGAACCCTCCCGTCCTCGGAGCTCCGGGGCCTCCCCGTCTCCTCGCGGCCCGCTCCCGGGCCACCCCCGCCCCCGCCCCCGCCCCCGCGCACCCTTGCCCGGGGGCCTTCCGCATCGCCTTCTCCGCCTACTCCGCCTTCTCCGTCGCCGGCTTCTTCTCACGGAGGAAGAAGACCGCGGTGCCGCCGATCACGACGAGGGCGACCGCGAAGCCCGCGATGACCGGCGTGGCACTGGAACCTCCGGTCGCGGCCAGGTCGACGGAGGCCCCGGCGCTGGTCGTGCCCGCGGATGAGCCCCCCGCCGCGGCCGGAGCGGGCCGGGTGGTGTGGCTCTGCGCCTCGATCTCCGGCCCCGGCACGGCGGCGCCGGTGGTCCGGCAGTCCAGCACCCCCTGGAAGCTCTCGGTGAAGCCTCCGGGCCCGCTGATGGTGAAGTCGTACGCCCGGTCCTCGTCGACCGGGACGGTGACGGTCCGCGACTCCCCGGCACGGATCGTGTGCTCGGTCCCGGCCAGCTCGAAGGTGAAAGGTGCGTCGCCCTTGTTGCTCGCGGTGACGTCGACACCGCCCTTGGCGCAGTTCTTCTTCGCCGAGACCGCGGGTATCGCCCCCTTCGCGGCCCAGGTGGCCGTCGCGCTCGCGGAGACCGTGGACTGACTGGAGCCGGCGAGTATCTGGGTCTGGCTGGTGGTCGCCGCGGCGGAGAACGCCCGGCCCACCGGGATGGACGTCGTCGCCTGCGCCGAGAGCGTCGCCGAACCGTCCGGAGTGCCGGCCGGGACGTCGAAGTACAGCTTGCCGCCGTTGACAGCGGTGGTGACGGGTCTGCCCGCCGCGTCGGTGACCCGGACCCCGCTGACGCCGGCGTCCGTCGGCGGGGCCAGCGAGACCGCGTCCGCGTCCGTCCGTACGGTCACCGGACCCAGCCGCGCGCCCGGCCTGCCGGAGACGGCGCTCGGGTCGAGCCGGAGTGACGCCGTCGGCTCCGCGACGACGCCCGCCCTCTTCTCCAGCCAGTCGGCGAGCTTCTCGGCGGCGGGGTCGACCGCGTCGACCTGTGCGTTGTCCGAGTAGCGCCAGATGGCGACCTGGGTACCGGCCGCGGCGGTCTTCTGCGTGAGCGGCCCGGTGCCCGCCGACTTGGCCAGCGCCGCGAGGTCGTCGACCTGAGGGTAGGAGTGCTGGAGGATCCAGCGGATCCGGCCGGCGTTCCGGTTGGCGCCGAGCGAGGTCTGGTTCCAGGCGGTCTCCAGATACTTCGCCCGGTCCTGGGTCGGGTTGTGAATGTCGACGCAGTACGTCTTCAGCCGGCCGCCGCCGTCAACGGTCATCTCGAAGAGGCCGGCCGGTATCCGATGGCTCGTGCCGTTCGCGCGGAGCACCGCCCGGTCGAAGGTCTTCAGCCCGTCGAGCGTGGCGACGGCCCCACTCTGGTGCCGAGCACTGTCGTCGGCGACCGCCGCGCCCGCGCCCAGGAGGGGACCCGTGGCGACGAGACCCGACATCAGGGCGGCGGCCGTCAGACGACGGGCGGTGACCCGCCCACGCACAGCCGACGCAGAGAACTTGGCAAACACAGAATTCCCCTCCGAGCGAGGCGTGATTCGCTTTCACGCGTGGCCATCAGCGCCGCGGATCGCATGCGGTGCCGCGGATCGCGTGTGTGACGCATGGGGGGAGTGCCTCGCCAGCAGACTCAAGTGCCCCGTGAGTACAGGGAAAGCCTAGGGAGGTGGCGCCGCCGGATTCCCCCGTCATACCGTCAGACAACCATTCCGAATCGGAATCGTTATGGCGCCGACCGCGGTCAACGCCCTTTCGCCATTATCGAATCGACAAATCTCCACAACTCCGCCGCGACCGGCGGAGGATGGGCCGGGACGCCCTGGCCGGGAAGGTGGGGACACCGTGGCTGGAAGGACGCCGGGACCGGTCAGAAGGGTGCCGCGACCTCGGCCTCCGTCCCGCCCTCACCCGTAAGACCCGATGCGGTATTCCCCTGAACCGCATTCCCCCCACCCGCACGCGCACCCGCATTCTCCGGGGCTCCGGCCCAAGGATCCGCATCCCCGGAAGCCGGGCCGGCCAAGCCGCCCGAGCCAACCGAAGAGCCGGCCCAAGCCCCGCCCGAGCCGACAGAACCGGCTGCGGAATCGGCCGGGTCGTGCGGGACCGTCCGGCCGCCCCGAAGCTCCGGACTTCCCGCCCCTTCGGAACTCTCCGAACCGACCGGATCACCCGGAGCCACATTCACCGAAGCGGGATTCGGAACCGGAATCGGGGCGTGCCCCGGGCCCGGATACCCCGGAGTGGCATTCCCCTGGGCGGGAATCCGTTGCGCGTACGCGGGATCCGGCCGACGCGCCGTCACATTCGACACGGGCCTGGCCGCACGCCGGAACGCCGCCGTGCCACGCGTCAGATCGTGCCCCACCGCGACCGCCTCGATGTCCACGAAGGTCCGGCGCGGCCCGTCCCGCACATCCCGCTCCGTTCCATCTCGCTCCTCCTCCCGCACCCGCAACCGCCCATGGACGATGAGTGGCTCGCCGAGGGTGACGGACCCGGCCAGATTCAGGGCGAGAGCACGCCAGGCGAAGACCGTGTAGAAGCCGGTCCGCCCATCGACCCAGACCCCGCGCTCCCGGCCCCAGCGCCCGGGCGTCACCGCGAGACGGAATCGCGCCATCCCGCCCGACGCCGTCTCCCGGTACTCCACGCTCGTGGCGACATTGCCCAGCACCGTGACCATCGTGTCGCTCATGGCGACCACCTCCCCGTCGGCCGCGGACCGGCCCCCGCCGACCCGCCCGGTCCCGCGGGCCGGCATCACGACCGGCCCGCCTGATCCAACGGGCCGGCATCCGGCCGACCCATGACCATGCTGGACCGCGCCGCGAGATCCCGTCCGGGCCTGTGGACCACCGGGCTGTTGGGGATAACTCCGTCACCCCCAGCCCCGTCACCCGCCGCTCCGTCACCCCCGCCCGTCTCCTACCCCGCCCGTTTCCTACCCCCGCCCGTCCCCGGCGCCGCCCCCAACCGCCATGCCCATGCCGGGGTTGGAGCCCATGCCCGGGTTCGAGCCCATAGGCGAACCCGTGTCGGGGCCGCTCCGCCCCGCGACCGTGGCGTACTGCTCCCGTACCTCCCGGTACCGCATCAGCTCCCCCGCGATCGGGTCGAGCACCCGCGCCCGTCCACACCCCGCCGCCGCCTCGCGCAGCCTCCGCTCGGCGTCCTGCCCGTAACGCCGCGCGGGCCCCCGTACCGCGGCCGTACACGCCCACTCCACCAGCGGTCCGCCCACGATCCCAGCCGCCATCAGCAGTGCCGGCACGATCAGCCCGGGCGTCAGAAGCCCGACGATCTGGCCCACCAGCCACAGCCCGCCGTAGATCTGTAGCAGCGTCATCGACGCCTGCGCCAGGACTGCGGCGGGCCACCAGGCCGGCCGCAGGGGCCTCTTGCCGGTCGTTGCGGCCTCCCGTACGGCCAGTTCGTCCAGCGCCTCCGGCAGACCCTCCGCGCCGCGGACGGCCGACTCCCGCACTGCCTGCGCGAAGGGCGTGGGCAGCCCGGCGGTCGCCTCGTCCGCGACCGTACGCACCGCCTGTTCGACGCGTTGGCGCGCCGTGAGTTCCTCCTCCACCGGCGCGGTCACCACGGGCAGCCGGCTCCCGGGCGTCCTGGCGCGCTCGTACCAGCGCCACAGCCGCAGCCAGGGCGTCCCGCACGCCCTCCCGGCGTGTCGGCGCCACTCGCGCTCGGCGGCCTCACCCGCCGCCTTGGCGCCGACCGCCTCGGCGAGCCGGGCCGCGAAGTCGTCACGCGACCGTTCATCGAGACCGGTCCGGCCCTGGGCCACGTACGCCGTGCGGAGCCTGCCCGCGGCGGCGTCCACGTCGGCGGAGAGCCGGCGGGCGGCGGCGGTGCGCTCCTGGACGAACGTGCCCAACAGATCGCGCAGCTCATCGACGCCGTTGCCGGTGAGCGCGGAGAGGGCGAGCACGGTGGCGCCCGGTTCGCCGTGTTCCCCGAGCGCCATGCCGTCGTCGTCGAGGAGGCGGCGCAGATCGTCCAGTACCTGGTCGGCGGCGTCGCCGGGCAGCCGGTCGACCTGGTTGAGCACGACGAAGGTGACCTCCGCATGGCCCGCGAGGGGCCGCAGATAGCGTTCGTGCAGGGCCGCGTCCGCGTACTTCTCCGGGTCGACCACCCAGATCACCGCGTCCACCAGCGCGAGCACCCGGTCCACCTGCTCGCGGTGCCTGACCATCGCCGAGTCGTGGTCGGGCAGATCGACCAGCACCAGCCCGGCCAGTTCCTCGGCGCCGCCCGCGAGCGGTCTGCGCCGGAGCCTCGGGGGGATGGCGAGCCGGTCGAGCAGCCCGGCCGCGCCCTCGGACCAGCCGCAGGCGATCGGCGCTGATGTGGTCGGGCGGCGCAGTCCGGTCTCGGAGAGCGGGACCTGCGCGAGGGCGTTGAAGAGGGTGGATTTACCGCTTCCGGTCGCGCCCGCGATGGCGACGACCGTGTGTCGGGAGGAGAGCCGCTGCCGGGCGGCGGCCTCGTCCAGTACCCGCCCGGCCTCGGCGAGGGCACTGCCCTCCAGCCTGGTGCGGGAGAGGCCGACCAACTCGCGGAGTGCGTCGAGGCGGACGCGGAGTGGGCCTCCGTAGGTGCCACCGATCGGAACGTGCTCCTCGCCCTCCGCCATGACCTCTTCGCCGGTGGAGCGGGGGCCGGCGCGCCGGGCGATGAGCCCGTCGTCCCAGCGGTCGCCGGCGTCGGCATCACCACCGGCCGGGTCCCGGGGTCCGCCCGCCCCGTCCCCCGTACTCCGGCCATCGCCATCCCCCGCACCCCGGCCGTCGCCATCTCCGCCGCCCCTGTCCTCCCCGTCGGTGCTTCCCGCGCCTTTGCGCCTGGAGGCCGGCCGCCCGAACGGCTCCCCCGGTCGCCCGTCATTCCCTTCCGGCCCCTCCGGCCCCTCCCGCCCCTCAGGCTCTTCCGGCCCCTCAGGCCCCTCCCGTTGTTCCGGCTTTTCTAGCTTTTCTTGCCTTTTCAGTCTTTCTGGACCATTCGAGGGCAGCTCTCCCGCCGCACCGCCGGCCCGCGCCGCACCCGCCCGCTCCTCCGCCCGGCCTTCGGTCCCCTCGTCGGTCTGGCTCTGGTCGCCCGTGATGGCGGTCACCGCCGTCACCTCACCTTCTGGAGTAGGGACAGGGCGGCGATCAGCTCGGCCTGCGGTTCGGGGGAGACGTCGAGCGCGTCGAGCGGCGCCAGCCGACGGTCGCGTTCGCTGTGCAGGACGGAGTCGATGTACCGGGACATCAGCTCGCCGCCGTTGTCGCGCAGCCGGAGCGCCGCCTGCGCCCCGATCCGCTCGGCGAGCTGCTCACCGGCGCCACGGGCCCGGCGCCCGCCGAGGAGGGCCGTCGCGACGAGGGCGGCCACCGCCTCGGAATCCGGCGCGACGGTCAGTTCCAGCCGTCTCACCTCGTCCTCGGCCAGTTCCTCCAGCTCGCGCCGCCAGCGCCGTACGGTCATCCCGATCCGTTCGGCCGCCTCCAGGTCCAGCCGCCCCCGGTAGACCACGGCGTCGGCGCCGGGCTCACGGCGCCAGGTGTCCTGCACATGCTCGTCGGCCGCCGCGACGGCACACTGCACCAGCGCACCCAGACTGCCGACGAGGGAGTCGAGGAGTTCACCGGCACTACTGTCGCGCGGGAAGCCGCGCCACCGGGTGCGCGCGTCCCCCGCGAGCACCGCACCGGCTTTCAGTTGCCGGTTCACCCGTTCGCGTTCTCTGTCGTACGCCTCCTCCACCACACCCATCAGCCGCACGGTGGCGGCGTACTGCCCGGCGACGGCCGCGGCCAGCTCCGGCATCCGGGTGTTGAGCGAGGCGATCACACCGCTGGCGGTGCGCCCGATGGCCTGCTGCCGGGCGGCGGGGTCGTGCGCCCGGTGCGCCAGCCAGGCGAACAGGGGCGCGACGGCGGTGGTGGGGAGCAGCCCGCTGCCACCCCCCGTCGACTCGGGCAGTTCCGGGATGGTGAACCGGGGCACCTCGCCGAGTCCGGCCTTCGTAAGGAGGGCGGCGTACTGCCGGGAGACATCGGCGATCACCGGGTGGGGCACCCGGTCGAGGACGGTGACGATCGTGGCGTCGTACTCCTTGGCGGTACGGAGCAGATGCCAGGGCACGGCGTCGGCGTAGCGGGAGGCGGTGGTCACCATCACCCAGACGTCGGCGGCGCAGATCAACTCGGCGGCGAGCAGCCGGTTCTCGACGACGAGGGAGTCGATGTCGGGGGCGTCGAGGAGGGCGAGTCCACGCGGCAGGGAGGATGCCTTCTCGACCCGTAGGTTCGCTCCGCCGCCGGGAGGTTCCTCGGCCTCCTCCTGTTGCGGCAGCCAGACGCGGGTGAGGTGGGGCAGGATGCGCATCCTCGCGAACCAGTGGTGATCGTCCGGGTGGCAGACAAGAACGGGTGTACGAGTGGTCGGGCGCAGCACCCCCGCCTCGGTGACGCGCCGCCCGATGAGGGAGTTGACGAGAGTGGACTTTCCGGCCCCGGTGGATCCGCCGACGACGGCGAGGAGGGGCGCGGCGGGATCTCTGAGCCGGGGGACGAGGTAGTCGTCGAGCTGTGCGAGCAGCTCAACCCGTGTCTGCCGGGCGCGTGGGGCGCCAGGAAGCGGGAGAGGCAGACGCACGGCGGCGACACGGTCGCGCAGGGCGGTAAGTGCGTCGATGAGCTGAGTCCGTGCATCCAAGGTCACCACATGCGAAGAATGCCTAATTTTGGCGGTTTTTTGAAGCGTATGGTGTTGTCTGCGCGCCGGTCGGACAGACGGGACAGACGGGATGAGTGGGGCGCAGGCATAACGACTGCACAACACCCGGGACGCGAGACGCAAAAAGCGCTGCAGGAATCGCACTCGCCTGCGATTATCGGTTCGCTTCACCGAACCTCCACATCGTGCCACGCAGGTGAAGCAACCGGGTCAAGGCAATCGGAGCCCTATCCTTGTCCCCGGTCATGTACGGACCCGCGGGCTCCGGCAGCCGCGGCCACCATCCGGCCCCCGTAGCTCAGTGGATAGAGCAGGCGCCTTCTAAGCGCTTGGCCGCAGGTTCGAGTCCTGCCGGGGGCACCACCGACCGTCCCGTCGCAGTGTCGTGTTTTTGCAGGTCAGAAGGGGCGGCGAGCCTTCCGGGCCAACCAGCGCCTACCTCTCCCGAATGACCTCGGAGTCCGGCTGACCCCCGCTGAAGCCGGGTCTCTACGAGTATCTGTGGAATATGCGTGGAATGGTTTGAGGCCCTGAGCGGCAGCCCCGGAACGCGCAGATGCCCGCACGTGCTCACGATTGCGGCACGGTGCGGGCATCGGATCCCAGCAGGGCTCACCCCTCGGTGAGATCCAGCTCCAGTCCCTGGGCAGCCTCGATACGCTTCTGGTAGTCCTTCAGCTGCCCGGTGACACACCGGGCGTAGATCGCGTGGAGGACGGGGACGCTGTTCCCGGCCCAGGCGGCGACCTGCGCCGGCGGAATACCGCTGTTGAGCCAGCCCGTCAGGCAGGTGTGGCGCAGGTCATAGACGCGTTTTCCGACCGGGGAGGCGCACTCGTGTTCTGGGAGGACTTCCTTTCGGGCCTTTCCCCAGACCCGGCGGTAGACCGAGCCGGCGAGCATGCCTCCGCCCTCCCCCTGGAAGAGAATGTCGCCGGGCTTGAGGTCGTAGTCCTCGATCAGGTCGCGCAGGACCGCCACGAGGGTCGGATGGGCCGGTACCGGCCGGGTGTCTCCCTCGGCGCGCCCCTTGAGCCCTCGTTCCTCGTGGACCTCGCCTGTGTCCGTCCAGCGGCTGCCGACCTCCGGCTGCGCGGTGTGGACGAGCAGCTCGCCCCAGCCCTCTTCCGGGAGAGTGGCATCGCTGACGAGCATGCCGACGGCTTCCTCCGGGCGGAGTCCGGCGTAGTAGAGAGTGGCGAAGAAGGCCCGATAGCAGCGGCCCATGCGCGACCTCTTCCCGACCCAGGTCAGCAGCGCGCTGCACTGGGCGACGTTGAGCAGGGACCGCTTGTCGATCGCCTGGGCCGCCTTGGAGGACGGCCTGCTCTCACCCCTGCCCTTGGGGAGCGGGTTGCCACGTATGAGCCGCCGTTTGACCGCGTGCTCCATGGCCGGGTTCATGATGCGGCGGTTGCGGGAGATGGAACTGGCGGCGGCGGGCTTCCCGTTCAGGAGAGTGCCGAGCGCCGTGACGAACTCCTCCGCCGTGTCCTCGTCGTCCAGGTTCGCTACAGGCAGGGTGTTGCGCTGGACCCAGTCCAGGATCTCCCGGACCTCGCCGGGGATGTCCTGATCGGCGCGCCGTTTCGCGTTGAAGGCCCACTCACGCAGCGCGGTCCGAACCTCGACGGGGTCGAAGTGCCCTGGCAGCGGGCTCCTCAAGAGGGCGAGCGTGGCGGTGGTCATCGCCTTCGAGAGATTCTTGCGGGTGTTGCCAGCGATCTTGGGCCACTTCCCGTCAACGTAGGAAACGGCAAAGTCGTACCAGCGCAGCCCCGAAGCGCGGGT
The DNA here is from genome assembly GCF_044333555.1 of Streptomyces sp. NPDC020965. Classification (NCBI taxonomy): domain Bacteria; kingdom Bacillati; phylum Actinomycetota; class Actinomycetes; order Kitasatosporales; family Streptomycetaceae; genus Streptomyces; species Streptomyces sp. NPDC020965. The sequence continues at coordinate 1,161,599 of NZ_JBIRRE010000001.1, forward strand.
CTCCAGCGTGGCCGGGAGCCCCGTGATGGTGCTGAAGAGTTCGCCCTTCTTCTCCGCAGCGACCAGTTGGGATCTGCGGGTGTTCGCCTGAGCGGATGTCTTGTAGGTCTTGCTGAACACCTGGCCATCGACCTTCCAGCGAACGGTGTAGCTGAATCCCTTCGCCAGCCGGTTCACCTTCGTAGTGAATACCCGGACGTTGACAGTGCCGTTCACGTAAGGTCCTCGCAATCAGTCAGCCAATTTTCGAGATCACTGCGCCGCACGCGAATTGACCCGTTGGGCAGACGAATACAGCGCGGGCCGCGGCGCTTCTGTCTCCAGTCGTAGAAGGTGGACCGGGAAATCTGCAGCTCGTCGCAGACTTCTTCCACGGTCAGCTTCTGTCCGGGGCGGGTCGCAACCGTCATGGGGACATCGCAAGGGAGCGGGCGGTCGCAGCACGCGACTTTGACAGGTCCACAAACCAATGTGTGGGGGAATAATGGGAATGGGCAGCAGGTACCACGGATCGGCACACAGGTAGGGCCTCTTTCTGGGCAACGGACCGAGTGGGCGGCCAACCCCCAGAGCGGCACCAGGAGATCCACAGCGGATCTGGCTACCGGATGCCCTGACTCGGTGAGCTGGCCGTTCGCGAATGGGCAGCAGCACGTGCCCTTCCTTCACATTCCGGGCAGCAGCTGTCCACTCCGTTCGCAGCAGGTCCACCGCCAAGCAGCCCCTGCGAACGACATCAATGGTCCGGACGATCCCCGGTTTGGCGAACCGGGGATCGTCGGCTATACATCGCCCTGCGCACTCCACCGACCTGCCCGATTCCGCGTCACGGAGCATCCAGATATTGGGAGCCCCGGCCGACCCCACTATCGTCAGCTCCGAAGTGGGAATGGCGGCAGCCGGACTGGACGGCAACACCCGCGAAACTCAACTCGGTCGCATTGATTTCACGGGCCACCACCTGCTCGTCTGGTCTCGGGGGTGTTGTACGTTGACATGGCTTACTGACGGATTCAAGTCCTTGCAGGAAGATTGCCGTCTGCCGTGAGCGAATCAGGAACAGGGGGCGTCAAAGACGGCCGAAAAATGGCTGCCTGGCATCGACCGGATCCTCCTCACAGCGAAGCATGGTGGCCCCAGAGTGGGCGTGCGCCAACGTAGTTACTGAAGGCGCCGACCATGCTCGTTTATCAAGCACTGCCAAGTGAAAGAGCAGGTATGCAGGCCAGAATTTGTTTGGCGAGTAGGGGCAAGCCTCCTCGGCAGCACCCTGCTCCAGACGGAGCAAAGGCGGTGACCCCGGCCCACGGCAGGCGTTGGACGTGCCGTGTCGAACACTTCATCCAGCCCCAGCATTGTCAGCGCAGCCCCGGCCGGAAAGGCCCAGCAGTTGCCCTTCCTCTTGACGTCCCAGCAGGGTGAAGCGGCGCGCACACTGTTGAGCTACGTGGCCTCGCTGCCCCTTCCCGGCCCCGACGCTCAGCTCGTCGCCGTGGTGGTGGCCATCCGGGCAGCACGTGGCGGTGTCGGAAACATCACCGGGGCGGATCTGTCTGCCTTGCGGCTGGGTGACGCACGCAAAGCCGTTGACGCTCTTCGCGGCCTGGGCTGGCAGGTGGAGGATGTGGTCTTCGACGGCGACCCTGCGGCACCGGTCTCCGTCACCGTCCCTGGCCTGGCCCAGGAGACGAACCACCCTCTGCCTTTCGGGAAGAACACGCGTTCGCGGGTGTCCGGATGGACCACGCGGGCCCTGTCCGCCAAGCCGGTCAGGAAGCTCCCACCCGCCGCGCGGCTGGCCGGCCTCTTCCTCGCCGCACACAGCACGTCCAAGCTCCTCGGACAGATCCCGCCCGACCTTCCCGAAGCCTGCCGGGCCACCTTGCCCGACCTCCTGCGAAATGGCTTCCTCGCCGAGCTGTCCGGGGACCGCTGCCGCCTCGACCCTGCAGTACGTCACTTGTCGGGCATGCGCCATCGCACCGAAGAGGAAAAGGCGGTGGAGCCCTCCAAAAGTGAAGACAAAGCGGTCGTGGTCACTTCAACTCCGGGATTCCAGTTCGACGCAGATGCATGGACTCTATGGAAAAGCGAGGCCACCCCTGCCCTGCGACGGCACGCTGAGGCCGTCGAGTTCTGCGCCGTGTGCGCTCTGCCTCCTGAGCCGGTCGCACAGGCGTTCACGACACCCGGCCGCCCTCAGTTCTTCTCCAGGAACCTCAAGACTGCCTACGGCAAGTGGAAGGACACCCAACCGGACCGCGGCCCACTGGCGGCTGAGTTCACCGTGGCCTTTCGGAGCGAGCACGGACACGGCCCCTCGTACGCCCAGCTGTGCACGGGCCTGGGCTGGGAACTGAAGCACTCACTGAAGAGCTTCGTCGTGGGGCGCCTGCTGGCGAATGAGTGGCTGACGGAAACAGGCTCCGTGCCTTGGACGTTGCGCCCGGGACAGGCGGCCCACGCTGAGGGCATCACTCTGCCCACGGCACGAAGCCCGCAGACCCCGGCTCCCTCCCGGCCGTAGCCGGGAGGGACTGGCAACGGACGCCGGGAAGGCTCCTGTTTCAGCCTCCCGGCGGTGACGGCCATGATCCATGCAGGGCCGGAGTGTCTGATCAACTGGAAGCCCGAGTGGGAGGCCAACGGGCCCAGAACGGCATCTGAGCGTCGCCCCCGGCCGCCACTGAGACATGGGCCCGTTGGACGCCAGCCAGCGCCCTGCCGGCCTTCGCGAGCGTGTGGGAGCGGGCGATGCCGAACAGGGCTTCGGACTGGCCCCGGCATGTACCCAGCAGTGAGGGCGAGACAGCGTACGAGCCAGTGGAGTCTCATGCCCTGCTGGGACATCGCGCCCACCTCCCTGCGGAGGTATCGAGGTGGGCGGAAGAGCCACACGGCGAGCAGGTGCCGGCTCCGGACGCACCGCCGCTCACTGCTGGGCTGAGCTGCACCAGCTCTTCTGGAGAAGATGACGTCCGAGGGTCCCTGATGCAAACGGGGTCAAGACCGTAGGCTTTGTGGATGGCGACGTCCCCAAAGCCCAAGTACGACGGCTTGATCTTCGACTTCTTCGGGGTGCTGACCTTCAACATGGTCGAGGTCATCTCGTACTTCGAGGACCGGGAGGGGCTCGCGCGGGGCACCTTTCTTCGCGCGTGGTCCGACCCCCGAGGTCAGGAGCTGTTTCGGCAGCTCGAACTTGGTCGTATCAGCCAGACCGACTGGAACAGCGGGTTCGCCGCCCTCATGGGCGTCGCACCTGACAACCTGATGGCTCGCTATCTCTACGACGCTTTCCCGGCTCACCAGATGCTCAAGGTAGCCCGGCAGGCGCGGTCTGCCGGGATCAGGACCGCCGTGCTCTCCAACAGCCTCGGGCGGGAACCATACGACCCGTATGCGGGATTCGACTTGCACGGCACCTTCGACGAGGTCGTGCTCTCCTCGGAGCACGGGATGCGCAAGCCCGAGCCCGCCATCTTCCACCTAGTGCTCGACAAGCTCGGGGTGCCAGCCACCAAGTGCGTGTTCCTCGACGACAGCGAGGAGAACCTCGCCGTCGCCCACAGTCTCGGCATCACCCCCCTCCTCGCTCTGGACGAGAATGTGGCGGCTAGCCGTCTCTGCGGACTGCTCGGCCTATCCGGCCTGTAGAAACTCGCGTACCGGGCCGTAGGAAGTATGTGCCGCCAGCTTCACGCGCAGTCCCTCTAGTTCTGTCGCCGAACGCGCGGAGTCCACCGAACCAAGGCATCGTGCCGCGTGGTGCGCCTTGGCGACTGCGGCGTCCAGGTCGTGCATTGCGAGATGGGCTTCCGCCGCTCGGGCCAGGTAGATCGCGTGGCTTCGCGGGTACGCCTCGTCGCCAGGGTACGAGGCATGCATGGCGGCCTCGAAGCGGCGTACCGCCTCGGCCGGGTCTCCGAGTTGCAAAGCGGACGAGCCGGCGATCATTTCGATTTCACCGTAGTCCACCCAATACAAGGATTTCGGGTCATCGTCGTGCCTGCCCTTGTCCAGTGCAGATCGGGCGATGGCGAGTTGGTGAGCAGACTCCTTCTTCGCACCGGACTTTGACAGCGCACGGGCAATGCGGGCGGCCAGCATGGCGTGCATGCGTGGAGTCGCCCTCCACCTCACCTGTTCCTGTGCCGTCTCCAGAAGTGATACTGCCCGGTTCGCCTGACCGGGGGTGGAGTAGCACTGGATCGCGGCAAACGACAGCGTATAGGCACCGGCAATGGGGTCGTCGGCCTCGGCAGAAGCTCGAAGTGACCCATCGAAGAAGCGCTGGGCAATGCCGGGGGACCCCTGGTCGAAGGCCGCCCACGCGATCTGACGAGCCGCCTCGGACGCCATCGAATGCAGATGAGCCAGTGCAGAGCTGTCGTAACGACGCGACTTGATCAGCATCACGATCAAGGCCAACTCGTTGCGGGCCAGCTGGTACAACTCGCCGCTGCCAAGTTCGTCGTCGAAGTGCCTGAGATGTTCGAGCCGGTCTTCCACATGGGTGAGCAGGGCAGCTCCGTCGGCAAGGGCGATAGGCGTCTCGGCCGGCGATTTCGACCCCAGGGCCTTGGACCAACTGCCCGCTGAGGCAGCCAGCGCCGCCCCTGCCGAGAGAACGCCCCTACGGTCCACGCTGCTCCCTTTCAACAGGCCAGTGAGAACCGTCAGGCTCCCCGGTTGATCCCATGGCACGCCCTTCGCCATCGCGGGCATGTCCTCCAGTACCCCCGCGAAGATGCCGCCGGTCTTCAGCACCCGGTCGTAGGCGCTTGCGACGCCGACGGTCACCGCGCGGTTGCCATTCTCGACATTGCGCAGATATGCCTCGCCGAACCCCGCCTCACGGGCGAACTGCTTCCACCCCATGGCCGATGCCCGGCGCTCCTGCCGCATATCGTTCCGGAGCTGGTCAGACATCGAAGACGCCCTTCTGCGTTGGGATCGGTCCTGGATCGGTCCACGTCATTGTCCACCCGACCGCTTTCGGTGTGTGCTCGTCTCGACACAGAACGCGGCGACCCACAAGCTTCCTGGGGCCTCGTGGCAGCGGCTCCCCCTCAGCCGTCGGGTACTTCCGTTGAAGCCCGTAATCGACAGTGCCGAGCCACGCAAGGGCGCAGCACCGCCGGCGTTCACACGAGTCCTCCAACAAGGATCGGGAGCGTAGACGATGAGCTGCACCGCCCCCCGTTGGGATAGCAGCATGGGGCGCCCTTCCTGCAGGCCGCGCAACCAACCTCGCCCACCCTCCGAGCAACGGGCTTTGAAGCCCGGCGTCTGCCTGTCCACTTACTCCCCATTCCTGGGAACCGCAGAGATGGGGGGTCCTAACGGTCCTGGAGCTGCTGGTTCACAGGATGCTCCACAGCAGAGCGTCTTCTTCTTCGCGCAGGCCCTTGATGCGACGCTGCACCTCGGAGAGGGATCCGGATGTATGTGCGGATTTGCGGGCGTTGGTGGTGATCATGCGCAGTTCGCGAATGTCGCGCAGGACGCGGTATCCGGGCCAGGTGGTCACGTCGGTCCCGTAGGCGTCGGCGAAGTCCGCCCAGTGGCGGGGGCCGTATCCGAACCGCCTGCAATGGATCTCCACGGTGACCAGGTCCCATTCAGGCTGACCGTGGGCGATGGTGTCCCAGTCGCACAGAACCGTCCGATCGCCGGCCGAGTCGTGCAGGGCGTTGCGGTGCTGCGGGTCTCCCTGGACGATACCGGGCGCGAGGGCGTATTCCACTTGATTGAGCGCGCGTTCGAGCTGGTCGGCTCGGTGGCTGAGGAAGTCCCTGTCCTCAGCATCGAGGGACCGGGTGGCGGAGAGGGAGCGACGGATGGCGGTGAGGTTGTCGAGCTGCCGTACTGGTACTGGCGGAGCGGGCATGCGGTGGAGGGCAGCGAGGGGGGCGGCGAGATCCGCCGCGGTGATGGAGTTGGTGGGCTGGGGCAGATAGGTCCAGACGGTGGCCAGGGCTCCCCCGGCGAGGCGGAGGGGCTGCCGGGCAGTGGGGTGGAAGGGCACGGTGGGAAAGCCACGGTCCTGGAGCCAGCGGACGAGAGCGGCCGTTCGCTCGACGGTCTGCGGTGCGGTCCCCTTGCGGGCGATCTTGAGGACGACGGCGCCGAGGAGGACAACGGCGTTGGTGTGACCGCGCAGCAGACGCGGCCGGCTGTCATCGAGACCGAGTTCCTCGCACGCCTGCGCGAGCAGGGTGGTCAGTTCGTCGCTGGTGTATCCGCCGGGCAGGTGGGGGTCCGTCATAGCCCCAAGGCTGATGCAGACCGGGTGGGTCTGTCACTTCCCGCTGGTGGGGAGTGCCAGGGCTTCGCCGAGTTCGCGGGCGGCCGGTGCAGATCGCATTCGTTCCGGAATGCTCGTGAGCACGTCGTGGGCACGGGCCCCGAGGAGTTCGGTGCGTTGATCGGCAGGCAGTTCGAGATAGGCGCTCGTGGCGAGCTGACACGCCTCGGACAGGCGACGCTCGCGGGCGAGGCAGATCGCCTGTTCCAGGTGGAGCAAGGCGGGGTCGATGCCTCCGTGGCTGCCGTAGAGAGTGAGCGCGCGGGTCTGGATGCGCTCGGCTTCGTGGGTGTTGCCGAGGTAGGTGAGTGCACCGCTGAGGTAGAGCAGGAGGCGGCGTTCGGGAAAGGCGAAGGCATCATCGGGGTCGCCGGGGCTGGCGCGGTCGAAGGCATCCCGGGAGCGGCGGATGGCCTCGTGAGCGCGGGTGGTGTCTCCGTGGCGGGCGAGGGCGCGGGCTTCGGCGGCGGCGGCGAACGCTCCGGTGGGGGTGAAGTGGTGCCGGGCGAGTATCCGGGCCTCGCGGGAGAGGGCGACCGCTGTGCCCAGAGGTCCGTAGTAGTAGGGCAGCATCGCGGCCTGGGCGCGGACTCGGGCGCGAAGGTCAGTGTTGGTGCTGTCGTCGGCGGCAGCGCGGGCGGTGGCGTACCAGGCCCGAGACTGGCGCAGGCGACCGACCTTCATCAGGGCGTCGGCGACGAGGGTGGCCAGCACGGCCGTCATCTCCGACAGTCTCATCTGCACAGTGGCGGGTTGCCGTTCGGCGGCCAGAAGCTGGATCTCGTCGAGGTCGGGCAGCATGAGGCCGAGCATGGGGACCGGTGCGGTGACAAGGTACTGCCGCCGCAGATCCAGCAGCCGCTCCTCCAGAAGATCCAGTTGGGTGGGGCTGACGGTGGCGCGAGCGAGAGTGCGGTCCACGCCGTGGCGGGTCCGGTCGAGGACTTGGTCAAGCGCGTCAGCCGCCAGCTGGGGGGCGAAGGCCGCCGGGCCGGCGTTTCGGTGGAGATCCGGAATCGCCGGCATGGACGCCGTGGAAGTGGGGGCGGGAGAGTAGTCACCGCTGAGCCCGAGTCCTTCGGCACTGGTTCCGTACAAGCGGCACAGAAGATCGATGGTCTGCGCCCTGGGGCGCCGGGTGGGACGGGTCTCCCAGATCCGCAGCTGTTCCTGGTCAACGCGTGCGGCCCAGGCCACGTTCTGGGTCATGGTCCGGTAGGCATCCACGGCCTGCTTGAGGGTCCATCCCCGAGCGAGCCGGTGTGCCCGCAAGGGGCTCACCGAGCAGCACTGCGCGATGGTGGCGGCTGCCTGTTCGGCGGGCCAGCCCTCGGTCTCGGCACGGTCGCGCATTCGTGCGGCGCAGGAGGCCGGGTGCTGCTCAGCCATGTCGTCACCTCCGCGTACAAGTTGTGCACCGAGTGTAGTGATGCGGGTGAGAACAGCCCTTTGGTTTCCGTGACTTCTCACGGAATCCCTGGCCGGGTCCCTGAGAAGTCACGGACATCGCCCCGGGCCGTGAGTAGTCACGGTTGTCCTGCGTGCCGCCGTTCCACGAACCTGGGCGGCCCCGCCACCGCCAGATCGGCCCTCCCCCTCAGACAGCAGTCCCCGATGCCCGTGCCGGGCGACGGCACCTTCCGCCTCGGCTCCGGTCACAAGGATGTGATTCGAATGGTCTGGCCTCCTCACTCCAACGATCCCTCCTCGCCACGATCCGCCGGGGGTCTGCCTGTGTCCGGTCCTGTGAAATCTGCGGTCCTGTATGCCTGCGAGTCGAACGCGGATATGTCGATGGCTGCCCTCGACGGGTTGACCCGCGCGGCCAAGGAGCGCGGGTACGCGGTCCGGGCGACAGTCGCCGACATCGCCAACACGCGTATGGCGCTCCGGGAGCGTCCTGGGTGGCAGAAGCTGGCCCCATTTCTGAGCACCGCCAAGGGGGGCATGTTGTTCGTGCGGTCACGGGCAGAACTTGGGTGGGACGATGCCCACCGTGCCGACGTGCTCGGTTGGCTGGCTGAGCACCGGGTATCGGTGACGGCGAGCGAGCCAGCCTCCTGGGAGACAGCCGACTGGCTCCGTGTCTGGACCCGAACCAACCTGCCTTGTGCCCTGGGCGGCGGAGTGTCGTGCCCGGCCGGTTCTCCGCCGCCACCGGGCTTGTGCTGCGCGGTATTCCCCGCACTGGAAGCCCACGCTCCGACGGTTCGGAGGCTGTCCGGCCACTTTCTGCGGGCTTGGGAGTCGATGCTGACCGGTCACGATCTGGATCTGCTGCTGGTGGCGGTGAACGAGCTGGTGATCAATGCCATCAAGCACGGGTCACGTCCTGGCGACCTGATCACGCTGACCCTGGAGTGCGACGAACGGGCTTTGCACGTCGGGGTAGAGGACGGTTCCGCGGAGCCACCGTGCCTGGGCCGTGCGGGCGACGACGATGACTGCGGCCGTGGCCTGCCCTTGGTCCAGCAGATCGGCGACGGCTGGGGCTACATCCCCCACCTCGGCAGGTCCGGCAAGCGGGTCTGGATGAACGTCCTCCACCAACGAAGCCTCGTCCACCCCCTCCCACCACGGTGCCCTGACCGCGCCTCCTCTCTGTCCTTTCAGTCCCCCTGCTGACGGAAGATTCATGACCCTCACAGCGATGTCCCCGGCCTCCACGCGTTCCGTCTCCCATACCGTTCCTGTGCAAGTCGGCCGAAGCGGCGCCCCTACCTCGGTTTCGGCACCCGTGGCGCCTGTCCGCCAGGCGTATCCGGCGCTGAACGTGACGGCGCACCCGCCGCAGATCGCGTACGACTACGAGTTCATGCTGGGCCGCTTGGCGAACCCGCTTCTGCTCGCCACTTCTGTGGCCCTATGCGTCTTTCGGGCACCGCTGTTGGCGGTACCGGTCGGAGGCAACCGGCTTGGTGGCGTGCTGGAAGCGGCGACGCGTGAGATCGGGGATGGCATCGCCGGTGCGCTGGCCGGCCGGTTGGACTTCCCGGAAGTACGACTACGCCCCGCCATCTCGGTCGACTCGGCGGGAGGAGGCTTCGTCGTCGAGTGGGGGGCGACGTGTCCGCCGTGGGTTTCCCGGGTCGCGAGGGACCGCTTCTACGGATTCGCCGTGGATGGGTGTGGGCCGGCGTCGGCCCAGGATGCGGTGGTTCTGGACGCGGTCGCGCAGGGTGTGTCCGCGCGAACCCTTTCAGACTGCGGTCTCTTCCCGAACGTGCGGGAAGCACATGGCGGTGTCGCAGCGCTGGGGCGGGCACTCGCGGACGGCCAGGGAATTCGGTGGACCCGGATCGTGCACCTTGCCGCAGCCCGCAGGCTCATCACCGTCTGCCCCGGCCCGCCTGTGGAGTTGCCGGTCTGGCAACTGGATCTGCTGAGGGCGTGGGCGGCGGGGTGGTCCCTGGAGCAGTACACGGACCGGGCCGGGCTGCGGCCCGAGCATGGGCGGGAGCTGCGGCAGCTGGTGCTGGGGACCCTGAATGCCCGAAGCGAGGAGCACGCGGTGCTTCGCGGCCATGAACGCGGACCGCTGCTCCCTGCGTACGGACTGCCATCGGCTTCAGTGACCGATCCCGGAGGCGTTGAGCGCTCGGCCGGGCGCGGCCCCTGATCCGTGGGCCGGCCTTAAGACCGGCCGTCGGGGCACACCGAGCCCCTCCGCCCCGGCGATTCCCCCGATCTCGGGCCCGGAGGTGAGCGCCCCGACGGCCACCCCTCCTTCTCCATGCCGCCGGGCATCGGGCACTTCGCGCCCCACGGGCGATGAAATGCCCATGTTTCCACCGTTTCCTTCTTCCTGTTTCCTGCTGAGTTCGAGGACTAATGACGACGACACCCACTGATCAGAGGCGCCGCGGGAAGCGAGGCCGTCGGCGGACGGTACTGACGGTGCGTGCGCGGCTGGTGTTGATCGCGGGAATCGCGATCACCTCGTTGGTCGCATTGGTCGCGGTGAACGCGGCGCAGGACTGGACCGTCCAGATGAGTCTGCGCCGTGACTCGGCAACGGGTGAGCTGGGCGGCGAGGCGTCCTTGCCGCTCTTCGTGGGTGCGCAGGCGGAGCGGAAGGCGACGGCTGTGTTCCTGGAGCGCCCCAGCAAGGGAAACCGGCGGGCGCTGGAGAAGGCCCGGTCGGCGACCGACGAGGGGATCACCTCGTTCCGGCACATGTCCGGCACGCGGCTGGAGCAGGATCTGCGGCACAAGTGGTCGTACGTGGAGACGGTCTATGCCGACCTGGACCGTTTGGCCGCCGTGCGGGAGCGGGCGAACGGGCGCGGCAGCCGGGAGGAGGTCACGGGCTACTACACGGGGCTGCTCACCAACCTGGTCGAGTTCTACCAGGCGCTGTCCGCGATGGACGATGCGGAACTCAACACCGAGACCCGGGCTCTGGTCGGGCTGTTCTGGGCGGTGGAGGGTCTGGCGCAGGAGGACATGCTGTTGTCGGCCGCGCTGGCCGCTGGGCGGATGGGCCCAGAGGACCGGGCGGCGTTCGCGCTGGCGTACGGGCAGCAGCATGTGATGTACGAGCGGTGGATCGCCCCGTATCTGCCGCCGAAGGACAAGGCGCTGTACGACGCGATCGTCGCCAGCGAGGCGTGGAAGACGAAGGAGCGGGTCGAGTTCGCCGTCATCAACGCGCCGGGGGGCGATGACGGGGTGAACGAGCTTCCGCCGGAGGCGGCTGAGTGGATGGCAGCGCACGGCGAGGTCGCGGGGAAGATCGCCGCGCTGAACGGGTCACGGACAGCCGGGCTCCTCGCCCACGGATATCAGCGGGCGGACGAGATCCGCTCGGACGTCCTAGTGCAGGTGGGCGGGAGCTCGGCGGCGGTCCTTGCAGTCACCGCCCTTCTGGTCGGTGTGGTCCGTTCGATCGCCCGTCGGCTACGGCAGGTGCAGGCCGCGGCGGAGGGGACGGGTGAACAGCTGCCGGAGGTGGTGCGGCGGCTGCGGGCCGGGCAGCGGGTTGATCCGCAGGCGGAGTTCCCCGATCAGCAGAGGCGGGCGGACGAGTTCACCGGTCTGGAGCGTGCGCTGACCGCCTCGCAGCGAATGGTCGTGGAGATCGCGGCGTCGCAGGCGGCCGACCGGCGCGGGTTCGGCGGGTTCGTCACGGTCACCACCTCCCGGGCCCTGAACGGCGTGGAACTCGTGTTGAGCGAACTGGACACGCTGGAGACCCGGTACGGGCAGGACGCCCAGGTGCTGGAGGACCTGATCCGCCTCGACCAGCACGCGGTGCGCACCCGTCGGCACTTGGACAACCTGGTCACCGTGACGGGGGAGGCCCGGCACGAGCCCTATACCGAGCCCAAGACACTGGCCGACGCCGTCCACGACGCCCGGGCGGAGACTGCGGAGCCCAGCCGTGTGGAGAACCGGATCCGGGGCGAGCAGTGGTTGTCCGCACCTGCGGTGACCGGAGTCATCCATGTACTGGCGGCGCTGCTGGACAACGCCCTGGGCCATTCCCGCGGACCGGTCACCGTCACCGCGCAGGCCGCCGTCCACGGGGTCGCGGTCGAGATCGAAGACATGGGCGCAGGGATGACCCAGGCGGCGTTCGAGCAAGCCAACCGGAAGCTCGCCGAAGTCCCCACCTTCGAGAGCATGGCGGCCCACGACGGCGGACTGGGCCTGTTCGTGGTCGCCCGGCTCGCCGCCCGCCACGGCATGCGGGTCCGTCTGCGCCCCTCGGACTACGGCGGCGTGAAGGCCGTCTTCCTCATCCCATTCACCCTGATGTGCCCCGCACCCGCCGTCGCGGCAGTCTCGACCGCCCCCGCACCGACCACACCCCAACAGGGCTTGCCACAGCGGAATCTCCCGCACGAGGAGCCCGGTACCCGCCGTCTGCGGCCCGCCGCAGACCGGCGCTCCCCCGCCCCGGCGCTCGCATCCCCCACCGCGCCAGCCGTCGGCGCCGCTGTGCCAGCGGCAACCGACCCAGCCGCCCCCGCTCTGCCCCGGCGGCGCAGCGGAGAGCACCTGGCACCACAGCTCGCCCGGTCCCCCGAGCCGGGGCATCGCCCAACGCGGCCCGCGCAGGGCGAGGTGTCCCCGGAGGAAGCAGGTGCCAGCTGGGGTGCCTGGCAGCGGGGCGGACGGGACGGCGAAGCGGCCCACCCGGATCCGAAGACGGCCGACACGACAACGACAGAGAGGGAAACGACCTGATGAAGCAGCATGTGCAGGTTCTGGCGGTCCAGGAGCTACTGGACGACAAAGTGAACGGCATCGCCGGGGTGTGCTCGGCGGTGGTGGTCGCCGAGGACGGGCTGGCGCTGTACTGGAGCGGCATGGCGCAGGAGTCGGCGGACTCCCGTGCGGCGATCGTCTCCGGGCTTGCGTCCCTCGCCGAGAACGCCGCCGTGGTGGACGGGACGGGTGCGGTGCTGCGGACGCTGATCGAGATGGAGGACGGCTACTTCATGGTTGTCCGCAGTGCGGACACCACCCATCTAGCCGTGAGCACAACGCGGTCGGCGAACCTCCAGACGGTCGGGTTCGAGCTGACCCGTCTCACGCAGCAGCTCGCCACCGTGCTGGAGGCGGGACGGCGGCGGCCGGCTGGCCCGGGAGGTGCCCCGGCGTGAACGCGCCTCAGCCGCGACGGGGACGCCGGTCGCGGCCGTGGTCGGCGACCGGGGGCCGCATCCTCGACCTGGAGGGCGGGCAGATCCGCCTGGACACCCAGGTCCAGACAGACCCCGGTCACGCCCACGGCGCGCCCCCGGCCGGCACCCGGTACGCCCGCATTCTCCAGTTGTGCCGCACCCCGCAGGTGGTCACCCAGATCGCCGGCGAGCTGGAGTTGCCGCTGGGCGTCACCGCGGCCCTCGTCGCCGAACTCCGCGACCGCCATCTGGTCACCACTGCCGAGCCTATGGACCTGACCAGGGACTCGGTCGTCACCAACGCCCTTCTGCTACGAGTGAGAGACCGGCTGAATGCAGCACTCTGACACCCCCGACACCGAGCGGGTGAAGTTCCTGATAGCCGGAGGTTTCGGCGCCGGCAAGACGACGTTCGTCGGCGCGGTCAGCGAAATCAACCCGGTTCGGACCGAAGCAGAGCTGACCGCTGCCGGCGAGACGGTCGACGACACCACCTCCATCGAGGCGAAGACCACCACCACTGTCGCGCTCGACTTCGGACGCCGCACCCTGCCCGGAAAGAACCGGGACGGGGACATCGTGCTCTATCTGTTCGGCACCCCCGGCCAGGAGCGGTTCTGGTTCCTGTGGCCCGACCTGCTGCGCGGTGCGGCCGGCGCGATCGTGATCGCCGACACCCGCCGCATGGAATCGGCGTTCGCGGCGGTCGACTTCTTCGAGCAGCGCCACGTTCCCTTCGTGGTCGCCGTCAACCGCTTCCCTGACTCCTTCGCCTACAGCCCCGAAGCCGTCCGCACCTCGCTGGACCTGCGGTCCGGCGTCCCGGTCGTGGACCTGGACGCCCGTGACGAGCAGTCCAGCATCCAGGCTCTGATCGCCCTGATCGACCACCGTCTCGATTCCACCCCCATCACCGTCTGACGCAGGGAGACCACTGATGCCCGCCGCCACCAGCCCCAGACCCACCACCGGTCCCGCGAGTTCAGACGTCGACCTCTTCGACGACCGCGTCCTCGACGATCCCTACCCCGTCTATGAAGCGCTGCGGGCCACCGGCCCAGCTGTCTATCTGGAGCGCCACGGTGTGTGGGCGATCCCCCGCTACGCCGAGGCCCGCGCCGTGCTCCACGATGCCGATGCCTACCGCTCGGACGGCGCTCTCGCCCTGACCGAGCTGGCCAACGAGGTTGTCCTGGGCGGCACAGTGATCGCCTCCGACGGTGAGCGGCACGCCCGGCTGCGGCGAATCCTCTCCCGGCAGCTTGCTCCCCGGGCGGTCAGCGCCCTATCCCCGCAGATCCGGGTGCGGGCAGAACGACTCATCGCCGAACACGTTCCACCCGCAGGCGGAGTGTTCGACGCGGCAACCCTCGTACGGGCCATGGTGACGAGCACCGTAATGGCCCTGATGGGCATCCCGACGGAGCACCACCAGCTCGTCCTCGCTGGTGCCGGGGCGACGTTCGACGTCTTCGGCCCCAACAACGACCGCTACCAGGCGGCGCTGCCCGCCGCCACGGCCATGGTCGCCTTCCTCCACGAACACGTCAGGCGCGACAACATCCAGCCCGGTTCGTGGATCGGGGCCATATTCGACGCGGTCGACGCCGGTCAGCTCACCGAGGAGGAAGCGGTCCCGCTGTCGGCCGCCTACACCGCCGCCAGCATGGACACCACCATCCTCGGTATCACCGAAACCATCACCCAGCTCGGCCGCCACCCCGACCAGTGGGCCGCCATACGCACCACCCCCTCCCTAGCGAGTGCCGCGTTCCACGAAGCCCTCCGATACGAAGCCCCGATACAGGGCTTCGGACGCATCGCGACACGAACCACCACGGTGGGCGGGGTACGGATCGAGTCCGGGCAGCAGGTCTGGATCCTCTACGGGTCCGCCGGCCGAGACGCCGACCGATGGGGCGCGGACGCCGACCAGTACAACCTTCACCGGCCCAGCCCCGAACAGCATCTGGCCTTCGGACACGGGCCTCACCTCTGTGCCGGGATACCCCTCGCCCTGCTTCAGGCCACCGCCCTCCTGGCTGCCCTGGCCGCCCGCTGCCCCCAGCTCACCCCGGCCGGGCCACCGACCCAGGCCGTCAACAACGTCCTCCGCGGCCGGTCCCGCGCGCCCATACAGACAGGTCCGACCGAACACTATGACGGTGCGAAGCGATGAGCGACAGCCTCCGGCACCCGGCCGAGCACGGAGAACCAGCGAGCGATTCCCCTTGGCCGTCACCCCCGGCCGCACTGACCGCGCTCGACGCCCAGACCTTCACCCCGGAACCGTCATGACACCGCAGCACGACCGTGCCCAACCTCCAGCCGGAATGGGCGCGCCCAGCACCGCTCGGCTCTATGACGCCTACCAAGGCGGCAAATCCGCGTACGAGAACGACCGGGACATCGCCCGGCGCATCCACAGACTCGGTCTGAAGCCCAAGCTGATCGCGACACAGAACCGCGCCTTCTTGATCCGAGCCGTCGACCACACGGCCCGCGCCTTCGGCATCGACCAGTTCCTCGACGTCGGGTGCGGACTCCCCGCCGATTCCGGCCCCAACGTCCACACGGTCGTGGAGAGCGTCCACCCTGATTCCCGAATCCTCTATGTGGACCACGACCCGCTGGTACTCGCCCACGGAGACGCTCTCCTACGCAGCCAGACCGGCACAACCGCAATGGTGACCGCCGACCTCCGCAACCCCGACATCATCCTCACCGAAGCACAACGACTGCTGGACTTCAATCGCCCGATCGCGCTGCTGCTCACCGCCGTCGTCCACTTCATCAGAGACGAGGAGCGCCCGCACATCCTCGTCGAGCGCCTGGTGAACGCCCTCCCGCCGGGCAGCGCCGTCGTCCTGTCACATGTGACCGACGACTTCGCGCCGCTGGTCATGCGTCAAGCAGAGGCACTGCTGGCAGGCGAGGCGGTCCAGGCCCGCACACGTGGCCGGGCGGTGATCGAGCGGTTCCTCTCCGGACTGACGCTGGTGGAGCCCGGGCTGGTGCCGGTGCACCAGTGGCACCAACCCGACACCGAGATCGCGGCCATTCCTCCCTCCGAGGTCCACGGATACGGCGCGGTCGGCTTGAAACCACACCCGGTCGAGAACGGGTCGGACACCGAGCGGCTGGGCCGGAACGCCTGGCTGTCCGCTCGCCCGGAGCAGGGTGTCCTGGTGATCTCCGTCGGCGGGATGGTCGAGGAGCGGGAGAACGTCCCCCTGCGTGACCGGCTCGACGCCCTTGCCGGCGAGTCGACCGGAGACGTGGTTCTCGACCTCTCCGCCGTGGAGTTCCTGGACTCCACCGCCCTGGGCACAGTGCTGGGCCTGCGCCTGCGGATGGACGCCGACGGGCGCGGGTTGCGTCTGCTGGGTGGTGCGCCGCTGCGGAAGATCCTGCGGATCACGGGGTTCACGGTGCCGCTTTACGAGGATCTGCCCCAGGCCCTCGCCGCTGCCGAGGCGACGCGGAGGCGACGATGACCGGGCCGATCACCGAATCCCGGGAATGCGCGGCGCCGACCGCTGTTCCCCTCGCGCCGGTGGTGGGCGGTCGGGAGAAACTGGCGGTGCGACGGGCGGTGGAGGCCATCACAGCTCCGTGGCCCGTCGGCGCCCGGAACCGGGTATGGCACACCGCCTGCCTCGCGCTCACCGTGACCGCTCTCCAACAGCACCTCCGGAACGCGGAGGTCCCCGTATGACTCGCGTGAGCATGAATGTGGAGCCGATGCCGCCGGAGGGCGACGTGGCGACAGCCCGTCAGCCGCCAGAGCTGGAAGCGCTGAGGGCCGACCACTTCGCCAAGGCCCGGTCGCCGCGGGTGTACGACTGCCTGCTGGGCGGAATCGAGACATACCAGCCCGACCGAGACGCCGCCCTCGACCTCTATCAGGCCGCGCCGTGGGCACCGCTGGCGGCCCGGACGAACCGGTACTTCACCCAGACAGCCACCGCAGCCGTGCTCCGTCGTGGCATCGCCCAGTTCTTGGACCTCGGCTGCGGCCTGCCCCACAGTCCTGACCTTCACCGCCTCGTCCCCCACGGTAGTCCTGTCGTCTACGTCGACCGCGACCCCGGCGTCCTCGCCCACGCCAAGACCCGGCTCGACATCGGACCCCCATACGCCACAGACGTAGTGGCTGCCGACCTCCTCGACATGGAGACCCTGCTCGCGCACCCGGACATAGCCGGGGCCTTCGACCTCGGCGGGCCGATCGCCGTCAGCGTGCACGACGTACTGCCGTGGAACCTCGACGATGCCGCGGTAGCGGACGCGATGGAGGCGCTCCGGGACTGGCTGCCGGTCGGCAGCACCCTGTCGGTCACCCACCTGACCGACCACTTCAATCCCCGCACAGTGCCCCGGGCGGTAGCCGCGTACGAGCGGCACGGCATCCTCGTCCGCCCCCGGAGCCCCGCCCAAGTGTCGGCCCTCTTCGGCGGCTTCGACCACCTCGGATGCGGCCTCGCCGCTGTGAGCCAGTGGTCCGCCCACGGCCCAACCGTCCGCCACTTCACTCCCTATCCCGCCCGAGCTGAGGACTGTGCCGCGTTCGCCGGCATCGCGGTCAAGTCCTGAACCGGGGCCGTCCACCGAACAGCTGCCCGGGGTCCGGCTGGCGAGCGGACCCCGACCCCGGGCAGCGCACCAAACCCAACCTGCGACAGAGGGAATCGCCGTATGAGCAACAAGGTCACCGTGGTCTGCTGGAACCTGGAACGGAATGGGAAGAACGACCGGGACCTGCGGCACCGGGCTCACGAACGCCTGGCCAGGCACAGCCCGCACCTGGTGCTGCGGCAGGAGATGTGGGGCGCGGACGAGGACGGCAGCGCGGTCCTGTACGAGCTTGAGCACGTCCTCGGAATGCGGGGCTGGCTCGGCCCGCAGTCCTGCACCGCGATCTTTGCGGACCAGCGGGTGTTCCGCACAGTGCGGGAGTGGCCCCGGACGGGCCCGATGTGGGTACTGCCGCCGACTGCGCTCACGATGCACTACCTCCCCGCTGGCAAGGACGCCTTGCCGCTCGCGGTCGCGTCCTTCCACCTCAACTACGCCTCCGGCACGAATCGCCTGGCCGAGACGGAATGGCTGACCACTTGGGCCGACAAGCAGTGGACCGCCCAGAACGGCGAGACCGTACGGGTCCCCGCCCTGATCGGCGGGGACACCAACGGCTACCCCGAGCCCGGCGTGAAGGGCGACCCCGCGCTGCCGGTCCTGGAGAACATCCAGGACGAGCCCCACCGCGCCCACCGCTCCTACCTCGGCCCCGACGGCACGCGGCACATGGACACCCGACCGGACAACGTCCTGCACACCGCCGGACTCAGGGATGTGGCCCGGTACTGGGCCACGCACCACGACGGAACCCCCGCCGCTGTCGCTCCCACGGTGGACGCGTACGAGACGCACGGCCCTGATGCCCGCGTCGACCGCGTCTACGCAACCCCCGAACTGCTGCCCGCGGTCACCGACGTGGACGTCTGTGAAGTGCCCCTGGAAGTCTCCGACCACCACATCGTCCGGCTCACCCTGGACGGCGACCACCTCGCGGACATCCTCAACCGGTCCCACTCTGCGGGGGAGGACTGATGAGCGAGGTAGCGCTGCGCACACTCTTTCCCCACCAGCGGGAAGCCGCCGACGCGGTCGACAAGACCCTCCAGACCGAGAACCGCGCCACCCTGGTGATGCCCTGCGGGACCGGGAAGACCCGCGTCGCGGGCGAAGCCGCGCTCCGGGTGGCCCAGGCCGGCGCGGGCAGGGCGATGGTGATGGTCCCGACCCTGGAACTCGTGCACCAGGCCATGAACGAATGGGCGCAGCAGCGGGGCACAGGGGGGCTGGGGCGGGTCGTGGCGGTGTGTTCGGACCGTGAGGTGCTGTCCGCGCGGCGCGGTGGTGTGGAGACGGCGGGGGTGACCGTCGATCCGGGGCGGCTGGCGGAGTTGTGTGCGGGCGCCGGTCCGGTGACGGTGGCCTGCACATATCAGAGTCTGGGGGCGGTGACGCAGGCGCAGGACCGCTGGGGCATGGCGCCGGTGGACATCGCGGTCGTGGACGAGGCGCACCGGACTGCCGGTCCGGCAGGCAAGCCGTGGGGTGCGGTGCACGACGAGCGGCTGCTGGTGGCGAAGCGACGTCTGTACATGACAGCGACGCCGCGGATCGTGAACGGCGATCCCGATGCGGTGATCAGCATGTCGAACGAGAGCATCTACGGTCCGGTGGCGTACCGGATGTCGTTCGCGCAGGCAATCGACATGGGCCTTCTGGCGCCGTACCGGCTGGTGGTGGCCGTCATCACGGGTGAGGAGGTATCGGCGCTGCTCGCTGGCGACGACTCCTACCTGCGGGTGGGGTCGGCGGCGGTCGCAGCACGGATGCTCGCCGCGCAACTCGCGGTACTGCGGGCAGCGAAAGAGTACGGAATCCGGCGCCTGATCACATACCACCGCAGTGTCGCCGACGCGAAGTGGTTCACCATGCTGCTGCCGCGCGCCTACGACATGCTCGCGCCGTCCGAACGGCCGGTGAGCCTGTGGGCGGACTACGTGCACGGCGGGCAGGCCGCAGGCGGCCGGCGCCGGGTCCTGAACCGGCTGACCGACCCCGGCGAGGGGCTGGTGGTCGTTGCGAACTCACGCGTTCTGACAGAAGGATTCAACGCCCCGGAAGTGGACGCGGTGTGCTTCCTGAGCCCCCGCGGCACGATCGACACCATCCAGGGCATCGGACGGGCCCTGCGCCGCGGGGACCGGTCCCGGGCCAAGACGGCGTCGGTACTGGTCCCCGTACTCCTCGAACCCGGGCAGGACCCCGCCACCGCGCTCGCCGGCGCAGGGTTCGGACAGGTCTGGGAAACCGCGGGCGCCCTCGCCTCGCACGACGACTCCCTGCTCGGGGACCTGGAGACGGCACGGCGGCGTATGGCCGAGCCAGAGCGAACCGGGCGGCTCTTCGGCAGCCGGGGCGGGCTGCCGGACTGGCTCGCGGTCAGCGGGATACCTGTGCCCGACGACTTCGCCGCAGCCGTTTCGGTCCGTACGGTGACGGCGCTCACCCCGTCCTGGGGCGAATACATACGGGCCACCGAGCTCTACCGACGCGAACACGGCAACCTCCTCGTTCACCGGGACCACCGGACGGAGACGGGGCTCGGGCAGTGGATCGCCAACCTCCGCACACGCGCCGAGACACTCACCCCGCAGCAACGGCAGCAGATGGACGCACTCGGCATGGTCTGGGACGTCCCCGAACACCAGCTCCGCGAACTGGTATCCGCACTGCGTGCCTACAAGGCCGAGTACGGACATCTCAGCATCTCCAACGATTACGTCGTCACCCGCAACGGTCGACAATACAAACTCGGTGCCATCGCCGCGACAGCGCGCCAGCATCACGCGGCCGACACCCTGCACCCCTCCCGGTTCACCGCGCTCGAAGCCGAGGGCTTCATCTGGGACCCCGACGCACACGAATGGGACCAGTTCCTCGGCGACCTCGATGCCTTCCAGCAGGCCGAAGGGCATCTCAACATCCCCCAGAAGCACATCACCGCAGGCCGCAAGGTCGGGACCCAGGTCAACAGCTACCGCACCCACCCTGAACGACTCGCCGCCACCCAGCGCGCCCAGCTCGACGAGCGGGGATTCATTTGGGACGTGCTCCAGTGGCGGTGGGACCTCCACATCGAGGCACTGACCCGGCTCAAGAACCAGCACGGACACCTCAGCCTGCCGAGAACCCTGGTCATCGACACGGGGCCGATTCCCATCCGCCCCGCCACCTGGATCAACAGCCGCGTCCAGGAGTACCGCACCGGAAGGCTCACCGACCCGCACCGAATCCGGCAGCTCGTCGCCCTCGGCGTCGAACTGGCGGAAGACCGTCGACGTCGCCGCTCATGACGCGCACACCGAGGACCTGCACGGACACCGCCAACCCGCGAACGGCGACTACAAGGGGAACCACTCGGATGAACAATCCGTCTTCACCCTCCATCTGGGACAACGCCGCAGCCCCCCAGCTGCTCGATGACGTCCCGCCACAGCCCGGGCCACGGGACACAGCCCCGGCTTGGCCTCTGCGGGCGCCACCACAAACCGACTTATACACGCCCCTGGCACTCGCGCCGCGCCAACCAGCGGTACGACAGGCCGACCGGCCGCAGAAGGCTGAATTTCGGCCCTGACTAGAGGGCCACATGGCGCGGGGGTGGTCACATCGACATCATCACGGTTTCGCGTACACGCACCACGAGGAGACGAGCCATATGACCGAACTGCCCGACGAGAACCGTGCGACGGAGCTGCGTGACAAGGCCGTTGACCAGCTCAAGGAGGACGGCACGGTCGTGTCGCCGCGCGTCGAGGCCGCTCTGCGGCAGGTGCCCCGGCACCTGGCGGTGCCGGAGGCCCCGCTCGATGACGCCTACAGCACCTACAACGCCGTGATCACCCAGGAGGACGAGCACGGTAATCACACCAGCTCAGTCTCCGCACCGCAGATCCAGGCCATGCAGCTGGAACAGGCCGGCATCCACCCCGGTGACCATGTTCTGGAGATCGGCACCAACGGTCCGAACGCCGCCTACATCGCGGAGCTGGCCGGTCCCGACGGGCAGGTGACCACCGTCGACATCGCCCCCGCGCCGGCCGAACGAGCCGCGCGGTTTCTCACAGAGACCGGCTACACCGGCGTCAACGTCGTCGTCGCCGACGCCGAGAACGGTGTCCCCGAGCACGCCCCCTATGACGCGATCGTGGTCACCTTCGGTGCGTGGGACATCCCGCCCGCCTGGACCGACCAGCTCAAGGACGATGGTCGACTCGTCGTACCGCTCCGCATCAACGGCCTGACCCGCACGTACGGGTTCGTCCGCCAGGCCGACCACCTGCTGGCCACCAGTGCCCACGTGTGCGGCTTCGTGGCCGTGCAGGGCGCCGGCTCCCACACCCAGCAGACGATGCAGCTGCCCGGCGACAAGGGCGTGACCCTGCACTTCGACGAGGGGCTGCCCACCGACCCGTCCCTACTCGACGGCGTTCTGGACACCGACCGCGCCGAGACGTGGACCGGAGTGACCGTCGCCAACCAGGAGCCCATCGGCACACTGCAGATGTACCTGGCGGCGCACGTACCGACGTACTGCAGCATGTCCATCATCCCGGACCTGGCCACCGGCGCGATCGGCCCCACCAACCTCGGCTTCTCGATGGTCGCGATCGACGGCCCGAACTTCGGCTACATCGTGCTGCGACGCAACCCGGAGAAGAAGAACGCGGAGTTCGGATTCCACGCCTTCGGCCCCGACGGGGCCGGCTTCGCCGAGCGGCTCGCCGACATCGTCCGCGCCTGGGGCACAGCGCACCGCACTACGCCCGGACCGCGCATCGCCGTCTACCCGGCGGGCACGCCCGATGACCGGATCACCGGCGACCGGATCATCGACAAGAAGCACAGCCGGATCTCCATCTCCTGGCCGACCGCGTAGAAGCGGTACCTGGCCAGGTCTCTCGCACCATCCCATCGGACAGAGAGAGTGTGATCACATGACCACCGCCCTGCTGGACAGCCTCACCGCCGCGGTTGAACCGCCGGCCGGGGAGCTGTCCGACGACGACTTCCAGCTGGACATCCGCGTCGTCGTTGCCGAAAGCCCCGTCTACAACTTCAACTGCCCCACCAGCGACGGCTGCGGCAACACCTGCGCCAACGGGGCCAGCTCCTGCGTCTCCTCCATCGAGGACGCCTCCTGACAAGGCCCCCTCTTCCCCGTCGCCGGGGCGGCAGCCGATCGGCTGCTTCCCCGGCGGCACCTGTCTGCGCACCACCCCGTATTCGAGAAGGGGCACCAGTGGCACACAGATCACCCATCACCTACCAGTGGCAGCACGGAGTGCTGCTGCGCGCCTCCACCGCTTCCCACCAGATATCCGTTCCGGATCTCGACCTGGACGGCGCCGACCTTGTCGCGCAGGGACGCCAGTGGTTGTCCGGGGTATGGCATGCCCCGGTGCCCGACGCGCTGTCTGCGGCCAGCCCCGTCCTGTGCGAGCGGGTCAACGAGATTCTGAGCGGCGCTGTCACCGATGCGCGCCGCGTTCGCCGGGCCGTCCGGTCTGTGGCGGCATACCTGCTGCGCTGGAACCATCGGCCCACACCGTTCGGGGTGTTCGCCGGAGTGGCTCCCGTACGGCCGGCCAAGACGGCCCGGGTCCAGTGGGAGAACGGCTACCGGACGGTACTCCGGCCGGATTCCGACTGGATGACGGACGTGATCACCCAGCTGGAGGGCAGTCCCGCCCTGCTTGCCCGGCTGACCGTCGTCACCAACAACACCGGACACCTGCGCGGAAACCGGCACGTGGTCGACGGAATGCCGACCGACGCGCATGCCGGGGGCTTTGCCCCGGTCGAGCTGTCCGTCCGCCTCACCAGGCCCGTGGCCGCCGTCCTCGCCGCTGCCGACACCCCCATCCCGTACAGCGTGCTGATGCGCCGCCTGGCCGACAAGTTCCCCACGGCGCACCCCGACCAGCTCACCAGCCTGGTTGCCGACTTGCTGGGCAGGCACATCCTGATCAGCAGCCTGTGGCCGGCGATGACATCGACCGAACCACTCGCCCACGTGTGCGCCGAACTGGAGAGGGCCGAAGCCGCCGGCATCGCCGACGTCTCCGATCTCGCGGCCCGGCTCGCGGATATCCGCGACCGCATCGAGCGCCCCACCGGAACAGCTCCCTGGGCGCCGGAGTCCGTCCTCGTCCGTGGCATGCAGCGCCTCAGCTCCGTGGCCCGGGTCCCGCTGCTGGTCGACGCCGTACTGGGCTGCACAGTCGACATCCCCGAGGCCCTGCTGAGCGAGGCCGCCGAAGCGGCTCAGGTCATGCACCGGCTGTCGCCCCACCCGTACGGGTATCCGCAGTGGCGCGACTACCACCAGCGCTTTCTCGACCGGTACGGCATCGGTGCGGCGGTACCTGTGCGCGACCTGGTCGGCGACAGCGGTCTCGGCCTGCCTGCGGGTTTTCTGGGCTCCGGCCGCGAGCGCGCCCCGTACGAGCTGACCGGCCGGGACGAGGCAATCCTGCGTCTGCTCCAGGAGGTGATGCTCGCGGGCGGGGACGAGCTGGTCCTCACCCGGGCGACGATCGCCGACCTGACCGCCGACCACGCCGAACCGCTGCTGCCCGCACCACGGGCGGAAATCGCCGTGGAGATCCACGCCCCCACCGTGGAGGCTGTGCAGCGGGGCGACTACCAGCTGCTGGTCAACGGAGCGCCCCGCCCCGGCAGCAGCATGTTCGGCCGGTTCGCTCACCTGCTCCCGCCATCCGCACATTCCGCGCTCACCGACTCGTACGCGACCGTCGGCCCCGGCGCGATCCCGGCGCAGCTGGTGTTCGCCCCGCGGCGGCGCCGCAACGAGAACGTCGCCCGCACCTCGCAGCTCCTGCCGCACACCATCCCCCTCGGCCAGCACCACGAACCCGGCCCGGATGTGATCCCGCTCGACGATTTGACCGTGATCGCCGACGCCTGCCGCTTCTACCTGATCCGTGCGTCGACCGGGCAGCATGTCGAGCCCCGCGTCCTCCACGCGCTGGAAGCGTCTATCCATACGCCGCCGCTCGCCCGGTTTCTGGCGGAGATCAACACCGCCCGCAGCGCCGCCTATAAGTCGTTCACCTTCGGTGTCGCCGCCACCCTGCCCTACCTGCCGCGTGTGCGGTACAAGCGGACCGTTCTGGCGCCCGCCCGGTGGCTGCTGACCGCAGGGGAACTGCCGGCCCGGTCCGCGCCGATGGCCGACTGGGGCAAGGCTCTGGACCAGTGGCGCGCACGGCTTCGCGTTCCCGACCACATAGCCATGGTCGAGAACGATCAGCAACTGTCTCTCGATCTTGACCAGCAGATTCACCGGGCGCTGTTGCGCGCCTGTGTGGACCGGACGCGCCTGGTCGAGTTACGTGAAACCACCGGCCCGCGGGACCAGGCGTGGATCGGCCGCCCGCACCAGCTGCTGATCCCGCTGGCGAACCCCACTCCGGCTGGCACGGTCCCGCTCCCGTGCGGGTCCGCAGTCGCCGACCATCTTCAGCCCGGCGGTCCCACCGTGCTCTTCGCCCGGCTGTTCGCCCACCCCTCGCGGCACGACGAGATCCTGACCCGCCATCTGCCGGACCTGCTCGACACATTCGGCGTCGCGCCGACCTGGTGGTTCCAGCGCCACCGCGACACCACCCATCCGGGCTCCGTCCCACACCTGGCCCTGTACCTGACCCTGCCCACCCTGAACGACTACGGACCCGCCTCCCAACTGCTCCACGTGTGGGCAGAGTCCCTCCACCGGCAGTGCTTGGCCCCGGGGCTGGAGCTGGCCACCTACCAGCCGCACTCCGGCCGGTACGGGCACGGGCCCGTCCTGGATGCGGTGCACCAGGTGTTCGCTGCGGACTCGGCCGCCGGTGTCGCGCAGGTCCGTGCCGTCGCCGGCGACCCAGCCATGGGGCAGGCGCTCACCGCCGCGAGCATGGTCGACCTGGCCGTCCAGTTCACCGGCGACCCAGGGCAGGCGGCCGACTGGCTGACCTCCACCCTCCCCCAGGAGCAGGGCCCCCTTCCCCGAGAGCGAACCGCGCTGGCCATGGCGCTGGCCGATCCCGAGCGCACCGCCCTGCTGGCCCTGCCCGGAGGCACCGAGGTCGCCAGCGCCTGGCGGCAGCGTGCTGCCGCGCTGACCGCCTACCGAGAGCAGCTGGCCATTCCGTTCGATCGCGAGAGTGTGCTGCGGTCCCTGCTCCACCAGCACTGCATCCGAGCGCTGCCCATCGACCCCGATCACGAACGCGCCACCAACCGACTCGCCCGAACCTGCGCTCTGCGACACCGGAAGCGGCAGCCGTGACCACCAACAGTCCAGCCCTGCTCGCGGACACCTTCGCCCAGCGCCTCGCCGCACCCGCCCCGCCGCCCGCAGACCAGTCCTGGGCAGCGCAGGCCCTGGCCACTGGTGCCGCCGGCACCGCGCTCCTCCACGTCGAGCGCGCCCGTACCGGACAGGGCACCTGGCAGCAGGCACACGCCTGGATCAAGACCGCCGTCGGCACCGACATCAGCGCGGCCATCACCAGCGGCCTGTACCTGGGGGCGCCCGCCGTCGCCTTCATGCTCCACTGCGCCGTCACCGACGACGCGCCCCGGTACCAGAACTCCCTGTCAGCCCTGGACCGGCACGTCACCAACCTCGCCCACCGCAAAGCCGACGCGGCGAAAGCCCGCATGCGCGGCGGGCGCCCAACCAATTTCCACGAGTACGACATCTTCTCCGGGCTGACCGGGATCGGCGCCTATCTCCTGCGCCGGTCCCCGTCCAGCTCCGCGATGGAACGCGTCCTGGGCTACCTCGTGCGGCTGGTCCTTCCCATCCGCCACATCGAGCATGGTGTTCTGCCGGGCTGGTGGGTCGACCACCAACCCGACCTCTCCCCGGCCGATGTCTCTGCCGGGCACGCGAACTTCGGTACGGCCCACGGCGTCACCGGGCCGCTGCTGCTCCTCGCTCGCGCCTTGCGTCAAGGCGTGAGGGTCGACGGACAGGAGGAGGCCATCGACACCATCCTCCATTGGCTCGACACGTGGCGGCAGGACGGTCCCGCCGGCCCCTGGTGGCCCGAACACCTCCATCTCGGTGAACTCCGCGCCGGGCGCCCCGCTCATCGCGGTCCGGCACGGCCCAGCTGGTGCTACGGCACCCCCGGCATCGCCCGGGCCGGACAGCTCGCCGCCCTTGCCCGCCGCGACCCGGCACTCCAGTCTCTCTACGAAACCGGCCTCGCACGCTGCCTCACCGACCCCGACCAGTTGTCCAAGATCACCGACACCGGGCTGTGCCACGGCTGGGCGGGCGTCTACCAGACCGCCTGGCGTGCGGCCCGTGACGCTGTCGGCCCGGTCTTGGACGCCGCTCTGCCCGGCCTGGCCGACACCCTGGTCCGTCAAGCCCACCCCGGCCCCGACCCCGGTCTGCTGCAAGGCGACGCCGGAACCGCCCTCGCCCTGAACACCGCCGCTCACGACACGGCGCCGATCTCCGGATGGGACGCATGCCTGCTGATCGACTGAACCCGTCGGCGCCGCTGGACCAGACGCTGGCCGCCGTACAGGACGTGCTGGCCGGAGCCAGCCCGAACACTGCTGCCGCCCGCGCCGGCCTCGACCCCGCCGACCTCGCCGCTGCCGTCGCCGCCTACCGCCAAGCGGGACAACACGCCCTCGCCCAGCAGATGCGGGTCCCCACCTGGCGTCAGCTGTACATTCAGTTCACCGACTGGGCCGAGGCCGAACAGACCGCCGCTGGCCTCGTCCCCGTTCTTGACCTGGCCGAACACGACGGTCTGATCACCGGGTGGTGGTTCATCCGCAAGCACCCCTGCTGGCGGATGCGGCTACTTCTACCCGACGGGAAACAGATCCCTCCGGCAATCCCTGCGGCCTTGGACGAACTCACAGCGGACGGACGAGCCGAACGCTGGTGGCCCGGCGTCTATGAACCCGAGACCGCGGCCTTCGGCGGCGACACCAGCATGGCCATCGCCCACACTCTCTTCCACGCAGACAGCCGCGCCATCCTCACCACACCCCACGGTGACTTGGGCCGCCGAGAGAGATCGCTGCTGCTGTGCGCCACCCTGATGCGCGCCGCCGAACTGGAGTGGTACGAGCAAGGCGATGTCTGGCACCGCGTCTCCCAAGAACGCCCCCTGCCGCCCAACGTGCCACCCGCCAAGATCCACAGCATGACCGCTGACCTGCGCCCCCTGCTCCTGGCCGACACCAGCCCCGCCGGCGCGATGCTCCAGTCCGATCTGACCCTCAAGCCCGCCACCGACTGGGTCCACGCGTTCCGCCGCGCGGGCCGTGACCTCGGAGTCGCGAACAGCGCCGGAGCCCTCGACCGCGGCCTGCGGCACGTCGTGGCCTACCACGTCATCTTTCACTGGAACCGCATCGGCCTGCCTCCGCACACCCAGAGCATTCTCGCGCACGCCGCCAAGGCCGCGATCCTGCAGCCAGACTTGGACCCCGATGCCAGCGAAAGGCTCGCACCATGACGACCGCGCCGCCACCGACCGCAATCCAGCGGGCCTCCGCACGACTCCCCCTCATGCGTCGATCCCACCTGGTGTACCCCAGCTTCGCCACCCGTATCGAGGAGCTGCGCACCTGTGCCGAAAGGTCCGCGCGGCCCGGCCCGCTCACCGGCCGGATCGACGCCGCCTGCGCCACCTGGAACCTGTCCGCGCTGATCGCGTCCGACTGCGGGCTCCCCGACCTGGCCGCCGACCTGTGTATCCGCCAGCTGCACCTGTTCCAGTCGGCCTGGCCCGTCAGCGGGGACGTCGCCATCGCGGCGCTCCAGCCGATGGTCAACCTGATCCGGCTGACCGCCCGCTCCGGCGACCCCGGTACCGCTTACCAGCAGTTGGTCGACCTGCACCAGGCCGTGCACCACGGCGGCGCCGTGACGCTCCATGGGCAGCGCATCGACTTCACCCGGTTCGCCACCCCGGCAACCGTGCGCCACATTCAGCCGTGGCTGCGGTTCCTGATGATGGACGACGGCACCCGCCTGCTGGCCGCCACCAGCCACTGGGCCAAGGCCGCCCAGCACGCCGTCGCCTACGACCCCGAACCGAGCCGGCTGTTCGACAGCAGGCAAGCCCGCATCGTCGCCTCCTGGCAAGCAAACGACTCGGACACTGCCAACGCCCTGTTGGACGAGGCACTCATCACCGAACCGTGGGAGGACGCCGTGCGGCAACTCCTTCGGCACGGCACTGAAATCTTTGCAGGCCGCGCCCGGGAAGGGCTCTTCGCAACTGTCCTGAACAGCGCACGGACCGCGGTGGAGGCCACCGAACCTCATACCCGCATGTTCCGCGTACGGCTGCTACGGACGGTGATCGCCCTGGCTCCGGCCAACTCCCAGATGTTGACGGAGCCGCTGTGCCGGACGGTGCTTGACGACACCGAAAGAGCAGGCGACGCCTTCGCAGCACGGGAGATCCTGCGCAGCCCGATCCCCACGGCCAACGACCAGCAACGCAAAAACCTGGAAGCACTGATGCGCAACGGCGGCCTCGACCGAGGCGCCATCTCAGCCGCCGACCTGGTCGCCATGAACGATGCCTGTGCCATTGCCGGAACGAGCCTGGCCAACTGCCTCGCGCAGCAGAAGCACTGACACCTCAGACGATATCGGAGGAGCACCCGACTGGGGCTTATACGGGGAGTGGCCTGACGTCCTGCACCGCAAAGCCCGAACTTCACGGGCACCAAAGGGAGGACTGGGCAACCCACGTCCGCCTGGTGCCGGGCCGACCGCGGCCCGGAGTGCCTAGGCTGTCACCGCTGCGGAAGGGTGGTGCCATGAATGCTGACTCCCGGACTAGGGCCGCGATCGAGGAGCGTTGGCGGGCCTCGGAACTCGGGGACACCGAAGCCGAGCACGCCATCTATGCCACGGACGCGATCCTGGACTACCCGCAGTCGGGTGAGCGGTTCCAGGGCCGCGCGACGATTTCGGCGCAACGCGGCGGGCACCCGGCCGACCGACACTTCACCGTCCAGCGGATCACCGGCCACGCGAATCTGTGGGTGAGCGAATGCGCCATCACCTACGACGGCGTTCCCTCGTACTCGGTGAGCATCATGGAATTCGCCGGCCAGCACGTGATGCACGAGACGCAGTACTTCGCCGACGCCTGCGGCTCGCCGGCCTGGCGGGCCGCGCTCGCGGAGCCGATGCCGGGCAGCACCGTCACCGGGGCCTGACTCCCGGCCTCGCCCGGCTCAGCGGACCGACGCCTGTCGCTCTGTCAGTAGTTGCTTCCAAGGGCTTGCCGGGCAGCACCAGAGGAGCGGCGATCGCCCCGCTGACGGTCACCGGCTGTCAGTGCGGGAAGCGCCCCGGCCGCCTAATAGCCGAATCAGGCGTTCGCAGACACGTCGGAGAACCGTCGGCCGTTTTCGGCCGGATGGAGCGCCCCTGAGTTTCTACGTGGTGCTGACGGCTGTCGCGGTGCGGGGTGCCTGACGCTGGAGCGTCTGCCCCATCGATCGGTCGATGGATATCTCGATCACGACGCGTTCCGGGTCGGGACCGGGGGTGCGCCCGTAGCGCTCCGCGTATCGGCTCACAGCATCGCCGATCAACGCGGCTTCGGTGCGGACCTCGGCGGTCCCTTCAAGCGTGGCCCAGCGTCCGCCGTCTACCTGGCATACCGCAACGCGAGCCCCGGGGACGGCGATATTCGCAACCT
The DNA here is from genome assembly GCF_044333555.1 of Streptomyces sp. NPDC020965. Lineage (NCBI taxonomy): Bacteria > Bacillati > Actinomycetota > Actinomycetes > Kitasatosporales > Streptomycetaceae > Streptomyces > Streptomyces sp. NPDC020965. The sequence continues at coordinate 1,191,892 of NZ_JBIRRE010000001.1, forward strand.
TCTTCGACGTTTTGCGAGTGATGATGCGCGCTATTCCCGCTTCCGCATCAAAGGTGACCCCGACGGGCACCACGTGCGGAGTCCCGTCGGAACGCAGGGTGGTGAGGGTGCACAAATGACGCTCCCCCCAAAAGGCGAGGAACTCCTGACTGTACTGGGAACCCGCGGCCATTTCTCCCCACACCTTTCTCATTCCAGGCATCGCACAATTCTGTGGGGCCCCGACTCCGGACCGAGGGAACTCGGGGATTACCCCAGAGAGCCGACACTCCCACTAGTTGCCGCAGCACAATGCGACCGGACATCGCATACCGATGGCCGCTCCCCGTATCACCTCCGCACCGGACGCATCCCGAGCGGCGAGACGCTTCCAGCCACACCAACCGCAGCGGGTCGCCAACAACACAGACCACGCCGAGGCGCTCAACGGTCCAGGTCAGCGACCATACGGAATATTACCGTCCGGTTCTACCTCTAGGTACGCGACCGCAGCCCTCCGCCGCGACACCAGACAGAGGCGGGGACCACCCACAGCAGCGACCGCTCTCGACCAGACGACACATCCCCCGACCCCGCCACTCCTGCCGCGCGGGCTCAAAACGCATCTACCACAAGCGAGATGACGACCGAACAGCATTGCGGTGGCGCGATTCCCCTTCATGATCCAGCACCCTGATTTCGATCTTTCGACCTCGCAGACGGGCAGGCGAGTGGCCTCCGTCTCAGTTGACGGATCGATAAATGTGACCCTAAGTTTCAGGACGTCCAGGAACTGAGATGACTGGGTGCACGGGATGACTGGGCACGGCCACAAGCTGCTCCCGCACGCATGCCGCACCACCAGATCGCGCTTTTTGTCGGCGCACATTCAAGGGAGCTTGCGAGAGTGACGTTCTTCCGCCGCGAGCGACTCCTTCAATATTGTTTGCATTCATTCCTCTGCACCTAGTCCGTACCTGGAATTCGCCCCCTCCAGCGCATCTCCGCTAACCCCGATTTCCGACCAGGGGATAGCCCTGCCTGCCGTAGGGGCAGCCCCGTGGTGTGTGCCTTCCTGCCGCGGGTGTTCGTGTCCGTAGACCGACCAGAGGAATCAGCAGATGTGGTGGCGAAAGCGCCTTCTGCCGCAAACCGCCCGGAGGGGAACCGAGCGCCAACTGCGGCGTGCCCTACGGAAGGGGCTGCAAGAGCTCGGCATCCAGCCTCCGCTCAGCGTGGAGACGCTGTGCCGGGCTCTGGGTGAGCAGCGAGGACGTGAGATTGAACTGCAAGCCCGCGCCCTCCCCCCGGCGGGGCCCTCGGGCCTGTGGCTGGAGACCGCGGATGTGGATGTGATCCTCTACCAGGAGCGGACGACCCGGCTCCACCAGGACCACATCATCCTGCACGAGGTCGGGCACATCATCATGTCCGACCGGCAGCGCGCGAAGTCCGCGCCCATGGACCGCGCGATGATCGAGAAGTACGCGGGCATAACCGGCCTGGAGCCGGAGGCGGTCCAGCGTGTGGCGCAGCGCTGTGCCCTCGATGATGACGAGGAGTGCGCGGTCGAGCTGGTCGCCACGATCCTGATGGAGTGGGATTCGGCGCTTGATCTCGCTCCGCCGGCGGTCTCGGAGGATCCGGCTGTGCGCCGGGTCCAGACCGCGCTCGGCGACCGCCGGGGGTGGCTGTGAGATCGGTCTTCCTCGCCTTCCTCGGCGCGGCAGTGGTGTGGAAGACGGCGCAGCTTCTGCGCAATCCACATGACGCTCCGTTGCGGTCCCTGACGTTGTGCCTGGTCACTGCGGCTGCCTCGTACCCGGTAGCGATGCCGGAGGGGGCCGCCGATTTCGACATGGTGGCCTTCCATGGCGCCGCCAAACTGGTCCAGAACCTGCTGCTGCTGGGCACGTTGTACTTCCTGATGACGTTCTTCCTGCACTCCACCACGGACGAGCAGGCCGGCCGGCGCAGGGCCCGCCGCGAGGCTGCCCTCGTGGGCGCGGTGGCCGCCATCATCACCCTCTGCGCGGTCACGGTCCCGCATGAGGAGCTGGCTGGCAGTTTCTCCAGCGCCGACATGACCGTGCCTCAAGTGGCGGGTTTCTACCTCGTCGCGGGTGGCTACATGATGTACGCCCTGGCGGTGGCGGGTCTGTGGACCCGCCAGTACGCGCGGATGTCGCATCGTCCTCATTCGACCGGCCTGTGGGTCGCGGCCTGGGGTATGACCGGTATGGCCATCGCCTGTGCGGTTCGCGCAGTTTTCGTCCTGACCCGCTGGACGGGCGGCGAGGTCGCCGAGTCGCTGATGAACGCGGTCGAAGTGCTGCTCGTCGTCTCGATCATCGCTTTCGTCCTGGGGATCACCTACCTCGGCGCGCGGTCCCGTTACTCCGCCGGCCGCCTGTGGTGGAGCCGCCGCCACACACATCACCGGCTCGAACCCCTGTGGCACCTTCTTGCCGAGACCTATCCGGAAACGGTCCTCAAACCCCCGGCAACTTGGTCCGACCGCATGCGGGCCCGCGGCGTCCACCGCCGCTATCACCGCAGGATCGTAGAAATCCGCGATGGGCTGCTGCGTATCAGTCCCCACCTGCACACCTCTGCCGGGGGCGACGTCCTGGCGCTCGACCCGGACGAGTTGGCTCGCAGGCTGCGCGCCGCCGCTGCGGAAGCCGGTAGCGGCGCGGACGTCCCGCGTTTGGCCGTGCCTCTCGCGGTGCCGGACACCGTCAGCAGGGACGACGACGCGAGGCAACTCGTGGAGCTTGCCGACGCCCTGCGCACCACCTGACCCGACCTGCAAGGAGCATCCCCTCATGCTGATCACCGCCGCACGCGTCCTCGCCGGACCCGGAACCTACCTTTTCGACGGCGCTGTCCTCATCGAAGGCGAGAAGATCGTCGCCGTCGGCCCGCGCGGCGAGGTGGAGCCCCAGGCTCCTGCCGGCACCCCCCGCCTCGACTTCCCGGGCGGCACGGTGCTTCCTGGGCTGATCGATGCCCATGTGCACCTCAGTTTCGACGGCGGTGCCGACCCGGTCGCCGCACTCGCCGAGCAGGACGACACCGCCCTGTTCTCCGCCATGCGCACCCGGGCCGCACAGCTTGTGGCCAGCGGCGTCACCACGGTCCGGGACCTCGGCGACCGCGGCGGGCTGGCCCTGCGTCTGGAGCGGGAGATCGCCTCTGGCACGGCCCCCGGGCCCCGGATCATCTCCGCGGCGGTGCCCGTCACCCCGCCCGGCGGGCACTGCCACTTCCTGGGAGGCGAGGTCTCCGGCGTTGAGGAGATCCGCGCTCTGGTGAAGCGCAACGTCGCAGCCGGAGCCCGGGTCATCAAGGTCATGGAGACCGGTGGCGGTCTGACGAAGGACGGGTCCAAGAGCTGGGAGACGCAGTTCAGCGCCGAGGAACTCGCCGCGCTCGTCGCCGAGGCTCACGAGGCAGGGCTGCCGGTGGCCGCCCACGCGCACGGAACGGACGGCATCGCCGCCGCTGTCCAGGCTGGAGTCGACACCCTGGAACACTGCACCTGGATGACCGCCGACGGCTTCGACCTTCGGCAGGACGTCCTGGAGCAGATCATCACCCAGGGCATTCACGTCTGTCCCACGATCAGCCAGCACTGGCCCATGCTGCCGAGGATCTTCGGCGCCGAGCGTGCAGAGGCCATGTTCGGCCTCATCCGGCAGATGGCCGGCGCCGGCGTGAAACTGGTCGCGGGGACCGACGCCGGAGTCCAGCGGACTGGCTTCACTGGGATCGCCGACAGCCTCGCGTTCTACGAGCACCTCGGCCTGGACCGCGGACGCATCCTGGACATGGCCACCGGGGAAGCCGCCAATGCCCTCGGAGTGGGTGGCACAACCGGACAGATCACGGCCGGTTACAGCGCTGACCTCCTCGTCGTGGAAGGCGACCCGCTGGCGGACCTGAGCCACCTCAAGCAGGTCACTGCAGTCATCGCCCGGGGAACCCGCCTGGCCGCGGAAACCATCTGACGTCACGGCACCACCTGGGTAGTCACATGCCTGGCCGGCACCGCCACAAGAGATATTGAGGGGGTGCCGGCCAAGAGCTGTGGTAGCGCCGGGAAAGCGATGGCACCCCCTTCCGGGGAGGGGGCAGTTGCCGGTGAGCTGCGGCCCTGAGATCTGACTGGCTGGAGCGCTTCCGCCCCTGCTGGATGTCTAGCGCTGGGGGTCGTCCGGACGGGGCCGCTGGGCAAGATCTGCGACCACCTCGTTGACGATGGCGAGCAAATCGGCCGAGAGGCCCTCCGCCCCCATGCCCCGGGCGGCAATCTGTCCAACGTCTCCCCGTCGCTTCGACGCGAGCAGCGTGAGACCTTCGACGACTTGGCGGGTGACAGCGTCGTCTGATTTCAAGTACGCGAGCTTGACCCCGAGCATGTCCGCCACGCCTTCGAGGACGATCGGCGCTGCCTCGGTCACCGCTCCGGTGCGCAGGTCTCGGATGTCCTCCCCGGATACGACGGTGGCTCCCGCGTACTCGTTGACGGCTGCGGCGAGCTGCGCGTCCGAGGGAGCCGACTCTCCGGGGTACGTGCGGTCCAGGGCGAACTGGATCTTCTCCGCCAGAGTAGACGGCACGCCATTTTCCTCGTCGGGTGCCGTATTCCCGAAGGACCGTTCCTGGCCCGCCCGCAGCGTCCCCTCGCTCACGCCGTACGCGGCGGCGAGCAGGGCGACCAGCTCGTCGGAGAGCCGGCGGACCCCGCTCTCCGCCTTGCGGACGGAGCTGGTGGTTGATGCCCCGGTGATTGCGATGGTGTCCTTCTGGGAGTACCCGGCGTCCGCTCGCAGGTCCGCCAGATCAGGTTTCCCCTCCCGGGGGAACAGCGTGCCGAGAGGCAGGCCCAGGAGCCGGGCGAGTACCGGCAGAGTCTCCGGGAGCGGCTTGGTGGTCTCGCTCTCCCACCGCGCGACCGCGGCCTCCTGGACGCCCACGGCGTCGGCGACCTGCCGCTGGGTGAGGTCCGCCGCCCGGCGCTTGGCGCGAAAGGCACGGCCGTCGAAGACGCGGTCGGGCATGGGCGCTCCCTGGTGTGCGCAGTGCGGATACGGACGCTGAAGCCACTTGATCAGGCCACCCTGAGAAGATACCTTTCGTGACGTGACTTTGTCGCGGTGTCCACGGGATGGGTGCGTAATCGCCCTGCCCGCGTCGCCGCCAGCGACAAGTTGAAACGCGTACAGACCGTATCAACACCGCGCCGGACCTCTCTCGCCCGGCCATCGAAACGGAGCAACGAGTGAGCACCGTGCTCGCCCCGCCCGCCGGCCTTCCGGCGAAGGGCACCACACCCCTCGTTCCGATGCACCGTGCCCATTCATGCATTTCAGAGGTGTACAGCGGACTAGAGCTATGTATGGACTTCCGCGCGGGGTGTGTGGTGTGTTGCTGGTCCCCGGGTGAAAGCCGCCCGGTCCACGGCGGAACCGTGGCAGGACGACCGCAGGAGAATCCGTCAGGCAGCACCGAAAACTGAGCGCAGACAGCGACGGCGCCGAGAGAGCTGGAACCTCTCCGACGCCGATCGCGATGGACACTCCGCCCCGGCAAGGGCATGAGACGTCCCACCAACACCGCACCGGCCCTTCTCACAGGACACACCGGAGCGGCATCACTTCAAGAGGAGAGTGTCGCATGTCCACCCCCGCGCGCAAAAGGCCGAACGCCCCGGCCTGCGCGATACCCGACCACTCCGGCCACCTGCCGGCCCCCCGGGACGGGGGTGCTGCCTGATGTCCCGCATCCGTACCGTCAAGCCTGAACTCTTCGTGTCCGAGGACATCGCCTCCGTCAGCGTGACCGCGGTCCTCACCTTCATCGGCCTGCTGACCCTCTCCGACGACTCGGGTCGCTGCCGCGACCATCCGGCGATCATCGCCGGGCGGCTGTGGGCGCTTCGCCAGGAGCACACCCCCGCGCATGTCGCCCAGGACCTGGAGGAGCTGGCCGAGGCCGGGCTGATCTGCCGGTACACCGGCTGCAATGGCCGCACCTACCTTCACATCGTGAAGTGGGAGGAGCACCAGAAGATCAACCGGGCGACCGATTCGCGCCTGCCGCGGTGCCCCGGGCATCAGGTCGCGCGCAAGTGCGGGAAGTGCCAGGAGACCCGCTGCCCCAGCGTCTCGCGCATGCAGGCCGCCCAGGCGGGCTCCTGTCCCGACCGGTTCGGGGTCTCCGTGAGCACTCCCGGAGGGCTCGAACAGCCGGAGGCGGTCGGCTCCGCGCCGGACCCGGCACCGGCGGAACACGGACGCGCGGTGCAACCGGCAGCCTCGGCTCCGCCCGGGTTCCCTGCAGAGGAACCCACGGCACCTGGCGATAAAATCGCTGGTCAGAGCGCTGCGGAGCTGGATCGGGACGCGACTCACGCACATCTCACGGAGGACTCACGGCCTGGATCTAGGATCTTGGATCCTGGATCTTCCCGTAGGGGGCGCGAGGCGCCCGCTCCCGACGCCTCCTCCGAGCGGGTCTCGGCGAAGGAGCTGGTGGCCGAGTACGTGAAGGGCTGCCACCAGCGCCCGCCGGGGAACGTCATCGGCCAGCTGGGCCGGAACCTCAAGGCGCTCCTGGACGAGGGCTTCGAACCGGACCACATCCGCGCCGCGATGGACCGGCTGCGGGCCAAGGCGCTCCACCCGAGCGTGCTGCCGAGCCTGGTGAACGAGGTCGTCAACCCGCCGCTCGTGGGTGCCGGGGCACCGAGCGCCTCCGGCGGGGGCCCCTGGGCCGCCACCGGCCACCAGCCCTATCTGAACCCGAACGCGCCGGAGCCGACGACCTTCGGGAGGAGCCTGTGACCCGCACGCTCAACCGGTCCGCCGACCCGCAGCCCGCGATCGGGGAGCGGCTCCGCGCCCGCCTCGACGCCCAGCTCGCCGCTCGCGGTATCGACGCCGGCACCCCGCTGCCGCCGAGCGTGCCGGAGCCGGATCCGGCGCTGGAAGCCGCGCAGAAGCGGATCCCGTACGACTACCGGAACGCCGTCGCCGCCCATCCGGACGTCGCCGCCTGGGTGCGCACGATCGCCGGGTCGGCGACCGCTCCGTACGCGGATTCCCTCCAGCCGCACTACGGCGCGGCCGGGCGCAGGCTGGTCGCCCGGGGACCGTCGCTGCTGCTGTGGGGCCCGACCGGAACCGGGAAGACGCACGAGGCGTTCGGGGCGATCCGGTCGCTGACCGCCGCCGGGTGCGCGGTGCCCTGGCAGGCCACCACCGCCGCCGACCTCTACGGCGAGATGCGCTCCCGCGGCGGCGCTGACCCTGAGGTCCTGCTCCGCCGCGTCATGCGGGTCCCGGTTCTGCTCCTGGACGACCTCGGCGCGGCGAAGAACAGCGAGTGGACTGAGGAACTGACGTTCCGGCTGCTGAACTGGCGGGCGCAGAATCGTTTCCCCACGCTGGTCACCAGCAACCTGCCCCCGGTCCGCACCCAGGGCCTCCCGCCGGGACAGCCGGTGCTGCGCGACCGGGTCGGCGACCGGGTCCTGTCCCGCCTGTCCGGCATGTGCACCGCCGTGGAACTCAGCGGCCCGGACCGCCGCTTCCAAGCCCGCTGACCTTGCTTCCCGGCATCTGACCTCCGGCGCGACGCCCCACGCCCGCGCCCCTTGCCCGCCCCGCCTCCCGAACACGCGACCCGCACTCACGGTGACACGTGTCCGCTGACGGCCCATGAGGCGTACCCGGAGACTCCCCTTGCGCTACATCACCACCATCGACGCCACCCGCCCCGCGCTGCGCGGGATCGCCGACCACAGCTGGCACGCCCGCGGCCTCTGCCGCGAGCTGGCCCCTCAGCAGGCGGACGAGCTGTTCTTCCCACGGCCCCGGAATCACAAGGCCATCGCCCAGGCCAAGTCGCTCTGCGGCGGGTGCCCGGTGAAGAAGGACTGCTTCAACCATGCCCTCGACAACGGCACCAAAGAGGGCATCTGGGGCGGCCTGACCGAGGCCGAACGGCAGGCGTGGCAGGCGAAGATCAGCGAGCGCCTCGACTACGCCCGGGTACGCGCCGCGTTCCTCGGCCGCGACGTCCACCTCTCCACCGCCGAACGCAAGGCCGTCACCCGCCACGCCCACGTCCGCGGCTGGACCCCCGAGCGCCTCGCCTACACCCTCCAGCTCGACCTCGACTACGCCCGCGACCTCATGCGCGAGGCCGCCCACGCCGTCGAGGACCGCGACCGGTACTGGGACCTCTACGGCACCGCCGAGGACCAGCCCCAGGAGGAGGGCGGCGACGAGGGCCCCGACGACGCCACAGCCGAAACCGCCGACGACGAGCAGCCGGGCGAGGAAAAGCCCGCAGCGCCCGTGTCCTCGCCGGTCCCCGGCCACATCCACACCACCGCCCTGATCGCCGCGCTCGGAAAGGCCGCATGACCCCCCGCACCACCGCGCACGATGTCGCCCCCGTCGGAACCTGGGACCGCCTCGCCATCCTCGCCCTCGGCACCGCAGGCTGCGCACTGTCCTACGACGCGCTGCAGCAGATGGCCGTCGCGATCCATGTCCGCGGATTCCTGACCTACCTCTTCCCCTTCGTGATCGACGGGTTCATCGCCTACGGGGTCCGCGCCCTGCTCGTCCTGCGCACCGCGCCCTTCGGCGCCCGCCTGTACGTGTGGACCCTGTTCGGCACCGCCACCACGGCGAGCATCTGGGCCAACGCCCTCCACGCGGTCCGCCTCAACCAGCAGATGCAAGCCGACGGCGGACTGCGGCTGGGCGACACCGTCGTCGCCATCCTGTCCACCCTCGCCCCGCTCGCCCTCGCCGGCGCCGTCCACCTCTACATCCTCATCACCCGCCACCACCCCACCAGCACCGCAGCGGGGACCGAGCGGGCCAGGGGACCGCAGCCGGGGACCACTCCCGCGAGCCGCATCCGGGACCGGGACCGGGGACTCCAGCCGGTCGCCGCGCCACGGTCCGGGACCGGTTCCGGGAACCGGACAGCCACCCCACCGGACGGGGACCGTCCCGCGGGGACCGCAACGGGACCGGCGTCGGGAACCGTGCCGTCCGGTCCCCGGGACCGGGCGCTGGCTCCGGGGGCACCGGGGACCGGGGACCGCACCGGCCGCCCGATTCACGGGACCGGGCCGGAACTCCACCCCGTCGGGGACCGGACCATGGTCCCGGACGGTCCCGGGGCCCAGGACCGCACGGTCCCCGACGTAAAACCGCTGGCAGACGGCCCAGTCCCGCTCGGAGAACCGGGGACCGGGGACGGGGACCGGCACTCAGTGACGCCTTCGGGACCGGCACCCAGCGACGAGGAGCGTCCCCGGGACCTCGCGGACAGAACAGCCGCAACCAACGAGAAGGACGCCAGTCCCCGCGCACTCCGCCAGGAACAGGCACCGGACCGTCCGGTCCCCGCGACCGAACAGGACCGGGACCGGGATGACGCCCCGGTAGCCGGCGGTCGGAGCAGTGCCCGTCCCCGCACGGTCCCGGGGACCGCGACAAAAGCGCAGGGGAAGGGGACCGGGGGACGGTCCCGTAAGGGCCAGGGTTCACGGTCCCGCTTCTCCGAGGACGACATCGTCGCGCTGATCCATCCCTACGTCCCCACGGTGCTGGAACGCGACGGCAACGAGGCCATCACCCGCGTCCAGCTCAGGGAGATCATGCGCGACCAGCGCATCTCCATCCGCAACGAGAACCTCTCCCCGGTCCTGCAGCGCCTGCGCAGCACGACCGGCACCACCACCACGAGGAGCACCCGATGAAGACCTGCCAGCGGTTCAGCCGTATCAAGAGCGGCTACGAGCAGGACATCACCTTCCTGCGCAGCCACTCCGAGCGCCACGAGGGCAAACCGTCGGCGAAGGCAAGCGCGAAGCACGCCGCCGGCGCAAAGCGGGCCATGGCCCGCGCCCTGAACCGGCACTACGAGCGCTGCCCCGAATGCGGCTGAACCCCGCATAACCCACACCCTGCGCTGCTGCGGTGTCCCGGCCGGTGCCGGGACACCGCCCCCACCCCGGAGGTCACTCCCGTGTATTCCCACACTCCCCGCACCACGGCCGCGACAGCCGCCGAAGCCGACGCTTGGGCCGACGTCCTGGTCCGCCACCGGCTCCTGCATGCCGCCGTCCCCGTCCCGACCGGGCAGTGGCTCGTCCAGCGCACCCCCACCGCACCCGTCCGGGTCCTGGACGGGCCGGCCGCCATGGTTGAGCTGGCCGCCCAGATCCAGCTCCACGCCCGCACCAGGAAGGCCCGCATCCGATGACGTCGCCGAACAAGGCCGACACCCACGCCAAGGGTTCGCCAGGCTCCAACTCGACCTCGACGCGAGCAAGTTATCGGCCAAGACACTCTTCCCCGTCGGGGAAGCGCGTCTTGGCCGAGCCCGCCCCGGGGGTGGCGGGTCCGGACCAGCGCCGGGGGGCACTGGTCCGGGAGGCAGCGACCGAGGGCGGACCGCAGCCGGAGAAGCAGACACCGCGCCGTCAGCGCCGTGACGCGAAGAACCCTTCGCGCAAGCGCTCGCCAAAGCCGCACGACCGCAAGCGCGTCCGCGTCTGCAGCGTCCGCCTGAACGACGAAGAGAAGACCCTCCTCACCGCCGCCGCGCAGCGCACCCGTACGTCGCTGCCCGCGTTCCTCGCCCGCGCCGGCCTCACCGCCGCCAGCGACCTCGACCACACCGCCGCCACCATCGCCGGACAGCGCGAGACCGTGACCGAGCTGTTCGCCGCCCGCCGCCACCTCGGCCAGGTCGGCAACAACCTCAACCAGATCGCCCGCGCCATCAACTCCGGCGCCCAGCCCACCGAGCCGGAACTCGACGCCGTCATCGCCGCCACACGACGCGCCGTGCACCGCGTCCAGGACGCCACCGACCGACTGCTCGCCCAGCACTAGAAAGCCACCACCGGCATGATCCCCAGGATCCACAAGCGCGGGAAGCGCACCATCGGCCTGCTCCACTATCTGTACGGGCCGGGCACGCACGAGGAGCACACCGACCCGCACCTGGTGGCGTCCTGGGACGACAACGCGCCCGACCCCGGCCGTGCCGACGACTTCGCCGCCACCATCAAGGATCTCCAGCGGCTCCTCGACCAGCCGCTCGACAACATCGAGGAACGCGACCGGCCCCGCAAGCACGTTTGGCACCTCTCGGTCCGCAACGCCCCCACCGACCGCGTCCTGACCGACGACGAGTGGGGCGAGATCGCCCGGCGGATGGTCGCCGCCACCGGCATCGACGACGCCGACGCGAACGGAGCCGGTTGCCGCTGGGCGGCCGTCCGGCACGCGGACGACCACATCCACATCATCGCCACCCTCGTCCAGGAGGACGGCTACAAACCCGACCTCGACCACGACGCCGCACGCGCCCAGGCCGAAGCCCGCCTCGTCGAAGCCGAGTACGGCCTTCGCCGCCTCAACGCCGGTGACGGCACCGCCGCCCAGCGCCCCACCAGCGCCGAGCGCCACAAAGCCACACGCGAACAGCGGGAACGAACGCCGCGGGAGGAGCTGCGGGAGACCGTCCGGCGCGCGGTGGCCGGCGCGGACGGGGAGGCCGAGTTCTTCGACCGGCTCGCCGCCGCCGGGCTCTTGGTGCGGCGTCGTATCGCCCCGTCCGGGGACCTCCTCGGCTACACGGTCGCCCTGCCCGACGACCGCAACAAGGACAATGAGCCGGTCTTCTACTCCGGATCGAAGCTCGCCCCCGACCTGTCGCTGCCCCGCATCCGCGAACGCTGGGCCAACGCTGGGACTAGTACACCCGGCCGGGCGCCGGACCCGCAGGCGGCCTCCGGGCACCAACTCGTCCCAAGCGGCCCAGCACCCGCACGCCGCCGTGCGACACACGCGGCATGGCACGCCGTACTGGTCATCGACCAGGGCGACGATCCGGCGACAGCGGCACAGCTCGCCGGTGCCGGTGAGGTACTGGACGCGCTCGCGAAGACATCCGCCGCTCACACCCGCCGTGAGCTGCGGGAGGCCGCCTGGGCGTTCGAGCGGGCGTCGCGCTCCCATGTCCGGGCCGTACGCGGGCACGACCGGGCGCTGCGGCAGGCCGCCCGCGACCTCATGCGCGGCGGGCCGGCGCTGGGCCGGGGTGAGGACGGGGCGAGTACGGCGATGGTGATCGACATGGTGTTCTTCCTCGCCGTCGCCGCCGCGAACTGGCATGCGAGGAAGGGACACGCGCAGCAGGCCGCCGCCGCCCGGCAGACGGCCGAACACCTGCGCGCCGCCTACCAGCAGGCCGCCGGGCAGCCCCTGAACGCACTCAACGAGCGGGGCCGCCGCATGGCCCAGCCGCTCCAGCTCCAGCAGGCCGCGTATGTGCGGGCGGCGGTGCCGGAGCTTGCCGGGCAGATCCTCGGCGAATCCGGCTGGCCCGCGCTCGCCGCCACCCTCGCCGACGCCCAGGCCGCAGGCCACGACCCGGCCGGCCTGCTCGCCGAGGCCGCACAGCGCCGCGAACTGGATACCGCCGGATCACTCAGCGACGTCCTGGTGTGGCGGCTGCGCCGCATGGCTGACCTGCCCGCCGACACCACCACCGTGCCCCCTGTCACCGCACGGGCGACGACCGCGCCGCAGCCGGCCCGGGCAACCGCGAACCGCTCTGACCAGGGGCGGAAGGTCCGGTGATTAACAACTTTCAGAGTTGAAGCCGGACAGATGTATGGGGCACGCTCTGGGTGGCCCGAGGGACGAGACGTGAGGGAGCGCAGGATGTTCGAGCGGATACGGGACGACCGTGAGTGGCGTGAGACCCAGAGCGCCGGCCGGGACATGCTGGAGTGGGCTCAGCGTCAGCCTTCCCCCGAACCACGCGCCGCCCGGCCGGGCACCGGTCCGAGCGGCGTACCGGCCCCCTCGCCGGAAGTGGTTGCGGTGGTGGACGACTTCCTGCCCCCTGATCTGCTGTCGGCCTCCCAGGGCGAGGTGACAGGGATGATGATGCCCTGGCCGGGGCCGCTCGTGGTCGAGGGTGAGATCCGTGAGTGTCCGCAGTGCGGCGCGTACCGCGACTGGGTCATCCTCGCGATGCGGGGCGCCGTGTGGCGCCGGTGCCGCGAAGGCCACGAGACCCACGACCCGGCTCTGGACGGGGCGTGGTTCAACCGCCACTCCGGCCCGATGGAACACCGCCACGCCACCCTCGGCGAGGGCCTGCGCCACCTCGGCCACTGACTCCCGCACCCCTACCCCGCCGAACCGGAGGTTCGGCCAGTCAGACCTCCGCACCGACCCCAGGGGAACCCGCATGCACCGCCGCTCCACTACCACGGCCGTCCTCGCCCTGACCGCCCTCACCCTCATCACCCTCCCGGGCTGCTCCACCAGCGCACCCTCCCCTGCTCCTACCACTCGTACCGCCGAGCCCGAAGCTGCGTCGGCCAACTCCAAGCCGGGGAAGGTGCTGACGACGGAGCAGCTGCGCGAGAGGCTTCTGAACGAGGCCGACCTCGGCCAGGGGTATACCCGCAAGCCGGAGCGGAACTCCGGCCGCGACGATGTGACGGTGATCGGGTGTCCCGCGCTGGAGAAGCTCGGCGGCGACGCGGCAGCCGGCGGCTCTCTGGACTTCCCCAACCGGGCGAAGGCCGCCTTCACCTACACGGGCAGCGCCGACTCGGAGGTATCGCAGGAGCTGTACAGCGACACCGGGACCAGGCTGTCGGCGGGAACGGGGCGGATCTTCGATGCCATGGTCTCCTGTCCGGTCTATCAGGTCGTGGTCGGCAATACCCCGGTGAAAGTGCAGACCCAGAAGCTCACCGCCCCGGCGCTGGGCGACGAACAGTGGTCCCAGCTGATTACCTCCACCACCGGCGGGCGCAGCAGCATCGTCAAGCAGACCGCTATCCGCACGGGCACGCTGCTCGTGATCGTCTCCGGGTCTCCCGGCCTCGTCGACACCCACGTGGAGAAGGCACTCGGCAAAGCCGGATCACCGAGCTAACGTCAACCGCAGTTTCTGGAAGCCAGCACGTAAGCCCGGAGGGCCAGACCATGACGGTCTGGCCCTCCGGGCTCTTCTCTGCCGTTTGCCCTCGCTTTCGGGGGCGGCGGTTGTGCCGTAGCTCAGCGGATGGGGCGCTGGACGGTGACGAGCCGGTCGCGCCGCAGGCGTAGATCGGCCACCCGGTCCTCGGCGGGGAGGTAGACGAGGAGGTCGGTGCGAGTTTTGCCGCCGCGGTCGGCGACCGCGACGACGTAGTGGGTCTCCTGACAGCCGGAGAGGGTATACACGTCTCCGGCTATGAGGGTGAGGGCGCGGTCGTCGAAGACGTCCAGGTCCCGCTGGTGCCAGGTCCGGGCCTCGTCCCGCATGCGGGGCAGAGTGACCATCTGCCGGATCAGCTCGGCCAACTCCCAGTGGATCCGGCACGGTGCGCACTCGTTCGACGCTCCCGGGTGGGGATCGGCGAGCGGGCGGTCGCAGAACCCCTTGCCTGTAGCGGCGTTGCGCCGGTGTCCGGTGACGAGGTCGCCCAGGCCGTCGGGCGCCCAGAGCAGGGTGTCGTCGGCGTGGCACGGCTCGGCCGCGGGAAGGAGCAGCTCGCCGGCCCGGCGGCGCAGGGCGTCGATGGCGTCGCTGAGCCGGGCGCACGGGGTGCACCGGCTGAGGGTCGGATCCGGCCGCCGTTTGCCGAGGGAGTTGCCGCAGTAGGCGAGGAGGTGTCCCGGGACGGGTCGGTGGCGGACCTGGCCCCGTCCGCGCCCCGTGGTGGTACGGGCCTCCGGCTCGCCGGGATGCGGGGCGGTGGTGAGGACCAGGAGAGCGCGGGCGCAGGACTGGCACATGGCGTGGGCGCTCGCGTCGGGGACGGGCTGGAGATCTGGCGAGCGGGTGGCGCAGGCCGTCACCGGCTCCGTCCCGAGCAGGACGCCGAGGTGGGCGGTGCCGTTCATGGGGCCGGTGGCGAGGCGGATCAGTAGCAGGGGCAAGGAACCTCCGTGGAGCAGAGGATGCGGGAAGACGTCAGATGCGCCGGGAGCACAGGCCGTCGTGGTCGACGGGCAGGCGGCAGTCGTCTTCGCAGGGGTGGCCGGCCTGGGCCTGGGGGGTGCGTTGGTGTTCGTGGCAGTCGACACACCAGGCAGGCGCTGAGGGGAGATCGTGGTTGCGGGCGAGGAAGCCGGGTGCGCCGCAGTTCCGGCAGTTCGCCTCGCTGCCGCTGTGCGGCGCCGTGGTCGGGGAGGGCACAGGGAACCTCTTTCGTGAGGGCCGAGTCAGATCGGGGGCAGCAGGGTGAGATGGCCGTCGGTGCCCTCGGGCAGGAGCTTTCGCCGTACGGGGACAGGTGAGGCCAGCGACGCGGCGAACGCGGCGACGAGGTCATGCGGGGTGGAGCTGCTGAAGGTCGCGCACCACAGGGGAGTCCCGGGCACCGGCTCGGCCCATGCCTGCCAGCCGGGCAGGTCGGGGCGCGGGTCGGCGTCGAAGACGTGCTCCGGCACGGCTTCGAGGGAGACGCTGGCGGTGAAGCCCGGGTCGGAGGCGGCGCTGTGGGGGCGGTCGATGTCGCGGTACCAGCCCTGGCCGGTCAGCGCGTCGAGGACCGTCTCGGGCCCGCCGAACGGGGCGTGGGGTTCGGGGCGGGCGTCGAGTGCGGTGAGGAAGTCGGTGATCGCCTCGGGCGGGGTGCCGCCGGTGAAGTAGGCGTTCCACTCGCGCATCGTGCCGGCGGGGTGTGAGCGGGCGGTGATCTGCCAGGCTACGGGCAGGCCGCCGAGCGCGAAGGGGTAGCTTGCGCGGACCCATTCGGCGCCGCACAGCTCGTCGGGGCTCACGTAGAGGAGGGTCTGGCGGGCGGTCGGCCACATGCGCCAGCCCGCGCCGGTGAGGGCGGCGCCGACCAGGTCGGCGAGGGTGTCGTCGTCGCCGGCGAGGTGCCGCGGGGCCACCCACAGATGTGGCTTTGGGCGGGGGGTGGACGGATCGAGGGGGTGGTGCGGGTTCAGCAGCGCCTCCTGGGGCTGGGGGGACGGTTCACTGGCCGGTGGGGCGGGCTGCCCTGCGACGGGTGCGCGGGGGTGCGGTGGTCGGCTCATGCCAGGTGAGACGGACCGCGACGTCCGGGGGGACGTGGCCCAGCTGGTCGCCGTCTGCGAGGAAGACCAGCGGTCGGCCCGTCTCGTCCGAGGCGGGCATCACGGCCGCGAGACGGTGGGCCATGGGAAAGAACGGGTTGGCCGCGATCCGTACGGTCGCGTTGCGGTCCAAGGCGGACAGCTGGTCGATCAGCTCGCCGACCGTCAGCTCCGGCGTAGCGGGGTTCTGCGGTTCCACGGGATTCTCCTTCTGTGCGGGAGCCGGGGCCAGAGCGGGGGAAGAGTACGCGCCGGGGGCGAACGGACTCTCCCGCTCTGTAGTACAAGACGGGGCCGGGCGGGTTCAGCGGGGGTGGGAGGAGCCGAGGACGGCGGCCACGGCCGCCGCGACGACCTGGGCCGGCGTGTCGGTATCGAACGACACGTGGTAGCCGGGAACTTGGGCGGTCCCGGTGACGGCGAGTTTCCAGCCCTCCCCGTCGGTGCCGGGACGCCCCGCCGGGAACCAGCCGAGGTAGAAACGCCCGTCCTTACTGTTGATGTGGACATCGGCCCGGTCGTCGACGACCAGGTTGAAGTCCGCGTTGGTGAACTGGTCGATCACGAGCGTCGGCTGGCCGGGCCCGAGTTGCCACGAACGCAGTCGCAGCTCCTCGACAGTGGTGGAGAATCCGGGCGGGGAAAGATCGACGGTCAACACGATCACCTCTCTGACCTGCTGTTTCCCTGCGAGTCGTCTACGTTGACATGCCCCTGCCTGCTTGCACCAGCCCTTTCGCGATCTTTCCTGTCTGCCCCCGGCGAACTGTCGAAAATATGGACAGAATGCCCCGGATCGCGCTCCACGGAGAGGGCTCGCCCACCCGATGATGGGAACGTGAGTTCGATTAACATTCCGTACGGGGGAACAGGAGCGGGTCGCGGTCCGTCGTCGGGCATCATGTGGCGCCCGGAGCGCGAGCGCGGCCCGGGTGGACGGACGGGAAAGAGGCATGAGGGGCATGACGATCGAGACGGTTGTGCGGCGGGAGCGGCGGCTGGGGTCGCGGACGCGGGCGTTCACGGTGGGGTCGGCCAGCGGGCATCTGACCGTGTCATACGCCTCCGGTGGGGCTCCGGTGCGGGTGGAGATCCGGATGGCGAAGCAGGGCTCGACTCTGCACGGGCTGCTGGATCTCCTGTCCGTTTCCCTGTCCAGGGGGCTGGCGGCGGGGGTGCCACTGGGCGATCTCCTGGCCGACTGCCTGTCGACCCGGTTCGAGCCCGCGGGGATGACCGACGATCTCCAGATTCCGCTGGCGACCTCCGTCACGGACTATGCCGCCCGACGCCTCGCCCTCGACTGCCTCCCCTACGAGCAGCGCCAGGAGCTGGGCGTCCTCACCCGGGAGGAGCGCGTCGCGGGAGAACAGCGGGTGTGGCCCCTGTCCGTCGGGATCGCGGGCCCGCGATCCGGCTGAGCGGCGCGGCAACGCGCCCTGGCGCCAATCTGGGTGGGGGCGGGTATGCGTGAGGGCCCGGAGAATCCAGTGGATTGGATTCTCCGGGCCCTCAGTCAGTCGGTACGGGTTGGTGACCCGCCCGGGGTCAGTCCTGGCCGGTGTCGGCGGCGGTGTGGTTCTGGCCGTTGGGGCGTCGGCGGCGGGCGGCGATGACCGCGCTGGCCCCGGCCGCCAGGAGCAGACCGGTTCCTCCGAGGAGCCAGGGTGCGGCGGCGCCGGTGCGGGCGAGTTCGCCCTTCTCCTCGGTCTGGTCTACGGCGAGCGTGCTGTCCGCCTCTTCAGAGGCCGTGATGGCGGAGGCGGATGGGGTTCCGGTCTTCTGCGGGGACTTCGGTGCGGCGGTACCTCCAACGGAGGGGTTCGGTGAGGGCCTGGTGGTCGTCGGCGGTCTGACTGCGGGCGGGGCGGTCTGCGGAGGTTTGACGGGCGGCGGAGTCGGGGCCGTCTTCTTGACGCCGGCGTGGTTGAGGGTGACCGGGGCGCCGGGCTTGGCAGTGATCCTCACGGGCGTCGGGTTGAGGCGGTATCCGGCGGGGGCTCTGGTCTCGGTGGCGGTGTAGGGGGTGCCGGTGCGTACGGTCACGGGCAGGGTGGTCTTCGCGGTGCCGTCCTTGCCGGTGGTCAGGGTGAATGCCCGGCCGCCGCCGTGGGGGGTGATGTTGATGACCGCGCCGGCCAGGGGCTTCCCCGTGGTGCGGTCGGTCTTCGTGACGGTCAGGCCGGCGGGCTTGAACGGATCGACGATGGTCAGGGGCACCATCACGCCGGGCGGGACGATGACGTCCTGGTCGGCGACGACTTCGTGCAGCGGGCTGCCGCTGGAGGTCTCTTTGAGCCTGTAGACGCCGGGACCCAGCTCCTGGAAGTCGAGCCGTCCTGCTGCGTCGGTCGTGCCCGTGCCCGCCTGGGTCCCGGTGCTGTCGACGAGGGTGAAGGACGCGCCGGGCAGAAGGGCCCCGCCGGGGTCCTTCTTGATGATCCGGATACCTCCGGTTGCGGGCGCCGCGTCGGGAGTCACCTGCGGTGCCGTCCCGGACGAGGGCGGGCGTGAGGGGCTGGCGGTCTCGGCGGCGGCGGGCGGCGCCCAAGCCAGGACGCCGATCACACTGCCAAAGACAGCCAGGGCCGGGGCCGGGCTGCGGCAGGTACGGGGAAGGGTGGGCAGGGAGGGGCTCCTGTGGTGGGGAGGAGGAGTGGGGTAACTGCGGCAGACGGGCGAGCCCCTGCTGTGAGTGGCCCGCCCGGTTCAAGGAGCCCGGGGGGTGCCTTGGGCGCCTTCCGCGCAGGACGTCGGCGGAGACGGCTGTCAGACGGTGGTCTGGTCCTCGTCGTTCTGGGTCCGCCGTCGCCGGGCTGCCCAGAAGGCGGCGCTTCCGGCGGCGAGCAGGGCGCCCGCTCCGCCGAGCAGCCACCAGGTGGTGTCGGCACCGGTATGGGCGAGGCTGCCGGATGGCGGGGTGACGTCCGGGGTGGCCGGCGGGTTCATCGGCGGCTTGGCGGGCGGAGATACCGGCGGGCTGGTCGGCGGCGTAGTGGGCGGAGTTGTCGGGGGCGGTGTGGTCGGGACTGCGGTGTTGGGGAGGGTGACGGTGACGGTCTGACCGGGCTCGGCGGTGAACGCGACGGGCTTGGGGTTGAGCTGGTAGCCGTCGGGGGCCGTGATCTCGGTGGCCCAGTAGCGGGTGCCCGCCTTCAGGGTGACGTCGAGCTTCGCCTTCGCGGTGCCGTCCTTGCCGGTGGTGAGCGCGAGCAGCTTCTCCCCCGGCATGTGCTCGCCGTCCTGGACCTTGTTCTCGGTGATGTTGATCACCGCGCCCGGCAGGGTCGCGCCCGTGGCCTTGTCGGTCTTGCGGAGCAGGAGATCGGCCTTCTTGAACGGGTCGACGATCGTGATGGGGTGGGCCTGGGCGGTGCGGCCGGATTCGATGGTGACGTCCTGGTCGGGGACCAGTTCGTGGATGGTGTCGCCGGTGGAGGTCTCCCGCAGCGTGTAGGTGCCCGGGGCGATGTCGTCGAAGACGAGCACCCCCTCCTTGCCGGTCTTGCCTTCGGCGACGACCCTGCCGGTCTTCTTCTCCAAGAGCTGGAAGACCGCGCCGACGAGAACGTCCCCTTCGGGGTTCTCCTTGTGAATCGTCACGCCGCCCGGGGCAGCCGTCACGGCGACGGCCGCGGTGTCCTTGGCGGTGGTGGTGTCCCCGGCGAGGAGCATCCGCTGTGCTACGGGGTTGTTGGGGGCGAGGACCTTGAGCTGCGCGCCGGGCAGGCCGGTCGCTGTCGCGGCCACCGCGGCTGTTCCGGCCTTTGAAGGGATGAACTCCCATTCCGCGGAGCCGGTCTTGTCGGTGGTGACCTTGCCGGTGGCGGTTCCGGCGCCGGATCCGGTGAGGCTGACCGGGACGCCGGGGATCGCGGTGCCGGTGAGGGTGGAGGTGACCTTCACGTCCACCGTGACCCTCTTCCCAGCATGGGTGGTCTTCACCGACGGGGTGATCGTGAGGGCGTAGGGGCCCGCGTACTTCTTGGCCTCGTCGATGTAGCGCAGGGCGAGAGTGCGGGAGGTCGGGGAGACGACCGGGTAGGCGAGACGTTCCTTACCGCGCTTGCCGTTGATCGCGTACGTGCCCCCGGCGAGCCATTCGTAGACGGCGGCGTCCACGGCCGCCGCCTGGGCATCCGACCGGGTCTGGCCATACTTGCCGATCACGTAGGAGGCGTAGGCCAAGTGCTTCTTCGGGACGGGCTTGCCGGTGACCGACGAGGTCCAGGAGGAGACGGGCTTCGGGGCGCTGTAGCCGTCCGCGTCGGCGGGGCCCTTCTTCAGCGGGTCCGCGCAATAGGTCTGGGAATCGCCCCAGACCTGCGGCCCGGGCGGACCGTACGCGCCGATGTGGCTCGATCCGGCGTTCCCGTCGCTGTCGGGAATGCTGTACCCGGGGCCGAGATGATCGGCAGCTGCGGCAGGGGTACCGGTGGCGAGGGTTCCGACGACGGTGGCGGCGACCGCCACGGCGAGCGGTCGGCGGATGCCGCGGGTGGAAGAACTGTGCAAAGCGGTAGTGCTCCAGATCAGGAGGAGAGGGGGAGTGCTTGCGGCGGTGGCAGGGTGGTCAGCGGGAGCGGCCCGCGGGCGGGGCAGGCGGCCGTGGGGGGAGCTGTGGCGGCCGAGGGGTGGGGGATGGTGCGGACAGGGATGGGGAGTAGCGCACGTGGGTGCGGCTCTGTGCCGGGAGTTCGCGGACGGTGCGGGCCAGAGGCAGCGCCTCGACGAGGGAGGTGGTGACGGCGGCGATCACCGACGCCGGGGTGCCGGTGGTGAAGGTCGCCTGCCAGAGCAGGGGCTCGCCCGGGATGTCGGCCCTGAAGGCCCAGGTGGGGTTGAGGGCGGCGGGTTTGCGCGGGGAGTACCAGTGCCGGAGGAACGCGCCGGTGTCGGGGCTGCGGAAGGTCTGCTTGCCGTCGGTGTCGACCGTGTGGCTCCAGCCCGCGGTGAGGAGAGGCAGATATCCGGCCGAAGCCGGCGTGTCCCCGGTCTCGGTCAGCCAGTCCCGTTCACCGTGCAGGCCCTCCAGGTAGAGCGAGAGGACTTCGGTGTGGGCGTCGCGCAGGATCTCCAGGGGCACAGCGCCGCTGAAGGTCATGGTCCATGCCGCCGGGGTGAACGGGTCGGTGTGGATATGGGTCTGCCACGTGCCGCCTCCGGGGCCGTGGACGCCGGTGGGGTCGGGGGCGAATCCCAGGCGGACGCGCTGGCAGGGGCTGACCCCCACCGCGTCACCGTCGCCGGGCTGGTGGAGCAGCCAGCCCTCCTCGAACGGGAGGGGCCAGGCCATCTGAAGGTCCAGACCTCCGGGGCCGGCGAGGTACCGGGGCATGACCAGCACCTCGGCCTCCGGATGGAGATCATCGAGAGCCATAGGAGGGGCCTTTCTGCCCAGCAAGCCGGAACGGCGGCGATGCCGGGGTGCCGGTGCCACGGAGGCCGGGCCGGTGCGGACCGGTGAGGGACTGAGTGATGGCGGAGAGGACGGTGCGGACCGTCAGGTCGGTGAGACCGTAGATCCACAGGCTGCAGACGGCGTTCATCGACGGTCCCGAGAGTTCGACGATGGCGTGTTCGGAGCCGAGCCAGCTGGCGGCGAGTTCGCTGGTGTAGGTCGGCGGGAGCGCGTCGTCCTCGTGGCCGGGCAGGGGAGTCTTGGCGACCAGGCCGAGCGCGTGCCCGGTCTGGCTGTCGAGCCACCGGGCCGCCTCGCCCTCGAAGTCCTCCGGGAGGCGGTAGCCGGCCAGTTCGGCATCGGCCCTCGCCCCGACCGCGTTCAGGACGGCGGGAGCGTGACGTACCGGGAGCCGGTGCACCTCCACGGTGTTCCCGGACGGCGCGTGGTGGCTGAACCACCGGACGGAGACCTCTCCGGCGGTGAAGGCGAGTTCCGTCCAGGGCGACCTACCGGGCGCG
Organism: Streptomyces sp. NPDC020965; assembly: GCF_044333555.1. Classification (NCBI taxonomy): domain Bacteria; kingdom Bacillati; phylum Actinomycetota; class Actinomycetes; order Kitasatosporales; family Streptomycetaceae; genus Streptomyces; species Streptomyces sp. NPDC020965. The sequence continues at coordinate 1,213,935 of NZ_JBIRRE010000001.1, forward strand.
GCCCCAGTGACGGTGACCGGGATCCCCAGGTCCCGCAGATCCCGCAGGGTGCTATCGCGCACGGGCTGCCGTTCCGCGGACCCGGGAGGGAGCCGGGGCCGGTCCCGCCACTCTCGTGGCCGGCCGGACCATGGGGTCGGGGGCGGGGAATCCCCACATGCCCGCGTAGGTATGGACGGCGTGGACGAGGGAGGTGAAGTCCCCTCCCCGCCATGGCGGTTCGGCGCCTCCGGGGAAGGCGTGGACGACATCGCGGTCATAGGTGCCGGATGCGGCGTCGCGAGCGCGGAAGGTTCCGTACTCCTTGAAGGACAGAGCCAGTGTGTCGATCTTGCCCCGGTCGGGATGGACGACGCTCAGGCGCAGGCCGCCGTACTGGTGCTGCGTGATCGTTTCGTAGAAGTCGATCCGCAGACGGTGTCCGGAGTCGGGCGCCTGGCTGTAGAACGAGTTCCCGATCACGACTCCCGCGAGCTGGTGGGGGAATCCGCTGGTGAAGAACTGCTCGGCGTGCAGGGACATGGAACTCCAGGGGTGAAGGGGAGTTGGGTCAGCGGCGGGCTGCCGCGCGGGCCGGGGCGGGCAGCCGGCCGGAGGGGGTGCTGGTGGACCAGCGGGGCACGGCACGCGTCCCGAGGGCCGGGGTGGTCCGCCGGTGCCTGCGGGCGATGTCCCTGGGCGTGGGAGCCGGAGGACGGGCCGGTGTGATCTGCGCGTGGGCGCGGGTCATCCGGGAGAGTCCGCCGGACCAGCGCAGGGCGGGTTCGGGGTCGACGACCGCTGCCGCGGTGGCGGTGATGAACGCGGCGGGCGTGTGGGTGGAGAAGACCGCGTACCAGTAGCTCTTCTTCGGCCCTCCCCACAGGCCCCACCGGGTCGCGTTACTGGTCAGCTCGCCGTCCGGGTCGAGGGCGCCGCGCCGGTACCAGGCTCCGGCGAGGGCGTCGGGTGCCTTCATCTCCCGTAGCCACCAGTCGTCGGTCATCCTCCAGCCGGCATCTGCCAGCGGGGCGAGCACTGGGTGCGGGTCGTCGGCTCTGCCGAGCCCGCCTCGCAGGAAGGAGTCGTCGTCCTTCTGGTAGGAGTCGAGGAGGGCGGTGGTGAAGGCGGTGACGAACTCCGTGGGGGTGTCACTGCTGAACGCAGCGGCCCACCGGGGGCGGGCGAACTGGTGCTCGTAGGCGGCGATCTTCCACAGGGCGTCGTCGTCGCCCTCGGGCATGAAGCCGATCCGGAGCCGCTGGTCAGGGGATGGAAGGTAGCAGTTGCCGAGGTCGTCGTGGGTCAGCTGCCAGCCCGCGTCGAGCGCGGCCTGCAGACCCACGTCACCGGTCGATATCGAACCGGCGAGGTAGCGGGGGCTGACGTGGACGTCCGCATCGACGTCAGCCACATGCACCGCCGGAAGAGGCGTTCAGAACGACTGTCGGGGGCGCGGCTGCCCGGGCGTCGAGAACGCCCCAGTTCGCCTGGATCCACTGGTGCAGGGCCTGCGCGGGCTCCGTGGCATAGGCGGTGTTCTGGGTGAGGAGGGTGAGGGTGGCGCGGACGCGGGTGGTGAAGTCGGCGTGCCGGGTGGGGTGGTGGTGAGCACGGGCCCATCGGGCGGCGGTGTCGTAGACATCGGCCAGGTCGGCGCCGCGAGGGGTGAGCCGGTAGGCGGGCTGCCCCGACTGCTGTCCGCTGTGGATGAGCCGGTGGGTGCGGGCCAGCACGGAACCGTCGCGGACCTGCTGGAGCCGCAGGTCGGGGAAGGTACGGCTGAGCATGTGCCGGGCGACGGGTCCGTGATCGTCGATCTCGCTGACCAGCCGGACCACCCCCGGATGACCGAGCACCTCGACCGTATGGACGAGCTGGGCGGGGGTGGGCTTGGTGGAGGTCATCGGCGGTGGCCCCCTGCCAGAGCGCCCGCGCGAGCCGGCGCCTGGTGGGAGAAGAGGTCTCCGGCGCGCCACTGTGCCGCGGGCGTGGTCTGCGGAGCGGGCGGGGTCTTCGCGGTGGAGGCCCACATGCCTGTGGCGGACTGGGACGGGGCCGGCGGGTGGCCCCACACGGGGTGGGCTGCGGCGTCGGCGAGGGGGCGGCCGGCCGCCCATGCCGAGAGGGCGCGGTAGACGGGGGCGAGGGCCCGGCCGGGCGAGGAAAGGCAGTAGTCGGTCCCCTCCGCGTCGGTGTCGACGAGTCGGTCGTCGACCAGCTGCCGAAGGCGCGGGTAGACGGCGCTGAGGCGTTGGCCGGGCATCGCGTCGGCGGCGATGGCCGTGGCGCCGGCCGTCCCGCGGGCCTGCAGGGACCACAGGATCGGGGTGGCGTGCCGGTAGGAGACCAGGACCAGGCTGTCCTCGATGTCCTGCACGGTCGAGGCAGGCTGTGCGCCTACCGCTGTGGGGGTGGCCTTCTCCAGATGAGCGTCGCCCCAGACGGAGATCACCGCGAGGACCGGCATCAGGTCACGGCCGCGGGCGGAAAGCCCGTAGGTTACGTGGCGGACGCCGTGCTCGGTGCGTTCCACCAGGCCGGCGTCCGAGAGCCAGCGGAGCTTGGGGTGGAGCTGGCCGTCCTGCAGCCACGGCATCCGGCTTTTGATCTCCGTGTACCGCAGGGGCCGGCCGGCGAGGGTGATCAGAATCCGCGCGTTCCAGCGCGGGGTGAGCATGCCGAGGGATTCGATGACCCGCGACAGATCGGCGTGGACGGCGGGGGGCAGACCGGTGGGGATCAAGAGAGGGAACTCCAGGCAGTATCGGGGCGGGTCAGCGTGTGCGGGCAGCGCTGGCGGGAGCGGGTACGGGCGGTGGCGCCGGGGCTGGCTCGGATGTCGGTACGGGGATGCGGTGCAGGCTCTGCAGGACGGCGCTCAGGGTCTTCGTGTGGGCGTCGCGGACGGCGACCGCTTCGCTGATGCGGCGGGCGTTGTCGAGCAGGTGGCCGGCGTCGAACGCTTCGATCGACCGGTCCGGGTGCGCGAGTTGCCGCAGCCGGTCGCGGTGGAAGGTGATGCTGCGTTCGGCGAGCTGGAGATCGGCCAGACTGCCCAGGAGGGCGGCGAGCATGCTGTCGTGCGGCGTGGCCTCGGCGTGGGCTTCGAGCGCGGCGAGCGGATGGCCGTACAGGGTCTCGATCCGCGCGGTCAGCGTCTGGGCCGTGGAGTGGGATGCGGTCAATCAGCGGGCCTTCACGGTCGGTGCCCCCGCCGCCCCGGCCCGCGTCGGGGCCGGGCCGGCGGGCGGCAGGGCGGTGGTGATCTTGGCCTGGGTGAACTCCACCGGGCGGCGAGAGGCGGATTCGGGCGGAGGCATGGACCGCAACAGGCCGGCCAGGGCCGTGAGGTATCCGTCGCGGGCACTGAGAGCCGCCTCCATCCACTGCGCGTCGAAACGCAGCGCGTCGGCGGACAGCTCGCCCAGGTCGCGGCCGGGGGCCGTGGACTGGTGGACCCGGTCGCGGACCCGGACGACCTGCTCCTCGGCCAGGACCAGAAAGGACCGCAGCTCCAGGGCCCGGCGCAATGCGGCGGAAGCCCCGGACGCGGTGGCGGTCGCGTACAGCTGGTGGACCGGAGCGCCGAACGCCTCTTCCAGCGCCGTGTCCTGGCTGGAGAAGCGCGTCGTCACGCTCACCGGGCCGCCCTTCGGATCTCCGGCATCGGGAGTGCGGGGCGGGCCGGCGTGCTGGTTGTGGGGGCCGGTCCCCGGCGGGCGGTCGCAGCGGTCCCGCGCCATACGCCGGGGGTGCCCGGGGCTTGCGGGTCCAGGAGCTGACGCAGGACCATGGCCCGCCCGTCGCGGATATCGAAAGCGGCGTTCACGCGGTGAGCCAACTGCATGACGCGATCGTCGAGTTCGCCGGGCGGCTCGGACATGAGGACTTCGACAAGGGCGTCCTCGGCCCGGCCGAGCGCTTTCTGCGCGGTGGCCAGGAGGCCATACCAGCGGACGGCCTCGGTAGCGGCGGGGCTGGCGTGCGGCGCGCAAGCTACCGCGCGCCGGAGCGCCGGCAGGCCCATCTGGAACTTCTCCTCGATCCGGGCCGCGAGAACGCCCATCACATCATCGGAGTCATCGGACACTGAACGCTCTCCTTTTCATGCTCGGGAGTACCGGACCGATGGCCGCATGGCCGACTGCGGCCAACGGGACGGAATCCTTCAGTGAATGCGGCGGGACTGTGCAGAGCGCCTGGGCTGGCTAATAGCTCAGGCACATGCGAACGTCCCGGTAGACGTAGCTGCCGGAGACCCAGCCCTTGACCTTCGTGGTCTTGTTGGTGATGTGATGCCAGTTGCCGCTGGTCTTGTGGACGGTGAACTTCTGGCCCTTGTAGAGGATGCCGACAGCGGTGGACTTGGTGGTCGCTTTGGAGCGCATGGTGACGGCCTTCGTGCCGATCACCCATGGTCCGGGCCGGTCACACGGGCGGTGGCCGTGCTCGACGGCGACAGCCGGGGCGGCGGCGGTCGCGGCCGGTGCGGCGGCGAGAGGAAGGGCGAGCGCGCCGAGCACAGCGGCACTGACGGCGAATCGGGCAGAACCCATGAGAAATGGCCTCCAGACGGAAAAGGGGGATACACGGAAATGGCGCGCCGGGCGATGTGCCGGGCGACAGTTCTAGAGTCCGGAGAATCCCCGGTTTCACGAACCGGGAAAGTGCTGCTACCTTTCCCCGCGCCCGCCGGGGGTGACGAATCGGAATTCAGTCAGCAGGTACGTCCTGGGGGCGGCGTGGTCGGCTGGGCGACCACGGGCAGGAGTTCAGCGTGCGCGGCGAGGCGTGGGGGTGGTGGATGGGTCCGGCGGGTGGCAGCCCGGGCGCAGAGGTACGGCGCGCGGGCGGCGATATCGCCGGCAGCGGGGGGCCCTCACCTCTCCAATGGCTTTCCCACCAGGTGGTGGCCTCCTTGAAGGTGTCGAAGCCCCCTTCGCGGAGGGTGTGCGTGAAGGGGGTGAGGTCGGCTTGTTCCAGTAGCACCCGGAAAGGCTGTGCTTCCTCTTCGTCCACGGCGCGCAGCAGCACGGTGATCTGGTGGGAGGTGTGGTGGTCGTCGGTGTAGCTGGTGAGGAGGGCGTAGGAGTCGCCATCGCCTTTAAGTCGCTCTTCCAGAGCACGGGTGGCGTCGTCGGCCGCCGTCGTGCCCATGTCGCCCGGAAGGCGGATGGCGTCGGGTGGGCAGCCGCGGGCGATGAGCCAGGACTGGGCCATGGAAGCCAGGGGCAGCGTGGCGTGCTCGAAGCGGAACGTCCGCTCTGCCGGGTCGCGCTGCAGGTGGAGGGCGATGAGCTGAGGCTCCCCCGGGATGCCCCAGGTGACGGACTGGTCGTGGAGGACGTAGTGGCTGTGACGTCCGTCCTCGCTGTGATGGTCGGCGAGCCGGATGAGGTCGTTCTGATTGATGTCTATGTGCTGCCAGAAGGCTTTCTGAACACGGGGGTTGACGGCCTCGTAGCCGTCAAGTCGGAAATCCGGCGAGTGTGAAGGCATGAACAAGGGAGCTTTCAGGTCAGCGCATGCACGGCTGGTGGATGGGGCCGCGAGGGCCCGGGTTCAGTGACGGGAGCGGGCCGCGGCGGGCCACTCCCCCACCTGCGGAACGGGGCGGCCGGTGCCCGTCGTCTGCGGTCTCCGAGTGCCGGCGAGGGCACTGCGGCCTGCGTCGGTGAGGGTGACCGGCTGCCCGGCGTGAACCGGATGAGCAGCGTCCCGTTCAAGGAGTCCGGCCTGCTCCAGCTGCTGGAGCTGCTCGTATCCGACGCGAGCCCCGGAGGCGGTGATCACGGAAAGCCGCTGGGTGAGGAGATGCTCGTGGAGTTTGGCGCCCCGGGCGATGGCGAGGAGGGCGGCGATGTCCCGGGCAGGCAAGTCTGTCTCCTCGGACGGAGTCTGCAATCGGGCCGCCGCCTCGACCGGTTCCAGCACGGCCAGCACGCCCGCGTGCCGCTCGTCGCGGGCAGCCGCGGCCTGCTCCAACTGGTCGACGGTCCGTTCGATGCGCCCGAACAGCGCGGTGTCGACGGGGAACTCGCCCGAGGCCAGGCGGTGGAGCAGGACCCGGTAGAAGGCCACCGATGTCTCGGCCGCCGCGAGCGTACGGTGAGCGTCGGCCAGACGGGCGAGCGGCTCGTCGAGGAGACCACGGTCGCGGTGCTCCCACAGGGCGTCGACGCTGCAGCCCACAGCCGCCTCGATCCGGTGATCCAGCCCGGTCGGCGCCTTCGGCGCAGGTGTGGCGGACATGGCAAAACCTCCCTTCCGGATCAGCGGCAGTCAGCGAGCGCGGCGCGGCGGTAGGACTTGCGGCGGCGGCCATCCGGCAGCGTGACGTCACGGGTGGAGATCTCGTAGGGGGACAGGAGCTGGGCGAGGCGTGCCTGGGTGAGGCCGGCGTAGCGCCCGCGATCGTCCGCTGTGCCTGGCAGGCGCCGCAGCGCGGCCACCAGATCGGCGGATGCGAGAGCGTCGGGGTCGCCGAAGTCGGCGAAGACTCGCAGGACGTCCTGGACGACGCCGGACGTCGGCGGGTGCTCGTCCGGGCAGGACAGGAAGTCCTCCGCGTCGTCCTCGGCGATTTCCTCTTCGGTGCGGCAGCACCAATGGGAGGAGAGAAGAACGGCGAGCTCGCGGCCAGCGGCGAGGCGTTCGGCGAGCTGTATCAGCCGCTCTCCGGTCCCGTCGAGCCGGCCGTGGGCGGGGCTCGACCCGGTGAGCTGCCGGCCCAGCCGCTGGACTTCAAGGAAAGTGTCAAGGATCGCGCGGTGGTGCGGGTCCTCCGGCGGCAGCTCGGCCCCGCGCAGGGTGGCGGCGAACCGGTCGAGAAGGGTGGGAAACACGGTCGTCAACGGATGGGGCCCTTCGAGGTCGGAGCGGGGTGGGGAAGACCGGGCATCGGGCGCGGAGGCGGGCTGGGCCTGGATACCTGGCCCGGGGTGCTGGCCAGCTGGGGGGATCGGGTACGGGCGGCGTGGGTCCGGGCGCTCATCGGCCGGCGGGTGATGGCGAGGCGAGCGCGGGCGGTGTCGTAGGCGTCCTGCCCGGCCCGGGGCCGCACCGCCACCACATGGATCTCGGCGCGGTGGGCCGATCCCGGCGGGGCCGGGCGCTGGCCGTAGACGATCCGCCACTGGGCGCGGTGATCGACGTAGAGCTTGCGGAACCCGTCCAGGTCACCGCTGAGCCTGCCGCCGAACAACTGCGCGGTGACGACGTCCTGGAGCTGGGCGAGTGCCAGATCGCGGATGTCGCCCGGTGCGGCCAGGAGGTCGGTCAGGGCGCGCGGGTCGAAGCTGAGACCGAACGCCGGCGCTGGGTGGCCGGTCATGCTCCGGCCCCGTCCGGTGTCGCGTCTGCTGTCGGGGTGTCGGCTTCGGGCTTCGAGCGGGCCGAGGGTGCGGGGCCTGCCAGCAGCCGGTGGGAGGGGCGGTCCGGGTCGGTCTTGCACGCGGACAGCGGGCCGCCCGGGGCGCGGACCGCCGCCATCGCGTGGGTGAGGAAGTCTCGGTGCCACACGAACAGGCCGGCGAGCCCCGCTTCGGGGTCCTTGTGCTGCTGGTAGGCCATCCACAGGGCGTGCATCCAGGCGACGACGTCACGGTGTTCCTGCCACTCATCGCACCACGGCGCGGCGGTGGTGACCTCCGCGCCGTACGTGGGCATAAGGAAGTCGTCCACCCAGTCGGAGAGCGAGTCGAGTTCGTTCTCGTACTCCTCGCCGTCGAGTTCCAGGATCGGCTTCGGCTCGGGCGGCGCGGGCGACGGAGGCGGCAGTCCTGGCATGCCCGCAAAGCCGGTCATACCGAAGCCCGGGAACGGGGCTGGTGGGCGGTGGGCTGGGCCGGGTTCCGCCGAGAGGCTGTCGAGCTGCCGTGCCTGCTCGGCCGTCTGGTCGAGCAGTTTGCGGACGCTGGCCTCTATGGATTTCAGGCCGGAATCGGGCAGCCGTATCGGGGGGATCATCCCGCCGTCGGGGGGATCTGTGGATTCGGACACGCATGGTCTCCTTGAAGCCGCGGCCGGTGAATGACGGGTTGCGGCATCAACGATCCGATCAATTCCCGATTTCGCTAACCGGGGATCGGCTGCTATATGAATCCACGTGCCGTCCGGACGGGCCCGTGAGAACAATCGGGCCCGTCCGGACAGGAGCGTGGCGACGGCTATGCGGTGAGGCCGAAGTCGTCCTGCGTGCGCGTCTGCTGCAGGGTTTCGGTGAGCCGGTCGGCGGCAACCTGCGCGTAGTGCTGGGTCTTCTCGACGCCGATGAAGTCGCGGCCCTCCAGCAGGGCCGCGACCCCGGTCGAGCCGGAGCCCGCGCAGAAATCGAGGACGGTGCCGCCGTCCGGGCAGATTTGCACCAGTTCACGCATGACACTTACGGGCTTCTGCGTGATGTGCTGGCGGTTCTTCCCCGACGGCTGCGAAGCGCTGTAGAGGCCGGGTAGGTAGACCGGGTTCCGGGAGGCGTCGATCGGCCCGTTGGACGCCCAGACGATGAACTCACAGTTCTGGGTGAAGCGCCCCTTCTGCGGCCTGGCCTGCGGCTTGTGCCAGGCGAGGACGCCGCGCCAAAGCCACCCCGCCGCCTGGATGGCGTCTGTCGTGACCGGGAGCTGGCGCCAGTCGGTGAAGACGAGCGCAGTCCCGCCGATCTTGGTGAGGCGGTGGGCCTCGGTCATGGTCTGGGTGAGCCAGTAGCCGTAGCTGCGCTGGTCCATGTTCTCGCCGGTGAAGTCGGGAAGGTCATGGCCGGCGTCGGCGGAGGTGTACTTCTGGCGGGCGCTGCGGGACGTGCGCTCCTTCGCGGTCCGGCCGCCGCTGTTGTACGGCGGGTCGGTGATCACGGAGTCGACGCAGTTGTCCGGCAGGCCGGAGAGGACGGTCAGGGCGTCGCCCTGGTGGAGGGAAAAAGGCAAAGGGATACCCCGGGATTCGGGTCGGGAATGAGGGAGAGGAAGTGTTCCGGCTCGCCGCCCGGTACTGCCCGGCAAATAGGGGCAGGGCGGATGACCGCCTGTGAGGCGGGTGGCGACGGGGAGGTATCACAACTCTAGGGCACGATCCCCGGTTGGCCGCTGTCGTCGCCGGGACCGCCCCAGGGCGCCCACAGCGAAGTGGTGAACTATTTCGCCAACCGGGGATCTGGGCTTACTGTTTTGGAACTGCCCGGCGAACACCGCCGATGGCAATCTCCCATCACGCCTTCCTGGAGCATTCCCATGTCCTGTTGCACCTGATCGGCGATCTCCGGGACGCGAGCGGCAACTCGTGTGCTGGAGGAGCAACTGATGTCCCACCACCGGCCGCTGCCTCTCACACCGGACACCACGGCGGACGGATTCACTTCAAGGAGTACCCCTGTGACACACCCGCGCTCCGGCGTGCCCGGAAACCGCCCACCGGCTGACAACCCCGTTCCGGGAGGCGGCACCGGTTGAAGGCCGCAGCCGCCGCCATCGGCGTCTTCTGCCTCTCCCCCCTCCTCCTCGCCGGAACCGCCGTCCTGGTCGCGTCCGGCAGCAGCGCCGCCCTCGACTACACCTCCTGCGCCACCGGCACCGATGTCGACACCGAGGCGGTCGCGAAGCAGGTCGCGGCCATCCTCGGCGGCGAGGGCGCCGACCAGGACATCAAGGTCGAGGGCCTCGAACTCCCCGCGGAGCAGATCCCGCACGCGAAGACGATCGTCGCCACCGGTATCTCCCTCGGAGTACCCGAACGCGGACAGGTCGTCGCCCTGGCCACAGCCCTGCAGGAGTCTCGGCTCCGCAACCTCGACTACGGGGATCGCGACAGCCTGGGCTTGTTCCAGCAGCGTCCGAGCATGGGCTGGGGCAGTCCCGAGCAGATCCGCGACCCCGTCTACAGCTCCACCAAGTTCTACGAGGGTCTGCTCAAGGTCTCCGGCTGGCAGCAGATGACCATCACCCAGGCCGCCCAGGCCGTCCAGAAGAGTGGGTTCCCCGACGCGTACGCGCAGTGGGAGCCGCTGTCCCGGGCACTGCAGCAGGCCATCGTCGCGATCCTGCCCGACCAGGGCGAATCCGGCGAGGACACCGGCTCTCCCAGTACCGGCAGCGGATGCGTCCCGGGTGAGGACGGGTCCGGTTTCGGGCCGATCCCGGAAGGTGCTGTGCCGGAGGGGTACGAGATCCCGAAGGACGCCGATCCGGAGGCCCGCGAGGCGATCACTTGGGCGATGGGGCAGCTCGGCACCCCCTACCAGTGGGGCGGTACGTGCACCGACCCGCGCGGTCCGGATCCGATGGGCCGCTGCGACTGCTCCAGCCTCACCCAGCAGGCGTACCGCGCCGCCGGCGTCTCCCTGACACGTACCACGTACACCCAGGTCAAGGAGGGCAAGGCCGTCTCTGCGAAGGCCATGCGTCCCGGTGATCTCATCTTCTCCCGCGGCACGGCCGCCGTGCCGGAGCACGTCAGCCTCTACATGGGCTCCGGGCTTTTGATCAACGCACCGCGGACCGGGACGAACGTCCGGATCGAGCCTGTGAAGGACACAAAGATCCTCACCGTGCGCCGCGTCCTCTGACGCCCCCTCCCCTCTTCTTCTTCCTTCTTCCCTCCTCTTCTTCCTCCGTTTCCCGCGGGCCCGGTGGCCCGTGTAAGCAAGGAGCTTCGCCATAGCCATGTCCCTCGCCGACCGCGTCACCCATCTCGCCTTCGACCCGGGCATCACACCGAAGGGCGGCGGCCTTCCGGGCCTCAACGTGCTCCGCGACGTCGTCTCTTCGATCAACATGTTTGGGATCATCGCCGTGGTCGGCGCCTTGGCCGTCTCCCTCGGTGTGTGGGCCTGGGGCCACCACTCCGGCGGCCACCAGGCCGAGGCCAACGGAAAGAAGGGCGCGTTGGTGAGCGCAGGCGCCGCGCTCGGCCTCGGCGCCGCCAACGGAATCGTGGCCTTCTTCTCCGCGCTGGGGACGCAGGTCAACTGATGAAACGATCCCGCACCACGGCCCTGCGCCAGCGCACTGCCGGCTGGTCGGCCAACCGCCGCATCGCGGTCGTCGCCGCCGTTCTCGCCGTGCTGGTCGCCGCCGCCGGCCTTGCCGCCTACGTCACCGGCCAGGCCGATCAGGACAGCAAGACCTCCGCTCCCGCAGCTCCCGCGAAGCCCGCCGCCCCGTCCGCCGATTCGTCAGAGGGACAGGGCAAGCCGTCGCCCGGCCGGGGCGCGGTGGCCGCAGCTCCGCAGATCGCCGATCCGCTGGCATTCGGCAAGGCCGCCGCCGCGATGCTCTGGTCCTACGACACCCGCACCACCAGCCGCGACCAGCAACTGGCCGGGATGCGGGCGTGGATGACGGACGAGGCGAAGTACAGCGACTGGACCGGGGTGCAGGCCCAGGTGCCGGATCCGGTGCTGTGGTCGCGGATGCGGGACAACGCCCAGCACGCCACCGCCACGATCTCCACCGCCACGTTCCCCTCGGCGTTCAAGCAGGCGCTGGCGGACGATCCGGCTGCCCTGACCGAGGCGTACATCTACATCGTCACCGCCACCGGCAAGCAGTCCATCGCCTGGAAGGGCGGCGGTGGCGGGGCCGAGGACCGTTCGGTCACCCTCGCCGTCCAGTGCCGCCCATCGGCGGACTGCGCGCTCGTGTCCATCGCCCCCCGCGTCGCCCCGTAGCCGGCTCGCCATCTGAGAGGAGGGGCATCCCTCATGGATTTCTGTGATCTTCCCCTGGCGAACACCGTGTGCGGCGTCGCGGACGCCGCGAAGTTCGTGTCCGACCCGGGTGCGGCGATCGGGAACTGGATGGCCAAGTCGACCGGAGAGCTGGCCGCCGCGGCGGCCGATCTCGCCGCCGACGCCGTCAACGCCACCACGAACATCGACCTGAACGCCGCGTGGTTTCGCGACAACTACGAGACCTTGCTGCCCATCGGACTGATCGTGCTCGTCGCGACGTTCTCCGCGCAGCTGATCCGGGCCGCGATGAAACGCGACGGCCAGGCCCTCGCTCAGGCGTTCACCGGCACCGCGTCCGGTGTGATCTTCGCGTTCGCCGCCATCGCCCTGACCACGGTCGCCATCGAGGTCGTGGACGCTCTGTCAGACGGCCTGTTCAGAGCGGCGGGCACCAGTATCGAAGACGCCGTCCGGCGCACGGTCAAGGTGGGCCAGATCGGCGCCATCTCGGGCCTGGGCTGGCTGGTGATGGTGTTCGCCGGCCTCGGAGCCGCGATCGGCGCTTTCCTGTACTGGTGCGTGATGATGGTCCGCAAGGTCGGCATCCTGGTCATGGTGACCCTCGCGGTGTTCGCCGCCGCGGGCGGCGGATGGGAGGCGACCCGCCGGTGGCGCCGCGGCTGGATCGAGGCCACCGCCACCCTCGTCGTCTCGAAACTGCTGATGACCGTGGTCTTCCTCCTCGGGATCTCCGCCATGGGCAAGACCGAAGCCAGCGACGGCATCGCCGCGCTCTCCGACGTCATGGCCGGCATCGTCATCATGCTGATGGTCCTGTTGTGCCCGTACGTCACGTTCAAGTTCGTTCACTGGGCCGCCGAGGGCACCAACGGCGAGGACATCCACCGCGCCGGCGGAGCCGGTGCGCAGCTCGCCCGGCAGCACGCCGAACGTGCCGGACGGAAGGCCGCCGCCATGGCGGCGACCGCCGGGACCGGCGGAGCAGCTGGTGCCGCAGGCGGCGCGGGGAGTGCCGCGCCGCAGGGCCCGGACTTCGCCGACGGAGGGTTCCCCGGCGATATCGCCTCCTCCTCCACCAGCGCCGACAGCGGCAGCGGTGAAGGTGGCGCTCAGAGTGGTCAGGGCAGTGGCGGTCTGGGTGGCATGTCGCCCGCCGTCGACGCGATGGCCAAGGGCGTGGAGAAGGCCGTCCAGGAAGCGCCCGTCAGTCCCGGATCGGGCGAAGGCTCCAGTTCCAGCGGTCAGCAGAGCCCGCCGACGCCTGCAGGTGCCGAACAGGGGGGCAGCAGCCAGTCGGCGCCTGCGGCCCCCGTCGATCCGCCCGCGGGGCACGGGCCGCGCAATGCTCCGGCGAGTACCGCGCCGCCGCCCCCGCAGGGCGCCCCGCCCGCACCGGACTTCACCACCCGTTCCGGTCCGGGCACGTCCAGCGGGCCCGCGAGCCCGCCGCCCTCGCCCACCGGCTCCTGACCTCCACCGCCCCTTGCCGGTCGGAGCACGACCACGTGTGTGGTGCTCCGACCGGCCCCCGGCCCGATTCGCCTGGACGGTTCCCCCTTGTCTGAACTCTCCGCATCCCCAGCACCGGTCACGGTGAAGTTTCCGCACCGCTCGCGGCGCGGCATCCTCCTGGGTCTGTCCCTGCCGCAGCTGACCCTGGTCTCCGCCGCGCTCGCCCTGCTGATGGTCACCGTCGTGTCCACCGGGCTGACCGGCGCCGTGGCCCTCACCCCTCTGTGGGGAGCGGTCGCAGCCCTCGTGTTCGTGAGGCGCAGCGGCCGGTCTCTCGTCGACTGGGCACCGATCGTCCTGCGCTACCTGTTCCGGCGGCGCTCCGGGCAGACGAAGTGGCTCGCCCGCCCTGTGTCCCGGCCCCGGCAGGACGGCGTCCTCCATCTCCCGGGCACAGCCGCTTCCCTGCGGGTCGTCACCCCCCACGGGTCCGAGGCCGCCGCCGTCCACGACCCGCACCGCCAGACGCTGACCGCCGTCGCCCGCATCTCCTCCCGGGCGTTCGCCCTGCTCGACCCCGCCTCGCAGAACTCCAACGTCGCCGGCTGGGGCAGAGCCCTGGCCAGCGTCTCCCGCACCGGGCACATCGCCGCCATCCAGGTGCTGGAACGCACCGTCCCGGACTCCGGCGACACCCTGACCCGGCACTGGGCCCAGCAGGGCCGTCCCGACACCCCGGTCGCCGGCCAGATCTACAGCGACCTGGTCGCCTCCGCCGGACCGGCCGCGGCACCCCACGAGTCCTACCTGGTGATCTCTCTCGACCTGAAGGCCGCCAAAAGGCTGGTCTCCCAGGCGGGCGGCGGGCTGCCGGGCGCGTTCACGGTTTTGGAGCAGACCACTTCCTCGGTCACCCAGGCCGTGCGCGGGGCGGGGCTGACCGTGTCCGGGTGGCTCACCGCCCCGGAGATCGCTGCGGTCATCCGTACCGCCTACGACCCGAAGGCCCTGTCCCGGCTGCAGCAGTGGTCGGAGAGCGGCCGGGCCGAAGCCGACCCGGAAGCCGCCGGCCCGGTCGTGCAGGTCGAGGAAGCGGACCGGGTGATCACCGACTCCGCCCGGCACGCCACCTTCTGGGTCGAGAACTGGCCCCGCACCGAGACCAGCGCCGGGTTCCTCCACGGGCTGATGTTCACCGCCGGTGTGCGGCGCAGCCTCTCCCTTATCTACGTGCCCAAGACGCTGGAAGCGGCGCTGCGCGATGTGCAGCGCACCAAGGCCACGATCATCGCGGACGCCGCTGAACGCCGACGGCGGGGCATGGTCGACTCCGAGGCCGACAGCATCGAGTACGCCGACGCCAAGCAGCGCGAACGGCAGCTGATCGCCGGGCACTCCGATGTCGACCTGACCGGGCTGATTACCGTCTCCGCACCGACCGACGCCCTGCTCGACGCGGCGTGCGCGACCATCGAGACCGCCGCCGGATCCGCCCAGGTCGACCTGCGGCGGCTTGATTTCCAGCAGCCGGACGCCTTCACCACCGCCGCCCTCCCCCTCGCCCGGATCGCTCTGTGACCAATCCGCCCCCCGATCTCGCCGACGAGATCCGCGCACTCCTCGGCCCGCTGCGGGAGATGCACCACCGTCACCAGGCCCGGCTCGACGAGCACCGCGCCGACGGGTACGTGGTCGAGGAGCGCTACCCGGAGTACGAGGAAGCCCGCCTGGAGACAGCGATCGAAGCCAGTGACACGCTCGACGCCGTCCGCAACCGGCTCGAACGCCTCGCCGCGGCGCATCCTCAGCACACGTTCACCCTCGCCTTCACCGGCCCCGGACATGTCGACGGAGCAAGTCCGTGGCTGTTCGCCGTCCACGGCACCGACCTCACCAGCGCGCACCAGGCTCTCCTCCAGCTGCCGTCCTTCCGGCAATGGGTGGCCGACACCCGCAGACCCGACGACGAGCCCGACGCCACCAGCAACGCCGTCTTCATCCCCGAGCAGAGCCACCCCGGTACGGCAGCACCGGGGACGTTCAACGACCTGCGGCACGAGCAGTCATGGTCGCTGCCGAGCGGCACCCCACCACGTGCCGCCTCCGGGCCACTGCCTCCGTCGCCCCGACCGCCCGGTGCGGAGCCGCGCCCCCGACGGTGAACGGCACTCCCCATCCGCCGCCACATGCCAGACCGCATCACGAGCCGCCCCGGCACCAAGGACCCTCTTGACCTCACCCCCCGACGCCTTCCCCTACCTGCGGGCCTCGACCGCCGGCCTGCGCCACCACTCCCGCGCGCTCAACGCCGAACGCCCCACCGCGCCCCGGGCGGCGGACCGCGCGCACCTGGACACCCTGCACGCCCATCTCACCGCGCTGCACCGGCTCCTGGACCAGTGCGCCGAACAGATCCGGCCCCCGCACCCCACCGCCGGGAGACATCTCGCCGCCGCGCACACCCGAATCTGGCAGGCCACCGCAGAAGTCCACGACGCCTTCCACACCCTCCCCAGCACCCCCGGCACCACCGGTTCGGACTGGGACCCGAAGGGCCTTCCGGAAGGTCCGCCGGTGCTGACCATCTGCCAGCGCCACCTCGCCGCCGGCCACGCCATCCGCCGCAAGACCACCCCCGCCGACCTCACCCCGCTCCACGGCCACCCCACCCGGGCCTCATGAGCGGACCACGCCGCCGAAACGAGCCTCCGATGAACCACCGGCCGTCCCGCCGCGCCCGCCGCGCCTCCGCTTC
Organism: Streptomyces sp. NPDC020965; assembly: GCF_044333555.1. Taxonomy (NCBI): domain Bacteria; kingdom Bacillati; phylum Actinomycetota; class Actinomycetes; order Kitasatosporales; family Streptomycetaceae; genus Streptomyces; species Streptomyces sp. NPDC020965. The sequence goes on from NZ_JBIRRE010000001.1 coordinate 1,229,810, forward strand.
ACCGCTGTTCACCCCGCACGGCACGGACCGCGCCGGCCGCAAGAAGGCCCGCCGCCAGCTCGCCGAAGCCACCGCCCAGGCCCGCGCCGCCGCCAACACCCACCTGGACGATTCGGCACCGGCCGAGGAAGAGATGCCCCGCCCGCTGTACGGGACGGGCGGACGACCCGGTCCTGCGTCCGCCCGCGGCAGCCGACTGCGGCTGCCCGCGCATCGCATGACCACCGCCACCGCCAGCGGCGCGTACCCGTTCCTGGCCGAGGGCGGGCTGGGGGCAGACGGAATCTACATCGGCCGCGACGTCCACGCCGAGGCGGCTTTCAGCTTCGACCCGTTCACCCTCTACGGGAAGATCGAGGGCTTCACCAACCCCAACGTGCTGCTCGCCGGGGTGATCGGACAGGGCAAGTCCGCGCTCGCCAAGTCCTTCGCCCTGCGGTCCGTCGCGTTCGGGTACCGCGTCTACGTCCCCTGCGACCCGAAGGGGGAATGGACGGCGGTGGCCACCGCGCTCGGCGGCACCTCCATCGCCCTGGGCCCCGGCCTCCCGGGCAAACTCAATCCCCTGGACGCCGCACCCCGCCCGGTCAGCGTGTCGGAGGCAGACTGGGCGACCGAGATCCGCAAGCGCCGCCTGCTGCTCCTCGGATCACTGGCAAGGACCGTCCTCGGCCGGGACCTGGCCCCGATGGAGCACACCGCCCTCGACGTCGCCCTCGACACCGTCGTCTCCCACGCCACCGCAACCGGACGGGCCCCGCTCCTCGGCGACATCGCCACCACCCTCAACAACCCGGGCCTCCTCGACATCGCGGGCGGCGCCCTGTCCGGACGGCTCGGCGACGCGGCCCGCGACCTCGCCCACGCACTCCGCAGGCTCGTGCACGGTGACCTCGCCGGCATGTTCGACGCCCCCTCGACCGTCGCCTTCGACCCCAACAGCCCGATGCTCACCATCGACCTGTCCCGCCTCGGCGGCTCCGGCGACGACACCGCCCTCGTCCTCGCCATGACCTGCGCCTCCGCCTGGATGGAGAGCGCCCTCACCGACCCGAACGGCGGCCGGCGCTGGATCGTCTACGACGAAGCCTGGCGCCTCATGCGCCACCCCGGCCTCCTCCAGCGCATGCAGGCCCAGTGGAAACTCTCCCGGGGACTGGGCATCGCGAACTTGATGGTGATTCACCGGCTGTCCGACCTGCTCACCGCCGGCGACGCCGGATCCCGCGGACGAGCCCTCGCCGAAGGACTTCTCGCCGACTGCTCCACCCGGATCATCTACCGCCAGGAGAACGACCAGCTCCAGGCAGCCGCCACCCTCCTCGGCCTCACCAGCGTCGAGACCCAGGCCGTCGCCCATCTCAACCGCGGACGCGGCCTGTGGCGGGTCGCCGGACGGTCCTTCATCGTTCAACATCTTCTGCACCCGCAGGAAGCCCAGCTCTTCGACACCGACGCCCGCATGCACTGAAAAGGCGCCGAGTTCACGAATCCCGGCGCACGGCCCCGTCGGTTGACGCACGTACTTGCCCGTCCCCTGCCTTCCGGATATTCCGAGGAGCTTCACATCGAATTCCACCCCACCGCTTCGCTTCTCCCCCTGCTCGACGAAGACGACCTGAGCGCTCTCGCCCACGACATCCGCGAGCACGGGCTGCTGCAGCCCATCGTCGTCGACCGCCACGGCCGGGTACTCGACGGACGCGGCCGGCTCGCCGCCTGCGAACAGGCCGGCACTGCACCGGCCTTCACCACCTACGACGGCGACGACCCCGACATCTACATCCTGTCCGTCAACCTCCGACGCCGCAGCCTCACCAAGGGTCAGGCCGCGATGATCACGGTCAAGGCCCGTTCCGTTTCGGAACAACACGGCCGTTCCGACCCGGAACACGAGCGGCGTTCCGAAACGGAACAGACGGCACGCTCCCTGGGAGAGCAGATCGGAGTCGCCGTGGCCGTGCTCGGACGGGCAAGCACCGTCCTGCAGCACGCGCCCGACCTCGTGGACCCGGTCATCGCCGGCGCCATGGGGCTGGACGAGGCATACGCCAGCGCCCGGGAGAACAAAGCCAAGGCCAACTCGGCCGAGGTCCAGCTCACCCGCCTGCGCGAAGCAGATCCAGAACTCGCCGACCGGGTCGTCGAAGGCCATCTGACCCTGGCCGGCGCATGGGCGGAGCACACCGCCCGGGTCGAGGAGGACAAGCGGGAGCGCCGCGTCGCCACCCGCCTGCTGGACGAGGTGGTCCCGGTGCTCGCGAAGGCCCGCGGCACCAGGACCTTCAGCCGCTACGACCCGGCCTTCGCCAGCGGTACCCCCATCACCCGCGAGACCATCGCACACGCCGTGACGGCGCTGGCGGAGATGGACCAGGTCTGGCAGGAGCGTGACCTTCCGTGACGTCCACCGCCGACAGCCGCCTCCAGCGCATCGTCGAGCAGAGCGCCGAGGCGCTCACCGACGCCGACGGCCGCTTCCACAAACGCCGTCTCACCGACGCGGTGCGCGTACAGCTCACCCGCGAAGACCTCGACCCCCACATCAGGGCCGCCGCGCTCGACCGGCTCGCTCAGAGCCTGGTCACCGGCTTCGGTGAACACCGCAACCCCCGCCGCAGACGCACCGGCGCTCTCTTCCATCCCCGCGATCTCGTCAAGCTGGGCACCGGCGTGTGGGTGTGGATGGACCGGGCCACCGACTCCGACCTGCTGGAATGGAGCCGGCTGTCGCGACGCAACCGGGCACGCGTCGACCTGGCGGACACCGAGGTCCAGGACTACGTCGACCAGCGCATCGACGCCTTCCGCGCCCACGCCGACGTCGTCTACCTCGGAGACCTGGAACGCCTGGCATTCGGCTGGACCGCCGACCAGGCCGACATCTGCGGGAGTTCGAGCTGAACACCGAGCTCTCGACGGCGTAAGGGACACCGCCGACCTGGACACCCAGATGACGAAAGGCGCGTCCAGGCCGACAGAGCCCTCTTGGTCCGGGACGCTGACCCAGCATGCGCCACGGTCACGTGCACCTGGCCACAGATGCGCCGCCGGCCCCGCGGCGCACACGTAGCTGGCCCGCTCCGTCGCCGCGATCCGACTTCTCCACCAACGACACCGTCGTCAGAACACTTGCGAGCTCACCTCCATGGAACCCCAGCCCTCCGCACCCGGCGCCCGTCCAGGAGCGGGCCCCGAAACAGCCGCCGGACCCGCCGACGACTACCTCCTCGCACTCCACCTGGACGCACTGACCGACCAGCTCAACGGCACCTCCTCCTACAGCGGCGCCGCCGTCTTCCTGAACCAGGTTCTGGAACCGAACCGCGGACTGCTGGAGAAACTGGCCGACTTCTTCGAGGCCGCAGCCGAGAAGGCGAGGGAAGCCGAGAGCGACGACGCCTTCGACCTGCACGACGACCTCACCGACGCCGCCGCGGACGTACGCCAGCTCGGCGAGCAGCTGCACTTCGCCGTCGATCAGATGCGTGACCTCAGCCTCCCGCACGCCCCCGGCCCGCAGGCGGGCACCGTTGCCCGGGCCTCCGTCGTCCCCCTTCCACCGCCGGTGCTCCCGCCGCCCGGCCGGACCCGCTGACCCATCCCCGGCGCCCCACTGTCTCGCCATCCCATCGGAGGACTGTTTGTCCCATCCCGACTTCGAGCTTTACGACAACGTCGGCCGCACCAGCGAGCAGATAGCCGCCGCCCGCTTCGGCATCGCCACCCGTGACGATCTGCTGCGCTGGGCCCGGCGCGACGCGGAGCCCTTCCTGGCCGACCACTCCGTGCCGGAAAGTCCCTTGCCGAGCCCGGACCTGGCCCCCTACCTCACGGCGCTCGCCGCCGCCGCGGCTCCCGCCGAGGCTCACGCCGTCACCGACCGGCTGCTGGACGCCGCCGAACCGGTACTTCGAGCCATGAGCGACTATCTCCTGGCCGCCGCCAAGTGGAACGGTCACCACCGCAGTGCCGCTCCCGGGTCACCGCCCCGTCTCCTGATGGAGGCGGCCGGCAGGAGCCTCTCCGTCATGGGCATCGCCGACGACGCGGGCATGGCGGCCCTGCGTGCCCACTACGACCCGGCACCCACGCCGGCCGCGCCGGACCGGGAGCAGGTCCCGCCGAGTCTCCCGCCCACCCCGCCGAACGCCGCACCCCCCGGCCCACGGCCTGGCCGGTAGGTCACTGCGCCGGACCGCGCCCTCTGGCTCGGTCCGGCGCCCCGCTTGAAGCCGCGCTCCGTCCACCGCCGCGGCCTGATGTCACCCGTCTCATGTGCCCGAAAGGCCGCCTCCATGTCCGCCCAGCAACCTCTTGCCCCCGACGAGCCGGTGCATTTCAGCCCCCGCTACCTCGCGGCCAGCCCGCCGGACCTGCACCGCCAGCACCTGGTGGCCTTCGCCCAGAACCACGCGTGGCCCGTCGCCGTGTATCCCTATGTCGTCAGCGCCACCAGCCCGTGCGAACGGATAACGATCCGCCACAGCCGGGCGGAGGAGGGACGGGGGCCGCACCTGACGATCACCGCCCGCACCGGCCACGGCGCGCCCGAAAGGTGGCGGGCCGATGTCGCCGGGGCCACGCCCGTGGAGTTCCTCGCCTCTCTCACCGAAACCGTCGCCCGCGGCCTGGAAGCCGACGCGGACCACCTGATCTACGGAATAGCGGGCGGCACCGAGCCGGACATGATCGAGCTGCATGTCGACGAACGGTGGGAACTGGCCGACGGGCTAGGACTGGTGGGAATGCAGTCCGTGGACGGGCTCGCCGCGATGATGGGCCGCCCACCCGGCTCCGACGGTCCGCTCCTCCAGGGCGACGAGGACATCGTCTGGCACATCTTCGCCGTCACCCCAGAACTCGGACCCCTGTGGGGCGTCTCCTTCACCCAGGAGGCGCCGCCGTTCGTCGTCAACGCCGTTCTGAACGACACCCTGAGTCCGGAGCCGCTCGTGCGGCCCGCCGCCCTCGCGCAGCATCCCGACCTCGCGCACCTGGTCACCACCCGCCGGATTCGTCCGCCTTCCGACCGGTCTCCGCGCAGCGGGCCCGGGCTTCCCCCGCGCACGCCCGGCTCCGCGCAGCAGCCGCACACCCGCTGACCACCAGGACCTCCTGTGCCCTCTCCATCCCTCCCCGCCCAGATCAGCCTCTGCGTCAGCGCACGTTCGGGGATCGTCGCCACCGCCGGCGGCGAGAAGTATCCCTGGGCCGAGACCGCCCTCAAGTTGGCCGGGTTCGCCCGCGACCGCGGAGGCGTCTACACACTTACCGACAGCGACCCGTCCGCCGCCCGCCGCGCACTCGCGCAGCTGGTCGTCACCGCCGACCGCCACCTGAGCGCGGTGACCACCAGCAGCCGCCCCTACATCGGCGACGTCGCCGACTCCATCGCCCGCCGTCTGCCCGGGACCTGGACCACGACGGTGGAGATCTACAGCCACCCGATCTGGCAGGAAGACCTCGTCCCCTGGCTCTGGGACACCGGCCCCCTCTCTGCAGCGGTGCGCACCGACCGGGTGCCCTATGCCGTTCAGTTCGGCAACGGCGAGGGCATCCATCTGCTCCTCGCCGAACGCCCCGGCCACACCCACGGATATCTGCTCGGCGCCCTCGCGCCCGAACCGTTCGACGACAACGAAGAAGAACCGAACACCCCGCTGGGCATCGTCCTCCCCCAGGCCCCCGACGCCGCCGCACAGGCGATCACCGATCAGTTCCTGCCCGCCTACCACCAGGCAATCCAGCACCGCCGGATCGACGCGGTCGAACACGCCCTCGCCCGCACCCGGGTGCTCGTCCAGGCACACCAGCCGGGCACCCACGTCGCCGGCCAGGAAACCGGCGTGCACGACGTCCCGGACGGCTCGGTGGCCGAACGCGCCTGGCACGAGTTCCGCGAGTTCCTCGTCCACGGCCCCCTCCTGTTCGCGCACCTTCTGCCCGAACAAGGTCCGCCCGCGGACCGCGCCGCGCTGGAACGGCTGCGCGGCGCCCTCGAAGCGGGGAGCGAACTCCTGCGTGACGACTGGCAGGCCGCCTATGAGGACCCGGCGCAGGCAGCCGCCATCATCCGCACCGAGCACGACTCGGAAACGAAGGCCCAGCGCAACCGTCTGGCACGGCCGGCGATCCGGACCTGGCTGGCCGACGGCGACGCCCTGACCCGGCAGGCCCGCGCCAGGCTCGACCGCCCCGGCGTCCGCGCCCTCGCTCTCCCCCCGATGACCCCACGGGCACTGCCGCCTCAGGCGAGCGCCGGCCTCCACCGCTGACCCCGACCGCAACGACCCGGAGACCTGTGGACCATCCCTCGCACTTCGTGTTCGGCACCCACCCCGAACACGGCTTCGCCGCCACCGCCACCGCCCACACCCCCATCCACCTCGCCGACTGGTACCTCACCCGCGAGCAGTTCGAACAGGTCCCCGGCACACCGGGCCTCTACCGGCTGACCCGCCCCGACCACGACGGCGCGCGCCGTACCCGCCAGGCCGTCCACGACCTGCGCGCCCGCGGCTTCGCCGTCTACGCCGACTACACCCTCGACCCGGCATCCGAACCCGATCTGCCGGAGCAGCTCGCCAACGCCCGGCAGACCCGGCTCGCCCGGGCGGCCACCACCCGCTCACCTCAACTGCGCACCACGGTGTCCCCGCCCCCTCTGCCGGTGGCCGCCCCGGTACCCGGCGGGGCGGCTGTCCGGCCAGTGGGGAGAAGCCGGTGACCGCCGACGTCCGGTCGCACTACGCAGTGGTCGGCCACCGCGTACGGCATGAGCATCCGCGGTGTTGTAAGCCTCCCTGCCGGCCTGCCGATAAAACGCCACCGCCACGGCGCACCGCGTGTTGAACCCCGGGCAGCACCACCGATCCCGCCTGGTCGGGTGACACCTCCTACTGACCGACCCGCACCGCAGGGGCACCTCCCGTCCCTTCCCGACCGAAAGCCCAGCACCTATCTCTCCGCCGCGCTCCGCCGACCAACCGCTCTCCACGCCTCCGCGCGGCCCCCTGCGGGTGGTCCTGGCCCGCCCCCATGTCGTCCGGCTGCTGACGGCCACGCTGGTCGGTCGGCTCCCCACCGTCATGGTGCCGATAGCGGTGATCCTGCTGATCACCACGGCCAGCGGCTCGCTCGCCACCGGCGGTCTGCTCGGCGCCGTCTACTCCCTGACCGCCGCTCTGTCCCAGCCGGTCAAGGGCAGGCTGCTGGACCGGTACGGGCCCGTGCGGGTCTCCGGACCCGGTGCCGTCCTGCACGCCGCAACCCTGCTCGCCCTCCCGCACGCCGCCGGCGCGCACCGAGCCGGCGCCGTGGCGGCAGTGGTGTTCGCCGCTCTGACCGCGCCCCCGCTGGAAGCGGGCCTTCGGGCTATGTGGCCCCGGATGCTGACCCAACCGGCAGAACGGCGGGCCGCCGTCCTTCTGGACAGCACGTGCTCCGGCCTCGTCTTCATCACCGGCCCCCTCCTCACCGGTGCCCTGGCCGCCGCGCACGGCCCCGACGCCGCACTTACCGTGGCCGCCGTCCTCGGGCTGGCCGGCGCGGCGGGCGTCCTCACCTCCGTCCCGGCACGGTCATGGCACCCGACCAGCCGCCCGGTACGGGCATCGGGACGACTGCTCACGGCGTGGCTCGGCGGCCTCGTCGCCGTCCTGACCGGAACGGGTCTGTCGACCGGCGCGATGAACGTGTGGGCCGTCCGACTCGCCGACGAGAACAGCGCCCCCGCCCTCACCGGACTGGTACCGGCCGTCTTCTCCCTCGGCGCCCTGGCCGGGAGCATCCTGCTCGCCCGCCGCCTCCACCGCGCAAGCGCCCGACGACACCTGGTCACCGGCTCGGCAGCGCTCCAAGCGGCCTGGTTCGTCCCGCTGCTCGCCGCGCACCACCACCCTGCGAGCGGTGTCACCGTGGCGGCGATGGCCGTGCCGGGGCTGTTCCACACCGTCGTCACCACCAGCGTCGTCCTCACGGTGCAGAGGCTGGCCCCGGCGGGACGACGGGCGGAAGCGTACGCGTGGCTGATCCTCGCCGGCGGCACCGGACACGCTCTGGGCACCGCCCTGGCAGGCGCTCTCTCCACGCACCCTCTCGGCGGACCCGTCCTTCCCGCGCTCGGCGCCGCACTCACCCTCGCCGCGGCCATCCGCACACCGGCGCACACCGCGCCGGGCGTACGCGCGTAGCCCTGCGCGGACCGTCCATCATCCACTGGCCCAGGAGGCACAGATCACCGATTCGCCCCAGCCGTCCGCGAGCGCGGTCGGCCGAGCTCGCGACTTCGCCCTGCGGTTCTCGGTCGTGCACTTGCGCTGCGAGACCGTTCTCGACGGCCTGCGCAACCGGCACGGAACCATCATCGACGCCCGCGCCGCCGCCGAGGCGGTCGCGGAACGCAACCAGGCCGCCGCCGAGATATACCGGACCACCCTCCTGCAGCACGCCGGGACACTGCTCACGGCGGCACGCGGCGCACTGGACAGCCTGCCGCCCGCCCGGCACCACGCCGGATGGGCCGCGCGACTTGACAACCTTGAGCACGCGGCCGACCAGATCCAGCAGATCCTCTCCGAGGCAGCCCACGAGCCGGACAACGAGACCGCCCACACCACGCAGCAGGCCATGTGGCCCCATCTCGTGACATGGGCCGAGCACGCGGGCACCGCCCGCGACCTGGCCGACCTGCAGCACACCCCGACGACCACCGAGCTGCCCGGCGACGAACTGCGGAAGTGGACGCACCTGGCCCGGGCGGCGCGGTCCTCCGGCCGCCTCACCCCGTATGAGTCCTGGTACGACGCCGAGCAGCGGCTCATCACCATCGCCGTCCTCCAGCACGAAGACGAGACGTTCACTGCGGTGGCCCTCGCGGGAGACCTCGACAGCCCGGACGTACAGGTCCTGGGGCACTACGAGGACGAGATGGAGGCCATCGACGCGAGCCCTCCCCCCGTTCCGCCCGGAGTGCTGCACCCCAACGCCTCCCCGTACGCGGAGCGTGCCCACTGTGCGGAAGTGAGCTTCCAGGTCCTGATCCAGGACGTCCGCGAGGCACGCCGTGCATCGGATGTGGCAGAGGCGATCGAGACAGCAGTCGACCGCTACGGGCTCACCCGCGGCCAGCTGATCCGCCTGGAGGAGTTCGTCAGCGTCTGCGCGGAGTTCGCCCAGGCCCTGGGGACCCAGCACGCTCAGCGCGTGGCCGGACGGCTCGGCGCACTGTCCCGGCAGTTCGCCGTTCTCACCGCCGAACTCAGGGACGCCGGCGACGACCTGAGCTCGACCGTGGCCGTGCTGCCGCCCCACCGGACCCCGCTCGCCCACCGTCCCCCCGGCACCGGCCACCCGGCCATCCCCACAACCCTCCCCGGCACGGCACCGCTCGCCACGACGCCCGCGCACCGCCGCTGATCCCCACCGTCAAGGCATCAGCGACTCGTGACGCGGCACCGCACTCCAACTCTTCGTTCCCCTTCAGAGGGTCACTTGGCTGTTGTCGGTACAACCGGCTATCAGAATGTGCGGAAAGGCGAGTCAGGTAGCTGCGGGGCAGTGAGGCCCGCCCTGGAGCATGTCGGCAGTCACTGCCCATCGTTCGTGGTCCAGCCACGCACCGTTGATGTGCTGGAAGCTCCGGGCCCGCCCCGCCCTCGCCCAACACCCCACCGCTTTCCGCCACCACCGATAGGAGATCCGCCTTGCCCGAAGCACCAGCAGAGCCGTTCATGACGATCCGGCACACCATCACCGGCGAGATCACCACCACCGGCTACAACGCCGCCGCCCGGCGGATCCTGCTCCAGGACGGCTTCGAAGAGACGCCAGGCTGCGCGTGCCGAGCGTCGGAACCCGGTACGGAGCGGACGCACGGGTCTGCTCGGCAGCCGGCGAGCTGCTCGTCGCCGGTCATCCCCTGCACCTGCACCGAGCCCGCGGTCGGCCGGTGAGCGCGGACGGTACGCCCCGGTTGGCCCGGTCGCCGTTGTCGGCACAGTCCGTGATCCGCTCCGAGAGCGGCCAGCCTCTCCAGTGCATCGCCAACCCCGCCCGCACCCGCATCTGCTGAAGGGACTTCGTTTTGACCACACCCGGAAAGCCTGCCAGTCCGGCGCGTACCAAGGGCGGCGAGCTGCGGGCCAAGGTGGCCCGGCTGTTGGCCGACCGGCCGGCGGACACGCTCACGATCGGGGAGATGGCCCGGCAGCTGGGCCATTCCCACGGCGCTGTCCGCAACGCCGCCCTCACCCTGGTGCGGCGCGGTGAGGCCGACCAAGGCGGTACCGGGCAGCCGGAGTTCCGCGCGAACGCGAAGACCGCCGCAGCCGCGCAGAGCGCTGTGATCAGCCCACCGGGCACCCACGCTCCCCGCGCCCAGGCGGCCACGGCCCGCACGACCATTCCCGCAGCAGCCAAGCCGAAGCAGACCGGTCCGATCCGCCGCGCGGGGGGCCAGCTCTACCACCCCCGGGAGCTGGCCGATCTGCCCGACGTCGAGGCGTTGAATCGCCTGCGCGACGCCGATGTGCCGGTGCTGCTCTACGGCCCTCCGGGCACCGGCAAGACATCGCTGGTGGAGGCGGCGTTCCCGGACCTGCTCACCGTCGCCGGTGACGGCGACACCACGGTCGGCGACTTGATCGGCGAGTACACACAGGCCGACGGCGGAGGCTATGTTTTCCAGTACGGTCCGCTGGTCACCGCGATGACCGAGGGCCGTGCCCTGCTGATCGACGATGCCACCTTGATCTCACCGAAGGTCCTGGCGGCGCTGTATCCCGCGATGGACGGGCGCAGGCAGATCCAGGTCAAGGCCCACAAGGGCGAGACCGTCAAGGCCGAGCCGGGCTTCTACGTGGTGGCGGGCCACAATCCCGGCGTCCACGGGGCGGTGTTGACGGAGGCGCTGTCGTCCCGGTTCAGCGTGCAGATCCAGGTCGGCACGGACTATGACCTCGCCCTCGCGCTGAGGATCGATGCACGGGTGGTCCGGGTCGCCCGGCACCTCGCGCGCCAGGTCGAACTCGGTGAGCTGGGCTGGGCCCCCCAGCTGCGGGAGCTGCTCAGCTACCAGAAGACCGAGGCCGTCCTCGGCACCAGGGCCGCGCTCGCGAACCTGGTCGGCATCGCTCCTGTGGAGGATCGCGACGCCGTCGCCGCCGCCGTCATCAAGGCCGCCGGCGTCAAACAGGTCGCGCCGCTCACCCTCGGCAAGCAGCTCCCCGCCTCGGCCGCCCGGCAGCCCCCGAGCATCGGCTCCGCGCACCGGGGCCGCTCGCGATGAGCGCCCACCACCACGTCCAGCCCCCCACCACTACACCAGACGACGACGCCGACCTCGCGCGCTGGGACGACGACGGCGCCCCGCCCGCGCAACCCCGTTCCTCCCCCAACGCGTGGCTACGGGTGGGAGCCGAACTCGGCGACCGGCTGGTCGCCCTCTCCGGCCGCCAGGACCTCCTCGTCACCTGCCGCCCCGGCACGCGCAGCGGCGCACCGGCCGCGTTCTTCCCCGCTCTGGGCGAGGTCGAGTTCGACGCCGGCCTGTTCGCCCCGCTGAAGCCCCACGAGATCCATCCGCGGATCGTGGGCGACGAGGAGCGGTATCCCGCCGCGTGGGGAGTGTTCGTCCACGAGGCCGCGCACGCGGCCCACTCCGTCTGGACGGCGCCTGCCGGAGCGGACCCCCGTGTTGTCGAGGCCGCGCTCCTGCTGGAGGAGAGCCGTGTCGAAGGCGCACACCTGGCCAGGCGGCCCACGGATCGCACGTACCTGCGCACCAGTGCCCGAACGCTGGTGATGCCCGACATCGCCCACCCCACCCTCCAGGGCATCGAGCACGCCGCATCCGTTGCGGCCCTGATCCTCGGCCGCCGTGACGTCGGCATCCTGGACGCCGGCGAGACCCGGGCCGTCGCCGATCTGTGCGAAAAGGTGCTGGGCGCGCCCCTGCTGGCCACCCTCACCCGCATCTGGACCGCAGCCCACCAGTGCGCCGACCACGACGCCACGACCATGCTCGCGCACGCGAAAGAATGGTGCGACGCTCTGGACACCGCGGCCCCCGCCCTGCCCGTGCCGGAAAACCTCACCGATCTGCTGTCCGGCGCCGTGGGAGTCGTCATGGACAGCACGGCCGCCACCGACGCCGCCGACCTCGCGGCACAGGCCGCAGCAACCGATGCCATGGCCGCGCAGTCCAAGGCGCAGGCTCAGGACCGCGCCCAGCGGGCCGGCCGGCGACGCAAAGCCGCCGCCACCGCCAAGAGCGTCTTCAACACCCGTGGCACCACCGTCACCCCCGACGGCACACCGGCGCCCTACAACAACCCGGTCACCGGCACCCGCAGGCCCACCGCCGCCGAGCAGAGTGCCGCCGCGCGCCTGAGCCGCGCCCTGCGCGCCGCCGCCTACCGCGAGCGGACCGAGGAGCGGACCACCAGCCCCACCCCGCCCGGCCGCCTCAACATGCGCGCGGCCCTCGCCCGCGACGCCCAGCGCGCGGCCGGGTCGGTCCCCACCGCCCAACCGTTCACCCACACCCGCCGCCGGAACTCCCCCACCCCACCACTGCGTGTGGGTATCGCCGTCGACGTCTCCGGCTCCATGCGTGCCGCCTGCGCACCCGTCGCCTCCGCCGCCTGGATCGTGGCACGCGCAGCAGCCCTGACCGACCCCGACTCCCTCACCGCCACCATCGCCTTCGACACGCACCTCACCGCACTGACCCGACCCACCCACCGAGCACCAGAACGCGTGACGACGTTCAACGCCAACGGCGGCCACCACAACCTCGGCAACGCCATCGACGCACTCGACCACGGCCTCGAACTCAGCCGCCCCGGCACCGGCCGCCTCCTCGTGATCGTCACCGACGCCCGGTACAACAGCGACGAAACCGCTCAAGCCGTCACCCGCGTCAAGCACCTCACGACCGCCGGCTGCGCCGTACTCCAGCTCACCCTCACCGCGCAGTCCCGCCACTTGCCGGGGACCACCCTGCTGCACCTGCCCCAGCCCTCCAGCGCTCCCGCCGCCATCGCCACGGCGGCCACAGACGCCATCCGCAGGACACGCTGAAACGACGCAGGCCGCCACCCCAACCGCCCACGAAAGGCACTCGATTTGAAGCCCCAGACCAGCAGCCCGACCCCGAACGTAACCCCCATCAAACGGAATTCACCGGGGGTTCCGACTTCCTGGGACATCGTCCACGCCTGTGGGCACGCATGGACTCACGACCTCTCCTCCCGCGCCGCAGACCGGCGCGGGTCCTTCGCCCGCTGGCTCAGCGGCCGGGACTGCACCGACTGCTGGAAGGCCGCACGCGACAGCGACACGGCCGGCCGGGAGGAATGGCTCGCCGCCAAGCGCGCCGAAGAGCAGGAAGCCGCCACCGCGTGGGCACGACAGTTCGACATGCCGCCCCTCGAAGGCCCCGAGAAGGCCCTGGCGTGGGGCGAGCGCTCCCGCCACCAGCTGGTGACCGCCGCCCACACCGCCCTGGTCGCTGAAGGCACCTGGGACGACGTGGACTGGGCCGCCCTGGAGGAGAAGACCCGCAGCATCTCGCGGGCCGGATGGTGGATTGACCAGCGCGACGCCGACGGCGCTGACCTGCCGGAACTCCTCGACGCCGCGTCCGACGCCGATCGCGGTACGGAGAACCCGTACCGGTAGGCGCGGTGCCTTATAGCCGATGATGCCCGGTTCGTGAAACCGGGGATTCTGCGGATTCTTGAATCCTCCCCACCGCCACCCGCGCATCGTGGAAGGAAGGACTCCGCCGTGCCCCACGCCTCCCGCCCGCCGTACGTCCCCGACGACATCCTCACCCCTCACCGGGACATCACCCACGCCCATTTCCGGCCCGGCGACCGGGTCGTGGTCCTCAAGGGGACTGCCGGTGGTGAGCTGTGGGGGGAGGCAATGTCGGTCGTGACCCCCTCCTGGCACACTTCCACGGACGAGGACGGGTGGCGGCTGCGCAACCCGTCCGGCGGGCGGCAGACCTACGTCACCGCGCACCCGCGGTACATGGTTCACCTCTCGCGCCGGTGTCCGGACTGCCTGATCCACCTGCGGGCAATGGAGGACTATCTCCTCCCGAAGCTGGTCTCGGCGGACGGGCCGGTGGACTGCGGCTGGTACTCGGTCACCGTGCTCAACCAGCTCGTCCACATCGACGATGCCCGGGGCGGGCAGTGATCCCCCGTCTGTGGCAGCGGAGACTGCTCGCCACCGGCGCTCTCGAACAGGCGCTGGGTCGTCCTGTTGTCGCTGGATCGCCGTCCAGGCCCAGCCGGGCCGCCTTGACCTCCTGGCCAACTTGATCCGCCTCGACGGCACCTGGCAGCCACAGGCGACCCAGCTCCCGCAGCATCTCGCGGTGGAGACCCGCCGCATCGAAGCCGACTTCCGGCTCCAGAGTCCCCATCGCCCCCACGAGCCGGAGCCGGCCCCGGGCTCACCAGTGAACGTGGCGAGCGCGGAGGTGCAGATCGGTCTGGTGCTCCGCCAGCTCGCCGACGAGAGAAGCGGCCCGATCGCGGTCGTGCGCGGGTTCGTTGAACACGCGGCACTCCGTCTCGCCGGCATTCCCGGGACGTACGGGTCGGAGGCCGGGCAGCGTCTGGAGCTGACCGCGCGCCGTCTCCACGCCCTCCAGCGGGACCTCGACGTCACCGCCTCCACCCTGAGCCGCACGGGCCGAACCACTCTCCCGTCTCCTGGCGTCGCCGCCGACCCGCCGACATCTCCGGCTTATCGCTCACGCTGACTCTCCACGAACAGAGAACCCATCCTTGTCTTTGGCCAACCGATTTCTGACCCTTCAGCGGGACGAACACTCCTGTGAAGTCCTCGCACGGGGAGGCGACCCGGAAGCCCACGGCATCCTGGAGCGCTCGGGCTTCGTGCCCGTCGTGCGCACCCATGAGCTGTACCACCGGCTGCCCACCGGCCTCACCCCCAACGAGGAGACCCGGCTCGCCATCCGGGCCGTGGCCCGCCTCCGCTCCGCCGGCCACCCCCTCCAGTGCGATGAGGACTTCGACACCGAGGCCCGCCTGGTACGCGATCTGCCGCTCGGCGCCCAGGTCGCGAACCTCGCCGACGGCATCCGCGCGGCGACCACCAGCGACGAGGTCGCCGACATCCTCGCCGAGGTGACCGCGGCGTACGACGGCGTCCTCGCCGGACTCGCCGATGTCATCGCCGCCACGGCCGACTTCCACCAGGACCTCGGCGGCCCCGCGGACGCACCGATGGCGGAGCGGCTTCGCTACCTCGCCGCCCACGGGCTCAGCGCCGTCGCCGCCGACCTGCGCGGCATCCGCACCGACCTCGCCGACCGCCGCACCGACCACCCCACGCGTTCGGTGTGCAGCGGCGAGGTCCCGCCCAGCGAGCGTGAAGCCTCCGCCGTCTGCGCCTGCCCACCCCCTCCCCCGCCGTCACGCGTCCCGCCCGCAACCGCTCCGGCCGCGGCCGGCCGCCGTCGCTGAACCGCCCCATCGCTTGAGGAGCCCCTTGCCCGACACCCCTGACATGCACGACCTGGAGTCGTTCGCCATCGCCCTCGCCGACGAACTCCCCGGCGCCTGGCGCAGCGACTACCACCAGCACACCGACTATCCGGAGCAGTTCTCCCACGCCGAGGAGGTATGGGACATGAACCTCGTCTCCGGCGCCGTCGCCGCCGCGGTGCTGGGGCAGGACGCGGTGCTGACCCGCGACGACGGGACACGGCTGTATGTGATCGGCCGCCCCGGCGCCGAGGAGGAGTTCCTCGTCGGCGCCATGGCCCCGCCCAACATCGCCCCCGAGGCGTTCCGCGGGGTGCGCGAGCCGGACGGGATCGCCGTTCCCGACGACCCGTCCCGCGCGGCGGAGGACATCACCGTCGACCTGCTGCCCCGCTACGACAAGGCCCTCACCCAGGTCCAGCACAACGCCGCACACCCGGCGCCCGCCACGGCACCGGTGCCTGTCCGGGAGGCGGTGACCATGACATGGCTCGGCGAAGGACTGCTCGCCGCGAAACCCGAGAGCCAGAAGGCCGCAGCCGTCCTGCACGAGAACGGCTTCGTCTGGGACCCGGCGGAGAAGGCGTTCGTCCTGTCCGGTGACGACACCGCCCACCAGGCACGGGCCGTCCGGGCAGCCGGTGCGCAACTGACCACGCTGGGCATCGGCACCGAGATGCGCCATCCGCCGAACCGACCCGCCCCCACCACCGCCGCTTCGCCGGCCCCGACCGCGGCGAGGGCTCTCCGGCGCTGACCCGCACACCCAGTTATGGAGGTCCCGTTCCTTGGGCAACCGCGCCGACGAATCCGGCTCCGACGTAGAGATCTACCGCAAGGCCCTGAGCACCACCATCCACGCCGACACCGCCACAGGCGCCCCGGAACAGCTTTTGGCCCTGCTCGACAAACTCGGCCTGCAACGTCAGACGCCGGCCACCGCAGGCCCCGCCTATGTGTGGCACGAGGCACCCGCGGACCTTGCCGAGGCCGAGCAGAAGCGTGTCGCCACCCGGGCCGTCCCCACCCTCCTCATGGCGGGATACGTCGTCAACATCACCGACGACATCTTCGACCCAGCCGCCTATCGGGAGGCCGTGGCGGAGTACCGGAGCCGCGGCGTCGCCCCGGCGGGCACGGCACCCGCCCCCTCACCGGTAGCCGCACCGACGCCGACTGCTGGCGGACCCCGTCCGGGCCGTACCGCCTGAACCACCGGCCGGGCCCCGCCCTTGCGGCAGGGCCCGGCCCCCAACCGCACGCACATTTCTTCCTGGAGTCCTGGCAATCCCCGACCGCACGCCCCCGTCCATCAGCACGTTCCGGCCGCCCCGGCTGGCCGTCTTCCTCGTCCGCCGCTACCTGCGCGCCTGTACCCCCATCAGCCGCAGACGACCGCATCCGCTCGCCCCGGCCGACTGGGCCGCCCTCCACGAAACCCGGCGCGGCCAGCACCTTTGAGCGCCTGCCCCGCCCTTCTTCTGTGTCCGGGAGGACCATGACCGACTCCACCTACCACATTCGCCTCGCCGGGGAGATCGCCCGGCACATTGACCAGCTCGCCGGACACCTCGCCCAGGCCCAGCCCACCGAGGCCGCCCAGATCATCGGAGCGGTCCTCGATCCGGACGACGGCGTCCTGGCCCGGATCACCACCCTGGTGGCCACCGCCTCGCACTACGCGAAGGACCACACCGAGAACAGGGTGTTCCCGCCCGGGGTGTGGCTCGCTCTCGGCCGCGCAGCGAACGAACTCCATGACGTGGGTCTGGACCTCGACGAACACGCGGACACGTTCCGGCAGCTCGCCCGGCGAACGGCGGACGGCAGTACGGCCTCACCCCCGAAGCCCGCCACGGGTCCGCCCCCGGGGAGGGGCCGGTGAGCAAGCAGTTCTGGGACGAGTGGAACGCCCGGCCCCAGCAGCACTACCTCATCGAGCCCCGGTACCTGGCCGGCGGCGGTGACCTGCGGCATGTGACCGAGTTCCTGCGCGCCTCCGGGTGGAAAGACCTTTCCAAGCCGGGCGGGCCGATCGTCTTCGACAGCCCCGACAAGAGTGTCCGTCTCGGCTTCGACCCGCTCGTTCAGCCCGGTGGCTGGACCGTCCGGGGCAAGGCGAGCGGTCACCAGGAAGCCTGGCACGCCACCCTCGGTCTCCAGACCCCCGCGGAGATCGTCGCCGGGTTCACCGACGCCCTCACCCGGCCGCGCTCCGCCCACGCCCCCAACCCGTGGGCGCCCCTGGAACGCCAGGGGTGGCAGGCACAGCCCGGGCCTCACGTCACCGCTGTCAGCCCCGACAAGAACACCTGGTTGCAGTTCCACCAGTCCGCGCCCGCACAGGCACACTGGTGGGCCTCGGCCCGTACCGAGCACGGCACGGCGTGGCAAGCGGCCTTCAGCCCCACCACCCCGATGCACCTCGTCGAGTCGTTCAGCGCGGCGCTGGCCGACCCGAAGCCGGTGATGCGACCTCGCGGGATGTTCCCGCCCAGCAACCGGATCCGCACCACATCCGTATCGGTCCTACCCGCTGAACTGACCGCCTGGCAGCAGGCCCGCATCACCGCCGCACGCGCCGCCGCCTGGGCCCGCAGCAACTGGTCCAGCGCCCGCCCCCGCATGACCACACCTGCCACATCCCCGTACTCGCATGCCGGACAGGCCCACGCGCGCCGCTGAGCCCCGCCTCGCCGCAACGGGACCACGGCGTGCCGAACGCCGCCCACTGTCATGTGACGCACACGGTCTCCACCGTCACCCCGGTCGAGTGCCGGCAGGCCCACCCGTCCTGTCCGCGCACCGCGCAAGGCCCCAGGTCCCGAGTCCGGAATCCCGCACTTCCCCCACCGCCGGGGCACACCGGGTAGGCCCGGCACAGCCGCTGACCACCCCGGCCGACCCCACCGTGCCCAGCCCCGCCAAGTACCCGCAACCTCATCCGGAGCCGTTCCATCCCTGACCTCACCCCGGCCCCGACCGCGCCGTCCCGGCTGCGCCGCCTGGCCAGATTCCTGATCCGCCGCTCCTCTCGTCCCGCCCCGCCAGCCGCTCGCGAACGCCGCGATCCCCCGGCCATCCCCACTTACTGGGGGCCGCTCTTCGAGACGCATCGCCGCCAGAACTCCTGACGCCCCGCCCGGACCGCCGTGGAGGATCTCCCCCGTTCCGCCCCGGTCACCAGCACCGGGGCGGGGCGGTCAAGCCCCGAAGGAACGACCATCGACCCGATCACCCAGCCCGACGTCCATCTCGCCCGGCTCGACCGCTTCCTCCGCCAGGCAGAGGCGATCATGACCGCGTTCGAGCACGATCCCGCACAGCAGCAGGACAGCGACGGCTGGCCGAAGGACGGCGAGGCGTACGGCTGGGCCGCCCACCGCCGCGACCGCACCCTGTGGGAAGCGTTCCGGCCGCTCCGCGAACATGCCGGTGCGATGCTCGCCACCGCCGCCGCCCAGCTCAACCAGCTCCCCGACGTGTCTCGCGGCGCGTGGGAGTCCAGAATCACCGCTCTGTCCCAGGCGGCCGAAAGCCTGACCTCGGAGCACGACCGCGCCATCGACCGGCTGCGGGACCATCTGGTGAAGGGCGACGCCGGGGTGGCCACCGTCGACTATGTGCTCACCGAGTTCTACGACGAAGCCTGGCCCGCGCTCGACACCTGGGCCGCCGGCGCCAGCGCGGTCATCGAACTCAACGCCGCCGTCAATCCCCAGGCCACGGCCGAACGCCAGCGTACCGGCACCCGTTCCGCAGCTCGCGGCTCCTCCAGCGGCACCGTCGCGACGGCACCCGCGCCCGGGCCGGGCCCGGCCCGGCGGGGAGGCCACCGGTGACCCCGCCCCCGGCTCCGGCCACCGGACAGTGGAGAGCGCCGTGCTGAGCCAACGGCAGCTGGGCGTCTTCGCCTCCGATCACACCAGCTTCCTCGACGACATCGCGCCCCGTCATCTGGCCGGGCCGGGGGACGCCCGCCACGTCACCCACGCTCTGGCCGCCGCCGGATGGAAGGCGCAGTCCGACCCGCTCGCGCCGGTGGTCGACCTGGTCAGCCCCAACCTGCGCTACCAGCTGCGGCACGAGCCACAGATCATGGCGGGCGGTGCGACGTGGCGCCTGCGCAGCCATGACCCCCTCGACTACTGGCACGCGCAGTTCACCACGATCCCCGTGGAGATCCTCGCCGGCCTCACGGACCAGCTCTTTCTCCCGCCGCCCGCAGAGGAGACGCCCGGGGTGTGGGATCTGCTGGACAACGCCGGCTGGTCGCGAACCGCAATCAAGGACGGCACCGCGGCCCGTTCTCCCGACGGAATGGTCAGCTTCGAGAACCTGCGGATCACCAAGGGCTACGAGGACCGCGCCTGGCGCGTCCATGTCCGGTCCCGCCCGGACAAGGGGCCAGTGATCTGGAGCGCCTGGATCGCGTACGAGCCCCCGCCGCACCTGATCACGGGCTTGGCCGCCGCGCTCACCGACCCCGCACCCCTGCAGCGCAACTGGGGTCAAACCGAGGCCCACTACAGCGCCCGGCGCACCGACAGCAAGGTGACCCCCGAGGCGCACGTCGCGGCCCACCACACCCGTATCGACACCGTCCGAGCCCAGGTCCGGGCCACCCGCCGCGCCAACCCCCCAGCCAGCAGGGCACCTTCCCCCGGACCCACTCCCTCTCAATCTCTACGACAGGCAAGGTGACACCGCCATTTCCCCGCACGACCCACGTCCCGACGATCTCCTGGGCGTCTTCCTAGCCCGCATGAACCAGCTCCAGAGCGCGTGGGAGTCCCACATCGACCTCCACACCGACCCCGACGGCTGGCCGTTCGACGACGAGGCCCACCAGCAGGCCGAAGCCCGTCGCAACGCGGAAGCCTGGGCCGCGTTCGAGCCGATCGCGCTGATCGCCGCACGGCTCGTCACCTCCAGCGAGCAGCGCCGGCCCCGCGTTCCCTCCGATGTCAGTCAGCCCCGATGGGGCTGGCAGCTCGGCGTCCTCACCGCCGTCGCGCACCAGCTTGACGCGCTCAGCGCCTCGGCGGAGCAGGCTCTCAGCGACCTTCCGCCCGGTGCCGGGCCCGGCAGCGACGCATACGGCGCGGTGATCGCCGAGCGGAACGCTGCCGCGTGGCCCCGGCTGGAGGAGTGGGTCCTGCATGCTCCGGCCGTTGTCGGTATCCGCGCAGCCACGGCCGGGGCGGACCGTCCGCTGCTGACGACCAGCGCTCCCGCCCAGCCCGCGACCGTCCGGTCCTCCTCGGCGGTGCGCAGGTGACCGGGCCCGAGAGCGTCGAGGTCGACTTCATCGCACCGCGGCACCTGGCCGGCGGCGGAGATCCCGCCTGGATCACCGTGCCCCTGCACCGTGCGGCCGGCTGGAGTTACGGAGACGACCCTCTGATGCCGCGGGTCATCCTCTCCAGCCCCGGCCTGAAGGCGCTGCTGAAGCTGGAGCCCACCGCCGACGGCCAGTGGTGGATCCTCCACCACGCGTCCGCCGCCGGCCGGCCGGCCTGGCACGCGACCTTCGGCGGACGCACCCCGGTCGAGGCCATCGCGGGCTTCACCGACGCCCTCACCCACCCCCACACCGCCTCCGCCCACCCGGACCCATATGGGCCGCTGCTGGCGGAGGGCTGGCTCCCGGGACGCGACCACGACGGCCTGACGTCCCCGGACGGCTTCGCCCGCGTCGAGCACTTCACCGAGGGCAGCGCCGACAGCTGGTTCGTCACGACAGCGATCGGCGAGGACCCCGAGGGCCAGCTCTGGCAGGCCCGCTTCAGCGGCGCCACTCCCCTGCCGCTGATCGCGGGCTTCACGCGGGCACTCGCCGACCCCACCCCCCTGGCCCGAGACCTCCTGGATCTGTCGCCGCTGGCCCGGGCCCGAGCTCAGGTCACCGTCCGCGAAATTCCCTCAGCTGAGAGGGCCTTCGCGCTGGAGCACCGAGTCCAGCAGCTTACCGTCCCCTCCTCGGACGCACTGGAGGCGAGTCCGCGCGCTCCGCGCGTTCCGCCCCCTCCCCGCCACACCCGCTGATCCCAGCCCACCCCTTTCTCCCCTGGACCGCCTCGCTTGCCGAACTCCCCCTCCGCCCCCAGCCCGGGCACCGACCTGGCCTTCAAAGCCCTCCTCGGCGCCTTCGCCGTCGCCGTCCCGGCCGCCAACGCCGCCTGGCTCGGAGGCAACATCGCCGCCCGGATCACCGGCCGGCCGCAGGCCGCATATCAGCCCGCCGACGCCCTCCTGAACCCCGACCGGCTCTGGCCCGAAGCCGGGGAAACGTCCCTGCTCATCGGCACCCGCATCGCCCCCGCCGTATTCCTGATCCTGCTCGCCGTGATCGCCGCCGTGTGCTGGAGACGGCACAGAGCAGGCAGCGGCGGCCGGAAAAAGGTCGCCGGGATGGCCAGGGCAAAGGACGTCGAGCCGCTGCTCGCCAAGGCCATCGAGACCAAGGCCCGCTCCCTGCGCCCCAGCCTCAAGAAGACGAAGCACATCGCACCCTCCGACACCGGCATCCTCCTCGGCAACCTCCAGGGCACCCGGACCGAGGTGCGCATGGGATACGAGGACGTCGCCGTCGCGATCATGGCCCCCCGCTCCGGGAAGACCACCAGCCTGGCGATCCCGAGCATCCTCGCCGCCCCCGGCCCGGTGCTCCTGACCTCGAACAAGGCGGCCGGCGACGCCTACACAGCCACCTTGGACGCGCGGTCGGCGGTGGGGCGGGTGTGGTCGATGGACCCGCAGCAGATCGCCCACGCCGAGCGGACCATGTGGTGGAACCCCCTCGCCGACGCCAAGACCCTCGACGGCGCCGGACGGCTCGCCGGGCATTTCCTCGCCGCCAGCGTGGACGCCTCCCAGCAGGGCGACTTCTGGTCCAAGGCCGGCAGCAACATCCTGTCCCAGCTATTCCTGGCCGCTGCCCTGGACGAGCGGCCGATCACCGATGTGATGCAGTGGCTGGCCTTCCCCGCCGACCGCCGGCCCCTCGACATTCTCCGCGATCACGGATTCGCCGCCGTCGCCGCCCAGCTCAAGGGCACCGTCGAAGGTCCGCCCGAGACGAGGGACGGCATCTACGAGACCGCCCGCCAGTACGCCGCCGCCCTCCTCAACACAGAGATCGCCCGCTGGGTCACCCCCCAGGAAGGGGTCAAGGAGTTCCGGCCCACCGAGTTCGTCACCAGCAGCGACACACTGTTCCTGCTGTCGAAGGACGGCGGAGGCGGCGCGTCCGCGCTCATCGCCGCCTGCGCCGACTCGGTGATGCGGGCCGCGACCGCCCAAGCCGAACGCGCCGGCGGACGCCTCGACCCGCCGATGCTCGCGATCCTCGACGAGGCCGCGAACGTGTGCAAAATCAGCGATCTTCCGGACCTGTACTCGCACCTCGGCTCCCGGGGGATCATCCCGATGACGATCCTCCAGTCCTACCGCCAGGGCCAGAAGGTCTGGGGCGACGCGGGCATGGACGCCATGTGGTCCGCCTCCACCATCAAGGTCATCGGCTCCGGAATCGACGACCCGGACTTCGCCGACAAGCTCTCCCGCCTGATCGGCGACCACGACGTCGAGACCAAGTCCACCTCCACCAGCGACTCCGGCACTTCGACCAGCATCAGCATGCGGCAGGAACGGATCCTGCCCGCCGACGCCATCCGCGCCCTGCCCAAGGGCACCGCTCTCTGCTTCGCCACCGGCATGCGCGCAGCCATGCTCGACCTGCGCCCCTGGTACCTGGAACCCGGCGCCGACGCCCTGACCGCCGCCTCAGCCACCGCGTCCCGGGGCATCACCGCCCGCGCGGTCGCCAAGGCCGCACCCCAGCAGGGCGACTTCGGGAAGGCCGCGTAACCGAATCGCCCGCCCCCGGCACGGACCTGGCCGTTCATAGCCCTGAACAGAAAAAACCACCTTGTACGAACCCCACGACCTGGACGACCTGACCCCACACGCCGCGGTCGACGCCGTCATCGAGGACATCGCCGCCCACCCGGTCACCCCGGGTCCGGGCGGCCTGTTCACCGCCACCCGGCACATCAGCCTGATCAGCCACCTCGTGACCCGGTTCGCCGGGGACAGCCTCTCCTACGCCGAGCACGCCCACGAGCAGCCCTCCGGCGCATGGCGACCCGTCGAAGCGCTGACCACGGCGGCAGTACCCCTCGCCCAGGCCCTCACCCGGTATACCCAGGCCCTGGTCTCCCTCGCCGCGCTCTCCCGGCCGACCCCGCACACCTCCACCAAGGACGCGGTGGACCGGATCGATCTCCACCGCCATTTGCCGGCCATCGGCCACTGCCTCAGCGACGCCCGCACCGCCCTCAGCAGCCGTGTCACCGCAGCGCCCGGAGTCCCCCCGTCTCCCGATACGACCCCGGGCCGCCGCCGCTGACCGGACCACAGAAGCATCCGTCGTGTCCACGTCCCTGGCCGCCTCCGATCTTGCCAAAGCCCTAGCCGAAAACCCCTACGTGGGAGCCCAGTTTCCCGGGCTCCCACTCAACGAGAGTTCCATCCGGGTTGTCCGGCACGCCGAGGCCGTCCCAGTCATGACTGGGCACCTCGTCCGCTCCTCAAAGATCCGACTTCGGCCCCTTCCCCAAAGGAAACCGTGCCCACCCCCACCCCACCCAGCGACCAAGACCCGCAATCCCCCGCGCAGCAGGAGCCGGCCCCACGGCTCACACCCGCCCGACACCGGGCCCTGGAAGTCATCGCCCGCCACCACGTCATCCTGTACCGGTCCTTCAGAGGCCCTTTCCGCATAATCGCGACTGGAACTTCCGCCCGGATCACGATGCCCGTGTACGACGCCCTTGCAACTGCCCGTCTCATCACCCGAGATGTCGCCAGCAGCATCCACCTCGGCCAGCGCGTCCTCCTCACCCCCGCCGGGCACGCGGCCCTCGACGCCCTCGGCGACGCCCCGCCCCTGCATCCAGCCGCCCCGGCTCTTCCCGCGACGCGAGGACGCACCCGGTAGGCCCTTTCTTGGAATTCCCCACATCGACGCCCACGTCGACCGGCCGCCGGGCATCGCGCCCCTGGTCGACACGGTGGTCATCGGCACCCCCGTTGCTCGCGCCCTCGGCCAGGGCCCCGAGGGAGACGCGCGACCTCGTCGCCGCGTACGTGCAAGCCCTCCAGCACGCACCCCGCTGACGCGACCTGCCGCACCAGGCACCTCGCTGCCGCCGCCCTCCCCGCCCCCACTCGCCAGGAACCGTCATTTCCCCCACGCCACAATTCCGCGCTATTTCCCTCGGCGCGGGAATCCAGTCCAGCGCCATGCTTGCCCTCTCCGCCGAGGGCATTCTCCCCAAAATCGATTACGCCATCTTCGCCGATACCGGCTGGGAACCCAAAGCCGTCTACGAGCATCTGGACCGACTCGAAAGAGAGATAGCGATACCCGCAGGGATACCCATTCTGCGGGTATCGTCCGGAAATATCAGAGACGATGCACTCGATCCGCAGCATCGGTTCGCCAGCATGCCTCTCTATATACTCAACAAAGACGGCAAGGCCGGAATGACCCGGCGGCAATGTACTGGCGAATACAAGATCAAGCCAATAAAGAAGCAGGTCCGGAAACTTCTCGGCTACCCGTATCCGGCGCGCATTCCGCAGGGTGTGTTCGTCGAGCAGTGGGTCGGCATCTCCACCGATGAATTCCACCGAGCCAAGGACGCCGACGTCAAGTACATGCGCAACCGGCACCCTCTCATCACCGATTTGAACTGGTCCCGCGCCGACTGCATCCGCTACCTGACCGCCCGCGGACTGGCCAGCACCCCGAAATCCAGCTGCCTCGGATGCCCGTTTCACGGAAACGCACAATGGCGAAGCATTCGGGACTCCTCCCCCGAAGAGTGGGAGGACGTCGTCGCGTTCGACGCGGCGATCCGGCAGGGAAATGCCCGCGCGAACGCATCCGGAAACCCACTGCTCGGCCAGGCGTTTCTACACCGCTCCCGCGTCCCTCTCGACCAGGCACCGATCGACCATGTCACCGCTGCCGAATGGGCCGCCCGCCAGCAAGACCTCGACATCACGGTAACCGACTCGGACGAGTTGGAGCAGGGCGTCACCGGCGGCTGCTCTCCCTGGGCATGTCGCGGTTCGAACGCCGAGCCGGTGCGGGACGACTACGGGCTGGCCACGTGAACGGACTTGTTCTGGACCTGTTCGCCGGTCCGGGCGGGTGGTCGGTCCCTCTGTCGCGGTGGAGCGTGAGGGAAGTGGGTTTGGAATGGGACGAATGGGCCTGCCGCACGCGGGCAGCCGCCCGACTGCTCACCATCCGCACCGACATCGCCCTCTACCCGACGTGGGTCTTCTCCGGGCGCGTGCTGGGGCTGATCGCGTCCCCGCCGTGTCAAGCGTGGTCGATGGCGGGCAAGCAGCTGGGTCTGGTGGACCAGCCGCTGGTCCACCAAGCCGTCGCTGATCTCGCCGCCGGGCACGACACCCGTGAACGGTTGCTGAGCGCCTGCCGCGACGAGCGATCGTTGCTCGCGGCCGAGCCGATGCGGTACCTCCATGCCCTCAACAGCACCGGCGAGCCGGAGTGGGTGGCGATGGAGGAGGTCCCTCACGTCCTGCCCCTGTGGAAGCAGTACGCGGCGATCCTCCGTACCTGGGGATTCTCCGTATGGACGGGGATCCTGAACGCCGCCGACTACGGGGTGCCACAGACACGACGGCGGGCGATCCTCCTCGCCTCCCGAGTCCGGACCGCCGAGCCGCCCTCGCCCACCCATGCCAGGACCTTGGAGCCGGAGACGCTGTTCGGGCCCGGCCGTGAACGGTGGGTGAGCATGGCCGAGGCCCTCGGCTGGGGCGCCACCAACCGGCCGGTACCCACCGTCTGCGCCGGCGGAGGCCCAGGAGGCGGGCCCGAACCTTTCCCCTCCGGGTCCCGCAAAGCCCTCGCCGACGCCCGTGACCGCGGTGCCTGGACCCGGCAGGGGCCCGGGACCGGAATCGTTCTCAAATCCCGTCGCGAAGGGTCAGGATGGACCGAGCGGCACGGCACCCGCGAGAACCGTCCCGCCGACAGCCCGGCCCCCACCTTCACCGCAGAGGCGCACCGCTGGTCCTGGAGCCTGCGCAGCAACAACCAGGCCAACGCCACTGTCCGGTCCATCGAGGAGCCGGCCGGGACACTGTTCTTCGGCCATCGCGCCAACGAATGCGTCTGGGTCGCCGAGCCCCTCCCGGACGAGACCAGCGGGGACAGCGGGCCGACGGAATCGATCAGGATCACCGCCGCCGAGGCTGGCGCCCTGCAGACGTTCCCGACCGCGTACCCGTGGCAGGGCAACAAGGGGCAGCAGTTCTCGCAGATCGGCAACGCCGTCCCACCCCGGCTGGCCGCCCATCTGCTGGCCCCTCACCTCGGCAAGACCCTCACCCGCGACGACTTCATCCTGGCGGCCTGATGCCCGACACGATCGACCCGTGTGGCGACGGGACCGGTGCCGGGCCGGACGATCCCGAGCCGTCACCGCCTGTGCACTACGCCGAGCAGGCCCTCCTCGGAGCCCTGCTCCTGGAGCCCCACCGCCTCGGCACTCTCGGCTCGCTGGGGGCAGCCCAGTTCGGCGATCCCGCCCACGCTGCTCTGTTCGCCGCCATGGGCGCCCTCGCCCCGCCGGAGGCCGCCGTGCATGCAAGTGAACCGGTATGGCTGTCATCTGTTCTGGATCACGCGCGCCGTGACGCCCGCGGGCTCACCGCCGCCTACCTCCACGCGCTCGTCCAAGCCTGCCCGGATCCCCGGCACACGGCGGCCTACACCCAGATGATCCGCGCCGACCACGCCCGCCGCACGCTGCGCACCCACGCCGGAAGCCTCGCGCAAACTGCCACCGTCCCCGTCCAGCCGGACCCGGCCTCGGCCGTACTCGCCCAGGCCGACACTCTCGCCCGGTATCTCGACGACCTCACGGGACAGTTCGCTCCGCACCCCGGCTCCCTGCCCCGCACCCCAGCTCCCCCCGATCCGCCGCGGAACACCGGCTCGGACGTTCTGGACGAGGAGCGGCTGCTGCTGGCGACCGCGACCGCGCACCCCGGTGAAATGGCCCGGATGCGATGGCTGCTCCCGGTCGATTTCGCCCTTCCCGTGCACGCTGCCCTGTTCCACTGCCTGACCGCCCTCGCCCACCGTGGCGAGCCCATCGACCCCGTCACCGTCCTGTGGGAGGCCCAGCACCGCGGCCTCCTCCGGGACACCGCCCCGGCCCACATCCTGAACCTCCTCGCCACACCGGCCGGGTCCGTAGAGCACTGGGGCGGGAAGGTTCTCCAGCGCGCGCTGCTCCACCAGGCCCGCACCACCGCCAACCTCATTCGGTCATACGCCGACGACCCGGCCAACAGCGTCCACCAGCTCGTCACCGGCAGCCGCCGCGCCTTGGCCGACCTCACCGCCGTCCGCGCCCGGTGGCAGCACCAGCACCACGCTCCGCAGCCACCCAACCAGCGTCAGACCCCGAGAACCACCGCTGCGGCCCGCGCGGGCCCCTTGCGCACCACTGCCCCCTCCAGCCCGGCACGCACCAGCCGATAGCCCCCTCTGTGAAGAAGGAACCCCGCTTGCCTCGCACCCCTATCGCCCGTGTCCGTCTCGACCAGCATCCCGACCATCCCGGGGCGGTCACAGCAGCCCTCGCCGGCACCAGCGAGGGCACCGACACCGCCCGGGCACTGCTGGCCGGCCACGGTTTCCGCCCCCTGGACCCGGTGACCATGGTCCTGGCCCGGATCGACCATGAGGAACCCCACCACGCTCAGCAGGCGGCGACCGCCCTCCGGTCCGCCGGGGCCGCAGTCGAGATCACCCCCGGCCTGCAGGACGACATCGACACCGAGTGGACCTGGGCCGACTACCCCATGCCCTGGCTGACCCGCGACGAGATCCGCGAGGTCTCCCAGGAAGCACAGAAGATCCACGACGACATCGCCGCCGGACGGCTGATCATCCACCGCCACGCCCACGACGGACACACCATGGTCGCCGTCGGCACCTACCCCGGCGGCCAGAGCGTCCACCTCCACGGCGAGAACCACCTGCGGCAGACCACCCTGGCCTACGGCACGACCGGCGAGGCCCTGAACGAGTTCGACGATCTCTACACCGACGCCGTGCGCCCCGGCCCGGCACCCGCCACCGAGACGGAGCAGGGCGCGGCAGCCGCTCTCGCCGGCACGTCGGCCGTCGGCGCACGCGCGCCCAGCGAGACCGCGCCGGCCGAACCGGCGCCGCCCCGGACCGAGACCGTTCCGGTGTACGCCGCCGACCCCGGCGACCACGAAGCCCTTCTCCGCGAGTTCCTTGAGACCCAGGGCGAATGGGAGAAGTACCGGCCCTGGGACGAGACGACCGTCGCCAGTCACGAGAGCCTGACCCTGCGGGCGGAGTTCGTCCACGAGACCGGCCCGCGCGACACCGCCTGGACCGTCGCCGCCTACGAATCCCCCGTCGGAGAGCGCATCTGGCACGCCACCGCCACCTCCACGACTCCCGTCGAGATCATGCGTACCCTCCTCGACAGCATCGCCTCCGAGAATGCCTGGGGCCGCGGCCCTGACACCAGGATCACTGAGAAGACGCTCGCCGAGGCCACCCGTCCCCTCGCCGACGACGGCTGGCCGCAGAAGGCCGATGGCCACTACATGATGTGGACCGCCCCCACCAGTGAGCCGGCGGGGCTGCGGTTCGATGCCTTCGCAGCCCAGCGCCCGAGCGGCATCCTGCCCACCTGGACCCTGTGGGGCGGTAACACCGCCGACCAGCCCACCTGGGCCATCCACCTCTCCACCCACGCCCCGGCCCCGCTCCTGCAGGACCTCACCTTCGACCTCTCCCACGGTGAGGGCATCCGTTCCCTTCCGGTGTCCGCACCGGCCCGGCAGCCGAGCGGTCTCGTCAACACCGCTTCCCACAGCCTGCCGCCCGACGTCTCTCGTGCCCGCACTGGACGCGCACGGTGATCGTTGCGACCGGGTCCGGGCCGTCCCCGCCCCGGTATGACTTGAGGGACGGTGCGGTCCTTCCGCTGCGCTACTCCGCGTGCGGGCCACTCGTTGGTGTCTGGTGCTTCTCGCCGAGCATGCGTACGAGCTGTTCGGCGGCCCGGGTCTTCGCCTCAGACTTTCGTTTCGAACGGCCGCTGGCAGTGACCATAGTGTCTTCGTCGGCGCGGATAGCGGTGACGGTTGTGGTGAACTGGGGCGCGTGGGGCGGCCCCTGGTTGGCTGTCTTCCAGGTCAGGTCCAGGAGCATCCGGATCTGGGCGAGTTCGTTGATGGCGCTGACCGGTGAGCCTCCGAGGCGTTCGGCAAGGAAACCGGAAATCGCGCTGGGGCGTTGCTGACGGGCGTGCGAGGGGTTCTGGACTCCGGCGAGCATGCCGTGACCGTCGATGGCGATCCCTGCGGAGACGAGCCAGGATCGCAGCGTTTCGGTGCGCACGTCGATGGTGTCGCCCGCCTGCCGGACGGTGAGACCGCTGTGCATGAGGCCCAGGGCCCGCTCCACCAGTTCCCGGGCGTGATCGTTGAGGTGCAGTCGGTCTTGTGGGCCTGTCGTCTTCTCGCGCATCCGGTCCGAGCCGCGAGCGAGACAGTCGATCGTGCAGTACATGCCCTTACCGATCGCTCTCTCGTTGTTGCCGGCGGCTCGGTGGACGAGGTACCAGCCTGCGGGAACGTACTGCCCGCGCTCCAGGCTGCCGCAGACACGGCACTGGAACGGGCGTACCGGACGGCTTGGGCGGGGGACGGTGGCCCGATGGTGTTCGTGCCCTGACAAGACATCCTGCGAGCCGTCGGCCTCCTCAGCGGGTGAAGGTTCCGGTGACAGGATGGGCGACGCCTCCGCGACTCCACTCATGTGATTACACTCCGCACTCAATCATTGCTCTATGTAGTCTAGTGTGGCGGAGCGTGACCGGAACTTCGATGACCAGATACCCGCGCGCCGCGATCCGCGGAGGGCGGGCATGACCGCGGTGGGCACCTCGATGAGCTGGGTTCAAGCGCTCTACCGGCGGGGTGTACTGGACGAGGGCAACGCTGCGGAAGTCCGCCACCGGGCAGCCGCTGACGAACTGTCGCTGAGCGACCTGCGGATGCTCCTTCTCGTCCCCATCGACGGCGGCGGGTCGCGGGCCGCGCGTGAGGCGGCCTATGCGCGCGTGGTGAGCCGCCCCCATCTGGCTCCGAGCATTCTGTCCATGCACGCCCACGGTCTGGGCGTGCCGGTCAGGGAACCGGAATGGACTTCGGGCTCGTCCGCCGCCAAGGGGTTCACCGCCCGGGTCTCGATGGAGACCGGCGGGGTGGCGCATGAAAGCCGGTGGTGCACCGCGCGGACGAAGAAGGAAGCCCATCAGCGTGCTCAGGTCAGTCTGCTCGCGAGCCTCGCGGGGATCGCGGATGAGGACATCCCCGCTGTCGCCGTCGTGGGCGGGCCGGCGCTGCCGTTGCGGGAAGCCCCGTACGCGGCGCTGAGTGCCGCCGAGTTCCTGGCGGTGCTCGCCGGCCCCGAGGAAGAGGATCAGCGGGCACTGGCGGAGCACGTCGTGGTGCGGGCGCGTTCCGGTCTGATGACCCTGCCGCTGGCGGAGCGGCTGCTGTTCCGCAGCACGGGTGCCCTGTGGCGGTGCGCTCGCGAGGAGGCCCTTGCCGCGGTGCCGAAGGTGGACCATCAGACTGCGCTCGTCCTGCTGCAGCGTTTCGCGAAAGAGCAGGGACTGCGGGCGCCGCGTGATGAGGTCGCCCCCGCTCCGGCACGAGGGCAGTACCTGGCCAGAGCGGCGGTCGGTGACGGCGACGACATCGTGATCGGGCCGCCCTGCACGTCCCCGTCGAAGTCACAGGCCCTGCTCCTGGCCCGTGTCCACCTGCTGGCCAAGGTGACCGGTCTGCCCATCCCTGAGAAGCCCCCGGCCAGGGGAAGTGAGCTGGTGGTGTCGCAGACCAGCACGGCGGTCGGGGTTCTGCACGAGGCCCAGCAACGCGGCACGATCAGTGCCGTCAGCGTGACCGCCGAAGACGGCGGCGTCCCTTTTACGGCCCGAGCCTCGTGTGTTCACCAGGGCAACACGCTCACCGGATCGGGCAAGGGTCCGAGTAAGGCCGCCGCGCGGCAGGCGGCTGCGGAGAGCCTCGTCCTGATGCTGAACCACCAGCTCATCGACCCTCTGCCGCCGGGCCCGGAGCCCTCTCCTCCAGCAGCGGAATCCGCCGACGCCCCGGTGCCCGTCCCCGCAGTGCCACTGGCGAGGCCCGCGCAGGACGAGGCCGATGTGTCCGAAAGCAAGCCGCCCGTTCCGCCGGTCGATCCGGACGCCATCGGTCTCCAGCGGCGCCGTTCCCCTGCGGCGGCCCCCGCCGACCTGGTCCGGCAGGCGCTCGACGACGGCCGGGACCTGGCGTTCGACCAGTCCGCCGGCCCCCTGGAAGCGGGATGGCTGCTCCTGGACCCGCCCCGCGACGCCGAGGTCGACCCGGATGCCGTCGTCTCACGGCGACTCCTGCTGCCCGGTGGGGAGATCGACACCGTCCGATGCTGGCGTGTGGACCTCTCCGAAGTCCTGCCCTCTCTGCTGGCCGCCCCGGACACGGGCTGGAGCATGTCCGTGGAAGTGTGGGCCGAAGCTGCGCGTAGGGGGCTGGAGGCCATCGCCGCCGGCTGGGTCTATCCGGCGATCAGCGAAGCCGAGTCGCCTCACGAGCGGCAGCCGGTGTGGAAGTGCGGCCCGCTGCCCGCTGCCGTCCTGGTGCGCCTGGACGAACTGGCCAAGGAACTCGTCCACCTGCCCCGCAGCCTGATGGCGACTCGCGCGGAGCCCGGCCGCGAAGAACCCGCCGATCCCCTGGTCACACTGAAGTCGGCCTTGGACGCCCTCACCGACCGGTTCCTCCCCCCGCCCGCCGCCGACCTGCTGTTCGGCCTGCGCCCCTTCGCCAGCTCTGTCCGCTACCAGCACCCGGTCCCGGCGATCCTGCAGGACTGGGCGGATGCCGTCCAGGACGAGGTCCTTCCCGACGACGCACCGCCGATGATCCTGCGGATCGACTCCCCCCGAAGCCCCACCTCCACCCGCACCCACGGCACCCTCCAACTGCTGGGACATCCCGGTGATCCCGGCTCCGCCGTCGAGGCCCGCGACGTCTGGAGCGGGACACACCCCCTGCCCGATCCCGACCACGATCTGGCCTCCCGCACAGCCCGGGCGCTACGGCGTGCCGGTCACTGCTTCCCTCCGCTGCGACCCCTGGGCACTCAGGCCCGCCCCGACGCCTTCGTCCTCAGCCTCCAGGATGCCGTACTCCTGAAAGGCAGCGTCGGTGACCAACTGGCCCGCTCAGGGATTCAGGTCGACTGGACCAATGACTGGGCGAGCGAGCTCGGGATCACCGCCATTGTCGGCACCGGTTCACCCCTGCCGGCCGTGGAAGGCCGCATGGGCCTCGGTGAACTTCTCGACCGGCGCTGGCAGTTCGCCCTGGACGGCACCGTCCTGGAGCCCGCCGAGCTGGATGCCCTCGTCAACGCGGCGATGCCCTGGGTACGGCTGCGCAACCGGTGGATCCTCATCGACGACGACACCCGCGACAAGCTCCGCCACCGCTCCCTTCCGTCCCAGCCCGCCCGCCAGGCGCTCCTCGACGTGCTCTACGGCACCATCACCCTGGACGGACGGACCTACGCCTGCACACCGGCCGACGGACTGGCCGACCTCGTCGCGGAACTGAGAACCCCCACCCGCAGCACCGTGCCCGCACAGCGCAGCGGACCCACCCTCTTCCCGTACCAGGCCAGTGCCGTCCACCGACTCAGCCGCCTCCTCGACCTGGGCTTCGGCGGACTCCTCGCCGACGACATGGGCCTGGGTAAAACCGTCACCGCCCTCGCCCTGCACCTCAACCGCACCCAGCGGGCACCCGCCCCGACCCTCGTGCTGTGCCCCCAGTCCCTGGTCGACCAGTGGTGCCGCGAGATCACCGTCCACGCCCCCGGCACCCCTGCCGTCCGCTACCAGGGACCCCAGCGCTCACTCGCCGACATGCGCGAGAACGGCATCGTGGTCACCAGCTACCACCTGCTGCGCCAGGACCACGCCTCACTGGCCGACATCCCCTGGGGGCTGGTGATCGCCGACGAGGCACAGAAACTCAAGAACGACCGG
The DNA here is from genome assembly GCF_044333555.1 of Streptomyces sp. NPDC020965. Taxonomy (NCBI): domain Bacteria; kingdom Bacillati; phylum Actinomycetota; class Actinomycetes; order Kitasatosporales; family Streptomycetaceae; genus Streptomyces; species Streptomyces sp. NPDC020965. The sequence continues at coordinate 1,263,570 of NZ_JBIRRE010000001.1, forward strand.
ACCCAGGTCGCGCGCCTGGCCCGCAAGCTCACCGGCCGGCGTCTCGCCCTGACCGGGACTCCCGTGGAGAACCAGCCCGACGAACTGTGGGCGATCATGGACTGGTGCAACCCCGAGCTATTCAGCTCCCGGGCCCAGTTCAACGCACTCTATGCCCGGCCGATCGAGCGTCCCAGCAGCAGCCCTGACGCCCGCCAGGCCATCGACCGCCTCCACCAGCTTCTCCAGCCGTTCATGCTCCGCCGCCTGAAGAACGATCCGGACCTCGGCATCGTCCTCCCCCGGAAGAACGAGACCACCCATCGCATCGGTCTCTCGCGGGAACAGATCGGGCTCTACGAAGGGCTCTCCCGCGACACCCTCAAGCAACTCCAGACCTACCCCTCGAACCCCCGCCGGGGCGAAGTCATCCTCAACCTGATCACCAGCCTCCGCAAAATCTGTATCAGCCCCGCCCACTACCTCGACGAACCCCTCGAAACCATCGCCGGAGACCCTCACGAAGCAGGTCGGCGCGCCCCCAAACTCGAAGCCCTGCACCAGCTCCTCCATCCCATCCGGGAGCAGGGTGAATCGGCCCTCGTCTTCACGACCTACGTCCACGCCGACAAGATCCTCGCCGCCTACCTCGCCGCACGCGGCCACCGGACCGCCGTGTTCGACGGGCAGCTCACCCCCACCCAGCGGACCACGGTCCTCGACGCCTTCAACAGCGACGCCGGGGGCGTCCTCGTCCTCACCCCGCAGAGCGGGGGCCTCGGCCTCAATCTGACCCATGCCAACCACGTCATCCACTACAACCGATTGTGGAACCCCGCGGCCGAAGAGCAGGCCAACGACCGCGTCTACCGCCTCGGGCAGAAACGCGACGTGCACGTCCACCATCTCGTCGCCGCCCACAGCATCGAAGAGCGGATCACCGCTCTCCTCGACCGCAAACGCGACCTCGCCAGAACCCTCCTGCCCCAGGGCGAGATCGACCTCGGCACCCTCGACGACTCCGAACTCCTCCGCCTCCTCACCCTGAGCGCACGCACATGAATCACGAGACAAACAGCAATCCGCCCCGGCCGCTGTGGAAGCACGACCTGCCCCCGGCCCCCGTCACAGTGGCCAGCGCCGAAGACATCGCCGACCTCGCGCGTGACGCCGCACAACGCGCCCGTGCCCTGCTGGACGGCCAGCGCTGCGACAACGACCCGATCGTCGATCTCGTACGCCTCCTGCACGGCCGCTCCACGGCTGACGCCGAAGCCGCTGCGGGCCGAGCGGGCATGCGCCTGGCCGAACTCCGCCGGCTCCGGGCGGCCTTCACCTTCGGTGGCACCACAGCCGTCCGCGTCGCCCTCCACCCCTCAAGCCCTGATCAATCCGCGCTCGACGAGGCAGTCCGGGCGATCGAGTCCAAGCGCGCAACGGCCACCGGCCCGCTGGAAGTGACCGACAACCGCATCACCGACCCCACAACCGGTGTCCAGATCAGACTCGGCCCCGACGACCTCTGGTATCCCTTCACCGCCAACGGAGACGACTGGGCACCCGCACCCCGCCCGGCATCGAGCCCCGCCGACGCGTACACCGCCGCCCGCACCGCGGTCCGCAACCGCGGCACCGTCAATCTGCGAGCCCAGCGAACCCCCGGACGAACACCGGCACCAAACCCCGTGTCCTAGGTGTATTGCCCTGTGAGGTTGGGGGCGCGGTTGGCGGGTGGTTTGCCTGCGAGTGCGGTGTGTCCGCGGTGGTAATTGCAGGTGGGGAGCCATCGGGGGAATGCGTCGCGCCGTTACTACCCGGGGTGGGTGTGCCGGGCGGGCGATGGGCGGATCATCGGACGGTGGTGAACGGGGTTCGGTATCGTACGCGGACGGGGATTCCCTGACGTGACCGGTCCGCACGGTACGGTCCAGGAGCAGCGGGTGTTCCCGTCCAGCCGCCGGGCACACTGGTCGCCGGTGCCGCCTCCTGGTCGGCACCATCGGCCGACACTCCCAGGGGACCGCGTCAGCCGCGTGGGCTCGGTGGCGCCGAAGCTCATCACTGGACCGCCGTCCGACCGTCTGACCGCCCGGCCTTCGGCTGTGCCCGGTGTGGGCTGCGTCCCGGGCGGACGCCCGTGCTCTTGGGCTCCGGCGGGGATTGAGTACAGCGGGACGGTCTGCGACAACCGGTTGCCACGGCCTACTGTGCCGGTCCGGCGTCCTCGTCACCGCTGATGCCTCCTTCCGCGGGGTGCGGGGCGCGGCCGGCGAGGGAGGCGAGGAGTTCGGGGTGTTCCTCCACGATGAGGTGCCCGGCTCCGGCGACGACCCGGAGTTCGGTTCCGAGGGTGTCGCGTACCGCGCGGTGCAGCCGTTCGGGCGGGAGGAAGACGTCGTGGGCTCCGGTGACGGCCAGCCGCGTGCACCGCCCGGGCGGCGGTTCGGCCCTGCCGGGCGCCCCGCTGGAGCGCGAATGCCGGGCAACGAGGGTCATCCACTCCACCAGCTCCTCACGCGGTTGGCGTCCGGGTGCGGACATGGCGCGCAGCAGGCGGGCGCTGCTCGCGGGGGTGGGCCGCAGGAACCAGGCGGCCGAGGCGGCCAGCAGGCGCGGGGGCACGCTGAGTCCGGTCAGTCCGGCGGGGGAGGCGAGGACGAGCCGCTCGATGTGCGGGGAATCGCAGGACAGGGCCACGGCGGCGCCGAAGGAGTGGCCCATCACCGTGACGGGGCCGGCGGCGGTCTGCTCGATCACCTCGCCCAGCCATCTGCCGTACCAGGACAACCGCCCGCCTGCGAGACCCCGTTCCCCTGAGCTGAGGCCGGGCTGGCCGGGGACGTCCGGCAGGATGACCCGGTGCCCCGCCGCGACCAGCGCCGAGGCCACCGGCAGCGACGCCGCCGCGTTGAAGTTGGTCCCGGGAACGAAGACCACCGGGCTCCCCGACCCCGCCGTCACCACATGCGTCCGCACACCGGAAACGCTCAACGTCACCCGCTCGTGCGCGACCGGCCACTCGTCGAGCCGCTCGGCACACCAGCGCCCGATGGCATCGCGCCCCGCGACGGAACGGTATATGGATCTCATCCCGGGAGTATGGCGACCGGAGAGGCCGGGGAACATCACGAGCCGAGTACGACCTTGTCGCACGGCATCACCGCGGGCGTCCGGTGACGCCACGAGAGCACCGACTCGGTCGCTGTCATCACCGCGGGCGAGGAGTGGCCATGGAGCTCCGAGGCCGGGGCGTACGCCTATCGGACCAGCACCGTACAAGTAGTCGTCGCCGCACGGTCCGGGGCCTCCGTTATCGCGGGCGGGTCCGGCCCCGGAGCGCCTTCGGGTGGCTGAAAGTGGTCAGTCACGGCGCGAGGCCGGGGTGGCCGGGGCCACTGGGTCGAAAGGGGCTTGAGGGGGTGGTGACACAGAAGGTGTTTCAAGCCATTGCTTGCAGCGGTGATATCGCCGGGCAGCGCCGATCGCTCTCACTCCGCGGGAGCGGGAAGCGGGGCCGCTCCTGGTCCTTCACATCCCCTGGCCCCGCGGAGCAGGGAGGCGTTTTGTTCTCCAGCAGGCATCGAGGGCGTGGTGCGGTCACCGTCACCACGGGCCTCTTGGCGGCGGCGCTCGTCGCCGGAATGGCCGCTACCCCCGCATATCCGGATACCGGGCCCGCCCCGGGCGGTGGCGGGGGAGGGCTTCAGTGGATCGCCCTGATCACCGGGGACCGGGTCGCTCTGAACGGGCAGGACCGTGTTGTCTCCATCGAGCGGGGGCAGGGGCGGGAGGAGATATCCGTACGGAGCTGGACCGAGCGGGGGCGCACTTACGCCGTGCCCGCCGACGCCGGGCGGCTGATCGCCCAGGGCACCCTCGACAGGCGGCTCTTCGATGTGACGGGGCTCAACAGCCCCGAGAGCCGCCGGGCGTACGGCGATGGGCTGAAGGTCATCGTCGAGTACGCAGGGGCGTCGGCGGCCGGCGCCCGGCAGGGGGTCCGCGCGGATACGAAGGTGGCGCGGACTCTGCCGTCGATCAACGCGGACGCCGTGACCGTACCGAAGCGGGACCCGGGCGGGCTGTGGGCCGCCCTCACCGGAGCCGGGGGCGGGGCCGCCCGGACAGCGGGGACCGTGCCCGGGATCGAGCGGGTCTGGCTGGACCAGGTGTACACCCCCGTCCTGGACACGAGTGTGGGGCACATCGGCGCTCCGAAGGTGTGGCAGTCGGGGTACGACGGCAAGGGCGTCACTGTCGCGGTCGTGGACAGCGGGGTCGACGAAACCCACCCGGATCTGACGGGGCAGGTGGTCGGGTCGGCGAACTTCACCTCGTCCCCGGACACCCGGGACCGGCACGGGCACGGTACGCACATCGCGTCGACCGTGGCCGGGACCGGCGCCAAGTCCGGCGGCAGGTACAAGGGCGTCGCCCCCGGGGCGAAGATCCTCAACGCCAAAGTCATCAACGACAACGGGGTCGCGGAGTCCGACAGCATCGCCGCCGTCGACTGGGCCGTCGGCCGGGGCGCCGATATCGTCAGCATGAGCCTCGGCTCCAGCCTCGGGCCGACGGCCGACGCGCTCGACGCGCGCACCGTCAGACCGCTGGAGGCGCACATCAACCGGCTGTCGAAGGAAAAGGGCGTCCTGTTCACCGTCTCCGCCGGCAACAACGGGCCGGATCCCGGTTCCGTCAGTTCCCCGGGCCGCGCGGAAGCGGCTCTCACCGTCGGGGCCGTGGACGACACCGACAAGATCGCCCCCTTCTCCGCTGTCGGGCCGCTGCACGACGGAGCCATCAAGCCCGACATCACCGCTCCCGGCATGGGCATCACCGCAGCGTCTGCTCCCGACAGCGTCATCGCCAAGGAGGTCGGCGAGAAACCGGCCGGCTACTTCACCATCAGCGGTACATCGATGGCCGCACCGCACGTCGCCGGCGCGGCGGCGCTGCTCAAACAGCGGCACCCCGGCTGGACGGGCGAGCGTCTCAAGGCCGCGCTGACCGGCTCCGCCCAGGATGGCGGGTACTCCGTCTTCCAGCAGGGGTCCGGCCGGGTAGCCGTCGACCGCGCCGTCGAACAGACCGTGATCGCCGACGAGAGCACCCTCTCCTTCGGCGTCCAGCAGTGGCCGCACACCGACGACCAGCCCGTCACCAAGCAGATCACCTACCGCAACCTCGGCACCCAGGAGATCACCCTGGACCTGGCGGTCAAGGGCTTCAGCCCCCGGGGCGGACCCGCCCCCGCCGGGCTCTTCACCATCGGTACGAACAGGGTCACCATTCCCGCGGGTGGCAGCGCGGCTGTTCCCTTCACCGCGGACACCCGGGCCGGCGGCGACAGCAACGGCGTGCACACCGCCGTCGTCACCGCGAGCGGCGGCGGCCAGACCGTGCGCACCACTGCCTCCGTGGACCGGGAGATCGAATCGTACGATCTGACCCTCGACTTCCTGGACCGGAACGGACAGCCCAGCACAGCTTTCGCCACCCACCTGGGCCAGCTCTCCGGCGAAGGCGATGTCTCCATGGACATCGAAGGCAATACCACCGGCACGGTGAAGCTCCGGCTGCCCAGGGGCGACTACGCCCTCTTCGCGCAGCACTACGACCCGTCGGGCGGCTCGGACCGGCTGGTCCACCCCAGACTCGCGCTGACCGGGAACACCGCCCTCACCATCGACGCCCGCGCCGCCAGACCCGTCGAGATGACCGTCGCGGATTCCCGGGCACGGATGACCGGCGCCGCCGCTGCGTTCTCCGTCCGCATGGGTGAGCGGTCCATACAATTCGGCGACTACTACTCCACCACATTCGACGGCTTCCGCACCGCGCAACTGGGCCCGGAGCAGCCCGTCGGCGTCACCATCAGGGACGCCTTCTACGCCCAGTGGGAGCGCGGCGCCTCGACCCAGTACAGCCTCGCCGCGGGAGGTGAGGTGAAACGGATCTTCACCGGATACACGAGGAAGTTCGGGCCTGCCGACTTCGCCAAGGTCACCGCGGCGCTCGGTGCCTCCGTACCCGGCAAGACCGGGCGCACCACGGCGCTGGGCGGCGAGGAGCAGTTCGACTTCGGCTCCGAGTATCCCTACGCCCTTCCCGGCTCCCGGACCCACTATCTGGCCACCGACGGCAAGGCCAACCTCTGGTCCCTGTCCGGAACCCAGCTCGACGCCCAGGGGTCGGAGGAGAGCACGTACACCACGCAGAAGCAGAACCACCGACCGGGTACGGCCCAGCGGGTGGCGCTCGGCACCGCCGTGCACTCCCCGTTGATGCAGGGCCGCAGCGGCGTCTTCCGCCAGGGGAACAGGCTTGAGTTCGTCGTGCCGCTGTTCTCCGACGGCCGGGGCAACACCGGCCGCTCCGTCCACTCCTCGGCGAAGACCACACTCCACCAGGGCACCACCCTGATCGCGGAGAAGGCCGATGCGCTGACCGGCTGGGTGTTCTACGGTGTCGGCCCGGAAGACGCCGAGTACACCCTGGCCACATCAGTCACACGGAGCCCGTCCGTCTCCGCTGTCGGAACCCGTGTCGACGGCTCCTGGACCTTCCGCAGCGCCAGGCCGGCGACGGACGGTGAGACGCGCACCGCGCTGTCATCCGTACGGTTCGGTGCCCAGGTGAACCTGGACGGCACCGTCCCGGCGGACCGCACGGTGACCTTCCCGGTGACGGTCCAGGGGCCCGCAGCGGGCACCGGGATGAAGTCCCTCGTCGTCTCCGTCTCCTACGACGGCGGCACCACCTGGCAGCAGACGCCCGTTGCCAAGGGGATGATCACCGTCAAGAACCCCGCCAGGGGGAAGTCGGTCGCCCTGCGGGGTGAGGTCGCCGACACCCACGGCGGCAGAGCGACGGTGTCCGTGTACGACGCGTACACCGGCAAGTAGCCACCCGGGGACCGCGCCCGGCTCGCCCCTCCTACACGGGGGAGTTCGGCGCGGTCTCTCCGCGGTCCGGCACCCGGCGCGCACCAGCACCCCGGGTCCTGATCACCTCGCGTCCGCCGGCAGCGAGGCGCGTACGGTCAGGCCGCCATCGGGGTTGGCGGACGCGGTGACGGTGCCGTGGTGGGCGTGCACGATCGAGCGGACGATGGCCAGGCCCAGGCCGTGGCCGGAGCGGTCGCTGGTGACGCGGGGCTGCCGGCGGTAGAAGGGTTCGAACAGACGATGGGCGACGATGTCGTCGAGGTGCGGACCGGTGTTCTCGACCTCGACTGAATTCCCGTAAGTATTCGGCATTCCCGACTGCCCGCAATGAGCAGACGCGGGATGGGAACCGTGTATGAGATCCGGCCCGGCCCCCCGAACTTGGCGAACACGGCTCACATCGCAGTCCGGCTACGGCGGCATGAGGTTCAAACAATGTGCCGGGCAAGGAGCAGTCGTACGCAATGCATCTCTTCAAACGGGCATGGTGGCGCCTGACCAGTCACCTCGGGAATCCCTGATGCTGATCGGCCTCTTCTTCGTCATCTGCACCCTGGTCCTCTCCGGATTCCTCATTCCTCATCCGGTCCGCCGCGGCCAAGGCAGCCGACGACGCCAGGAACAGCGTCGGCGTCGTCGCCACCATGCAGCTCGACATCAACGCCCTGATCAAATCGCGCAAGGCGGCCGAGCCCGACGGCCCCCACCCGAAGCCTGCGACCCGGGACCCGCGTCCTTCTCGCCGCCCGAGGCCGGTTCTCGCTCCTGCCCGGCCCCGGCTGAACAGTCGCAATGATCTGTCTAAGCGAGTAGCCACATCACGGGAGCAGTTGAAACCCCGCGCTCGCTCGGCACGGGAGCTGGGACACCACCCTGACCTCACCTCGGATCCGCTCCCGGAAAGCAAGAAGTCCCCGTCAGCAGGCTGACGAGGACTGTCACGCAGGATCGAGGCTAGTGTGAGATCAGGTAGAGGGTGAGAAGTCCGGTAACGGTAATCAACCCGATAAATGCCTGAGCATTCTCGAACGCCTCTGGGATCATTGCTTCCGCAAGCATGGACAACACCGCACCGGCAGCGAATGCGAGAATTACTGGCCCTTGCGCCGTTGCTGAACCGAGCAGCAAATTTCCGACGGCGGCCGTGACCCCGCCCAGCAGCGGGATCCCTGCCCAGATCGTGAAGATGTAGCGGCGAGACCGGCCCGCGAACTTCATCCCGGACGCACTTGACAGCCCCTGCGGAACATTGGCAAGAAAGAACCCGGCGATCACGCTCAAACCAATCTTCCCTCCGCCCGCAACGGTTACGCCGATGACGAGCGCTTCGGGAACACCATCGAGGACCGATCCCACCGCGATCGCGACTCCACTGCCGCGCTGTTCCTCCTCCTTGGGTTGCTCCACGCATTCACCGCACCGTTTTCGATTACGCGCTCCGCCCTTGGCGAGATACCAATTGATCCCGCTGAACATTCCCGCCCCGGCCAGCAACCCGATCATTGCCGACACTCCCACACCCCTGTGAATGGCATCCCCGAGCAGCTCTCCCGCGACGACAGCGATCAGGACTCCGCCTCCAAAGCCCATGACGGCGGCGATCACGCGATGGGACAGTTTACCGAAGAAGAGATCGGCGATCAGAGCCCCCACAAGCAGACCGCTCCCTGCAACCAGCCCCCAGAGGCCGGCGAGCAGGTATTCATGCATGGCTGTGACCCTTCCGGCCGTACGGAGCTTTGGTGACGGTGCTGACATCCATCGACGGTCCTCCGTGAACAGAATCTTCGGCCAGTCGCCTGGCCACAAGCCTCCTATGACGCCGGCTGCTTCTCGCCGGATGAAGTCGAGCGCACTTCAGGTGATCACTATCGAGACCGAAGGAGCGACGAAGGTGATCTCAATGAGCTGCGCGCGGCACCCCGGGTGGCATCTGTTCGATGGCCGGGAAAGCCGTGACGCTGTGATGCTGCGTCAATACGCCCTCCGGGAACGTGGTTGGACGTTGTGCATGCCGCCCTTCCGTATGCGGCGTCTGACCTGTCCGCGCGATCTCCCGGGGGTGTACCGGCGCCGCACCCGAGGCCGGCAAGCAATTCCGATGCCACTGCAGTACCGGTTGTCAGTGCATTTCCTGTACCCCTGTGGAGGCAGACCCCGCCTTGAGCAGGCTGTGGCCGCCGGCCGGCAGGTCGATGCCATGGTCACGCGGGTATCCACCTTCGCAGGAAGGCCAACACCTTGGCTTCGGGCATCTCGCAGGCACGCAGGTGGTCTGCCTTGTGTGTGCGATACACATTGGCGCTGATCAGATCAGGCCCGCCCAGTTCCTCGGCGAGAACGCTGATGCTCCGACCGCCCACTCGGGTGGTCCGCGTCAGTCCGTAGCGCCGGCCTTCGTACGTGGCGAGAGTCCAGCCTTCAGGAATCCGCTCGACCAGGGCCACCAGACTCGCGGACTCGTGACTCGTGGCCGAGTCGCTGAAACGGGCCGGGCGGCGGTCCTCCCGGGAGGGCTCGCCCGGTGACGTCCCCGCGACGCCCCCGGTCAACTCGTCCGAGGTCGAGGGGATCGCCGGCTCAGGAGACATGGCAGCCCCGCTGAGCGCCAGGCGACTTCGTCCGGCGCTCTGCCCGCCTTGACCGGTCGCTGAAGCGTGTGCCGTCCCGGCAGTTGCCGCCTGGGCCGTTGAGGGGACATTGCGCCTCGCGAGACATGTGCTGACCGATCTTGCTGAGACTGTGACGGACCGCAGAGTTCAGGTCGCATTATGCACCCTTTGGCGGGAATTCTTTGCGAATGAGCGAGAAGGTGCGGCGGGGCGCCGCTCTCAGCCCGGATCCCGAGGACCGCAAGCACGTAGTGGCTCACCGTGGCGGCCTCCTGCCGACAGGTGTATCCGGCGCGGACACGGACATAGCCGAGAAAGACGTTGCCGGACATGCCGTGGCACCCTTTCACTGGGAGCGCCCCCCTGTCGCCGGTGCCCGGTCCACGGTCGCTGTCACAGACCAGAACCGGACCGCACACCGGTGACCGGCACGGACCGCCATCCCGACCGCGGTGACCAACGAGGGACAGCCCCGCTCGACCGCCTCTCACGGCCCGCCGAAGCCGTGCCTGTTCCCGCCGGGCGGAAGGCGTCCGACCGGTCGCCGGGCCTCTGCCGGTCCGCCCACCCGAACGCAGAATGTGGTTTCCCAAGCCCTGTTAGGGGCAAGCGACTGGCCCCTGCCGCCACGTCCGCGAGGCAGTCCTCGACGATGACCCGGAGTCTTCATGACCGTCCCGCCTTCGCTGCGGCACCGCACCGTCCTCATCGCCGACCCTGCCACCGGCATCGAAACAGCACTCGCCGAGCTCGCCGGCGAGACCGACTTAGAGTGTGCGCAGATAGGCGGCCAGCAGGGACCAGCGGGTAGCGGGCGGTGTCACGCTTGATGTACCGGCTGGCGTTAGAGGGGGTTGCTGCCACAAACTCCATCGATGTACCGGCATCCGTCCTCCCGCTTCGTAAAAGCGCGCCGCTGGGGGAACTGCACCTGATCGGCCTCCTGCATGCACTCGATCAGGGACCCGGCTGCAGCCCGTGCCGTGCGCACCGCCGTCATCCCGGCGTTTCTGGTCCGCCGTTGAGCGGGGCTCGAACGTCCGAGGTTGCCCGATTTCACGGTGTGGCCGCGCTCTCTTCCATGGGGGTAGGCCGACTGCTCTTCGCGTGATCCTCCGTTGAGCCTCGGGTTCGACCGGCCCGGGGATGCCGAGAGGTTCTATCGGCCGGCTGGGTGATCTTCACTGCCGTGGGGGTAGAGGTGTGCCGGTCGGCGGCTAGAAAGAGGGGCGAACCCCGGCGTCGCCGGGAGAACCGACCTGGCCCTCGTCCGCCGGCGCACCCGGAGGTCCCGTGAAACTCCTGCCGTCCTCACCCGCGACCACCCGCTCCCCGGGCCGCGTCACGACCGCGGTCCTGCTATCCGCCGCAGCCATGGCGGCCCTGCTGACCGGCTCCTCTCCCGCCAACGCCGCCGTGGGCGACTTCACCTGCACGACCAGCGCACAGATCACTCACTCGCCCGGCCTGCTGCTCCAGCCCCGCATGCAGCACCAGACGTTCGACGTCGGCTATTCCAACTGCGTATCGACCAGTCAGCCGACGATCACCTCGGGCACCAGAAGCGGCAGCACGGACGCCGTGAGCAGCTGCCTGGACCTGCCGTACACCGGCCCGGCGACCAACACCATCACGTGGAACACCGGCCAGAGCTCGACATTCGTCGGCACCATGACCCTGCAGTTCATCGCCGGCCAGACGGTGTTCACCTGGACGGGCACGATCACCAGCGGACTGTTCACCGGCGCGGGGTTCACCGAGGTGCTCTCGCAGAACAGCCTCAACCTGCTGGCGTGCGCAATCCCGCCCGGAGTGACCAGCCAGACCGGCGTCGGAACCCTCATCAGCTCCTGACCCCGCCCTGCCCGATCCGGCGGGAACCCCAGCGATGGCCGCTCCGCGGCGGCGCCGCCTCCATGGGCCGCCCGCTATGCGGACCACCCGACCGCACCACGGAAATGATCTCCGGCCACGAGAATCACGCCGGAGCGAGACACGACCGTACGCGGACACTCCGTACGAACACCGAGTCAGAAGCCGTCACGCGGGGCGCCGTCCTGACCGGACAGAGGCCGGCGCCCGATGGCACCGCGGCCTCGTGCGCACCTGGGGCGGGGCTCCATGCGAAGCGCGGCACAGGCTCCGGCAGGGCCCGCAGGCCCGATGAGTCGGCTGCACGCCGCGGCCCGCCCCGCTGCGCCTCGCCGGTGACGCCTCGCGTCCCGGGATGTTGACCCGTTTCCGAGGGCTGGACGCGGGGCGGCCGTGGTGCGTTCCGCGCCCATGAGCGGGGCTCCTGATTTTGGGAGTGCTGTTTACGCATATCGCACGATAAAGTAATTTATACATAAAACGCCCATATGAGATGGTTGGAGGTTGCCGAAGCTGACGGTCACGAGCGGGACCCGTGCCAGGCTCCGGACCCGGTGACCTTTCGGCCTTTCCGGACCTTGTCGCCTTTAGCCTTTCACGCGGGCATGAGGCCGCGCCCCGCGCCGTCGTGCGGCCCGCCTTCGGTGGCGCAGACGGTTCTCATGACGCCGGTGTCCGCCCCGGGGCGCCGGCCGTCAGGACTCTGTCGGAGGTTTGGTTGCGCAACAAGACCACCGGCGGGCGGGACGCCGTCACGGACCCTGCCCCAGTGCCGTCGTACCTGTCCCGGCTGTCCCGGCTGCTGCCCTTCGCCCTGATCGTGCTCGGTGTCACGTTCCAGGTCGTCACCCCCGCGAAACTGAACGGCACGCCGTTCTTCGTGGCCGCCCCGCTGATGGCCGCACCGCTCCACACCAGGTGGCAGACCGTGAGCTTCGGAGGCGTGGCCTTCGCCGCCGCCGCGGCCCTGCAGGTGATCGCACGCGTCAGATGGGAAAGAGTCGGCCCGCAGAATCTGGTCACCCAGCTCACCACGATCCTGTTCGCCACGGCCATCGCGGTGCTGCTGAACATCGTGGTGCGCCGGGGGCGTGAGGAACTCGCCTCCTCCCGCGAAGTGGCCGAGGCCGCCCAGCGCGCCGTCGTCCCGTCTCCTGCCAGCCTCGTCGGCGGGCTGCGGGTGGCCGCCCGGTACGAGGCCGCGCAACGGGAGGCGCTGATCGGCGGCGATCTCTACAGCGCGTGCTCCACCCCGCACGGTCTACGGCTGGTCATGGGCGACGTCCGGGGCAAGGGAATCACCGCGATCGAGACCGTCTCCATCGTCCTGGGCGCCTTCCGCGAGGCGTCGCACGAGGAGAGGACCCTCCCCGAGGTGGCGGCGCGCCTGGAGAAAGCGCTGGACCGGGACCGCGCGGACCGGGACGGCGACCACGACACGGAAACCTTCGTCACCTGCGTTCTCGCCGAGATCCCGCCGGGCCACCGGGTCGTACGGGTACTCAACTGCGGCCACCCCGCCCCCCTGCTCCTGGCCGGGGACGGAACCGTCACCGCCCTCACGCCCACGGTCTTCCGGCTGCCGCTCGGGCTGTCCGACCTCGCCCCGTCACCCCACCGGCCGGACGTGTGGGAGTTTCCCCCGGACGCGACCCTGCTCCTCTACACCGACGGCCTCTCCGAGGCCCGGGACGCCTCCGGAGCCTTCTACGACCCGCAGGCACGTCTGGCGGGCCGGCACTTCGCGACCCCCGCCCGCCTGCTCGGCACCCTCGTCGATGACGTACGGCGCTTCTCGGGCGGCCTCACCGGCGACGACATGGCCCTCCTCGCCACCCACAGGCCGCCATCCCGCCCGGCACGGCCCAGCCGCAGCGCCGAGTAGTCGCTCCCCAGCCCGGGGCCGCCGCCACGGGCCGCCCCGGGCTCCGGATTTCACATGGCGGTTGTCCGCGGCTTCGTATCGAAGCCCCGCCGCGCGTCGTTCTCGTCGAGCGTGCGGATGACCAGATCGATCATGGAAGGAGTCCTCCGGAGAAGGCGGTGGGCGCTCCCGGTCAGAGAGCGAACGCCGGGCGGACGGGGCGGGAGCGGTGACCGCTCAGCACTGCGAACGCGCCCGCATCCCCGGCGGGTGTTCCCGGTCACAGGACTACTAGGCGTAGGTGTAGAAGCGGGTGTGGTCGAGTACCGCGGCCGAGGTGACGTTGTTCCAGGGGGCCATGGCCTGCTTCAGCGCGACCACGCTGGTGGCGCTCACGGCGGGCAGATAGGAGTTCCGGCGGTGTCACCGCTGCCAGTGCGCCCAGATCTTGTCCACGAACTGTGGTGCAGCCAGAAGCCCGGATCGTTGGGTGACACGCTCTGCAGCATCTGTCCCCCGACCCAGTTGTGCACCCCGTTGTGGGGGCCCGGGCCGGCCCCGCCTTCGAGGTTGCTGCGGAATCCCGGGGCGGTGTAGTCCCATAGCGCCGTGTCATACGGGGTGACGGAGAGAACGGTGTTCAGCTCGGCGCGGGTCGGCAGGGACATGCCCGGCGGCGCCATGGAGCGCCGGACGCGCCGCCTGTGGTTGAGCTTGTGGTGAGTGGTCAGGCACCGGTCGCGAAGCCCACGCACTCGGCCCAGGTGACCGCTGGTACGACAAGGGCGGGGCCTTGGCTGTCCTTCGAGTCGTGGATGCCCACTCGGGTAACGAGGTCGGCGAATTCGATGGAGCTGTTGCCGGTGCCGTCGCTGCGGGAGGGCTTGGACCAGGTGGCTTTCGCTGGGCCGGGGTTCCTGGTGTTGCCGTCCCTGCTCGGCTCAGGGATACCCCGCGAGTTCCGCCATCGGGCTGTGATGCCCCCGCCCTGACGCCTCCGCGTCGAGGTGCTCCTGTGTTCGACAACGGGCACATTCTCGCGCGTGTGTGCGATTACCGGTAATTCATATGAGCGTATCTCTGGTGCGTCCTGCTTGGGGTCGGCTTTGGGCGGTAGATGTCGCCGGACGGTACGCCGTACCGCCCGGCCCCTTCTGTGAGAGGCGGGCCGGCTCGCTGCAGGAGAGGAACATGCTGATGAAGGTCATATCGCGGTGGGGGTTACGTCCGTTCCACCAGCGGCTGCTGGTGATGGCTCCCGTGGCCGGGCTGCTGGCGGGCGCGGTGGCGCTGGCGCCGCCGGTGCAGGCGGCCGGGCCACAGAGCGTGCCCGCGGCGGCGAAGCCGCGGGCGGTCGCGGAGCCGACCGTGGCGTATGTGACCAACCGGAGCGACAACCAGGTCGCGGTGGTCGACGCCGGGGCGACCACGGTGCTGGCGCGGATTCCCGTCGGAAGTAATCCGATCGACCTGGCGGTCTCACCGGACCAAAGGCTCGTCTATGTGGCCAACGACGGCGCCGACCGGTCCGTCTCGGTGATCGACACCGCCACCCGGTCGGTCGTGGCCACCGTTCCGGTCGGCCGCAGCCCCCAGTTCCCCGTCTTCTCCGCCGACGGCAGCCGGGCCTTCGTCAGCAACTTCAACGACAAGACCCTGTCGGTCATCGACACCGCCACCCACACCGTCACCGCCACCCACGCCATCGACACGGCCACGACCGGTGCCGCGCTCTCCCCCGACGGGACCCGGCTCTACCTGTCCCAGTTCGGCAGCATCACCGTCTTCAACACCACCACGGACACCCTCGAACCGTCGATCCCGTCCCCCGGCGGCAACCGCGACATCACCTTCACCCCCGACGGGACCCGCGCCTACGTCTCCAACGCCACCGACAACCGCGTCAACATCCTCAACCCCGCCACCAACACTTTCACCGGCAGCGTCCCCACCGGCGGCAGCCCCTTCGAAACGGTCTTCACCACTGACGGCACCCGCGCCTACACCGCCCGCAACACCGGCGCCGACGTGGCCGTCGTCGACACCGCCACCCGCACGGTCACCGGCTCCGTCTCCCTGCCGCCGCGCCCCAGCACCCTCGCGATCAGCGAGGACGGGCAGCGCGTCTACGCCACCGGCAACACCAGCGGCACCCTCTCCCTCATCGACACGACCACCAACACGGCCACGGCCCGGGTCACCACCGGCCGCAGCCCCTCCGACGTCGTGCTGGTGACCCCGCCCACCCCGGCCTCCGCCGACCTCGCCCTCACGCTGACGGCGCAGCCGGTACCCGGCCTCGGCGGGCGGATCGACTACACCCTCACCGCCACCAACAACGGCCCCGCCCCGGTCACCTCCGCCACCCTCACCGCACAGCTCCCGGTCTCCGGCGCCACCAGCCCCGACTGCACCGTCACCGGCCGGACCGCCGAATGCGCGCTGACCACGGTGGCCCCGGGCGACAGCGTGACCCGGAGCTTCAGGGTCCCCGTCGCCCTCCTCAGCCTCGGAACCCCCTACACCCTCACCGCCACCCGCACCGCCAGTGCCCCGTCAGACCCGGCGGCCGGCAACGACACCGCCACCCGCACCTGCACCGCCACCACCCCCCTCCTCATCAACTGCACCTGACCCGCCACCTGCCCGGTCCCGCCGGCGCTGCGGCGCCGGCGGGACCGGGCCCACGACCGGCGTTGAACACGGAGCCGCAGAAGGCTCCCGCCGCCCCCGGGGCATCCGATTTTGCCGAGGTACCGGGGAAGAGGAGGAACGCTGATGAACGGCATCGTGATCGAGGTGACCGACCGCTCCTTCACGGAGCAGGTCCTGCGCGACGACGGGCCTGTGCTGGTCGAGTTCTGCGCCGAGTGGGCCGGGCCCTGCAAGATGATGGAACCCGTCCTCGACGAGATCGCCTCGGAGTACACGGGCAGGCTCACCGTCGCCAAGCTGGACATCGACCGGAACCCCGCGACAGCGCCCCAGCACGACGTGCAAAAGATTCCCGCTCTCCTGATTTTCAGGAACGGCACCGTCGTGGCCAGGAAGACCGGCGCCCTGACGAAAGTTCAGCTCAAGGAATTCCTCGACGCGCACCTGTGACCACCACGGAATCGCCCCCGCGCCAACGGCGGCTTCGCCGCGGAAACGTCCAGGGCCCTCCGGGCTCCGGCCACAGGACCGGGACACGCGGGCGTGGAGACGAGGCGGGGCAGACGGTCCAGGGCCGCAGGCCGATCCGCAGCCGGGGCCGGTGGGGGCGGGTTACCCCGGGGAGAGGCCGCCTCTCCCTCAGCGACTCCCGGCCCGGTCGCCGCCCTTGAGCCAGCCGGGTCCATCCCCGCAAACCCCCCGCCGCCCCACTCCGGTGCTCGGATCCCCCGCCGCACGCCGCAGGTCACCGGCCCGCCCGGTGCTCCGACCCTCCCATGCGCGCGGACCGGGATTTTGCCGGTTTCGGTCTTCGGTGATCGCTCTGGGCAAGCGGCCGGTGCGGGGGCGTGGGGCGATGGTCACCGCTTGGGCGAGGCCGATTCCGCAGGTGAGCCGGGCGGCGCGACCGTGACCCTGCCGGGCCGGTGGGTTGGTCAGACGAAGGTGATGGTGCCGACGGTGTAGAGCCCGGAAACCGTGCCCAGGCCCAGGGTGCACGTCAGGACGTCGGTGGCGGGGCCGGTCTGGTTGCTCACCACGGTGTCGCCGGCGAACAGCCCGCTGGTCACGGTGCCGATCAGGACGGAGGTGTAGACGGCTCCCGCGATGGTGGTGGTGTAGTTCAGTGACAGCGTGCTGGTCTGGCCGGTGTTCCAGGTGATGGTGGAGGTCGAGGACCCCGAGCCGGCCAGGGTCAGGCAGCTGCGGCCCGGGACGTGGAAGCTGCCGCTGAAGGTGCCGGAGGTGATGCCGGGGACGCTGGTCGAGGTGCACGGGCCGAACAGGTTGTTCGTGGTGACGGTGACGTCCTGGGGCACGGTGGTCAGCGCCGGGCTGAACGTGACGGTCGAGCTGGTGGGCGGCAGGCACACCAGGTCACCGGGTGCGGCCTGGGCCGGAGCGGCGGTCACCAGGCCGGCACAGGCTGCAATCAGGGCGGTCAGGGCGGCGAGGGCTGAGCGGATCACGGGAACCTCCTGGGTGCGCGGGAGCTTGCTGGGGTCAGAGGTTCGCGTCGATGAACTGCGTCAGCTGCTTTTTGGAGAGGGCTCCGAAGTGGGTCGCGGTGACCTTGCCGTCGTTGAACAGCAGGAGTGCGGGGATGGCCTCCACGTCGTACTGCGGGCCGGTGGCGGGGTTGTGGTCGATGTTGAGCTTGGCGATGGTCAGCCGCCCGGCGTATTGCGCGGCGGCTTCCTCCAGGTGGGGCGCCATCATCGTGCACGGTCCGCTCCACGCCGCCCAGAAGTCCACCAGGACCGACCCGGGCGCCTGGAGAACGGTGCCGGCGAACGATGTGTCTGTCACGTCAACGGACTTGTCCGACATAACGTCTCCTTGGTCGCGGGATCCGGTATGGGCTCACGCTAGGCAGTGCCTGAGCCCGACCCCGGGACCTTCGGACGGTTTGGCCAAGAGTTGTGGTGAGGCTGTCTGAAATGAGCGCGGAGGCACTGTGCGGGCCGGGACGGCTACCCGAGGCCCGTCAGCAGTCGTTGGGGCGCCGACGCGGTAAAGGCCCAGGTCCTGCCTCACGATGGAGCGCGGTGGCTCCTGGCGAATACGCACAACGACCACTCATAACGCAGTGGACGCGAACGAGCTCGCGCCGGGATTCCCCGAACGCCGCCCCGGTCCGGACAGAAGACTCTTGACGGTGTCGCCGGCCTGCGGGACGGTCGGTGCGCGACTACGCGCAACCGGCTCGCTTCGGAGGGAATGCGTTACTTTTCTTCGGGACAGACCCGGACTCGGGTGGAGGGAACTGCCCTGCGGTGTGGGTGGACACCGACACCGCGGAGTGGCCGCACCTGGTCCTGCAGGGCAAGTTCGCCGACGCGTCGACCCGGGCCGCCTGCAGTCAGGACAGTCCGCCCGCAGAAGCCGCCCACGCCCAGCTTTGAGGACCTCCTCGACTCCGCCCAGCGGCACGCCCTGCACCTGGAGCTGCGGGACGTCTACGCCGTGGGGGAGGAGCGGGACGCGTACGACGCGTTCCTGCGGGACGGGAGCGTGCCCGCCGACGACTCGCGGTTCTGGGGCGGGTGGCTGCCGCTGGTGGTGCGGACCGTCGCCTGCGGGGTGAAAGTCCGCCGGGCCCGGGTCGTGTCCGAGCCCGTCACCGACTACATCCGCTTCGAGCACGCCATCACCGACGCCAACCTCCGCGCCGGCGAACAGGTCCGCTGGCTGCCCCGCCACCGCGCCTCCGCGCTCACGCTGCCGGGCAACGACTTCTGGCTCATCGACGACCATCTCGTGCGGTTCAACGCCTTCTCCGGTGACGGCCAGGCCCTGGAGCCCGACCATACCGAAGACCTGCAGGCCATCAAGCTGTGCGCCGAGGCGTTCCGCTCGGTGTGGGACCTGGCCACTGACCACGCCGACTACCGCATCTGACCGACGCACCCTCAAGGGCCGCCACCTCATGACGACCGCCTCCCCCTCCTCCAGCGCACAGGGGCCCGCGAGCCGCTCGCCGTGTGGCTCACGCACCTGCGCAAGGACGTCGGCCTCACCGGGAAAGAGCTCTCCGCCCGCTGCGGCTGGCACCCCGCGAAGACCACCCGCATCCAAAAGGGCGCGGCCCCGCCCCCTCCGACGCGGACGTCCGCGCCTGGTGCGCGGCGTGCGGAGCCGACGACCTCATCGCCACCGCCCGCGCCGTCGACTCCATGTACATGGAGTGGCGCCGCCTGCACCAGGGCGGCATGCGCCAGGTCCAACAGGACTGGTACACCCTCCACCAGCAGACCCGCCACTGCCGCGTCTACCTCTCCAATGTCCCGCCCGGCTTCCTCCAGACACCGGCGTTCGCGACCGCCCTCATGACCCAGATCACCCGCTTCCAGCGCACCCCGAACGATGTCTCCGAATACGGCCTCGCCCCGGACTGCGATCCCGCGTGGGCAGCGCCCCAACCAACCTCCAGGCCACTGTCACCTGCCGCATTT
Organism: Streptomyces sp. NPDC020965; assembly: GCF_044333555.1. NCBI lineage: Bacteria > Bacillati > Actinomycetota > Actinomycetes > Kitasatosporales > Streptomycetaceae > Streptomyces > Streptomyces sp. NPDC020965. The sequence continues at coordinate 1,282,957 of NZ_JBIRRE010000001.1, forward strand.
CCATGGCCAACGTGAAAGAACGTGGACGTCGTCGTCATCAAGGCCGCGACGACCGCCGACGACCCGGCCTGCGCCACCACTCCCGCGTATAGCACCGGATCCCCGGTTGGCGAAACCGGGGATCCAGCGGACCATTGATTAATCCACCGCCAATCTCTGACCGCACTCATCTAAAGGCAGCAGCACACCACTACGAATCGCAGCACAACGCTGCCCGGTCGCGGGCATCGACCATCTCAGGCAATCCAGGGCAAGCACCGCTACGCCACCGCGTACGCCATGCGGAACATGTCGTGTGCCTTCTCCAAGTCCCGCTCCGTGCGTAGCTGGACCTCCAGGTCGCCGGTTCCGTGGTGTCCGAGTCCCGTCACGTCCCGGGTGAAGCCGGGGACGAGGTCCACCGTGCCCGGGTCGGCCTTGAGGTAGACGAGGAGTTTGGCCTGCTGCGGCGGGCAAACGCAGGCAAAGTTCCGCAGCCGCTGGTAGGCCCGGTACTGCTTGCGCTGTACGGGGACGATGTCGTTCCCGAGGCCGAGCAACGTCTCGTCGACCGCGGCGGCCAGCTCCGTCATCGCCCCGCCTGTCGTACGCCCGCCCTGGCCCCCGGCCGCGCGCCGCCGACGGGCCATCCGGGAAACAGTGGCGTGCCCGGTGACGGAGGCCACCGTTTCCAGCCCGATGTGGTGATCGCCGTAGAAGCGGTAGCGCACGAGGTCGATGCTGCGGCGGTGCTCGCGTACGGCGTGGACGTCGTAGCGGGTGAAGTCACCGGCCACACAGATCAGCCTCGGTGCGCTCCACAGGACCCCGGCCGCAGCCTCGGTGCCGAGCCGGTGGCGAACCAGGCGCTGGAACTCGTCCCGGTGGTCCATCAGCCAGGACAGGTAGAACAGCCCCTGGTGGATCACCCCGGCGTCAGTCGCCCGCTTGTACTCGACGATCACCGGTGCGCCATTCTCGTCGAGACCCAGCGAGTCGATCCGCCCGCCGTGCACCGAGCCGGTGCTGTACTCGCTCGCCAGGAACCGCACCCCCAGCATCGTCTCCATGTGGGCCTCGACGAGATCCTGCACATCCGCCTCGACATCCGCCAGACGCGGCGCAACCTCCGTCACGCCGCTTGTCGTATGAAACAGCCTCAGCCCCGACACCTTCCCCTCCCGATCTTGCTACCGCTGGGGCTACAACGCCGGGAAGGGACAGAATTGTTTCCGGCATGACAGGGCAGTTCACTCACGTGCGGCGAGAACGGCTCACAGCCGAGCCCCGGCAGGCACCGGCAGAAAATCGAAGCCCGTTTCCAACGTGCGGCTCCGCCCCCGACGGTCCGTCGCACAAGCTCGGAGTGCCGCAGACCGCCGGGGCGGACAGCGACAGGCACGCGTAGTCTCCGAGAAGATCCCGACAGCCCTAGCCCCCGGGACCCCACCATGATGGATACCGGCCCCTGCCTCCGTATCGAGACAGTGAGTAGAGAGATCAACCTCGAACCTTCACAGCAATCATTCCCAAGCTGTGGAAAATGCGTGGAATGGCACCCCCTGCAAAGGGGCCGTTAAGACGCGTTCGTGCAGGTCAGGGATATATCAAGATCGAACTAGTCGGGTTCCTTCTAAGCGCTTGGCCGCAGGTTCGAGTCCTGCCGGGGGCACACACTCCAGATCGCACCGAGCCCTCCCGTCGCGGAGGGCTTTTTCGCAGGTCCGATGCACCCTAGCGACGGCAGCGTAGCGGCGGCGTAAGCGCTGGTCACGGGCGCGGGCACGGGTTGGCGACGATCACCGAGAGCGGGCGGGCACCCCTGGCCGGGCCGGGCGTCCGGCGATCGGAGCGGGCATCCGGCGAAGGCCGAAGGGCAAGTCGGCCGGGGGCCGCTCGTGGAGCGTCGGATGTTACATATGGGGATGAATGGTCATCCGGGTTGAAGGAGGGGTGGAAATCAGATCATCCTTTGTCACATGCCTCTCGCGCCCTCCGCTCTCGACATGTCCGGCCTGCGTGATTACGCCCTCGACTGGGCGCTCGTGGATGTGGAGACCTCCGGGCTGGTGGCCCGTCGGGACCGTGTGCTGTCGATCGCCGTGGTGACGCTCGGCCCGGACGGAGAGCAGACAGCGGAGTTCTCGACCCTGCTCGACCCCGGCTGCGATCCCGGGCCGGTGCACATTCACGGGCTGACGGCCGATCGGCTGCGGGGCGCGCCGACCTTCGATCAGGTCGCCGGGCGGATCGGGGAGATGCTGCGAGATCGGGTGCTGGTCGCCCACAACGCCCAGTTCGACTACGACTTCCTCGCACACGAGTTCGCCCGCGCCGGCGTCGAGCTGCCGGTCGCCCGACGGCTGTGCACGCTGGCGCTGAATCGGCGGGTGGATCCGCCGACCGACGATCTGCGGCTGGGGACGCTCGCCGCCCACTACGGAGTCACCCAGCTCGCGGCGCACGACGCCCTCGACGACACCCGGGTGCTGGCCGGGGTGTTGCGCGGCACGCTGCGGGACGCCGCCCGGCTCGAACTGCCGCTGCCCCTGGTGGCCTGCCCGCCCCGGCAGGACCCGCGGTTCATGCCGCAGCCGCCCAAGGCCGCGTGCGCGTTCCGGAATCCGGGCCGACTGACGCCCGGAGGTCCGCTGGTCCAGGGCATGAAGATCGCCATCACCGGACAGACGGACTCGGCCCGCACGGAGTTGGTCGGCCGGTCCGTCGCGGCCGGACTGAACACCATGGGTTCGGTCAGTCGGCACACCAGCGCCCTGGTCACCAACGACCTCGCGTCGGGTTCCGCCAAGGCGCGGCGTGCCCTCGCTGAGAATGTCCCGGTCATCGACGAACGCACCTTCCTGCGGCTGCTGGACGATGTGCGCCCGGGGGACGCGCACGAGCAGACGGGCACCCCGGTCGTCATCCCCGCAGCCCGGAAGGGCACTGAGGACGACGGCCGGGAGGGCACCGCCGCCTCCGCACCCGCCGCACCCGCCGCACCCGCGAGCAAGACGGACATCAGCGCGCCCGCCGCACCCGCCGTGCCCGCACAGGAGACCCCGGCTGCGGCTGGGGTAGCGGCGAAGGTCACCGCCGGGGTGGTGGCGCCGCCCGGGAAGCCGCTCGCCCGGCGGCGGGTGCTCGTCCTCGGCGGTACCCATCCCGACGCAGCGGCCACCCGCGTCCGCATCGTCGACCTGGGCGGATCCGCCGCGATCAATCTCTCCGCGAGCGTCACCGACGTCATCCTCCTCGACGGCGGGGCGAACGACCGCCGCATGTCCCGGATCACCTCACTCGCGATACCCACGCACGACACCGGCTGGCTCGACTCCCCCACCGCCGCGCCGGACGCCCGGCACGGCCAGGCCACCCACGTACTGCCGCGCGGCGGCGTCCTTGACCTGCCGGACCGGGCGGCGGACGCGGGCCGTTGGACCGTGACCGCCACCTGGGCCCAGCAGACGGCCTGCGAGATCGATGTCGTCGCCTTCGTGGTGGACGAGGACGAACAGGTCTCCTTCGACGAGGACTTCGTCTTCTACGGAGCCCCGGAGAACCCCGGCGGTACGGTGCGACTCCTCGGTGACGGGCCGACCGAGCAGACCATCAGCGTTCAACTCGCCACGCTGCCGCCGTCGGCCCGCAAGGTCGTCGTGGCGGCGGCGATCGACGGTTCGCCGACCTTCGGCGACGTAGGCGCCATTCAGATCACCGCGGCCCCCGGGACCAGCGAGGCGCCCCTCGCCCAGGCCACTCTCGACGCCGCGACCACCGAACGCACCCTGCTCCTCGCCGAGATCTACCGACGCGGCCCGCTGTGGCGACTCCGTACCGTCGGCCAGGGGTACGACCACGGCCTGGACGCCTTCGCCCGTGGTTACGGGGTCGACATCGCCGACTGACCGCATGGCAGCGCGCTGGTGGAGTCTCCCCCGGCCGGCCGGCCGCGGACCTCCCGCCAACCGGCCGGGCCTGGCGTCGCTCCCCCCGGCGGAGCGGCCGCGTGATGTCCCGTACGGCCGGTCAGGTCCACTCCGTCTCCAGCAGCGCCCCCACCTCCGTCGCCGCCGTCCGCAGCTCGGTGAGGAACGCGCGGAGCAGCGGATTGCGGTTCGTGCCCCGGGTGGCGACCCCGATCCGCCGGTGCAGCCGAGGGTGGTCCAGGCGGCAGACGTACACCCCCGCCGTGTCCCCCAGGCCCAGGGCCGGGACCAGCGCGATGCCCATGCCGGCACGGGCCAGATTGATGGTCACCTGGTAGTGGTCGGTGCGACAGCGGACCCGGGGGAGAAAGCCCTCCGCCGCGCACGCCCGCTCCAGTACCGGTTCGCCGGTGTCCCCGCCACGGGTGCCGATCCAGGTCTCGCCCTCCAGCGCGGCCAGCCGGACCACACCGCGCCTGGCCAGTCGGTGTCCCGGCGGTACCACCACGAGCTGTGGTTCGTCGAAGAACATGGCCACGTCCACGGACGCCTGTCGGCACCAGGGGTCCAGTGGGTGTTCGAAGACGACCGCCGCGTCCAGCCGGCCCGCCTCCAGATCGGGTACCAGCTCGTGCGGCTGGCCCAGAATCAGTTCCAGCTCGACCTGGGGTCGCCGCGCCGCGAAGGCCGACAGCGCCCGGGGCAGCAGCTCCAGGCCGGAGGAGGCGAAGAACCCCAGCCGCAGGGTCCCCGCCTCGCCCTCGGAGTGGCCCCGTAGATCGTCCCGCGCCACGGCCATCAGATCCGCGATCGACTGGGCGTGGTCGGCCAGCCGTTGGCCGGCGGCCGTCAACCGCAGGCTCTGGGGTGCCCGTTCGACCAGCGCCACGCCGACTTCCCGCTCCAGCCGGGCGAGCTGGTGGGAGATGGCGGACGGGCTCAGATGCAGTGCCTGGGCGGCGGCCACGATGGTGCCCCGGCGAGCGATCTCCAGGAGGACGAGCAGACGGGTGCTGTTCAGCATCGGGCCAGGTTAGGCCGTACGGGCGGGGGATCGCGGCGGCCCCCGGGGGGCGCCCCGGGTCGGCGCCCCCGGCTGTCGGGCGGCGGGCGGAGCTGCGGGTTCCCGCTCGTACGGGCCGGAGTCGCGGCGGCCCGGCCGTACGGGCCGGCGCTCGTACGGACCGGCGCTCGTACGGGCCGCTGGTACGGGCCGGCGCTCGTACGGACCGGCGCTGGTACGGGCCAGGCTCACGCGTCGCTCGTACGGGGGCGGGGTTGCGGTGGGCCGGTCGTACGGGCGGGTGGCTCCGGGTGGCGGACGCCGGGTGGGCTACCGGTCGTACGGTGGGCCTGGTTCCCTGCCGGCCGGCTCGGCAGGGCCCGTTTACGTGCTGGCCGGCTCAGCAGGGCCGGTTGGGCCGGTTGGGCCTGTTTACGTGCCGGCCGGGTATGCCGGGTCGGGCAGATCCAGGCGCAGCAGATCCTCGTCGGTCTCGCGGCGGACCACGACCCGAGCCCGCCCGTCCCGCACGAAGACCACGGCCGGGCGCGGCAACTTGTTGTAGTTGGACGCCATGGCGTAGCCGTACGCGCCGGTGACCGGCGTGGCCAGCAGGTCGGACACCTGGAGGTCGGCAGGCAGCGCGGCGTCGTTGATGATCACATCGCCGCTCTCGCAGTGCTTCCCGACCAGCCGTGCCCGCAGTGGCCGTGGCGCGCCGGGGCAGCGCGGCAGGAACGCCTCGTACCGGCCGGAGTACAGCGCCGGGCGCGGGTTGTCGCTCATGCCTCCGTCGACGCTGACATAGGTGCGGACGCCCTCGATCTGCTTGATCGTCCCCACCCGGTACAGCGTCAGTCCGGCCCGCGCGACGATCGAACGGCCGGGTTCGACACCCACGTCGCCGGCCCATCCGGCGCCGCGTACCGCCTCCCGGACCCGGGTGGCCCACTCCGCGAAGGAGGGTGCCGACTGCCCGGTCTCGTACGCGACACCGAGTCCACCGCCGATGGTGATCCGACGCGCCTGGACCCCGACGGCGAACCGCGCGACGGCCGCTGCGCCCGCCGCCAGTTCGGCGACATCCAGCACCTGGGACCCAACGTGCGCGTGCACGCCCTCGAAGACCATCGCCGGGGAGTCGACGGCCCGGCGCACGGCGCTGGCTGCGGCGCCGCCCGCGATGCCGAAGCCGAACTTCGAATCGTTGCCACCGGTACGGATCGACTCGTGGGCGCCGGCCGCGACGCCGGGTGCCACCCGCAGATAGATGCGGGCCGGGGCCAGCCCCTCCACCGTGTGCAGGCGCTCGATCCGGTCCATCTCGTCGAAGCTGTCGACCACGATGTGGCGCACCCCGGCCGTGATCGCCGTACGGAGCTCCGCGTCGTCCTTGTTGTTGCCGTGCAGCACGATCCGGTCTCCTGGCAGGCCGGCCCGGAGCGCCACCCGCAGTTCGCCGCCGGAGGCGACATCGAGCAGCATCCCCTCTTCGTGGGCGAGCCGGGCCATGGCCACGCAGAGGAAGGCTTTGGAGGCGTACGCGACGTTGTCCCGGCCGAAGGCGGCGACGGCCTCCCGGCAGCGCTGCCGCAGGTGCTCCTCGTCGTACACGAACAGGGGCGTCCCGAAGCTCCGCGCCAGTTCGGTGAGGGGCACTCCACCGATGGCCAGCCCGGCCGGTCCGTCCTCGGCGGTGCTGGGCAGCAGCTCCGCGCCGACCCCGGACGGGACCGTGCCCAACGCGACAGTGCCGGACGCTGCGGCTTCGGACGCGGCGGTATCGGACGCGGCGGTGACCGGGGTCTCCGGGTCGGAGAGCCCGATGGCTGACGACATGTTTCCTCCCGTGAAGTGGTTCGTAGCCATCCTGCTGCCCGGGGGCGGGATCATGGAAGCGCGTTCTTCCGGGGCTGAGCCATACATTTTTCGATGCTCCCGCCCAACCGGGACGCAGGGCCGAACCCGGGCTCAGTCCCAGGTCAGGCTCGGTCCCAGGTCAGGCTCGGTCCCAGGTCAGGCTCGGGCCGGGGTGCGGTTTGGTCGCCGGGGGCGCAGTCGCCCCGCCGTCGGGGTCACTCCCCACCAAGTGGACCGCCAAGTGGACCGTCGAGGAGACCACCGAGGACGTCGTCCAGGCCGCTCTTGATCTGGTCCGGCGTCTGACCCCGGTCGCGCGTCAGATGGGTGATCAGGCTGGGCGCGAAGGGTGCGAGCAGGAGGTGCGCCAGGAGCGGGGCATCCGCGGTGGGGCGGAGCTGGCGGAGCAGCATCGCCGTGTGGGTGTGTCGGGCGAGATAGGAGCCGTGGTTGTAGCGCGCGATCGGTGAGGCGGTCTCACCGGCGAGCAGGAGTTCGCGCTGCTCGACCACCCGGTCCGCGAGCGCGTGGAGGAAGGCGCGCAGCCGTTCCCGGGGCGGCGCGCCGGGGCCGAGCGGGGGCGGGCCCGCCATGAAGGCTTCCTGGAACTGCTGCTCCCGTTCGTCCAGGAGGGCCGAGAAGAGTTCGGCAACATCACCGAAGCGCCGGTAGACGGTGCCCACTCCGGTGCCGGACGCGCGGGCGACGGCGTTCATGGTGAGGGCCTCGGGGCCCTGCGTGGCCACGATCTCGGCGGCGGCGTCGAGGATCCTGCGGCGGTTGAGCACGGCGTCCGCGCGGGGGGTGGTGGGGGGCGGGCTGGTCGGTCGGGGGTCGGTCAGGGAGAGATCCACACGGTGAGGCTCCATGGCGTGCACGGCCGGGGACTCCCTTCTGCCCGCGCTGGGGCCGGGGTGGGCTTCGCTGCCGCCCCCCGCTGGACCGCTGGACCGGTGACTGACGACTAACGACCAACGAGTAACGACTGGCGACTGGCGACTGGCGACTGGCGATTACGGATACGGGCTGCGGGCTGCGGGCTGGTGATGGGAGCGGTTGCGGGAGTACGGGCCCGGGACCGCGCGCCCCGGGAGTGCGGGCCGATGAGCCTCCATTCTCCACCCCCAGCCTAGTGGATAGCTATCCGCTTACCACTTGCCAGCCGGTCGACCCATGATCTACCTTTCAGCGAAGCGGATAGCTATCCGCTTCCACCACACCGCTGGAGAGAGGTCTGCCATGACCACCGCAACCGCCCCCAAGATCGCCGTCATCTACTACTCCTCGACCGGGAGCGTGCACCACCTCGCCCAGGCCCTCGCCGAGGGTGCCGAGCAGGCGGGCGCGGAGGTACGGCTGCGCCGCGTGGCCGAACTCGCTCCGGACGCCGCCATCGATTCCAACCCGGCCTGGCGCGCGCACGTCGACGCCACCCAGCACATCGAAACGGCCACCCATTCCGACCTCACCTGGGCTGACGCCTATGCCTTCGGCACTCCGACCCGCTTCGGCAATGTCTCCGCACAGCTGAAGCAGTTCATCGACAGCACGGGCGGGCTCTGGCAGCGGGGCGTCTTCGCCGACAAGCCCACCACCGCGTTCGTCAGCGCCGCCAACCTCCACGGCGGCAACGAGTCGACACTGCTCGCCCTGTACAACACGCTCTACCACTGGGGCTCGCTCATCGTGCCGCCCGGCTACACCGACCAGTCCGTCTACGCCGCGAACGGCAACCCCTACGGCACCGCCCACGCCTCCGGCGCCGGTGACCTGCCCGGTGAGAACGTCCTCAACGCCGCGCGCTACCAGGGCCGCCGGCTCGCCGGCATCACCAACCGACTGCTGACCGGGGCCGCCGCCTGACGGGCTTGACGGCTTGACCTCAAGTCGGCTTCAGGTAACAGAATCAGGGGACCTCCGTCGCGGAGGATCCCCACACGAGAGCCGACTGAGGCCGCTCCGGCCGGCCGCCAGTCCTCGGGCGGAGCCGCGCGGGCCGCACCGGGAACCACGGAAAGACAGCCATGAACTTCACCAGCCCCGTCACCGCACTGTTTCCCGGAGCCTCCGGCCGTACGGTCGCGGCCCTGTCCGCCCACCGCGAGGCCCTGACCGCCCAGGCCGGCGCGACGCCGGTGGAGACCGGTACATCACTGGCGGACGGTGCGGTCGACCCGAACGACTCAGACGGCCCAGACGGCGCGGGCCCCACGGACAGTGCGGGCACCACGGACAGCACGGGCAGCATGGACGGCGCGGGCACCGCGGACGGCGCGGCGCTGAGCGTCGAGGAGCTCGCCCGGCTGGCCTCGGTGGCCGCCACCCAGTTGGAGAGCGTTCTCTTCCGGCTCGGCCTGCTGGGAATGATCGTGGCCCGTCGGCGCGGCGACGACGTGCGCGTCGTACCGGGTCATATCGCATGGGGCGCGGTGGGACAGCTCGCGGATCTGCGCGGCAGGCTGGTGGATGACGTACGACGTCGGGTCGACGAGACGCTCACCCCGGCACCCGTCTATCTCGCGCTGACCGGCAAGGTCGCCGATGGCACCGCCGCCCACCCTCCTGACCTGCTGGAGATCGTGGTGGTGCCGCCGTACGGCGAGGGCTCCGCCACCCTGACGACCGCCTCGACCGCCTCGACCGCCTCGACCGCCTCGGCCACCCCGGCCGCCCCGGCCGCCGACGAGTGGCGCGCCCGCCTGGCGCGGCTCGCCGACGAGCTCTCCCGCGACCTCGGCAATCTCGTCCAGGTGCACGAGATGGCGGATGCCGACACGGCCCGGAGCCATGCGGGGCCCGCAGCCACGGTGCTCATCGAACCGCGTTGATCCAAACGGCCCGGGCGCGAGGCGGCGCCAAGCCCCAGAGGGGCGCCGGGACCCGAGACGGCGGCCGGGACCCGAGGCGGCGGCGAGACCCGGGGTGCCGGGGCATCTGCCTCCGGCGCCCCGGCCCACGACTCAGACGCCGAAGGCCGCCGCGTACCGGATCACACCGGAGGGCACCGGCCGCCCGGTGTCCAGCACGAGCGCCATCATCGCCTCGTCGGGCACCTCGAACGGCGCCCGGATGCCCCAGCGGGAGGCGGGCTCGAAGCCGAACTTCGGGTAGTAGTCGGCGTGCCCGAGGACCAGGACCAGGCTCTCCCCCGCCGTACGGGCGGCTTCGAGCGCGGCCCGGATGACAGCGGAACCCGCTCCCTGGCGCTGGTGGGCCGGGCGGACCGCGCACGGCGCAAGGGCCAGCGCGGGCTTGCCGTCCACATGACAGCGGGTGAGCAGGGCGTGCGCGGCGAGGCTGCCGTCGGGCGCCTGGGCCACCAAGGAGAGTCCGTCGATCCACGCGTCGGGGTCCCTGCGCAGGGCGTCCACCAGCTCCGCCTCAGCGGGGGTGTCGAACGCGGTCGCATTGATCTCGTGGATCGCGGCGATGTCCTCGGGAGTCTCGGGGCGGGTGATCCAGGTGTTCATGGTGGTTCCGTTCTCGGGGGGCACGGATCATGGCAACGGGAGGAATCGTGGCAACGGGAGGATGAGAGACCCCGTGTCCATGGTGTCCGTGGGACTTCCTCCGGTGCCGGTGGGGGGCATGGGACTACCCGAGTCTCCCCCGGCCGGCGCTACGGCTTGCGACCCACCCCGCAGTAGGCGTCGACGGCGGCCATCGTCTCCGGCTGCTCGCCGGGCTCCGCGCGCCATCGCGTCACCTCGGTGATACCCGGATCGAGCAGTTCCAGACCATCGAAGAAGCCCGCTATCTCCGCGACCTCACGTACGTAGTACGGGACCGCTCCGCTCAGGTTGTACGCCTCCGAGGCCGCGACCATGCCCGCGCTGGTGGCGGTGCTGTCGCTGATCACCAGATAGCTCCCGCTCGGCAGACCAGCCATGAGCCGCGACACCAGTTCCCGCGCCTGCTCGTACTCGGCGACATGCCCCAGGACGTTCAGCAGCATCAGGGCGACGGGCCGCGCCGCCTCCAGGAGGGGCGCGGCGGCCTCCAAGATGGCGTCGGGCTCATAGAGATCGGCGTCCATATAGGCCGTGTTTCCCTCGGGCGTGCTGGTCAGCAGGGCGCGCGCATGGGCCAGGACGAGCGGGTCATTGTCCACGTAGACGATGTGCGCGTCCGGTGCCACACGCTGGGCGACCTCATGGGTGTTGTCGGCCGTCGGAAGTCCGGTGCCGATGTCGAGGAAGTGCCGGACGCCCTCCTCGCGGGCGAGCCGGGTGACCGCCCGGCCCAGGAAGAGGCGGCTGGTCTGCGCCACATCGACCAGCCCGGGGAATATCCCCTTGATCTGGTCCCCCAGTGCCCGGTCCACCGGGTAGTGGTCCTTGCCTCCGACGAAGTAGTTCCAGAAGCGCGCGGAGTGCGGCTTGGTCGTGTCGATCCGGGCCCGCAGCTCTTCGGCGGAGAGGTGCCGGGGGTCACGGTCGGCCATGCGGCTCCTCCTGGGGCAATGCGGTACGGCGGGCGATCACCCAACCTAGGACACGGCGGCTTCCCGGCGCACCCGTATCGGGCCCCCGGTATCCGCCCCGCTCCGTACCGCCCCGTACCGCTAATCCGCTTCCCCCGTGAGGCCCGGCGCGCCCCAGACCGGGAACCAGCGGGCCAGGTCCTCCTCCATCCGCACATCGTCGGCGAGCAGGGTCCGGATCTGTAGCTCCAGGGCGTTGTCCCGTCGCTCCGTGGCCCCCGGCAGCGGCACGAACGGATAGAACGTGCCGCGTTTGTAGAGGTAGACCAGCGCCAGGGTCCGTTCCCCGGCCGCCTCCCGGAAGACGATCAGCGAGCAGAGCAGTTGGGGTCCGAATCCGCCGTCCTGGAGCAGGGTGTTGACCGCGTGCAGATCGTTGACGAGCGATGCCGTGTCGGACGCGGGCTGACGGGCGAGCAGCCAGGTGTAGCCGTACGCGTCCCTGCTGAACTCGACCGGGATGCCGCCGCGGCCGGTGTCCGCGTCCAGCAATTCCCGTACGTCCCGCTGGAGCTGGGCGAACGCACCGCCCTCGACGCTCGCGAAGCAGACCGAGCCCACCCCGGTGGGAGCGAAACCGGCCCCCGCCTGGAGGGTGATCGCCGCCGCCGGCAGCCCGAAGAGTTGATCGAGATCGGGCCGTACGGGCTTACCGCGCCCGAGGATCGTGTCGAGGAATCCCACCGGTGTGCCTCCTCGGATGTCGCGTTCAGATCAGGTCAAGCGCCATGGGTCCCCCGCCCGCGCCCCCTGCCCGTGGCCCGTATCCCCGCCCGTACTCCCGCCCGGCGCGAACGGATCCGGGGGCGGGGGTGGGGGCGGGGGACGCGAGGCGCTGGTCCACACAGCCGGCGCATCACGGGCGGGAGAGCTGGGTGGAGATCCGGCCGAGCTGCTCCAGCCGCTGCTCCAGCGTCGGGTGCGAGGACAGCAACCGGCTGAGGCTCTCCCGGGAGGAGAACGCCGGGGCGAACCAGAAGGCGTTGTACGGCTCCGCCTTCCGCAGGTCCTGGGTCGGAATCCGGGCCATGTCCCCGGTCACCTTGGTCAGCGCGGCGGCGAGCGCGGACGGGCGACCCGTCAGCAGGGCGGCGGCCCGGTCGGCGGAGAGTTCCCGGTACCGGGACAGCAGCCTGGTGAGCAGAAAACTGATCACGTAGACGACCGCGCTCACCAGGGGGATCAGCACGACGGCGAGGGCCGTGTTGCTGTTCCCGCGCCCCGCCCGGCCCAGACCGCCCCAGAGGGCGACCCGGGTCATCACACCGGCGAGCACACCGAGGAACGATGCGATGGTCATGACCGCCACATCACGGTGGGCGACGTGTGACAGCTCGTGCGCCAGCACCCCTTCCAGTTCCTCGGGCTCCAGCCTGCGGAGCAGACCGGTGGTGGCACAGACCAGGGCAGTCTTCTGGCTACGACCGGTGGCGAAGGCGTTCGGTACGTCACTGTCGGCGATGGCGACTCTCGGTTTGGGCATATCGGCGAGTGCGCAGATGCGGTCCACCGCTCCGTGCAGCTCGGGTGCCTGTTCGGGGGTGACCTCGCGCGCGCCCATGCCATGGGCCGCGATCTTGTCGCTGAACCAGAACTGCGCGATGAAGAGACCGCCCGCGATCAGCAGGATGACCGGCCAGGCGCCGCGTACCAGCGCCAGCAGAACGCCCACGAAAACGACATACAGCAGCCCTATCAGGAACATCGTCGTCACCATGCGGGTGGTGAGTCCATGATCCGGGGCATATCGGGACCGGCGCCGGGTCGCTGCCATCTGATCACCTTCCGGACGGGAGATACCGCACCCCCTCCTTCGATTGTGCCCCTTCTAAGCACATACCGGGCTCCTCCGACATATCACTCGATTGGACCCATGAATCAGAGGTTGTATGGATCAAGGGGCCGCATGAACCAGGGGTCGCGCAAATCGATGATCCGAGGGCCGCCCCACCGGCGAGGGGTCTCGCCATAGGCCCGCGTACTCCTGGCCCCGTACGGCCCGGTCCCACACCCCCGGCACCCGAACGGCCCGGTCCCGTCCCGCACGCCCGGCCCCGCACGCCCGGCCCCTCTCCGTGGACGTGCCCCTGGGCCCGTCGCGTTCCGGCCCGCGCCCCGGGGGGCGTACGCCTGCGGGGGCGCGGGCCGCCTGTGAGCGAGGGTTCCGAGGCGACGACCCGGCCGGATGTCACCGGTGCTCGCTACTGTCCGGCCATGACGTTGAAGACCCTGCGGGTGGGCGCGGTACAGGTCCGACGAATGATCGAACTCGCCGAAGGACAATGGGAACGGTCCACGATCGAAAGGGCGTTGGTGTCGTACGGGTGGGCCCGGCCCGCCGACGAATCCGGGGGCGTGGTCGTGGAGTGGGGCGGCGGCCCCGGCTCCCCGCACTTCTTCGGGCGGGCTCCCGGGGACGAACGTGTCGGATGGCGGATCGAGTTGGGCGGCGGCCCCACCGGGCCGGAGGACCACTCCTCGTACGTCCGACTGCCGTGCGCGCTGTTCTGGCCGGCGTTCGGCGAAGAGCCGGCGGACGCGGATCCGGACGACGAGGACGAACTCGACGGCCAGTACGGCGACGACTGGGCCCGGCTCCCCGACGCGGCGCGGGCGGACTTCCACGCCGAGTACCGCCGTATCGGAGCACTGATCAGAGCCGAACTCGGGGAGCCGCTGGAGGTCACCGAGGGAGAGCTGGACGAGTACACGGAGAGCTGGCACCTCGCGGGGCTCCGGGTCACCCTGTGCCGCACCGATGACCTCAACAGTTACTCCCACTACGACGTGATCACCCTGGGGGTGGGGCCCGCGCGCGACTGACCCGGCGGGCTTCGGGAGCGTGCCGGACCGGACGGCGAGAGCCGAATGGCCGTTGTCGCACCCCGGCGACGGACGGTAGGAAGGACGCATGACCGATCTCGGCGCCGTCTTCCGTCCCCAGCTTCCCCCTGAGCGGCTGCGCGCCATCGCACGCGCCGCCGACGACGCCGGACTTGAGGAGCTGTGGCTCTGGGAGGACTGCTTCCTGGAGAGCGGTATCGCGAGCGCCGCCGCCGCGCTCGCCTGGACCGAACGGCTGCGCGTCGGCGTCGGGCTGCTGCCGGTGCCCCTGCGGAACGTCGCGCTGACCGGCATGGAAGCCGCCACCATGGACCGGCTGTTCCCGGCCCGGGTCGTCCTGGGGGTGGGGCATGGCGTCCAGGACTGGATGGGGCAGGTCGGCGCGCGGGTCGAGTCGCCCGTCACGCTGTTGCGTGAGTATCTGGCCGCGCTACGGGCACTGTTGCGCGGCGAACGGGTCACCACGGAGGGGCGCTATGTGCGGCTCGACGCCGTCGCTCTCGACTGGCCGCCGACGACCGCGCCCCCGGTACTCGCCGGGGCGCTCGGACCGCGTTCGCTGCGACTGACCGGCGAAGCGGCCGACGGGACCATCCTCGACGCCAGCGTGTCGGCCGACGGCGTCCGCGCGGCCCGGCTGCTCATCGAGGAGGGCCGTGCGGCGGCCGGCCGTACGGGTCCCCACCCGGTGGTCGTCTATCTTCACGCGGCCACCGGACCGGACGCTGCCGCCCGGCTAGCGGCCGAACTCGGCAGGTGGGGCGGCGACCCGACCGGGCTCGGGGTCGCCGGGGACGCCGCGGCGGTCGCCGAGGCGGTCCAGCGGCTCGCCGACGCGGGGGCCGACACGGTGGTCCTCCAGCCCACCGCCGACGACCCCGATCCGGAGGGGTTCATCCGCTTCACCGCGGAACAGGTCCGCCCGCTCGTCCCCCGAAGCCTTCCCGCCCCCGGACCCTTCCCATCCACCTGAACCCTCCCTCCCCCGGAAACCCTCCGGAGCCTTCCGCGACCTCCTGACACTCACGACCTCCGGAGTCTTCCGCGACCTCCGGAGGCTCACGACCTCCGGAGGCTCGCGGCATCCGCTGGATATCGCGTTGAGGCGGGTGCACCGGGCTGGCAGGCTGGCGCCATGGTCGACCACGCGTTCTCCGATCCCGCTCTCGCCGCGCTGTACGACTCCCTCTCCCCGACCGACGACAGATCCGACTTCGGCTTCTACCTCCCGATGATCATGTCCGCCGGCTCCGTGCTCGACGTCGGCTGCGGTACGGGGACCCTGCTGCAACTGGCCCGCGACGCCGGGCACACCGGGCGCCTGGCCGGCATCGATCCCGGTGCGGGAATGCTGGCCCAGGCGCGGCACCGTACGGACATCGAATGGACCCTCGGCTCCGCGTCCGACATCGACGCGGAGGGGGAGTTCGACCTCATCGTGATGTCGGGCCACGCCTTCCAGGAGCTAGTGACCGATGACGAACTGCGCACGGCGCTGACCGCGATCGGCACCGCACTGAGTGACGGAGGCCGCTTCGCCTTCGAGGCGCGTGACCCGGCGGCGCGGGCGTGGGAGTCCTGGGTGGCCGACGGCACCTACGACGCCGAGGTCAGGGACGCGTCGGGCGCCCTGGTACGGGTCACCCTCCAGGTCGATCCCCCGGCCGGGGACACCGTCTCGTTCTCCCACACCTACTCCAGCCCGGACTGGGAACGGTCCCGGGTGAGCCGGAGCACGCTCCGATTCCTCGACGTGGACGGTCTCTCGTCGTTCCTCGCCGGGGCCGGACTGGAGATCGAGGCGCAGTACGGGGAGTGGGACCGCTCCCCCGTCGGCGCCACCTCCACGGAGATCATCACCATCGCGCGCCGCCGACGCTGACCGGTACTCGACCGGTACGCAGGGACTCCCGCTCAGGGCGCGGCGGCACGGACTCAGCGGGGCGAGCAGTCGGTGGGGCTCTGCACCGTCACTACAGCGCGGAACTGACCACCAGCGCGAAGGCGGCGAGGGTGAACAGGGTGCGGATGAGGTGGAGTCGGTTCCAGCGGGGCTCGAAGGCCATCCGCGCCGCACGATCGGCCCCGGCCCTACCGGACTGCGCTCCCCGCTCTCCCGGAACCTCACTCACCGACTCCCCGGCCCGCTCACTCCCCCTGCTTCCCTCACTCCGCCCACTCTGTTCCGGCGCCCTCTTCGATGCCTCCTCCGATGCCCTCTCCGACGCAGCGAGGGCGTTGTTCAGTGGGACATTGCCGGCCACGGTGACGAGGTGATTGATCACCGAACAGGCCAGGCCCGCGACGAGCAGCCACCGCTGGGTGTCGGAGCGGCCGTCCACCGGTACCGCGAGGGACACGGCCGGAAACACGATGATCGAGAAGAACGTCAGCAGGAACAGGGGCCGCGGCACGACCTCGTTGACACGGCGCATGGCCGCCAGGAAATGATCGTCGTCGAGCCGGGCGAGAGCCGGCATGATCGCGGTCTGGAACGAGAGCATGAAACCCGCGTACAGACCGGTCGAGATGATCGCGAGAGCGAGGAGAACGGTCGCCATACCGCACATCATGACGGGCCGAGACGATCACCGCAGCCGTCCGGACACGCCGTCCGCGACCATTCCCCCGCCCTCCCCGCTGGCTCAGCCCTGTAGGCTCCGCGCCTGCTCGATCGATTCGGCCAGTTGCCGCACCGCGTCGTCCTCCGTCTCGTCCGCCAGCTCCCTCGCTCGCTCGGCCAGCTCTCCCAGCTCCGGCGCTCCCGGTACCGAGCCGCCGCGCAGGCGATCGGCGAAGTACGCCGCGACCGCCGTCACCTGGAACCGGTTGGACGCCCCCTGCCACAGTCCGCCGTCGACCGCGCTCGCCCCGATCGATCCCGATCGCTCGTGCGGTGCCCGGGTGGCGGGGTCGAGCCACCGCACGGTCGCCGTCGCCACATGGCCGGTCGCGCCCTCCCGCATCCGCACGGCGTACAGCGCCGTCACTGTGTGGCCGGGGCCCACCTCGCCGCCGTCCACCCGGTCGTCGCGGAAGTCCTCGTCCGCCACGGCCCGGTTCTCGTATCCGATGAGCCGGAACTGCCGCACGTTCGTCGAGTCGAAGGCCACCTGCGCCTTGGCGTCCCGTGCCCGCACCTCGACATGGGCCGGGAGCTGGTCGCGGAAGACCTTCCGGGCCTGCTCGACGGTGGACACATAGGTGGTGTGCCCGTCGCCCTGATCGGCGAGACGCTCCATGAACGCGTCTCCGTACTTACTGCCGACGCCCACGCCGAAGAGCGTGATGCCGTGGGTGCGCCGGGCGTCGTCGATACGGTTGAGGATCGCTTCGGCATCGGTCTCCCCGGTGTTGGCGAGAGCGTCGGAGAGCAGGACGACCCGGTTGGTGGCCCCGGCCCGACGGCCCTCGACCGCCTCCGCGTAACCGGTGCGAACGCCCGCGCCGACATTGGTGGAGTCGTCCGGCTCCAGCTCCTCGATCACCTTCCGGATCCGATCGCGCCCACGGTCGACCCGGGTCATCGGCAGCCGGGTGGTGGCCGTGTCGCTGAAGGTGACCAGGGCGATGGAGTCGTCGTCGCGCAGCTCGCCGGTGAGGATCCGGAGCGACTCCTTGACCAGGTCGAGCCTGCCCGGCTCGGCCATGGACCCGGAGACATCGACGACGAAGGTGAGCGCGGCGGGTGGGCGTTCGCCCGTACGGTCCGATGGCTTGGTGGAGAGCCCGACCCGCACGAGGGACCAGGTGTCGCCGCCCTCGTCCGCACCGCCGACCTCGCCCCGGATCTCGCCGTCGGAGGCGCCCGGACGGGCCCCGTCCACGGTTACCGAGAAGCCGTCACCCGTGGGCCTCGGATAGTCCTGACGGAAGCTGTTGACGAATTCCTCCGGCCGGATATTCGCGGGATCGGGCTTCTTGCCGTCGGCCAGGGTCCGCCGGGCGTAGCCGTAGGAGGCGGTGTCCACATCGAGCGCGAAGGTCGAGAGATAGTCGGGGGCCCTGGTCTTCCACGGGCCGTCCCGCCGCTCCGCCGCACTGTAACCCTCGGGACCCGCCGGACCGGCCAAGCCCCCCGAGCCCCCCGAGCCCGCGCTGAAGGAGCCACCGCTCCCCTGCCTCGCGGGAGTTGGATTCCTGTCTTCCCTGGTGTCACCGGGTATCCCGTCCTCTGCGTCATGGGTCGATTGACGACCGCTCTGGCTGTCGGAACTACAGCCGGCGGTGAGCAGCACCCCACCGGCCAGCACGGCGGCGACCGCTCCCCGACGGATCCCCGCGGGGGCACCCGATCTGCGGGTACGGGCGCGTGGCCGGCCGTCGCCGGACATCGCCTCACCGGTGCGCGTCGCCGCTGGGGCGGTGGCGTCGGTGTATCTGCGGAACCGGAACCGGAACCGGGTACGGAGCACGGTTTGGAGCATGGGTTGGAGCTTCATCGGACTCCCCTGGGGCGTCAGCATGTGTGGATGTGACGTCCGAGGCGGCCCGCGGGAGCCGTCGAAGCAGTTGCGGAAACATCTCGATGCGGCAACGCCTCAACGCGGCAGGGTCTGAATGCGGCGGGCCCCCAAGGCGGCAGGGCCTTAAAACGACGGGGTCTCAATACGGCGACGGGCGGCGGGCGTTACCCCGCGGTTTGCCCGCGCCGCTCGGGGTCGGGCTCCTCGCGGTGGGGCCCGTCCTCCTGCCTTCAGCCTGCCCCAGCTCGACGGCCGGAACCCCGGAGTGGCAAGGACTCGCCACCCCCCGATCAGGGCCTTGTCACGGTGCGGGGTCGTATGCGTACATGGAGTACGCGCACGGATCCGGGGGGACGGCCGTGTGGCGGCGCAAAACACCGGGGGGATGGTGTGTCATGCCAGTGGGGGTGGTTCCGGGCTCAACGCTCGGCCGCGAGGTGTCGCGGACGGTTCCGCGTGAGCTGCCGGGACAGCGGATTCATGGGGTGGCCCATGTCAGAGCGGCCCTGACACGTCTGGTCGGTTCGGCCCGTCATGAGCTTCTCAGCTTCGACGATCCGGCCGGCGCGATCGGCCAGGGGCTTCCGGAGTCCTTTCTGAGATTCGCGGGCGCATGCGTGCGCACGGCCGCCGCGCGGATCACGACGGTCCGTCGTATCGCGCCACGGCACGGCCTGGCCCATCTCCGGGAGCCGTGGCGCTGTGCCGGTGAGGCCCGGGTGACGGACGCCATCCCGTTCAAGATAGTCGTCGCGGACCGCTCGGTCGCGATCGTCCCGCTCGATCTCGACCTGCACTACAACGGCGTGCTGTTGATCCGGGACCCGGTGATCGTCCATGCCTTCGTCCGTGTCCATCAGGTCTGGTGGGAGTCGGGTGACGAGGTGGCCGAGCACACCCTGCCCGGCGCGCTGCCCGACCATCTCAAGCCGGTGCTCGACGCCATCATGGCGGGGCTGACGGACGACGCCGCGGCGCTCAAGCTGAAGATATCCGGACGCACCTACAGCCGTCGGGTGGGTCAGTTGCTCGCGGCCCTGGGCACGACGAGCCGCTTCCGGGCTGGCGCGGAAGCGGCTCGTCGAGGGTGGATCTAGCGCGTCCCGCAGGGTCTCACCGCGGGGTTTCGGCCGACTAGGACACGATGTCCTTGCGGGAGAAGTTCCGGAAGGCGAGCGCGAAGAGCACCAGGGCGAAGCTCACCGAGACCGCCGCGCCCTTCACCATGCCGGTCCACTCCAGTTGTGGCTGGAGGGCGTCGATCCAGGCGAACTGCCAGTGCGCGGGTAGCACCTCGCGCCAGTCGCCGAGCGCGGTGACCGCGTCCAGCACATTGCCGACGATCGTCAGTCCGACCGCTCCGCCCACCGCGCCCAGCGGGGCGTCGGTCTTGGTGGAGAGCCAGAAGGCGAGCCCCGCGGTGACCAGTTGGGAGAGGAAGATGAAGACGATGACCAGGGCCAGCCGGGGCAGGGTCTCGGCGGTGGCGAGGGAGCCACCCGTAGGCAGCTTCAGCGGCCCCCAGCCATAGGCGATCGTGCCCGCGATCAGTGCGATCAGCGGCAGCAGCACCATCGCGGCGGCGCTGAAGCCGAGGGCCACCGCCAGCTTGGACCAGAGGAGCCGGGCGCGCGGGACGGGCGCGGCCAGCAGATAGCGCAGCGACGACCAGTTGGCCTCCGAGGCGACCGTGTCCCCGTGGAAGAGGGCCACCGGCACCACCAGCAGAAAGCCCGCCGAGGCGAAGAGGCAGGTGGCGACGAAGTTGATGCCCGACGCGGTGGCCGTGTCCATCAGGGTGACGCGACCGTCGACCTCTCCGTCACCGGGGGTGCCGCCGATGGCGAAGGCGACGATCAGCACCAGCGGCAGGGCAGCCAGTATCCCGGCCATCACCATGGTGCGGCGCCGTTTGAGCTGCCGGATCGCCTCCACCCGCAGGGGCAGGGTGCGGCCGGGGCGGTAGCCGGGGGCCGAGTCGACCAGCGTGCTCATGCGGATCCTCCGATCAGGGTGAGGAAGGCGTCCTCAAGGCGGCGGTGCGGTCCGACGCCGGTCAGTGGCACATCCAGCCGGACGAGTTCACCGATCATGTCGGTGGCGGTGGCCCCGTCGAGACGTACCAGCAGGCCGTCGTCCACGCGGGTGGCCGATCCGATCCCCGGCAGTGCGCCGATCTTCTCGACGACCGGCGCGGGGACGTCGGTGGCGGTGGTGACCAGCAGGGTGTCGCTCTCGCCCGTGATCTCCGCGACCGGTCCCGCCTGCACCAGCCGGCCCCGGTCCATGACCACCAGATGGGTACAGGTCTGTTCGACCTCGGACAGGAGGTGACTGGAGACGATGACCGTCCGGCCAGCAGCCGCGTACCGGATCATCACGTCGCGCATTTCGCGGATCTGCGGCGGGTCGAGTCCGTTCGTCGGCTCGTCAAGGATCAGCAGATCCGGCATACCGAGCATCGCCTGCGCGATGGCCAGCCGCTGCCGCATTCCCTGTGAGTAGGTGCGGACGGCGCGGGCGAGCGCTTCACCGAGGCCCGCGATCTCCAGGGCCTCCTCGATGAAGGCGTCACCGTCGGGGCGCCCGGTGGCCCGCCAGTACAGCTCCAGGTTCTCGCGCCCGGAGAGATGCGGCAGGAAACCAGCGCCCTCGACGAACGCGCCGACCCGGGAGAGCACCGGCGCGCCCGGACGGATGGCGTGGCCGAAGACCCGGATCTCGCCCTGGTCGGGGCGGATGAGTCCCATCAACATACGAAGGGTAGTGGTCTTGCCGGCACCGTTGGGGCCGAGGAGACCGAGGACCTGGCCCTTCTCGACCCGGAAGGAGAGGTCCTGGACGGCGTAGCGGTCGGTCGATTTGGCGTACCGCTTGGTCAGGCCCGTGATCTCCAGTGGGACCTCGGCGAGTTCGGGTTCGGGTGCCGGGGCGGCGACTCGTCGGCGGGCGGTGAACAGCAGCACGGCGGCGACCAGCGCGCTCCCGGCGGGGAGCGCCCAGGTCCACCAGGGCAGTCCGGCGCCCTCGGTCCGGACGGATGGCGCGGTGGGCACGCCCAGCGAGGTGTCGCCGGCGAGGGCGACGGTGTAGCGGGCCGGGGCGGGCGGGGAGGCGTAGCCGAGGTCGGTGGCGGAGAGGACGAGACGCAGTCGGTGTCCGGCGTCGACCTCGTGGTCCACGGCGGGCAGGGTCAGGGTGATCTCCTTGCCCCGCTGGGCTCCGTCGACCCGGATCGGGGCGACGAGTTGGGAGGGGAGTACCTGTCCGCGACCATCCGGGCCGACGTCGTACACCTTGGCGAAGAGGACTGCCGCGCCGGTGCTGGAGGTGACCTTGACGCGCGCGGTCGGTGATCCGGTGATCCGCAGGGGTTCCCGGAGGGGTTTGGACTCGAAGCGCGCGTGCTGGCCGGGGAAGTCGAGGGAGAGTCCGACCCCGAGGGAGGAGAACTGTCCGAGTCCGCCGCTGAGGCCGGGGACGGCGGAGATGGCGGGCGGGGTGGCGCCGGCCGGATTGGAGAAGCTCTGTTCGCGGCCGGTGAGCGCAATCGGCCGGGGGCCACTGTCGAGACCCGGATAGCGGTTGCCGGTCGCGCCACGGAGCCGGGCCTGGCCATCGGTGGAGTCGACGCCTCCGGTGCGGCTGACGCGGAAGGCGGGTCCGGTGTCGGCGCCCTTGTCCTGCTTCAGATACCGGTCGAACCAGGAGGTGATTCGGCTCTCGATCCGGTCGGCCTCGCGGTCCCCGCCGTCGTGGCCGCCGGCGATCCAGTCGACGGAGACGGGTGCGCCGTTGGCGCTGATCTGCCGGGCCATGGCATCGGCGTGGGAGAGCGGGAAGAGCGAGTCGGACTGGCCCTGCACGATCAGGGTGGGCGTGGTGATGCGGTCGCCGACGGCGGAGGGGCTTCGGCGCTCCAGCAGTTGACGGGCCGCGGCGTCGGGCTTCCCGGCGACGGCGACGCGCTCGTACATGGCGCAGAGCACGGGCTGGAAGCGGCCACAGCCTGCGGGGTTCGCGGGGCCCCCGGTGCCGGGGGCCGTGGTGCCCGGCCGGCCGCCGGGGGCGCCGCCGTCGGCCGGCGTGTTCCCGGCCGGGGCGTCCACGGGGGCTTCCGCGCCCGGGCCGGCCGCGTCGGTCGAGCTGGTGGAGAAGAAGATGCCGGCCCAGAGCTTCTTGAAGACACCGTCGGGGAACAGGGCGTCGGCCAGGTTCCAGTAGGTGATCGAGGGGGCGATGGCGTCGACCCGCTTGTCGTGACCGGCTGCCAGCAGGGAGATCGCGCCGCCGTAGGAGCCACCGGCGATGCCGACCCGCGGATCACCGTCGGCGTCGAGCCGCACCTCGGGACGCCCGGCGAGCCAGTCGATCAGCCGGGAGACGTCCTTGACCTCGAAGTCGGGGTCGTTGAGCCCGATCTGTCCGGTGGACTGGCCGAAGCCGCGGGCGGACCAGGTCAGTACGGCGTAGCCGTCCCGGGCCAGTTTCTCGGCCTGGTCGCGTACATCGTCCTTGCTGCCACCGAAACCGTGCCCGAGGAGCACGGCCGGCCGGCGTTCGTCCTTGTCGCCCGCCGTGAACCAGGAGGTGTCGATCTTCGCTCCGGGCATGGTGCGCACCTGGTCCTCGCGGTGCACGGCAGGGGCGCTGTCGTCGGCGACGGCGGTCCAGGTGCCCGCGCCCACCAGGACGGCGACGGCGGCCGCACCTGCGAGCCATCGGCCGCGCCGGCGGGGTCGGGGTAGTCGGATCTGCATAGGTGAAACCCTAAGCGGATCGCCTGTGTGGTCTCGGCTGCCGTCAGGGGGACCCCGGCCGTCTCCCCGGGGAGTAGCCGCACCGCCCGGCGTACAACCGACGTGGTAGACGGCCCCTGACACTCGATCGCCGGGGGTGGCCGGGAGACTCGCCGCCGCCCCGCCCCTCCGGTACAGGGAACCCTGCTGGTGCCCGGTTTCGCACACCTCCCCGGTCGGCGGTGCCGCTGCCGACGACACCCCGGAGTTACGGGACCTTCACCGGCGGCGTCTCGGGGAACGGCACCTCCGCCGACACGGCAGGGGACTGGGAGGGCGCGGGGTAGGGCCGTTCCTCGGGCAGCAGCGCCGCCGCGGCGGCCGGCTCTCCGGCCCGTACCAGCGCGTGGATCCGGTGCGCCAGCGGTGTCACGTCGCGGATCGAGACCGTCCACTCGTCCGCGTACCGCCGCGAAGCCTCCCCGGCGAGACCGAGCTGGAGCGAGCGGTACGGCAGGGCCTGGAGCCGCAGATCGCGCTCGGGGTCCCACTGCACCCGCGCGGGCGATGCGCGCAACTCCCCCTTCCAGGCGGCACGGTCGGTGTGCGCGTCACGGTCGTAGTGGGAGAGACAGGAGTTCCGCAGCGCCCAGTCGAACCCCTCCCGGCTGATCTCGACGGCGAGGACCGTCTCCTGGCCCTCCTTCAGTCCCCAGCCGCTGCGGTACATCATCCAGAGGAAGGACGGCTTAATCCATGTCATCCGCGACCGCTTCCAGGACGGCGGAAACCGCCCGTCGCGGGCGGCGGGCAGGCCGAGCGCCGGCCTGTACGCCTGGTAGACCGTGATCGTCGACTCGGTGTGGAGCGCACGGACACGGCGCGTCGGTTCATCCATGGGGACCAGGGTGGCGGGACGCCCGGACGACGGGCCACCGAATTACGGCCACCGGGTGCCGGCCCCCGGCCCTGGGTTTTGGGGGCCGGGGGCCGGGGCCGGGGGCCGGACGGAAGGATCAGTGGTTGCGGGGGAAACCGAGGTCCACCCCGGAGTGCGGCTCCGAGGGGTCGGGCCAGCGGGTGGTGACGACCTTGCCGCGGGTGTAGAAATGCACACCGTCGTTGCCGTAGATGTGGTGGTCGCCGAAGAGGGAGTCCTTCCAGCCACCGAAGGAGTGGTAGCCGACCGGGACCGGGATCGGGACGTTCACTCCGACCATGCCCGCCTCGACCTCCAACTGGAAGCGACGGGCCGCGCCGCCGTCGCGGGTGAAGATCGCGGTGCCGTTGCCGTACGGCGAACCGTTGATGAGCGCGATGGCCTCGTCATAGGTCTCCGCGCGCAGCACGCAGAGCACCGGGCCGAAGATCTCGTCGCGGTACGCGTCGGAGTCGGTGGAGACCCGGTCCAGCAGGGAGAGGCCGATCCAGTGGCCGTCCTCGTACCCGTCGACGGTGAAGCCGGTGCCGTCGAGGACGACCTCGGCGCCCTGGTCGGCCGCCCCCGTCACATAGGAGGCCACCTTGTCGCGGTGGGCCTTGGTGATCAGCGGGCCCATCTCGGACGACGCGTCGGTGCCGGGTCCGATCCTGATCTTCTCGGCACGCTCACGGATCTTCGTCACCAGCTCGTCAGCGATCGACTCGATCGCGACGACGGCGGAGATCGCCATGCACCGCTCGCCGGCGGAACCGTACGCGGCCGAGACCGCGGCGTCGGCCGCCGCGTCCAGGTCCGCGTCCGGGAGGACCAGCATGTGGTTCTTGGCACCGCCGAGCGCCTGGACGCGTTTGCCGTTGGCGGCGGCCGTGGTGTGGATGTAGCGGGCGATGGGGGTCGAGCCCACGAAGGAGACGGCCGCGACGTCCGGGTGGGTGAGCAGGGCGTCCACCGCCGCCTTGGCGCCGTGGACCACATTGAGCACCCCCGGCGGCAGTCCGGCCTCGGCGGCCAGCTCCGCGAGCAGGTTCGCCGCCGATGGGTCCTTCTCGCTCGGCTTGAGGACGAAGGTGTTCCCGCAGGCGATGGCCAGCGGGAACATCCACATCGGCACCATCGCCGGGAAGTTGAACGGTGTGATGCCCGCGACGACCCCGAGCGGCTGCCGGATCGAGGAGACATCGACCCGGCTGGAGACCTGGGTGGACAGCTCGCCCTTGAGCTGGGTGGTGATCCCGCAGGCCAGTTCCACGATCTCCAGTCCGCGGGCGACCTCGCCGAGCGCGTCGGAGTGCACCTTGCCGTGCTCGGCGGTGATCAGCGCGGCGATGTCGTCGCGGCGGGCGTCCAGCAGCGCGCGGTAGCGGAAGAGGACGGTGGTGCGCTGGGCGAGCGAGGACATGCCCCAGCTCGCGTACGCCTCCTTCGCCGCGGCGACGGCCGCCGCGACCTCGTCGGCCGAGGCCAGCGCCACCCGGGTGGTGACCACACCGGTGGCCGGGTCGGTGACCGGGCCCCAGTCGCCGGACGTGCCCTCGACGGTCTGGCCACCGATCCAGTGGTGGACGGTCTTCGTCATGACGAACGGCTCCTTCACAGCTGGCGGTCTTCTTCAGAGATGGCGGCGGCGGGCTGCGACGTGTCGGTCGTACTCCTCCCGGGCCTTGACCGCGGCCGGACGGGTCGCGGTCTGTGCCACCGGAACATCCCACCACGCCTGGGCCGGGGGCGGCCCCGACACTGTGTCTGGCGTTTCGGTCTCCACATAGACACCTGTGGGGACATCGGCCGCGCGGGCTTCGGCGAGGGCTTCCCGCAGGTCACGTACGGTCCGGGCGCGGATCACCCGCAGCCCGAGCGCGGCGGCGTTGGCGGCGAGGTCGACGGGGAGCGGGGGGCCCGTGTACGTACCGTCCGGGGCGCGGCGGCGGTAGGCGGTGCCGAAGCCCTCGGCGCCGACAGACTCGGAGAGGCCACCGATCGAGGCGTAGCCGTGGTTCTGGAGGATCACCACGGTGACGGGGATGTTCTCCTGGACGGCGGTGACGATCTCGGTGGGATTCATCAGATACGTCCCATCGCCGACGAGCGCCCAGACGGGCCGGCCCGGGGCGGCCATGCCGACGCCGATGGCCGCGGGGATCTCGTATCCCATGCAGGAGTAGCCGTACTCGACGTGGTACTGGTCGGTCGAGCGGGCGCGCCACAGTTTGTGCAGGTCGCCGGGGAGTGAACCCGCCGCGTTGATCACGATGTCGTCGCCGGTCACCAGCGAGTCGAGAAGGCCGAGGACCTGCGCCTGGGTGGGACGGGCGGCCGGGTCGGGAGTCGCGTACGCGCGGTCGACGCGGCGCTCCCAGCTCTCCTTGCCCGCGCGGTACTCCGCCTCGTACGCCGCCGGGACGCGTGGTGCTCCGCCCAGCTCCTCCAGGGTCGCGCGGGCGTCGCCGACGAGGGAGATCCCGGACATCTTGTGGGCGTCGAACGAGGTGATGTTGATGTTCAGGAAGCGGACGGACGGGTTCTGGAAGAGGGTCGATGACGCGGTGGTGAAGTCCGACCAGCGGGTGCCGATCCCGATCACCAGATCGGCGGTGCGGGCGAGTTCGTCGGCGGTCGCCGTACCGGTGTGGCCGATGCCCCCGATGTCGCCGGGATGGTCGTACGGGAGGGATCCCTTGCCGGCCTGGGTGGCGGCGACGGGGATGCCGGTGGCATCGGCGAAGGCGCGCAGCGCGTCCTCGGCCTCGCTGTGGTGAACGCCACCGCCCGCGACGATCAACGGGCGGGCTGCGCTGGCCAGCGCCTCCCGCGCCGCCGCCAGCGCATCGGTGTCGGGGCGCTGGCGGCCCACGCGCCACACCCGATCGGCGAAGAACTCCTCCGGCCAGTCGTACGCCTCGACCTGCACGTCCTGGGGCAGCGCCAGCGTCACGGCGCCCGTCTCCGCGGGATCCGTGAGGACGCGCATCGCCTGCAGCGCGGCCGGGATCAGCGCCTCCGGGCGGGTGACCCGGTCGAAGTAGCGGGAGACGGGTCGCAGTGCGTCGTTGACCGATACATCGCCCGCGTAAGGGACTTCGAGCTGCTGGAGTACGGGGTCGGCGGGCCGGGTGGCGAACACGTCGCCGGGCAGCAGGAGGACGGGCAGCCGGTTGACGGTGGCCAGCGCGGCGCCGGTGACGAGATTGGTCGCGCCGGGGCCGATGGAGGTGGTCACGGCGTGTGCGGAGAGCCGGCGTGACTGACGGGCGTAGCCGACGGCTGCGTGCACCATGGCTTGTTCATTACGGCCCTGGACGTACGGCATCGCCGCGTCGGGGCCGGTACCGGACTCCAGCAGCGCCTGGCCGAGTCCGGCGACATTGCCGTGGCCGAAGATGCCCCAGGTGGCGTTGATCAATCGGTGGCGGCGTCCGTCGCGCTCGGTGTACTGGCGGGCGAGGAACGCGACCAGCGCCTGGGCGACGGTGAGCCGACGGCCGGCCGCCGATGACCGGGGGGTCCGTGATGCGGAGGCCGGTGATGCGGGCGTCCGTGCTCCGGGCGTGGGCGATTCGGGCGGAAGTGGCCCTGTCATGGGTGGCCCTCCTCGGCGTCGGGGGACGGGGTGACCGCGGGGGCGGGCGGCGCCTCGTACAACGGCAGCCGGGGGTCGACCGGTTGTGCGGGCCAGGTGTCGCGGATCCAGCCGTGGTCCGGGTGGTCGCTGATCAGCCACTCACGGGCCGCGCCGGGCCCCGCCATCACGTTCAGGTAGTACAGGTCACGGCCAGGCGCGGCGATGGACGGGCCGTGCCAGCCGTCGGGGATGAGGATGGTGTCCCCGGTGCGGACCTCGGCGAGGACGTCCGTGCCGCCCGGACGGGACGGGGAGACCCGGTGGTAGCCGACGCCGTCGCCGTCGACCTCGAAGTAGTAGATCTCCTCCAACTCGGACTCGACGCCCGGCCGGTGCTCGTCGTGCTTGTGCGGCGGGTACGAGGACCAGTTGCCCCCGGGGGTGAGCACCTCGACCGCGATCAGCCGGTCGCAGTCGAAGGTGTCGGCCGCGGCGAAGTTGTTGACCTGGCGCGAGCAGACGCCGGAGCCGCGCAGTTCTACCGGTACCTCCGGCGCGGGGCCGTAGCGAGCGGGGAGTCGTCGCTCGCACTTCGCTCCTGCCAAAGCGAAGCGGCCTCCCGCGCCGGAGGTGATCTGGGCGTGGGCATCACGCGGTAGGTAGGCGAAGTCCGTCACTCCGCCGAAGACGCTCTCTCTGCCCCGCAGTTCGAAGAGTTGGCCGTCCGTGCGCACCGTGCAGCCGCCGTTCAGCGGTAGCACGATCCACTCACTGTCCTCCGTGGTCAAGGAGTGCGACGCACCGGGCCCCAGTTCCAGCACCCGGAGGCCGGAATGGCCCCAGCCCGCGCGCTCGGGGTCGACCCGGAGGGCGTACGGTCCTCCGGCGGTGCTGCCCGCGGGTAGATACCGGTCGGTGGCGACCGGCTGATGGGTTCCGTCGGCGTTCATGGCCTCTCCGTCATCCGTCATCCGTCTTTCCCGGGGCGTTCCGTCGTCCGGCTACAGCAGTCCCACCGCAGTGTCCACGGCGGCGGTGACATCTCCGTCGACCGGGTAGAGCAGCGAGCGGCCCACCACCAGACCCTGGACGGTGGGCAGTTGGAGCGCCCCGCGCCATTTCTCGTACGCGCCGTGCTGATCGTCGCCGATCTCACCGCCCAGGATGACCGCGGGGAGCGTGGAGGTCTCCATCACGGCCGCCATATCGTCCGGATTCGCGGTGACGGGGACCTTCAGCCAGCTGTACGCGGAGGTACCGCCGAGTCCGGATGCGATGGCGATGGATCGGGTGACCGCCTCGGCGCCGAGATCGGTACGGAGACGGCCGTCGACACGGTGGCAGATGAACGGCTCGATGAAGACGGGGAGGCGACGCTCGGCCATCTGGTCGACGGCGCGGGCGGCGGAGTACAGGGTGTCGAGGGACGCCGGGTCCTGGTAGTCGACGCGGAGCAGCAGCTTGCCGGCGTCGAAGCCGAGTCGGGCGAGGTCCTGGGCGCGGTGGCCGGTGAAGCGGTCGTCGAGTTCGAAGCTCGCGCCCGCGAGGCCACCGCGGTTCATGGAGCCCATGACGACCTTGTCGTCGAGCGCACCGAGGAGGAGCAGGTCGTCGAGGATGTCGGCGGTGGCGAGGACGCCGTCGACGCCGGGGCGGGAGAGCGCGAGGCAGAGTCGTTCGAGGAGGTCGAGGCGGTTGGCCATGGCGAGCCGGCGGTCGCCGACGGCGAGTGATCCCCGGGCCGGATGATCGGCGGCGACGATCATCAACCGCCCGCTGGGGCCGATGAGGCCGGGGCGGCGACGGCGACGGGTGGCGGCCTCCGCGACGGCCTCGGGGTGCCGGGTGCGGATACCGACCAGTTCGGCGATGTCGACCCGGCTCACGACGCGGCTCCGGGGTCCGATGCCAGGGGCTGCGGAGACGGTGCCGGGAGCTGTGGGGACGGGGGCGACGGCGGGGGTGTCGGGGACGGGGGGACCGGGCCGCCCGCGAGGACCTGGTCGACCTCGGCCGGGTACGGCATCGCGCTGGAGCAGGCGAGCCGGGACGCGACGATCGCGCCGGCCGCGTTGGCGTACCGCATGATCCGCTCCAGCTCCCAGCCGGCGAGCAGACCGTGGCAGAGCGCCCCACCGAACGCGTCACCGGCGCCGAGTCCGTTGACCACGTCGACGGGGACCGGGGGGACCTCGGCCCGGGTGCCGTCGCGGTGGAGGGCGAGGACTCCCTTGGGTCCCTGTTTGACGACGGCGAGTTCGACCCCGGTGGCGAGGAGAGCGCGGGCCGCCGCGAGGGGCTCACGCTCCCCGGTGGCGATCTCGCACTCCTCCGCATTGCCGACGGCGACGGTGGCGCGGGCGAGCGCCTCCCGGTAGTAGGGCCGGGCCGTGCCGGGGTCCGCCCAGAACATGGGCCGCCAGTCGAGGTCGAAGACGGTGATACCGGCCCGGTCCCGGTGGCCGAGTGCGGCGAGCGTGGCGCTCCGGCTCGGTTCGGCGCACAGGCCGGTGCCGGTCATCCAGAAGACGCGTGCCGCGCGGATCGCCGTCGGATCCAGCTCGTGTTCGTGGATCTCCAGGTCGGGCGCCTTGGGGTGCCGGTAGAAGTAGAGCGGGAAATCATCCGGGGGGAAGATCTCGCAGAAGGTGACCGGGGTGGGGTACGCGGCGACCGGGGTCACCCAGCGGTCATCGACGCCGAACTCGCGCAGCGCCTGGTGAAGGTAGTCACCGAAGGCGTCCTGACCGGTACGGGTGATCACGGCCGTACGGCGGCCGAGCCGGGCCGCGCCGACTGCGACATTGGTTGCCGAGCCGCCGAGGAACTTCCCGAAGGTGTCGACCAGCGCCAGCGGGACACCCGTCCGCAGCGGATACAGATCCACGCCGATCCGCCCCATGGCGATCACGTCGTACTCCCCGGGATCGGACGACTGCGGTCCCTGCGGCTGGGGATCGTACGACTGCGGGTCGTGCGGCTGCGGCATGTCCGTCCCTTCGGTTCGGCGCCCGGCTCTCCCCAGGTCTAGTGCTCCCGCGGGAACCCTGTCAACATTTTGTCCTGACATTCGGACGAAGGCTTGACACCCCTCCGCGACGGCCGGAAAGCTCGGCCGTATGACCTCCCCCGTCCCCTCCCTGAACCGCATCCGGGTCGGCTCGGCCCCCGACTCCTGGGGGGTGTGGTTTCCCGATGATCCGCGGCAGGTCCCCTGGCGGCGCTTCCTCGACGAGGTCGCCGAGGCGGGATACGAGTGGATCGAACTGGGTCCGTACGGATATCTCCCCAGCGATCCCGCCGTGCTCGCCGAGGAGACCGCCAGGCGCGGGCTGAAGGTCTCGGCGGGGACGGTCTTCACCGGACTGCACCATGGGCCCGCCGTCTGGGAGAAGACCTGGGCACATGTCGCGGACATCGCGGCGCTCACCCGGGCCATGGGCGCGGACCACCTGGTCGTCATTCCCTCCTTCTGGCGCGACGACAAGACCGGCCGGGTGCTGGAGGACAGCACCCTGACGCCCGCGCAGTGGCGCGATCTGGCCGCCCAGACGGAGCGGCTGGGGCGTGCGGTGCGCGAGCACTACGGGCTGCGGATCGTGGTGCATCCGCACGCCGACACCCATATCGACAGCGAGGACAACGTCAGCCGCTTCCTCGACGCCACCGATCCCGAGTTGGTCTCGCTCTGCCTCGACACCGGGCACTACGCCTACTGCGGCGGTGACAGTGTCCGGCTGATCGAGACCTACGGCGAGCGAATCGGCTATCTCCATCTGAAGCAGGTGGACCCGGAGATCCTCGCCGGGGTCATCGCCGACGAGGTGCCGTTCGGCCCGGCGGTGGGGCGCGGGGTGATGTGCGAACCGCCTTCCGGGGTGCCCGCGCTGGAACCCGTACTGGCCGCGGCGCAGGCACTGGACGTGGACCTCTTCGCCATCGTCGAGCAGGACATGTATCCGTGTCCGCCCGACAAGCCCTTCCCGATCGCTCAGCGGACCCGGCGGTTCCTCCACTCCTGCGGCGCCTGAGACCTACCCGTCGTATCTGTCACAGTTGTCGCCCGGTGATCACGCATTTCTCCATTACGCGGGTTTTCCGTCACAGCCGGTCGACAGCAACGGCGCTCCCTCCCCACAGTCGTTCAACGAGGGACAAGCTCAGTGATCGCCAGCGTCGGTGCGACAGCTCTCCCGACGGCCTTGGGGCCGCCGCTGTCGCGCCCGCGGGGAGGTGCCAGACAGATGACGGACAGAAGGCTCTGGTCGTACAAGGAGATCGCTGCTCACATCCGGGTGCAACCCGACACCGTCCGCTCCTACCGCAAGCACGGGCTTCTCCCTCCACCCGACAGCGTGGAGGCCGGTAAGCCGTACTGGTACGCGGACACCATCCGCGTCTGGGTGGCCAACCGGCCGGGCGCCAAGGGCCGTAGAACCAACTGATCCGCCGACACCACCACCCACGGTCCCGCGCCCCGAGAGGGGCGCGGGACTCCGCTTTGCCCAGTACCCCTCGGTCCTTCCGGCGCCGGGGCGCCGGAAGGACCGAGGGGCTGGGGGCTGAGGGGGCTTCCCCGGCCGGCCCGCGCGCACCTGCCTGCGCCCGCCCCGGCCGGCCGTCAGACCCTGGCTTCGTCCCGCGCCACGGACTCAGGCGTCGACTCGGGGCCCCTATCCCGCTTCTGGTCCCGCTTCTGATCCTCAGTGGGACCTGGGACCGGGGCCGGCTTGGGTATCTCCCCCTCGCTCAGCCCGAACCGCTGATGGAACCGGCGCAGTGGCCCGGGTGCCCACCAGGTCCAAGCACCCATCAGCTTCATCACCGACGGGACCAGCAGACTGCGCACCACCATGGCGTCCATCAGCACGGCCAGTGCGACTCCGAGGCCGAACATCTTGGTGTTGGTCACCCGCGAGGTGCCGATCGCCACCATCACCACCGCGAGGATCACGGCCGCCGCGGTGATCAGCCCACCGGTGCGCTGAAGCCCGAATCGGACCGCCCGGTCGTGGTCATGCGTCCGGTCGTGCTCCTCCTTGATCCGCGAGAGCAGGAAGACGCCGTAGTCCATGGAGAGGCCGAAGGCGATGCAGAACATCAGGACGGGCAGATTCGTCTCGATGTCCCCGGTGGGGGTGAAGCCGAGCGGTCCGGAGAGATTGCCGTCCTGGAAGACCCAGACCAGGGCGCCGAACATGGCTGTCAGGCTCAGGGCGTTGAGCACCACCGCCTGGAGCGGAATCAGCACGCTGCCGGTGAGCAGGAACACCAGCAGCAGAGTCGCCATGATGATGATCCCGAGCGCCAGCGGCAACTTGTCCGCTATCGCTGACTTGGAGTCCTCCAGCGCGGCGGCGCGACCGGTCACCGACGTCTCGAACGGTGCCGACAGCTCACGCAGCTCATGCACCAATTGCTGAGCGCTCTCGCCCACCGCCTCACCCGTGGGCTGCACGCTGAAATAGGCGGCCGAGCCGGAGACGACCGGCCCATCGACCCTGAGCACACCGGGGAGTGCGGCGACCCGCTCCCGGTATTCGGCGTAGGCGGCGGTCGTGCGGGAACCCGCCGCGGCAGCACCCGCCGTGCCTTCGGAGCCCTCCGCACCCTTCGTACCGGGCGCTCCGTCCTTGGTGACCGCGAGGATCTCGATACTGCCGTCGGGGCTGCCGGGGAAGCCGTCCCGGATCTGCTGCTGGACCACATGGGATTCGGCGGTCGACGGGAGCTGCCGGTCGTCGGGCGTGCCGAACTTCACGCCGAGGAAGGGCAGACCGAGCAGGAGCAGCGCGGCGATGGTGCCGAAGGCGAACAGCGGCGCGCGACGCATCACCAGATCGGCGAGGCGGGCCCAGCCGGCACCACGCTCGGCACCGCTCCCGGCGCCGGCACCGGTGGTGACAGTCTCCGTGGTGCCGCCCCTGGACCGGCGCCGTCGGAGGGCGCCGCGCAGATCCAGCGCGTTGATTCGGTGGCCCAGCAGCATCAGCGCGGCCGGCAGCAGGATCAGCGCGGCGGCGGCGGCCAGCACCACCACCGCGATCCCGGCGTAGGCGAAGGAGCGGAGGAAGTACATGGGGAAGACGAGCATGGCGGCCAGCGACACGGCCACGGTCATCGCCGAGAACAGCACCGTGCGTCCCGCGGTGCGCAGGGTGGTCGCCACGGCGGCCCGCACCTCGGCGCCCGCGGCCAGCTCTTCCCGGAATCTTCGGACGACGAAGAGTGCGTAGTCGATGGCGAGCCCGAGCCCCAACGCGGTGGTGAGGTTCATGGCGAAGACCGAGACATCGGTGAACTCCGTGAGCCCACGGAGCACCGCATTGGTCCCCAGGATCGCGACGACACCGACCACCAGCGGCAGCATCGCCGCCACCGCACTACCGAAGACCATGATCAACAGCAGCAGGGTCACCGGCAGGGCGATCAGCTCGGCGCGCAGCAGGTCTTCCTGGATGATGGTCGTCATCTCGTGCTGCACGGCCACGGGGCCGCCGATCGAGACCTCCACCGCTCCGTGCGCTCCCCGATACTCGGGTGCGATCCGATCCAGGATCTCCGACGTGGTCTTCTCGTCGCCCTGGATACGGGCCGCTATCAGTGCCTGCCGCCCGTCCTCCGAGCGCAGCGCGGGGGACGGGGTCGCCCAGTAGGAACCGACTCCCGTGATGCCGTCCTCGGCCGTGAGCCGCTCCGTCAGCCGCCGCGCCTCGGCAGCGACCTCCGGACGGTCCACACCCACCCGCCCGGCGGAACCGCCCGGAGCGGCGCCGGGCCGGTCGTCGCGAACATCGACGAGTAGCAGCAGATTCGGCTGGGAGGCGGGGAACTCCCGCTGCAGCGCCTCGGTCGCATAGGTGGACTCGGCGGCCGGGTCAGTCCATCCCCCACTGCCCATCCGATCCGCGACCCCGCTCCCCGCGAAGACGGCGAGCGCGGTGAGCACCAGCGCGACGAGCAGCGAGAGCCGCGGTCGGGCAGTGACGAAGCGAGTCCATCTCCCGGCCTCCCCCGCACCCGAGGAAGGGCTGTTGACTTCGGACATGGTGCGGTGTCCCCTTCACCTTGACCCATGCGCAGGCTTTTCCGGGCAGGCTGCATGGGTCGACCATTGCCATAGAGTGGCAAACACGAGCCATCGCTCGCATTAACCAAGAATGCGAGCGGTGACTCGCGTTTGTCAACCGCACCAGGAAGCTGGGGATTTCGCAGTGCCGGAGCCGACCTCACCGGAGCCCAGAACACCGGAGCCGACCTCACCCGGACCGTCCACGCAGGAGCCGGACCACCCGAAACATGGGGAACACGGGGAACACGGGGAACACGGACACCGCAGCCCGGACCACCCGTCCGGCGCCACCACCACAGACACGAACACGGGCACGAACACGGGCACAGGCACAGGCACGGACATCGGCAAGAGCAGCGACGGCGGCGACGGCACGGCCCCTGTCAAGCCCCGGCGCCGCCAGGCCCGCGGCGAGCGCCGGATCGCCCAGTTGCTCGACGCCGCCGCGACCGTATTCACCAGCTCCGGCTACAGCGCCTCCAGCACCAACGCCATCGCCCGCGAGGCGGGCGTCTCCCCCGGCACCCTCTACCAGTTCTTCCCGAACAAAGAGGCCATCGCCATCGAGCTGGGCGGCCGACTACTCGAACAGTGGCGCGAGTCCCACGGCACCGCCCTCCTGGCCGCCGGCAGCGATCTCCCCCTCAACGAGCTGCTGGACGCGGTGCTGGACCCGCTCTTCGCGTTCAACTACGAGAACCCGGCCTTCGCCGTGCTGATCCACGGCCCCGACGCGCCCGGCCAGATCACCCAGGAGTTCCACGCGATCCACGCCGGACTGCTCACCCGGATCGAGGAGATCATCGGCGGCTATCTGCCCGAGACCCCGCCCGCCGACCTGTCCCGGATCGCGAACACGACCTTCACCCTCTTCAAGGCCGGCCTCGATCTGGTCCTCGCCCACGAGGGCGCGGAACGGGACGCATACGCGCAGGAGATCAAGAACGTCATGTTCCGCTATCTGGACCCGATCTTCCTCGCCACCGACGGGAGCTGCGCGGTCACCGGACCGCGCACCGAGGGAGCCTGACCCGGACCTGGAAATCACCGAGGAACCCCCGATGGGGAATCGATACCCCCTAGGGGTATTGTATAGTCGGTGTCACAGGGTCCCGGCAGCCCCGGAGACCCCTGGCACGCCATGAGTGCGCCGATACGGGCGTATTCACAGGTCCGACGAGGAGAACGACATGACCGCGAAGACCGAGAACGAGATCGAGATCACCGAGACCGCTCCCGCCTCCGGTTGCTGTGGTGGCAGCTCCTGCGGCACGGACGCGGCCGACGAGGGCGCCAAGGGCGGCGTCACCACCGTCTACCAGGTCGCCGGCATGACCTGCGGCCACTGCGAGGGCTCCATCTCGTCCGAGGTCTCCGCCCTCGCCGGCGTCACCGCCGTGACCGCCGTCGCGTCGACGGGCCTGGTGACCGTGGTCTCCGAGGCGCCGCTGGACGACGAGGCCGTGCGCGGCGCAGTGGACGAGGCCGGCTACGAGCTGGTCGGCCGCGCCTGAGCAGGCGCCGCCCCCACCCACCGGGCCGTACCCGACCAGTCGCGCGCTGGCCCCGTACGGCCCGGTGCCGTTTCCGGCCGGGCACCAGCAGCCATCTCGCGATCCGGCACGGGTGACCACTTCACCGTCCGGAAGCCGGCGACATCTCGCCGTCCGGCGCAGGCGACGACCGCATCCGTCCGTCCGCCCGAGCAGGCGGACGGACGGGCGCCCGGACGGACCGGCGTCCGGTCGAGAAGATCGCCACGGACGACACGGCGACGAACGGTTCGGGCGCGTGGCCGCACTCCCGACGGGCTGCTATACACCCGTACACGGCGAACTCCGCGCCGCCGCCAGTGTCATTCGTCTCGTACGCCGGACACCGGGCACGCTCAAGGGCAATCTTTTCTGGGCCTTCGGCTAAAACGTCGCCACTATCCCAGTCATGGCATCACGCCTGGTCAACGCCATGATCACCAATTTCGGCCCGGTCATTTCGTCCGTTTTTGTGGTGACGGACAACCTGTCGCCACGGGCCTTCCGGTGGCTACATGTGACGCACAAGACCTTCACAAAGAGACCTAGATCACAGATATTTGGGGGTAACCATTCAGGCTCTTCGTGAGTCTAAATGGACGATGCCAGGAACGTCTTGGGGGACGTTCATGGGATGTCTTGGGGGACATCCCAGGCAAGCGTTGGCCGGGGCACGTGCCCGGGGAGCTTTGAGCGGCCCTCCCGTGCGTACGTACCCCGGCAGACCGCGCGTGAAGTGTTACCGCGACACCAGACGCCCGGCCGGATCCCGTGGGGGGAATCCGCTCCGGGGATATGGGAAGCGCCCCGTTCGTCGACCCGTGGGGGGATCGGCGGCGGGGCGCTTTCGTCTTTCCTGGTGGGCGGCGCGTTCCCTGGTGGGCGGCGCGCGTTACGCCGTTCCCGGTGAGTGGTCACGGGAGGCGCTGGAGCCACAGGAGTTACAGGGCCACGCGCGGGGCACGCAGGAGACCGCCGAGGGCGGCACGCGAAAGGGGCGCAAGGGCGCCTGTGGGGCGCGGGCGGGCGCGAGGCGAGGGGAAACCCGGGCGACGGGGCGCGGGCGCGCCCAGCGGGCCATGCGGGGCGCGGGCACGCGAGAGATCGCGCGCCGCGCCCGGCGTCGGCGGGGCCCAGGACGGACAACAGCCGCACCCCGGCCCGGGGAGAGCTCTCCGGCCGGTCCCCCCTGACGGGGAAACCGAGCCGGTCAGTCAAACTGGTCGAACCGACCGGGCCGAACAGTCCGACCGGTCGGTGGGGGTCCAGCGAGTGTCAGCGGGCCTCGACCGGGACGAAGTCGCGCTCGACGACGCCCGTGTAGATCTGCCGCGGACGGCCGATGCGCGAACCCGGCTCCTTGATCATCTCGTGCCACTGGGCGATCCAGCCGGGCAGCCGGCCGAGCGCGAAGAGCACGGTGAACATCTCGGTCGGGAAGCCCATGGCCCGGTAGATCAGGCCCGTGTAGAAGTCGACGTTCGGGTAGAGCTTGCGCTCGACGAAGTAGTCGTCGGACAGCGCGTGCTCTTCCAGCTTCAGGGCGATGTCGAGCAGTTCGTCCGACTTGCCGAGCGCCGAGAGGACGTCGTGCGCCGCCGCCTTGATGATCTGGGCCCGGGGGTCGAAGTTCTTGTAGACCCGGTGGCCGAAGCCCATCAGACGGACGCCGTCCTCCTTGTTCTTCACCTTGCGGATGAAGGAGTCGACGTCACCGCCGGACGCCTGGATGCCCTCCAGCATCTCCAGCACCGACTGGTTGGCGCCGCCGTGCAGCGGGCCCCAGAGCGCCGAGATGCCCGCGGAGATCGAGGCGAACATGTTCGCCTGCGAGGAGCCGACCAGCCGGACGGTGGAGGTCGAGCAGTTCTGCTCGTGGTCCGCGTGGAGGATCAGCAGCTTGTCGAGCGCCGCCACCACGACCGGGTCCAGGTCGTACTCCTGCGCGGGGACCGAGAAGGTCATCCGCAGGAAGTTCTCCACGTACCCGAGGTCGTTGCGCGGGTAGACGAAGGGGTGGCCGATCGACTTCTTGTACGCGTACGCCGCGATCGTGGGCAGCTTGGCGAGCAGCCGGATCGTGGAGAGGTGGCGCTGCTTCTCGTCGAACGGGTTGTGGCTGTCCTGGTAGAACGTGGACAGCGCGCTGACCACGGAGGACAGCATGGCCATCGGGTGCGCGTCACGCGGGAAGCCGTCGAAGAACCGCTTGACGTCCTCGTGGAGCAGCGTGTGCTGGGTGATCTCCCCCTTGAAGGCGGACAGCTCGTCCACCGTCGGAAGCTCGCCGTTGATCAGCAGGTAGGCCACCTCGGTGAAAGAGGAGCGCTCGGCCAGCTGTTCAATCGGGTAGCCGCGGTAGCGAAGGATGCCCCGCTCGCCGTCGAGGTAGGTGATCGCGGATTTATAAGCGGCTGTATTGCCATAGCCGCTGTCCAGGGTCACCAGACCGGTCTGGGCTCGGAGCTTCCCGATGTCGAAGCCCTTGTCACCGACGGTGCTATCAGTCACCGGGTAGGTGTACTCACCGTCCGCGTACCGCAGTACTACAGAGTTGTCGCTCACGTCATCCCTCACCGACGTAGTGCCTCTTCTTCGAGGTGCCCTGACTGTCTCTACCATCCCCCATTTGGCTCAGGAGAGTGCACTCGGGGTCGACCGTTGGGCCTATTGGCGGCACTCAGTGCCGCCAACCTGCTCATCCTGCCCCGTTCGCCCCGATTCCGGAAGTCGGGGTGTCATTTCCCA
The DNA here is from genome assembly GCF_044333555.1 of Streptomyces sp. NPDC020965. Lineage (NCBI taxonomy): Bacteria > Bacillati > Actinomycetota > Actinomycetes > Kitasatosporales > Streptomycetaceae > Streptomyces > Streptomyces sp. NPDC020965. The sequence continues at coordinate 1,322,114 of NZ_JBIRRE010000001.1, forward strand.
CCCCGGAACCAAGGCGCTTCCCCCGGCCGGCCGAGTGCCGGCGCGCCGTCTCCCCCGGCGGGGCGGCGGGCGTCTCCACCCGAGCGGCCGGGGGCGGGTCAGCCGCCGCTGAGCCGATGGTCGAGTGCGGTGAAGCGGCGGCCCGCGGAGACGGTGCGCACCGCCTGACCTATCGCCTTGCGGGAGCCGACCAGCACGACGAGCTTCTTGGCCCGGGTGACCGCCGTGTACAGCAGATTCCGCTGGAGCATCATCCAGGCACCGGTGGTGACCGGGATCACCACGGCGGGGTACTCGCTGCCCTGGGAACGGTGGATGGTGACGGCATATGCGTGGGCCAACTCGTCCAGCTCGTCGAAGTCGTACGGAATCTCCTCGTCCTCGTCCGTCAGGACCGTCAGGCGCTGTTCGTCGAGCTGGAGCGAGGTGACCACGCCGACCGTGCCGTTGAAGACGCCGTTCTCCCCCTTGTCGTAGTTGTTGCGGATCTGGGTGACCTTGTCGCCGATCCGGAAGACCCGGCCGCCGAGCCGCTTCTCCGGCAGATCAGGGCGGCCGGGTGTAATGGCCTGCTGTAGCAGGCCGTTGAGCGTGCCCGCGCCGGCCGGACCTCGGTGCATGGGGGCCAGGACCTGGACATCTCGCCGTGGATCGAGGCCGAATTTGGCTGGAATCCTTCGCGCCGCCACATCCACGGTGAGCTTTCCGGCGTCCTCCGTCTCCTCCTCCACGAAGAGGAAGAAGTCGGTGAGGCCCGTGGTGATGGGCTGCACGCCGGAGTTGATGCGGTGGGCGTTGGTGACGACACCGGACTCCTGGGCCTGCCGGAAGATGCGGGTCAGCCGGACGCTGGGCACCGGCCCACCGTCCGCCAGCAGATCCCGCAGCACCTCGCCCGCACCCACGCTGGGCAACTGGTCCACATCCCCCACCAGCAGCAGATGAGCCCCCGGTGCGACCGCCTTGACCAGCTTGTTGGCCAGCAGCAGATCGAGCATCGACGCCTCGTCCACCACCACCAGGTCAGCGTCCAGCGGTCGGTCCCGGTCATAGGCCGCGTCACCGCCCGGCTTGAGTTCGAGGAGCCGGTGCACCGTGGACGCCTCGGCCCCGGTCAGCTCGGAGAGCCGCTTGGCCGCGCGCCCGGTGGGGGCGGCCAGCACCACCTTCGCCTTCTTGGCGCGCGCGAGCTCCACCACCGACCGTACGGTGAAGGACTTCCCACAGCCCGGACCACCCGTCAGCACCGCCACCCGGCTGGTGAGGGCGAGCCGGACCGCCGCCTCCTGCTCGGGGGCGAGCTCGGCGCCTGTACGCTCCGCGAGCCAGAGCAATGCCTTGTCCCAGTCCACGTCCCGGAAGGCCGGGAGCCGGTCGTCGGGAGCCCGCAGCAGCCGCTGGAGCTGGCCCGAGAGGGACAGCTCGGCGCGGTGGAAGGGGACCAGGAAGACGGCGGTCACCGGCTCGCCGCCGTCGGGCGCCGGAACCGACTCCCGCACCACGCCCTCCGGGTCGGCCGCCAGCTCGGCCAGGCACTCGATGACCAGGCCGGTGTCCACCTGGAGCAGCTTCACCGCGTCGGCGATGAGCTGCTCCTCGGGGAGGAAGCAGTGCCCCTGGTCGGTGGATTGGGAGAGGGCGTACTGCAGGCCGGCCTTGACCCGCTCCGGACTGTCGTGCGGGATGCCCACCGCCTGCGCGATCTTGTCGGCGGTGAGGAAGCCGATGCCCCACACATCGGCCGCCAGCCGGTACGGCTGATTCCGCACCACCGAGATCGAGGCGTCCTCGTACTTCTTGTAGATGCGGACGGCGATGGAGGTCGAGACACCGACGCCCTGGAGGAAGACCATGACCTCTTTGATGGCCTTCTGCTCCTCCCAGGCCACACCGATCAACGCCGTCCGCTTCGGACCGAGTCCGGGGACCTCTATCAGGCGCTTCGGCTCGCCCTCGATGACATCGAGGGTGTCCACGCCGAAGTGGTCCACGATCCGCTCGGCGATCTTGGGGCCGATGCCCTTGATCAGCCCCGAACCGAGATAGCGGCGGATGCCCTGGATGGTCGCGGGGAGGACCGTGGTGTAGTTCTCCACGGTGAACTGCTTGCCGTACTGCGCGTGGGAGCCCCAGCGGCCCTCCATGCGCAGCGACTCGCCCGGCTGCGCGCCGAGCAGCGAACCGACCACCGTGAGGAGATCGCCGGCACCGCGGCCGGTGTCGACCCGGGCGACGGTGTAGCCGTTCTCCTCGTTGGCGTAGGTGATCCGCTCAAGGACCCCTTCGAGCACTGCCAGATTGGACATGCCCCGACGCTACCGTCCGGGTCCGACAACGCGTGCGGCCTGTGGACAACTCCCGCGGCGGCGCTTCCGGCGCACGTCGGGAGGGGTACCCGGACCGGTGGGGCAGTGGGCCGGTGGGCAGCGGGCCGGTGGAACAGCGGACCGGAGCGGATGGGTGCGCGAGGCGGGTTGGGACCCGGAGCCGACAGCGGGTGACGGGTGGCGGTTCGCGTCGCGGCGGATGGGGTGAGCGTGGGGCGGGGAGATGTCGAGGAGGCCCGGTCATAACGACCGGGCCCCTCCATTCCCCCCTGTCGGGAGCCCAGATCCCCCCAGGTCTTCCCCCGAAGACCCCGACGCAAGGTACGACACGCGTCCCCCGCAAAGGGTTGCACCGTTGCGCGCGCTTATTTTTCGAGCGGCTCCGGATCGGGCTCCGACCCAGGCTCCGGACCGGAGAAAACCGCCCCGTACGAGGCCAAGGCGGACGAGGCCAAGGCGGACGAGACCGGGGCGGACGGCGGGACCGGGAGGACGTGGCGGATAAAGCGGTCGGCGGTCTCCGTGAGGACCTCCACCCCGTCCCGCGCCCACAGCTCCTCGTTGAACAGTTCCACTTCGATCGGCCCCCGGAAACCGGCCGCGTCCACCCGCTCGCGCCACCAGCGCAGCTCGATCGATCCGTCCCCGAGCTGCCCCCGACCGTTCAGCACCCCGCGCGGCAACGGCGTGACCCAGTCGGCCAGTTGCACGGCGCACAAGCGGCCGGACTCCCCCGCCCTCGCCACCGCGTCCGGCGCCGTGTCGTCCCACCAGATGTGGTAAGTGTCCACCACCACACCCACCTGAGTCGCCGGCGACCGCTCGGCCAGCTCCAGCGCCTGCGCCAGCGTGGAGACCACGGACCGGTCCGCCGCGAACATCGGGTGCAGCGGTTCGATCGCCAGCCGGACGCCGCGTTCGCCCGCGTAGGGGGCGAGCACCCCGAGCGCGTCGGCGATCCGTTCCCGGGCGCCGGCCAGATCTCGGCTGCCCGTCGGAAGTCCGCCGCAGACCAGGACCAGGGTGTCGGTGCCGAGGGCCGCCGCTTCGTCGACGGCGGCACGGTTGTCGTCCAGGGCGCGGGCACGGTCCGCCCGGTCGATCGCCGTGACGAAACCGCCGCGGCAGAGGCTGGTCACGGTCAGACCCGCGTCCCGGACGAGCCCGGCCGCCGCCTCCACCCCGTACGACCGGACCGGTTCGCGCCAGAGTCCGACGGCGGGAACGCCGAGGCGGCGGCAGGCGTTGAGGAATTCGGGGAGAGCGAGTTGTTTCACGGTCATCTGGTTGATGCTGAGACGGGCCAGCCGGGTCGCCCGCTCCGGTCCCGATGCCCGGGACGACACTCTCGCGTGGCCCGGATCGGGCGTATGGCACGGGTCAGCCGGATGGCCCGGGTCGGTGGCGAGGAGCGGGTCGGTCAGACGGCCGGGGCAGGTGGCGTGGGCCAAGTCAGCCGCATGGGCCGGATCGGCCCCATGACACGAGTGGGTCGAGTGTGCCGGGTCGGGGCCATGACACGGGTCGGTCGAGTGTGCCGGGTCGGGACGCTGGGTCATGCGTCGACTCCGTACACCGTCAGAAGGGAGCGCATTCGGGACTCGGCCAGTGCCGGATCCGGGAACAGACCAATTCTGTCGGCGAGTTCGTACGCCGTCGCGAGATGCGGCAGCGAGCGCGCGGACTGGTGGCCGCCGACCATCGTGAAGTGTGACTGGTGCCCGGCGAGCCAGGCCAGCAGCACCACACCCGTCTTGTAGTGGCGGGTGGGCGGCTGGAAGAGATGGCGGGCGAGTTCCACGGTCGGGTCGAGCCGGGCCCGGAACCCGTCGGTGTCTCCGGCGTCCAGGGCTCGTACGGCGTCCGCCGCCAGCGGGCCCAGGGGATCGAACACCCCCAGCAGGGCGTGGCTGAAGCCCCGTTCGTCACCGGCGATCAGCTCGGGGTAGTGGAAGTCGTCGCCGGTGAAGCACCGCACGCCGGCCGGGAGTCGGCGCCGCAGGTCGATCTCGCGGCCGGCGTCCAGCAGGGAGATCTTGACGCCGTCGACCTTGTCCGCGGTGTCCGTCACGATCTGGAGGAAGGTGGTGGTGGCCGTGGAGAGATCGGTGCTGCCCCAGTAGCCGTCGAGAGCGGGATCGAACATCGGGCCCAGCCAGTGGAGGATGACCGGACGGCTCGACTGCCGCAGCAGTTCGCCGTAGAGGGCCAGGTAGTCCTCCGGGCCGCGGGCCGCCGTCACCAGGGCTCGGGAGGCCATCAGGATCGGTTGCGCGCCGGCCTCCTCGACGGTCGCGAGTTGCTCCTCGTAGGCACGGCGGACGGTCGCGAGATCAGCGGGACCGGTGAGCTGGTCCGTACCGACACCGCAGGCGATCCGGCCACCGACCGCCCTCGCCTCGGCGGCCGAGCGCCGGATCAGTTCGGCGGCGGCCGGCCACTCCAGGCCCATACCGCGCTGTGCCGTGTCCATCGCCTCCGCCACGCCCAGCCCGTACGACCACAGATGGCGGCGGAAGGCCAGCGTGGTGTCCCAGTCGATGGCGGACACCGTCGCGGGGGCCGCGCCGAGGTGTGGCCCCGGGGACGACCCCGAAGGCAACCCCGAAGGCGGCTGCGGGGGCGGGCCCAGGGACGGATACGGGGACGGATACGGGGATGCGTACGGGTTGGCGACGACATGCGCGGCGGCGAAGACCGTACGGGAGGTCAACCGACCTGGCGGTGCGACACGGACGGGTTCGGCGCGGGGTGTGTACGGGTGTGACCGGCCGTCCGGGGCCGGCAGCCGGATGGTCACAGGACCAGCTCCGGCACGTCGACACGGCGGCCCTCGGCCGATGAGCGGCGGCCGAGTTCGGCGAGCTGCACCCCGCGCGCGCCCGCCAGCAGATCCCAGCGGTACGGCTCCCCGAGCGCGACATGGCGCAGGAACAGCTCCCACTGCGCCTTGAACCCGTTCTCGAACTCCGCGTTGTCCGGGATCTCCTGCCACTGGTCGCGGAAGGACTCCGTGCCGGGCAGATCCGGGTTCCAGACCGGTTTGGGGGTGGTCGAGCGGTGTTGGACCCGGCAGCGGCGGAGTCCGGCGACCGCCGAACCGTGGGTGCCGTCGACCTGGAACTCCACCAGTTCGTCGCGCATCACGCGTACCGCCCAGGAGGAGTTGATCTGCGCCACCGTGCCGTCCGCCAGTTCGAACACGGCGTACGCGGCGTCGTCGGCCGTCGCGGTGTAGGGGGTGCCGTGCTCGTCCCAGCGGCGCGGCACATGGGTGGTGATGTGCGCGCTCACACTGGTGACCCGGGCGAAGAGCTCGTGCAGGACGTACTCCCAGTGGGGGAACATGTCGATGGTGATGCCGCCGCCGTCCTCCGAACGGTAGTTCCAGGAGGGGCGTTGGGCCGGTTGCCAGTCCCCCTCGAAGACCCAGTAGCCGAACTCCCCGCGCACGGACAGGACCTCGCCGAAGAAGCCGCCGTCCACCAGTCGTTTCAGCTTCCGCAGTCCCGGCAGGAAGATCTTGTCCTGGACGACGCCGTGGCGGATGCCCGCCGCGTCGGCACGCCTGGCAAGGGCTAGTGCGCTCACGAGGTCGGTCGCGGTCGGCTTCTCCGTGTAGACGTGCCGGCCCGCCGCGATGGCCCGTTCGAGTGCGGCGACCCGGGCGGAGGTGGCCTGGGCATCGAAGTAGATGTCACAGCTGTGGTCCGTGCCGTCGGTGAGCACGGCGTCCAGTTCGGTTGTCCAGTGGGTGAGACCGTGCCGTTCGGCGATGGCGCGCAGCGCGGGCTCACGGCGACCGACCAGGACGGGTTCGGGCCAGAGCACCTCACCGTCCCCGAGGTCGAGTCCACCCTCGGCGCGAATGGCGAGCAGCGAGCGCACCAGGTGCTGGTGGTAGCCCATTCGGCCGGTGACGCCGTTCATGGCGATCCGCACGGTCCTGCGGGTCACGAAGGTGCCTCCCATGTTCCCGGCCGGGGGCCGAATCGCTCATCGGGGACGGTCCGTCGACGCCCTGACGGCAAGCGCTTTCTACGCAGGAGGACGCTAGCCTCCCGGAAGTGGCCCGGACAAGGCCCCTGGCCCATCTCTCCGGAGGAATGCGATGACAGTCACCCTGGCGGACGTCGCGGCACGCGCCCGGGTATCCCCGGCCACCGTGTCCCGAGTCCTCAACGGCAATTACCCCGTCGCGGCAACGACCCGGGAGCGGGTTCTTCGCGCCGTCGACGAGCTGGATTACGTGTTGAACGGGCCCGCCAGCTCGCTCGCCGCCGCCACCTCCGACATCGTCGGCATCCTTGTCAACGACATCGCCGACCCCTTCTTCGGGATCATGGCCGGAGCCGCGCAGACCGCGATCGGCGGGCAGGAGGGCTCGGGGCGGGCGGGCGGCGAGAAGCTCGCCGTCGTCTGCAACACGGGCGGCTCGCCGGAGCGCGAGCTGACCTATCTCACGCTGTTGCAGCGGCAGCGGGCGGCGGCGGTCGTGCTGACCGGGGGCGCCATGGAGGACCCGGCGCATATCGCGGCGATGTCGGCGAAGCTGGCGAAGCTCGCCAACGCGGGCACCACGGTCGTCCTGTGCGGACGGCCGCCGTTGCCCGGTCTGGGCGGGGAGTCGATGCTCGCCGCGCTCACCTTCGACAACCGGGGCGGCGGGCGACTGCTCACCGAACACCTGTTGGGGCTCGGCCACCGTCGAATCGGTTACGTGGCCGGGCCGACCGAGCGCACGACGACCCGGCACCGGTTGGAGGGCCACCGCGAGGCGTTGGCGGCGGCCGGGGTCGGGGGCGGGGTTGGGAGCGATCAGGAACGGCTCACGGTGCATGGCTCGTACACGCGTGGATCCGGCTATGACGCGACGCTGGAACTACTGCGACGGGAGCCGGAGTTGACCGCAATCGTGGCGGCGAATGACACCGTGGCCCTGGGGGCGTGCGCGGCGTTGCGGGCGCGGGGGGCGCGCATTCCGGAGGACATCTCGGTGGCGGGCTTCGACGACCTGCCGTTCTCGGTGGACGTGGTGCCGGCGCTGACGACCGTACGGCTGCCGCTGTACGAGGCGGGGGCGCGGGCGGGGCGGCTGGCGATGGGGAAGGAAGCGCCGCCGAGCGGGGGGATCGCGACCATCGGGGCGGAGTTGGTGGTGCGGAGGTCGACGGCGGAACCGAGGTAGGCGGGCCGAGGTCGAAGAGCGGAGCCGAATCAGGCGGGCCGGTACTCAGGCGGCGGGGAGTGCCAGGCTCAGGGGGAGGGGAACGGGTCCGACTCGGGGCGACGGGAAACAGGTCCGGGGCGGAGGGGAACGGGCCGGGCTCAGACGGACAGGAGCCGGCCCGGGGCGAAGGGAAGCAAGCCGGGCTCAAGCGGACAGGAGTGGGCCCGGCCCCGGATGGTCGAGCCTCAGGTCGCCAGGGAGCGGGCCGGTCCGGGCGGGAGCCCCGGACGCGGTCAGGTTCCAGGGCGGCGGGGCCGTGAAGCGGTCATGGCCGCCGCCGGGGGGCCCGAATTGGTCGGGCCCTGAATTGGTCGGCCCCGGACGGCCCGGACGTGGGCGGCCCTCAGGCGGGCGGGGCCGTGAAGCGGTCACGGAGCATCCCCACCGTCACCGTGATCGCCGGACGCCGCGCCGCGCCCGTCCGCCAGAGCGCGTACAACCGCCGTCTCGGTACCGGGTCCAACGCCACCGTCACCACCCCGTCCGGCAGCGCCCCCCGCCCCAGCCGGGGGATCACCGCCACACCCAGACCCGCCGCCACCAGGGCCAGTTGGGTGTGGTTCTCCTCCGCCTGGTGGACCAGCTCCGGTTCGCGGCCCGTCGCGCGCAGGGTACGGATGAGCCAGTCGTGGCAGACCGTGCCCGGGGGCTGGCAGATCCACCGCTCGCCCATCAGGTCCTCCCGGCGCACCGGGCCGCCCCGCTCCGCCAGTGGATGCCCCTCCGGCACCAGGAGATCGCAGAGATCGTCCCCCAGCCGCACCTGCTCCACCCCTTCCGGGGCGGGCAGCGGCGCGATGTCCCAGTCGTGGGCGACCGCCAGATCCGTCATCCCCCGGGCCACCAGGTCGATCGACAGATGCGGGTCGACCTCCGTCATCCGCGCGTCAAGACCCGGGTGGAGTCGGGCCAGCTCCCCGAGCACCCCCGGCAGCAGCCCGCGGGCCGCCGACGGGAAGGCCGCGATCGTCAGCCGTCCCGTCGGCCGGCCCCGGCGTTCCTCCAGGGTCGTCTCCGCGCGTTCGACGATCGCCAGCAGCTCCCGCGCGGTCGCCGCGAGATGACATGCCTCGTCGGTGAGGACCACGCCCCGGCCGCGCCGTTCCAGCAGGGTCGTCCGGGTCTCCCGCTCCAACTTGGTGATCTGCTGCGACACCGCCGACGGCGTGTATCCGAGCGCGGTGGCCGCAGCCGCCACCGAACCATGCACCGCAACCGCGTGCAGCGCTCTCAACCGCCCCAGATCGAGCATGATCCGCCCCCATTCATCAGTGTTGCTTAATCCCAGTATGAAGAATTCCGCGCTGGTGCTACATGGTTCAGCCAGTGATCCTCAAGACATGCGCCCCGTACACATCGCCCTCGCCGTACTCGTCGCCGCCATCTGGGGTGTGAACTTCGTCGTCATCGACATCGGGCTCGACCACTTCCCGCCACTGCTCTTCTCCGCCCTGCGCTTCCTCGTCGCGGCCGTCCCCGCCGTCTTCCTCGTCGGCCGGCCGAAGGTCGCCTGGAAGTGGATCATTGGTGTCGGACTGGCCCTGGGGGTGGGGAAGTTCGGGCTGCTCTTCGTCGGCATGGACGCCGGAATGCCCGCGGGACTCTCCTCGCTCGTCCTCCAGGCCCAGGCGGTCTTCACGGCCCTCCTGGCAGCCGCCGTCCTCGCCGAACGCCCGGGGAGGCTCCGTGTCATCGGCATGGCCGTGGCCCTGTCCGGGATCGGGCTCGCCGCGGTCGACGAGGGCATGTCGGGGTCACTGCTCGCCTTCACCCTCGTCATCGCCGCCGCTGCCTGCTGGGGGGTCTCCAATGTGCTGACCCGGCGGGCGTCGCCCCCGGACGCCCTGAACTTCATGGTCTGGGTGTGCACCGTCCCCGTACTGCCACTGCTCGGACTGTCCCTCCTGGTGGAGGGGCCGGGGGCCGATCTCGCCGCCCTGCGCTCCCTCGACTGGGCCGGGGTCGGGGCGCTCGGTTTCATCGCCTGGGTCTCGACTGTGTTCGGTTTCGCGGCCTGGGCGTATCTGCTGCACCGCTACCCCGCGTCCGCCGTCGCGCCCTTCACCCTCCTCGTGCCGGTGTTCGGCATGTCGTCGGCCGCCCTGCTGCTGGACGAGTCGGTGACTCCGCTGCGCTGGGGCGCGGCGGCACTGTTGGTCGGCGGGGTTGCGCTCACCTCATTCGTCCGCACGGCCGCCGAGCCGCGGATCCAGCCACCGTCGACCCAGCCGCGGATCCAGCCGTCGACCCAGCCGCTGGTCCCCGGCCCGGGACCGGCCCCGGCATCCGTTCCAACCCGGGCACCTGCACCGGCGCCCGTACCCGTACCCGTACCGACGCCCGGCACGGCCGGATCGCCCGTCACCCCGGCAGCAGGCTCTCCAGATGCTCCCGGCCCGGCACCAGCAGCTCCCGCAGCTCCGTCGCCTCCGGGTGCCAGCGCTTCTCGTACTCCCAGCTCACCCACGTGTCCGCGGGGAGGGTCGCCAGGCACTCGGCCAGTGGCAACACCCCCGCGCCGAGCGGCAGCGGAGCGAGATCGTCGCGGGACGCCACGTCCTTGACCTGGACATAGCCGAGGAAGGGAGAGAGTGCGGCATACGCGGCGGCCGGCTCCTCGCCGTCCAGCCAGGGGTGCACCACGTCCCAGATGGCCCCCGCGTGCCGATGGCCGACCGGACCCAGGATGCGGGAGACCCCGGCGCCGGTCCGGTGCGAGTCATGGGTCTCCAGCAGGATCCGTACACCGATCCCGGCCGCGGTCTCCGCCGCGGCGCCCAGCCGACGGGCGGCGACGGCCTCCGCGGTGGCCGGATCCTGACCCTCTCCGCCCGGGAAGACTCGGACGAACGGTGCGCCCAGGTCCCTGGCGAGCCAGAGCAGTTCGCCGATCTCCTGGAGGACGGGGGTGTCGTCGCCCTCCGCGGCGGCACCGGTGTACCCGCAGACGGAGAGGACCTGGACACCCGCCCGTTCGAACTCCTTCGCCACTCGGGCCCGTTCGTCCTGGGTGATCCCGGTGTGCACCGGCTCATCGGGGGCGGCCCGGAGTTCCACGCCCTGATACCCCGTGTCGGCGGCGAGGGCGACCACATCGGCTACGGGCAGTCCGGGGACTCCGAGGGTCGAGAACGCGAACTTCATCCGGCGGTTCCTTCCTGAAGGGGCGGCCACCAGTCCTGGCCGGCCAGATCCGCTCCGTACGACCGGTGCGGCCGTTCGGTTGTGAGCACTGTGAGTGCTGTGAGCGCTGTGAGTGGTACGAGTGTGGTGAGTGGTACGAGTGTGAACCCGACCCGCTCCGGGACCCGACAGATCCGGCAGGCACCCGTCCGCGCGTCGGTGGTCCACGGCTCACGTTCCCGGTACCCCGCCTCGCGGGCGAAATCCACCACCGGGCGTACGAGTCGGTCGTCGGGGGGCCGTCCACGCGCCGCGGGCTCCCGGCCGCGCGGGGAGGGTGACCCACCGCGTCGCCCGAAGGCCCACGAGTCCGCGCCCAAGCCTCCCGGAGTCCCGGCCGGGGGCCCACCGGGACGCACCGGAACCCACGGTTACGCCCCCGAGCCCATCACAAGATGACGGCGAAATAGGCAACCAGCCGGAGCTGTCGACCGTCTAATGTCCCAACCCCGCCGAGTGGGTCCACAGCGCGGTGCCGGCTCGCTTCGATTCGGTGCGATCAGCCGGCCTTTCTGTCTCCAGCCCGCTGTGGTCGGCAGGGCCGCCGCCACCGGTGCGTTCCCTCCCGACTGCGCCGGTGGCGGGCATATATCGGGCCGTACCGGTGATCTTTCGCGTGGCGCGCCGGTTACCGACGGGGACCCCCTTGACCTGGCCGTTATCTTCCGGTTATCCGTTTGTCCTTGGAAGCTTCCTTCAACTCCGTTGCTGAGTAAGGCCGGAAGGATCACCATGCGCGATCGGCACCTGTCCAGACGGACCGTTCTCACCGCCACCGCCACTGTCGCCGCCGCCGTTTCCGTGGGCGCGGCACCGCTCGCCCACGCGGACGGTAAGGGCGGCGGGCACTCGGCCGGGCGGGACCAACGCCTCAAGCGGCTCATCTCCCGGATGAGCCTTGAGGAGAAGGTCGGCCAGCTCTTTGTCTCTTATGTGTACGGGAAGTCGGCGACCGCCCCGGAGCAGGCGCACGTCGACCTGAACTTGAGGGATTTCGGGGTCCGCAACGCCACCGAGCTGATCAACAGGTACCACCTCGGCGGCATCCTCTACTTCAACTGGTCGCACAACATCGGCGACCCGTACCAGTTGGCCGAGATGTCCAATGACATCCAGCGGGCCGGGCTCGCCCAGCCCACCCCCGTACCCCTGCTGCTCTCCATCGACCAGGAACACGGCGTGGTCAACCGGATCGGCAAGCCGGCGACCCTGCTGCCCGGTGCGATGGCGCTGGGGGCCGGTGGTTCCCGGTCCGACGCCCGCAACGCCGCCTACATCGCGGGCAGCGAACTCGCCGCCATGGGCATTCTGCAGAACTTCGCCCCGGTCGCCGATGTCAATGTGAACCCGGCCAACCCGATCATCGGCGTACGGTCCTTCGGCTCGGACGGGCCGGCCGCCGCCCGGCTGGTCGCCGCGCAGGTACTCGGCTATCAGGGCGCCGGCGTCGCGGCCTCCTCCAAGCACTTCCCCGGGCACGGGGACACCACCGTGGACAGTCACACCGGGCTGCCGCTCATCACCCACACCCGCGAGGAGTGGGACCGGATCGACGCGCCGCCGTTCCGGTCCGCCATCAAGGCCGGGATCGACTCGATCATGACGGCCCATATCCAGTTCCCCGCGCTGGACCCCAGCAACGACCCGGCGACGCTCTCCCGCCCGATCATCACCGGGATCCTCCGCGAGGAACTCGGCTTCAAGGGCGTCATCGTGACGGATGCGCTCAATATGAAGGGCGTACGGGAGAAGTACGGCGACGACCGGGTGCCGGTGCTCGCGCTCAAGGCGGGCGTGGACCAGTTGCTCTTCCCGTTCAACCTGGACATCGCCTGGAAGGCGGTGGTGGCCGCCGTCCGGAGCGGTGAGCTGACCGTCGCCCGTATCGAGGAGTCGGTCCTCCGCATCCTGCGGCTCAAGGACAAGGTGGGGCTGCTCAAGGACCCGTTCGTCTCCCGCCGCGATGTGGACCGCACGGTCGGCATCCGTAAGCACCTCGTCGCCGCCGACGGGATCGCCGAGCGGACCACGACGCTGCTCGTCAACAAGCGGGACGCGCTGCCGCTGCGCCGGCGCCGGCAGCGGAAGGTGCTGGTCGTCGGGGCCGATCCCGCCTCGCCGACCGGGACGGACAGGCCGGCCACGACCATCCTGGCCACCTCCCTCACCGAGCTGGGCTTCACCACGACCACGCTGCCCACCGGCACCGCACCGAACGCCGCGAAGATCGACGAGGCGGTGGCGGCGGCCAGCGGCCAGGACGCCGTGCTCGTGGCCACGCACAACGTCTCCGCCACCAGCGCCCAGCGCACCCTGGTCGCCCGGCTGGTCGCGACCGGGGTACCGGTCATCAACCTCGCCATCCGCAATCCGTACGACATCGCGCAGCTCGACGGTGGCGTCGTGGGGTCGGTCGCCTCCTACGGCTGGACGGAGGTCGAGCTCCGGGCCGCCGCCCGGGTCATCGGGGGCCGGGTCGAGCCGGAGGGCCGGCTGCCCGTGCCCGTACTGCGCGCGGACGACCCGACCAAGGTTCTGCTGCCCGTCGGCCACGGACTGTCGTACGACGACTGAGGCGTACGGCTGACGTAGTGAGGGGGGGACGGCTGACGTAGCGGAGGCGGTCGAACACCGCCGCCCTGCCGTCGGCCGACCGTCCCCCGCTGTCTCCCCGCCCGTCCGGATGGTTCCGGAGCGAGCCGCCTGGGTGGCGGAAGAACGGTGGGCCGTTCCCGTCGCGTACGGATCGTACGGCGACGGGAACGGCCCACTCGGAACCTCCCGGCGGGCGGAACGGCCCACCCGGATCCCCTGTCGGGCGACACTACGGACGCAGCGTCGGCTCCCGCTCGATGTCGAACTTGTCGAGCTTCGCGTCATACCTCGCCAGCGGCTTCGCCTTGCCGGCGTCCTTCTGGACGGCGGCCGGGGCGACGCCCGCCCACTTCAGAATGGAAGCGGTGGCCTTGGCTCGCTCGGCGGGGACCAGACTGGCCACATTGGCGCCGTGGTTGGCGCCCGGCGCGGTGTAGACATAGCTGTCGCGGCTCTTCTTGCCCGGACGGAAGGGCTCCGAGCTCCACGGGTCGTTCTCGCCGTTGACGAACATCATCCGGTTGGCGTTGTCCCGCACCCAGCGGTCAATGTCCTTCATGGCGTCCGACTTGAAGGTCATCGGGATGTCGCGCGGGACGAAGTTCCGCGGCGGCTGGTAGCCGTACCGGCTCAGGCCCTTGAGGTGGGGCTGCTTGATGGTCGGCGCGCCCATCTCCGTACCGGCCTGGTAGTAGTACGGCGTGTACGGCGCCAGACCCTGGTCGGAGTAGAACGAGAAGCCGGCGATCGAGTCGATCGTGTCCCACAGCTGCTGGTCCGTCGCGTTCTTCGCGACCGGGATGTTGGCGCAGTCCGAGGCCAGGCTGTACTGCCAGAAGCCCCAGGCGAAGTCCAGGACGGTGGCCTCGTACGCCCGGTCCAGCGTGCCGACGGTCTTGAAGGTGTAGCCGTTGTCGTTCGCGAACTGGGTGTAGATCCGCTTGAGTGCCGTACGGCGCTGAAGGGCCTCACGCTCGACGTTGTTCAGCTTGGTGCGGCACTCCTTGGTGCCGACCTTCGCGAAGAAGCGGTCGTAGGCGGAGTCCTCTTTGTTCACCACGTCGTTCGGGGCGACGTAGGCGACGACAGCGTCCATGTCACGCGGGTAGAAGCGCTCGTAGTAGGTGGCGGTCATGCCACCCTTGGAGCCACCGGTGGAGAGCCACTTCTCGGTGTAGATCTTCTTCAGCGCGGTGAAGACGCGGTGCTGGTCACTGGCCGCCTGCCAGATGGTCAGCTTGGACCAGTCGGCGGGGCTGGGCCGGGACGGCGTGAAGAACCGGTACTCCATGGAGACCTGGTTGCCGTCGATGATCGTCGTCGGCTCGCTGCGGCGCGGGTTGGTGTTCAGACCGTAGCCGGAGGTGAAGAAGACGGTGGGCCGAGTGGTGTCCTTGTGCAACAGGGTCAGTCGCTGCTGGAAGGTCCCCTTGCGCGGGTTCCGGTGGTCCACCGGCTGGGCGTAGTTGAGGACGAAGAACCGGTACCCGGGGGACGGCTTCTCCTCGATGATGCTCATGCCCGGTATCGCGAGGATCCGGTCCTTGATGTCCTGGACCGCCGGCGAACCGGCCTTGGTGCCGGTCGCGGACTCCGCGGCGGTGGCCGCTCCCGCCGTCACGCCGGCCGCACTCACGGTGCCGATGAGCAACGCGAGCGACAGCACTCCTCTGAGCGCCTTCTGCATTAACCCTCCCCTGACTCAAAACTGTGGATCGCGGTGAACCTAGCCGGGCCGATGCCCACCCCGCCAGACCTAATTTCATGTTGCATGAACAGATATGGGCAAAGGGGCGGATTCGACAGGCGATTCAACCCGTTTCGAGCGCGGGGCCGGTTCCCTTTCGAGGGCGGGGCCGGTCCCGCTCGGCACCGGAGACGGTGTCATTCGACGCCGGAGCCACTCCCGTTCGACGCCGGAACCGGTGCCGTTCGATCCAGGAACCGCTACCGTTCGACGCCGGGATCAATGCCGTTTGACGCCGGTTCCGTTCGACACCGGAGCCTGCGCCGGGAGATCTTCCGGACACCGGCCGGTTCAGCAGAGGATCCAGCCGGTGGAGCCACCGACCCCGGAGACCTTCCCGGAGGCCCGTACGCAGCGGCTGAGGGCATGGACCGTGACGGGTCCCGCCTGCCGGGTGAACCGTCCCGACTCCACCACCGCACGGCCGCCGCGCGGTTGGAGGGAGACCGACATGGCGCGCCGGGCGCCGGGCCTGTTCGCGAGGGTGACGGCGCAGGCGTACCGACTGTTCTTGTAGACGCGCAGCTCACCCGTGGCGAACCGGACCGTCCGCACCGGCCGGCCCGAACACGCGGCAGTCGCCTGGGCGGGCGCGGCACGCTGGGGGGCGACGGGTGCGGCCCCGGCTGATGACCCGCCGCCACCTGCGACGGTGATCCCGGCGACCGCCACCAGGACGACGACGCACCGCGTCAGCAGGGCCCGTAGTGGCCCCGTCCCCCCGATCGACGCCGCGCCGGCCCGACTGAACACCATGGCTTCCCCCCCACCAATCGATTCCCGTACATGCGTACGACGCTCGGGGCTGCCGAATGGTTGTCGCGCGCACGTCTCCCGCACACGCCCCCACGCACACCCACGCACACCTGCACCGCGCCGTCGTGCGCCGCCGCATCACGGCATCTCACACGTGTGCGGGACGCGTTGCACCTCGGCGCGCGGGTTCAGCCGGACGATCGCATCGCGCCCGCGCGCGCGGGCGCGCGCCCGGGGGCGCCGTACGGGTGGACGCCGTACGGGAGGGGCGCCGTACGGGGAGGGGCGCCGCGTCACACCCGTACGGGCTCGTCCTCCCCCACGAAGGTGCGCCACAGCGTCGCGTACTGACCTTCCCTGGCGAGGAGTTCGTCGTGGGTGCCGTCCTCCACGACCCGGCCGTCCGCCATCACCACCACCCGGTCCGCGCGGGCCGCCGTGGTCAGCCGGTGCGCCACGACCAGGGTCGTACGACGGCCGGTCAGCCGCTCCGTCGCCTGGTTGACCTGGGCCTCGGTGTCCAGATCGAGCGCGGCCGTCGCCTCGTCCAGCAGCAGGATGTCGGGATCGACAAGTTCGGCGCGGGCGAGGGCGATCAACTGCCGCTGCCCCGCCGAGAGATTCCGCCCGCGCTCGGAGACCTCGTGGAGATAGCCGCCGTCAAGGGTGGCGATCATGTCGTGGGCGCCGACCGCGCGGGCGGCGGCCTCCACCTCGGCGTCCCCGGCGCCGGGCCGGCCGTACGCGATGGCGTCCCGGACCGTGCCGACGAAGAGGTACGCCTCCTGGGGCACGACACCGAGCCGGTGCCGGTAGGCGGTCAGATCCAGCCTGCGCAGGTCCTCGCCGTCCACCGTCACCCGCCCGCGGGTGGGGTCGTAGTACCGCGCGACCAGCTTGACCAGCGTCGACTTGCCCGCTCCGGTCTCGCCGACGAAGGCGACGGTCTGGCCGGCCGGTATGCGGAGGTTGATCCCGGTGAGCGCGGTCTCCTCACCTCGGCCGGCTTTCGCCGCGGCACCGGCCGCCAGGACGTCTCCCGTCTTCGCGCCGTCGGCGGGCGGGGCGTCGGCGGGCGGGGCATCGGCAGGGGCGACGGAGGGGGCGTCGGCGGAGGGCGGGGCGGCGGCGTCCTTCTCCCCGTACGAGAAGTCGACGTCCTCGAAGGTGATCTCGCCGCTGAACGACCGCACCACGACCGGCTCGCGCGCGACCACCGTCGAGGTCGGCTCCTTGAGCAGTTCCTCGATGCGCCGCAGCGACACGGCGGCCTGCTGGTAGCCGTCGAAGACCTGGGAGAGCTGCTGGACGGGGGCGAAGAACAGGTCGATGTAGAGCAGATAGGCGACCAGCGCGCCGGTGGTCAGGGTGCCCGCCTCGATCCGGTTGGCACCGACGATCAGTACGGCGGCGGCGGCGACCGACGACAGCAGTTGGACGAAGGGGAAGTAGACCGATATCAGCCACTGTCCGCGGACCCGGGCCTGGCGGTAACTGTCGCTGCCGGCCGCGTACCGCTGGTTGCCGTGGCTCTCGCGGCGGAACGCCTGCACGATCCGCAGCCCGGACACGGTCTCCTGGAGGTCGGCGTTGACGCCGCTGACCCGGTCCCGGGCCAGCTCGTACGCCTTCACGCTCTGCTTGCGGAAGAAGTACGTACCGAAGATCAGCACGGGCAGGGTCGCGAAGACCACCAGCGCCAGTTCGAGGTCGATGACGACCAGGGCGACCATGATGCCGAGGAAGGTGACGACCGAGACGAAGGCCGTGACCAGGCCGGTCTGGAGGAAGGTCGACAGCGCGTCCACGTCCGTCGTCATCCTGGTCATAATCCGACCAGTCAGTTCGCGCTCGTAGTAGTCGAGCCCGAGCCGCTGGAGCTGAGCGAAGATCCGCAGTCGTACGGAGTAGAGGACCCGCTCCCCGGTACGGCCGGTCATCCGGATCTCGCCGGTCTGGGCGATCCACTGCACCAGCACGGTGACCAGCGCGAGCCCGGAGGCGACCCAGACCGCGCCGAGCGCGACCTGTTCCACGCCCTGGTCGATGCCGTGCCGGATCAGTACGGGCAGCAGCAGCCCCATCCCCGCGTCGACGGCGACCAGCAGCAGGCTGAGCAGCAGGGGCAGCCCGAAGCCGCGGAGCACCATCCGGAGCCCGCCGCGCTCGCCGGGCTCGCGCTCGACGCGCACCGCCCGGACCTCGTCGACGTCGGGGGTGTCGTCGGCCGGGGGCAGCGCCTCGACCTGGGCGAGGAGCTCGGGCGTGGCACCCGGCGCGGCGGACTCGGGGACGGACTCGGTCCGTACCCAGAGCCGGGGGGTGAGACCGCTTTCGGCGTCGAACTCCGCGTCGAGTTCCTCGCGTACGGTGCGGTCGTCGCCCGGCCCCGCGGCCAGCGGCGGGGCATGGCCCGGGGAGACCGCTCCCAGCTCGTCCGGATCGGTCAGCAGCCTGCGGTAGAGGGCGGAGCGCCGGGTTAGCTCTTCGTGCGTACCGATGTCGGCGAGGCGGCCGGCGTCCAACACGGCGATGCGGTCGGCGAGGTTGAGGGTGGAGCGGCGGTGGGCGATCAGCAGGGTGGTCCGCCCGGCCATGACCGAACGCAGCGCCTCGTGGATCTCGTGCTCGACCCGGGCGTCGACGGCGGAGGTCGCGTCGTCGAGGAGGAGCAGCCGGGGATCGGTGAGGATGGCGCGGGCCAGCGCGACCCGCTGGCGCTGGCCTCCGGAGAGGGTGAGGCCGTGTTCGCCGACGGTGGTGTCATAGCCGTCGGGCAGCTCGCTGATGAATCGGTCCGCCTGGGCGGCGCGCGCGGCGGTCTCGATCTCGGCGTCGGTCGCGTCGGGCTTCCCGTAGGCGATGTTGGCCCGGATGGTGTCGGAGAAGAGGAAGCTGTCCTCCGGTACGAGCCCGATGGCGGCCCGCAGCGATTCCAGGGTCAGCTCGCGGACGTCGTGGCCACCGACGAGGACGGCGCCGTGGGTCACGTCGTAGAAGCGGGGCAGCAGCAGCGAGACGGTCGACTTCCCGCTGCCGGAGGCGCCGACGACGGCGACGGTCTCGCCCGCGCCGATCTCCAGCGAGAATCCGTCGAGCACGGGCCGTTCGCTGTCGTAACCGAAGGTCACCCCGTCGAACTCGACGGTGGCGGGGGCGTCCGCCGGGAGCTCCCTGGTGCCGTCGGTCAGGGTCGGCTCGGTGTCGATCAGCTCCAGGACGCGGTCCACACCGGCGCGGGCCTGCTGGCCGACGGTGAGGACCATCGCGAGCATCCGGACCGGGCCGACGAGCTGGGCGAGGTACGCGGAGAAGGCGACGAAGGTGCCGAGGGTGATCTCCCCGCGGGTCGCCAGCCAGCCGCCGACGGCCAGCATGGCGACCTGACCGAGCGCGGGTACGGACTGGAGGGCGGGGGTGTAGCGGGCGTTCAGCTTGACCGTGCGCAGCCGTCCGGCGAAGAGCTTGCGGCCGGCGTCGCGCAGCTTGCCGCTCTCCTGGTCCTCCTGGCCGAAGCCCTTGACGACCCGGACGCCGGAGACGGCGCCGTCCACGACTCCGGCGACGGCCGCGGCCTGGCTCTGCGCGTACCAGGTGGCGGGGTGCAGCCGGACGCGGCTGCGCTTGGCGATCCACCAGAGGGCGGGGGCCACGGCGACGGCGATCAGGGTGAGTGGCAGCGACAGCCACGCCATGATCGCCAGGGATATCAGGAAGAGCAGGATGTTCCCGATGGTCATCGGGAGCATGAAGAGCAGGCCCTGGATGAGCTGGAGGTCGCTGGTGGCACGGCCGACGACCTGGCCGGTGGAGAGCTCGTCCTGGCGGCGGCCGTCGAGGCGGGTGATCGTCGCGTACATCTCGGTGCGGAGATCGTGCTGGACGTCGAGGGCGAGCCGGCCGCCGTAGTAGCGGCGGATGTAGGTGAGGACGTAGACGACGACGGCCGCGGCGAGGAGGAGTCCGGTCCAGACGGCGAGGGAGCGGGAACCGTCGCCGATGACGTCGTCGATGACGACCTTGGTGATCAGGGGGACGAGGGCCATGACGGCCATGCCGCCGAGGGAGGAGCCGAGGGCGAGCAGGACGTTGCGGCGGTAGCGCCAGGCGTATCCGGAGAGGCGCCGGGCCCAGCCGGGTGGCTTCCCGGGTGCCGGGTCAGCCGCCCGGTCGGCCGTCCGGTCGGCCGTCGGCTCCGGTGTGACGGTCGGCGTCGCCGGGTCCGCGGTCGGTGCCTGGCCGGCCGCCGATGCCGTCACGGGGGGCGTCGCAGGGGGCGGCACCGGGGCCGCGTCAGCCGCCCGGTCAGCCGCCCGGTCGGCTGTCGGTTCCGCCGTCGGATCGGGCTGTCCGCCCTGGTCCGACGGCGTCCCCTGGTCCGGCCGTTTCCCCGCCACGTAGTGCCTCCCGTTGGTTCTGTCCCACCGGAAGGCACCAACGCGCCGAGGAGCGGATTTCATCCCTCCGCAATAAACCGGTCGCGGAGGTGGTGCGTCAGGGAAGGGCCGGGATCGCGTCCATCGCGGCACGCTCCGGGGTCGCCGGGACGGCCTCCTGCGGCACCGCGGGCGGCACGAAGGCGGTGCGCGCCGGGGCCGTCGGGTTGATGGCCTTGTGGATGGCCCGGGAGACGGCCTGGATGGTGTTCACGCCGTCGTTCATGACCTTGTTGTCATGGGTGAGGACGGTGATCGTGTAGTCGTGCGGCCCGCCGGTGAAGGCGCCGACGCTGTGGACCCGCCAGCCCTTGGTGGCGCGCGGCAGCCAGCCGTTCTTGACCTGCACGGTCGCGGTGGCGGGCGCCCCGGCCGGGGTTCCCCAGCGCTGCGCGGCGACGACCTTGTTCATCAGTTTGAGGGCGTAGGCCCGGTTGGGATCGGTGATGACGGTGCTCTTCGCGGTCAGCAGCCCGAGGAGCTTCTGCTGATCGCGGGCGTTGATCTGGGTGAGTCCCCAGTAGCCACCGGTGCCGGGGACCGTCTTGGTCATCCCGGCAGCGGTCAGGAAACGCTTGACCTTGGTCACTCCGAGCTGCTTCCACAGCGCGGTGGTGGCGGCGTTGTCCGACTTGGTGATCATGTCGGTGGCGAGGGTGAACTCCCGCTTGGTGAAGCCGCGCTTCTGTATCTGGGCCTCTTGGAGGAGGGCGGCGAGCACGGTCACCTTGACGACGCTGGCGGAGTCGAACTGCTGGTCCGGGCGGAGAACGCAGCTCGTCTTGGTGATCCGGTCGTTGAGCAGGATCGCGGTGGTGGAGGTCCGGCCCTTGAGGGCGGCGGCGATGTCCTTCTTGAGCTTCTCCGCGAGCCCCTCGGTCTTGGAGGTACAGGCCACCGTCGGCACCGCAGCGGCGGCGGGCGTGGCGGTGGCGGTCACTGCGAGTGGCGCGATGGTGGCCGTGGCCAGCACCGCGACGGCTGCCCGCGCGCGCCCGTTCATTCGGTGGTGAGTCATGGAGGGTTCCCCGTCCCCTTGTGTCTGTGTGAGCGGTCGCCTGTTCGCGGCGCACCCGACGGAGATGACCACTGGGAAACGGAATGGTTGTACGACTTTTCCACGGGCGAGGCCAACGGTTACCGATCAGTGACGCTCGTACGCGAAGCGTGACACGACGCCCCCGGCGCCCCGCCCGCCGTCGTCCCACGGGCCCCCCTCCACCGTCCGCTCCGCGCACTCCCTTCCCGTACCGCCCCGGGCGGCGGCGGTACGGGAAGGGGTACGGGCAGCGGTACGGAGGACGCCACGGCGGTACGGACGGACGCCGGGGCCTCCGGCCGGAGCGTGCGCGCCTCACGCGTCCCGGCGTCCGAGCGCCGCCCCGCCCGCCCAGAGCGCCGCCGCCACCCAGAGCGCCAGCACTCCCAGACCGGCCCAGGGCCCCAGCGGTCCCGTCGGGTCCTGGAGCAGGACCTGCTGGCCGGCGCGGTCGGGGAGGAAGTCAGCGAGGCCGCCGTCGTCCTCGATGTCACCGAAGACGAACGACACCATGATCAGGAACGGGATCAGGGTGCCCAGCACGGCCGGCGCGCTGCGCAGCACCATCGTGAGGCCCGCCGCGAAGAGGGCGATCAGCGCCAGGTAGATCCCGCAGCCGAGCACCGCGCGCAGGGCACCCGGGTCGCCCAGACCGACGCCCCGGTCGTCGAGGAACACCTGCCCGGCCAGGAAGCAGGTCAGGCTGCTGACCAGCCCCACGGCGAGTGCGAGCGCGCCGACGACCATCAGCTTCGCCGTGTAGAAGACGCCCCGGCGCGGCACCGCGGCCAGGGAGATCCGGATCGCGCCCGTACGGTACTCCCCCGCCACCGCCATCGCGCCGAAGGAGACCGCGCCGATCGCGCCGAAGTTGAGGCCGTAGTACGAGGAGCGGAGTGGGTCGAAATCCGGCCGGGCCAGGTCCTCCGCCGTGAAGGTGCCGCTCATCAGCAGGGAGAAGGCGACCGTCGCCGCGAACACGGCCGCGAGCGCGATCCACTGGGACCACAGGGTACGGAACTTCAGCCACTCGGAATGGACTGCGGAACGGAGCAACACGGTCATGCCTCCTTGGCTGTGTACTCGGCTTCACCAGCGGTCAGGGCGAGGTAGGCGTCCTCCAGCGAGGGTTCCTCACCGGCCAGTTCGAGGATGGGGATGCCCTCCCGTGCCGCGAGCGGGCCGATGTCCGCGACCCGCGCGTCGTCGACGGTCCAGCTCCCGTCGTCCGCCGGGACGGGCTCGTACCCCTTCCTCCTCAGCGCCTCGGCCAGCCGTCCGCCCTCCGTGGTCCGCAGCCGGACCCGGCGGGTGGTCAGGGATTCGATGAACTCCCGGGTGCCGGTGTCGGCGAGCAGTCGGCCCTTGCCGAGCACCACGAGGTGGTCCGCGAAGGTCTCGGTCTCGCCCATCAGATGGCTGGAGACCAGGACCGCCCTGCCGTCCCGCGCCAGTCCGCGCAGCAGTTCGCGGATCCAGATGATCCCCTCGGGGTCGAGCCCGTTGGACGGTTCGTCCAGCATCACGACGGCCGGGTCTCCGAGCAGGGCGGACGCGATGCCGAGGCGCTGGCGCATCCCGAGCGAGAAGGTGCCGACACGGCGGCCCGCGACACTCGCGATCCCGGTCTGTTCCAGGACCTCGTCCACCCGGCTCGCCGGTATCCCCACGGTCGCGGCGAGGACGCGCAGATGTCCCCGGGCGGTACGGGAGCCCAGCGCGGCCCGGGCGTCGAGCAACGCTCCGACGGCGCGCAGCGGTTCGTCGAGTTCCCGGTAGGGGCTGCCGCCGACCGTGGCGGTGCCCGAGGTGGGGCGGTCCAGGCCGAGGACGAGTCGCATGGTGGTGGACTTCCCGGCGCCGTTCGGGCCGAGGAAGCCGGTGACCCGGCCGGGCCGGACGCTGAACGTCAGTCCGTCCACGGCCCGGACCGCGCCGTACTCCTTGGTGAGGTTGCTGACATCGATGCTGGTCATGGGAGTCAGCCTGGCCGCCGAGAGGGTCCTGGGACCTCCCCCGCGGGTGGCTTCCGGCTCCCCCGTGCGGGGGAGCCGGACGGCGGTCCGCCCCTGGCACGATGGCCGGATGCTCCGCCGACTCCGCCCCTTGATCCGCCCGGTCACCTACACCCGCTGGCTGCATCTGTTCATGGCCGTGACCATCATCGGCATCTGGGTCCTCATCTACGAGGATCGGATGTACGTGCCGCCCCTCCTGCTCGCGCTCGCCGGCCTGGTGCCCGCGATGCGGACGGTGGAGGGCCTCCAGGCCCGGCTGTTGTTGACCCGGCACGGCTTCAGGGAGTCCGCGTCGAGCATCACCGGCGCGGACGCCGAATCCAACTCGGGCATCGCCGCCGCGCCCTCCGTGAGCTGGGCCGATCGCGGCCGGACCGTGCTGTGGCTGGAGCTCCGGCTCGCGCTGGGCACGCTCACCGGCTATCTCACCATCCATCTGCCCGGGCTCGGATTCGATCTGGTGCGGGCCGCGACGGGCAGCACGGAACGGTTCTCGGTCCTCGAACTGCCGGGCGGCCACTGGTGGTACGGGGTACTCGCGCCGCTGCCCTTCGTCGCCCTGCTGGCGTTCGTCGTCGGCGCCGGGGAACTGATCACCGCCATCGCCCGGCGACTGCTCGGACCCTCCCCGCAGGAACGGCTGGCCGCCCTGGAGGAACGCACCGAGCAACTGCTTGAGCGCAACCGGATCGCCCGTGAGCTGCACGACTCCATCGGACACGCGCTGACGGTCGCGGTCGTGCAGGCGGGGGCGGCCAGGGCGGCGGGCAGCCCGGAGTTCACCGAGCGGGCGCTGAGCGCGATCGAGGAGACCGGACGGGCCGCGCTGGAGGATCTGGAGCGCGTACTGCTCGTACTGCGGGAGTCCGGACAGCCGGTGAGCGGGCGGCCGACACTCGCCGACACGGACCGCCTGCTGGAGTCCGCGCGGGCGTCGGGCGCCGAGGTCCACGCCGAGGTGACGGGTCCGGTGGCGGAGGTGCCGGGGCCGGTGTCCCGGGAGGGATATCGCATCGTCCAGGAGTCGCTGACCAATGTGCTGCGGCACGCGGGTCCGGTGGTGACGCGGGTCCGGATCGCCGTCGCGGACGAACGGCTCGTACTAGAGGTGTCCAATCCGCTGTCCGGCGCCACGGCGGGCCGCACGGCCGCGAACGGCCGGGGCGGTGGTGGCAGTAGTGGCAGCGGGCTGCGGGGGATACGGGAGCGGGCGGCACTCCTGGGCGGCGACGCCACGACGGGTCCGTACGAGGGTGGGTGGCGGGTCCGGGTCGGCCTCCCGCTCACCGGTCCGCCGTGAGCCCGTGCCCGTCTGCCGTCTGGCCGTACCCCAGCCCGCGCCCATCCGCCATTGCCCCGTCCACCGTGACCCCGCGCCCATCCGCCGTGGCCCGGGTCCCGCGCCCCACCCGTCTCGCTACCACCCGCCTCGCTACCACCGGCCCGCGCACCGTTCGCGCCCCCGTACCGGGCGCCTCGGCACCCGACACCCCGCACCCGACACCCCCAGACCGCGCGCTGAAACGTTTCGGCACCGCCCGTGCCCCACCCCCGTACTACGGTCGCCCCGGCGCCTACGCTGACCCGGTGCCGATCACCGTTCTCCTCGTCGACGACGAACCCCTCGTCCGTGCCGGTCTCCGCGCCGTACTCGAAGCCCAACCCGATATCGAGGTCGTGGGCGAGGCGGCCGACGGTGCCGCCGTGATCCCGCTCGTCCGCCGACTCCGGCCCGATGTGGTGGCCATGGACGTCCGGATGCCACTGCTCGACGGCATCGAGGCCACCCGCGCCGTGCTGCGCGGCATCGACACGCCGCCCAAGATCCTGATCATCACGACCTTCGAGAACGACGAGTACGTGTACGGGGCGCTGCGCGCGGGCGCCGACGGATTCCTGCTCAAGCGGGCCCGCCCCACCGAGATCGTGCACGCGGTACGGCTGGTCGCGGAGGGCGAATCACTGCTGTTCCCGGCCGCCGTACGGGCGCTCGCCGCCGAGTACGGGAGCAGTCCGGCGCGCGCCGCGATGGAACGGGCCGCGCTCACCGAGCGGGAGGCGGCGGTACTGCGGCTGATGGCGCGCGGGCTGTCGAACGCGGAGATCGCCGAGCGGCTGGTGGTCGGCACGGAGACCGTGAAGACCCATGTGAGCGCGGTGCTCGGCAAACTGGGCGCCCGGGACCGCACCCAGGCCGTGATCGCCGCGTACGAGTCGGGTTTCGTGGCGCCCGCTTAGGCCCTGTCCGGGCGTCTTCGAGCTTCAGCCCGCGGCGTGAAATTCATGGGGTCTCCCCACTGACCGAGGCGCGGTGTACGGCGGGTGACCACGGCCCGGACCGGGGCCGCACGGCAGCGGCCACGGGGTGCGCGGCGGCGCGGCCCGCCTGCCTACCCGGGCAGCGCGGCGGCGCGGGAGAACCGGCCGGGGGTGCGCGCGCCGGCGCGGCCACCCGCCGTCCAGGGGTGCGCGGCGGCTCGGGAGGGCCGGCCCCGGGAGGGCCGGCTGCTCGTCCCGCGCCGCGGCCGCGCGTGGCGGGCGTCAGACGCACTTCCCCCGCAGCCAGGCGGTGAAGTCCTTCGTCCATGAGGTGGCCATCCGCGCCGAGGACGTGACCGACCCGAGCCGGGCCAACTCCGCCCGCCACTCGGTGTGGTTGCCGGAAGCCGCCGGCGGAGGCTCCTCCCAGCCGATCCCGTCGACCCAGGCCGGAAAGCCCGTGAGCGCGGGCGCGAGCCCCGCCTGCCGTAT
This sequence comes from Streptomyces sp. NPDC020965, assembly GCF_044333555.1. NCBI lineage: Bacteria > Bacillati > Actinomycetota > Actinomycetes > Kitasatosporales > Streptomycetaceae > Streptomyces > Streptomyces sp. NPDC020965. Next base: position 1,348,196 of record NZ_JBIRRE010000001.1, read on the forward strand.
CCGCTGGTCGAGTTCGGGCTTCAGCGCCGCGTCACGCGTGTAGATCATGATCTTCTGCGAGGCCATCCGCTCCGAGATCGGCGCGACGACCTCGTTCCACGCCGTGGCCCGGATCGCCGTATCGCTGTTGAGCAGCGACTGCTTGGCCTCGCCCTTCAGCTCCACCATCGCGATCAGGTTGTTCGACCGGGCGCTGTCGAGCCACTCCCGGAAGGTGTGCACCTTCTCCCCGGTGTACGGACCCCGGGAGATCGCGCGGCCCTTGAGCTGATCGGTGCCGGTCGCCCACGGCAGCTCGGTGATGGGCTTGCGCGTCCCGGTCAGCCCATTGGTCGTGGTGTTGTGCCACATCACGCCCTTGGTGCCGTTCTTCGTCAACTGAAGATCGGCCTCCACGCCGTCCGCGCCCCAGCCCTTCTGCTGGGCAAGGCCCTTGGGGTGGTTCGGCTGGCGGACCTGGTCACGGTCCCAGGGATTCGCCCCGGTGGGGTAGCCGCCATGCCCGAACACCGTCGGACAGAGCGGCAGCGCGGCCTTCGCCCCAGGGGCCGCCGGCACCGGAGCAGCCGGTACGGGGGCCGCCTGCACGGGGACCGCCAGCGCGCTGCCCAACAGCACTCCCGCCGAAGCGGTGAGCGCCCACATCCTTGACTTCCCCACTGTTCCCCCCACACCCCTCCCGGCGTGCGACGGCACGCCGGCATCCACGCCCCGGCCCCGATCGGCGACGACCGGCACGGCGCCCCCACCCGCCGATGACGGGCCAGGGCACTCCGCCGCAGCATACGAAAACGTAAGAACGACTTTCCCTGGAGCAGTGACCAAACCTCAGACCGGCAGAACTCTGCACCTCCGGAGATCCAGAGCCCCGGACACCCGGGTATCCAGCCCCCGGGGCCCGGGCCCTCGGCCCCCGAACCTCAGACGTGCGTCGGAGCGAACATCCGCAGCAGCGCCGGGAGGACGACCACCGAGGGACCCGGCGCGGCCAGCGCCTTCGTCAGATCCTCCGCGAGCGTCTCCGTCGAGCTCCGGACCGCCGGGACACCGAAGGACTCGGCCAGCGCCACGAAGTCGGGGCGGGCCAATTCGGTGGCCGTCGCCTCGCCGAAGGTGTCGGTCATGTACTCGCGGAGGATGCCGTAACCGCCGTCGTCCACGATCAGCCAGGTGACCGGGAGTCCGTACTGCTTCGCCATGGCGAGCTCCGCTATGGAGTACATCGCGCCGCCGTCGCCGGAGACGGCGAGCACCGGCCGGCCGGGATCGGCGACCGCCGCGCCGAGCGCGGCCGGGAAGCCGTAACCGAGGCCGCCGGCGCCCTGGGCCGAGTGCATGGTGTTCGGGCGCCGGGCGTCAAAGGCGGACCAGGCCCAGTAGGCCAGGATCGTCATGTCCCAGAAGCTGGGTGAGGTGTCGGGCAGGGCCTCCCGGACGGCGGCGAGCACCCGCTGTTCCAGGGTGCGGTCCTGGGCGTCGATCCGGTCCCGGACCCGGGCGAGAACCGCGCGGACGCGCTCGGGCGCCTCCGGATCGGGCCGTTCGGCCACCGTTTCGAGCAGGGCGGAGAGGGCGATCCGCGCATCGGCGTGGATACCGACACCGGGGTGGTTGGACTCCAACTTCCCGGCGTCCGCCTCGATCTGGATCACCCGGCCGCGCGGGGCGAACGTGTGGTAGTTCGAGGAGAGTTCGCCGAGCCCGGAGCCGACGACGAGCAGGACATCAGCGTCCTCCAGGAAGTCGGTGGTGTGCCGGTCCTCCAGCCAGGACTGGAGCGACAGGGGATGCTCCCAGGGAAACGCGCCCTTGCCACCGAAGGTGGTGACGACCGGCGCGCCGATCCGCTCGGCGAGCGCACGCAGCTTGCCGGACGCGTCGGAGCGTACGACTCCACCGCCCGCGATGATCGCCGGGCGTTCGGCGGTCGCGAGCAGATGGGCGGCGAGCGCGGTCAGTTCGGGGCGGGGCACGATGTCGTCGGGGGTGGCGTCCATCGCGGTGACGACCGGCAGCAGCGTCTCCGCGAGGAGGACGTCCTGCGGGATCTCCACCCAGACCGGGCCGTGCGGCGCGGTCAGCGCCGACTGCCAGGCGGCGGCGACGGCGGACGGGATCTGGGAGGCCGTCCGGGCGGTGTGGGTGGACTTCACGATGTCGCGGAACGAGGCGCTCTGATCGCGGAGTTCATGGAGATAGCCGTGTCGGCCGCCACCGAGACCCGCCGTCGGGATCTGGCTGCCGATGGCGAGCACGGGCGCGGACGCGGACGCCGCCTCCTGGAGCGCGGCCAGCGACATCAGCGCGCCCGGCCCGGTGGAGAGCAGCAGCGGAGCGACCTCGCCGGTGATCCGTCCATACGCGTCGGCGGCGAAGCCGGCGTTGTTCTCCACGCGGAGTCCGACATACGTGAGGGAGGAGCGGCGCAGCGCGTCGAACATGCCGAGCGCGTGCTGTCCGGGAAGGCCGAAGACGGTGGTGGCGCCCAGGCCCTGGAGGGTCTCGATGACGAGGTCGCCGCCGGTGCGTCCCGGTGGGGGGTTCAGTGCGGCCTCGGTCTGCCTGGCGGTGGGCCGCAGCTCCACATCGTGGTCGTGGGTCACCGGGCCGCCCGTCCGGCCGCGATCTGGCGGGTCATGATCGTGGTGAGTTCGTAGGCGGTGTGGGAGGCGGCGACGGCGGTGATCTCGGCGTGGTCGTAGGCGGGGGCGACCTCCACCACATCGGCCGAGACGAGATTGCAGGAGGCGAGCCCGCGCAGGATCTCCAGCAGCTCGCGGGAGGTCATGCCACCGGCCTCGGGCGTGCCCGTGCCGGGGGCGTGCGCCGGGTCGAGGCAGTCGATGTCGATGGAGATGTAGAGCGGGCGGTCGCCGATCCGCTGGCGGAGCTGGTCGGCGACCTCGTCGGCGCCGCGACGGTAGATGTCGGCCGAGGTGACGATGCCGAAGCCCATCTTCTCGTCGTCGGTGAGGTCCTGCTTGCCGTACAGCGGGCCACGGGTGCCGACGTGGGAGAGGGCGGAGGTGTCGAGGATGCCCTCCTCGACGGCGCGCCGGAAGGGGGTGCCGTGGGTGTACTCGGCGCCGAAGTAGGTGTCCCAGGTGTCCAGGTGGGCGTCGAAGTGGAGCAGGGCGACCGGGCCGTGCTTCTTCGCCATGGAGCGCAGCAGCGGCAGGGCGATGGTGTGGTCGCCGCCGAGCGTCATCATCCGGGCGCCCGTGGCGAGCAGGTCGTCGGCGGCGGCCTCGATGGTCTCGACGGCCTCGTGGATGTTGAACGGGTTCGCCGCGATGTCACCGGCGTCGGCGACCTGCGCGAGGGCGAAGGGGGAGGCGTCCTGCGCGGGGTTGTAGGGGCGCAGCAGCCGGGACGCCTCGCGGATGGCGTTGCCGCCGAAGCGGGCGCCGGGCCGGTAGGAGACCCCGGCGTCGAAGGGCACTCCGACGACGGCGACATCGGCGGTGCCGACCTCGTCGAGCCGGGGCAGCCGGGCGAACGTGGCGGGTCCGGCGTACCGCGGGACGCGGGACGAGTCGATCGGTCCGCGCGGCTGCTCGTTGCTGCTCATATGGAATGCCTTCTTTCCTACGCTTCGATACGTTCGACTTTAGTCGTGCTCCGGACTTACGCGGTCCGGCCTGTGGATAACCCCGGCCCCACGCTTCCCACCAGCGGTTTCCCTGGTGGGCCTGGATTGGCACCGGTCCGTGCCTGGTCCGGTGACACGGCCCCGGCACCGGCACCGGCACCGGCACGGGTCCATGTCTCGGCCGGTGTCGCGGCCCACCGGCCCCCGGCCCTCAGACCCCGGCGCGTTCGGCGGGCTCCCCCGCCGCCCCGTCCGGTGTCTCGTCGCCGCCCCGGCCCGCGAGCCGCTCGCGCCAGTTCGCCAGCACGGCGGCGTCCGTGGGCCGGGTGAGCAGGCTGACCACCACGTACACGGTGAGGGAGGCGAGCAGGCCGTAGTAGACGGGCTCGGTGGCGAGGATCCCGTACGACACCATCAGGCCGATCACGGCCAGCCCGCCGACGGCGACGGCGGCGAGCGCGCCCTGGACGGTGCCGCGCTTCCACAGCAGTCCGCCGATGATCGGTACGAGCAGTCCGCCGACGAGCAGGTTGTAGGCGACGGTCAGTGCCTCGACGACGTCGTTGAGCGCGATGGCGACACAGATGACCAGGATGCCCATGCCGAGGATGAAGAGCCGGTTGCCCTTGACCTCGTCATGGTCGCCTACGGGCGCGTCGCGGGAGGTCAGTCCGCGCAGCCGGGACCAGATGTCGTTGTTGGCGACCGTGGCGCAGGCGATCAGCGCGCCGGACGAGGTGGACATCACGGCGGCGAGGGCGGCGGCGAGCACGAGTCCCCGTACGCCCATCGGCAGCTCGTCCTTGACGATCAGCGCGAAGGCGTCGTCGGGGTTGTCGAGCTTCGGGTAGAGGACCTTGGCCGCGGTGCCGATCAGGGCGCCGGCGAGGGCGTAGACGAGACAGTACGTACCTGCCGCCATACCGCCCCAGCGGGCGACCTTGTCACCGCGGGCGGTGAACACCCGCTGCCAGATGTCCTGCCCGATGAGCATGCCGAAGGTATAGATAAGGACATAGGTGAAGATCGTCTCGGCGCCGATGCCGAGCGGGGCGAAGTACTCGTCGGGCAGCTCGGCCCGCATCTCGCTGAAGCCGCCCGCCTTGATGACGGCGATCGGCAGCAGGAGCAGCAGCACGCCGACCGTCTTGACGACGAACTGCACCATGTCGGTCAGGGTGATCGACCACATGCCGCCGAGCGTGGAGTAGGCGACGACGATCGCGCCGCCGAGGATGATCGAGACGGTCCGGTCGATATCGAAGAGGACGTCGAAGATGGTGGCGTACGCGATGGTGGAGGTGACCGCCAGCATCAGGGTGTAGGCCCACATCACCAGGCCGGATATGACGCCCGCCCGGCCGCCGTAGCGCAGATCGAGCATCTCGGAGACGGTGTAGACCTTCAGCCGGGCGATGCGCGCGGAGAAGAAGACGGAGAGGGCGAGCAGCCCGAGGCCGATGGTGAAGACCATCCAGGCGCCGGAGAGACCGTGCTTGTAGCCGAGTCCGACGCCGCCGATGGTGGAGGCGCCGCCGAGGACGATGGCGGCCATGGTCCCGGAGTACATCCAGGGGCCGAGCCGGCGCCCGGCGACCAGGAACTCGCTCTTGGACTTGGCGCGGCGCATCCCCCACCAGCCCATGCCGAGCATCCCGGCCAGATAGACAGCGATCACCGCGTAGTCGACAGCCATCGGCATTCCTTCCGTCTCGTCACCCGGAGGCTTCTCGCCCCCGGGTGCTTGTCCGTCCCCCGGGCGGTGTTCACCCCTCGGGCCGTCTCGTTCCCCGTTGTCCGGTCCCCAGGACGTCGGGGGTGTTCAGATCCACGCCCGCGATCGTCCGCGTTCGCCGCCGTCCAGTTCCGTCCCGTCCCGTCCCGTCCCGTTCCATCGCGCCCGTTCCGCGGCTCCGTCCTCGTCCGCCAGCGGCCCGCGCTCCGTGGACGCTCTGCGTGCGTTCCGCGGGGTGTCCTGTCCGCGTGATGACGCTAGGTGGCCGGAAAGCGGCGCTGAAGTGTACGTTTCCTCCACTGCTGACGACTTCTCTGGATGGAATATCCATGTCGGACACCACAGCCGCACCACCCACCCCACCGGTCCCGCTGACCGCGCTGCTGGCGCGGGAGGAACTCGGGCTGCGCCGGATCGCCGGGCCGGCGACGGCTGACACCGCTGTCCACTGGGTGCACACGTCCGAGATGGCCGACCCGTATCCGTACCTCCTCGGCGGCGAACTGCTGCTCAGCGCCGGGGTCCTGCTGACGGACCCGGACACCTATGTGGCACGGATCGTCCAGGCCGGTGCCGCGGCGCTCGGCTTCGGCGTCACACCGGTGTACGACACGGTCCCCGGCGAACTGATCGCGGCGTGCGACCGGCACGGTCTGCCCCTGCTGGAGGTCCCCCCGGAGACGACGTTCACGGCGGTGGCCAGGGCGGTGTGGCGGCTGATGGCGGAGGCGCGCCACCGGGAGCTGCGCCGGGTGACCCGGGCGCAGCAGGGCCTGGCGACGGCCGCCGCCCGCCCGGACCCGGTCCCCGCCGTGCTGGGCCAGCTCGCGGCGGGCTTCGGCGGCCGTGCGGTCCTGCTCTCTCCCGACGGCACCGAACTGTCAGCGGCGGGCAGGCCCCCGGCTGCCGAAGCGCGGCAGGCACTGCGGCGGCTGGCCCGGATGGTGGCCCCCGGCGTCGGCCCCACCGCCGCCAGCGACACGGCGGCCGGCACCCGTCTCAGCGCCTACGCGCTCGGCGGCGGCCAGGGCCTGGCCCTGGGGCTCGCGACCCCGGCCGGGGAGCCCGGCGACCACACGGTCGCGGGCGTCGCCGTCGTCCTGCTGTCCCTGCTCACCGCGCCCCACCAGGGCCTCGACAGCACGGGCCGCGCCACCGCGCTGGTCCGGCTGCTGCTCGGCGCCTCCGCCGAGGAGGCGGCCCGCCCACTGGGCCCCCGGATGTGGACGGTGGTGCACGCGCGCGGCGGTCAGCGGACGCCGTTCGCCGCGTCCGCGCTGGGGGCGGCGCTCGGCAGCGCGCTGGTGGACCCGGCCGACGACGGGACCGTACGGGTGCTGCTGCCGGAGGGCACGGCGGCGGCGCCACAGCCCGGCTGGGTGCTGGGCGTCAGCGACCAGGTCGGCCCGGAGGACCTCACCGCGGCCGACCAGCGGGCGGCCCGGGCGCTGCGCCGCGCCCTGGCGACCCGCTCGGAGCTGGTCCGCCACCGGCCCGGGGGCTTCGACGCACTGGTGGACCCGGACGAGGCGGCCCACCACGCCGCACGCCGACTCGCCCCGCTGGCGAACACGCCCGCGCTGCTGGAGACCCTGCGCACCTGGCTGTCGCTGCACGGCGGCTGGGACCGTACGGCGGCGGCGCTTGAGGTGCACCGCAACACGGTCCGGCAGCGGATCGCCCGGTGCGCGGCGCTGCTGGGTGAAGACCTGGACGACGCGGACGTCCGGATGGAGCTGTGGTTCGCGCTGCGGCGCAGTTAGTGCCTCTCTTTCGAACCTGAAAGCCCCGGTTCAGATCCTGAGCCCGGTTCGGATCCTGAGCCCGGTTCGGATCCTGAAAGCCCGGTTCGGATCCCGAAAGCCCCAACGCCCGCCCCCGTACGGAACGCCACTGGCCCCCGCCCCCGTACCGGAATTCGTACGCCGGAATTCGTACGGCCCCGTACGAAAGGTTGTACGAGGATTTCCCTGGACAGCCTCGGTGACCAGCCGGTAACTTGGCCTGAGCAAGCGCTTAGGCATATATCGCTATGAGGACTTCCCGAGGACTCCAGAGGAGGCGTCCGTGCGCCGTACGGTGTTCAACGAGGACCACGAGGCGTTCCGGGAGACCATCCGGGCCTTCATCGAGGCCGAAGTGGTCCCGGTCTACGACGAGTGGTGCGCGGCCGGCCAGGCGCCACGCGACTTCTACTACAAGCTCGGCGAGCTGGGCGTCTTCGGCATCGAGGTGCCCGAGGAGTACGGCGGCGCGGGCGAGGAGTCCTTCAAGTTCCAGGCGATCATCGCCGAGGAGACCGCCCGCGCGGGCGTCTCCTTCGGCGGCTCCGGAGTGCATGTCGCACTCTGCCTCCCGTACCTCGTCGCCTACGCCACCGACGAGCAGAAGAAGCGCTGGCTCCCCGACTTCGCCTCCGGCGCGACCATGTACGCCATCGCGATGACCGAGCCCGGCACCGGCTCCGACCTCGCGGGCATGAAGACGACCGCGAAGCTCTCCGCCGACGGCAGCCACTACGTCCTCAACGGCTCGAAGACCTTCATCACCGGCGGCGTCCACGCGGACCGGGTGATCGTCTGCGCCCGCACCGAAGCGCCGTCCGCCGAGGACCGCCGCCTCGGCATCTCGCTCTTCGTCGTGGACACGGGGCTGGCGGGGTACGCGGTCGGCCGCAAGCTCGACAAGCTGGGCCTGAAGACCTCCGACACGGCCGAACTGTCCTTCACGGACGTCAAGGTCCCCGTCGAGGACCTCCTCGGCGAGGAGGGCAAGGGCTTCTCCTACCTCGGCCAGAACCTCCCCCAGGAACGGCTGGCCATCGCGGCCGGTGCGTACGCGCAGGCGTCGGCGGCGATCCGTTTCACCCAGCAGTACGTGTCCGAGCGCACCGTCTTCGGTAAGACGGTCGCCTCGTTCCAGAACACCAAGTTCGAACTCGCCGCCTGCAAGGCCGAGGTCGACGCGGCGGAGGCGGTCGTGGACCGCGCCCTGGAGGCCCACGACGCGGGCGAACTCTCGGCGGCGGAGGCGGCGTCCGCGAAGCTCTTCTGCACCGAGGTCGCCCATCGGGTGATCGACAAGTGCCTCCAGTTGCACGGCGGCTACGGCTACATGAACGAGTACCCGATCGCGCGGCTGTACGCGGACAACCGGGTCAACCGGATCTACGGCGGCACCAGCGAGGTCATGAAGTCGATCATCGCGAAGTCGATGGGCCTCTGACCGACACCCCCCGGACACCCTGTTCGATCCGCTCGACGTGGCGCGGATCGAGCAGGGTTTCGTCGTTCCGCCAGCGCGTTTCGCGGTTCGCCGGCGCACGATGTCCCGGCGTGATTTCCAGCAGCCCGGGCAGATCGGCATCGGCACTGGCCACTCCACCGCGCTCCGCCACCACCGCGTACGCACCCGGTCCGGGTCGGTCCCGGCCCCGGGACGCAGAAACACAGAGACACAGAGGTACTGACCTCAGGGTAAGTACGCACTTAATAGTCAGTACTTGAGGGGAACTCCGCGCCGCCCCAGCATGGAACGGGCGCCCCCGCCGGCGCCCCCATCCCACAATCACCAGGACTGGAGCGACGCATGACCGGGGACAATCGGACGCCCGTGACCGTCATCGGACTCGGACTCATGGGCGCGGCGCTCGCGGACGCCTTCGTCGCTGCCGGGCATCCGACCACCGTGTGGAACCGCAGCCCGGGCAAGGCCGCGCCGCTCGTCGCGAAGGGCGCGGTCCAGGCCGGGAGCGTCGCGGCGGCAGTCGCCGCGAGTCCGCTCGTCATCGCCTGTCTGACCACGTACGAAGCCACGTTCGACGCCTTGGGGCCGGCCGGGGGCGCATTCGCCGGGCGCACCCTGGTCACACTGAACAGCGGCACCCCGGCCGGCGCGCGCCGGATGGCGGTCTGGGCCGGCGAGCAGGGCGCCCGGTTCCTCGACGGGGCGGTGAAGAACGTGCCATCCGCGGTGGGGAGGCCGGACACCCTGCTGTACTACAGCGGCGAGCGGGCCGTGTTCGACGAGTACGAGGCGACGTTGCGGGTCCTCGGTGGCGACACCGTCCACCTCGGCGAGGAGGTGGATCTCGCCGCCCTGTACGAGATGGCGGTCGGCGGCCTGCTGCTGCCCGCCCTCGCCGGTTTCTTCCAGGGCGCTGCCCTGATGACCGCGCGCGGTCGGACGGCGAGCTCGATGATCCCGTACACCACCAAATGGCTGGAGATGATCATCTCCGTGCTGCCGGGCTTCGCCGCGGAGATCGACTCGGGCGACTACTCCCAGCCCGGCTCCACCGTTGGCATCTTCCACGAGGCACTCGCGGACGAGGCACAGCTCGGCGTGGAGGGGAACATCGACGTCTCCTGGCAGGAGCCGCTCCACGATCTGGTGCGGCGGGCCGTCGACGCGGGCCACCGCGATCACAGCATCTCCGCGCTGATCGAGGTGCTTCGGAAGCCGGAACAGGACGGATAGCCTCCCACGGCAGGACCGGTGGAGCGCATACCGTCCGTTCCATGAGCGAAACGGACAGCTCGCCGACGGTGGGCGACGGGAACGCCGAGAGTACGTTCACGGTCGTCGTGGCCGCCCTCGCCAACCTCGGGATCGCCGTCGCCAAGGCCGTCGCCGGTGTGGTCAGCGGATCCAGCGCGATGCTCGCCGAGGCGGCCCACTCCGTCGCCGACACCGTCACCGAGCTGCTTCTCCTCACTGCGCTCAAGCGCAGCTCGCGGCCCGCCGACGAGGAACACCCGCTCGGCCATGGACCCGAGCGCTACATCTGGGCCCTGCTCGCCTCCGTCGCGACCTTCGTCGGTGGCGCGGTCTTCGCCGTGTACGACGGGATCCACACCCTCATCCACGGCGAGAAGCTGGGCGATCCGCTCATCTCGTACATCGTGCTCGGGGTGGCCTTCCTGCTGGAGAGCTTCTCGCTCCGCACCGGCCTCCGGCAGGTCCGCGCCGAGGCCGCCCGACTGGGCACGGCGGCCGGGCACTACCTCCGGGTGACCCCGGACACCGCCGTCAAGGCCGTGGTCCTGGAGGATTCGGCGGCCCTCGTGGGACTGCTGCTGGCCGCCGGTGGACTGCTCGGCGCGCAACTCACCGGCTCGGGCGTGTACGACGGGATCGCCTCGGTCCTCATCGGACTGCTGCTGGTGTGCGTCGCCTGGGTGCTGGGCCGCAGCAACGCCCGACTCCTCATCGGCCGCCCGCTCCCCCGGTCGATGCGGGACGCGGTCCGGGAGGAGATCCTCACGGTCCCGCACATCGTCGCCGTGCTGGAGCTGACCACCCTCATCCAGGGGCCGCGCGAGATCCTCGTAGCCGCGAAGGTGGACTTCCGGGACGCGTCGAGCGCCCGGCAGGTGGAGTGGGCGTGCGAGGAGGCCGAACAGCAGCTCCGGGAGCGGTTCCCGTCGATCCGGCGGGTGTATCTGGACCCGACTCCCGGCCTCGGCGACGAGCGCTCGACCGGTGAAGGCCGCACCGGCGAAGGCCCCACCGGTCGACGCCCGACCGATGGGTGATCCGGACGGCGGATGATCCGACCGATGGGTGATCCGGACGGCGGGTGACCCGGACGGCGGGTGACCCGGGCGGCGGAGTGAGCGGCCACGGTCGGGGGCGGCCGGGGACCCGGTCGGGGGCTCCGGCTGAGCTAGGAGAGGCCCGCCGCGTCCAGCAGGTACGCGGTCATCGGGTCGTAGAACCTCGGATCGGTCACATGGTCGTCCAGCGGCACCGTCACCTGTACGGTCCCCTCCGCCTCCGCGATGAAGAGCGCCGGGTCGTTGCAGTCGGCGTAGCCCACCGAGTCCAGCCCCCGCTGACCCGCGCACCCGGCCCAGCCGTGGTCGGCGACCACCAGATCGGGCTGCGGTCTGCCGTCCCGCTCCAGGCCGTCGAGGATCGCGGCCATCGGCGCCGGGGAGTGGGTGTGCCAGAGGGTGGCGCCGCGCTCCAGGACCGCCACGTCCGCGAACTGGAAGACCATGCCGTCGTCGGCGGTGAGCCCGCCGGGGATGCGGACGATCTCGCAGCCCGCCGCGCGCAGCGCGTCCGCCGTCTGCCGGTGGACGTCGAGCAGCCCGCCGGGGTGTCCGGTCGCGAAGAGCACCCGTTCCCGTCCGGCCGCCGCCTTCCGCAGCCGGGCGGCGAGCCGATCCAGGGCGGCCACGGTCAGTTCGGGGTCGATCGTGTCCTGTCCGACGCGGTAGCCGGGGTCGTCCACCACTCCGCACCGCTCGGCCATCACGGCCAGTACGTCCTGCTCGTCGCTCCAGCGGTCGCCCAGCTCCAGACCCAGCCAGTAGTGACGGTCACCGTTGGCGAGCTTGCGGTAGTGGGAGAGGTTGTTGTCGCGGGGGGTGGCGACGTCTCCGGCGATACGAGTGCGGACGAGGTGTTCGATGAGCGCGGCACGGCTGGGTATCGGCATGATTCCCATTGTGCCGTCACCACCGGGGAGCGCATGGCGCATCACGTATTACGGGCGGGTCCGGGCCGGGGCGAGCGTACGGGCAGGGGTACGGGCCGGACTCGGGCTACGGGTCCGGGGTGGGGCAGGGGTACGGGCGAGGGCGCCGGTCCGCCTGCCTCAGGAGGGCGGGCGAGAGGCGCGGGTCCAACCGCCCCGGGAGGGTCGCCGAGGGGCGCGCCCGTCTCTCAGGAGCCCTCGGGCCCCCGTAACGGCTCTCAGAACGCCTCAGAGCGCCTCAGGACGGGTCGGGGCGGGGCCGCCCCGGAAAGCCCGCTCGTCCGAGGGCGGCGCCCCGAAGGCCCGGTCGTCCGAGGACGCCCCCCGGAGCGCCCGCTCGTCCGCGGACGGCGCCAGCGACGCGAAGGCCCCGTGCGCCAGCCTCCGCAGCAGCGTCTCCGTCGCCGCGCGCGCCGACAGCCCGCCCCCCTGCGGCCCCAGCCTCGGTGTCGAGTTCAGCAGCCCGAACACCGCGTGCACCGCCGCCCGCGCCTCCGTCTCCGGCACCTCCGGGTGCAGCTCCCGTACCGCCGCCACCCACAGCTCCACGTACTGCCGCTGGAGCTGGCGCACCAGCTTGCGGTCGGTGTCGCGCAGCCGGTCCAGCTCCCGGTCGTGGAGGGTGATCAGCGGACGGTCGTCCAGCGCGAAGTCGATATGGCCGTCGATGAGCGACGCCAGTAGTGCCTCCGCCGGATCGTCGGCCGACGCCGATTCCTCGACCCGCAGCCTGCCGCCGGTCAGTAGCCGCTCACTGATGCCCACCAGCAGTTCCGCGAGCATGGCGTCCTTGCCCGCGAAGTGGCGGTACAGCCCGGGGCCGCTGATGCCGACGGCGGCCCCTATCTCGTCGACCCCCACGCCGTGGAAGCCGCGCTCCGCGAAGAGCCGGGCGGCCTCTCTGAGGATCTGCTCGCGGCGCGTGGGCGCATCCGTCCTGGTGCTCATGGAATCCGATTCTAGACAATGCCGTTAGCGCTCGTTAACCTGAAGAGACGCGTTAACGCTCATTAACTGGAGTGTCATGATGCAGCAGGCACCCGTGCTGACCAGCGCGGCAGACCCCGCGTCGACGGCCTGGCAGGCCAATGAGGCGGCCCACCGGGAGCTCGCCGACGCCCTGCGCGCCAAGCTGGCCGCGGCCCGGCTCGGCGGCGGCGAGAAGGCCCGCGCCCGCCACACCGCCCGGGGCAAGCTGCTCCCCCGCGACCGGGTCGACGCCCTGCTGGACCCCGGCTCGCCCTTCCTTGAGCTGGCCCCCCTCGCCGCCCATGGGATGTACGACGACCAGGCCCCCGCCGCCGGTGTCATCGCGGGCATCGGCCGGGTCGCCGGCCGCGAGACCGTGATCGTCGCCAATGACGCCACCGTCAAGGGCGGCACCTACTACCCCATGACCGTCAAGAAGCACCTCCGCGCCCAAGAGGTCGCCCTGGAGAACCGGCTGCCCTGCGTCTACCTGGTGGACTCCGGGGGCGCCTTCCTGCCGCTCCAGGACGAGGTCTTCCCCGACCGTGAGCACTTCGGCCGGATCTTCTACAACCAGGCCCGGATGTCCGGCGCCGGCATCCCGCAGATCGCGGCCGTCCTCGGCTCCTGCACGGCGGGGGGCGCCTACGTCCCGGCGATGAGCGACGAGGCCGTGATCGTCCGGAACCAGGGCACGATCTTCCTCGGCGGTCCGCCCCTGGTGAAGGCCGCCACCGGCGAGGTCGTCACCGCGGAGGAGTTGGGCGGCGGCGAGGTCCACTCCCGGGTCTCCGGCGTCACCGACCACCTCGCCGAGGACGACGCCCACGCCCTCCGGATCGTCCGGAACATCGTGGCGACCCTCCCCGCCCGCGGCCCGCTGCCCTGGACGGTCGCCCCGGTCGAAGAGCCCGAGGTCGACCCCGGCGGGCTGTACGGGGCGGTGCCCGTGGACTCCCGTACGCCCTACGACGTCCGGGAGGTGATCGCGCGGATCACCGACGCGTCCCGGTTCACCGAGTTCAAGGCGGAGTTCGGGCAGACCCTGGTCACCGGCTTCGCCCGGATCCACGGCCACCCCGTCGGCATCATCGGCAACAACGGCATCCTGTTCTCCGAGTCCGCCCAGAAGGGCGCCCACTTCATCGAGCTGTGCGACCAGCGCGGCATCCCCCTGCTCTTCCTCCAGAACATCTCCGGCTTCATGGTCGGCCGGGACTACGAGGCGGGCGGCATCGCCAAGCACGGCGCCAAGATGGTCACGGCGGTGGCCTGCGCCCGGGTCCCCAAGCTGACGGTCGTCGTCGGCGGTTCGTACGGCGCCGGTAACTACTCGATGTGCGGCCGGGCCTACTCCCCCCGCTTCCTGTGGATGTGGCCCAACGCCAAGATCTCGGTCATGGGCGGCGAACAGGCCGCCTCCGTACTGGCCACGGTCAAGCGCGACCAACTGGCGGCGCGCGGCGAGGACTGGTCGAGTGACGACGAGGACGCCTTCAAGGACCCGATCCGCGGCCAGTACGAACAGCAGGGCAACGCCTACTACGCCACCGCACGGCTCTGGGACGACGGGGTGATCGACCCGCTGGAGACCCGTCAGGTGGTGGGTCTGGCCCTCACCGCCTGCGCCAACGCCCCGCTGGGTGATCCCGGCTTCGGCGTCTTCCGGATGTGAGGGAGCACGGACGATGACGATGTTCGACACGGTCCTGGTGGCCAACCGGGGCGAGATCGCGGTCCGGGTCATCCGCACGCTGCGCGCGCTGGGGGTGCGCTCGGTCGCCGTCTTCTCCGACGCGGACGCCGACGCCCGGCACGTCCGGGAGGCGGACACGGCGGTCCGGATCGGTCCGCCGCCCGCCGCCGAGAGCTATCTGTCGGTCGAACGGCTGCTGGACGCGGCCGTACGGACCGGGGCGGACGCCATCCACCCCGGCTACGGCTTCCTCGCCGAGAACGCCGCCTTCGCCCGCGCCTGCGCCGACGCGGGCCTGGTCTTCATCGGCCCGCCGCCGGACGCCATCGCGCTCATGGGCGACAAGATCCGCGCCAAGGAGACGGTCCGGGCGGCCGGGGTCCCGGTGGTGCCGGGCTCCTCCGGTTCCGGACTGACCGACGCCCAGTTGGCCGATGCCGCCCGCGAGATCGGGATGCCCGTACTGCTGAAGCCGTCGGCGGGCGGCGGCGGCAAGGGGATGCGGCTCACCCGCGTCGAGTCCGCGCTGCTGGAGGAGATCGCGGCGGCACGGCGCGAGGCGCGGGCCTCCTTCGGTGACGACACCCTGCTGGTGGAGCGGTGGATCGAGCGCCCCCGGCACATCGAGATCCAGGTACTGGCCGACGGCCACGGCCGGGTGCTCCATCTCGGTGAGCGCGAGTGCTCGCTCCAGCGCCGTCACCAGAAGGTCATCGAGGAGGCGCCGTCCGTCCTGTTGGACGAGGAGACCCGCGCGGCGATGGGCGAGGCGGCCGTGCGGGCGGCCCGCTCCTGCGGCTATGTGGGCGCCGGGACGGTCGAGTTCATCGTCCCGGGCACCGACCCGGCCGCGTACTGCTTCATGGAGATGAACACCCGGCTCCAGGTCGAACACCCGGTCACCGAGCTGATCACCGGCCTCGACCTGGTGGAGTGGCAGTTGCGGATCGCGGCGGGCGAACCACTGCCGTACGAACAGAAGGACATCACCCTCACGGGCCACGCGGTCGAGGCCCGGATCTGCGCGGAGGACCCGGCGCGCGGCTTCCTCCCCTCCGGCGGCACCGTGCTGGCCCTGCACGAACCGCACGGCGGCGGGGTGCGCACCGACTCCGGCCTCAGTGAGGGCACCGAGGTGTCCAGCCGCTACGACCCGATGCTGTCGAAGGTCATCGTCCACGGCCCCGACCGCCCCACCGCCCTGCGGCGGCTGCGCGCCGCCCTCGCGGAGACGGTCACCCTCGGCGTCCCGACGAACGCGGGCTTCCTGCGCAGACTGCTGGCCCATCCCGATGTCGTGTCCGGCGCACTGGACACGGGTCTTGTGGAGCGCGAGGCGCCCGGTCTCACCGGGGACGAGGTCCCGGACGAGGTGTACGCGGCGGCGGCGCTGCTGCGCCAGGCCGCCCTCTCCCCCGGGACGCCGCGGGATGCCTGGGCGGACCCGTTCTCGGCCCCGTCCGGCTGGCGGCTGGGCGGCGAACCGGCGTGGACCGTGCACCATCTCCGTACGCCGGGCCGGGAACCCATCGCCGTGCGGGTACGAGTACGGGCACGGGGCGCGGCGGTGGCACCGGGCGCAGGAACGGCAGCGAGCGCGGGACCGGACGCCGAGGTCGCCCTCGGGACGGAAGCACCCGCACGGCCCGCCCGGCTGCTCCGCGACAGCCCTGTCCCGGTCCCAGGCAACACCGGCAGCACCGGCAGCACCGGCAGCACCGGCAGCACCGGCAGCGGCACGGTCACCCTTGAACTCGACGGCCGCACCCACACCTTCCACCACGTCCCCTCCGCCACCGGCCGCTGGCTCGGCCGCGACGGCGACTCCTGGCACGTCCAGGACCACGACCCGGTCGCCGCCTCCCTCACCGGCGCCGCTCGCTCCGGTGCCGACACGCTCGCCGCGCCGATGCCGGGGACCGTCACCGTCGTCAAGGTCGGCGCCGGGGACGAGGTGGCCGCCGGACAGAGCCTCCTGGTGGTCGAGGCCATGAAGATGGAGCACGTCATCTCGGCCCCGCACGCCGGAACCGTCACCGAGCTGGACGTCGTCCCGGGGGCCACCGTCGCCATGGACCAGATCCTGGTCGTGGTCACCCCGCACGAGACACCAGGGACACCTGAGGTTCCCGCGATGCCCGAGACGCCAGGTGCGGAGGAAACACACAGGTCAGGGGAGACGCCCGGGACAGCGGAAGCACCGCGCACCACGGAGGCGGGCGCATGATCGACGGACTGCCCATGCCCTTCCCGGAGCCGGGCCTGCCGACCCGGGTCCGCATCCACGAGGTCGGCCCCCGCGACGGCCTACAGAATGAGAAGACGGTCGTCCCCACCGAGGTCAAGGCCGAGTTCGTGCACCGGCTCGCCGCCGCCGGGCTCACCACCGTCGAGGCCACCAGCTTCGTCCACCCCGACTGGGTCCCCCAGCTCGCGGACGCCGAGCGACTCCTCCCGCTGCTGGCCGGCATCGACGGAGTCGACCTCCCCGTCCTCGTACCGAACGAACACGGACTGGAGCGCGCCCTCACCCTCGGCGCGCGCCGCATCGCGGTCTTCGGCTCGGCCACCGAGACGTTCGCGCGGAAGAACCTCAACCGCACGGTGGACGAATCGCTCGCGATGTTCGCGCCGGTCGTCGCCCGCGCCAAGGACGACGGCGTCCATGTGCGCGGCTATCTCTCGATGTGCTTCGGAGATCCCTGGGAGGGCCCGGTCCCCGTCGACCAGGTCGCCCGGGTCGCCCGACGGCTGTACGACCTCGGCTGTGACGAGCTGTCCCTCGGCGACACCATCGGCGTGGCGACCCCCGGCCAGGTGCTCGCCGTGCTCACCGGGCTGACCGGCGCGGGGGTGCCCGTCGGCGCGCTCGGGGTGCACTTCCACGACACCTACGGACAGGCCCTCGCCAACACCCTCACCGCCCTGCGGTTCGGCGTCACCACCGTGGACGCCTCGGCGGGCGGGCTCGGCGGCTGCCCGTACGCGAAGAGCGCCACCGGGAATCTCGCCACCGAGGACCTGGTGTGGATGCTCCAGGGCCTCGGCGTCGAGACCGGTGTCGATCTCGGCCGACTCGTCGCCACCAGCGTCTGGATGGCCGACCGGCTGGGCCGTCCGAGCCCCTCCCGCACCGTACGCGCCCTCTCCCCCACCGCCCTCGCCCCCGGCGGTGACGCCCCCGAACCGACCGACCCGACCGACCCGGACCACGCGGACGGCACGGACCACGCGGACCGCGCGCCCCACGCAGACCACAAGGAGTGACTCCCATGTCCCTGGACCACCGGCTCACCCCGGAACACGAGGAACTCCGCCGCACCGTGGAGCGATTCGCGCGCGAGGTGGTCGCTCCGAAGATCGGCGAACTGTACGAGCGCCATGAGTTCCCGTACGAGATCGTCCGCGAGATGGGCCGGATGGGCCTGTTCGGACTGCCCTTCCCGGAGGAGTACGGGGGCATGGGCGGCGACTACCTGGCCCTCGGCATCGCCCTGGAGGAGCTGGCCCGCGTCGACTCATCGGTGGCGATCACCCTGGAGGCCGGGGTGTCGCTCGGCGCGATGCCGATCTTCCGCTTCGGTACGGAGGAGCAGAAGCGCGAGTGGCTGCCCCGGCTCTGCTCGGGTGAGCTGCTCGGCGCGTTCGGTCTCACCGAGCCCGAGGGCGGCTCCGACGCGGGCGGCACCCGCACCACGGCCGTACGGGACGGCGACGAGTGGGTGATCAACGGCTCCAAGTGCTTCATCACCAATGCCGGTACGGACCTCACGGGCCTGGTGACGGTCACCGCCGTCACCGGCCGCACCTCCGAGGGCAAGCCGCTGATCTCCTCGATCATCGTCCCCTCCGGCACCCCCGGATTCACCGTCGCACCCGCCTACTCCAAGGTCGGCTGGAACGCATCGGACACCCGCGAACTCGCCTTCGAGGACGTACGGGTACCGCTGGCGAACCTGGTGGGCGCGGAGGGTCGGGGGTACGCCCAGTTCCTCCGCATCCTGGACGAGGGCCGGATCGCGATCTCGGCGCTCGCGACGGGGCTCGCCCAGGGCTGTGTGGACGAGTCGGTGAAGTACGCACAGGAGCGGCACGCCTTCGGCCGGCCGATCGGCGCCAACCAGGCCATCCAGTTCAAGATCGCCGATATGGAGATGCGGGCGCATATGGCCCGGGTCGGCTGGCGGGACGCGGCCTCCCGACTGGTGCGGGGCGAGCCCTTCAAGAAGGAGGCCGCCGTGGCGAAGCTGTACTCGTCCACGGTCGCGGTGGACAATGCCCGCGAGGCCACCCAGATCCACGGTGGCTACGGTTTCATGAACGAGTACCCGGTGGCCCGGATGTGGCGCGACTCCAAGATCCTGGAGATCGGCGAGGGTACGAGCGAGGTGCAGCGCATGTTGATCGCCCGCGAGTTGGGGCTCACGGGCTGACGGGCTGGCGGGCAGACCGCCAGCGGGGGTCCGGGGCCGCCTTCACTGCACCGGGGTGGCACCGGACCCTGGGGATCGAACTGCGAGGAATCGAACTGCCGGTCACCGAGCTGCCGGCGATCAAGCTGCCGGTCACCAAGCTGCCAGGGATCGAGCCGCCGGGGATCGAGCACCCGGCACCCGGCCGGGGATCGCGCGACGACACGCCACCCATGTGGGGAATGCGCCGGGAGTGGCGTGGCAAGTTAGGTTAGGCTAACCTTCATAAACATCGCCTTCTCGCCCCGTCGCCACGCCTTCGACGGACGGCCAACTCCGCACCCCCGGAAGGGCATCGAATGCGCTCGCAGCCACTCAACACCGGAACGGCGATCGCCCACCGGCGCGCCGTGACGGAAGGAGTCGCGCGGGCGAGGCACGGAGTCGGCGTGCCCCGGCGGCCGTTCGGCGCCGCGAGCGAGAAGCGCATGCCCTGCACCGTCCGCCCCCTCGACCCACTGGTCGACGCCGAACTCGTGCACGGCTGGGTCACCCGACCCGAGGCCGCCTTCTGGATGATGCGCGACGCCCGGCTCCAGGACATCGAACGCGAGTACATGGCCGTGGCGGCCCATGAGCACCGCCATGCGTTCATCGGCCTGTTGGGCGGTGAGCCCGCCTTCCTGCTGGAGCGGTACGACCCCCGCCACCTGGAGCTGGTGGGGCTGTACGCACCGGAGCCCGGCGATGTCGGGATGCGCTTCCTGGTCGCACCGACGGACGCCCCCGCCCACGACTTCAGCCGTACGGTGATCACCGCGGTCATGGCGGAGCTGTTCGCGGACGATTCGGTGCGGCGCGTGGTCGTGGAGCCCGATGTCCGCGACGACGCCGCACTCACGCTCCACGACCACGTCGGCTTCGAGATCGTCGACCGGATCGAGAAGCCGGAGAAGGACGCCTATCTCAGCTTCTGCACCCGGGAGTCGTTCGCCGGGCTCGGCGCCCGGCCGGGCGCCACCCCCTGATCGGACGGGCGCGCGTGAAACGGTCCCTCGCGCGCGCCCGTTCACACCTCCCCCGGTCCGCCCTCCACCCCCGGCACCGGGTCCGCCAATGAAACAATCGCCGCATGGCGGAAATCATCCAGAAGGACGGCACCTGGACCTTCGACGGGGACTCGGTGCGCGTCGTGCCCGGAGCCGACAAAAGCGTGAGCCTGCTGCGCAAGACGCTCGGCGAGGTCACGGTCCCCCTGGAGGCACTCGCCGGCGTCTCCTACGAACCCGGCGGCAAGCGTTCGGGACGGCTCCGGCTGCGGCTGCGCAACGGCGCGGACCCCCTCCTCCAGATCACCGGCGGCAATCTGGTCGACGGCTCCGACCCGTACCAACTGATCGTGGAGAGCGACCGTGCGGGCGTCGCCGAGTACTTCGTGGACGAGGTGCGGAACGCCCTGCTGCTCGACCAGATCCCCGCCGATCCGATCGACCGCTATCTGCTGCCCGGCCCCGCCGTGCCGATCACCGTGAGCGCGGGGGACGGCACGGTCTCCTTCGACGGGGAACAGATCAAGCTGTCGTGGAACTGGAAGACCGAGGACTCCAAGGCGTCGGGGGGCGCCCGCGCCCTCTCCCTGAGGGAGTTGGAGTCGGTCGAGTGGCTGCCGTCGTCCGGTCTTGAGAACGGCTACCTCCGCTTCACCGTCAGCCACTCCGCGACCGCCGCCCCGCCGAAGTACGATCCGCACGCGGTGGACCTGTGGGGCTTCCGGAAGGACCCGTTGATGGCGCTGGTCGCGGCGGCCGTGGTGGCGCGGATGCCCCACCCGCACGCCCCGGACCGGCCCACGCCCGTCCTCACCGCCAAGGGCGACGACGGCGGCGCCGATCACGACGCCCTCCTGCGTCGACTGCGGGAGCTGGGCGAGCTACACCAGGCCGGAATACTCACGGACGACGAGTTCGCCACCGCCAAGCAGGCCGTACTCAAACGCCTCTAGCGCCCCGGGCGTCTCCAGCGCCTCCAGCACCCCGGGCGCACCGGCACCTCTAGCACCCCGGACACCTCCGGCACACCCAAACCTCACCATTCATCCCATATCGCCCGAAATCAGACGCTCTTCACCCAGGAACGAACCGCCTCACGCGAAAAGTGGCCCCCACCTGCCCGGAATCGGGCAGGATTCTTGCAATTCCATCCGCAGGACCCCCAAAATCGACGGGTGCTCGAACAACGCCAGCCCGGTCGTCCGCAACCCTCAGCTCCATCGCATGACGACCTCATCGACCATCTGGTCCGCAGCAGCGCCCTCCAGCGCGGCGAGGCGGCCCGGGTGGTGCTCGATGTGCTGGCGTACTTCGACGAGAAGACCGAGGACTATGTCCGCCGTCGCCACCGTGAACTGCAGTCCGGTGGCCTGACCAACGCGGAGATCTTCGAGCGGGTCGCGGCCGAGCTGCCGCACCGCGCCGTGGCGCCACCGGAGCTGTCACTCCGCCAGTTGCGCCGCATCGTCTACGGCTGACCGCCCGCCGGTCGCCGCTCGGGCACGCTTCCGATCTATGGAGGGGTATCAACGTTATGTGCGGAATTGTCGGATACATCGGTAAGCGTGATGTGGCACCGCTGCTGCTGGAGGGACTCCAGCGACTGGAGTACCGGGGGTACGACTCGGCCGGCCTGGTGATCACCAGCCCCAAGGCGGCCGGACTGAAGATGGTCAAGGCCAAGGGCCGGGTGCGCGAACTGGAGGCCCGGGTCCCCAAGCGCTTCACCGGCACCACCGGCATCGCCCACACCCGGTGGGCCACCCACGGCGCCCCGAGCGACGAGAACGCCCATCCGCACCTCTCCGCCGACAACCTCGTCGCCGTCGTCCACAACGGAATCATCGACAACGCCTCCGAGCTGCGCCTCAAGCTGGAGGCCGATGGAATCGTCTTCGCCTCCGAGACCGACACCGAGGTCCTCACCCACCTGATCGCCCGCTCCCAGGCCGACACCCTGGAGGAGAAGGTCCGCCAGGCCCTCAAGGTGGTCGAGGGCACCTACGGCATCGCCGTCATGCACGCCGGGTTCAACGACCGCATCGTCGTCGCCCGCAACGGCTCCCCGGTCGTCCTCGGCATCGGCGAGAAGGAGATGTTCGTCGCCTCCGACGTCGCCGCCCTGGTCGCCCACACCCGCCAGATCGTCACCCTGGACGACGGCGAGATGGCCACCCTCAAGGCCGACGACTTCCGCACCTACACGACCGAGGGCTCGACCACGACGGCCACGCCGACCACCGTGGAGTGGGAGGCCGAGTCGTACGACATGGGCGGCCACGACACCTATATGCACAAGGAGATCTCGGAGCAGGCGGAGGCCGTGGACCGGGTGCTCCGCGGCCGGATCGACGACCGGTTCTCCACCGTGCACCTCGGCGGGCTCAACCTGGACGCCCGGGAGGCCCGGGGCATTCGCCGGGTCAAGATCCTCGGCTGCGGCACCTCGTACCACGCGGGCATGATCGGCGCCGGGCTGATCGAGTCCCTGGCCCGCATCCCCGCCGACGCCGAGCCGGCCTCCGAATTCCGCTACCGCAACCCCGTGGTGGACCCCGACACGCTGTACATCGCGGTCTCCCAGTCCGGCGAGACCTATGACGTACTCGCCGCCGTCCAGGAGCTGAAGCGCAAGGGTGCGCGCGTGCTCGGCGTGGTGAACGTGGTCGGCTCCGCCATCGCCCGCGAGGCCGACGGCGGCACCTATGTGCACGCCGGGCCCGAGGTCTGCGTGGTCTCCACCAAGTGCTTCACCAATACGGTCGTCGCCTTCGCCCTGCTCGCGCTGCACCTGGGCCGGATCCGCGACCTCTCGGTCTCCGACGGCAAGCGGATCATCGAAGGACTGCGCCGGCTGCCCGCCCAGATCACCGAGATCCTGGAGAGCGAGGCCGACATCAAGAAGCTGGCGGAGGAGTACGCGGGCGCCAAGTCGATGATGTTCATCGGCCGGGTCCGCGGATACCCGGTGGCGCTGGAGGCGTCGCTGAAGCTCAAGGAGATCTCGTACATCCACGCCGAGGCGTACCCGGCGTCCGAGCTGAAGCACGGCCCGCTGGCGCTGATCGAGCCCGCGCTGCCGACCGTCGCGATCGTGCCGGATGACGAACTGCTGGAGAAGAACCGCGCGGCGCTGGAGGAGATCAAGGCCCGCAGCGGACGCATCCTGGCCGTGGCCCACCGCGAACAGGAGAAGGCGGACCACACCATCGTCGTACCGAAGAACGAGAACGAGCTGGACCCGATCCTGATGGGCATCCCGCTCCAGCTCTTCGCCTACCACACGGCCCTGGCGATGGGCCGGGACATCGACAAGCCGCGCAACCTGGCGAAGTCGGTCACCGTCGAGTAGCCCGCCCCCGGGCCCGGATCGCTCCGGTCCTCCCGCGGCGCCGTCCAGTCAGGCCACCGTCCCCCCGCGCCACCGTCCAGTCGCGCGGGGGGACTTCGCCGTTCCCGCCCCCGCCACCGCCGCGACGGAGGGGCGAACCCCGGCACCTATGGCGCGAAGTGATCGGGTGTCGGCTGGGGGGCGCGTGCGCGGTGGGTGACCGCGCCGGTCCGTACGGAAGCGGGGCGCGACGGCCCGTACGGAAATGCCGGTCGGCCGTGGAGGCAGGGCCGGCGGAGGCCGCGGGCCGGACACGGAGGCGGTACGAGCAGAGGCGGGGCGGGACGGTGCGAGGAGGACGAGCGGAGGCCGGGGGCGAGCCGCTACGGAATGACGACGACGGGTCGCTGCGCGCGCCGCGCCAGCCGGCCGGCCACCGAGCCGAAGATCCGGCCGACGATGCCGTGCGTGGAGCCGACCACGATGGCATCGGCCGAATACTCCCGGCCGACTTCTTCCAGCTCATGGCAGATGTCGCCGCCGCGCTCCACCAGGATCCACGGCACCTCGGCGAGATACTCCGCGCAGGCCAGCTCCAGACCGAGCACCTCGGTGCGGTGATCGGGGACATCCACGAAGACCGGGGGCTCACAGCCCGCCCAGACGGTGGTCGGCAGCCGATTGGCGACATGCACGATGATCAGGCCGGAGCCGGAGCGCCGGGCCATGCCGATGGCGTACGCCAGCGCGCGCTCACTTGAGGTCGATCCGTCGAAGCCGACGACGACTCCGTGCCGGAACGCCGGATCGCAGGGATGGCGTGACTCTTCCGCCGCGCGCAGATCCGACGTGGGGTCGGCTACCTGCTTGCGGTCCGCGGGTTCGGGAATCTCGTGTCCTGCCATCGGTGTCTCGGCGAAGGAAATCCTCAGTCGGAGGGAACGACATGGCGACAGATGCTGTGTCCGGGAATCATCTTCCCTGGCCCATACCCCTAAGGGTACGGCGACACTCCTCTTATGCCCAGGGCCGGTCGGCCCAATCGGGCGTTCCAGGGAGCATGACTGAGCCGGTCCCGGATGGCAATGCCAGATGGTACCTACAGCCGTCGGGGACGGCGACAGGCGCCGCCGTGAGCGCACCGGGGCCCGTCTTACTCGTAAACCTCCCCGGAGCCCGGTCGGCCCGCACGGGCGGCACGGGAGGGCGCCAGGGGCCGTACGGGGGCGCGGGGCGCTCAGTGACCGGAAGGCTCCGCGCCTCGTTGGCACCGAGGTCACCCCACAGCCGCCCCGCGCAGCCCCGAGGAAGCTTCCGTGTCCGCACGCCCGTACCCCCGTCCCCGTACCCCGACCGCTCGCTCCGCCCATACCGCCGCGCCCCCGACCGCGCCATCCGCTGTACCCTCCCCTCCCGCACGATCGTCACCGTCGCCTCCGCCACCCCTCCCCTCTCCTCTCCCTGCCCCCTCCGCTCCCTCGACCTCCTCCCGCCCCACCCTTCCCTCGTCCCACTTTTCCCCCTCCGCCCACTCCGCCCCCTCCATCCGCTCCGTCCGCTCCGTCCGCTTCTTTCCCTTCTCGCTCTTCTCCTCCTCTTCCTCCCCTTCGCCTCACGGCGCTGACGACGGGCCGGCGACTCGGTCGTCGTCCGACGCGGTGAGCGATGTGGTGCGGTGGGCTTCGTTCAGCTGTCTGCTCGTCCCCGTCGTTCTCGTCGGGTACGGGACCTCGATGGGCGGGGCGGCGGCGACGGCGTTCGGCCTCGCCGCCGTGACCGCCGTCTCCCGGGCACTGCTCCGCCACGCGGAACGCGGCGCGGTACGGGCGCGGGCCGCCGACGGCGAGCGGGAGGCCGCCGCGGCGCGGCCGGGGGCGGGAGCCGACCCGATGGCCGCCGGAGTGGCCGATCAGGGGCCCGCCGACGGAGTCACGTGGGGAGTTGCGAGAGTGGCCGGGACAGGGATGGCGCCGGAGCCCGGCGCGGGGGACGGTCCGGCACCGGGACCGACCCCGCCGACAGGCTCCGTGAGTGGCACGGGAAGGGGCGGGGCCAGAGGTACGGCGAAGGGCACGGGAACGGGCCGCGGACGGCGGGGCCGACCGGCTCCGCGGTCGCACCGAAGTGGCCGCCACAGCGGCGGGCAGGTTCCCGAAGACTGACCCGTTCGTACGCTCGCACCCGTATAGTTTCAGCCAACTTCGCGCCACCGGCACATCCTTGGGGAAATGGCCTACCTACCCCCTTGTCACCAGGGAAGAAAGGACCATTCGCGGCCCTTGCACCCTACGGAACGGGCCATGCGCGCAGGGCGCACTTCCCTGGGGAGCCTGTGAGTGGAACGCTTCGTCATCGAATGCTTCGCGCCAAGTTCCCATGGAGACATAGCGGGGCATGCCGAACTTGTCACGTCGGCGCCACGGGACACAGTAGATTCGATCTTGAGTATCGAAGGCTCGGGACTCGTGCAAAACCGAGGGGAAACGTGCAGGAGCGAAAGGCCCGAAAAGAACGGGGAGACGCGAACACCGAGGGGGGCTTAGCGTCATGAGTCAGGACTCCGCCGCACCGGAGGTAGCACGAAAGCTCTCCGGGCGCCGGCGCCGGGAGGTCGTCGCGGTTCTGCTGTTCAGCGGCGGCCCCATCTTTGAGAGCTCCATCCCGCTCTCGGTGTTCGGAATCGACCGTCAGGACGCCGGAGTTCCTCGCTATCGACTGCTCGTCTGCGCAGGCGAGGAAGGCCCACTGCGGACCACCGGTGGGCTCGAACTGACCGCGCCGTATGGCCTGGAGGCCATCGGTAGAGCAGGAACAGTCGTGGTACCGGCCTGGCGGTCGATCACCTCACCGCCACCGCCGGAAGCGCTCGACGCGCTGCGTCGAGCGCATGAGGAAGGGGCTCGGATAGTAGGACTGTGCACCGGCGCGTTCGTTCTCGCCGCGGCCGGCCTGCTGGACGGGCGCCCGGCCACCACCCACTGGATGTACGCGCCCACGCTGGCGAAACGGTATCCGTCGGTCCATGTGGACCCGCGCGAGCTGTTCGTCGACGACGGCGATGTGCTGACCTCAGCGGGCACGGCGGCCGGAATCGATCTCTGTCTGCACATCGTGCGCACCGACCACGGCACGGAAGCGGCCGGGGCACTCGCCCGCAGGCTGGTCGTGCCGCCGCGGCGCAGTGGCGGGCAGGAACGCTATCTGGACAGGTCTTTACCTGAGGAAATCGGGTCGGACCCGTTGGCCGAGGTCGTGTCGTGGGCGCTGGAGCACCTCCATGAGCAGTTTGACGTGGAGACCCTGGCGGCCCGGGCGTACATGAGCCGACGCACGTTCGACCGGCGATTCCGTTCCCTCACGGGCAGCGCGCCGCTCCAGTGGCTGATCACCCAGCGGGTCCTCCAGGCCCAGCGGCTACTGGAGACCTCCGACTACTCGGTCGACGAGGTGGCGGGCCGCTGCGGCTTCCGCTCCCCCGTGGCGCTGCGTGGCCATTTCCGACGGCAGCTGGGTTCGTCCCCGGCCGCCTATCGGGCGGCCTACCGGGTGCGGCGGCCACAGGGCGACCCCTCACCGGCGTCGCTGGTGGACTCGGTCGTGCCGGTGCAGGCCAGGCGCACCGCCGCGGCGGGCGCGTCGGGTCATGGCGTCACGTCCGCCGCTCCTCCGGAGCTGGGGAAGCCTCCGTCGGGTGCCTATGCGGCCGGCCACGGCCGTCCTAGCCTGCCCGGTCAGCGGAGTGCCCCATAAAGTAGTCGCATGAACGATCGCATGGTGTGGATCGACTGCGAGATGACCGGGCTCTCGTTGACGGACGACGCACTTATTGAGGTGGCCGCACTGGTCACCGACTCGGAACTGAACGTGCTGGGTGACGGGGTGGACATGGTGATCCGTCCCCCGGACGCGGCCCTGGAGACCATGCCCGAGGTGGTGCGGCAGATGCACACCGCCTCGGGCCTCCTCGACGAGCTGGCGGGCGGCACCACGCTCGCCGACGCCGAGGAACAGGTGCTCGCCTATGTGCGTGAGCATGTGAAGGAGCCCGGCAAGGCACCGCTGTGCGGAAACACGGTGGGCACGGACCGCGGCTTCCTTGCGCGGGACATGACCACCCTGGAGAGCTATCTCCACTACCGGATCGTGGATGTCTCCTCGGTCAAGGAGCTGGCGCGCCGCTGGTACCCGAGGGCGTACTTCAACAGCCCGGAGAAGGGTGGCAACCACCGGGCGCTGGCGGATATCCGCGAGTCGATCGCGGAGCTGCGCTACTACCGGGAGGCGATCTTCGTGCCGCAGCCCGGCCCGGACTCGGACACGGCGCGGACGATCGCGGCGAAGCACGTCCTGACCGCGGAGTGATCTCCGTACCAATGGTGGGTTTCGGGGTGAAATAACCCTGGCGCGAGCACCCTCCAGGACCCTGTACACTTTTTCTCGGCCGGTAAGAAAAACAAAGACCGGTCGTGGTGGGTGTAGCTCAGCTGGTAGAGCACCTGGTTGTGGTCCAGGATGCCGCGGGTTCAAGTCCCGTCACTCACCCTGATAGATCAAGGGCCCCGGTCTTCGGACCGGGGCCCTTGACGTGTGCCGGGTGACCGTCGGGTGACCCGCGAGCCGTACCGGGTTCCGCGCCGGGTTATCCCCGGGGGATGACGGCATGGGACACGGGACGGCGTACGGTCCCGAGCTCTCGACCTCCGGGAAGCAGGGCGGGTGCGCCCCTCGGTGCGGCTCACGATCGCGAGGCCCGGGGTCGCGAGGCCCGGGGTCCCGTCAGCGGGATCCGTGCGGAGGGGCCGCGCAGAGGAGCCCATAGCGGGGGAAATTCGGCGGCCGCATCATGATCGTCAGGGTTTCGATCACCCGTACGTGGGGTTTACCCCCCTCTTCAGTGGCCAGCGGGCGGGATGTCGGCGGCAGGGGCGTTGGAACCACCATGACCCTGTGGATCGGAACGCGGACGGATCGACGACCTCACGGAAGGGTGCGGATGCCATGCAGCTCAGAAGTGGTTCGGGAACCATCTGCCGAAATGTGGCCACGACGGCGGTGCTGGCCCTCGCCGCTGGCGTGGCTCTGCCGCTCGCTCCGGCCGACGCCACGCCGTTATCGCCGCCCAGTGGCGTATGGCGGGTCGGCGGAGCCGGGGGCCAGGTCGATGTCGGGAGGGCCGGGGCGGGAGAGCGGGCGGCCGGCGCGTCCCTCGCCCCTGCTCGGGCTGATCGGGACCGGTGACCCGGCGGCCGGAAGGCACGGAGTCACGCGGCCCGACCGGGCTCGCCGGAGTGTGCGGGACGGCCAGGGTCTGCGGGACTGCCAGAGCAGGTGGGGTGACCAGAGCCTGCGGGACGGCCAGGGTCGGTGGGGTGACCGAGGCGGGCAGGATGACCGCGGCCGGTGGGGCCGGCCTGGTCGGTGGAGCGGGTGGCACTCGCAAGGGAGTGCTGAGCGCGCCCCGGTCGGGTTGGGGGGCCCGACCGGGACGCGCGGGTGGGGGGCAGGAATCGTCCAGGAGATGTCGCGTACCTGGATCTGTGGTGCGGATGTGGGGGGAGTGCGGGCCGGGGTTGCCCACGAATGGCGGTGCAAGAGCACGTTAGCGAGTCCCGTACGGACAAAGCTCCGCTTCGGGACAGGGCGCGGGCTTCTTAGGCTCGTCTTAAGGACGGCATCGGAACGGGTTAATCAACGCGCCCGGACCGAGACCCGCGAACGCCGTCGTTCCGTGCCCCGGTGCCCCCGCCGCCTCTCACGCGGGCCGATGCCGTGCGGGTCCAGGCCGAGCCAGATCCGCACCTCCGTCCCACCGAGCACGGAGCTGCCGATCCGGACGTCCCCGCCCGTCGACTCGGCGACCCGGCGCACGATGTCCAGACCGAGCCCGGTCGATCCGTCCCTGCCACCGCTGTTGCCGCGGGCCATCGCCGCCTCCGGGTCGGATATGCCGTGGCCCGCGTCGGAGACGAGGACTATCACCGCGTCATCGCCGTTGTGGACGTCGACGGAGAACGCCGTGCCCTCCGGGGTGTGGCGGAAGACATTGCCCAGCAGGGCGTCGAGAGCGGCGGCCAGGTCCGGGCGGGCCACCGGGATGCGTACGGGGCGGTCGACCCCCGCGACCCGCACCTTGCGGCCCTCGTCCTCCGCCAGCGCGGACCAGAAGTCCATCCGCTCCCGGACGACTTCCGAGGCGTCACAGCCGGCGCCGGGACCGACCGCCGTGGTCTGGGGCTTGGCCTCGCGCGCTGTGCGGATGATCGTGTCGACCTCGCGTTCGAGCTGCTCGACGGCGGCCCGGGTCTGGTCGGCGGCGGGCCCCTCGCCGAGCGAGGCCGCGTTGAGCCGCAGCACGGTCAGCGGGGTGCGCAGTCGGTGGGAGAGATCCGCGGCCAGCTCGCGCTCGTTGGCGAGGAGTTGGACCACCTGGTCGGCCATGGCGTTGAAGGCGATGGCCGCGGAGCGCAGCTCCGGTGGGCCCTCCTCGGGGACGCGGGCGCCGAGCTTGCCCTCCCCCAGTTCATGGGCCGCGCCCGCGAGTCGCTGGGCGGGCCGCACCATCCGCGCCCCGAGCCGGTCGGCGACGGCGAGCGAGCCGAGGACCAGGGCGAAGGCGACGGCGGCGAGCACCAGCCAGGCGGTGGTGACGCCCTTGGACACCTCGCCGTCGGGGATGAACACCTCGACCAGCGCGATCTGTCCGCTGCTGATCGCGGTGGGCTGGAGCAGTACCCAGCCTCCGGGGACCTCGGTGGTGGAGGCGGTGGTGGTGTGGAGGTCGGCACGGGCCGCGCGGCGGGTGCCGATCTCGACGGGCAGCGCCCCCGGCTCACCGGAGGCCGGGATGTGCACCGCCATCCGCCCCGCCGCTCCGGCCTGGGTGGAGCCGACGGCCCGCTCCAGCGGATCGCGGTCGGCGGTGATGGAGAGGGTGGGTCCGATGGCAGCCGCCTGCCGGTCGGCATTGGAGAACGCCCGGTCCCGGGCCATCTCCTTGATGACGAGCCCCAGCGGTACGGCGAAGGCGATCACGACCATCGCCGTGACCGCCAGGGAAACCTT
Organism: Streptomyces sp. NPDC020965; assembly: GCF_044333555.1. Classification (NCBI taxonomy): domain Bacteria; kingdom Bacillati; phylum Actinomycetota; class Actinomycetes; order Kitasatosporales; family Streptomycetaceae; genus Streptomyces; species Streptomyces sp. NPDC020965. Next base: position 1,378,529 of record NZ_JBIRRE010000001.1, read on the forward strand.
GACCAGCGCCCATCTCATGGTTGATGTCCTTGTTGGTGTCCTGACCGGCCCCCCGGCTGGGGGTCGCCCGGCGGTTCGAGCTTCACTCCGACGCCGCGGAGGGTGTGCAGATAGCGGGGCCGGGCCGCCGTCTCGCCGAGCTTGCGACGGAGCCAGCTCAGATGGACGTCAATGGTCTGGTCGTCGCCGTAGCTCTGCTGCCAGACCTCGGCGAGCAGTTCCTTACGGGGGACGACGACTCCGGGCCGCCCGGCGAGAAAGGTCAGCAGATCGAATTCACGGCGCGTCAGATCGAGCGCCACCCCGTCGAGTTCGGCCTGTCGGCGCAGTGGATCTATGGAGAGCCCGCCGACCTGGATCACCCTCGACGGCGGGGACTCCCCCACCGATGCCCGGGAGCGGCGCAGTACCGCCGCCATCCGCGCGGAGAGGTGTTCCACCGAGAAGGGTTTGGTGAGGTAGTCGTCCGCCCCGTCGTTGAGTAGCCGGACGATCTCCGTCTCGTCGTCCCTCGCGGTCGCGATGATCACGGGTACGTCGGTGATACCCCGCAACATCTTCAACGCCTCGGCTCCGTCCAGATCAGGTAGGCCGAGGTCCAGAATGACCACGTCGAACCGGAAATGGGCCACCTCTCGCAGCGCCTCCAGGGCGGTGCCGACGCTCCGTACCGTGTGGTGGGCCTCGGTCAGATGCCGGATGAGGGCGGAGCGCACGAATTGGTCGTCCTCGACCACGAGCACACTTGCCATGGGCGGCACCGTACGCCATACGGGGTACTCGGGTCGCCACCCCGGAGATCCGGAAGAACTGCGTCCCGTTGGGGACAGGCTTGGGGCGGGTGGTGCAGTATGGCAACGATGCGTAGAGGACTTGTACATGCCATAGCGTGGTCGCTGGCCACCGGCGCAGCGGTGACGCTGTCCTGGTGGGGCGTCGACAGTGTCATGTCCGGGACCGCGTACGACCGGCCGCGTGCGCTGCCGGTCAACGCGGACAATCCCACCACGCAGGGCGCGAAGCCGCAGGACTCGTCCACGCAGCGGCCACCGAGCCGGCCGGAGAAGCCTCGGCCCGTGAAGCAGTCGAGTTCGTCCAAGAAGCCGAAGCACGACAGTGGCGACCCGTCACCCTCTCCCTCACAGAAGGAGAAGCGGGACAAGAGCTCCACATCGCCCACGCCGAAGACCGATTCGCCGTCAGCCGGGTCGAAGACGGAGTCGCCGAGCTCTGTGCGCGCCTACACCGTGGACGGCGGCCGGGTCGTGTTCGACATCGGCGAGACGTCGGCGGAGCTGGTCTCGGCGACGCCCAACCCGGGCTGGCGGATGGAGGTCTGGCCGGAGGAGTGGTGGATCCGGGTGACCTTCACCAAGGACGGCCGTGAGGTGTCGGTGTTCTGCACCTGGAACGCGCTGCCGCCGACCGTTCAGTTCGACGATCGCTGAGGGTCGCGGGGGCATGGCGGCGGGGCTGCGTCCTCTCGCCGCCCCGCCCACCGGTGTGCGAGTGGTGAAGTCGGCGGGCGCCGCCTCGACGGCTCCGGGGTACGCCTGGGGCTTCTCGTCCTCGGCGAGCGCCCGTTAGGGGCTGGCGAGACGGGAGTTCCGCCTTCGCGCTTGCTGGCGGCATCGGTGCCTCACCCGTACCGGAAATCATCTTCCACCCCCTTGGCACCTTCGTGCCGCACCTCCGGCGCTGGGGCTTCGGCCATTCCGTTGGGTGCCGGCATGGCTCCGGAGAGCCCGGGATATGGATGGCACGACCCATCCGCCCGGACTGCCCATCGGCGTACAACGGAGGTTCAGCCGCGTGATCGCCTCTCCGCATATCGCAGCGCAGATCAAGGAGTTCGACGAGAAGGGCTTTCTGGTGATTCCGGGCTTGCTGCCCACTCGGTTCATCGAGCGTCTGACACAGGAGGTGGATCACTGGGTGGATTCCGGGCTGCGACAGCAGTCCATCGACGCCTGCTTAAGACCGGATCGGTGCCCCGTACCGGAGACGGTCGAGTTAGAGATGGCCGCTCACGGGGAGTTGGTGACCTTCCCGCCGGTGCTGGAGCTGCTGGAAGACGAGAATCTGCTCGGCCCCACCTTCGTGTTCCACCACCTCCACAGCGATCGCCGCCCTTCCGGAGCCCCGGGCAAGCCCTGGCACCACGACTACGAACAGCGGCCCCAGCGGCATCGACGGCTTCCGATGGTTCATGTCCTCCACTACGTCCAGGGCCTGCGGCCGGGCATGGGCGCTCTCGCCGTACTGCCCGGTTCGCACCACGAGGTCGCGGAGAAGGACGCCCGCAGTCACCTGGGGACGAGTGTCCTACCGGGAGAGGTACTGATCACCGAGCTGCCTCCGGGGTCCACGGTGGTCCTCCACTCCGCGCTGTTCCACACCCGACGCGCCGAGGACGTGTCCGGGGCCGAGGGTTCCCAGCGGTACATGATCGACGCGTCGTACTGTCGTACGGGTGAGCCGTGGCCGCCGGTCAAACCGTACTGGCGCCGGATACTGGCGGCCGGCCGAGAGCGCCGGCCGGGACGGGGACGGTGGGTGGAATTGTTCGAGGAACGCCATTTCAGCGCGTACGAGCCGGACGGCGCGGGGCGGGCCGGATGAGGATCCTGGAGGCGGTCCCCTTCGACACGGTGCTGGCCCACTTCGCCCGGCACCACCCGTACCACCCGGAGGATCCGGACAACTCCAACGACGAGGCTGAGACCCATATCCGCAATGCGCAGGCCCTCGCGGAGGGCCGCTGGCACCGGGTGCTGCTGGAGGGGCCGGAGGTCCACGGCGTGGTGTTGCCCTGGCATCTGGGCGAGGACGGGGAGGTCGAGCTGGTCCCGCGGACGGGCCTCACCGTGCGGGCCGCCGCCGCCCGGCTGGCGGCCCTGGGGGATGCGTACGCCACGTCCAATCCGGTGTGCGCCCGCAAGCTGGCCCACCAGGGCCGCGCGGAACCCACCGCGGTGTTCCTGAGCACCAGGGCGGTGGGAGGGGAGGACTACGAGGGGCTCTCCGTCCGGGAGGGGCTGATCCATCTGGACGGCCTCCACCGGATGCTGGCCTGGGAGCAGACCAGGCGGCTGGCGCCCGGTCGGCTGCTACAGGCGTACGTGGCGGGCCTGGGGCGTGTCTGACGGATCAGGCGAGCCCAGCAAGATCCAGCAGGCACGGGCTACCCCCTGCCGACATAGGGCATGGCACTGGGCATGACCAGGACCGACTGGATGTTCACCCCGACCGGAAGGGCGGCCATGGCCCGGACCATGTCCACCACATGCCGGATGTCCATGGTGGGTTCGACCCGCAGTGAGCCGTCGGGCTGCCGGACGGCGGGCTGTGGGCGGTCGGCGGGGGTCACATTGCCGATGTCGATCTGGCCACAGGAGATGTCATGGCGGCGACCGTCGAGGGAGAGCGAGCGGGTGATACCGGCCACGGCGTGCTTGGCCGCGGAGAAGGCGATCGAGTCCGGTCGTGGCATCTGGGCGGAGGGCGCTCCGTTGTTGATGATCCGCCCGCCCCGGGGGTGCTGCGCCTTCATGATCCGGAAGGCCGCCCGGGAGCACAGGAAGGTGCCGGTGGCGATCGAGTCCATCACCCGGTGCCAGTCCACCACCTCCACGTCCTCGGTGGGCGTGTACGGCATGGGGTCGGCGGCGTTGTTGAACAGCAGGTCCAGCCGCCCCCACCGCTCCACCACTCGGGAGAAGAGCGCCTCCACGGACTCCGGGTCGGTGATGTCCGCCGGCAGCGGTACCGCCCGGTCGCGGTCGCCCGCCTCGGCGAGGTCGGCCGATTCACGCAGCTTCTCCTCGCGTCGGCCGGTCAGTACGACCGTCCAACCGTCGGACAGGAGACCCAGGGCACAGGCCCGCCCGATGCCGCTGCCCGCTCCCGTGACCACAGCCGTCCTCACCACAGCGCACCACCCCTTCATGTCACGCCGCCCCTGGCACCGGTCCGAACACCCGGAAGCGTGTCCTCGGGCATACCCCAGCAAACAGGAGCAACCATGAATGACCGTTTACAGGCGCTGCACGGCACGGACGGCAGCAGGTCGTGGTTCGAGCGCGCGCAGCACTCCCTCGCGGGCGGCATCAGTTCGTCCTCCCGTCTCACCTCCACGGGACCACACCCGTACCCGCTCTACATCAGCAGCGGAGCCGGCTCCCGCATCCGGGACGTCGACGGCAACGAGTACATCGACTACCTCATCTCCTACGGCAGCGCCGTTCTCGGCCATGCCCCGCCGGTGCTGACGGACGCCCTCACCCAGGTGCTCCACACCGGCACGATGTTCGGCACCTGCAACGTTCCGGAAGTGGAGCTGGCGGAGACGATCTGCCGGATGGTGCCCTGCGCGGAGCTCGTCCGTTTCGCGAACTCCGGCAGCGAGGCCGTACAGGGCGCGGTACGCGCCGCCCGCGGTCACACCGGGCGTTCCCGGATCCTGAAGTTCGAAGGGCACTACCACGGGTGGTCGGACACCCTGGCGATCTCGAACCGTCCCACGGAGCAGGAGGCCGGCCCCCCGGGCACACCGCGGTCCGTCCCGCACTCGCCGGGGATCCCCACGGGTGTCATCGAGGACGTGGTGGTCTGCCCGTGGAACGACCTGCCCGCGCTGCGCGCCGTGCTCGACGCCCACGCCGGGGACGTCGCCGCCGTCATCTGTGAGCCGATCGTCGCCAACAACGCCTGCACCATGCCCGATACGGGCTTTCTGGAGGCCCTGCGCGAGGAGTGCACCGCCCGGGGCATCGTGCTGATCTTCGACGAGGTCTGTACCGGGTTCCGCACCGGCCCCGGTGGGGCCCAGGCCCTCTTCGACGTGATCCCCGACCTCGCCGTGTTCTCCAAGGCGCTCGGGGGCGGTCTGCCCATCGCCGCCTTCGCCGGCCGTCGGGAGGTCATGGACGCGCTCGCCTCGGGGCGGGTCAAGCACGGGGGCACGTACAACGCCTCACCGCTGTGCGCTACGGCGGCCCTGGTGACGCTGCGGCAACTCGGCGATCCCGACGTCATCCAGCGGATCGACGACACCGGCCGCCAGGTGATGGAGACGGCCCGGAAGGCGGCGCACGACCAGGGGATCCCCTGCTCCGTGCAGGGCGTCGGGGCCATGTTCCAGACCGTCTTCACCCCGGACGGCAGCCCCACCCGCCACTACCGCGACCTGCTCCGCGTCGACCAGGCCCGGTCCCATGCCTTCCGGCATGAACTCCTCAAGCGCGGAGTCCATGCCAACGCCTTCCCCATGGCCTGCTGGTTCGTCTCCGCCGCGGTCACGGACGACGACCTCGCGGCCACCTGCGCAGCGGTGGCGGAGGCGTTCAAGGCGTTGTGACGTCCCCTCGCCGGGGGTGCTCGTCAGTGGAAGGCCCCCGGCGGGGGCGCCGGTGAGGGGCGGGCGTTCGCGTCGGTGACCGCGCTCGCGCCACCGGTAAAGTCCAGCAGGGCACGGCCGTGTTCGACCCTGCCCGCATGGGGATCGCCCGCGACGCGGCGGGTCAGCTCGGCGACCGGCAGTGCGATGTCCGACGCGAGCAGGATGGCGTTGCCGAACCGCTTGCCGCGCAGCACTGTCGGATCGGCGGCGAGGGCCAGTTCCGGGAAGACGGTGGCCGCGGTGGCGACCTGGGCCCGCAGATGGGCGAGCGGCGGGCCGTCGGCGAGATTGGCCGCGTAGTGTCCACCGGGCCGCAGCACCCGGCGCACCTCGGCGAGGAACTCGGCGCTGGTGAGATGGGCCGGGGTCCGAGCCCCGCCGAACACATCCGCGATGATCAGATCCGCCCAGCCGTCGGGCAGTCTGCCGAGGCCGGCGCGGGCGTCGCCGGACCGTACCCGGATCCGGGCGTTGGGGTCCACGGGCAGTTGGGTCCGGACCAGTTGGACCAGGGCCGCGTCGAGTTCGATGATCTGCTGGGTGGAGCGAGGTCGGGTCGCGGCGACATAGCGGGCGAGTGTGAAGGCACCCCCACCGAGATGCACCACCTGGAGCGGGCGGGCCGGTGGTGCGACGAGATCGGCGATGTGCCCGAGCCGGCGCTGGTACTCGAAGGAGAGGTACGCCGGGTCGTCGAGATCGACATGGGACTGCGGGGCCCCGTCGATGAGGAGAGTCCAGGCACGAGGACGCTCCGGATCGGGTATCAGTTCGGCGACCCCGCCGTCCACGTCCGCGACGACGCGCTCGGGTCGATCCGCTCCGCCGCGCCGCCGCTTGCTCTTCGCCATCACACCATTATCGGCGGGGGTGGGACGCTTTCGCCCGGTGGGGGGCGGTACGGGTGCCCCCCAACCGGCGGGCCCCCGGCGGGCCCGGGGTCAGCGGCGGCTGTCCGCTGCCTCGATGAGGCGGGCCGCCTCCCCCAGCGCCTCCCGGAGCGTCGCCGGATCCGTCAGCGGATCCACCTCGCTCGGCGGCAGCAGCCAGCCGGTGCCCCGAGCCGCCGGCTCGGTGAGCGCGGGGCAGGGGCCGTGTCCCCAGGTCCCCGTACAGGCACTGCCCGGCATGTCCCAGCCGTCCGCCGTGCCGGGCGGCACTAAGAAGCCGAGGGTGTCGGACTCGCCGTCGTGGAGCACCGGGCCGACAGCGGGCGCGGCCGAGCGACGGAGGATGTCCACCGCTTCGAGGCCCTGCCGGGCCGGGACCGTCACCAGATCGCAGGGGCCGGCGACGGGCGGTGGCGGGCTGCTCTCCCGGCTGGGGCGGTGGCGTGCGGTGGTCGCCGAAGGGGCCGCAGCGGCGAGCTGGGGGGTGGCCGGGGAGCCGGTCGGTGGTTCGGCGGGGTTGGCGGGTGGTTTGGCAGGCGTGGCGGGCGTGGTGGCCGGGGTGGTCGCGAGGTTGATCGGCTGAGTGGCCGCGGGGGTGCCGTACAGCGCTACCGCGGTGGTCATGGCGGGTGTCGTAGGCATCCGGGCGGCGCCGTGGGCGCTGGTCTCCATGCCGACCTCCAACACGGGGAACCCCTTCTCACTCGACGGAGGGCGCGCACCGCGCGTCCAAGGGGTTCAACGCCTCCGCACGTCAAGGGCTACGGCGCCACACCGCCCAAAGGATGGCAGTTCATGGCAGATCACGTGAACGCCGCCCGCTTCATGGCCAAACTCTAGGAGCACGTCTCGTCACAGCGGGCGCGTTCCCCGGCTCCCGGAGAGTACGGAGAGTACCGACGTCCGCACGGCAGGAGAGGCTCGGCCATGGCGTCGTCGGCACGCACAGCACGGGCAGTACCAGCACCGGCCCCGGCACCGGGACCTGCGCCGGGACAACCGCACGCGGTGCCCAATCTGCCCTTCCGTCGATTGCGCGGATCGCTCTCCCCGGGCGAATTCGCGGCGGTCGTCCGCAAGGCCGCGCGGGAGATCGACGAACGCGTCTGCTGCGACGCCCGTTACGTCGGACGCGTGGAGGCGGGTGAGATCCGTTGCCCCAACTACGCCTACGAACGCGTCTTCCTCCATATGTACCCCGGTCTGACCCTGGCGGATCTGGGGTTCATGGCCCGTGAGCGGGTACGAGGGGGGAGGCGAAAGCGGTCCCCAGGGCGTGAACCGGCTCCGTCCGCAGCGGAGTTCGGCGACGGCAGGACCGACGGCGAGGGCGACGAGGAGACCAACGTGTTGCGTCGCGCATTCATGACCAGCGGGTCCGCCACGATGGCGGCGGCGTCCTTCGGGCTGGGATCCGGGCTCGGGCTCGGCTCCGTACTGCGCGCGGGAGGTGATCCGGGTGACACCGCGCCCGCGCGGCGGCGGGTCGGCGAACCGGAGGTGGCCGCCGTCGAGGAGGCCGTACGGAGAATCCGCCTCCTGGACGACCGCTACGGGGCGAACGGGCTCTACCAACGGGCCGCGCAGCCGCTGCGGGCCGCGTACGCCCTCCTCGACGCCGGAATCTCGACCCGCCGCGAGACCACCGACCGGCTGCACTCGGGCGCCGGCGAACTCACCCTCTCCGTGGGCTGGCTGGCGCATGACTCGGGCCACTTCGACGAGGCGCGCTCCCACTACGCGGAGGCCCTCGCGACCGCGCGGGTGGCGGGCGATCCGGCGCTGGAGGCGCACGCCTTCTCCAACATCTCCTTCCTCGCCCGGGACGCCGGCCGCCACCGGGAGGCGGTCCTCGCGGCACAGGCGGGGCTCCGGGCCGCCGGGGGGCTGGACTTCCCCCGGCTGCGGTCCCTGCTGGCGCTGCGGGAGGCCGGGGGGTGGGCCGGGCTCGGCGACCGGGGCGAGTGCGAGCGGGCGCTGACCCGCGCCCGGGGGTACTTCGGCCGGGGCACCGGGGCCCCGGAGTGGATGTCCTTCTTCGGCGAACCGGAGCTGGAGTTACTGGAGGGCCAGTGCTGGTCCACGATGGGCGCCTGGCCCCGCGCGGCCCGGCACTCCCGCCGCGCGGCCTCCCTCCAGGACCGTGGCTTCACCCGCAACCTGGCGCTCTACCGGGCGGAGTTGGCGGTCAACCTCGCGCACGGGGGCGCGCCGGACGAGTCCGCGGAGGCCGGCCACCAGGTGCTGGACCTGCTGGACCGGGTCCAGTCCGCCCGTATCCAGTCGCTGCTGACGACGACGGCCACGGTCCTGCGGCCGTACGGTGCGACACCCGGCGTCCCCGAGTTCCTGGCACGGCGGGGGGAGTTGGTGCGGGGGGTCTGACCGGGCCCTCCGGCTGGGGAAGCGGCCCCGCACCCGCCCGTACCTGCCGGGCCGGGGGGTCACCCTTCCGTGGAGACCAGCCGCAGGCCCCGGACCCCGGCGAAGACCTCAGGGCCGCCACGAGACCCGGTGGTTGGACAGGTGGTCCCAGGTCGTCATCATTGCGTCCCAGCCGTCCGGGAACTTCACCGTCACCCCCAACTGAACCGGCTCCGTCGAGGGGTGCTCGTCCAACAGCTCCTCCACGCCCGCGCGGCAGATCACCACACACGCGTGCCGGTGGCGCGAGGCGAGCACGCACAGCCGGCCCGTCTCCAGGTGGAAGGCGGTCGCGTCGGGGCGGCCGGAGAGCGGGTGGAGGACCACCGTGACGTCGAACTCGCGGCCCTGGAGCCGATTGGCCGTGTCCACCGTCACATCGGTGACGCCCAGTTCGGCGAGGGCCGCGCGGATCGCCGCCGCCTGGTCGCGGTGGGCGGTGCCGACCGCGACCCGGTCGGCCGTCACGGGGGTCGGATCCGCGTCGGCCGTGCTCGTCGCGACGCCCCCTCGGTCGAGGAGTCTGCGCACCACCCGGGCCACCGCCCGGACCGCCTCCGGGTCCGTACGGGGGGTGTGCCGGGCGGGCAGTTCCAGCAGGCCCCAGCCGGAAGCCGCCGCCTCGTCCAGCACCCGGTCGGGCGGCGAGCCGTCCGACGCGACACCGAAGGAGAGCCGCCGGTCCTCCGGACCCGTACCACTGCGGAACGGGGTGTACGGGTAGAACGCGGCCGACACCAGCGGCGCCGCCGACGACGGCAGGCGCCAGGAGACCGGGAGCCGGTGCTGCGGGAGCTCCGGATTGTGTGCCAGGAGGGTGGAGACGGCGCTGGCTGAGGGATCGTAGGACAGCCCCGCCCACTGGTCGGCGCCGACGACCGAGAACGGGTCGAGCTGACCGGGGTCACCCACGAACAGGGCCTGCTCGAAGAGCCCGGCGACGGCGAGCAGCGCGTCGGAGCGCATCTGGTACGCCTCGTCCACGATGGCGTGCGGCCAGGGCTCCACGCCCTGGACGTGCGCCCACTTCGCCGCCGTGGAGATCACGATGTCCAGTCCGGCGAGATCCCCGGCCTTGGCGGACTTGCGGACGTTGCGCAGCTCGTCGAGCGCCTTGTCGTACGGGTCGGGGTCGTTGCTGTGCAGTCGCCCCACCGGCAGCTCGGGGTCCTTCTCGGCCAGACGGATCACGAGGTCGTCCACCTGGGCGTTGGTCTGGGCGATGACCATCAACGAGCGTCCAGCGGCGGCGAGCTCCCGCGCCGCGCGGACCACGAGGGTGGATTTCCCCGCCCCGGGGGGCGAGTCCACGACCACCCCCCGGTGGCTGCCGCGCAGGGTGTCGGCGAGGATCGCGTCGGTGGCCCGGGCCGCCTCGGCAGCCGGATCGAAGCCGGTCACAGGATGTCCTCCGAGGTCAGCGGGTCCGGGTCCTCCGCAGCCGTGGCGGGCGGGCCGCCGTGGGTCCACGGCGTCTCCTCCGGCTCCGGCAGCTTCGGGCCGCCCCGCTGCGCGTGTTCGAACAGGGTCCAGGCGATCCGGTCGCCCTTGACCGGCACGGTGCCGTCGGCGGGGTCCTTGGCGCGGCCCATGCGGTCGGTCAGCCGGAGCACGAGGACGCCATCGGCCTCGTACCGTACGAACTCGGCGGACTGGGGTTTGTTGTCGAGGGAGCGGTACACCTTGACCCGCTCGGCCAGTTGGGGGACGTCGTCCGTCCGGAGGGTGATCAGGGGGCGGGGTGCGGGTCGCTTCGACTCGGACCAGGCCATGACGGTCTCGATCACCTCGCCGACGAACGCCTCGCCGGAGAGCCGGCGCCCCGCCATCACCAGCGGATCGTCCAACGCCTCCTGGGCCTCCAGCTCGGTCTGGGCGCTCTCGCGGGCGGCGAGCTTCCGCGCGGCCGTCACCGCGTCGTCGCGGCGGGGCTGTGGGGGTTCGCCGGCCCGCACCCGGTCCCGGTGGGCGGTGAACGACCAGCGGTCACGCGTCCAGCGGTCCACCGCCCTGGTGCCCTCCGGCAGCTCCCGCAGCAGGTCGAGGGAGCGCCACACGGCGGACCAGGTGGGGCGGAGCTGGGTGAGCAGCAGTCGGCGGATCTCCCGCTCGGCGACGGCGAGTTCGCCGAGCCAGGCGTCGGCGTCGGTGCCGTCCTCGGCCGCCGCGAGGGCCTGGCGGACGCGGTCGTAGCCCTCGACGGCGGGGGCGAGGAGGCGATTGTCGAACGCGGGGTCGGTGGCGGGTCCGGCCGGGGGGCAGAGCAACTGCCCCTGGGCGTCCCGGGCCAGCTCGGCCCGGAGTGCCGCCGCCGCCCCGGTCATGCCCTCCGGCGGGTCGATCCAGGCGAGCAGCGCGCCCAAATGCTGGTCCTCCAGCGAGGACTGACCGGTGGCCCAGTGGCGGTTGAGCAGATCGGTCGCGGAGAGGAGGAGGGCGGAGCCGGGGACCCGGGCCCGCTCGCCGTAGTGGGTGAGCCAGCGGCCGAGGAGCGGTACGCGCGGCGGTGCGGGGTAGGCCGCTTCGGGATCCTGTTCGGCCGTGCGGCGGAACCGCATGGAGCGGCCGAGGAGGCGCACGAAGTCGATGCCGGTCCGCCCCGGCACGATCAACTGGGGTGCGTCGGCGCAGAGTTCGGCCTCCATCTTGACGCGCTTCCCGGTCGTGGGATCGGCCTCGGTCCGCTCGACCGTCTCGACGTCGTCGGCGTATCCGTCCAGGTGGGGGAGGACGGCGTCGGCCAGCTCGGCGAGGAAGGCGAAGCGCAGCTCGCGGTCGCGCGGCTGGGCCACGGTCAGCAGTCGTGGGTGCTCGGGGTCGGTCCCGACGAGCGCGCCCAACGGCGCTCCGGCCTCGCCCGCCGTCGTCAGGGGGACGAGGACGAGGGGTCGCGCGGAGAGATGGCGGTGGCGGACGGTCGCCAGCGGCCGGGCCCGGCCGGACTCGATGGCCTCCAACCGGGCGAGGGTGGCGATCAGCGACATCCGGGCACCTCCGGCGCCATGATCGGGCCGATGGCCGCGCCGGCCCCTGTCACAGCGGCAGGGGCAACGGCGCAGGCGGTGACGGCGGCGGGGGTACGGGCGGGAACGGCGGCGGCGGGGGTACGGGCGGGAGGGCGTGCCAGCGCGGGTGTGCCGGCTCCGGGCGCGCGGGCCCCGGTCCGGGGCTGCCTGGCGACTCCCCGAGGGGACAGCTCGCGGGGGGTCAGCACTGCCAGGGAGGTCAACGGGGGCGTCAGGGAGGTCAGCCGCACGGAGCCACCTCGAAATCCGCGTCCGCGAGCGCCGCCGCGCGCAGCGCCGCCGCCCGCCGCAGCGCCACGACGGCCGGGTCGCTCGGGTCGCCCCCCGTGCCGCGGGCCGCCGCGAGCACATCGCCGACCGTGGTCAGCCCGCCCAGCTCGCCCCGGACGGAGCGGCCGAGGGTGCCGACCGCTCCCGTCCCGCGGGCCCGCTCCCGGCAGTGGAAGGCCAACTCGCAGGCGGCGAGGCAGTCGGGCGCATAGGCGGCGGAGACCGATTCCACCGCGAACGTCAGCTCGTCGGCCGGTCGCTCCAGATCGAAGGTGGCGCCCGGCGGGAGCGCCGCGGCGATGTCCTCGACGCGGGTGAGCCTGGCGAGCTGGCGGCGGGTGACGGCGAGCTGTTTGCGGACATCGACGACGGACGCGGTGGGGAGGTTGGAGAAGTCCCGGGGGCAGACCAGGAGCACCCGGTGGGCGACCTCGGCGCCGTCGGTGCGGTCGGCGACCCGCTCCAGCGCCAGGACGTAAACAGCGGCCTGGCGGGCCGCCGCGCCCACCTTGGCGGCGTCGGCGGAGGCGTCGATCATCGGGAAGGACTTGATCTCGACCACGGTCCACCGGCCGTCGGGGTGGACGACCACCGCGTCCGGCTCCAGATAGGCGGGCGAACCCGCGACGTCGAGGGCGAGCAGCGGGTGGTCGAGCAGCGTCCAGCCACCGGCCGCCGTCGCGTCGCGCAGGGCCAGTGCCGTGCGCGCCGCGCGCCCTTCCGGGCCGACCGCCGACAGGTCGGGCACCGTGAACTCCCCCGGGGGGTCCACGCCGAGCAGCCGCATCAGCTCCGCGCCGCCGTCGGACTTCACCCGGGCCTCGAAGGCGTTTCCGCGCATGAAGGCGAACTGCGACTGTCCGGAGGCGGTGGGCGATCCCAGCGCGGCGGCGAGCGCCGCCTTGTCGACCCCCGCGCCGTCCAGCAGCGCGCGCCGCTGGCACCCGGGGTTCGCCGCGAGGGCCGCCAGCGCCCGCGCGTCGAGCGGACGGGGCCGGGCGGCGGGGCCGCGCAGCTCGGCGAGCCGTAGCCGGAGTGGTGTCGTCGGCGCCTGCGGAGGTGGTCCGCTGTCCAGGGATTCGCTCACCCGGGGAAGTCTGGCATCCGGCACCGACAATTGGGGATCCGATGGTGAACAGGGACGGCGGTTGACGGCCGGGGACGACGCCGGGCAGTGGTTTCGAAGCAGCCTGGGGAGTGCCTTCGAAGCAGCGCCGTTTGCCTTGGGGCGTGACCACTCCCGGCTGGGGGCGGCCGACGGTGGTCCCGGCGCCGGCCGACCGTACGGTCTCCGGAGTGGCACCCCCGCCCACGGCTCCGACCTGCGGAGAGAGGGCCGGGTTCGCCCGGGAGGTCGCCTCGTGATCAGGTGGGTGATGATGGAGTACCAGCACCTGTGAACCTCAGGGAGAACCGCGACATGGCACCGCGCATCCTGCTCGTCCGGCACGGACAGACCGAATGGTCCCTGCTCGGCAAGCACACCGGCAGGACGGACATTCCGCTCCTCGATGAGGGCAAGCGCGGCGCGAAACTCCTGGGTGAGCGGCTGCGCCGGGCCCCGTGGTCGGGCCTACGGGACGTGGAGGTGCGCACCAGTCCGCTGGTGCGCGCGTCGGAGACCTGTGAACTGGCGGGATTCGGCGACCGGGCCGCCCCCTGGGACGCGCTGATGGAGTGGGACTACGGCGCGTACGAGGGGCTGACGCCCCCGCAGATCAAGGAGCTCGCCGGTCCGGACTGGCTCATCTGGCGGGACGGCGTACGGGACGGGGAGGCGCTGTCCCAGGTGGCGGCGCGGGCGGACGAGGTCATCGAGTGGTCGCGGTCGGCCGACCGCGATGTGCTGGTCTTCGCGCACGGGCACGTCCTGCGGGTCCTGGTGGCCCGCTGGCTGGGTCTTGAGCCGTCGTTCGGGGCCCGCGTGAAGCTGGACCCGGCCTCGGTCTCGGTGCTGGGGTGGAGTTACGGCGCCCCGTCGCTGGACCGCTGGAACGACACGGCGCATCTGGAGGGCTGAACGGGGGCGCTCGGGCGCCCACCACGCCCACTTGCCCGCGCCTGGACAATGGAAGGCGGTCCGGTCCCACCGGTGTGGCCGTCGTGGCCCTGCGAGGAGGAAACAGCACATGGCGGAAGCCCAGCAGCCCGCTCGGAAGACGCGGCCCGCTCCCCTGCTCTTCGAACCCGTCGAGTCGGTCGCCGACCCCGAGCACTTCTTCGACCTGGAGTCGATCGAGGATCCCCGTGAGCTGCTCGCCCGCGCCACCGAGCTGACCCTCGCCTTCCGGGCCGCGGCGGACCGGGCCGTGGAGTTCCAGGCCATCGCCGCCGCCCAGCTCGCTGACCGTCGCCGGTTCGACCGGCTCACCCCGGTGGACATCGCCGAGCGGGCGGGGTGGACCGAGGACTATGCCAAGAAGATGATCGAATTCGGTCAGGGCCTGCTCCGCGACGAGACCCCGCGGTAGTCCCGCACCTGGAGCGGCCCAGGGGTGATCGGGCCCGCCCCGGGCGCTCGTCACCGGGCCCGGTGTCGGTCCGCGACCGGGCGGGCCCGGGGTGCGCAGGACGGCCCGTGCGCAGGACGGCCCGTGCGCAGGACGGCCCGTGCGCAGGACGGCCCGTGCGCAGGACGGCTTGAGGGCAGGACGGCCCGTGCGCAGGCCGGCTTGAGGGCAGGTGGCAGGAGGGCCCCGGCGCCCGAGGCCGGGAGAGCCGGAAGGGAAAGCCCCAGCGAGGGATACCGGCGAGGGATGCCACAGGCAGCCCGTGCGCACAGCCCGTGCGCGTACCGGGTGGCCCGGGTAGGTCCCCCGGGGGCCCCGGTACACGCAGGGAAGGCCGTGGTCGACCCGCTGCGGCCTTCGCGGCCCGTTCGCGGAGTACGGCGGGCGAGGCGCCGCGCCGGGGGCACCAGGGGCCTCCGTAAGGGTCCGGTGGCATATTCCGGGGGCGCAAGATACTCCAGCCCCCTCGCCCCTGTCCTCGCTTTGCCGAACTCACGGGATCCAACCCGTTACCCGCGGTAGATGTTGTTCATGAGCGCCTGGCTGCGAGACACCGACCGCGATCCCCGCACCGCTCCTTCCGGATCACCGACCCCCGTGCCCACCCCCCACCGGGACACGCCGGGCGCGGAGCCCCCGGCACCCGGGACGGACCCCCAGCGCGTGGCCCAGGTCACCGGCCCCGGCGCCCAGTGGCTGGCCTCCTCGGGGACGTATCCACACTCCCTGCTCGCCCACTGGGAGGCAGAGCCCGCCACCGCCACCGCTCTGACCTGCGGTTCCGTCTTCGATGTCGTCAACGTTCCGGCGATCTTCGGGCGTCATATGCTCGACCGGCTCTGGGCGGAGGGGCCGGGTTCCGGGCCCGTCGCCATGCACCGGGGCCGGATGCTGCTCTTCGCGGCGCCGGGCACCGCCGGGCGATTACCCGCACTGCTGGAGTGGGAGGAGTGGGGCGCCTCGGTGCCGCCGCCGCTCTGCCACGGCACGGGTGACGCGGTGACCATCCCGCCGCTGGTCGAGAGCGGGCGGCCCGGCACGGGCTCCCGCTGGCTGGTGGCCCCCGACACCCGACACCCCTGGCTCCCCGGGCCCGAGGTCCTGCTCTGGGCCTGTGTCCGGGCGGCCCGCGCGGCCGTCTCGCCGGAAGTACATGTATCGATTTTTCCTCGCACCGATCAGGGTGCTAAGGTCTACGACGTCAGCAGGCGCCGCTAGCTCAGTTGGTTAGAGCAGCTGACTCTTAATCAGCGGGTCCGGGGTTCGAGTCCCTGGCGGCGCACAGACGGAGAAGGGCCCCTCGCGAGAGCGAGGGGCCCTTTTCGTGCGCCTCGACACCGCAACGGGCAGTGCGGCTAGGCACCGCACCGGGCGAGGCGGGATCTAGGCGGTAGTGATCTTGATGGTCCAGGCGCCCGATTCCGTGCGGTCCGCCACCTCCACCCGGGTGCGCCCGCCCGCCGGTCCCGGCAGCGTGAAGGTCTCCCCCACCCTCAGCGGCGCGTCCGCAAGCTCCGGATAGACCGACTGGTCCCAGCACGCCTCGCTGTCCGGATGGGTGTCCACGACCCCGATGGGCCCGCCCCCGGAGGCCGTGTCCGACCGTACCCGGTAGAGCAGCACGCCCTCCGTACAGATGGAGGCGTCGTTGCCCGTGGCCCCGCGCGCCTCGATGGCCAGCGCTTCGCCCGCCCCGGTCCGTACGACCGCCAGCCGGGTGCCGAGGCTCCCCCCGGGCGCGGGCGCCGCGATCGGCTCCAAGGTGATCAACTGGGGGCCGGTCACACAGCGCACGGCCCGCCCGTCCAGCCAGCCCAGCTTCCACTTGTGCCAGCCGAAGAGGTCCGGCGCCATGCCGAACTGGCTGCCCATCACGTCCCAGTCCCCGACATGGGTGTCCCAGTCGCCCTTGCCGTCGCTGGGCCGGTGGTAGAGGTCCGGCAGGTCGAAGACGTGCCCGGTCTCATGGGCCAGGACGTTGCGGTCCGGGGGATGCCGTTCGAAGACCGTGACGACCCGGCGTACGGGGGTGTCGTCGAAGCTCATCGCGCGGTCGAAGTTGACGACCTTCGTGGCGTCGGAGTCCACCCCGGGCGCGTCTGGGTCGGCGACCAGATAGACGATGTCGTACCGGGAGAAATCGACCGTCTCATCGGCGGCGGAGAGCGCGTCCCGCAGGTACGCGCTCCGCTGGCCCGGGTTCCAGTCGCGGCTTATCCCGTACGCGGTGGACGCCTTCGGCATCGCCACC
Organism: Streptomyces sp. NPDC020965; assembly: GCF_044333555.1. Taxonomy (NCBI): domain Bacteria; kingdom Bacillati; phylum Actinomycetota; class Actinomycetes; order Kitasatosporales; family Streptomycetaceae; genus Streptomyces; species Streptomyces sp. NPDC020965. Next base: position 1,395,301 of record NZ_JBIRRE010000001.1, read on the forward strand.
CAGGCACGCTGGGGGTGCGGGCGCAGCGAGAACTTGCCGTACGAGGCGCGCTCGAAGAAGCCGCTGGTGGCGGGGAAGTGGTCGGCGGCGAGTTCGACGGGTTCGTACCTCGGGACGGCATCCGGAAAGGACAGGAAGATCATGACCGCGTCGAGCCGGTCGGTCGGCCGCGGATAGGCCGAGTTCCAGGTGTCGAGACCGAGGGAGTGATGAGCGGGGGTACGGGGCAGAGCGCAGGAGGCGGCCGAGGTCTTGGCGACCGCCGGTCCGGCGACGAGGGAGGTGGCGGCCAGCGCCATCAGTGAGGTGAGGGCCGCCGCCGCACTGCGGAGCCGGCCACGCTCGCCCCCCTGACCGGTCGCACCGCCCGCGCCGCCACCCGAGCCGCCGACTGAACCACCCGCACTGCCTGCACTGCCTGCACTACCTGCACCGTCTGCACCGCCCGCACCGCCTGCACCACCTGCACCACCCGCGCCACCCGCGCCACCCGCGCCACCCGCACTTTCGGGGACGTTGGCATCACGCGCACCACTCGTACCGTCGGCACCGCGGTACGTACCGTCATCCACACCACCCGGGCCACTCGCGCCGCCCGCACCACCGGTGCCACTCGAACCACTCGCGCCCGTCCAGACCCTGTGGCTCCGGTCAGGATCGCCAGATCCGTCACCCCTGCCCCGTCCACCCCTCTCCGCACCCGACCCGTCCGTACCCGACCCACTCGTTCCGGCCATCCGTCCCGGTCGCCCGACCCCCGCACCACCGGCCCCCGGCCGGCCGTCGCCCTCCACTCCCCCGGGTGTTCCGGCGGGTGACTGCTGACCCTCCACGTAGACCTCCGGCTGCGGAATGGGAGACACCGCAACCACCTTGTGTCGGTTTGCTGGCGTACGCCCTGTTCCGGTGCCCCACTCGGGTGATCGCGCCACCCCCAGCCCTCGAACGACCTGAGATCCTTCGACACTCCGACGGGTCACGGAACGTCACATTCGGTCAGTCCGGAATCAGCCCTGCGCAGACCCGCGCAGAAACGATCGGCCGAGTTTGGTGGACCCGCGCCACCCAGGTGGCGGAGCTGGAACGGCCCTAGGAGCTGCCCCTATGATCGGCACACTTTCCCGAACTCTTTTCCCAAGCCCACGACCCTTCCCGACCACATCTGTACGCCCCCTGTACGACACAACTGCACTGTGGGAGTGAGCGGTGAGCGGAACCTCCGAAGGAACAGGGCCCGCGGGAGTCGCAGTCCCCGGCAGGACACGCCCGCGGATCACAGAGCGTCACGGCTGTGCCAATAGCTCCGAACCGCGCGACTACCGGGCCGCGTTCCACGCGGCGCGGATCGCGATGGCCCTCGTCGACCGCGAGGGTGTCGTCGTCACCGCCAACGCGGCACTCGCCGCCCTCTTCGGCACCGAGCCGGGCGCGCTGCACGAACGGACGGCGGCCGATCTGGTCGACCTCGCATCCGACACCCGCGCCTGGCACGCCTACCGGGAAGTGCTGCACGGCCGCCGCTCCCGGTTCCGCTGCACCAGACGGATCAAACACGCCGACGGGCGTGGGCTCTGGGCGGAGATCACGGTGGCGCCCGTCCCCGACAGCCGCCGACTGCTGCTCTCCGTCGCGGACGTCAGCGACCGGCGCGAGCTGCGCGCCCGGCTGCGCCACCTCCAGATGCACGACGCGGTCACCCGGCTGCCCAACCGCACCCTGTTCTTCGAGCGGCTGACGGCGGCGCTGGAGTCGTCCGCGTACGACGACGGCTCCACCGGGCGGATCGGGCTCTGCTACCTGGACCTCGACGGCTTCAAGGCCATCAACGACACCCTCGGGCACCGCGTCGGGGACCGGCTGCTGGCAGCGGTCGCCGAGCGACTCGGCGAGTGCGCGGGCCGTGGCGGACACTCCCGGGGCGGCGGCCATCTGGTGGCCCGTCTCGGCGGTGACGAGTTCGCCATCCTGGTCGAGGACTCCCTCGGTACGGAGCCGGTCGCCGAGCTGGCCCGGTCCGTACTGGACGCGCTCCAACGGCCGTTCGACCTGGACGGTCAGCGACTGTCGGTCTCGGCGTCGATCGGGGTGGTCGAGCGCACCGTCACCGGGACCACCGCCACCGGTCTGATGCAGGCGGCGGACACCACGCTGTACTGGGCGAAGGCGGACGGCAAGGCCCGCTGGACCCTCTTCGACCCCGAGCGCAACGCCCACCAGGTCACCCGGCAGGCGCTCGCCTCCACGCTCCGGCCGGCCGTGGAGCACGGCGAGTTCGCGTTGGAGTACCAGCCGCTGGTGGGACTGGCCGACGGGGTCACTCGCGGGGTGGAGGCGCTGGTCCGCTGGCACCACCCGCAGTTCGGGACCCTGACACCGAATCGGTTCATCGGGATCGCCGAGGAGGACGGCTCGATCGTCCAGCTCGGGCGGTGGGTGCTGCGGACCGCCTGCCGGCAGGCCCGCCAGTGGCAGCGGGAGCACCCGGACACACCGCCCCTGTTCATGAGCGTCAATGTCGCCGTACGGCAGGTCTGGGACTCCGACCTGGTCGCGGATGTGGCGGAGATCCTCGCGGAGACCGGTCTCGCGCCGGATCTGCTCCAGTTGGAGCTGACCGAGTCCGCCGTGATGGGCTCGGCGGGCCGTCCGCTCCAGGCGCTCCAGGCGCTGAGCGATATGGGGGTGCGGATCGCCATCGACGACTTCGGCACCGGGTACTCGAACCTGGCGTACCTCAGCCGGCTGCCGGTCTCGGCGCTGAAGCTCGACGGCACCTTCGTCCGCGGCTTCCAGGACGAGGCGCACCCCAACCCCGCCGACGAGACGATCGTCGAGGCGCTGGTCCAGCTCGCCCACCGGCTGGGCCTGACCGTCACCGCGGAGTGCGTGGAGACCTCGGGTCAGGCCGCCAGGCTGCGGCGGATCGGCTGTGACACCGGTCAGGGCTGGCTCTACTCGCGGGCGGTCCCCCCGGAGCGCATCGCGGAGATGATCGGCGTCAGCACTCCCCTGTCGGCATGAGAGAGCGGGCGCGCCCCCGGTGACAGCAGCAGTACGGACGCGGTGTCGCAAGCACAGTAGTACGGGTAAGGCATCGTCAGCGCGGTGGTACGGGCGCGGTGTCGCGACCGCAGGAGTACGGGGCGCGGCGGTACGGGCGCAGTGGCGCGGGCGCAGGAGTACGGGCGCCGGAGTACGGGTGGAATGCCGCCGACGAGTGGGCACCCCCGGCGGAACGGGCGCGGGCGGAATGGGTACCGCCCCCGGCCGGAGGGGTGGCTCCGGGCGGGGGCGGTGTTTGTGGGGGGACTCAGTGGCGGGTCACCGGATCAGGGATCCGGACGGGTGTGTCAGCAGGGTCCCTGGTCGCGCCAGACGCCCCACTGGCCGGTGGTGCTGGGCTCCTCGCCCTGCGTCCACCACTGTGCCTTCCAGACGCGCCCCTTGTGCGAGGCGAGCGCGTTGGTGTTGTACGTGCCGCTCGCGGCCCAGGCCGGGGCCGTGCAACCCGGTCCCGGCGTCGACGGAGACGGGTTCGGGGTGCTCGGCGAGGGGTTGGGCGTGCTGGGAGACGGGTTGGGGGTGCTCGGCGACGGGTCCGGCGTGTTCGGGGACTGGCCCACCGCGGCCACGATGTCGTTGAGCAGCGTGGTGTTGGCGTCCAGGCCGATCAGCGAGTACATCATCGCGCCGCCCAGACCGCGGCTGTGCCCGTAGGCCGCCCTGGCCTGGATCGCGCGCTTGTCGAGGCCGGTGAAGAACTCACCGTCCTTGTAGAAGTACGCGGCCTTCGCCTCGTCGTCCCAGAAGGTCGTCGCCGGGTTGTCGACGATGCCGCCGAGCTCCTTGTAGTTGGCGATGCCGGCCGCCTGGCTCAGCGGACGCGGGGCGCTGCCACCGTTGGCGGTGGAGGCGAGACCGTTCTTGGCACCGGCCGGAACGCCCTTCCAGCCGCGGTAGTAGAACTCGTACCCGAGGGTCAGCTTGTTCGCGGGGAAGCCGCCCGCGATGCCGTACGCCGGGTTTCCGTCGATCCAGGAGTCCACGGCGTTGTCGATCGAGTACTTCTGGGTGCCCGGCGCGATCGGGTTGGTCGGGTCGGACGCCGGCGAGTACAGCGGCGACTGGTGGTAGGTCGGGCCGCTGCCGTTCCAGGCGCCGTGCATGTCGTACGTCATGATGTTCGCGTAGTCGAGGTACGCGCCGACCTTGTCGGTCTCGATGTACTTGATCTTGTCCTGGCCGGCCGGCATGGCGGCGGTCAGCAGGTACTTCTTGCCACCGTTCGCGGCGCCGAAGGCATCGAGCTGCTTGCGGAACTCGGCCAGCAGCAGGGTGAAGTTGGCCTTGTCCTCGGGGCCGACGTGGTTGCCGAGGTGGCCCCCGGACGAGCCCGGGTACTCCCAGTCGATGTCGATGCCGTCGAAGATCCCGGCAGCGGTGCCGGGGCCGCCGAAGCCGTCGGCGACCGGCAGATCGCCGGTGAGGTACTGCTTGACGCAGGACGCCACCAACTTCTTGCGGCTCGCGTCGGTCTTGGCCGCGTCATGGAAGTACTTGGAGAAGGTCCAGCCGCCGAGCGAGATGTTGATCTTCAGCTTGGGGTACTTCGCCTTCAGTTCCTTGAACTGGTTGAAGACACCCGCGATCGGCTGGTCCCAGCGGTCCGCGACCCCGTCGACGCTGTCAGCGGCGGAGAAGGTGCGCTGGTAGTCGGCGTACGAGTCGCCCGCGCCGTCACCCGCGTTCGGGTTGTTGTCGTCGCCCGCCGCCTTGTTGGCCTGGAAACAGGTCAGGTCGGTGGGGTGGATGTTCCCGAACGAGTAGTTGATGATGTCCAGCTTGCCCGCGATGCCCCGGGTGTCCAGGTGCTTGGGGTAGAAGGCGTTGCCGTAAACGCTCCACTGGTCGTAGTACGCGATCTTGACTCCGCCGGTGGTCGGCGCGGCGACGCCGGCCGCCTTCTCACCGACCGCGCTGGCGGTACCGGTGGTGGCGAAGCCGGCCAGGACGCCGGCGGCGAGTGCCGCCGTCGTCAGGGCCGCGATCAAGGGTCTGCGGGAGCTCACGTACAGCCTCCGTGCGTGGGGGGAAGGTTGCGTGGAACGGGCTTTGAATAGAAATAGCGATGCCGCCAGCGCCACGTCAATGGTCTTGACCAAACAAGGACTAGACCAATCGCCGCGAGAAACCGCTCGTCAGGACGGTGCGCATACATAGGTAACCGCCCGCACCTGCTGGTGACGAGCGGTTTAAGGACGAGATAAGGGTCCGTTGAAGAAAGCTTCAGGTTTTTGGGGCTCGGTTCGCCTCCGGGGCGCTGTGAGCGTGCGCCGACGGTCGATCGTGCTCGGTCCCTCGTACCTCGGGACCTCCGCGCGTTCTCCCTCTCGACCCCCGCGCGCCCCTTCGGCTCACTCGCCGGGGGTGCCGCTGCGCGGCAGGTCGTAGGCGTCCGCGATCAGCTCGTACGAGCGGAGTCGGGCCGCGCCACCATGGGCGTTGGCGGTGATCATCAACTCATCGGCGCCCGTACGCTTCTGCAATCCGTCGAGTCCGTCCCGTACCGCGTCCGGTGTGCCGTGGACGATGTTCGAGAGCCAGTCGTCCACGAACTCCCGCTCCACCGCACTGAACGCGTACGCCTCGGCCTGCTCCGGGGTGGGGATCAGCCCCGGCCGGCCGGTCCGCAGCCGCAGCATCGAGAGCGCGCCCGTCAGTACCTGGCGACGGGCGGTCCGCTCGTCATCGGCGGCGAGCGCGGCGACGCCGATCATGGCGTACGGGGCGTCCAGCACGGCCGACGGGCGGAAGGACTCCCGATACAGGTCCAGCGCCGGAATGGTGTTCCGCGCCGAGAAGTGGTGTGCGAACGCGAAGGGCAACCCGAGCGACCCGGCGAGGCGGGCGCTGAATCCTGACGAGCCGAGCAGCCAGACCGACGGCCGGGCGGTGGGGCCCTGCACCGGTCCGGGTACCGCGTGGACGCGGCTGTAGGGATGCCCGTCGGGGAAGTCGTCGTCCAGGAACCGGGTCAGCTCGGCGAGCTGGCGCGGGAAGTCGTCGGCGCCTTCCGTACGGTCGCCCCGGCGCAGTGCCGCGGCGGTGCCGCCGTCCGTGCCGGGCGCGCGACCGAGACCCAGGTCGATCCGGCCGGGGGCCAGCGCCTCCAACGTGCCGAACTGCTCGGCGATGACCAGCGGCGCGTGATTGGGCAGCATCACACCACCGGAGCCGAGCCGGACCCGGTGGGTGTACGCGGCGAGGTGCGCCAGGATCACGGCCGGGGACGAGGAGGCCACACCGGGCATGGAGTGGTGCTCGGCGACCCAGTGCCGGTGGAAACCACGGGCGTCCGCGAGCTGGGCGATCCTGACGCTGGTGCGGAGCGCATCGGCGGCGGTGTCGCCCTCGCCGACGGTGACCAGGTCGAGGACGGAGAGCGGGGTCGGTGCGGTACCGAGGGGAGTGGCGCGGACGGGATCGACGGCGCGCTCCACCTCGGGAGTGCCGGACGGGTCCATGGGGCCCGGGGTGCCGGTGGGGTGTGGCGTGGCGTGATCCACTGGGTCGGTCCTCCTGCGCGCGACGACGGCGTACGCCGGAGAAACAGGAGGCTGGCTCCGCTTATTCCCGCGTATTCCCCTCGAGCCGTCGCCCGCGTATTCCCCGCGAGCCGTCGCCGGACGGACTCGCTCCGGGCCGGCCGGCGACGGTGACGGAACCGGACGGGCCGGGAGCGACCACGGGGCCGGACGGGCCGGCTGCGGTCATGGCGCCGGGCGGGCGAAGAGGGTGCCCAGTTCGAGTGCCCAGGTGCGGCGGTCCGCCAGGCGGAGGCCCTCCCACACCGTCACCTGGTTCGCCGTGAGGACCGGCTTGGCGACCGCCTTCTCCAGTTCCGACAGGTGTGCGGCCGTGTGCAGCGCCGTGTCCGGGAGCAGGACCACCTCCGCGTCCGGGTGGTCCGCCGCCCGCGCCAGGGCGATGACCTCGTCGCGCCCCCACTGTGCGACCTCCTCCGTCGTCACACCGCTCGACTCCGCCGCGACCACGCCGATACCGGCCGCCGCGAGGAAGCCGGTGAAGCCCTCCGTGACGGCCGCGGGATAGGTCGCACCGACCGCGACCCGCGTCGCGCCCAGCTTCCGCACGGCGTGGACGAACCCGAACGACGTGCTCGACGCCGGCAGCCCCGCCGTCCGGGCCAGCTCGCGGATCTGGTCGTGGGCGCCCTCCCAGCCGTACCCGAAGCTTCCGCTGGTGGACGCCCACACCAGTGATTCCGCGCCCGCGAGCCGGAGTTCCGCGACGCCCGCCGCGAGGCGTTCCGCCGGGCCGGCGGCGAGCGGCGCGCCGGGCCGGCCCGCGTCCCCGCCGATGTCGGTGTGGACCATCGGCAGCCTGATGTCGCTGTCGAGGAGTACCTCCAGCCGGGGGTAGTCGTCCTCGGCGGAGTGTCCGGGGTAGAGAAGTCCGACCGTGGTCATGTCCAGCCTTTCTGTTCATCCAGCACCTCGGTGTCATCAGGTACCACTCCGGGGCGCGGCCCATGCGTCCGGGCCGGAAAGCCGTTCCCGAACGTGGCCGACGAGAAACGTGGGTACGTCCCCAGGCATGACTGCTCCGCTGACTGAGCTGACCGACCTGACCGCACGTCAACTACTGGCCGGCTACGCGAGAGGCGACTTCTCTCCCGTGGCGGCCACCCGGGCGGCACTGGACCGGATAGAAGAGGTCCAGCCGCTGGTCAACGCGTTCGTACGGGTCGACGCCGAGAAGGCGCTCGCCCAGGCGGCGGCGTCGGCCGAGCGCTGGCGCCGGGGGGAGCCGCAGGGGCTGCTCGACGGGGTGCCGGTGACCGTGAAGGATCTGCTGCTGCAACGCGGCGGGCCGACCCTGCGGGGCTCCCTGACGGTCCGCCCGGACACGCTCTGGACCGAGGACGCCCCATCCGTGGGCCGGCTGCGCGCGCACGGCGCGGTCCTCCTCGCCAAGACGACATCGTCGGAATTCGGCTGGAAGGGGGTGACGGACTCGCCCCGGCACGGGGTGACCGGCAACCCGTACGATCCCGCCCGGACGGCGGGCGGCTCCAGCGGCGGCAGCGCGGTGGCCGTGGCCGTCGGCGCCGGGCCGCTCTCGCTCGGCACGGACGGCGGTGGCTCGATCCGTGTCCCGGCCTCGTTCTGCGGGGTCTTCGGACTGAAGCCGACCTACGGCCGGGTTCCGATCCATCCCGCCAGCCCCTTCGGCTCGCTCTCCCATGTCGGCCCGCTGGCCAGGGACGCCGCGGACGCGGCCCTGATGCTCGATGTGATCAGCGGCGAGGACAGCCGGGACTGGTCCCATCTGGGCCCCGCCGAACCGGTGCGGGACACCGTCGACGCCGGTATCAAGGGGCTCCGGATCGCCTACTCGCCCTCCTTCGGCGGGCAGGTCGCGGTCAACCCGGCGGTGGCGTCGGCGGTGCGCCGAGCGGTGAGCGCGCTCGCCGGGCGCGGCGCGTTCATCGAGGAGACCGATCCGGATATCGCCGATCCGGTGGGCGCCTTCCACACCCTGTGGTTCAGCGGCGCGGCCCGGACGGTGCAGCTACTCGGGGCCCGGCAGCGAGAGACGCTGGATCCGGGGCTGCGGGAGGTGGCCGAGGCCGCTTCGGGGTTCAGCGCGCTGGAGTACCTGGCGGCGGTGGACGCCCGGACGGAGCTGGGGCGGCGGATGGGCCGGTTCCACACCTCGTACGACCTGCTGATCACCCCGACCGTGCCGATCACCGCCTTCGCAGCGGGGGTGGAGGTGCCGCCGGGGTCGGGGTTGCGGCGCTGGACGGGGTGGACGCCGTTCACGTACCCCTTCAACATGACGCAGCAACCCGCCGCGACCGTGCCGTGCGGGGTGGACGAGGACGGGCTGCCGATCGGGGTCCAACTGATCGGCGCCCGTCACGCCGACGGGCTGGTGCTGCGGGCCGCGCACGCGCTGTACGAATCGGGGGCGGCGGCGATCCCCGCACCCGCCCTCGGCCGCACGGATGAGACGGACGAAACGGCTGAGCGGCTGAGCGGCTGAGCGGCTGAGCGGCTGAGCGGCTGAGCGGCTGAGCCAATGAAGCGGGTGCGCGGCTGAGCGGCTGAGCGGCTGAGCCAATGAAGCGGGTGCGCGGCTGAGCGGCTGAGCCAATGAAGCGGGTGCGCGGCTGAGCGGCTGAGGGACTGAGCCGGCTGGGACGGGTGCGCGGCTGAAACGGGTGCCCGGCTGGAAAAGCCGGGGGACTGAGCCGGGGGGACTGAGCCGGCTGAACGACTGAGACGGCCGGGACGGGCGCGCGGCGGCCGGGTAAGCGGAGATCGTGATGAATCGGTCGTTCAGCCATCCTCCGCCGCGACGCCGCCCCCAAATGGGGCCGGAAATGATCCGCATACCCGCATGGCATCGGGGTAGCCGCGCGACCATGGCTCGACCACGAGACAGCACGAGACAGACCACCGGCCGCAGTATCGGACGCCGCTCACTGCTCGCAGGAGCCGCCGCCGTGGGCGCCATCGGCGCCGTCGGGTGCAGCAGGGTGTCCACGGCCGACACCGGCGACGGCGGGCGGCTGCTGGAGCAGTTGCGCGCGAAGGGCACCGTACGGCTGGGGCTGGCGGGTGAGCAGCCCTTCAGCTACATCGACAAGAACGGCAGGATGACCGGCTCGGCGCCGGCCATCGCCGACCGGGTCTTCAAGGAGCTGGGCGTCGAGAACGTCGAGCCCTTCCCCACCGAGTTCGGCTCGCTGATCACCGGACTGAACTCGCTCCAGTTCGACACGGTCGCGGCCGGGATGTACATCAACGAGGCCCGCTGCGAGCAGGTGATATTCGCGGACCCCGAGTACCAGATGCTCGACGCGTTCATCGTGCCGAAGGGGAACCCCAAGAAGCTGCTCACCTACCAGGACATCGCCCGGTCCGGCGCGAGGATGGCGACCGGCGTGGGGTACGCGGAGATCGAGTACGCCAAGGAGGCCGGGGTCAAGGCCGTCACCACCCTCCCCGACCAACTGGCCGGGCTGCTCGCGGTGGAACAGGGTCGGGTCGATGTGTTCGTCGGGACCGCCGTCACCGTGCGCAATGTGGTCCGGGAGACCGAGAGCACCCGCGCCGAGGCGACCGAGGAGGTCACCCCGTACGTCGACGGGAAGCCGGTGATGGATGTCGGCGGCTTCGCCTTCCGCACCCCGGAGACCACCCTCCGCGACGCGTTCAACCGCGAGCTGCACAAGCTGAAGAAGAGCGGCGAACTACTGGAGATCATGCGTCCCTTCGGCTTCACGAAGGACCAGATGACCACGATCACCGCCAAGGAGAAGTGCAAACCATGAGCGAGATCAGCCCGGGTTTGTGGGAACTCCTGCTGAGAGGCGTGTGGATCACGGTCCAGCTGACCGTCTACAGCGCCGCGTTCGGTGTGGTCGTCGCCTTCGTCACCGGCCTGGCGCGCGCCCACCGACTGTGGATAGTCCGGTTCGTCGCCGGCGTCTACTTCGAGATCTTCCGGGGCACATCGGCCCTGATACTGATGTTCTGGATCTTCTTCGTGCTGCCGCTCGGCTTCGGCTGGCAGCTCGTCCCGATGTGGGCCGCCGTGCTGTCCCTGGGCCTCACCTACGGGGCGTACGGCTCCGAGGTGGTGCGCGGCGCGATCAACGCGGTCTCCCCGGCGCAGCGGGAGGCGGGCATCGCCCTGAGTTTCACCCCCGCGCAGCAGCTACGCAAGATCATCCTGCCGCAGGCGTGGCCTGAGATGATCCCGCCCTTCAACAATCTGCTGATCGAGCTGCTCAAGGGCACGGCCCTGGTCTCGATCATGGGTGTCTCCGACATCGCGTTCGGCGCCTCGCTGGTGCGGAACGCGACGGGCCAGAGCGCGCCGGTCTACACGGTGATCCTGGCCATGTACTTCGTGCTCGCCTTCCTGCTGACCCGCGGGATGCGGGCGCTGGAGCGCCAGGCGAAGGCCGGCATCGGACAGCCGCAGCCCCCCGGGCGGATGCTCTCCTCCCTCCGTGCCGCCGTCCGGCGTGACGCGGCCCCCCAGGACCCGGCCGGTCGGGCCGCCGTCCCGGCCAAGGCTTCCGCCGGAGGTGAGCGCTGATGGAGTGGGACTGGTCCGCGGTGGGCGATTTCATGCCGCGTTTCTGGGACGGTCTGCTGGTCACCATGCAGGCCCTGGTCTTCGGCGCACTGCTCGCCTTCGCGCTCGGGCTCGTCTGGGCGGTGGCCCAGCGTTCGGGTCCCGCGGTGGTGCGCTGGCCGGTGGCGGCCGTCACCGAGTTCGTCCGCAACACCCCGCTGCTGGTGCAGCTGTTCTTCCTCTACTACGTCCTGCCGGAGTGGGGCGTGACCCTCTCCGCGATGGTGACCGGGGTGGTGGGCCTCGGGCTGCACTACTCGACGTACACCGCCGAGGTCTATCGCGCGGGGATCGACGGCGTCCCGAAGGGGCAGTGGGAGGCGGCGACCGCGCTGAGTCTGCCGCGCACCCGCACCTGGGGCGCGGTGGTCCTGCCGCAGGCCATCCGCCGGGTGGCCCCGGCGCTCGGCAACTACGTCATCGCGATGCTGAAGGACACTCCGATGATCTTCGTGATCGGGGTGATGGACATGCTCGGTGAGGCCCGGCAGTTCGCGTCCGAGACCTTCCTCACGGTCGAGGCGTTCACGGTCGTCGGTATCGCCTTCATCGTCATCTCCTATCCGGCATCCCTTCTCATGCGAGCACTGGAGCGTCGTCTTGTCCGCTGACACCGACCTTGCGAAAACCGCCGGCGAGCGGCCGGAGGAGCTGATCCGCTTCGACCACGTCACCAAGCGGTTCGGTGCCAACACCGTTCTCGACTCCCTGGATTTCCGGGTCTTCCCCCGCAAGCACGTGACGCTGATCGGGCCATCGGGCTCGGGCAAGACCACGATCCTGCGGCTGCTGATGACGCTGCTGAAGCCGGACGAGGGCACGATCACCGTCGGCGGGCAGCAGCTCTGTCACGAGGAGAAGAACGGCAAGCTGGTACCGGCCGGTGAGAAGCACATCCGCGAGGTGCGCAAGAACATCGGGATGGTGTTCCAGCAGTTCAACCTCTTCCCCAATATGAAGGTGCTGCGGAACATCACCGAGGCGCCCGTGCACGTACTGGGCATGTCCCGGGACGAGGCCGACGAGCGGGCCCGTGAGCTGCTCGATCTGGTGGGGCTCGGGGACCGCTGTGACGCCTACCCTGGGCAGCTCTCCGGAGGGCAGCAGCAGCGGGTGGCCATCGCGCGGGCGCTGGCGATGCGCCCGAAGGTGCTGCTGCTGGACGAGGTGACGTCGGCGCTCGACCCGGAGCTGGTGGCCGGGGTGCTGGACCTACTGCGGGACATCGCGCACACCACCGACATCACCATGCTCTGCGTGACGCATGAGATGGGCTTCGCCCGGGACGTGTCCGACTGCGTGATGATGTTCGACCAGGGCAAGGTGATTGAATTCGGCCACCCGGACAAGATGTTCAACGATCCGGAGCGGGACCGCACCCGGGAGTTCCTGAGCGCGGTGCTCTGACGACTTCCCCGACCGGTTCGCCGGCCGGTTCGCTGATCCCTCCGCTGACCGCGCCGGACGACGGCGGGCGCCGGACCGTGATCGGATGCCGGACGGCGATCGGATGCCGAACGCCAGTTGTCGATCAGGACTCTGGCATATGCCAACGTGCAGCCGCCCAGCGTGTGGGAGTGGGGTGGGTCGCTGTTCTCGTCAACAGCGGCCCCTCCCCGCGCCCTTGAACGCTATCGTGAGGTACGGAAGCTTACGGTGACGACCTGCGAGGGGGAGACCGTGGCGCTGAAGCCGGAGCCGACCGCACCGTTCCATTCGGTGCAGTACGTCCTGCGCGTGCTGGAAACGATCTCGCGGCACGGCGGGGGCGTCACCGATGTCCAGATCGCGCGGGAGACGGGGCTGCCGACCGGCCACCTCGCGCCCATGCTGGCGATGCTCCGCCACGAGGGCTATGTGGAGCGGATCTCGGACGGCGCGTTCGCCATCGGCGACTCCCTGGTGCTGCTGGGCTCCGGGGCCACCCGGCAGCAGGCGCTGGAGAACAAGCTGCGGGACACCCTGACGGAGCTGCGCGACTCGCTCGGCGCCGCGGTCTACATCAGCCGGTACGTCGACGGCGAAGTCAAGATCATGCAGTACGCGGACGGCCCGCGCACCCCGAAGGTCCACGAATACGTCGACTTCCGGTACGCGGCCCACGCCTGCGCGATCGGGAAGTGCCTGCTCACCCAGCTCGACGGGGACGCCCGGCGGGACCACCTCTCCCGCCACAAGATCACCCGGTTCACCTCGCGGACGATCACCAGCGAGCGGCTGCTCTTCTCCAAGCTGGACAGCCAGCCGCCGACGGTCCCGGTGCTCGACCTCCAGGAGTACGCGGTGGGCACGGTCTGCGCGGCGGTTCCGCTGACGGCCGGGGCCGCGGTGGGCTGTCTGGCGCTCTCACTGCCGATCGAGCACGCGCACCGGCTGCGCTCGGCGGCGGACACCTTGAACCGCCGGGCGGCGCCGGTGGTGCTGTCGCTGCTGCTCTGAGCCGCGCACCCCCCGACCTGTGAGATCCCTCTGACCTGCTCCTGACCTGCGCAGACGTGATTCCTCCGGCCGGACGGGCGAGGGTCGAGCGGGAGTGTCCGGAGCACCGTTTCCCACCGGGTATTATTTATCCCGTCAAGCGCCGCTAGCTCAGTTGGTTAGAGCAGCTGACTCTTAATCAGCGGGTCCGGGGTTCGAGTCCCTGGCGGCGCACAGCTTGATCGTGAAGGGCGTTCCGGTCTGACCGGGGCGCCCTTCCCGCATATCCCGGTCCGGCCGGAATCAGTCGTACGGGGGCAGCCGGGACGGGCGGTCGGATCCGGCTGTACGGGCAGTCCGGCGCGGCTCCCCCGCCGCCCGGCCCCGTACCGACCGCACCGGCGCGGCTCACCGGTCGAGCAGGTCCTCCCGTCCCCGCTCCGCGTACTCCCGCCGCAGCGCCTCGACGTCCTCGGGGGTCAGCGGGCGGTACCCCTCCTCGCCCACCGGCCGCCACCACACCTCGCCCCCGCACAGGAACCCCGCCCGCCGCAGCCCCGCCCGGTGGATCTTGTTGGTCGCCGTCACCGGGAGGTCCCCGAGCACCCGCAGGAAGCGCGGCGCCATCTTCGTCCCCACATCGGGCTGGGCCGCCAGGAACCGGCTGAATCCGGGGGCGTCGAAGTCCTCGCCGGGCCGGAGCGCCAGCGCCGCCATCACCTGGTCGCCCGCGACCGGGTCCGGGACCGCGTAGACGGCCGCCGCCGCGACCACCGGCCAGCGCGCCAGGATGTTCTCGATCACCGCGGCCGCGACGTTCTCGCTGTCCACCCGCAGCCGGTCGTCCGCCCGGCCCGCGAAGTGGAGGTAGCCGTCGGCGTCCCGGAAGAAGAGGTCGCCGGTCCAGTACCAACCGCCCCTGCGCCGGGCAGCGTCCGCCTCCGGATGGCGCCAGTAGCCCTCGAAGGGGTTCGGACCCCGGTTGACCAGTTCGCCTATCGCCTCGGCGCCGTTCAGCAGGCGCCCGTCGGCGGAGAGCAGCGCCGTCGCCCGTTCCTCGCCGGTGTCGGGGTCGACCACCGCCAGATCGTCGCCGGGGGCGGCCCGGCCGATCGCGCCGTCGGGGGTGCCGGGGGTGCGCTGGATGGCCGCGCCGCCCTCGGACGATCCGTAGCCCTCCACCAGCGGCACCCCGAACCGCTCCCGGAAGCGGGCCGCGTCGACCGCGCCCGCCTCGGTGCCGAAGCCGAGCCGCAGCGAGTGCTCGCGGTCGTCCGGACGCTCGGGGGTGGCCAGCAGATACTGCACGGCCCGGCCGACGTAGGTGAAGTAGGTCGCCCCGAAGTGGCGCACGTCGGGGAGGAAGCCGGAGGCGGAGAAGCGGGGGACGAGCGCCACCGAGGCCCCCGCGACGAGTGCCGGGGCCCAGTCCGCGATCACCGCGTTCCCGTGGAACAGCGGCATGCAGATGTAGTGGACGTCGTCGTCGCGGACGGCGAAGTGGGTGGCGAGGGAGTGTCCGGCGGCCACCAGCCGGCCCTGGGAGCAGATCGCCGCCTTGGGCGCGCCGGTGGAGCCGGAGGTGAAGTAGAGGAGGAGTCGGCTGCCGGGGCCGACGGGCCCGAGTCGGGATTCGCCGGGTGCGGCACCGTCGTAGTCGGCGAGCAGTTCGCCGTACGCCTCGGTGTCCGTGACCAGCACCCGTACCCCCGGCAGGTCGAGCCCGTCGAGGAGGGGGAGGTGGGTGCGTTCGGTGATCAGCACCCGGCAGTCGGTGTGGGTGATGTCCCGGGCCAGTTCCGGCCCGCGCCGGGTGGGGTTGATGCCCGCGACGGCGGCCCCGGAGAGGGCCGCCGCGCCGAGCCACAGGGGGAATTCGGGGGTGTTGTCGAGCAGCACCCCCACATGGGGCTCGGCCCCGCGTGGTATCAGGTCCACGAGGAGCGCCGCCCGCGCGGCGGCGCCAGCGGCCATCCGGTGGTGGCTGAGGGCCCGGCTCCGGTCCCTCAGCCCCACCCGATGGTCATTCCACTGGCGCCCCACGAGTTCCGCGACCGTACGAGGAGTACTCGCGATGCTCATGGTGCCGCAGGGTAACTGACAATCTGTCAGAACTTAACGTCCGAGCAGGCGTAGAACGCGTTCGGGGTGTCCGCGACGGTCCAGACCGCGAGGATCACGTGCTTGCCCGAGCGCGACGGCAGGTTGCCGGAGTGCGACAGCGTCGACGGCGGCTGCTTGCCCCCGTACGGCACCGTCAGGAAGGGCTGGGACTCCAGCGCCGCCCTGGTCAGCTTCTGGTTGGGGTTCCAACCCTGCTTGGTGATGTAGTACTTGAAATCGCTGGTGGCGTGCCGGGCCGTGAAGCGCCAGGTGAAGTTCTGGCTCTGACCGGAGGACACGCTGGTCGCGGGCCAGGCGCCATTGCGCGGGTCGTCCAGCTGGGAGAACTGGCCGTTGCCGCCCGAGCAGATCGTGCCGTCGGCGGGGCCGGCGGACGGGAAGCCCTTGTAGCCCTCGACGCTCTGCGGCTCCCACTGGATGTTGCCGCAACCGCTCACGGCACCGGTGGCACAGAGTTTCTGGCGGCTGACGGGGGACTCGGTGTAGCCGTGGCTGTTGGCACTGCCGGTGGCGACCACGCTTGCGCCCGCCATGAGCAGACCGAGGGTGGCAGCGGTAAACGTCTTGCGCATCTTCGCTCCAGGGAACGTGGGGGAGTTCAATGAGCCGTGCTGCACGCGTGCGTTGGTACGGGGTGGGTATCGGGACGCTCCTTCTGCGTCCTTCAGGTCTAGACCAACACCCAATGTATTGACCGATGTTCACCATGTCCAGACCAATCATGGGCGCCGTTCCCCGGTAACGGCGCCGACCAGGCACGATCCGGAAGAAACGGTTCTACTTCTCCGTGCTCCCAGCGCGACTCGCGTAGAACGCCACCGTCAGGTCCTTCACCAGCGCCTTGCGCTCGTAGTCGTCCAGCTCCATCAGCCCGCGCGAGGTCAGCCGGGACACCGTGTCGTCCACCGCGTCCACCACCGACGTCAACACGCTCTCCCGGTGCTTCGCGTCGATCGCCGCGATCCGCCGCCGCTGCATCGCCGCCGCCACCTCCGGCGCGTACTCGATCCCCACCGGCTGCGCCGAGAAGATCTCCACACCCACCGGCGCGCACTCCGCCAGGAGCGTCCTGGTCAGCGCGTCCCCCACCGCCTCGGCGTCGCGCAGCGTCGGCGCGTCCTCGTGGAAGGCGTCGGCCGGCAGCCGGGAGAGCACCCGGGCCATCGCCGACTCCACCTGCTCGCTCAGATACTCCTCGTGGTCCTCGACCCCGAGCACCGCGCGCGCCGTGTCCCGCACCCGCCACACCACCAGCACCACCACCCGCAGCGCGGTACCGTCCGCGTCCACGGCGGGCATCGGATCGCTGCGCCAGTGCCGCAGCCGGACGTCCACCTGCCGCCGCAGCAGCAGCGGGCTCACCCACACCAGCCCCGACCGCCGCACACTCCCCCGGTACTCCCCGAAGAGGGTGAGCACCCAGGCGTGCCCGGTGTGCCCGCGACCGACACCGCCGATGGCGTAGAGCGCGATGAGCACACCCAGCCCGACCAGGCACCAGAGCGGGAGACCGATGCCGTAGTACGGATACGAGGGCAGGCCCAGGGGTCGCGTCACCATCTCGGGGAGGACTCCCGCACCCCACAGCAGCGCGCCGATCCCGGCGAGCGGACACAGTCCGGCGACCACGCCCGTCCAACCGGGCAGCACGACGGCCGGCCGCTCGGCGAGATCCGGGTCGAGCGGCGGCGCGGGCCGCCGCGCCACCACCACCGCGGGGGGCCGGACGGGCGCGCGGCCGACCCGGGGCTGCTCGCCCGTGCCCTGCCGCCGCGCCACCACGGCGGGCCGCAGCGGGATCGGGGGCGAGTCGTGATCACGGAAGAGCAGATGGACGGGGATCTCGGTGGTCGCCTCCTGGGCGATGACCGGGGTGTGCCGCACGGGGCCGCCGCCCTCAGGCTCCGAGGTCGTGGTGTTCATGGGTCGTTACCGCCTCCGCTGATCGTGGTCCCGCATCACGCGGTGGTACGCGTGCGCCCTGTCGTACGGGGTACCTGCCGCCGAATCGGCACCGATGCCTCGGCCCCTCGGAGATGCCCCCCGGCCACCGCGCTCACCTCGACCGGCCCGCGCGCTCGTCGAAGAGCCGGCGCCAGGTCTCCGGGCCCGGCCGGCCGTCCGCCGCCGCGCCGCGCCAGCCCTGGGCGTGCTGGAACTCCTCGGTGTTGCGCCGGTCGGCCTCGCTCCAGCGCGGCCCGGGGCCGGTCGTGTAGTGCCTGCCGTACCCCCGCTTCACGAGCTGCTGACCGAGCCGGGTCACCGAGGCGCTCGACGCCCCCGGCCGGAAGTGCTCACGCCCGGGGTACGGGGGCGCCACCGCGGCGACCCCGCCGGGTCCGGCCGTGCCGACCGAAGGGATGCTCTTGCCCTTCCCGGTCACCAGCAGCCGCCAGGTCTCCGGTCCTGGCCGGCCGTCCGCCAGCGTCCCCCGCCAGCCCTGCGCGCGCTGGAACGCCTCGGTCGCCTTCCGGTCGGCCTCGCCCCAGCGCGGCCCGGGGCCCGACGCGTAGAAACGCTTCCCACCGCGCTCGACGAGCATCTCGCCGAGCTTGGTGATGTACCGGTTGTTCGCGCCGGGCCCGAAGGCGGACGCGCCCGGGTACGCCTCGATGGAGGCGGCCCCGGAGGTGGCCGATGTGGTCAGCCCCTTGTAGCGGTAGGGGACGTACCTCTCGGAGTTGCTCCAGTACGCCATGGGGGTGGCCCGTTTGAGGGTGTGCGGCTTGGCCTGCTCGTACGCCGTGTAGGAGGTGTGGGTGTGGTCGATCCAGCCGCCGAAGACGGTGACGTGGGACCCCTTGGTGGGGTTGGCCGGGTTGTGGAAGAGCAGCATGTCGCCCGGTTGCAACTGCGAACGAGTGATCTTGGTGGCGTACCGGGCGAGGGTCCCGGTCCATTCGTTGCCCGGGAGGTTCCAGACCATCGAGACATAGCCCGAGCAGTCCTGGCGATAACCGTCGGACCAGAACTTCTGCATGCTGTACGGGACCTTGACGGCGACCCACTTCTTGGCCCGGTTGATGATCTCGGCCCGGGTCGTCTTGGGAAGGGGCGCGGGGGCCGGGGTGCCGGAGGGGCCGGGGAGCGGGCGTCCGTGCAGGGGGCCGGTGCCGCCCTGCTCATGATCCTCGGGGTCGGCCCCGGGCGCCGCCGCCAGACTCGCACTCTCCGGTCGCCCCGCCCCGAGCCCCACCGACCCGTGCGCCGCCGCCCTCGATCCCACCGAGCCAGGACCCACCGAGCCAGGACCCACCGAGCCAGGCGCCACCGAGCCGCGGGCCGTCGCGCCGTGGGTCGTCGCGCCGTGGGTCGTCGCGCCGAACCCCCCGATGGCCCCCGCCGCCCCGGCGCCCGGCGCGCCCGCCACCTCGGCGGCCCCGGCCGGGCTCGCGCCCGTCCCGCCGCCGAGCACCACACCCGCCGCCGTGAACAGCGCCATCGCACGCAGACGGCCCTGGACGGTGAGCTGCGCCCCGGCCACGAGATCCCGGCGCCGCTGCACGCACCCCGGGCAGTCGCAGTCGGGAGCGGGTTCGTACTCCTCGAAGACCGGCATCGTCATCCGTGTCCCCTCCGCACTCCTGAGTCGTCGGGGGCCGGTCAGCCCTGCGCCCCAATTGCCCTAACTCATCACATATTGAGGGATCAAAGGGACAAAACGACCATCCGACAGGCCGGAAGTGATCAGATAATGGCCCGGAGCACTCTCCGAGGTCCGGTAGAGTTGTGCAGGTCAGCAGGCGCCGCTAGCTCAGTTGGTTAGAGCAGCTGACTCTTAATCAGCGGGTCCGGGGTTCGAGTCCCTGGCGGCGCACGCAACACCGAGGCCCTCGTCACCAGCCGGTGGCGAGGGCCTCGGTCGTTCCCGCGACAGCCCGTACGGCGATCCGCGCGTCACCTTCTCAAGACACCTCACGGGACACCCCGCAGGCTCCTCGCGGGACACCCCGCACACAACAACCCCATGCGGCCCACCGTGGCACACCGACACATTTCCGCCACGGGGCCCACCTTCCGGCCCATTTCGCAAGGTAGTTGCGAATCGCACATATGACCGGTTGTAGATCAATTGAGCCTTGCGATCATGAACGGGGTCGTGGAATCTATCCTGAACCCGATACGCCGACCGGGCATTTCGCTTCCATCCCAGTTGGGAGCGCCCGGAAGGGGCGGTTCCGCCATGGACCCGCGAGGGATGGGGGTCCCTCGTGCGTGCCAATCGGGCAACGTGCATCATGCAACCGGCAGGTGACTGTCTCCATGTCCATGGCGACAGTCATCTGTCAGTCACTCATTCCGTCAGGGCGGCAGGCCGGGGGGCCCGCGGCCGAGACACACCGAACACCACATCACACGCAGCCATCCTGCGTGCGGGGGGATGACTCATGACGTCGACGCCCAACGGCGGCGGGGACTTCGACAACACCGGCGCGACCGGGGAATCCCAGGACCCCACCCGGACGACCCAACTCCGGATACCCGCGCATCTCCGCACCGGCGGCCACCGTCCACGCGCCAAGAAGGAACTCCCCCGGTACGACTACGAGCACTACAGCCGACTGGCGGGCCCGCTCACCCAGCCCGACCCCGACAAGCCCTACGCCGTGCAGTACCGCTCGTTGCTGTCCCAGGAGACGCACCGGATACGCGCGGCCCTGCTGCTGGGCGCGGCGCCCCTGGTCTCCCTCGGTCTCTTCGTCTGGTTGATGCAGCCCTCACACTGGACCGAGCGGGACCCGAACCTCAAGAACGACACGCTGCTCGTCCTCGACATCGTCATGCTGGTGTCGATCGGTCTGATCGAGCTGTTCCGGACGATGAACGTCCTCTCCAACGCGCACGCGACGCTGGTGGCGCGC
This sequence comes from Streptomyces sp. NPDC020965, assembly GCF_044333555.1. Classification (NCBI taxonomy): domain Bacteria; kingdom Bacillati; phylum Actinomycetota; class Actinomycetes; order Kitasatosporales; family Streptomycetaceae; genus Streptomyces; species Streptomyces sp. NPDC020965. The sequence continues at coordinate 1,415,883 of NZ_JBIRRE010000001.1, forward strand.
GACCCCGTGCCGGTGGTCCCCGAGAGCGGCACCCGGGTCGCCTTCCTCACCTCGTTCGTCCCGGGCAAGGAGCCCCTGGAGATGGTGACGAAGACCCTGGAGGCGGCCGTGCGCATCCGTCATCGGGGTCTGATGCACGTCTGGTTGCTGGACGAGGGCGACGATCCCGCGGTCAAGGAGGTCTGCGCCCGGCTCGGTGTGCACCACTTCTCCCGCAAGGGCGTCGCGCACTGGAACCAGGCCAAGGGCCCGCACCGGGCCAAGACGAAGCACGGCAACTACAACGCCTGGCTCCAGGCCCACGGCGACAAGTACGACTTCTTCGCCTCCGTCGACACCGACCACATCCCGCTGCCCAACTATCTGGAGCGGATGCTCGGCTACTTCCGGGACCCGGACATCGGGTTCGTCATCGGCCCGCAGGTGTACGGGAACTACGACACGTTCGTCACCAAGGCCGCCGAGTCCCAGCAGTTCCTCTTCCACGCGCTCATCCAGCGCGCGGGCAACCGCTACGGCTCGCCGATGTTCGTGGGCACCTCCAACGCCGTGCGCATCACGGCGCTGAAGCAGATCGGCGGTCTCTACGACTCGATCACCGAGGACATGGCGACGGGCTTCGAGATCCACCGGGCGCGGAACCCCCGGACGGGGAACAAGTGGCGTTCGGTCTACACCCCTGACGTGCTGGCCGTCGGCGAGGGCCCGACCGCCTGGACCGACTTCTTCACCCAGCAACTGCGCTGGTCCCGGGGCACCTACGAGACGATCCTCAAGCAGTACTGGAAGGGCTTCGGCAGTCTGCCGCCCGGCAAGCTCTTCAACTACACGATGATGATCATCTTCTATCCGATGTCAGCCATGAACTGGATCCTGGCGGCGCTGAGCTGCGCGCTCTTCCTGGGGATGGGCGCCTCCGGTGTGCAGATCGACCCGGCGATCTGGATGATGCTGTACGGCAACGCGTCGGCCCTCCAGATCGGCCTCTACATCTGGAACCGCCGCCACAACGTCTCGCCGCACGAGCCCGAGGGCTCCGGTGGGCTCGCGGGCATGGCGATGTCGGCGCTCTCCGCCCCCATCTACGCGCGCTCGCTGATGGACGCCGTACTGCGCCGCAAGAGCTCCTTCGTGGTGACCCCGAAGGGCGACTCGTCCAGCCCGGACACCCTCTTCGGGACGTTCCGGATTCACCTGTTCTTCATCCTGGTGTTCGCCGGTTCCATGGGAGCGGCCTTCTGGTTCGGAAACGATCATCCGGCCATGATCACGTGGGCCACGCTGGCGCTGTTGATCACGGCCGCGCCGATCTTCGCCTGGTGGCACGGGATCCGCGAGGCGAAAAAGAAGAAGAACCGCGGGAGGCGGCGCGCGGGTGACTCCCCACGGCCCGCCGCCGGGGGCTCCGCTCCACCGGGGCCGCCCGGTGGCGGCGCCGGAGCAGCGGAAGACACCATGCAGATCGCCCTTGGGGGACGTAAGAAATGAGCAGAGTGCGCGCCCGGACGAACCACCGCAAGAGACGTGCCCGTCGCTTGGCGATAGGCACGGCGGTGATCGTCGCGGTGGCCGGGATGAACGGGCCGGCGATGTGGCGCTTCGGCAACGAGAAGTACCACGACTACACGATCAACAAGCCGGAGTACAAAGCGGCGAACGGCAAATGGGACTTCCTCCAGGTCCCCTCCGAGTACCGCATCAACACGATCCACGCCGCGCTGCTGCACACCGGCAAGGTGCTGCTGATCGCCGGCTCCGGCAACAACCAGAAGAACTTCGACGCGAAGAAGTTCGAGTCGGTGCTCTGGGACCCCGCGTCCGACGAGTTCAAGAAGATCCCCACGCCGGCCGATATGTTCTGCGCCGGCCACACCCAACTGCCGGACGGCAAACTGCTGGTCGCGGGCGGTACCAAGCGGTACGAGAAGCTCCAGGGCGATGTCACCAAGGCCGGTGGTCTGATGATCGTCCACAACGAGGACCCGGACGCGCCCAAGACACTGCCCGCCGGCACCAGGTTCACCGGCAAGAAGAACGGCAAGACCTTCGTCTCCAAGGACCCGGTCCTGGTGGAGAAGGCGAAGAAGGTCTTCGACAAGGAGACCGGGCGGTTCCTGCGGACCGAGGCCGGCCTCGGCCGGATCTATGTCGAGGCCGAGGAGACCGGCAAGGAGTACGAGACCGGCACCGAGGACAACTACCAGGTGCTGGGGCTGACCGGCGACGACACCCGCAATGTGTACGGCATCGCCCAGAAACTAGCGCTCGACAAGAAGGACTTCCAGGGCATCAAGGACTCCTACGAGTTCGACCCGGTCGCCGAGAAGTACATCCCCGTCGACCCGATGAACGAGGCTCGCTGGTACCCCACGCTGACCACCCTGGAGGACGGCAAGGTCCTCTCGCTCTCCGGTCTGGACGAGATCGGCGCGATCGTGCCCGGCAAGGACGAGGTCTACGACCCCAAGACCAAGAAGTGGGAGTACACCGGCAAGATCCGGAAGTTCCCCACCTACCCGGCGATCTTCCTGATGGACAACGGCAAGCTCTTCTACTCCGGCTCCAACGCCGGATACGGGCCCGCCGACGTCGGCCGGGACCCCGGTGTCTGGGACCTGGAGACCAATAAGTTCGAGAAGATCCCCGGCCTGGGCGACCCCGACCGGATGGAGACATCGGCGACGGTCATGCTGCCGCCCGCACAGGACCAGCGCTTCATGGTCATCGGCGGTGGCGGGGTCGGTGAGTCCGAGAAGTCCAGCAAGAAGTCCCGGCTGGTGGACCTCAAGGAGGCCAAGCCCCGCTTCACGGACGGCGCGAACCTCGCGAAGGGCACCCGCTATCCGAGCGCCTCACTCCTGCCGGACGACTCGGTGCTGGTCACCGGCGGCTCGGAGGACTACCGGGGCCGGAGCGGCTCCAATGTGCTCCAGGCCCGTACGTACGACCCGAAGTCGGGTGAGTACAAGCGCGTCGCCGACCCGCGGGTGGGCCGCAACTACCACTCCGGGTCGCTCCTGCTGCCCGACGGACGAGTCATGATCTTCGGCTCCGACTCGCTCTACGCGGACAAGGCCAACACCAAGCCGGGCGTGTTCGAGCAGCGGATCGAGATCTACAAGCCGCCGTACCTCTACCGGGACTCACGGCCGGTGGTGAGCGGCGGGCCGAAGCGGATCGAGCGCGGCGGGTCGGCGACGTTCAAGGTCAGCGGCGCGGACACGGTGGCGACGGCGAAGCTGATGCGGCCGAGCGCGGTCACCCATGTCACCGACGTGGACCAGCGGACGGTCGCGCTGGAGCTGGCGAAGACGGCGGACGGCATCCGGGTCACGGTGCCGGAGAACAGGGCGCTGGTGCCGTCGGGCCGGTACATGCTCTTTGTGACGGATGACAAGGGGACGCCGTCGGAGGCGGTGTGGGTGGAGGTCCCGTAGGGCGTCTCCGACGGACCCACACCGGGGCGCGGCCGTGGCGCCGGCCGGCTGTGCCGGGCCCCGGGCGAGCGTTTGCCCGGGGGCCCGGCAGCCGCCGTCCAGGCACCGGGGGTCGTACGGTCCCGGAGGAGTCAGGCCCCGGGGTCGTACAGTCCCTGGGGCAGTCCCCGGGCGGGTCAGGCCCCGGGGGTGTTGCGGGCGAGGCCCAGGGCGTACTCCGGCCACCAGTCGCCCGCCTTGGGGCCGCCCTTGCAGTCGCCGTCCGACTCACCCGGGCGCTTGACCCACAGATACGCGTCCACCAGCGGATCGTCGGTCTTGGTGGTCGGCACCTCGCCGAGCGCCCGGCCCGGGGGGTTGCACCACTTCTCCTTGGGGTCGCCCCCGGTGTAGGGCCCGTTGCCGTTGCGGCTGGTGTCGATGACGAAGGGCTTGCCGCCGACCTTCGCCGAGAGCCGCTTGCCGAATTCCGTGCTCGCGGCCGTCGGGTAGAAGTTGGAGACGTTGACGGAGAACCCGTCGGCCCGTTCGATACCGGCCCGCCGCAGCGGGTCGTGGAGGGCGTCCGGCTGGGACCAGCCCGCGTTGCCCGCGTCCAGGTAGACCGTGGTGTTCGGCTGCTGCTTCAGCCGCTCAACCGCGCCCGTCAGCAGTTGGTACCGCTCCTCGTGGAACTCCCGGGGCGTACAGCTGTCGACGAGGTGCAGCACCGCGTCCGGCTCCAGGATCACCGTGGCCCGGCGCTCCCCGATGCCCCGGGCCACCTGGTCGACCCACGCACGGTAGGCGTTCGCGTCGGCGGCGCCGCCCTTGGAGAACTGCCCGCAGTCACGGTGCGGAATGTTGTAGAGCACCAGCAGCGCGTCCCGGTCGGCCCCGGCGGCCTTCTCGGTGACCTTCCGGGTCTCCGCCTCGGGCTCGTCCGTGCCGATCCACTCGGCGACCGGCTGGCTCGCTATCCGCTCGATCAGTCCGGCCTTCTCGTCATCGCCGTCTGCGCGGTAGGCGTCGACCTGACGGGCGGCGTTGCCTTCGGGGTTGACCCAGTACGGATCGGTGTCCCTGGGCTGCTGGCCGACCCCGGGCTTCCGGTCGTCGCCGTCCGACGAACAGCCGGAGAGCAGCAGCACCGCCGCCCCCGCCGCCCCCGCCATGGCACGCCCGGTCCGACTCCCGTACATCCGACTCCCCTTGGCCGCACTGATCCGGGGCCGTGATCGAGCCGCCGCCCCCGGACAAGTCCGGTCGAAACCATCCTGGCACACGGGTTCGATCAGTCACGAGGGTCATCGGCCCCCAGATCGAACGGGTGCCGGGCCGTCAAGTGCCGGACGGGCGACGGGCCGGCGACGAGGCGTCATGCGGTGGCGGGCCCGGGCCCGTTCCTCCGGGTGCCGTATGGCGTACGCGGGGACGCCGGGCCGCCTGCCCGGTGCCGGGTTCGATCCGCGTCAGGCTTCCGCCCCGTCAGGCTTCCCTCCCCGCGCCCGGCGCCCGTACCGCCGTGAGGTAGGCGGAGACGACCACATTGGCGGTGTACGTGCGCGTCGCCCGGTCGAAGGTCCCGCCGCAGGTGATCAGCCGTAGCTCGGCCCGCCCGCCCTCGCGCGGCCCGTACACCTTCCGCGCGTCGAAGCGGTCGCGGCCGAAGACCTGGACGTCGTCGATGGTGAACTCGGCGATCGAACCGTCGGCCCTGGTCACCCGCACCTTCTCGCCGGGGCGCGCCGCGCTCAGACCGTAGAAGACGGCCGGGTCGGTGTCGGTGTCCACATGGCCGACCAGCAGCGAGGCGCCGGCCGCGCCCGGCTGTGTGCCGGCGCCGTACCAGCCGACCGTCCGGGGGGCCGCGTACGGCGGGGGGTCGATGGCACCCCTCGCGTCCAGGCCGCGCGGAACGACCGCGGCGGCCACCCCGAGCGACGGAATGTCCACCCGGCGCGGTCTGGCGGGCTCGACCGGATCGTGCGCGGGCGGCAGCGGAACCCCGCGGGGGCGGCCGACGGCGGCGACGTCCCCGGTGGTCGGCGCGGAGCTGCCGCCGAGGCCACCGGCGATCTCATGTCCCCACAGCCAGAGCCCGAGCAGCAGAACGGCCCAGGCCACGCCCGTGATCAGGCGGCCGGTACCCGGTGAACGCCCAGTGGCCGGCATATCAGTCGGAACCGGTACGGCGGCGGCGTGAGCCCCGGAACGCGACCACGACCGCCGCGACACCCGCGAGGACCAGGCCGACGACGGTGTGCGGAACGCCGGGGCCGGCGCCGTCGGTGTCCTCGTGGCGCCGCTGACCGGCCGCGAGCGCCGCCGTGCCACCGCCGCCCGCGCTGACCGGGGCGACCGGGGTGGGTGCGCCGGGGTGCGCGGGGTCCTGACGGACCCGGACCGTGCCGGCCGTGCGATGGGCGCGGCCGTCGCAGGTGACGGTGACGCGATGGCTGCCGGGGCCTGCCCGGGAGGCGAGGGTGGTGTGTCCGGAGAGGGTGCGGGAGCCGTCCGCCGCACCGGCGTCGCCGGTTCCGTGCCGGTCGCGCCCGCCTGCGTCTACGGCTGTTTCTGCGCCTGCATCTGCGTCTGCTGGGGAACGGTCGCGCTCTCCATGGCCGCCGCCCGGTGCGGTGAGCCGCGCCGCCCCGGCGAACGCGCCGGCGGCGGCGGTTCCGGTGGCGTCCCGACAGCCCCGTACGACGATCTCGATCCGGTCCCCGGGCCCCGCTTCGGCCGGGGAGACCGTGGCGCTGACGGAGTCACGGGCGTACGCCGTGGCGTTGGTCGGGGCCGCGGGAATCAGGACCAGGGCGGTGGGGGCCGTGACGAGGACGGCACCCACCCCAGCGGCACGGAGAGCGATCGGCCTGGTACGCATGGTGAACCTCCTGATACGGAAAGATTCACGCGGGTGGGGCGTTTTCGCATCCGGAGGCGCGGCCGGGTGCGTCGTACACCTCGCTGACCTGCCCTTACACGAACGAGTGAGGGTGACCCCCCGCCCCGTACGCCCCGCTCACCAGCACAGCCGCCGTCCGGGCCGATCGGATCCCGGTACGAACCCCGGTACGAACCCGGTACGGCCCCCGGCTCAGATCCGGTCGACGAGGTCCGCGATCGAGTCGACCACGGTGGACGGCCGGAACGGGTAGCGGTCGATCCCGTCGGGGGTCGTCACCCCGGTCAGCACCAGGAACGTCTCCATGCCCGCCTCCAGACCGGCCAGCACATCGGTGTCCATCCGGTCGCCGATCATCGCGCTGGTCTCGGAGTGCGCGCCGATGGCGTTGAGGCCGGTCCGCATCATCAGCGGGTTCGGCTTGCCCGCGAAGTACGGGTCCTTGCCGGTGGCCTTGGTGATCAGCGCGGCGACGGACCCGGTGGCGGGCAGCGGCCCCTCGGTGGAGGGTCCGGTCTCGTCCGGGTTGGTGCAGATGAATCTGGCCCCGCCGTTGATCAGCCGGATCGCCTTGGTGAGGGCCTCGAAGCTGTAGGTACGGGTCTCGCCGAGCACCACGTAGTCGGGGTCGTGGTCGGTGAGGACGTACCCGATGTCGTGCAGCGCGGTCGTCAGACCGGCCTCACCGATGACATACGCCGTACCGCCCGGCCGCTGGTCGTCCAGGAACTGCGCGGTGGCGAGCGCGGACGTCCAGATGTTCTCCACCGGGACGTCCAGACCCATCCGGGCGAGCCGCGCGTGCAGGTCGCGGGCGGTGTAGATGGAGTTGTTGGTGAGCACCAGGAACGGCTTGCCGGTGTCCCGCAACTTCCTGATGAAGGCATCGGCGCCGGGGATCGGCACTCCCTCATGGATCAGGACGCCGTCCATGTCGGTCAGCCAGGATTCGATCGGCTTGCGCTCTGCCATCAAGGGGGCTCCTGCCGTGCGCGGCGTACGGGTACGCGGTGTGCTGGGATGCCGGAGGCACGGCTCTGTGTCACCCCGGCAGGAACAGCCTAGTCAGGAAGTCCACTCCTGACCCCACCAGTGCTTTCGTGGATTCTCCGGGCCCTCTCAGGGCCGGCCCGGGCGCAGCCGTCGGGAGATCAGCACCAGGGCGCCGCCGACGAACAGGATGGTGCCGAGCGCGGCGCCGAGCCGGATCAGGGAACCGGTTCCGGTGGTGGCCAGTTCATCGCGGGTGACGGTGCCGCCGTAGCCGTTGTCGTCCAGGACGGCGAAGCGGTAGTCGCCGGACTCGCCGACCCAGTCGCCGTCGGCACCGCGCCGCTGGACGATCGCGGCGTTGACGGTGACCTGGTTGGGCGGGGTGTCGGCGGTGAGGGCGAGCCGGACCCGGACGGTGACGGTGGAGCCGGCCGGCACGGCGAAACCGCTGGTGCTCTTCTCGTCCAGGACGGCGATGACCTCGTCCTCGGACGTCGTCTGGAGTTCGGCGGACCGCCAGCGCGAGCCGGGTGCGTCGTAGAACTCCAGTTGCAGCCGGTCCGGGGTGAGGCCACGGTCGCGGGCGGCGAAGACGATCACCGGATGGATGTTGGCGCAGGCCCGGTCCGTCGTATTGGCGAGGTCGACGGACCACTGCTGGAAACCGCCGCCCGGGTGGTGGACGGACGGCCCGCCGTGGAGGCGGGTGTCGATCGGGAAGTCCTTGCCGGCGAGGGTGCCGCAGCGGGGCTGGCGGGATTCGGCGACGGCGGTGGGCAGGACGGCGGAGGCCGCAACGGCAGTGGCGGGCAGGGCCGCGGAGGCCGCGATGGCGCCGACGACGAGGGCTTTGCGCGGTCGCATGAGTGAAGGTGACCTTTGCTGCTCGTACTGCTGCGTGGCTGGGTCGAGAGGACCCTTCCCCGTCGGCGGCGGCGAGTGGGCCGGATGGCCCGGCACGGCCCCGAACAGCGGCGCAACTCCGCCCTATCAGCGTATTTTCGTACTGGCTCGGCGAGAATCCCGGCCCGCCGCCTCGCCGAGCATCCCCGCCCGTAACCCTCCCGTCCATCCCCCTCCCGCGCCCCTTGTCCGTATCGCTTGCACTACGGGTAGCGCGTTGTTTAAGTGACAGGCATGACTGGCACCGGCCCTCCTCTCCGCGTCGGACTCATCGGCTACGGCCTCGCGGGTTCCGTCTTCCACGCCCCGCTGATCGCCGCCACCGAGGGGCTGGTCCTCGACACGATCGTGACCTCGAAGCCGGAGCGCCAGGAGCAGGCCAGGGCCGAGTTCCCCGACGTACGGTTCGCCGCGACGCCCGACGAGGTGTGGGGGCGCGGGCTCGACCTGGTCGTGATCGCCACGCCGAACAAGACCCATGTGGCGCTCGCCACCGCCGCGCTCCGGGCCGGGCTCGCGGTCGTCGTGGACAAGCCCGTCGCCGGTACGGCGGCCGAGGCCCGGACGCTCGCCGCCCTGGCCACCGAACGCGGACTACTGCTCTCGGTCTTCCAGAACCGCCGCTGGGACGGGGATTTCCGCACCCTCACCCGTGTCGTCAAGAGCGGCGAGCTGGGCCGGGTACAGCGTTTCGAATCCCGTTTCGAGCGCTGGCGGCCCCGGCTCAAGGGCGGCTGGCGCGAGTCGGGCGCCCCCGAGGATATCGGCGGACTCCTGTACGACCTGGGCAGCCATGTGGTCGACCAGGCGCTGACGCTGTTCGGCCCGGCCGTCCGGGTGTACGCGGAGGTGGATGTGCGCCGCGAAGGGGCCGAGGCCGACGACGACACCTTCATCGCGGTCACCCATGCCGACGGGGTGCGCTCCCACCTCTCCATGAGCGCCACTGCCGCCCAGCTCGGCCCCCGCTTCCGGGTACTCGGCTCCGAGGCCGGTTTTGTGAGCTACGGCCTCGACCCGCAGGAGGCCGCCCTCCGCGCGGGCGAACGCCCGACGGCGGGGGCGGCGTGGGGCCAGGTGGCGGAGGCGTTCCGAGCCAGGGTCGGCGCCGGGGAGTCCCCGCCGACCGGTGGGGGCCGGCCGGTCGAGACCCTCCCGGGCGACTATCCGGCGTACTACGCGGCGGTCGCGCGGGCCCTGCGGGACGGCACTCCCCCACCGGTGACCGCCGAGGAGGCCGCCGCGACGCTGGACGTCCTGGAGGCGGCGCGGCGTTCGGCGGACGAAGGGGTGACGGTGACCGTGCGCCCCGCGGGTGCTCCCTAGTTCCGGACCGGACCTAGGCCCTGTCCGGGCGGACCGGACCTAGAGGGGCGTGGCCAGCGCGCCCGCGGCCGGCATATCGCGGTAGAGCAGCACCCGCTCGATCGCCGACCAAGTGGTACTGGTGACGATGTAGAGGGCGGCGGCGAGCGGCACCACGGCGACGGTGATCAGGGTGGCGAAGGAGAGCAGCGGCAGAAGCGAGGTCATCGCACCCATGCCCGGGGGGACCTCCGCGGGCAGCGGGTTCTCGGCCATCTGTCGCTTCGTCCGCCGGTAGTTGAAGACGGCGACGACGGCGACGATCACGAAGAGGAAGAGATAGACCACGCCCGCGCCGCCGAAGACCCCGCCGTCCGCGAGGGCGTCGTGCCAGCGGTCGCCGAGCGGGGCGGCGAAGAGGGTGTGGCTGAGGAGTCCGTTGGGCTCGCCGCCGATGCTGCTGCTGGAGAAGAGGTGATAGAGCACGAAGAACGCCGGCACCTGCAACAGGCTCGGCAGACAGCCGGCGAGCGGCGAGGTCTTCTCCTTCGCGTACAGCTCCAGCATGGCCTGCTGCATCCGCTCCGGGTTCTTGGCGTGCTTCTTCCGCACCTTGGCGATGTCGGGTGCCAGCCGGGCCTTCGCCTTCTGGCCACGGGCCGCCGCACGGGAGAGCGGATGGACGGCGAGTCGTACGAGCGCGGTGAAGAGGATGATCGCGGCGGCGGTGGCGGACGTCTGGAACAGCGGCTGGAGCAGATCGGCCAGTCGCTCGACCAGGGTGGCGAAAACGGTCATGGGTGAGCCCTCCGAGGGCCTCGTCGTGCCGGGATTCAGGAGATGACGGCATGACGACCCGCGTGGGGAGCTGTGCGGAACTGCTGGTGGAGCCCCTACGCGGCCGTCGGGAGGGCGCATCCGGGCGCTCGGGGCCTGGTCCGGCCGCGGGCGTCGGGGTCGCGTTGGGGCAGGAAGGCGGTGCGCTGTTCGCGGTCGCGGATGGCGGTACGGACCCGGGTGCGGGGCACCACGGGGGCGCAGCGCGCGCTGATGACCGCACAGACGACGAGGGCGGCACCGGCAGCGCCGGTGGCGGTCGCCGCGAGGGCGAGGGCGGCGGAGACGCTACCGCCGTCGATGAGCCCGCCATCGATGATCAGATACTCGATGACGAGGAGAAGGGTGAGCAGGACGGGGCGCAGCAGTTGCCCGAGACGCTGACGCGTCATGGTCCCCTCCCCTACTCGTACGGCTGTGCCCTCCGTTATACCGGATCGCGCGGCTGCGTGGCGGTGAGCGTGGCCCAGACCACGAGTCGATGGCTGGAGCTGTACTCGGGGGTACAGGTGGTGAGGGTGAGGTAGTGGCCCGGTGTGCGATAGCCGGCCGACGGGGTGACCAGGCTGCGGGGCACGGGCCGGATGACGCCGATATCGCGCGGGGAGGTGCGCGCGAGGGTCTGGCCGACCTCGTAGACGAAGACGGCGTCGCGGGTCTCGATCCGGATGTCGTCACCGGGGCGTAGGCGGTTGATGCGGCGGAAGGGTTCGCCGTGGGTGTTGCGGTGCCCGGCGACGGCGAAGTTCCCGGGCTGTCCGGGCCGCGCGGTCCCCGGGTAGTGGCCGATGTACCCCTTGTCCAGCACCCGCTTCTTGCTGATGCCGTCGGCGACGGGGGCGGTGACACCGAGGCTCGGGATACGGAGGACGGCGTACGCCTGCGCCCAGCGCCGCGCCGGGACCACTGCCTCTCCCCGCGCTCCCGCTTCCGCTCCTGTCTCCGGTGTCCTGTCCCTCCCGCCTTCCTCTTCTGCTCCTCCCACCCCGGCCGCCTCCCCGCTCTCCAGCCCCTCCCACCCCTCTTGTCCCTCTCGCCCCTCTTGCCTCTTCGCTGCCTCGCCTCCCCGCTGCCAGGACCGCTCCAAGGCGTGAACCTGACGCTCGGCGCCCTGACGGGCCTGGAGATTGGTCCACCACAACTGGTGGACGACGAGGAGCAGGCCGACGATCCCGAGGGTGACGGTGACCTCGGCACAGACCCACAGCCCACCGACCCACCGGGTCCGCGCCCGCGACCGGGCCCCGTGGACCACCACCGGTATCCGCGCACGCTTCTCCCGTATCCGCACGGGCCGCACCCTAAGTGCCACGCCCGGAAGCCACCAGGGCCGTGCACCCCTGCGCGAGGACCAGCCGGCATCCCGACCAACCCGCGCACCGCAGTACGGTGTCCACCATGCGCCCCGACACTCCTGCCGACCACACCGCCGAAGCCGAGCGCCTGCTGCGTACCGCGACGCAGTACCCCGAGGACACGGAACCGCTGCTCCTCCAAGCCGCCGCCCACCTCGAATTGGCCGGCGACCGTGAACGCGCCTCCACCCTCTACGACCGCCTGCTCGCCGCCGGGGCCGAGCGCCCCCTGCTGGTGAAGGCGCTCCAGGCGGCGAACCTCTGGGAGTACGGCCACGAGGCGGAGGCCCGTGCGCTGATCGCCGGCGTCCGGATGGCCGCCCCCGTGGACCCGGCCCCGTGGGAGATCATCGCGGAGACGCTGGAGGCCCACGACGAGCTGGAGGCGTCCCACGCCACCTTCACCACGGCCGTCACCCTCCTGCTGGCCCCCGGCGACGACGAGGTCCCTTACGAGACCCGGTCACTCCTCGCCGGTCGCCACCGGGTCCGCCGGCTGCTGGGCCGCCCGCACGACGAGTGGGACGCCCTCGCGGACAGGGTCCACACCGCCCAGTCGGACATCTCGCTGGACGAACTCCACGACCCCAACCGCCTCTGGGCCCTCGGCTCGGACAATCCGGCCGAACTCCGCGCGGAGATCGCCCGCCTCCGCTCCGAACTGGGCACCTACCGCTCGGCGCTGTCCCGCCCCTTCCCGGTCGCGGTCCTCCACTGGCCGGAACACGAACTGACGGAACTCCTCAGCGCCTATCCCGACCTGGCCTCGGAGTACCCGACCCACCCGGACCATCTGACGGACATCGAAGCGTCGCTGCGCGATCTGTCCTCCACGGGCACCGGCAATCTGGGCATCGTGACCTCGACGGTCCCCTCCTACGAGGCATTCGCCGCCTCCGAACAGTCCTCACCCGCCAACGCGGACCTGCTCCCCCAGTACGCGACCACCCTGGCGGCCCGTGGCCGCGCGATCTCCTGGCCCCCGGCGAAGGGGTCACCGTGCTGGTGCGGAACGGGACGGATCTACCGGGAGTGCCACGGGGACGCGGCGCAAGGGTAACGCCCCTACCCCACCGGGCAGTTCGGTGCCCTTCAGCGGTAGTCGATCAGTGGCGGTCGATACGGCTGACGGGCACCGGGCTGACGGGCATCGGCCCGATCACCTCGCGCCCGATCACCTCGCGCCCGGCCGCCGATCAACCGCCCAGCGCGTGCGCCACCGTGTAGATGAGGAGGCCCGCCAGGGCGCCGACCACCGTGCCGTTGATGCGGATGAATTGCAGGTCGCGGCCGATGTGGGCCTCGATCTTGCGCGAGGTGTGTTCCGCGTCCCAGCTCGACACCGTGTCGGAGATGAGCGAGGTGATCTCGGCGCGGTAGGTGTTCACCACATAGACCGCGGCGCCCTCCACCCAGCCGTCCAGCTTGGACTGGAGCCGGCCGTCGCTCGCCAGTCGGGCGCCCAGCGAGAGCAGTGAGGCACGGGCGCGGAGGCGGAGCTCGCTGCGGTCGTCGTCGGCGGCAGAGATGATCATGGCGCGGACGGAGGACCAGGCGGAGGCGATCACGTCCTGCACCTCGGGGCGCGCGAGCAGATCGGACTTCATCCGCTCCACCCGGGCGCGAGTCTCCGTGTCCGACTGGAGGTCGGACGCGAAGTCGGTCAGGAAGCGGTCGATCGCGCCGCGGGCCGGGTGGCCCGGCATATCGCGCATCTCGGTGACGAAGCGGAGCAGCTCGCGGTAGACCCGGTCGCCGACCTTGCGGTCCACGAACCTCGGGGTCCAGCCGGGGGCACCGCCCTCGACCGCGTCCATCACGGAGTCGGCGTGGGTGACCAGCCAGTCGTGGGCGCGGGCGCAGATGAGGTCCACCGCCCGGTGGTGGGCGCCGTCGGTGACCACCTTCTCCAGGGTCTTTCCGACGCCGGGGGCGATCTCCATGCTGTCGGCGCGGCGGGTGATGGCCTCACCGACCACGGCCTGGACGTCCGAGTCCCGGAGCACGGTGAGCGCTCCGCGCAGCGCGGTGGACAGCTCCGCGGTGACCCGGTCGGCGTGGGCGGGTTCCGCGAGCCAGGCGCCGAGGCGTTCGCCGATGCCGAGGGCCCGCAGCCGTCCCCGTACGACGCCTTCGGAGAGGAAGTTCTCCCCGACGAAGGAGCCGAGCGAGGCGCCGAGCTGGTCCTTCTTGTTCGGGATGATTGCGGTGTGCGGGATGGGGATGCCGAGCGGGTGGCGGAAGAGGGCGGTGACGGCGAACCAGTCGGCGAGCGCGCCCACCATGCCCGCCTCCGCCGCCGCGGCGACATAGCCCGCCCAGGGGCCGGCCCCCGCGTTCTTCGCCCAGGTGGCGAGGGCGAAGATCACCGCCACGAGGACCAGCAGCCCGGTGGCGAACATCTTCATCCGGCGGACGCCGCGCTGCTTCTCCTCGTCCGCCTCGGTGTACGCGAACGCGGGCAGCCCGGTGCGCCGAGCCCCCACACTGTCCGGCTTGTTCTTTTTTGTGCGATTCATCCCGATCCACCCGTCCACACGTACCCCGTACGCATTGTCCCTACCTCAGGGACTCCCGGCACGCACCCTGAGTTCCCGGACGGGCGGAGCGGTTCTCCGCCGACCGGGTCGATCGTCCGAGGTCAGGGCAGTTCCTTGCGGTCGGTCCGGTCGGGCAGATCGGGATGATGGGGGTGGTTCCGCTCCAGGATGGCCCGCTCCCGCTCGGCCTTGATGCGCTGCTTCTCCGCCTTGGTCCGCTTGCGCTGCACTCCGACTCCGCCCATCAGCGCGAAGCCCGTGATCCGCACGGTCGGCGCTTCGGGATCGGGCTCGACGTCGCCGTTGCCCTCCTCGCCGAAGCCGCCCATGAGGCCGAACCCGGACACCTCGATATTGAGGTTGGGCGGTACGGCGACGTCGATGCCACCCATCAGGGCGAAGCACCGGATCACCACCTCGCGCTCCTCGAACCGCGCCTCCCGGAGGTCGATGTCACCGCCGGCCATCACGGCGAACGAGTTGAAGCGCCGGCCGACCGTCCACCGGCCCTTGCGCTCGAAGGCGCCCCAGAACGCGAACGCCAGCCGCGAGGTGGCCGGCCCGCCGATCCGGTCGCGCCAGCGGCCCGAACCGGTCTTCGCCATCGACACCGGCGCGGTGCCGGTCGCCGGCAGATCCCGGATCAGGGGCTCCAACTCACCCTGGGTGCGTGCCTGGTAGGCGATCTCCAGTCGTTGCTCAAACTCCTCCATGGTGAGCCGGCCCTCCGCCACCGCGTCTCGCAGGAGTTCGCCGATACGTTCGCGATCACTGTCGGAGGCCCGCATCTCGGGGAGTTCGCTCATACGTCCCAGGATAGTCAGCGGTCGCTTCCCGAGCCGGACCGATCCGCGTACATCTTCGCGATCACGGCCTCGATGTCCGGCTCCCGTACCGAGAGGTCGACCACGGGGTACCGCTCCGCGAGCGCGGCCACCAGTGGTGCCGCCGACTGGGAGGCCGGGAAGGCCAGCCACTGGCGCGGGCCCTCCACCCGCACCGTGCGGGCGGAGTCGAGGACCACCGGGGGCAGTTCCCGCTCCAGGTCCACCACCAGGGTGCGTTCGCTCTCCCCCACCTCGTGGAGCCCGGCGAGCGCGCCGTCGTACATCAGCCGGCCGTGGTCGATGACCATCACCCGCTCGCAGAGCTGTTCGATGTCGGTCAGGTCGTGGGTGGTGAGCAGCACCGTCGTGCCGCGCTCGGTGTTCAGATCACGCAGGAATCCGCGGACCTTCGCCTTGGAGATCACATCGAGCCCGATCGTGGGCTCGTCCAGGTAGAGCACCTCGGGGTCGTGCAGCAGCGCCGCCGCGATATCGCCGCGCATCCGCTGGCCGAGGGAGAGCTGTCGTACGGGGACGTCCAGCAGTTCGGCCAGGTCGAGGAGTTCGACGCAGCGGTCGAGGTTCTCCCGGAACCGCTGGTCGGGGACGCGGTACATCCGGTGCATCAGCCGGTAGGAGTCCATCAGCGGCAGATCCCACCAGAGCGTGGTGCGCTGGCCGAAGACGACTCCGATGCGTCGGGCGAGCCGGGTGCGCTCGCGGGCGGGGTCGATGCCGGCGACCCGGAGCCGACCCCCACTGGGGGTGAGGATGCCGGTGAGCATCTTGATGGTGGTCGACTTCCCGGCGCCGTTGGGGCCGATGTAGCCGACCATCTCGCCGCGCGACACCCGGAAGCTGATGCCGTCCACCGCGCGCACCTGGCGTTTCTCCCGGCGCAGCAGTCCGATTCGGCGGCGTACGTCGAATACCTTCTCGACGCCCTCCAGTTCGATGAGGTCCATGGTCAGCTCCCTGTGCTCCGGTACGAACGCAGACCCGCCCGCCAGGCCAGCACGGCCGGCCAGCAGCAGGCGGCGGCGACCAGGGGCGGCGTGAATGCCACCCAGGAGGGCAGATCGAGCGGATAGGGCCGGTCCAGCACATGGAGTGCGGGCAGCCAGTTGACGAAGGCGAGCGGTACGACGAAGGTCACCCCGCGCACCAGATCCTTGGCGAAGATCGACGGCGGGTACTGAAGGAGGGTGCTGCCGCCGTACGTGAAGGAGTTTTGCAGTTCGGAGGCGTCCTGCGCCCAGAATTGGAAGGCGGCCCCGGCCACGAACACCGCCCCGAAGATCGCCGCGCCGCTGAGCAGCATCATCGGCACCATGAGCACCTTCAGCACCGTCCAGTCGACGGCCACGGCCGAGATGCTCCAGCCGAGGACGACCGATCCCTGGGTGATCCGGCCCAGCCGGCGCAGCGCGAACCGGTCCGCCGCCACCTGTGCGAGCACCGGGACCGGGCGGACGAGCAGGGTGTCGAACGTGCCGTCGCGCACCCGGCGTCCGACCCGGTCCATCGAGCCCAGCAGCAGGTCGGTGATGCCGAAGGAGGTGGCCGCCGCGCCGTACAGGAAGGCGATCTCGGCGAGCGAGAAGCCGCCGAGCGTGTCGACGTACGAGAACATCAGCAGGATCGCGACGAAGTCGAAGGCGGTCACGGTCAGATCGGCGAGCGTGGTCATGGCGAAGGACACGCGGTAGGTCATCGTGGAGCGGATCCACATCCCCGCGATCAGCGCATAGGCGCGCAGGCCGGTCCGGAGTGCGGACTCGACCGGCTCGGTCTCGTACCAGGCCCCCGGGCCGCTTTCCGGGCCGGGCCGGTGTCCAACCCCCGACTCGGTCCCGTACCCGGCACCCGACTCGGCCCCGTACCCGGCACCCGACTCCGCCGCGCGCCCGGTCCCCGCGCCCTTCGGTGTCTCAGCCACCCTGCACCACCACCCTGCGTGTCGCGAGCGTCTGGAGCACCCGTCCGGCCCCCAGCAGCGCCACCGCCCAGCCGGCCTGGAAGGCATACGCCCCCACCAGGTCCCAGCCGGTCCGCTTGCCGAGCAGCACATCGGCCGGGATCTGGAGCAGTGACGACCACGGCAGGGCCCGCGCCACCTCGCCGAGCGCCCCGGGGAAGATGTTGAGCGGCAGGATCATGCCGGAGAAGAACAGCCCCATGAGCCGGATGAGCTGCATGACTCCCACGCCGTCCATGAGCCAGAAGGCGAGGAGCGCCACCACATAACGGATCGCGAAACTCACCAGCACCCCCAGCACCACCGCCACCGCGAAGGCGAGCCAGGGGAGCGGCGAGCCCGGCAGGGCGAGATCGAAGGCGAGCGCGCCGATCGCCATGGGGACGACACCGCGTCCCAGCAGTTGGAAGGCGGCCCGGCCCAGATCGCCGGCCAGCCACCAGAGCTGGAGGTCGGCGGGACGGTAGAGATCGACGGCGATGTCCCCGGTCCGGATCCGCTCGATCAGTTCGTCCTCGAAGCCGCCGCCCATCATGGCGCAGGCCATCAGGAGGGACTGCCCCAACCAGACATAGGTGAGTGCGTCACTGACGTCGTATCCGCCCAGGTGGGGACGCTCGTCCCAGAGGGCGACATAGGTGTAGGCCATGATGAAGCCGAAGACCGTGTTGGTGAAGGCCCCCGCCGCCGTGGCCACCCGGTAGGTCGCGTAGCGCCGGAACCACCCGGCTGCCACGACCGCATAGAGCCGCACGTCCCGCCCTCCCCCGCCTGATGGCACCAAAGCGCCTGACCCTAGTACCGGTGGTGGCCGCCCCGCGAGGTATTTATGGCTGAAGGTCCGGAGGATATCCGTCCTTAAAGTGCACTATGGGCAGATGAGCGAGGAGCCGTGGCGACAGGGCTGGACCCCCAGGGACGCGACCGCGTCCGGACCGGGTGCGGAACCCGGGACGGAGGGCGGCCGGCGCACCGGACTGCGCCGACTCCTGCCCACCTGGCGGATGGTGCTCGGCGCGGTCCTGCTCGTCGCCCTCCTGCTGATCGGCGGTTTCCTCGCCGGCTACGCCCTCGTCCACATCCCGCCCGCCAACGCCATCGCCACCGCCCAGTCCAATGTCTATCTGTACGAGGACGGCAGCCAGCTCGCCCGCGACGGCGAGATCAACCGGGAGAACGTCCAGCTCGCGCAGATCCCGCTGCCGGTCCAGCACGCCGTCCTGGCCGCCGAGGACCGGGACTTCTACTCCGAACGCGCGGTCGACCCCAAGGCGATGGTCCGGGCCGCCTGGAACACCCTCACCGGCAAGGGCAAACAGTCCGGTTCCACCATCACCCAGCAGTACGTGAAGAACTACTACCTCGGCCAGGAGCAGACGCTGACGCGGAAGTGGAAGGAGTTCTTCATCGCGATCAAGCTGAGCCGGGAGCAGAGCAAGAGCGAGATCCTCCAGGGCTATCTCAACACCAGTTACTTCGGGCGGAACGCGTACGGCATCCAGGCGGCGGCCCACGCCTACTACGGCCGGGACATCGAGGACATCGACACCGCCCAGGGCGCCTACCTCGCCTCGCTGCTGAACGCCCCCAGCGCGTACGACGTCACCACCCACCCCGAGAACACCGCCGCCGCGCTCGCCCGCTGGAACTACACGCTCGACGGCATGGTGAAGGAGGCGTGGCTGACCCCGGCCGCGCGGGCGACGATGACCTTCCCCACGCCCCAGCGGGCGAAGCCCGCCACCGCGCTCGCCGGGCAGCGCGGCTACATCGTGCAGGCCGTCGAGGACTATCTGACCGCACACCGGATCCTCGACGAGAGCACCCTCGCCGCCGGGGGGTACCGGATCACCACCACCCTGGAGCGCCTCAAGCAGAACGCGTTCACCAAGGCGGTGGACGACCAGGTCATGTCGAAACTCGACCCGGACCGCAAGGCCGACCGCAATGTCCGGGTCGGTGGCGCGTCGATCGATCCGTCCGACGGGAGGGTCGTCGCCATGTACGGCGGTGTCGACTACACCCGGCAGTACGTCAACAACGCGACCCGCCGCGACTACCAGGTCGGCTCCACCTTCAAACCGTTCGTCTTCGCCGCCGCCGTCGAGAACGGCTCCCGCACCCAGGACGGGCGCCGCATCACCCCGTACACGCTCTACGACGGGACCAACCGGCGTACGGTCCAGGGCTGGAGCGGCAAGCCGTACGCCCCGGAGAACGAGGACAACACCTCGTACGGTCCGATCACCGTCACCGAGGCCACCGACAAGTCCGTGAACGCGGTCTACGCGCAGATGGCGATGGACGTCGGCCCGGCCAGGGTGCGGCGGACCGCGATCGATCTGGGGCTGCCGACGAGCACCCCGGACCTGGACGCGTCGCCGTCCATCGCGCTCGGACCGGCCACGGCCAGCGTGCTCGATATGGCCGAGGCGTACGCGACCCTCGCCAACCACGGCCGGCACGGCACGTACACCCTGGTCGCCAAGGTCTCCAAGGACGGGGTGAGCGTACGGCTGCCGAAGCGGAACGCCGGACAGGCCGTCAGCCGGCGGGCCGCCGACACCACCACCTCCATCCTGCGGAGCGTCGTGGACGACGGCACCGGGACCGCCGCCCAGTCGGCGGGCCGCCCCGCGGCCGGGAAGACCGGTACGGCGGAGGAGGACAAGGCCGCCTGGTTCGCCGGATACACCCCGGAACTCGCCACCGTGGTCGCCGTGATGGGCCAGGACCCGGAGACCGGCGTGCAGAAACCGCTGTACGGGGCGATGGGTCTGCCCCGGATCAACGGCGGCGGCGCGCCGGCCCGGATCTGGGGGCAGTTCACCGGCGCGGCGCTGGAGGGGACCGAGATCGTGGAATTCGAACTGGAGCTGGAGGCGGGGGTGCCGGAGGAGGGTGTGCCGTCGGATTCGCCCAGCTCGTCGGAGTCCGCCACCGGGACCGGACCCACCGGACCGGCACCGAGCACGGCACCGGACCTGACACCGGGTCCGACACCCGGCGTCGGTGAGTCGCCGACGGACGGCGTCGGCCCGGACGGCTCGGCGCCCACCGGCGCCGACGGTGGCGCGGACAGCGGCGGCCCGGCCACCGACGCGGGCGGGGACGCGGTGATCGGCGGTCTGACGGAGGGCGGCGGGGACATCGGCGGATCGGTGGGCGGATCGATCGGCGGGGGTACGGGACCGGGGGAGCCGGGACCGGCACCGGGGAGTACGCCGACAGCCGCCGGGCCACGGCGGGCGCCGCGGCCCGGTCGTCGCGAGCGTGAGCCCGGTCGTCGGGGGCGTGGGACCGGTGTTCGAGGCGCCCGGGTCAGGAGAGGGCGCCGCCCGGTGGGTCGGTGACCCCGCGGCGGTCGCCCTGCTCACCCCCCTCGGCGGAGGCGTGGACCGTCCGCGCGGGTCAGAGGTAGAGGCCGGTGGAGTCCTCGGAGCCCTGGAAGCGGTCGGCGGCCACCGCGTGCAGATCGCGCTCCCGCATCAGTACGTACGCCACGCCCCGCACCTCGACCTCGGCACGGTCCTCGGGGTCGTACAGCACCCGGTCCCCCGGCTCCACGGTCCGGACGCTCTGCCCCACCGCGACCACTCCGGCCCAGGCGAGCCGACGGCCGACGGCCGCGGTGGCGGGGATGACGATGCCGCCGCTGGAGCGCCGCTCGCCCTCCGGGATGTCCGTCCGCACCAGGACACGGTCGTGCAGCATCCGGATGGGGAGCTTGTCGTGCTGGGTGCTGTGTTCATGACTGTTGGCGCTCACGCACCGAACCTACCTGCCGCGACGCGTTCCGTACTCCCGCACGGTGTTCCGCGCCTCCCCCGGCGGGGGCGCGGTAGCCCGCGCCCGGGGCGAATCAGACCCTGCGCTTGCGGGTGGAGAGCGCGAGCAGCCCCACCACGCTCACGACCACCAGCGCCACCGGGACGACCCGCTCCAGCCGTGGCGCGCCGTCGTCCGAGACGAAGCCGGCGCGGACGTCCGACAGGGTGCGGTGCACGACCACATAGGCCCGCCCCGCCGTACGGTCCACCGTCTCCGCGACCTTCGCCTTGGCGTCGCCGACGATCGTCTTGGGGTGCACGCGCACACCGATCTCGTCCAGCGTCTCGGCAAGCTGGTCGCGCCGGCGGACGATGTCCGCCTCGATCTGCGCAGGGGTCCTCGCGTCCGACACCGCGCTGCCTCCGTGGTCCGTGGTCATGGTTTGCCCTTACCTCCACAGTCTGTCAGCTCCATAGCCTCCGCACCCCACGGCACCCCTGGATCGCGGACGCGAAGTCACCGTCCGACCGGCGTGCCGCCGCCCCGCGGCCGGGGACCACGCCGCTTCGGGAGCGCTCCCACCCGGACAGGATCTACGCTCGTCGGCGTACACCCGCACGGCTCGACGAGGAGAAGAGAACCATGAGCGAGCGACTCAAGCCCGGCGACACCGCCCCCGATTTCACCCTGCCCGACGCGGACGGCAACG
This sequence comes from Streptomyces sp. NPDC020965, assembly GCF_044333555.1. NCBI lineage: Bacteria > Bacillati > Actinomycetota > Actinomycetes > Kitasatosporales > Streptomycetaceae > Streptomyces > Streptomyces sp. NPDC020965. The sequence goes on from NZ_JBIRRE010000001.1 coordinate 1,437,425, forward strand.
AGATCTCGCTCGCCTCCCACCAGGGCCGTAAGGTCATCGTCTACTTCTACCCCGCCGCCCTCACTCCAGGCTGCACCAAGCAGGCGTGCGACTTCACCGACAACTTGGAGCTGCTCGCGAACGCCGGCTACGACGTCATCGGCGTCTCCCCCGACAAGCCGGAGAAGCTGGCGAAGTTCCGCGAGCAGGAGAGCCTGAAGGTCACCCTCGTCGGTGACCCGTCCAAGGCGACGCTGGAGGCGTACGGGGCCTTCGGCGAGAAGAAGCTGTACGGGAAGACCGTGACGGGCGTCATCCGGTCGACCGTCGTGGTCGACGAGAAGGGCTTGGTGGAGCACGCCTTCTACAACGTGAAGGCGACCGGCCATGTAGCCAAGATCATCAAGGACCTCGGGATCTGACCCGCGTCCGGCCGCGACCGGGCGCCCACTACGATGGGCGCACGCGCGGCCGTGGTGGAATTGGCAGTCACGCTGGGTTTAGGTCCCAGTGGGGTAACACCCGTGAGGGTTCGAGTCCCTCCGGCCGCACCGCGTGAAGGGCGCGACACCCGGGAAGGGTGTCGCGCCCTCCGTACATCCCACCAGCGCGCCCGGGGTCAACCCACCAGTTCGCGGAGGACCGGGACCAGTGCCCGGAACGCCTTGCCGCGGTGGCTGATCGCGTTCTTCTCGTCCGGACTCAGCTCGGCCGCCGTCCGGTCCTCGCCCTCCGGCTGGAGGATCGGGTCATAGCCGAAGCCGTTCGCCCCCGCCGGGGCGTGGCGCAGCACTCCGGGCATCCGGCCCTCGACCACCCGCTCCGTACCGTCGGGGAGGGCGAGCGCGGCGGCGCAGAAGAACTGGGCGCCCCGGTGCTCGGGGGCGATGTCGGAGAGCTGGGCGAGCAGCAGCCGCAGATTGGCGCCGTCGTCGCCGTGGGTGCCGGCCCAGCGGGCGGAGAAGATGCCGGGCGCGCCGCCGAGGACGTCGACGCAGAGGCCGGAGTCGTCGGCGATGGCGGGCAGACCGGTGGCCCGGGCCAGGGCGTGCGCCTTGAGCAGGGCGTTCTCGGCGAAGGTGACGCCGGTTTCCTTGACGTCGGGGATCTCGGGGTAGGCGTCCGCGCCGACGAGTTCGTACGGCAGCTCGGCGGCGGCGAGGATGGCCCGGAGTTCGATGATCTTCCCGTGGTTACGGGTGGCGAGGACGAGACGGTTCATACCGCGATTATCCGGCCGCCCGGCCCGGGCCCGAGCCCGCCCCCGGGCCGGGTCCACCGGGACGCGGCTCGGGGCGGGGCGGGAGGTCATCAGCTCCGGTCCGGGGCGGGCTTCGAGGCCCGACCGGACCGGGGCTACACGGGCTAGGGGGAGCAGACCTTGCGGATCTCGTCGGTGGCGCTGGTGAGGGGGTTGAGGCGGGGGGTCGAGTCGCCGCCCTCCACGTCCTTGCGCACGCTGTCGATGCCGTCCTTCAGCTCGTCCACGGCCTTGCGGAGATCGGCGTTGTCGGTCTTGTCGTCGAGGTCCTTGAGCGCCTTGTCGATGGCGTCCAGGGCCTCCCCCGACTTGGTGGGGTCCTCGCCCGCCGCGGTGAATGCCTCGGTGAGGTTCTCGACGTTCTTGACCAGGGTCTCCGCCGTCTCCACGCAGTCGATGGCCTTGTCGAGGTCACTGCACCCCGTGGCTAACGGCACGAGCAGAGCGGCGGATGCGAGCGTGAGTGCTATGCGTCGACGCGCAGGCATGGAACTGTCCCTCCCGAATGCGGCCGGGCGCACGGTTCGGCCCGTGCGCCCGTGCCAGTAACGACGCCGCCGGGGGCGTCCTTGGTTGCTTTCAACAATCAAGGACCCAACCAGGTCAGTCGGTCGCTTCGGTAGGCGCGAGGGCGGCGCGCTGAAGCGCGGCGAGGTCGGCGCAGCCGCCGCTGGCCAGATCGAGCAGGGCGTTCAGCTCCGCGCGGTCGAAGGGCTCGGCCTCGGCGGTGCCCTGGACCTCGACGAAGCGGCCGTCGCCGGTGCAGACGACGTTCATGTCCGTGTCGGCGCGCACGTCTTCCTCGTAACGGAGGTCGAGGAGGGGGACGCCGTCCACGATGCCGACGGAGACGGCGGCGACGGTGCCGGTGAGCGGCTTACGGCCGGCCTTCACGAGCTTGCGGCCCTGGGCCCAGGTGATGGCGTCGGCGAGGGCCACATAAGCACCGGTGATGGCGGCGGTGCGGGTGCCGCCGTCGGCCTGGAGGACATCGCAGTCGAGGACGATGGTGTTCTCGCCGAGGGCCTTGAAGTCAATGACGGCGCGGAGCGAGCGGCCGATGAGTCGGCTGATTTCGTGGGTGCGACCGCCGATCCGGCCGCGGACGGATTCGCGGTCGCCGCGGGTGTTGGTCGCGCGCGGCAGCATCGAGTACTCGGCGGTGACCCAGCCTTCGCCGCTGCCCTTGCGCCAGCGCGGCACGCCCTCGGTGACGGAGGCGGTGCAGAACACCTTGGTGTCACCGAAGGAGATGAGGACGGAGCCCTCGGCGTGCTTGCTCCATCCGCGTTCGATGGTGACCGGGCGGAGCTGTTCGGGGGTGCGGCCGTCGATTCGATCCATGGCCATGAGCCTATCGGCTGCGTGGGAGGGCCCGGTTCCGTGCGGAACCGGGCCCTCCACGGTGGCTCGTAACGGGCCGTGCGGCCGGGACGGGCCGGTCTTCAGCGAGCAGGTGCTTCAGCATGCAGGTGCTTCAACGAGCAGGTGCGCTTCGGCGAGCCGCTCTTTCAGCGGGCCGGTGTCAGCGGCTCACATCATGTCTTCGATGTCGGCGGCGATCGGGTCGGCGTCGGTGCCGATGACGACCTGGATCGCGGTGCCCATCTTGACGACGCCGTGGGCGCCCGCGGCCTTGAGCGCGGCCTCGTCGACCTTCTCCGGGTCAATGACCTCGGTACGGAGGCGGGTGATGCAGCCCTCGATCTCCTCGATGTTCTCGATCCCACCGAGCCCGGCGACGATCTTCTCAGCCTTGCTGGCCATGTTTCTCTCCCTGCGGTTCAAGGGCGTCCCCAGCCGGGGGGACGCTCGGCGCTGCGTCGGCCCACCACTGGTCCGCTTTGTCACGGTAACGCACGGTTGGCCCATCTTCGCGGGCGAGTAACCGCCCGGTACCGAATGATGACGACCACCGGTGCTCCCCGCCACGGGCCGGCCCCGGAGCCGCATCACAACTGGTCTACACCAGTCTGCTACAGCTGCCAAACCCGCCGATCCGGGAGGACGCCGATGAGCCGAGAGAGCGCCGCCGCAGCCACGGCCGGGCCCTCCCCGTGGAGCACCTTCTTCCAGGGGCTCCAGAAGATGGGGCGCAGCCTGCAGCTACCCATCGCGGTGCTGCCCGCGGCGGGCATCCTCAACCGGCTCGGCCAGGACGACGTCTTCGGCAAGGACGGTCTCGGCTGGAACGACGTCGCAAAGGTCATGGCCGGCGCGGGCGGCGCGCTGCTCGACCCGAACATCGGGCTGCCGCTGCTGTTCTGCGTCGGTGTCGCTATCGGCATGGCGAAGAAGGCCGACGGCTCCACGGCCCTCGCTGCGGTCGCCGGCTTCCTCGTCTACTACAACGTGCTGCGCCAGTTCCCCAAGCCCTGCCTGGGCGACGCCCTGGCGGCGAAGGTGGGCTGCCAGGCGCCCGACGGCGCGACCACGGCCTTCGAGTACCAGAACCCCGGGGTGTTCGGCGGCATCGTGATGGGGCTGCTGGCCGCCTACTTCTGGCAGCGGTACCACCGCACCAAGCTGGTGGACTGGCTGGGCTTCTTCAACGGCCGCCGGCTCGTCCCGATCATCATGTCGTTCGTCGCGATCCTCTTCGCGGCCCTCTGCCTGTGGGTCTGGCCGCCGATCGGCAGCGGCCTGGAGAGCTTCAGCGACTGGCTGGTGAACCTGGGCGCCTGGGGTTCGGGCATCTTCGGCATCACGAACAGGGCGCTGCTGGTCATCGGCCTGCACCAGTTCCTGAATGTGCCGATCTGGTTCCAGCTCGGCAGCTACACCAAGCCGGACGGCACGGTGGTGCACGGTGACATCTCGATGTTCCTGGCGGGCGACCCGAACGCCGGTCAGTTCACCACGGGCTTCTTCCCCATCATGATGTTCGCGCTGCCCGCCGCCTGTCTGGCGATGACCCACTGCGCCCATCCGCACCGGCGCAAGGAGATCGGCGGTCTGATGCTGTCGGTGGGCCTGACCTCGTTCGTCACCGGCATCACCGAACCCATCGAGTACTCGTTCCTCTTCGTCGCCCCGGCGCTGTACGCGATCCACGCGGTGCTCACGGGCGTGTCGATGGCGGTGACGTGGGCGCTCGGCGTGAAGGACGGCTTCAGCTTCTCGGCCGGTCTGATCGACTACGTCATCAACTGGAGTCTGGCGACAAAGCCCTGGATGATCATTCCCATCGGGCTCTGTTTCGCGGTGGTCTATTACGCGATCTTCCGGTTCGCGATCATCAAATTCAACATTCAGACGCCGGGCCGGGAGCCCAAGGAGATCGAAGCGGAACTGGAGCGCGACAACATCAAGTAGCCGCGCGACCGGGGAGCGCGCACCCGCGCCGCCGCCGGGAGAATGGGGCTTGGACGGTCCTGACATCAGGGCCTTCCGGGCCCCTTCGCCACGTCCGGGACACCCGTGAGCGACGTCCTGACACGCACCCGGGCCGCCACCCGCCCTGCTCGGATTCCGCGCCCGGTCACTCACACCCGGTCACCGTCCGCCGCACCGCGGGGTCGTTCCCCGGGGCCGTCCGCCACCCCGCGGGGGCCATTCCCCGAGGCCGACCGCCACCCCCGGAATCCCTCCCCGAACGCCTTCCGTCGCCATCGGGACACCCTCCGCGACCAACCGTCCCGACCACTGCCCCCGACCGGGATCGGAAAGCGCCAACTGGCCGGGATAGCGACGTGAATGACGCCCTTTGTCCCTCGCGGTTAATTCACAGGAACCCTCTCTAACTCCTTACTATTCGCAGGTTCCTTATCTATGTCGAACATGCTACAAAGGTCTACACCACTCAGTGGTTTAGACCACGCGGCCCAGCCGCGTTCCCCCTGAGACGTCGCCCCCAGAACACTCCCCCGGCGGCGCCTTGCTCCCCTGGAGGATTGTGATGTCCACGGCAAGTGCCGCCCCCGCGGCCGGTAAGAAGAAGGGCGCGGGTGTGATGGCAGTCATGCAGCGCATCGGCCGCAGCCTCATGCTGCCGGTCGCCGTGCTGCCCGCCGCCGCACTCCTGGTCCGTCTCGGTCAGGACGACATGCTCGGGCGGGATTCCTTCCCGTCGTTCTTCACCGAGATAGCCGGCTACATGTCGGCCGGCGGCAACGCGATCCTCAACAACATGGCGCTGCTCTTCGCCGTGGGTATCGCCATCGGCTACGCGAAGAAGTCCGACGGCTCGACCGCTCTCGCGGCCGTCACCGGATACCTCGTCTTCAAGCACGTGCTGGCCACGTTCACGGACGAGAACCTGCCGAAGGTCGCCGCCGCCGTCGACGGCAAGGTGGTCATGCAGGACGCCCCGGTGGACGCGAAGGTCCTCGGCGGTGTGGTGATGGGCCTCGTGGTGGCCCTGCTCTACCAGCGCTTCTACCGCACCAAGCTGCCGGACTGGGCGGGCTTCTTCGGTGGCCGCCGACTGGTCCCGATCCTCTCCGCCTTCGCGGGTCTCTTCCTCGGTATCCTCTTCGGCTTCATCTGGCCGGTCCTCGGCACCGGTCTGCACAACTTCGGTGAGTGGCTGGTCGGCTCCGGCGCGGCGGGCGCGGGCATCTTCGGTGTCGCCAACCGTGCGCTGATCCCCGTCGGGATGCACCACCTGCTGAACTCGTTCCCGTGGTTCCAGGCCGGTGAGTACGAGGGCAACAGCGGCGACATCGCGCGCTTCCTGGCCGGTGACCCGGAGGCCGGACAGTTCATGACCGGCTTCTTCCCGATCATGATGTTCGCCCTGCCGGCCGCGTGCCTGGCGATCGTGCACTGTGCCCGGCCCGAGCGCCGGAAGATCGTCGGCGGCATGATGTTCTCGCTCGCGCTCACCTCGTTCGTCACCGGTGTGACCGAGCCGATCGAGTTCACCTTCATGTTCATCGCCCCGGTGCTGTACGCCTTCCACGCGGTGATGACCGGTGTCTCCATGGCGCTGACCTGGGCCCTCGGCATGAAGGACGGCTTCGGCTTCTCGGCCGGAGCGGTGGACTTCCTGCTGAATCTGGGAATCGCGACCAAGCCGTGGTTCCTGGTGCTGGTGGGTCTCTGCTTCGCGGCGGTCTACTACGTGGTCTTCCGCTTCGCGATCACCAAGTTCAACCTGCCGACTCCCGGCCGGGAGTCGGACGACGAGCTGGCCGAGCTCCAGAAGGCGGAGGCGAAGTAGCCCCTGCCGGATGCCGGTCCGCGGACCCCTCGCACTGTGTCGCCCACGGTGCGGGGGGTCTCGTCATGGGCGGGGCTCGTCATGGGCGGGTCTTGCCATATGCCGGTCTCGTCGTGGGCGGTCTCGTCATCCGCGTCCGGAGACCGGGTGGCAGGTACGACACCGGGCGGAGACCGGGCGTCAGGTGCGCCACCGGACGGCCCGCCGCCTCACACCTCGTACACGGTCCCGGTCCTGGCGATCTCAGCCGGGCCCCGGTAGACCGCGCGGGCGTCCGCGAGATTCCGCGCCGCGTCCGTCCACGGCGGGATGTGGGTCAGCACCAGCCGCCCCACCTCCGCGTCCCGCGCCTGCTCCCCCGCCTCGCGCCCGTTCAGGTGAAGGCCGGGCACGTCCTCCTTGCCGTGGGTGAAGGACGCCTCGCAGAGGAAGAGATCCGCCCCCTCGGCCAGTTCGTGCAGCGTTTCGCAGACCCCCGTGTCACCGGAGTAGGTCAGCGTCCGCCCGCCGTGCTCCAACCGGACGCCGTACGCCTCAACGGGGTGGGCGACGCGTTCCGTACGGACCGAGAACGGGCCGATGTCGAAGCTGCCGGGCTTGAGGGTGTGGAAGTCGAAGACCTCGCTCATCGCGGAGGGCGATGGCGTGTCCGCGTACGCGGTGGTGAGGCGCTGCTCGGTGCCCTCGGGCCCGTAGACGGGGATGGCGCCGCAGCGACCGCCCGTATGACGGTAGTAGCGGGCCACGAAATATCCGCACATGTCGATGCAGTGATCGGCGTGCAGATGGCTGAGGAAGATCGCATCGAGGTCATAGAGACCGATGTGACGCTGCAACTCGCCGAGGGCACCATTGCCCATGTCGAGGAGCAGCCGGAAGCCGTCGGCCTCTACGAGGTAGCTCGAACAGGCCGATTCCGCGGACGGGAACGACCCCGAGCAGCCGACGACGGTGAGCTTCATGGAGCTGGAACCTCCGTTGACGGGGAGGGCTGGGGGTGGGGCGTGCGGTCCGATGAGCGTAAAGCGCAAAAGGGGTGGCCGCTCCTCCGGAGTGGGGGGTGTGGGCGAACTCACCTGTGCTGTCACTGATTCGGAGGGCGTGAAAACGCCGAAGGCGGGGAGCGCGCGCCGCCGCCTCCCCGCCCTGCTCCGCCGCGCGGAGCCACCAGAACCCGTCAGGCCCCGGTCAGAGCCGGCCCCCCGGCACCGACCCGATCAGGCCCCGGCCCTCGCACCGCCCGGCCCCGGCAATCCTCCGGGTCAACGCCATCTCCCCGACCCGGCACCGGCCCCGACCCGGTGACCAGGTCCCGGCCCCCGTCGCCGGCCCGGTGGTGCGGCCCCGCTCCGCACCGCTGTCCCGGGCTCAGGCCCAGAGCTGACCCTGAAGGGTCTCGATCGCGGCCTCCGTGGTCGGCGCGGTGTACACCCCCGTGGAGAGGTACTTCCAGCCCCCGTCGGCCACCACGAAGACGATGTCCGCGGCCTCGCCCGCCTTTACGGCCTTGTTCCCGACGCCTATCGCGGCGTGCAGCGCGGCGCCCGTCGAGACCCCTGCGAAGATCCCCTCCTGCTGGAGCAGCTCACGGGTGCGGGTGACCGCGTCCGCCGAGCCGACCGAGTAGCGGGTCGTGAGCACCGAGGCGTCGTACAGCTCGGGCACGAAGCCCTCGTCCAGATTGCGCAGCCCGTAGACCAGGTCGTCATAGCGCGGTTCGGCCGCGACGATCCGTACGCCCGGGACGTTCTCGCGCAGGAAGCGGCCCACGCCCATCAGGGTGCCCGTGGTGCCGAGGCCCGCCACGAAGTGGGTGATCGACGGCAGGTCGGCCAGGATCTCCGGGCCCGTCGTCGCGTAGTGCGCGCCCGCGTTCTCCGGGTTGCCGTACTGGTAGAGCATCACCCAACTCGGGTTCTCGGCCGCCAGCTCCTTGGCGACCCGGACCGCGGTGTTCGAGCCCCCGGCCGCGGGTGACGAGATGATCTCCGCGCCCCACATGGCGAGCAACTGACGGCGTTCGTCGCTGGTGTTCTCGGGCATCACGCAGACGATCCGGTAGCCCTTGAGCTTCGCCGCCATCGCCAGCGAGATGCCGGTGTTGCCGGAGGTCGGCTCCAGGATCGTGCAGCCGGGTGTCAGCCGGCCGTCCTTCTCTGCCTGCTCGACCATGCGGAGCGCCGGGCGGTCCTTGATGGATCCGGTCGGATTGCGGTCCTCAAGCTTGGCCCAGATGCGGACGTCGTCCGACGGGGAGAGCCGGGGGAGGCGGACCAGCGGGGTGTTGCCGATCGCCGCGAGCGGGGAGTCGTAACGCATCGGTATCAGTGCATTCCACCGGCGACGGCCGGCAGGATCGTCACGCTGTCACCGTCGGTCAGCTTGGTGGAGATGCCGTCCAGGAAGCGGACGTCCTCGTCGTTGAGGTAGACGTTCACGAAGCGGCGCAGCTCCTCGCCCTGCACGATGCGCTCCTGGATGCCCGGGTGCCGGGTTTCGAGGTCGGCGAGCAGCTCGGCGAGCGTGTTCCCGCTGCCCGGTACGGCCTTGGCGCCGTCGGTGTAGGTGCGGAGGATGGTCGGGATGCGGACCTCGATGGCCATGGTGTGGGCTCCAGTCGAAAGGTCGGGCGGCCCGGCCGTGCCGGGCCGCTCGATGACAGTGGGCGCGCGGCTCGGGCCCCCGCGCGAGGGGGTCGTACGTCGGAGAGCCGACCGCTCAGATACAGATCGCGCTGGCGAGGCGGCACAGGTCGACATGCAGCCGCGCCACGAGCAGCACGGTGCCGCTGGGCGTCTTGTCGCTCATGCCGTGGAGAACCATGCGCTCATCGTAACGATTCCCGGTCACGGTTCCGGAATACCGTCTCGCATCGCGGACCTTCTCAGCTCACCATGCGGACGGGAGGTAGGTGATAGTGGGGGCTCCGGTCACCGGGTGGACCGTGACCTCCGCGTCCACCTGATAGACATCGGCGAGAAGCTCCGAGGTCAGAACCTCCTTGGGGGCACCGGACGCGACGACTCGGCCGGCCTTCAGGACATAGAGCCGGTCGCAGTAGTAGGCGGCCAGGTTGAGGTCGTGCAGCGCCAGCAGGCTCGTGATCCCGAGGGTCCGGATCAGGCCCAGGATCTCCAGTTGGTATCGGATGTCGAGATGGTTGGTCGGCTCGTCGAGGACGAGCAGGGCGGGCCGCTGGACGATGGCGCGGGCGACCAGGGCGCGTTGGCGTTCGCCGCCGGAGAGCGACGGGAAGGCCCGGTCGGCGAGGTCGCTGATGGCCAGCCGGGCGAGTGCCTCGGCCACGACGGCGTCGTCGGCCGCCGAATCCTGCTCCCAGAACCGCTGGTGCGGGGCGCGTCCCATGGCGACGATCTCGCGCACGGTCAGCTCGAACTCGCCCCGGGTGTCCTGCGGGACGGTCGCCACCCGCCGGGCGCGCGCCTTCGGGCCGAGGGCGACCAGATCGTCGCCGTCGATGAGGGCGCGGCCGGCCGTCGGGCGCAGGGTGCCGTAGACGCAGCGGAGCAGGGTGGTCTTACCGCTGCCGTTGGGGCCGACCAGGCCGACGGTTTCACCGGGGCGGGCGTCGAGGCCGACATCGGTGAGGAGGGTGTGGCCGTCGGTCTCGTACCCGATGCCGGTCAGGGACAGCGCGGCGCTCACCGGACGTGCCCCACCGCTCCCGGGGGACTCGTCAGTCGCACGGGGTCCACCGGACTCACCGGACTCACCTGGCTTACGGGGCCCACCGGGCTCACGGGGTCCACCGGGCTCACCAGGCTCAGCGGACTCACCCGGCTTACGGGGTTCGCCGATCTTCACAGGACGGCTCCTCTCGCGGTACGGGAGCGCATCAGCCACAGGAACAGCGGCCCGCCGAGCAGCGCGGTCAGCACTCCGACGGGAATGTCCTGCGGGGACGCGACGGTACGGGCACCGAGATCGGCGACGACCAGGGCGACCGCCCCGCCGAGCGCCGCGACCGGCAGCAGCGTCCGGTGGGTGGCCCCGACCAGCAGCCGGGCGGCGTGCGGCACGATCAGACCGATGAAGCCGACCGCGCCGCTGACCGCCACCAGCACGGCGGTGACCAGGGAGACGAGCACGAAGACGGCGGCACGGAAACGGGCCACGTCCAGCCCGAGCACGGTGGCGCCCTCCTCCCCCACCAGCAGCAGATCGAGCGGTTTGGCGAGCGCGAGCAGCAGCGGCAGGGCGAACCCGAGGACGATCGCGGGCAGCAGCACACTGTCCCAACGAGCGCTGCCGAGACCGCCGAGCGACCAGTAGAGGGCCTCCCGGAAGTGCTCCGGCCGCGCGGACGCCACCAGGGCGAGGGTGGTGAGCGCGGTGAAGATGTACGAGACGGTCACGCCCGCCAGCACCAACCGGGTGCCGGTCATCGCGCCGTCGCGCCTGGCCAGCCCGTAGACGAGGAAGAGCGCACAGAGCGCCCCGACGAACGCCCCGGCTGGCGTGGCCACGGCGGTGGTGGTGCCGATGCCCAGGACGAGGACGGTGACGGCCCCGGTGGACGCGCCGGAGGAGATGCCGAGCAGGAACGGGTCGGCGAGCCGGTTGCGGACGAGGGCCTGGAGGACGGTGCCGGCGACGGCGAGCCCGGCGCCCACGAGCGCGCCGAGGAGGACGCGGGGCAGCCGTACGTCGATGATGATCGTGCGGAAGGGGCTGGGTTCGGCGCCCGGCAGCAGGGCGTCGATGACCTGCCCGGGCGGTATGCGTACGGAGCCGAGGCCGAGGCCCGCGACGACCGCGACCGCGAGGGCGATCAGCAGCGCGACGACCACGGCTCCGTAGCGGAGGCGCGACTTCACCGGGTGATCTGCCCCGCGAGCTTGGCGATGGCGTCGGGTGCGCGCACCCCGAGCACGGCGTCGGAGAGCGGCAGCACGGCGAACCGCTTGTTCTTGATCGCCGGGACGTCGCGCAGCACCGGGTCGTTCAGCAGCCGCTTCTTCTTCTGCTCGACGGTGGTGGCGCCGTAGTCGTAGATGACGACGATCTCGGGCTTGCGCGCCACGACCTGTTCCCAGGTGGCGTCGCCGAAGGACTTGTCGAGGTCGGCGAAGACATTGCGCCCGCCGGCACGGGTGATCAGCTCATTGCCGATGCCCTTGCCGCCCGCCGTGAAGGCGGTCTTGTCGCCGCTGTCGTAGACGAAGACGGGGACCGGGGCGCGGCCCTTCAGCGACTCCCCGGTCTTCGCGAGCGTGGCGCGGGCGCCGGCGATCCACTCCTGGGCGCGGGGCCCGACGCCGAAGGTGCGGCCGATCTCCTCGACCTCGCGGTAGAGGTCGTCGACGGTGGTCCGCTTCTTGGTGCAGTACTCCAGGTTGAGACGGGTGTCGATGCCGGACTTCTTCAGCTCTTCGCGGGTGCGGCCGTCCTTGGCCTCGAAGGCGCTGCCGTAGCCGCCGTAGACGAAGTCGGGGTTGGCGGCGAGGAGCTTCTCCTTGGAGGGGTACTCCTTGGCCAGGACGGGGATCGCGTCGTACGCCTTCTTGTGGCGCGGGAGGACCGCGTCGTCCAGATAGGCGGTGCCGACGACGGATTTCGCCAGACCGAGTTCGAGCATGATCTCGGTGACGTGCTGGTTCATGGTGACGGCCCGCTCGGGGGCGGCCCGATAGGTCGTCTTCACACCGCAGTTGTCGACGGTGTACGGGAACGAGGCGCCCGGCTGGGCGGCGTCGGAGCCCTTCTCGCTCTTGTCGTCGTCGCCCGCACCGCAGGCGGTGGTGGCGGCGAGGAGCGGGAGCAGCAGGGCGGCTATGAGTGCGGAACGGCGCCTGGACATGACGGGGTACGGCCTCCTCCGGGGATTTCCACGTCCCCTAGATGGTGGGAGAAGGGCGGCGGGTCAGTTCCTGGCTGCCAAGCGGGAACGCTTGGTCACAGTGGCGGGACCGCGCCGGATTCACACCGGCTTCCTGGGTCCTGCCGCCCTGTTCAGTTGGTCCGGGGGTCAGTATGCCCCGGACCACCGCGCGACGATCTTCACGCCCCCGCCTACTGCCCGCCGCGCCACTCGCCGCACCCCCTGATGCCCAGCACCCGCCGCCCGCCGCACACTGTCGCGTACCGCCCGCCGTGCCCTTCCGCGTACCGCCCGTCTCACACTTCCGCGTACCGCTCGACGATCTTCACTTCCTCCTCGGTGACCTCGCCGTCCACGATGCGGTACGAGCGGAACTGGAAGGACCCCACATCGTCGCTGTCGGCGGTGGAGACCAGGACGTAGTGGGCGCCGGGCTCGTTCGCGTAGGTGATGTCCGTACGGGAGGGGTACGCCTCGGTCGCGGTGTGCGAGTGGTAGATGATCACCGGCTCTTCGTCGTTGTCGTCCATCTCCCGGTAGAGCTTCAGCAGGTCGGCCGAGTCGAACTCGTAGAACGTGGGCGAGCGGGCCGCGTTCAGCATGGGGATGAAGCGCTCGGCGCGCCCGGTGCCCTCAGGGCCGGCGACGACGCCGCACGCCTCGTCGGGGTGGTCGGCGCGGGCATGCGCCACGATCTTGTCGAAGAGAACCTGGGTGAGCGTCAACATGCCGATCAGGATAGACAGGCGACCGCCCCGTACCGAGGAGTGGTACGGGGCGGTCCGCATGCCGGACACCGGGCCCTCCGGCTGGGGGCACCTGCCGGCCGGTCAGCGTTTGGCGAAGGCCGTGCCGTCCGGGTTCCGCCGCTTCAGCATCAGATACGACACACCCAGCAGCAGCGCCCAGACCGGCGCGCAGTAGAGCGAGACCCTGGCGTCCTTGTCGATCCCCATCAGCACGACCACCATGCCGATGAAGGCCAGCGCGAACCAGCTCGTCCAGGGCGCGCCGGGAGCCTTGAAGGTGGACTGCGGCAGCTCGCCCCGGTCGGCCTTGGCCCGGTAGCGGATCTGGCTGATCAGAATCATCACCCACGCCCACATACCGGAGATGGTGGCGAAGGAGACGATCTTGTTGAATGCCTCACCGGGCCACTGGTAGTTGATCCAGACACCGAACATCATCAGGCAGGCCGAGAAGGTCGTGCCGATCAGCGGGGTGCCGTTCTTGGTCAGCCGGGTGAAGACCTTCGGGCCCTGGCTGTTGAGCGCCAGGTCGCGCAGCATCCGGCCGGTGGAGTACATACCGGAGTTGCAGGAGGAGAGCGCGGCCGTGAGGACGACGAAGTTGACGATGCCCGCGCCGACGGCGAGGCCCATCTTGTCGAAGGCGGCGACGAACGGGGAGATGCCCGGCTGGAAGTTGGTCCAGGAGACCACCGACAGGATCATGGTCAGCGCGCCGATGTAGAAGACGGCGATCCGCCACGGCACGGTGTTGATGGCCTTCGGCAGGGTCTTCTCGGGGTCCTTGGACTCGCCCGCCGTGACACCGACCAGCTCGACGGCGAGGAAGGCGAACATCACGATCTGGAGCGTCATCAGCGTGCCGCCGATGCCCTTGGGGAAGAAGCCGCCGTCGCTCCAGAGCAGCGAGACGGAGGCGGTGTCGCCCGCGTCGGAGAAGCCCAGAGTGAGGATGCCGATACAGATGAGGATCATGCCGACGATGGCGGTGACCTTCACCATGGAGAACCAGAACTCCAGCTCACCGAAGAGCTTCACGGAGATCAGGTTCGCCCCGTAGAGGATCAGCGTGAAGATCAGCGCGGAGACCCATTGGGGAATGTCGAACCAGTACGTCATGTACTGCGCCGCCGCCGTGACCTCGGTCATTCCGGTGACGACCCAGAAGAGCCAGTACGTCCACCCGGTGGCGAAGCCCGCGAAGGGGCCGATGAACTCCCGCGCGTACTCGGAGAAGGATCCCGAGACGGGGCGGTACATGAGCAGCTCGCCCAGCGCCCGCATGATGAAGAAGATCACCAGGCCCGCGATGGCGTAGGCCAGGATGAGACTCGGTCCGGCCTTGGAGATGGCCTTGCCGGCGCCCAGGAAGAGGCCGGTGCCGATCGCTCCGCCGATCGCGATCATCTGGATCTGGCGGGCGCCTAGTGCGCGGTGGTAGCCCTGGCTGTCGCCACCGCCCGATGGTCCGGCGACGCCCTCGCCTTCGTGCCCGTCTTCTTTGTCGACCCGCACTGTGGTCATCGTTGTGCGCCCTTTCTCCATGCAGATCCGCTCTCCGCAGACGCCCGGCGCGCGGAGGCGGATCAGGTCCTGATCCCCCCGGATATGGATGGAGTGCCACCGGCGATCCGCCGGTTCAAGCGCCTCCAGGGGCATGGGTGGCGCCCCTGGCGGTCGTGCAGATCTATCACGCCGTTAAGTGAGATCATCTACGGAGAATGTGGTGCACACCACAAGGAAAGTCGGACAAAACGCACCCACCCCAACAATCCCTGCGGGGGTGGTGACGGGATCGTTATCCGGATTTGAGCGTCCGCTGAGCGTACGGAGACGGGCGAAAGCCGCCGTGAGGTCCGGGTCCCGGGCCGGTCGTGGACATGCCGTCGCGCGCCCCCGGCAGGGGGTGCGGAGGGCATGCGCCAGCGTGCGGGACCCGACCCGGAAACCGCCCCGGCGCTACGGCATCAGGGTCTACCGGAGCACCCGGGGGCGGGCGCGCGTAGGCGGCGCCGCCACGGCCTCAGGGGCTCCCGGAGCCTCGAGCCCGGGCGCCCAGACCGTCCCACCGCTACGGCACCAGGGGCTCCGAAGCGTCCAGGCCCGGGCGCGGAGACGGTGCCGCCGCCACGGGCGGCAGGGACACCCGGGGCACCCGGGGCGATGCCCTCGCTACGGCATCAGGGTCTCGACCAGGGTCTCCTGGAGCACCCCGAGCCAGAGGTAGGCCATCACCATGGGCTTGCGGGGGTCGTCGTCCGGCAGCCGGTAGAGGGTCTCGTCGTCATCGGCCACGTCCAGCCGGGTGCCGATGGTCAGCCGCAGGTCATTGAGGGCGCCGAGCCAGCACCGGCAGTCCTCGACGGTCAGCTTCAGCACCGCCTCGTCCTCCCCGGAAGGGGTGAGCGAGTCCAGGGCCTGGACCACCCGGTGGGCGTCGGCGCGCTTGCGCGAGCGCAGGTCGAGTTCGGTGAAGCGCCGGAAGTCGGACGACGCCGTCCGCAGCTCCTCGTCCCGCTCGCTCTCCTCGCCCGCACCGGGACCCGCGTACGCGTCCGGGAAGAGCCGGGCCAGCGCCGGGTCGGACGGCGCCTCGGACGGCCCCTCGGCGAAGAGCGCGGCCAGCGGGTCCGCGTCCTCGGCCGGTTCGTCGCCGGGCCCGATCAGCTCCATGAGCTGGACGGCCAGCGAGCGCAGAATGGAGATCTCGACCTCGTCCAGCGCGACGGTCGCGCCACCGCCGGGAGCCGGCTCGAAGTGCCCCGGCATCAGTTGCGGTCCTGCGAGAGGGTCGCCCAGAGCCCGTAGCCGTGCATCGCCTGCACGTCGCGCTCCATCTCCTCGCGGCTGCCGCTGGAGACCACGGCGCGGCCCTTCTGGTGGACGTCGAGCATCAGTTTGCGCGCCTTGTCCTTGGAGTATCCGAAGTACGCCTGGAAGACATAGGTGACGTAGCTCATCAGATTGACGGGGTCGTTGTGGACGAGCGTCACCCACGGCACATCAGGCTCGGGAACGGCGAAGGTCTCCTCGGCCGATTCAGGACGTTCGATCTCTGTGGGAGCAACACTCACCTGGTCCATGCTGCCACTCAAGGGGGCGGATCGCACAAACGGACATCCCATCTCGTCACTCTGACGAAATGTGGGGTAGCATCCTGGCCATGGCTGGATCGCTCGGGATGCCCCCCGGCGGCCGAGACGAAAGCGCGGGGTCGATTCTCGTGACCGTGAACACGACGGACCTGGGACTGCCGGTGGACGTCCCCTCGACGGCCCTCTTCACCGACCAGTACGAGTTCACGATGGTCCAGGCGGCCCTCAAGGCGGGCACCGCCCACCGGCGCTCGGTCTTCGAGGTCTTCACCCGCCGACTGCCCGAGGGGCGCCGGTACGGGGTCGTCGCGGGCACCGGACGCCTGCTGGACGCGGTGGAGAACTTCCGCTTCGACGCGGGCGTCCTCGATTTCCTGCGGGACCAGCGGATCGTCGACGAGCCCACGCTGGAATGGCTCGCCGGCTACCGGTTCCGGGGCGACATCTTCGGCTACCCGGAGGGCGAGGTCTACTTCCCCGGCTCCCCGATCCTGCGCGTCGAGGGCGGCTTCGCCGAGTGCGTCCTGCTGGAGACGGTGATCCTCTCCATCCTCAACCACGACTCGGCCATCGCCGCGGCGGCCTCCCGGATGTCGGCGGCGGCGGCCGGCCGCAGGCTGATCGAGATGGGCGCCCGGCGCACCCATGAGCTGGCCGCGGTGGCCGCCTCCCGCGCGGCGTACGTCGGCGGCTTCGACTCCACGTCCGACCTGGCGGCGGGCTTCCGCTACGCGATCCCCACCGTCGGCACCAGCGCCCACGCCTTCACCCTGCTGCACGACAGCGAGCGGGACGCCTTCCGGGCCCAGGTGGACTCGCTCGGGCGGGGCACCACCCTGCTGGTCGACACCTATGACGTGACGGAGGCGGTCCGCACGGCCGTCGAGATCGCCGGCCCCGGCCTCGGCGCCGTCCGGATCGACTCGGGCGACCTGCTGCTGGTCGCGCACCGGGTGCGGCAGCAGTTGGACGAGCTGGGCGCCCGGGACACCAGGATCACGGTCACATCCGACCTGGACGAGTACGCCATCGCCTCCCTCGCGGCGGCCCCGGTCGACGCGTACGGCGTGGGCACCCAGCTCGTCACCGGCAGCGGGCACCCCACCTGCTCGATGGTCTACAAACTGGTCGCCCGCGCCCGCTCGGCCGACCCCGGGGCACCGCTGGAGCCGGTGGCGAAGAAGTCGCTCGGCGCGAAGTACTCGCACGGCGGGCGCAAGTGGGCCGCGCGGCGGCTGGACGCGGAGGGCGTCGCGGAGGCGGAGGTCGTCGGCGTCGGCCCCGTACCGGAGGGGCTGGCGGACCGGCAGCTCCTGGTGGAGCTGGTCAAGGGCGGCGAGATCGTCGCCCGGGAGACGCTGGACGCGGCCCGCGACCGGCATATCGCGGCGCGCGCGGGGCTGCCGATGTCGGCCATTCAGCTCTCCCGGGGCGAGCCGGTGCTGCCCACGGAATACGTCTGAGCCGGGGGCACCGGGGGCCCTCGGTCGAGGCGTCGGGTGCCCACCGGTCGGGGCCGGGGCACCTGCCGGCCCGGGGGTCGGGTGCCCACGGATCAAGGTCCGGGGGTGCCCACCGGTCAGGGTCCGGGGTGCCCATCGGTCAGGGTCCGGTGTGGTGAACGCCCACGTACGGGGTAGGTGTGGTGCGGAGACGCCCTGAGGGACGCACCACGCGCTCCCTCCCGTACCGCCGCCGAAGTCTCTAGGCTCGGGGCCGTGGCCACCCACCTCGGCCGGCCCACCACCCGCTGACCTCGCCGGACGCCCCCGACGCCCGGTCTCCCCGATACCGCCGAACACCCCCCATACCGCCAAAGGAAAGCCCCATGCACCGCGCACTGATCGTCGTCGACGTACAGAACGACTTCTGCGAGGGCGGCAGCCTCGCGGTGACGGGCGGTGCCGAGGTGGCCGCCGCCGTCACCGATCTGATCGGCCAGGCCGTCCCGGCCGCGTACCAGCTCGTCGTCGCCACCCGTGACCACCACATCGATCCCGGTGCCCACTTCTCCGACACCCCGGACTACGAGACGAGCTGGCCGCCCCACTGCGTCGCGGGCACGGAGGGCGTCGGCTTCCACCCGAACTTCGCGCCGGCGGTCGCGTCCGGCGCGATCGACGCCGTCTTCGACAAGGGCGCGTACTCCGCCGCGTACAGCGGATTCGAGGGGTCCGACGAGAACGGCACGACGCTCACCCAGTGGCTCCGCGACCACGACATCACCGAGGTCGACGTGGTGGGCGTCGCCACCGACCACTGCGTCCGGGCGACGGCGCTGGACGCGGTCCGGGAGGGCTTCACCACCCGGGTGCTGCTGGACCTGACGGCGGGCGTCTCCAAGGAACGTACCGAGCGGGTGCTGGAGGAGCTCCGCGACGCGGGCGTGGAGCTGACCGGCAAGCCGCTGGTCTGACCGCCCGCCCTCGGATCAGTAGGGTCGCGAGGGCTCGCTCAGCAGCGCCCTGATCGGATGCCACAGCTCGGCACCCCGCTGCGGCTGGCGCCGCCAGAGCAGGCCGTCCGGGTGGTGCAGCACGGCCGTGATCTCGTCCGGGGTCGGCGGCTCCGCGTTCCCCCGCAGGTAGACCGCGCGCAGCCCCAGGTTCCGCAGCCTGGTCAGGGCGCGGGACCGGTTCGCGGCGTGGACGAGGAAGCGGGCCGGATGGCCGTCCCCGATGGTGTTGGGCAGGCTGAGCGCGACGACCACACGGCCGTTCGGCAAGGTGCTGAAACCTCCGCCGGGCATAAGAAACCACTCCCCCGTGAGACGTAGTGTCAATAACGGTCTGGCACCACGCACCTAAACACGATCGGCCGTCGCCCGCTAGTGGGCGACGGCCGATCATGCTCTGACCTGGTGCTTTACCAATTATTTGGTCGACGGACCGACCTTCACCTTGATCGTTTCACCGCTGCGCGGCTCATTCACGATCGAGATCTTGGTGTTGGTGTCAGTTACCTTCACACCCGCCGTCGGATTCTCGGCGTACCAGTAGACGCCCTTGCGGTCGTCGAAGACCGGGTTGCCCGGCTTCGCCGGGATCCGCGTCGGCACATCGGCCCGGTGCAGCGTGAAGCCGTCGTACGGCCGGGTGCTGAAGGTCGAGTCGAAGGACTGGATCCGGTTCCGGATCAGCGTGCCGTCGGACCACTTCAGCGGCGTCGGGTTGGCGTCGATCGGCAGCACCCGTCCGGTACCCGGGTGGGTGCTGGTGTTGTTGTCCCGCTGGAAGGTGTCCCAGAGCCAGATCAGCAGACCGTTCTGGTACGGGTAGCGCTCGACCCACTGGTCCTTCGGCGCCTTGAAGCCGAAGTTGTACGGGCCGGCCTTCAGCGTCTTGTCGTACGACACGTACTGGCGGTTCTCGGCGATGTAGTACTGCTCGTAGTCCTTGGTGACGGACTCGCCGATCCGCTTGAAGCCCTTCGCGGTCCAGCCCGCGTCATCGCCCTCGGCGTTGTCCGCGAAGAGCGGCGCGCCGTCCGCCTTGACAGTGATCGCGTCGGCGGCGAAGCCCTTGTCGGCCGTGGCGCTGTCGGTGCGGTAGCGGAACCGCACATCGACCTTCTTGCCCGCGTGGGCGTCGAGCCCGAAGACGAGCTTCTTGTACGCGCCCGAACGGCCGGTCAGCGCGGGCCGCTCGCTCGCGTCACGGGTGATCGGCTTGCCGTCGGCCGTACCGTCGAGCGGGGTCCAGTTGGCTCCGGCGTCCGTGGACACCTCGGTGTAGAGGTAGTCGTAGCCGTTCTCGATCGCCCACCAGCCCGACAGCTCCAGGGACGCCGTGGACTTGCCGGTGAGGTCCACCGAACGCGTCAGGGTGTTCCTGAGCTGGTCACCCATCTCGCTCCACCACTGCTTGGCGCCCTCGGCGGGCTTCACGACAGGGGTGGTGCCCGGCTTCTTCGGCAGCGTCACGACCAGGGCCTGGGGCCGCTTGGTGTTGTACGCGGAGACCCCGAGGGTGTGCGTCGACTTCGTCGCCGCCTTGGCCTTGGTGTAGTTGAGCCAGCCGAGCTGGAGCTTGTCCCAGGCGGTCATATCGCCCGGCAGGTCCCCGATGGAGTCCTTGCCGGTGCCCAGCCAGGAGCCCGACGACATCAGGGTCCAGAAGCCGGTGGAGTTCTCGCCGGCGTTGGTGTCGTCGTAGTGGTCGGGCAGACCGAGGTCATGGGCGTACTCATGGGCGAAGACGCCGAGCCCGCCGTTCTCCGGCTGGACGGTGTAGTCGCCGACCCAGACACCGGTGTCACCGATCTGGGTGCCGCCCGCCCTGTTCTGACCCGGGCCGGTCCGGCCGGCGTCGGGGCCGTACGCGTACCAGCGGTGCGCCCAGAGCGCGTCGGTGCCCTGCGCGCCGCCGCCCGCCGACTCGTCCTCGCCCGCGTGCACGAACTGGAAGTGGTCGATGTAGCCGTCGGACTCGTTGAAGTTGCCGTCGTCGTCGAAGTCGTAACGGTCCCAGACGTCGTACTCGGCCAGGGCCGCCTTTATCTCGGCGTCGGTACGGCCCTGGGCCTTCTGGTCGGCGACCCAGGCGTTGACCCCATCACGGACGGCGTCCCAGGCGTTCTTGCAGGTCGAGGCGCCACAGAAGTTGGAGCCGTAACGGGCCTCGTTGTAGTCGACCTTGACCCAGTCGGAGACCGTGCCCGCGACCGAGTACCGGCCCGACGAAGCCTTCTCGTAGTACTTCTTCAGGGACTCCTTCGGCTTGCCGGTGGCGTCGTTGCCGGTGCCGAAGTAGAGGTCGGTGAAGTGCTGGCGGTTGTAGTCCGCCCGCCAGTCCGTGGAGTTGTCGACCGTACGGTCCGGCTTGGCGATCTGGTTGTGCGCCGGGCCCGCGGTACCGCCGTACTTCTTGACCGGCGGCTTGGGTCCGTCGGGACCGTCCGGGTCGTACATCGTCGTGTCGTCGACCTTGTCGCCGAACTCCAGCAGGATCGTGAAGATCTTGTCGGTCTTCTCCCGCCCCAGCTCGACGTACTTCCGCTCGTCGAGCTTCACGACCTTGGACGCGCCGCGCTGCTGCACGACCGCGTCCCCGGCTATGACCTGCTCCAGCGCGGTCTGGCGCTGTTGCTGCTGCTGCTTGGTGAAGGGGCCGTCCAGGTCGTGATCGACATGGCCCTTCGGCGTGGCCGGGTCCTGTCGCTCGATCGCCGGGGACCCCTGATTCCCCTGGCTCCCCGCCTGAGCGGTACTGAACGCCGAGGCCGTCGCGGTGGTCGCGGCCAGCGCGACGAGCAGAGCGGATGCTCTGATCGTCCTTCGCTTCATGGTCACTTGAATGGTTTCCTCCCCCGCGCTCCTTCGCCGCGGACCATATACGGGATCGTCCGAGCGAAGCTCGCGCGCGTCACAAGTGACGGCATTCGACCGCAGCGCGGCCGGAAAAGACAGTCCTTGACGGGGAATCCCCAACTGCACTATGCAGTACCCCGGTTCCGATATTCGGACAGTGGCCCTCCCCCCGTGCCGGGCGCATAAAACCGCCCGCCAGGGTGACGCCATGACCCAGTGCGCCCCTCATGCATCGGAACCATGGGTGATGCGGCGCTTACCCCTGGTTCCCGAAAGACATGGACGCTCGTAGACTCATGTGACCGTTCGACTGTGACTGTTCGACCGCGCTTGCTGTTCGATCGCTGTGACCGTTCGACCGCGCTTGTGACCGTTCGACCGCGCTACGAGACATCCCCCGATGTCGCGAGTGATGTTGAGAGACATCCCCGACCATGTCCCGACATGCCCCCAGGACGGATACCGCCATGCCGCGTCCGACTGCCGCACAGCTCGCCTACGGTTCGGCGACCGTCGTGCTCTCCGCACTCGCCCTGTTGCTGCTCACGGGCACCACCCACGGCCTCGGGGTCGCCGCCATCGGCATCGCCTCGATGGCACTCGGCCTGCTGGTCGCCGCGCTGCCGATCGGCCGGGGTGGGCGGGCGGCCTCGACGGACACCCGGGCACCTGCCGAGCGCGAACCGGCCGGGGTGGGCGACGGCTCCCGCAGGCACTGAGCCGCGCCACCCCTTCCTGGATCACCCCTGCGCTCTGTATCCCCTTACGTCCCTCCCCATGCCATCCCTACGTCTGCCCTACGTCTTCCCTACGTCCGGTCGGGCTCCGGTGGGGCCATCACGACCACGGTCCGTCCCGCCTTGTCGTGCAGGCCCTGCTTGTACGGCTTGTCGGCGATGATCGTGATGATGATGACGATCCACCAGACGCAGAAGCAGCAGAGCAGCGCCGGCACCCAGAGCACGGCCGCGCGCAGCAGCGCCGACCGGGTGTCCGGGATGCTGCCGTCGTTGAGCATGGCGACCCGGATCTTCAGCAGACGCTTGCCTACGGTCTGGCCGTTCTTCTTCACCATCAAGGTGTCGTAGCCGACGTACGCCACCAGGGAGATCAGCGACCACAGCCACTGTCGGCCGCTGTTCACCTCACTGGCGATGTCGTCCCAACTGCCGTTGCCGTCGGAGCCGACCCCCAGTCCGCCGATGAGCAGTGAGAGCAGCGCGAGCGGAATGAAGACG
Source organism: Streptomyces sp. NPDC020965 (assembly GCF_044333555.1). NCBI lineage: Bacteria > Bacillati > Actinomycetota > Actinomycetes > Kitasatosporales > Streptomycetaceae > Streptomyces > Streptomyces sp. NPDC020965. The sequence continues at coordinate 1,460,061 of NZ_JBIRRE010000001.1, forward strand.
ATCAGCGCGTCGATGATCCGCGCGGCCAGCCGCTTGCCGAAGTCGGCGAGCGGAGGCATCCCGGCGAGCGGATCGGGCGCACCGCCGTAGGGTCCGCCGCCATAGGCGTTGGGGTCGTACGGGGGCATCCGGCCGCCGCCGCCTCCGTACGGGGACCCCGGGGGCGGTTGCTGCGGACCGCCGCCTCCGTACGGGTCACCCGGCGGCGGCTGCTGGCCTCCGGTACCGCCCGGTTCCTGCGGCCTTTTGAGGAAGGGGTCGTCCTCGGGACCCCCGGGGCCGGGGGGCGGCGGCTGATCGTTGCTCATGAGGGCAGTGCATCCCGGCCGGGGACCACCCGCAAAAGCTGACGCGCCGTTCGGGGGACCGAGCCCCTCGGTCGGGGGAGCCCACGCGCCTTCCTGTCCGCCTTCCGTTTCGCCGCCTTCGCCCTTCGTCTTGCCGCCTTCTCCCTCCGCCGGTCTTGACGAAGGTCGATCCTCGGCCGGTCTTGACGAAGGTGCGGGCTTCAGCCGGTCTTGACGAAGGTGTGGGCGGATTTATCGTGCCAGCACTGCCGCCACGGCCGGTCGACCAGGCACCAGAACACGTTGACGACCCCGATGGCGATCATCCCGAGCACCCCGTACACCAGCCAGCGGCGCAGCGCGGCGCCGAACGTCGGCGGCTCATGGGCCTCGATGTCGACCACGGTGAGCCCGCAGAGCTTCTTCCCGAGCGTCCGGCCCCACTTCGCGGTGGGCAGCGCCTCGTAGAGGACACCGAGGACGAGCAGGGCGCCGAGGATGATGGCGAGATGGACGGCGGTGGTGGAGTCGACCAGCCAGACGGTGACGGTCTGCCCCGACTGCTTGGCGGCCTCGATCTTGTCGTCCACATGGGTGACGGCCTGGGAGCCGACCGGGAACGCGACGGCGCCGACGAGCGCGCCGAGCATCAGGGTGTCGATCAGCCGGGCCAGCAGCCGCTTGCCCAGCGGCGCGGGCCTGGCGGCGGCCTGCGCCTGCGCCGCCTGTAGGAAGGGGTCGGTGACCGGGGGCTTCCAGGGCACGACGGGCGGCTCGACCCCACCCTGCGCGGGCCCGGGCTGCGGCACCTGCTGTGCCTGGTGTGCCTGCTGTGCCCAGGAGGCGGCGCCGGGTGCGGGCTGCGGCGGGAGCTGAAGCGGCTGCGCGTGGGGTTGCGGGCTCCGGGCCAGCTCGGGCGGGGCCTGCCGCTGCGGGGGCGGCTGCTCCGTGTCGTTCCGCTGGCGGCCCCGGATGGTCATGGTGCCTACGGCGGGAAGCTGCTGCGGTTGGGGCTGTGGTTGCGGCTCGGAGGGCGTACGGGGCCGGATGGTGACGGTTCCCTCGACGGGCGGGAGCACCGGGCCCGGGGTCCGCGCGCCGGGGAGGGCGCCTCCGGTCGGGTCGACGGCCTGCGCGGGCAACCGGGGGTCGGGGCCCTGTCGGACCTCGGGGGCTTGCCTGGGGTCGGGACCCTGCCCCACCACCCGCGGGCTCGGGTCACCGGGCACCTGGGGCTCCGCCGCACCACGCCACGACACCCGGTGGTCCCGCTCACCGCCGAAGCCGTTCTGCCGCGAGGTGTCCGCCTGCCACACGGTGGCGGGCTCGGGCCGCACGGCCTGATCGACCACCGGCTCCTCGTCGAGAAAAACGGGCCCGGTCTCCTCCACCGCGGCCACCGGCGGCGGCACGACCTCGGGGGCACTCGGCCCGGCCGCCTCACCACCCTTGGGCGCCGGCCTGCTCGTACCGGGAACCCAGGCCGCACCGTTCCAGTACCGGACATAGCCAGGAATGGAAGGATCCGGATAGTAGCCGGGGGTAGGACTGCCGTCACCGCTGACCGGGGTTGGGGCGCTCATCACCGTGGTCCCGTATCTCCTAGAGAGCCTCGCTGCAAGGATCCACATCTACCAGACCCTCAGACACCCCCGTGCCGCTCCGACTGTAACGGCCATCGTGCGGTGGAGGTTTCGGCCTCGCCGATGGACTCATCCGCACGGGTTCAGTTTCGGGGGTGGTGGGCCAGACCGGGGGCGAGCCTTGACGGGGGCGCCGCCCGGCCGGAACGGATCGCTGGGAAGCCTGTCGCTGGTCTCGTCGGACGGGTAGTGGGGGCGGCGGGGTGCCCGTCCACGGGGTGCTGCCGTGGGGACGGGGTGCCCCTGTCTATGGTTGTCGATGAACCTGCTTATGAGGGGCGGTGGTTCAGTCGGAACGGCCGTCATGGATTCCCTCGATGCGAGAGAAGAGACCTTTGTCCGATTCTCGGGAAGTGGACAGAAACCGTCACCTGCTCGGATAAAGCCGCAGGTGACGAAGGGTGGTCCCCGCGCACGCGGGGGTGTTCCCGCCGCCGCCTGCTACGCCGCGTTCCAGCAGGAGTGGTCCCCGCGCACGCGGGGGTGTTCCCATTGTGCCGCACAACAGCTTTGGTCTTGAGATGGTGGTCCCCGCGCACGCGGGGGTGTTCCCGCCTTGTCCGGCCCGCTCCAGCAGGGTCTGACGTGGTCCCCGCGCACGCGGGGGTGTTCCCAGAAGAGAACCGAAGGTGAACGGTAAGAGAGCGTGGTCCCCGCGCACGCGGGGGTGTTCCCAGAAGAGAACCGAAGGTGAACGGTAAGAGAGCGTGGTCCCCGCGCACGCGGGGGTGTTCCCTCCATGGCAGCCAAGACCACCAGATCGCTGCCGTGGTCCCCGCACACGCGGGGGTGTTCCCCGCAGTGGTCGCCCGGCCCCTTATGTGTGACTGTGGTCCCCGCGCACGCGGGGGTGTTCCCACGCGGTCGCACCCCACTGCGAACTTCTCGCTGTGGTCCCCGCGCACGCGGGGGTGTTCCCCGCAGGTGCTCCAGGCGCAGAGCAAGAGGTTTGTGGTCCCCGCGCACGCAGGGGTGTTCCCGAAGATGGGCATCAGACAACCTCCGAGATCGTGTGGTCCCCGCGCACGCGAGGGTGTTCCCCGCGGCCAGCGGATCACCATCTGGGGCGTAGGGTGGTCCCCGCGCACGCGGGGGTGTTCCCCCGGTATTTGGGTGGTGCAGATCCCCGGGCTTGTGGTCCCAGCGCACGCGGGGGTGTTCCCGCTTGGGCGGTCATGGACCAGTACGGCAACTGGGTGGTCCCCGCGCACGCGGGGTTGTTCCCCGATCCTGGATCTGCTGGCCTGTGGACAGAGAGTGGTCCCCGCGCACGCGGGGTTGTTCCCGCCCGCGGAACCCGCCTCGCGATCACCGACGCCGTGGTCCCCGCGCACGCGGGGGTGTTCCCTGGAGCATGGTCTACATGCAGGACCAGGTGGCGTGGTCCCCGCGCACGCGGGGGTGTTCCCCACTCTCCGCCGACCGTCTCCTCCGCGCCCTGGTGGTCCCCGCGCACGCGGGGGTGTTCTTGACCGGACATCTCGGTGAGGACTACCCCGGACGGCGAAGCGAGAGTCAGCAGCATCAATGCCTTCTAGCGGCACAGCTCGCCGCCGCCCTACTCTCGTCCCATGACGATGCCGATCGAAGCACGGAGACCTCCTCCGCCTCGTCCTCCCACCAAACCGCCACCGGGGCGTCCCCCAACCGGGCCGGCCCCGGACAAGAATCCACCCTTCCCTCCCAACCCTCCGGGGCCTCGCTGACCATGCGCGTCGAACACATTGGTTGGGACCAGCTCCCCAACCCGGCCCGCGCGGCGGTGGAGAGCCAGGTGGGGGCCGCGTGCGAGACGGCCGAGATGACCACGGGGGACAGCTCCGGCATCGCCACGCTGCTCTTCCTCCCGGACGGCGGAAGGGTCTTCTGCAAGGGTCTGCCGTCCGGGCATGAACGGGCCGGGGAGTTGGAGAGGGAAGCGAAGGTCAATCCCTTCCTGCCCGACTACGCCCCCAAGCTGCTGTGGCACGTGTCGGCGGGCGGGTGGAGTCTGCTGGGATTCGAGGGTGTCACCGCCACCCCGTGGGCAGATTTCACACCCGACGGCGACCACCTGGAGTCGGTGGCGAAGGTTCTGCAGGATCTGAGTACCCGCCCGGCGCCGGACGTCGGGCTGATGACGGCCTGGGACAGGTGGGGGCCCTACTGCGACCCCGAGGCCGAACCGCTGCTGACCGGCCAATGCCTCCTGCACACCGACCCCGCAGCGACGAACTTCCTCATCGGCGACCGGACGTGGCTTGTCGACTGGGCGTGGGCGGCACGGGGACCGGGATGGATTGACGCGGCCCTGTGGGGATTCCGTCTTGTCCTGGACGGAAAGCAGACCCCGGAGCAAGCAGGAGAGTGGGCCTCGACCGTGCCTGCTTTCGCTGACGCACCCCGCGACGGCGTGCGAGTGCTCGCGGAGGCAGAAGCACGGTCATGGGAGGACTGGAGCGAGTACGGCGTAGCGGGGCTCGAATCAACAGTCGAGGCCGCCCGCCTATGGGCCGACTTCTGGAGCTGAGGATGACGAGTGAGGCAGCGTCCGACCCTGGACAGGTGCCCCCTGTCCGGATGACGTGCGAGGCGTCAGGGGCACCGTCTGGAGAGGGACGGACCCCCAGGAAGCACCCCATCCCATCGCCGCCAGCCTCACCGACAGGACTCTGGGCGGGGCGCTCTTCCACGGGTGCCGCGATCCGGACAGAGGCACCCCTAGCTATGGTTGTCGATGAACCTGCCTATGGGGGGCGGTGGTTCACTCGGAACGACCGTCACGGATTCCCTCAATGCGGCAGAAGAGACCTATGTCCGATTCTCGGGAAGTGGACAGAAACCGGCACCTGCTCGGATAAAGCCGCAGGTGACGGAGGGTGGTCCCCGCGCACGCGGGGGTGTTCCCGCCTACGTGACCCAGCTCCGGCAGGCCAATCGGTGGTCCCCGCGCACGCGGGGGTGTTCCCTGGCCGCCGTCGACCTGCTGGACGCGCGGATCGTGGTCCCCGCGCACGCGGGGGTGTTCCCTACGAACTCCCAACCGAGGACTCCACCACCGCGTGGTCCCCGCGCACGCGGGGGTGTTCCCACGGGCGCCCCCGACCACCTCACCGCCGCGTAGTGGTCCCCGCGCACGCGGGGGTGTTCCTTCCGATGAGCCCCGTGCTCGGCCGGTAGCCGGGTGGTCCCCGCGCACGCGGGGGTGTTCCCAGCTCGTGGCACTCATCGAAGACGACGACCTTGTGGTCCCCGCGCACGCGGGGGTGTTCCCACGCCGGCCACCCGCCTACTCGTCCCCATCGGGTGGTCCCCGCGCACGCGGGGGTGTTCCCGATCCAACCTCGGTCCGGAGACACACGGGACCGTGGTCCCCGCGCACGCGGGGGTGTTCCCATTGACAAGGCCCAGACCATCCTGAAGAAACAGTGGTCCCCGCGCACGCGGGGGTGTTCCCGAGGTCGGCACGCCGAACCCCTGGGCGGCCGCGTGGTCCCCGCGCACGCGGGGGTGTTCCTTGGCCGACGACGGCCATCCGGTGCGTCTGGGCGTGGTCCCCGCGCACGCGGGGGTGTTCCCCCGGGGTGGTAGCGGCGCTGGCACTGCACGCTGTGGTCCCCGCGCACGCGGGGGTGTTCCCCGGACCGGCAACGCTGTCAACCTCGCCAGGCTGTGGTCCCCGCGCACGCGGGGGTGTTCCCTGCCGGACATGAGGTAGCAGCATGGGGGGTGAGTGGTCCCCGCGCACGCGGGGGTGTTCCCCACCCCGGGGAGCCGTGCGCGCAGAGCGCGCCGTGGTCCCCGCGCACGCGGGGATGTTCCACATACACGTGCCCACGCTCTGGATGCCGGTGTAGTGCCCGCGCGCGGGTGGCCCATGCTGACCGGCTGATGGATGGGCTGTGATCAAAGCCAGCTTCGCCGCCTGAAACGAACGAGCCCCGCGACTCCGGAAATGGAGTGCGGGGCTCGGGGCGATGCGGGGAAGGCTCACACGTCGGCGGACCGGGCGAGGACGACCAGCCCCGCCCATGCGGAAGGGCTGACCATCAGGGAGGGGCCAGCCGGCCGCTTGCTGTCCCGGACAGGGACGACACCATTCGCGGACGCGTGGTCGGGGGCCCATTCGACGCAAGTGCCACCGTTGTTGCTGTAGGAGGATTTAGCCCAGCGGGATTCGATCGTGGTCGTCATGGGGTGCCCTTTCGTACCTCATTGATCATGTCCACTGATGCCGCTTGTGCCAGTGAGACGGCCTGTAGTTGATGGTAGGCCGTCATCAGGGGCCGAACAGAAGTGGTCTCGCGCTCTAGGTGCCCCTGAGTCTGCGACTCGACGTACGAGACTACGGAGCAATCGGGCAAGGTAAGCAAGTTGACCGGGCGATCAAGCGTCCTGCGTTCTCCGATGTCGTACGGAGCGATATGCAAGACGGTGTTGGGAAGCGCCGCGAACGCCACCAGCCGGTCGAGCTGCGCATCCATAACCTCATGGCCACCGACTGGGCGGCGGATGCAGCTCTCGTCCATCACCACAAGAACCATGGGTGGTTTGGTTCGCACTAGAGCGGCCTGTCGCTCCGCCAGGAACTCGACCCGCTCGCGGGCCTGTTCAGCCGTGATGGCGCCCCTCTGTATCGCGCTCTCCGCCAGGACCTGCGCATAGCCCGACGTTTGCAGCAACCCAGGGATGATTCCTACCTCGTACACCCTGATCTCTGCCGCCCGGCTCTCATACCCGACGTACTCCGGGAATCCCTCCAGCAAGCTTCCGTGCCGGATCTCACTCCACGCTCGTTCGAACGTGTCGGCCGTACCTTCGAGTCCGAGTGCCACGTCAGCGCTGATCGAAAATCGGCGGGTTGGGGGTTTGCGGCCAGTTTCAACCCCTGAGATGTGCCTGCCCGTATACCCCATCCGTTCAGCAAGCTCGTCCTGCGTCCAGTTACGTAACTCTCGCGAGCTGCGCAGGCGTGCTCCGAACGCCGCTTCCGGACTGCTTTCAGGGTTCAACTCCTTGCGGTTTACCAACGTTTCCTCCGCCTCCGCCACGTTGAATGGTTCTCGACTGTAAGTCACGCTGAGCCGCCTTGGTAGTGAAACCACTACGGAGAGGAGTCGTCGGTGAGTTTCGACTATCCTGCCCCCGGCGAATTACCAGTCCGGTCGGTGCTCGCGTGGCCGCCCTGCCGTTGCGGGAACGCGATCTGCCCGGATGGACCCCGTACCGAATCCCCTCAGGACGACTCGCCCGTACTCCAGGACCTGCGCGAACGGGTGCGTGAGGTCAACGAGGAGCACGAGCACTGGCGGGGGCTGTCGTGACCCGGCCGTACGCGCGGCGGGAGTACTACTGCGATGTGATCGCCGAAGGCCCCACGGGCACCGGCACAGGCGGCGGCGCATCCGTCGCCTTCGTTCTCGCGACCAGGTCGGAGATCTCCCCGCGCCGCGCGCTGGCGTGGATGTGCGGGCAGGCGCGGCGGATCGCGGACCGGCTGGACCCCGACCCGAGGTCCGCCCCCTGGGCGCGACCGGTCACCACACACGGACACAGCACCCGGCCCGACGGACCGACCAGGCTCCGCGTCTGGGCCGACGCCGTCGAGCGCAGCACCACCGTCCGCGACCAGCTCAGAACCGGCGCTCCCCTCACCCTCACCGTGGACGACGGGAGCAACGGCGTCTTCCGGCTGGCGATCTGGCCCGTGACCGTACGACTGGGTCCCGAGCCGGAGATATCCACCGACCATCCCCCTCTCGCTCGTCCGAAGACGGTCTCCCCTCAGCCCGGAGGAGTGGTTCGGTGTCCCCGGAACACGGAAGCGATCACCGTCCGACGCGGGAGGCGTTCCTCTGCGGAGTCACGCAGGCGCTGCCGCCCGCTCTGGTCCTGGACGCGTTGACCGCCGCGCCGGTCGACGGCGGTGACATCGACGTCATGACCGGCCTGCGCTGCGAGATCCAGCAGCACCACACCGGACCACACTTCGCCGTCGTACGGCTCCTCTACGCCTTCCGCCCGGACGCCGTATGGACCCGATGGGTCGACGGACACGACCCCGAAACCGTCCTCGTCCTGCCCGACTGCCCCAGGGGCAACAACACACCACCCGGCCAGGACGACCACTGCACCCTCTTCCTCCACCACCCAGGACGCTGCTCCTTCACCCTGACCGACCCCGAGCACGAACAGTTCCTGGCCACCCACCCGCAGTACCAACACCTCTTCCGCAGACCCCCACCAGAGAGTGAGCGACCGATGATCGGACCGAACGGCTGCCAGGAACGACCGATCGAGCTGCCCATGCTCCCGACGCCGGCTCCCCCCGCCCCCACCGACGGCTGCACCCTCTGCGCCCTCCTCGACACCTGGCGCGCAACGCACAACGACCCAGACCACCCCGCGCACGACCCCTCCCGCGCCGTCGACTGCAACATCGAGATCCGCAACCACCCCCACACCCCGCCGAAGATGACCCTGCCCACCAGCACCCCGGACCCGAAGGAGAAGGTCATGACCTCCAACACTCCCGCCAACAGCGGCGGCAACGGGGGCGACGGCCTGCCGGGCCAGCCGTGGCCCGGACCGCCCACCCCGCCCACCCCGGACGGCGGTCCCGGCGTCCCCAACCCGCCGAAGAAGTAGGGCAGTCACCCCGTGACCACCAGCCCCCACCCGGACCGCCCCGGCCGCACCGAGCTGGGGCGGGTCCTCATGGCAGACGGCGCCCTCTCCTCGGACTGGGCCCCCTCCTACGCGGCGGTCCCCCGGTCGGCCTTTCTGCCCGATCTGATGTGGCCCTTCGACATGGCCGCGGGCACGAGCGTCGCCGTGTCCAGAACAGACACCCCCCGCACATGGTTCGAGTACGCGGACTCGGACGTACCCGTCGTCACCCAGTGGGACGACGGGACGCACACCGGAACGGCTCCCGGGCTGGTGCCGACATCATCGGCGTCGATGCCGAGTGTGGTGTTCCGGATGCTCCAGGACCTGGACGTCCAACCCGGGAACCGCGTACTGGAGATCGGTACGGGTACGGGCTGGAACGCCGCGCTGCTCGCCCACCGGCTCGGAGCGGAGAACGTCGTCACGGTGGAGGTGGACGACACGGTCGCCCGGAGGGCGCGGGCCCGCCTCGAACGGTTCGGGTTCGCTGTGAAGGTCGTCCACGGTGACGGATACGAGGGGCACCCCGTGACCGTCCCGTACGACCGGATCATCGCAACCGCCGGAGTGCGCCACATTCCGTTCGCCTGGATCGAGCAGACCCGGCCGACCGGCCTGATCGTCGCCCCCTGGGGCACGCACCACAGCAACGACGACGCGGTGGCACGACTGGTCGTCGCCCGGGACGGCGCCAGCGCCTCGGGGCACTTCACCGGGCCGGTGGAGTTCATGAAACTCCGGTCACAGCGCCTCCCATCCGTCGTCCACGGCGACTACGTCACGGGCGGTCCCGCCGAGCGCGTCGAGTCATGGACCGGCATCACGCAAGAAGCCTTCCTCGGCGGCCGGTTCAGTCCCCAGCGCTTCGCCCTTGGTCTCCGGGTCCCGAACTGCCACAGCGTCGTCGCCGAGCGGCGGGGCGGAGCGACGCCGGTGTGGTTCTACGGGCTCACCGATCGCTCCTGGGCGTGCGTCCTGTTCCGCGACGGCACCCCGGCCCGCGTCTGGCAGGCGGGCCCGCGCCGGCTGTGGGAGGAGGCGGAGACCGCGCACCGGTGGTGGGAGAACGAGGGGAGGCCGGGCCACGAGCGGTTCGGGCTCACCGTGACAGGGTCAGCCCAGTACGCCTGGCTGGACACCCCGGACCACCCCTGGGAGATCCCCCACCCCCACCCCGAATGACCCCCAGGGAGCCCCGCTCCCTCCGCATCGATACGGAGGAAGTCACCCTCCACCCCCGGGCACACCACCCGCTCCCACCCCGGCCGACACCACGACAGCCGACGCCCGAACCCTCAGATCACCACGATGCGATCATCTGGACAGCGTCACCTGTCTATCGTTGTCCCTGAACCCGCCCTCCGGGCGACGTGGCTCTCCATCGCCGCCCTCACACGCCCTATAACGCCAAATGAGACCAATGTCCGAATCTCAGGAAGTGGGCAAAAACCGGCCCCCGCCTGTATAAAGCCGCAGGTCGCGAAGGGTGGTCCCCGCGCACGCGGGGGTGGTCCTGGTCAATTCGGGCGCGGAGTGGCCGCAGATGAGTGGTCCCCGCGCACGCGGGGGTGGTCCCACCCCCGCCCAGGACCTCCACCGCGTCCTCGCAGTGGTCCCCGCGCACGCGGGGGTGGTCCCGGCCGCTCGGGGACGCGTAGGCGTGGGCCCGGGTGGTCCCCGCGCACGCGGGAGTGGTCCTTTTCTGAGACAGGCAGGTCTCAGAGACGACCTGTGGTCCCCACGCACGCGGGGGCTAAGACAACAAGCGGCCGACCGGACCGGCCCTGATGCTCTCCTGCCACGGCGTTCGCTGGACTGGTCTCCCTCGCCCGGCCCAGCCACTTCTAGTCGAACAAACCCGAGCCCCGGCGCTTCCCATCTTCCGGAGCAGTGGGGCTCGGTCATGTCAGGCAACAAGGGTCACGAGACTGCCGGGACTGTCCCCACCGGAGGCGGGGCAGGGACCACGGCCGGGGTCGACATGCCGTTCGCCCTGATATCGAAGTGGTCGATCTCGACGCTTCGGATCAGGACACCGGGCAAGTCTTCAAAGAAGTTGAGAGCTTCCGCAATGGCATCGGTCAGGGTTTCAGCATCGAACAGGCACGTGAACTTGGTCCACCCCGGGCCCTCTTCCACCCCGATACGTCCGTCGTTGAAGCGGTCAAGGTGGTCCACGGTGTCGGACTGCTCTGATGTCAGTGGCTCTTGAAGGTTCAGAGCGAAATACCAGCTACGCACAGTTTCGGTGCCTCTCTGTGAACTGGTCGATTCGGTTCGCCGCGTTTCCCGCGTTCCTGGGAGTGCAGTCCACCCGGTGGGATCCATTACAGGGACAGCAGACGACGAGACCCCACGTATGTCCGTTCTGCTTGCGCGTCACCTTCAGACCCGCTCGCTCTGCGCGTTTCAGCGCCGCCTCAACGTCTTTCTTCTGGTGCCGGTCTCCAAGTGCCATGGCATCACGTCTTACGCGTCGACGACGTGGCACGCTGCCGGGCGGGGGCAAACCGCCTGATCGAGCTACAGCAATCAGGCAGCCAGGTTCAGCGACATTACAACGCGCTGCCACGCGTCCGGTGCCCCCTCGGCGTTCGCCGGACTGGTCTCCCTCGCCTGGTCCGGCAACGTCTAGGCGAACGGCCCCCGAGCCCCGCCGCTTCCCATCTTCCGGAGCGGTGGGGCTCGGTCGTGCCGGCAGGGAGGGTCAGAGAGATCATGGCGCCGGACCAGCATCTCCGCGAGTCGGTGCAGCTCAGCGTTCGCCTTCCGCCTGGCGTGGTGCATGGCGATGAACTGCGACCGGCTACGCGGGGGTGTTCCCCGGAGGCAGGGCCTCGCGGCCAATGCGGTGGTCCCCGCTCCCACCAGGGGCGGTCGCCATGTGGAATACCGACAGATACAGTCCAGCGGCGGCGGAGCGCGCGGTCTGAGAGGGACAGTGGCGGATGATCGAGGCGGAGTTGAAGGCGTTGGTCCACGCGCCCGAGGGGATGCGGCGACGGCTGGACGTCCTCGCGTCCGGACAGTCCTCGCCGAACTGGGCATCGGAGGGCAGGATGTGACGCGAGAGCTGTGCACCGACACGGTACGAACTAGACGCACAGGCGACCCCGGACATTCCTCCGCCCGCCCGGCACCGTACGAGGTGGCCCCTCCGAAGGAGGTTGGTCTGGCAGAAGGGACCACCAAGGCTCGGCTGAGGACCAATGACCTGCCCCAAGAGTCACTCCAACCACAGAAGAGGCTTATGTCCGAATCTCGGGAAGTGGACAAAAACCGGCATCTGCTCGGGTAAAGCCGCAGGTGACGGAGGGTGGTCCCCGCGCACGCGGGGATGTTCCCTGCCGGCCACGCTCGTCCCACTCCATCGCGGCGTGGTCCCCGCGCACGCGGGGATGTTCCCCGACCTCACGTCGGCGTAGATGTTCCGCGCGTGTGGTCCCCGCGCACGCGGGGATGTTCCCAGGGGGGGTGACCAGTGAGCACCCGCCTGACCTGTGGTCCCCGCGCACGCGGGGATGTTCCCTCGCCGCTCTCGCCTATGCGGTCCGCACCGACGTGGTCCCCGCGCACGCGGGGATGTTCCCAGATCGCGAGCCTTGACGATGCCGTGCGAATTGGTGGTCCCCGCGCAGGCGGGGATGTTCCCGACGTCAACCGGGCCGCGCTCGGCGGGATGATGTGGTCCCCGCGCACGCGGGGGTGGGGCGCGAGCCAGGAGGCGTCGGCATCAGTCGGGTGGCCTGATGCCCGGCGTTGGGTTGAGGGCCGCGGTGATCTGGTCCGCCGTCTCCGGGCGGAGCATTCCCAGGTCCACGAACGTGTTCCCGGACGCGGTCACGACCGGCCTGATTGACGTCCACACCCGTTCAGGCAACCCGAGCCCGGCCAGCGCCGACTGGAGTGCCTCGGCCGACGCCACCGCCCGCGCCCGACGGTCTCGCCACACCGGCATGTCCATCACTCACCACCGTGCCCGGCATCGTGACGACGGATCTGCACGCTGCGGTCCGTGGCGCCCGAGAAGTCCCCGACACGGAGATGTGCGGTGCGCCGCTCGGCGAGCACCGCGCACACCCCGCAGCCGGCGACGGGTACTGGCGGCAACAACGGCAACTGGAGATCGACCGAGGACATGCCCGTCATAGCGTCGCCTCCCTCTCATGAGCGTCACCCACGACGCAGCGCGGGCAGGCGCACGGTGGATAGCGCAGGGATTTCGCGACCGGGGCGGGCGGTTGACCAGAGGGAACCGTGATCGTGCGCCTGATCGGGCGGCGCACCCCGTCCGGACTGACCCGATACACCTTGAGCGTCATCACGGGACGTACCTCCCGTCACCGGGCAGACCGAGATCGGATGCGCAAGGGACGCCCTCTCGATCGGCCTCCCTTCTGTTGGTGGTCTTTGACCGTGCGATGGTCGTCATCAGGACCTCACGACGAGTAGAGAGAGGGTCCCAGTCCCAGCGGACAAGGCTTGGGCGAGACAATGTGAGGACCGCTCAGCAGTGCGGCCGACCTTCATGTAACTGGCGATCTTCCGGACACGGCAGGAAATCGCGGGCGGACGATGGTTCAGCGGGATCGGAAATTCACGGCCTTCCGGCGCAACAACAGGCTCAACACTCGATGACGGCTCCGCTACCGTGAGCGAGTGGACCGAAATCACCGGCTTGAGGCCGCGATGATGGAAGACGGCTTTACACAGGCCGAGTTAGTCGAAAAGCTGAACGAGAAGCTCATGGCCGCCGGGTATCAGGGCAGCGTCAGCGATCGGACCGTGCGCTACTGGCTGACCGGAAAAACCCGATGGCCTCAGCAGCGCCAACGGAGCGCCCTGGAGGCAGTATTCGGACGCCCGTCCGTCGAACTCGGCTTTGCACCACCGGAGGTGCCCTTGTTGCGTCGAGCCTTCCTCTCTTCCACAACCGCGGCCAGCGCCGCTCTTTCCTTCCCTGCCGCCGCTGATTCGGGCCGGGTCGGCGGGTCCGATGTGGCCATGCTCCGCTCCAGCCTGGACGGACTCATCGGCCTGGACCAGGCACGCGGAGGTCAGGCCGCACTGGAACGAGCCGCCCTCACGGGGGCGGCCGATTGTCTGGGCAAACTCGACCGAGCGGCCTCACAACGCGTTCGTCAACGGCTTCTCAGTCTCGCCAGCGACTTCAACAGGGCGGCGGCCTGGTCGAACATCGACAACCGGCAGACCGAACGCGCACAGAGCCAGCTCAAGGAAAGTCTCTATCTGGCGCGACTGGCGAACGACAGCACCGCCGAGATGGGCGTATGGAACCTCACCTCGATACTCGCGCGGCAACGCAAGGAATACGGCCACGCGATCGATGCCGCCTACGCCGCCCAGGCCACTACCATCACCCGCCGCGACCCCCTCTTCGCCTCTCTCGCCCACGCCCGTACCGCCGTCAGCCACGCAACGATCAATGACCGACAGTCCGCTTTACGATCACTGGGATTCGCGGAGGACCTGCTGGGCAAGGCCGAAGCCGATATCCCCAGGCCCACCTGGATTGCCTTCTACGGCCCCGCCGAACTACACGCGCTGACCTCAATCGTCCACGACAAGCTCGGCTTCTCGGCTGAGGCGGAAGCGGCCTCCCACCAGGCCCTCGCGGCTCTGCCCCCGCCCTTCCGCCGAAACCGGGCCATGGCGACCATGCGGCTGGCGCTCGCCCAACTCCATCAGCGGGACTCCGAACAGGCATGTGCCACCGCGAGTAGTGCATTCGAGCTGATGGCCCAGGCCCCGCTGCCGGGACGGATGCGCTCGCTCATGGGGGACTTCTACCGTGACCTCATCACGCTCGCGCCGACGGCGGCGGTGACGCGGGAGTGGGGCGACCGATACCGCGACCAGTGGAGCCGACCGTGACCCTCGACCTGCGCCACTTCACCCACGACGACCTGCCGACGATCCGGCAGACGCTCATCGATGTCCACGCGGACGCCTACGCGGACCAGATGGACGACCCCTTCGTCCAGCGATTCCCCTGGTTCGTGGACCACTGGGGAGGCAACCCCGGCTTCTCATGCGTCATCGGCTACGACGGCGGCGAACCGGTCGGCTATGCCTACGGCGCGCCCGCAACCCCGGGCCGGGAATGGTGGCGCGGCCATCTGGAAGTCACCCCCGAGCAGTCATCGACCTTCTCGGTGTCCGAACTCATGGTGCGGCCGAAGTGGCGCAAGACCGGTGCGTCCCAGCGCCTGCACGAAGCGCTTCTCGCCGACCGTGACGAACGCCTGGCCGTCCTGACGGTCGACACCACCCACCCGCGTGTGCAGGCCCTGTACGAGTCCTGGCACTACCGGAAGATCGGCGAGCAGCAGCCGTTCCCGGACTCGCCCCTGTTCTCCGTCATGCTCCGCCACCTGGCCATGCGGCAGCCGTGACTGGGGGGCTTGATACGCGCCGACCGCAACGGCCCGCCCTGGCCGTGCACGTCGCTGCTGGTGGTCCATAGCCGAGCGGATGACCAGGCCCCCGCCTGGGATGGCAGCCCGGAGCTGGACTCACCTCTGCGCTTCTCGGTGATGCCGCCATCTGGACGGCCTCATCGATCTATCGTTGTTGCTGGACCTGCTCTCTGGGCAATGTGGTTCAGCGGTGACGACCCCGCACGTTTCCTCAATGCACTAGAAGAGAGCAATGTCCGAATCTCGGGAAGTGGGCAAAAACCGGCCTCCGCCTGTATAAAGCCGCAGGTCGCGAAAGGTGGTCCCCGCGCACGCGGGGGTGTTCCCGCGCCCGGGTGACGTGGAACGGCGATCTGGTCGTGGTCCCCGCGCACGCGGGGGTGTTCCCTGGCCGCCGCGTTCGGCGGGGTGTACCTGCGAGTGGTCCCCGCGCACGCGGGGGTGTTCCCGCCACCCACCCGAACGTGGCCGCCGCCCGCCTGTGGTCCCCGCGCACGCGGGGGTGTTCCCGCCACCCACCCGAACGTGGCCGCCGCCCGCCTGTGGTCCCCGCGCACGCGGGGGTGTTCCCCCGATCCAGGGCAGGCTCCGGGCGAAGAAGGGTGGTCCCCGCGCACGCGGGGGTGTTCCCGGGAAGCCGTGACCGCCGCCCAGGCTCGGGCGGTGGTCCCCGCGCACGCGGGGGTGTTCCCATCGCGCCCTACGAGGACGCCCAACTCTACACGTGGTCCCCGCGCACGCGGGGGTGTTCCCAGACCCGGGAGGCCCAGGGGAAAGGGCAGCAGGTGGTCCCCGCGCACGCGGGGGTGTTCCCCTCCACCCGGGCGTGGACCCCGGCGAGTCTCAGTGGTCCCCGCGCACGCGGGGGTGTTCCCCAGGGGTTGATCTCCCCCACCGCGTCACCGAAGTGGTCCCCGCGCACGCGGGGGTGTTCCCGCCCCCCTCCGCATACGGAGTAGCGGACCGTCGTGGTCCCCGCGCACGCGGGGGTGTTCCCATGCCACGATTCGCCAGCCCGTGACGTGCCCAGTGGTCCCCGCGCACGCGGGGGTGTTCCCTGGTCCATCGCCCACAACCCGCAGCAGGGGGCGTGGTCCCCGCGCACGCGGGGGTGTTCCCAGGATGTCGCCGGCGCAGACCGTCCTGGCGTCGTGGTCCCCGCGCACGCGGGGCCTCCCCCAGATGGAGCAACAGAGATCAGCCCCTGAGCCGCTAGCTGTCTCGCCGACCGGACCGGCCCTGCCGCTCTCCCCCTCGGCGTTCGCTGGACTGGTCTCCCTCACCCGGTCCAGCAACGTCTAGTCGAAGAAACTCCGAGCAAAGAAACTCCCTAGTCCCGGAACGCAGCCCCGAACTCGCCAGGGCCGGGGGCGATGCCCACGGCGCCCGGCCCGAAGGAGACCGAGCCCGGCGCGACCGGGCCGGCTGCGGTGCCGTCGAAGGCCCATACCGCGCCGGCGTTCGCGTTCTCACCGGGCGCCCCGGCGTACAGCTCGGGCTTTCCGTCGCTGTCGGTGTCGACCGGCTGAAGGGCCCGCCCAAAGAGATCGCCGGCCTCGGCCGCGCCGGGGACGCCCGGGGTGTTCTGGTGGAGTGTCACGGCCCCGGCGCCCGTCGGCCCTCCGGCGCCGCCCCGCAGGAACGCCACGGCACCGTGGTCGGCCCCGGCAACCCCGGCGAAGTCCTCGCCCGGGACGCCCGCGGCGAGGTCCGCATAGCCGTCCCCGTCGAGGTCCGCGACGGCGATGCCGCTGCCGAAGCGGTCCCCGGCCTCGGCCGCGCCGGGTACTCCGGGGGTGTCCTGATTGAGCGGGACGGCCAGCGCGCCGCGGGGGCCCGTGGCGGAGCCGGGGACATAGGTGACGCCGCCACCGAGGGCGGCGGGCGGCTCGGGGTCGGGGATTCCCGTGCCCTCCCGGGGACGGGCCGCCACGATGTCGTCGTACCCGTCCCCGTTGACATCGCCGACGGCCACCTCGTCGGCCTCGACGAACGGCTGGGGCTGGGCGTCGTCCGCCGTGCGCACATACGCGAACTCGTAGGAGAGGCCCTGGGGGCCGCCGGTCAGATGGACCGTTTGGCGCTTGGTGATGCCCTCCTCCGGTCTCGTCGGTGTCCGCGCGGCGACGAGGTCGTCGCGTCCGTCACCGTTGAAGTCGCCGGAGGCGAGATCGGTGATCCGGTGGTCCAGCTCCCACCGGCGGTAGGTCGCCGCAGGTGTGCCGTTCCGCAGGAGCGGGCCGGACAGCACCCGCACGGTCGAGTCCTCCTCGTTGAACGCGAGATCCACGTCCCCGTCGCCGTCGAAGTCCCCGTTCACCAGGGTCCGCCCGGACTCGGCGCCGGGATAGGCGCCGACGATCGCGGCCGCCGCGTCCGTCAGCCCCCCGGCGCCGCCCCAGATCACCATGACCACGCCCTCGGGGCCACCCACGGGCCCGGTCTCGCCGGGGGCGCCGACGGCCAGATCGCTGTAGCCGTCCCGGTCGAAGTCGCCGACGGTCAGGGACTCGCCGAAGCGGTCGTCCTGCTCGGCCTCATCGGGTATACCGGGCGCGTTCTGGTGGAACGTCTGCTTCCGCGCGGTGATGGGGCCGTTCGGCGAGCCGTAAAGCACTGCGACGCTGCCCGCCCGCGCCGCCTGGCCCACCTGGGCGAGGGGCGCGGCGACGACGAGGTCGCGATGGCCGTCGCCGTCGAAGTCCCCGGGGAGGGCGGCGGCGGATGCCCCGGGCGCGGACGCGGGGGCCTGGGCGGGTGCGGCCGTCGCCGCGGGGGAGATGAGCAGGGTCGCGGTGGTGGCCGCGGCGACCAGGGCGCACCCCAGGATGGTTCGCTGTGACGTCATGTCGTGCTCCTCGATGCGGGCGGCGCCGGCCGGGCCGGGCCGCCAGCCGACAGGGACGGCGATGCGGTGCGGGAGGGACGCGGGTGGCGTTCTCCCGTCCTGCCGACAAACGTACGGAGGGGGCGCCCGGTTTCCGCATGATGGTTATCACCCGGGCCATCCGGTGATAGGGGCGCCGGTCAGCGGGGTGCGGTCCGTCAGGTACACGGCCCAACTGCGCCATGCCCAGCATCTATTGTTGTTGCTGGACATGCTCTTTGGGCGACGTGACTCGGCCATGACGGTCCCCGAATGCTCCCTCAACACGCGGGAAGAGAGCTATGTCCGAATCTCGGGAAGTGGGCAAAAACCGGCCCCCGCCTGCATAAAGCCGCAGGTCACGAAGAGTGGTCCCCGCACGCGCGGGGTTGGTCCCGCTTGTCCAGTCCGGAATATCCCCCTCCAATAGTGGTCCCCGCACGCGCGGGGTTAGTCCCGGTCGCGGCCACCGCAGGCACCGTGGCCCGGAGTGGTCCCCGCACGCGCGGGGTTGGTCCCAGCCTGCCGACGGCGCCGCCCTTGCTGCTGCCGTGGTCCCCGCACGCGCGGGGTTGGTCCTAGGACCGGAAACGCCGTCAACCTCGCCCGCCTGTGGTCCCCGCACGCGCGGGGTTGGTCCCCCACAACTCGCTCAGGCGTTCTGGTCTGTGTGGTGGTCCCCGCACGCGCGGGGTTGGTCCATTGCCACAGGGGCATCTGAGCGCCCATCCCTGCGTGGCCCCCGCACGCGCGGGGTTGGTCCGATAGCGGCGTGCTGCGTACGACCGCCCCGCAGGTGGTCCCCGCACGCGCGGGGTTGGTCCCCGACCGAGGTCTCGCCCAAGGAAACCGACGCAGAGGTCCCCGCGCACGCGGGGCCTCCCCCGCCCCCCGCCTTCCGCCCCTCCGGGAACCCGTCCCCCACCCCCCGCCGTCCCTCCCCAACATGAAGCAACAAAGATCAGAACCCCCCTGGGCCACCGGCTGTCTCGTCATCATCGGTGGCGCCGGTGTCGGGTACGGGGCGCAGTGGGTGTCGGGGGAGGCGCGGCGGAGTTGTGCGGTGATTTTGCGGGAGCATCCGAGTCTGTTTGACGGGTGGACGTGGGAGCCGCTGCTGACCGTGGTCTTCGGGATGTTCCTCGGGCTGGTGGCGTGGGGGATACCGGCCGGGGTGGTGCGACGGAGGTCTCGGGGGGTGCGGGTCGTCGTGCCCGGAGTGGTGTTCGGGGTGGCGATGGTCGCGCTGGTGCTGGTGCACTTCGCCTGGCTGGGGACCCCGGCGAACGTCGCCAGCGATCGCCCGGGGGTGTGTACGGAGGAGCATGTCCCGCCCTGGTGGCCCGAACTGTTGCCCACGTGATGGTGGCGGGAGGGCCGAAAACGGTGAGCCAGGCGGAGTGACGGCGGTCACATCAAGATTCTTCCGAAAGTCGCGTCATAGTCGCGCGGCACCCCGCTCTCTCCTTGCGAGGGCCTGATCCGGGGCCCGTTACACGTACAGGAGAAGAGGGCTCACCATGCACTCGATCGTCGAACGCGAGCTGGAGTTGAAGCTGGTCCTGTCGCCGGAGCGGAGCGTTCCCGTGCCCGCGCGGCTGACCTATCGGACGGTGGACCCGTACGCCGTGCATGTCGTCTTCCATGTCGGCTCGGAGAACCCGGTGAAGTGGACCTTCGCCCGTGAGCTGCTGGTGGAGGGGGTCTTCCGGCCCTGCGGGCACGGTGATGTGCGGGTCTGGCCGTCGAAGGTGGACGGGCGGGGTGTCGTGCTGGTGGCGCTCAGTTCGCCTGACGGTGATGCCCTGCTGGAGGCGTCCGCCGCCGTGGTGTCGGCCTGGCTGGAGCGGACCCTGCGGGTGGTGCCCCCGGGCTCGGAGGCCGATTACCTCGGCATCGACGACGGGCTCGCCGAGCTGCTCGCGCCGTATCAGGCCGACGGCCTGTGGGCCCGTGGGCACTCCCCCTCGCGCGGTCAGGAGACCCCCGGGCCCTCGGACGAGTCGCCCGACGGCGATGCCTGATGCCGACCGGTGCTCAGTCCACGATGTACGTGTGGGTGAGGAACTCCAGCGAGTGGCCGTCGGGGTCGTCGATGTAGACCCCACGGCCACCGTGGCTGTGGTTGATCCGCTGCGGTTCGGCGTGCGCCGGGTCGGCCCAGTAGGGGATTCCGCCGTCGGTGATCCTGCCGAAGATGGTGTCGAACTCCTCCTCGGAGACCAGGAAGGCGAGGTGTTGCGAGACGATCTCGCGCCCTGCCGGTGCGTCGAGGTAGTCGAGGGTGACGCCACCGGTCAACGGCAGGCAGGCGAACGGACCGAACGGCTTGGGCTCCGGCTCGCCGATGAGGTCGGCCAGGAAACGGGCCCCGGCGAAACGGTCGCGGCTTTGGACGATGGTGTGGTCGAGCTGAGCCGGCACGGCTCCTCCTTCAGTGGTTCTCACCTGCTGCGGTGGTTCCACGGTAGGAGGGGGAGCCGGGCCGGGGCATCGGGCATTCGCCTTAGTCCTCCGGGCCCAACTCCCGTCCCGTCAAGGGTCGGAGTAAGGCAGGGACTTGAGTCCGAGTGCGGATCGGGCCACCTTGGCTCAGAAGAGCTTTCCGGGGTTGAGGATGCCCAGCGGATCGAAGGTCTGCTTGATCCCGCGCTGCAATTCCACGCCCACCGGCCCCAGTTCGCGGGCCAGCCACTCCTTCTTCAGTACGCCGACGCCGTGTTCACCCGTGATCGTGCCGCCCAGCTCAAGACCGAGCGCCATGATTTCGTCGAACGACTCCCGCGCGCGCCGGGACTCGTCCGCGTCGGCGTGGTCGAAGCAGACCACCGGGTGGGTGTTGCCGTCGCCCGCGTGGGCGCAGACCCCGATCGTCAGACCGTGCTTCGCCGCGATGGCCGCCGTGCCGTCGATCATCGCCCCCAGCTTCGATCTCGGCACACAGACGTCGTCGATCATCGTCGCCGACTTGATCTTCTCCAGCGCGGGCAGCGCCAGCCGCCGCGCCTCCAGCAGCATCTCCGACTCGGCCGCCGTGTCCGCGGGCACGACCTCGGTCGCCCCGGCCGCCCGGCACAGCTCGCCCACCGCCGCCAGATCGGCCGCCGGATCCGGGGTGTCGAAGGCGACGAGGAGCAGGGCCTCGGTCGTGTCCGGCAGGCCCATCCGCGCCATCGCGTTCACCGCCCGTACCGTCGTACGGTCCATCAGCTCCAGCAGCGACGGGGTGTGGCCGCGTTCCATGATCGCGCAAATCGCGTCGCAGGCCGCAGCGGCGGAGTCGAACTCCGCCCCCAGCACCAACTGCTCCGGTGGCTGCGGGCGCAGGCCCAGCACCGCCTTGACGACGATGCCGAGGCTGCCCTCGGAGCCGACGAAGAGCCGGGTGAGGTCATAGCCGGCGACCCCCTTGGCGGTACGGCGGCCGGTGCTCAGCAGCCGCCCGTCCGCGAGGACCACCTCCAGGCCGAGCACATACTCCGCCGTCACCCCGTACTTCACACAGCACAGGCCGCCTGAGGCCGTGCCGATGTTCCCGCCGATGGTGCAGGTCTCCCAGCTCGACGGGTCCGGGGGGTAGCAGAGGCCGTACTCGTTCACCGCGCGGGAGAGCACCGCGTTGATCACTCCCGGCTCCACGACCGCGATCCGGTCGACCGGGCTGATCTCCAGGATGCGGTCCATCTTCGTCAGCGAGAGCACCACACAGCCGTCGGTGGCGTTGGCCGCGCCGGAGAGTCCGGTACGGGCGCCCTGCGGGACGACCGGGACCCGCAGCGCCGTCGCCGTCCGCATCACGTGCTGGACCTGCTCGACCGTGCGCGGCAGCACGACGACGGCGGGGGTGCCCGCCGCGCAGAAGCTGGCCATGTCACTCCCGTACGACACCATGACGTCCGGGTCGGTGATCAGGGCCTCGGGGGGCAGTCCGGCACGCAGCCGTTCGAGAAGGTCGTCCATGATCCCAGCGTCGCACCCGGGGCCATCGGTGTGAACCCGTCAGCCATTCCGCTTCACGAACCGGGAGCATTCTTCGTATGTACTGATTACTGACGCACAGTGAGCGCCATGAACAGCGAACACCTGAAGAACGCCGCCGTCGGGGCGCTGGTCGTCGCGACGCTCGTCACCGGGGTGATCGTGCTCGCGCCCGGCGACGGACGGGACGACCGACCCGCTCCGACCCCTGCCGCCCGCGCCCGGGCGGCTGCCGCGGCGGGAGCACCGGCCGCCCTGCCCGATCTGAACGCTCTCATCACCGACCGAGAACGCCGGCTGCGCGCCCGCCCCCGGGACGACGAATCCTGGGCGGTCCTGGGGGCCGCATACGCCGAGCGGGGCACCCGGCTGGGCGACTGGGCCTCCTTCCCGAAGGCGGAGACCGCACTGCGGCGCTCCCTGGAGCTGCGCCCCGGGGACCGGGGAAACACGGACGCGCTGCTCGGTCTCGCCGCCCTCGCCAACGCGCGCCAGGACTTCCGCGCGGCCCGCACCTGGGCGCAGCGGGCGGAGAAGCAGCGGCCACGGCAGTGGACCGTGTATCCGGCACTGATCGACGCGTACAGCGGGCTCGGTGACTACGAATCGGCGGGCAAGTCCCTCGACCGGCTCACCCGGCTGCACTCCGGTTCGCGGGCGCGGGCCGCCTCCGCGCGGATCTACCGCGACCTCGGCTGGCGCGAGGACGCGGCGGCGAACGCGTACGACGCGGTGGGCGGCGCGCAGGGGCCCATGGAGAAGGCGGTGGCGCTGCGCGTGCTCGGGGACCTGGCGTGGGAGCGGGGTGAGCCGGCTGAGGCGATCGAGAGCTACGACCACGCGCTGCGGCTGGTCCCGGACCACCATCCGGCGCTGGCCTCGCGGGCGCGGGCGCTGGCGTCCCTGGGCCGTACGGACGAGGCGTTCCGCGACTACCGGGCGGCGTTCGCGCGGCACCCGCTGCCCGAATACGCCCTGGAGACGGGCGAGTTGTACGAGTCGCTCGGGCTCGACACGGACGCGCAGGCGCAGTACGCGGCGATGCGGGCGGCGGCCGGGCAGGCGGCGGCGAACGGGGTGGACACCGATCTGACCCTGGCCCGCTGGGAGGCCGACCACGGCGCGCCGGAGTCGGCGATCGACCGCCTCAGGCCGGAGTGGATCGCGGGCCGCCGCACTCCGCAACTGGCCGACGCGTTGGGCTGGGCGTTCTTCAAGGCGGGCCGGTCGAAGGACGCGCTGCCGTACGCGCGCAAGGCGGTGGAGGGGTTGCGGACTCCGCTGATCCTCTACCACCGGGGCGAGATCGAACGCGCCCGGGGCCGGTACGGGCCCGCCCGCCGCCATATCGGCCAGGCGCTCCGGGTGAACCCGTACTTCTCCCCGCTGCTGGCTCCGCTGGCACGGAACGCGCTGGCGGCGCTCGGGGAGCCGCCGCCGGGCGGGCCGAAGAAGATGACGGGTAGGGAGGGCAGGGAGGGGAAGTCCGGGAGTGGTGCGCGGCGGGATGCGGCCGGGGTGGAGGGGACGAGCAGGCTGGACGGGACGGTGGGGAGTGGAGGGACAGCGGGGAATGGAGGGGTGGGGAGGTGAATCCCGGGGGCGAGGCTCAGGAGCCCGGGGGGGGCGAGGCTCAGGGGGTCCCGGGGCCAGGGCTCGGGGCCCCGGGGGCGTCCCCGGGGTGCCCGCGCGGGGCGGCCGTTACGCCAGCTTCGCGTAGACGATCAGGTTGTCCACCGGGTGCCCCGCCGCGTCGAACTCCCCGTCGCAGGTGATCAACCGCAGCTCGCGGCCGTTCGTCGGGCCGTAGACCCGCTGCGTCGGGAACGCCTTCTTGCTGACCGTCTCCGTACCCGTGACCGTGAACCGCGCGATGGCGCCCTTGTCGTTGCGTACGGTGATGTCCGCGCCCTTGCCGATCTTCTTCAGGTCGTGGAAGACGGCCCGGCCGAACTTGGTGTCGTTATGGCCGATGATCACGGACGGGCCGGGCTCACCGGGGACGGCCGCTCCCGTGTACCAGCCCGCCGTCATGCCCTTCTCGGGCGGCGGGACCTCGACCGTGCCGTCCGGGTTGAGGCCGAGCCGCATCAGCGCGCTGGTGACGCTGATCGAGGGGATCGACACCTCGACCGGAGCGGCGGCGGCAGGGCCGGACGGTGACGCGGGGGTCTCGCCTTGAGATGTGGGCGGGGATGTGGGCGAGGTGCCGGATTTCGCGGAGTCCGATTGCGTGGCGTCGGACTTCGCGGTCTCGTAGGTCGCGGGGTCGGATTTCGCGGCCGGCGTCGGGGTGGTCGAACAGGCCGTGGCGGTGAGGGCGAGGCAGAGCAGCGCGGGCACGGCGATGGTCCGGAGGCGCGCACGGGACACATGGGGTGCGTGGGATGCACGGGATTCGTGGGATGCGCAGGGTGCAGTACGGGGCGTTCGGGGCGAACGAGGCATCAGAGCGGGCTCCAGGGGCGGACGGCCGGTGTGCCGGGGCCACCGGCTCCGTTTCTCGGTGGAGCCAGGGGCCCCGGCACGGGGGTCACACGGGTGTCACACGGGCGGCGGAGGTCAGTTGGCGGTGGCGCGGCGGCGCACCACGAACGTGCCGGCGCCCGCCAGCAGCGCGAAGCCGATAGCCGATCCGGCGATGGCGGCGGTGGAGTTCCCGCTCACCTCGGCCGGACGGTCGCCCGCGGCGACACCGCCCCGGGGCGGCCGGGTGGCTCCAGCGCGCTTGCTCTCCGCCGCGGGCTGGCCGACGGCCGGCGCCGGCGTGGCCCTCTTCGGGTCCACCGCGGGCTTGTCGCCCGCCGCGACACCGCCGCGCGGAGTGACCGCGCCGTCCTTACCGCCCTGCACCACGGGCTTTTCACCCGCGGCGACACCGCCGCGCGGAGTGGTGACCGGGCCGCCCTTACCCCTCTCCACCACGGGCTTGTCGCCCGCCGCCACACCGCCGCGCGGAGTGACCACGGCTCCGTTCGCCCCGGCGCCGGGGCGCTCGACCGAGAGGTCCACCTTCGCGGGCGCAGACGGCTTCGCCGGCGCGGCCGACGGTGTCGGGGACGCGTCTGCGAACGCGCTCGTCGCGGGGGCGAGCACGGCCGCCGCGGTCATCGTGGCGATCATCAGGGCACGCGGGGAGAGTCGATGGGTCAGGCGCATAGGAAGTGCTCCAGTCCGGCTCGGGTCAGTGGTGCCGGGAAGGGGATTCGCCGCACGAACACCGTGCGCGCCGTGCCCTCTCCGGCCTGAACGCCAGGCTGGACTGAAGATATGAAGAACCTGTCAGCTCGTTGTCGTCCCCGTATCAGCCCCCGAGACCGCGGCGGCGGAGGGCCGTCCGGAGCCCGGGTCCGGGTCGGGGTCGGGGACCGGGCCGGACCCGGGGAGCCGGAGGGTGAACACCGCCCCCTCCCCCGCCGCACTCGCCACGCCCACCGAACCCCCGTGCGCCTCCATCAGCTTCCGTACGATCGCGAGGCCGAGTCCGCTGCCGCCGGTACGCCGGTTCCGGGACTTCTCCGCCCGCCAGAAACGGTCGAAGACATACGGCAGGTCCTCGGCCGGGATGCCCCGCCCGGTGTCCGTGACCGCCACGGCCACCTCGCCCTCCACCCCGTACGCCCGCAGCGTGACCGTGCCCCCGCGCGGTGTGTACCGGACGGCGTTGGAGACCAGATTGCCCACCGCCTGGCGCAGCCGGACGGGGTCGGCCGTCAGCGCGGGCGCCGGGTCCGGCACGGAGACCGTCAGGGTGACGGCCGCCTGGTCCGCCCGGCCCTGGTGCGCGGCGGCGACCTGGCCGAGCAGTTCGCCGATCCGGACCGGTTCGGGGTGCAGCCGCAGCGCGCCCGCGTCCGCCTCCGCCAGATCCTGGAGGTCGTCGATGATGTGCTGGAGCTGGACCGCCTCCTCCAGCAGCGAGGAGACGAACGCCGGGTCGGGGTCGGCCAGTCCGTCCTGCGCCGCCTCCAGCCAGCCGCGGATATTGCTCAGCGGGGTACGCAGCTCATGGGCCACATCGCTGACCATCGCCCGCCGCTGGGACTCCAGCCGGGCCCGGTGCGCGACCATGTCGTTGAAGGCGGCGGCCAGTCGGCCGACCTCGTTGTCCGTGGTGACCGGTACGGGCTCGGACGTGGCGCCGTCCTTCATCCGCTGCGCCGCGCCGGTGAGCGCGCGCAGCGGGCGGACGAGCCGGGTGGCGGCCAGCAGCGTCGCGCCGACGGTCAGGGCCAGGACGAGCGCGGCGACACCGACGATGCGCGCGGTGTTCGCCGGGGAGAGGTCGAAGCCGGGGACGGTCGTCCCATCGGGGGCGGCGATGAACAGCAGCGCGGGAGGGGAGACATGGGAGTCGAGCTGTTCCCGGCGGGAGCGTTCCACACAGGTCGCGACCTCCCGGTCGTCGATGTGGGCGCGCGCCCCGGCGCCGAGATCGGCGCGTGGCATCACGGCTGCGGACGGTACGACCGGGGCCGGGCTCTTCTCCCGCACCTCGGGGGCGGGCATGGGCCGTCCCGGCGAATCGGCGTCGCCCCGCCAGGACAGGTCAAGACCCAGCTTCACACCGTCCCGGTTCTTCCGCTTGAGGCAGTCGTCGGACATCCGGTTGAGCTCGGCGAGCGCCTTGGCCTCGGTGGGGGTGGGCTCGTCCAGTGCCGTGAGCGAACAGCGGGTGCCGTCGACGCGGTCGCTCTCGCCGCCCAGGATCCGCAGCCGCGAACGGCCGCTGGGGGTGGCGATCGGGTCGGCCGTCACACCCCACTCGCGGAGGCAGGTCACGGCGCTCGCGGCGAGCTTGCGCGACCGGTCGCTCTCGGCCTTGGTCAGCCGGAAGGGGCCGACCGCGCGGGCGTCGATGCCGTCCGTGGCGCCACCGTCGCCGTGCGGGGTGGTGGGGACGAGGGCCGTGTCCGCGCTGAGCGGGTCGACCACGGCGGACGCCTGCTCGGGGAGCGCGGGTGGAGTGGGCTCGGTGGCGGAGTCCGCGATGGGCCGGCGATCCTGCGTCGTGAGGGCGATCCGCCGACCGGTCTCCTGGGCGAGCCGGTCCACGGTCGCCCGTACACCGTCCCACCGGGGGTGGGTCGCGGCGTAACCGCGCAGGGTGTCGTGGATACGGGCGTCGTCGGTGAGGTTCTGGCCCTGCTCCTGTTTGATGGCGCCGGAGGTGGTCTGGACGGCGAGCCAGGCGGTGGCCGTCACCGAACAGGCGGCGACGAGGGCGGATACACCGAGCAGCCGCCCCAGCAGACTCTTCCGCAGCGGGACTTTCTCTTTTTGGCCTCGGTTCGCCTCCGGGCCGCTCTCAGCGTGCCCCGACGGTCGATCGTGCTCGGTCCCTCGTACCTCGGGACCTCCGCGCGTTCTCCCTTTCGACCCCCGCGCGGCCCTTCGGCTCACTCGGCTCACCGGGCCGGCCCCGTCGTACCGGACTTGCCCGTCGTATCGGTCTTGCGCGCCGGGTCGGCGAGTTTGTATCCGACGCCGAAGACGGTGAGCAGCCGTACGGGCCGTCGCGGGGCCGGTTCGATCTTCTTACGGAGGTTCATGATGTGGACGTCCACGGTCCGGTCGCCGATATAGCGGGCGAAGCCGTGCAGTTCCTCCAGGAGCCGCTGGCGGGTGAAGACCCGGCCCGGTTCGGCGGCCATCGCCACGAGGATGCGGAACTCACCGGGTGTGCAGTCGATCCGTACGCCGTCGACCGTGATCTCGTGCCGCGCCGGATCGATGACGAGAGTGCCCACGGCCAGCAGCGGTTCGGCGGGGGCCGGCGCGGCGGCCGGGGTGGTGGGGCCGGCGCGGCGCAGCAGGGTGCGGACCCGGGCCATCAGCTCGCGCGGGCTGTACGGCTTGGTCATGTAGTCGTCGGCGCCGAGGTCGAGTCCGAGCAGCAGATCGTCCTCGGTGGAGCGGGCCGTGAGCATCAGCACCGGGAGGCCGTACTCCTCGGCCCGCAGGATGCGCAGCACGTCGAGACCGTCGACCTTGGGCATCATCACATCGAGAAGCAGCAGGTCAGGCGCTCGGTGGCGGACCGATTCAACAGTCGCGCGGCCGTCCCGGACGAGCGTGACCGTGTGGCCCTCCCGTTCGAGATAGCGGCGGATCAGTTCGGCCTGCTTCTCGTCATCCTCGGCGATCATCACATGTGCGCACACGACCTGATCGTGGCAGGCGGCCCGCGCGGAGGGCCGGGCGGGGGCCCCGGTCCTCCCGCTCAGGTCCCTCCGGCCCCGGCAGCCGTACGACCGCCGTACGACTGCCGGGAGCGTCCCCGTGCGGCCGCCGGGGGTGTCCCCGTACGACTGCCGGGAGTGTCCTCGTACGGCTGCCGGGGACGGTCGTACGACCGCTGGAGACCGCGTGGTCAGAGGTTGCCGCGCTTCTCCTGCTCGCGCTCGATCGCCTGGAAGAGCGCCTTGAAGTTGCCCTTGCCGAAGCCCATCGAGCCGTGCCGTTCGATCATCTCGAAGAAGACCGTCGGCCGGTCCTGGACCGGCTTGGTGAAGATCTGGAGCAGATAGCCGTCCTCGTCGCGGTCGACCAGGATCTTCAGTTCGCGCAGGGTCTCGACCGGCACCCGGGTCTCACCGGCCCACTCGCCGAGGGTGTCGTAGTACGAGTCGGGGGTGTCCAGGAACTGCACGCCGGACGCCCGCATGGCCCGTACGGTCGCGACGATGTCATTGGTCGCGAGCGCGATGTGCTGGACCCCGGCGCCGCCGTAGAACTCCAGGTACTCGTCGATCTGCGACTTCTTCTTCGCGATGGCGGGTTCGTTGATCGGGAACTTCACCTTCAGCGTGCCGTCGGCGACGACCTTCGACATCAGGGCGGAGTACTCGGTGGCGATGTCGTCGCCGACGAACTCCTTCATATTGGTGAAGCCCATGACCTTGTTGTAGAAGGCCACCCACTCGTTCATCCGGCCGAGTTCGACATTGCCGACGCAGTGGTCGATGGCCTGGAAGGTCCGCTTCGCGGGCGGCTCCACGACGGGGGTGGCGGCGGCGAAGCCGGGCAGATAGGGGCCGTCGTAGCCGGAGCGGTCGACCAGGGTGTGCCGGGTCTTGCCGTACGTGGCGATGGCGGCCAGCACCACGGTGCCGTGCTCGTCCTTGACCTCGTACGGCTCGGTGATGCCCCGGGCGCCGTGCTCGGTGGCGTACGCGTAGGCGGCGCGTGCGTCCGGCACCTCGATGGCCAGGTCGATGACTCCGTCACCGTGCTCGGCGACATGGTCGGCGAGGAATCGGCCGGCGTCGGTGGACTGCTTGATGACGGAGGTGAAGACGAACCGCGCCGATCCGTTCTCCAGTACGTAACTCGCGGTCTCGCGGGTGCCGTTCTCCGGCCCCGCGTAGGCGACGAGCTTCATGCCGAACGCCGTGGAGTAGTAGTGCGCGGCCTGCTTGGCGTTGCCCACGGCGAAGACGACCGCGTCCATTCCCTTCACCGGGAAGGGGTCGGCCTCGCGCGCGGTGGTGGGGTGGTGATCAATGGTCTCAGTCATGTGGAAAGGCTCCACCCGTTCCACAAGGTGCGCAACACTTCGCGCTTCCACTGGGCAATATGTAGACCGCTGTCCGAGGATGGTGGGGCTATCTGTACATGATGACCATCACAGGAGCCCCTATGGCGATCGATCATCTGGACGGCCGGCTCATCGTGCTGCTGGCGCGTGAGCCCCGGATCGGCGTCCTGGAGGCGTCCCGCCGGCTGGGGGTGGCCCGGGGCACCGTCCAGGCGCGGCTGGACCGGCTTCAGTCCAATGGAGTCATCCGGGGCTTCGGGCCCGATGTGGACCCGGCCGCGCTCGGCTATCCCGTCACCGCGTTCGCCACGCTGGAGATCAAGCAGGGCCAAGGCGCCGATGTACGGGCTCATTTGGGCGGTGTGCCGGAAGTGCTGGAGCTGCACACCACCACCGGTCACGGTGACATGTTCTGCCGGCTGGTGGCCCGCTCCAACGCCGATCTTCAGCGGGTGATCGACCGGGTTGTCGGATTTGATGGCATCGTGCGGGCCTCCACAGCGATCGTCATGGAGAACCCCGTACCGCTGCGGATCATCCCGCTGGTGGAGCAGGCCGCGGCGGACGAACCGGACTGACCGGACCGACCGTGCTGAACCGGGCTGACCGCCGGGGGCGCAACGGCCCGGCTCCCGGCCGAGGAGAGTGGAGGGAGCGTCGGTGAGCTTCTGGGAGTACGTGGGCACCCGCCACCAGCAGTTGCTGACCGACGCTTATCAACACGCCAGCGTCGTCTTCCAGTGCATGGTGATCGCCACCCTGCTGGGCGTCCTGATCGGTCTGGTGAGCTACCGCAGCGCCTGGGGCGGAAGCCTCGCCATCACCTCCACGGCGGCGATCCTGACCGTGCCGTCCCTCGCCCTGATCGGTCTGCTGATCCCCCTGGTCGGACTGGGTGTGCCACCGACCGTGATCGCCCTGACGCTGTACGGGCTGCTGCCCATCGTCCGCAACTCCATCGTGGGGCTGCGCGGGGTCGATCCCGCGCTGGTCGACGCGGCGAAGGGCATCGGGATGTCCCGTACGGCCCGGCTGGCGCGGGTGGAACTGCCGCTCGCCTGGCCGCCGATCCTCATCGCGATCAGGGTCTCCACCCAGATGCTGATGGGGATCGCCGCCATCGCCGCGTACGCCTCAGGGCCCGGTCTCGGCAATGAGATCTTCCGGGGCATCGCCTCGCTCGGCAGCGCCAACGCGATCAACCAGGTGCTCGCCGGGACGATCGGCATCGTCATTCTCGCGCTGCTCTTCGACGCGGCGTACGTCCTGCTCGGCCGGCTGACCATCCCGAGGGGAATCCGTGACTGAGACGCCGGGACAGGACGGGAACGGGGCTTCGGGGGCCCCGGGGGCGGGCGGGTCCGGGGCCGCTGGGGCCTCGGTCTCAGGCGCCGGGACTTCAGGCACCGGGACTTCAAGGACTTCAGGCACCTCGGGCGCCTCAGGAACCACCCGCGGTTCGACCTCAGGTGCCGGGATCGAGCTGGAGAATCTCACCAAACGCTATCCGGGCACCTCCGGACCCGCCGTGGACAACGTCTCCCTGGAGATCAGGCCCGGCGAGACGGTGATCTTCGTCGGCCCCTCCGGCTGCGGGAAGTCCACCACCCTGAAGATGATCAACCGGCTGATCGAGCCGACGTCCGGGCGGATCAGGATCGGCGACGAGGACGTCACCGACATCGACCCGGTCCGGCTGCGCCGGAAGATCGGCTACGCGATCCAGTCCTCCGGCCTCTTCCCCCATATGACGGTCGCGGAGAACATCGCGCTGGTGCCGAAGATGATCGGCTGGTCGAAGACGCGGGTGAAGGACCGGGTCGAGGAAATGCTTGATCTGGTGGGACTCGACCCCCGGGAGTTCCACGACCGCTATCCGCGCCGCCTCTCCGGTGGCCAGCAACAGCGGGTGGGGGTGGCACGGGCGCTCGCCGCGGACCCTCCCGTACTCCTGATGGACGAGCCCTTCGGGGCGGTCGATCCGATCACTCGCGATCATCTTCAGGACGAATTGATCAGACTCCAGCACGAACTGCATAAGACGATCGTCTTCGTCACCCATGACTTCAATGAGGCGATCAAACTCGGCGACCGGATCGCGGTCCTGCGGGAGCGGTCGCACATCGCCCAGTTCGACACCCCGGAGGCCATCCTCACCAACCCGACGGACGACTTCGTCTCCGGCTTCGTCGGCGCGGGCGCGGCCCTGAAGCGGCTCAACCTCACCCGCGTACGGGATGTGCAGATGGCCGACTTCCCGACCGTCACGGTGGACGACCCGCTCCAATCGATCTTCAACAAGCTGCGCACCGAGTCCCAGAACGAACTGCTGATGCTGGACCGGCGCGGCCGTCCGTACAAATGGCTGCGGCGCGGCGATCTGATGCGCGCCAAGGGCTCGCTGGCCCGCGCCGGACAACTCGTGCACGACACGGTGACCCGGGACGCGACACTGCGGGACGCGCTGGAGGCGGTGCTCATCGACTCCGGCGGCAGGGTCGCGGTGACGGGGCGGCGGGGCGAGTTCATCGGCGTTGTCGACATGGAGACCCTGATGAACTCCGTACAGGAACTCCTGGAGGCCGACCGGCTGGCGGCGATCGAGCACCAGCACGACCTGGAGGAGCTGCGGACGCATCAGACCGAGGTGGAGCTGGAGGGCGGGGCGTGAGTACGGCCCCGGGGCGGTCGCCGGAGGAGCTCGGGCCCCTCGACGCCGACGAAGCCATGGCAGCGGGCCCGGATCCGGAGTCGAATTCGGCGTCGGATTCGCGGAACCGGCCGCCCGCCCGACGGATCACCTGGCAGAAGCTGGTGTTCCTGCCCTCGGCCATGGCCCTGGTGCTGCTGGCCACCTACCTCTGGATCACCAACATCCCGCTCGACACCATCGCCGAGAACTCCCTCACCGGGGGAAATGTCCGGCTGCGGCTCTGGCAGCATGTACAGCTCACCGCGATCTCCACCTTCTGGGTGCTGATCATCGCCATCCCGCTGGGCATCGCGCTCACCCGGCGCCGACTCAGCGGCGCGGCCCCGCTGGTCACCACGGTCGCCAACATCGGTCAGGCGACTCCGGCGATCGGTCTGCTGGCGCTGCTGGTGATCTGGCTGGGGATCGGCCCGTCGACCGCGATCACCGGCATGGTGATCTACGCGGTGCTGCCGGTGCTCTCCAACACCGTGGCCGGTCTGAAGGCGATCGATCCCCAACTGGTGGAGGCGTCACGCGGGATCGGGATGTCGGCGGCCGGGACGCTGCGCAAAGTGGAACTGCCACTGGCGGTGCCGCTGATCCTGGCGGGGGTGCGGACCGCCCTCGTGCTGAACGTGGGCACGGCGACGCTGGCGACCTTCGGCGGCGGCGGTGGTCTCGGCGACCTGATCACCTCGGGCATCCAGACCCAGCGGATGCCGGTCCTGATCATCGGCTCGGTGCTCACGGTGGTCCTGGCGCTGCTGGTGGACTGGCTCGCCTCGCTGGCGGAACTCGTGCTGACACCGCGCGGACTGGAGACGGACTGATGGGTGGTGGGGTGGCTAATCATGGACGGGCGCGGGGTGCGCGGGTGGGAGGCGTACGGGTACGGGTACGGGGTGCGCGGGCGGTGGTGGTGTCGCTCGTCGCCGTATCGGCCTTGGTGTCCGGCTGCGGGCTCAAGAGCGGTTCGCCGCTGGTGGACGACGTCAAGCCGGGGTCGGTCGGCGCGGGCGAGCCCCTCAAGGGCGCCTCCCTCACCGTCACGTCCAAGAACTTCAGCGAGAACATCATCCTGGGCCAGATGATCGGCCTGATCTTCAAGGCGGCGGGCGCGGAGGTGCTGGACCGGACGAACCTGCCCGGGTCGATCAGCGCCCGCGAGGCGATCATCAACGGGGACGCGGACGCGATGTACGAGTACACCGGCACCGCCTGGATCACCTACCTGGGTCACCAGAAGCCGATCGTGGACCCGGAGGAGCAGTGGCGGGCGGTGCACGACGAGGATCTGCGGCACGGGGTCACCTGGCTGCCGCAGTCGTCGCTCAACAACACCTACACGCTGGCGATCAGCAAGAAGAACAACGCGAAGTACCGGCTCCGGACCCTGTCCGATGTGGCGGCGCTGGCGAAGAAGGACCCCTCGGCGGTGACGATCTGCGTGGAGAACGAGTTCGCGTCCCGCGAGGACGGGCTGCCGGGCATGGAGCGGGCGTACGGGATGAGCATCCCTCCGGGGAACATCAAGAAGATGGACGCCGGGATCATCTACACGCAGGTGTCGAAGTCCAACTCGTGCCTGCTGGGCGAGGCGTTCACCACGGACGGCCGGATCGCGTCGCTCGATCTCGACACCCTCGCCGATGACCGGCACTTCTTCCCCAACTACAACGCGGCGCCCGCGATCCACAGCGCGACGATCGAGAAGTGGCCGGCCATCGCGGGGCTGCTGAACCCGCTGAGCGCGCGGCTCACGACGGCGGTGGCGCAGGAGCTGAACGCGAAGGTGGATGTGGGGGGCGAGGATCCGCACGAGGTGGCGAAGGACTGGCTGATCGGGGCGGGGTTCATCCGGGAGGGGTGAGCGGGAGCTACCAGGGGCGAAGGCCGTAACTTGCAAAGAAACCGTTGCAACACTTTCTTTGCAAAGCTACCTTTGGAGTATGCGCCCGAAGAACCCCCCAGAAGAAGCACCTGAAGCACCTGGAACACCTGAAGCGGCGGGAGCAGCAGGGGCAGCGGAAGAGGGGCGGCGAGAGGTCCGGCACGACGCCCCGGACGAGCCCCGCTATCGGCCGCTCGACCCGCGGTCCCTGCGCGGTCTGGCGCACCCCCTGCGGATGCGGCTGCTGTCGATCCTGCGGCACGACGGGCCCGCGACCGCGTCCCGGCTCGCCGAGCGGCTGGGCGAGTCCAGCGGCTCCACCAGCTACCACCTGCGCCAGCTCGCCGCGTACGGATTCGTCACGGACGACCCCGGGCGCGGCAAGGGGCGCGAGCGCTGGTGGCAGGCCACCGCCGATGGGTCGAGCATCGACCACACGCTGTTCGACGATCCCGATCCGGCGGTGCGCGGTGCCGCGAACCTCTTCCTGCACGAGGTCGCGAACCAGCACACCGAGGAGGTCGGCACCTGGCTCGGCACCTCGCGCGAATGGCCCGAGAGCTGGCGGCGCAGCTCGGACCTCAGCGACTTCACGCTCCGGCTCACCCCGGCCCAGGCGAATGAGCTGAACAAGAAGGTCCACGCGGTCATCGAGAGCTACCGGGAGCTGGAGCCGGCGCCGGGGACACCGGAGGCGGCCCAGGTCCGGATGCATCTGCACGCCTTCCCCCGCTCGGCCGACTGAGGAGGTCCCCCGGCCATGGCTGCCACCGGCATACCCGGGCCCGAGCCAATACCCGGACCACCCGAGCCAATGCCCGGGCCACCCGAACCGTTGCCCGTACCCCACGGATCGGAGCCCTTACCGCAAGGATCGGCGCCCGCACCGCAACGGCAACCGCAAGGATCGGCGCCCGCACCGGACGGATCGTTGCCCGTACCCCGTGCGGTGGCGGCTGGGCCGGGACCGGAGGAGGGGGCGGGCTCCGGGGACCGCTCGGGGGCGGAACCGGGGCAGAGGCGGGGGCCGCTCATCCATGCGCTGGCCGCCAACGCCGTCTCCATCACGGGTAATTCACTGACCCTCGTCGGAGTCCCCTGGTTCGCCCTGGAGACCACCGGCAGCCCCGCCAAGGCCGGTCTGGTCGCCTTCTGCGCCACCCTCCCCGTGGTGGTCTCGGCCATCGCGGGCGGCCCGGTCATCGACCGCGTCGGCCGGCGCCGGGTCAGCATCGCGTCCGACCTCATCTGTGCCCTCGCCGTCCTCGCCATCCCGCTGCTGCATTTCGCGGGCGCGCTGCCCTTCTGGGCGCTGTGCGCGCTGATGGGCGTCACCGGACTGTTCCACGCCCCCGGCGAGACCGCGCGCCATGTCATGCTGCCGGACCTCGCGGTGGCGGCGGGTACCCCGCTCCCCCGGGCGGCCAGCGCCTTCGACGCGGTCTCGCGCGCCGCCCGGATGGCCGGGGCCGCACTCGCCGGCGTCCTGATCGCGCTGACCGGCGCCGAGGTGGTCCTGCTGCTGGACGCGGCGACCTTCGCCATCTCGGCGCTGCTGGTCTTCCTCGGCGTACGGAGAGTGCGCGCGACCGAACCACGCAGGTCCGCCGCGCCCGTCTCGTTCGCCGGGTACCGGGCCGAACTGCGCGAGGGGTACGCCTTCCTCCTGCGTCAGCGGATGCTGCTGGCCGTGCTGCTGACGGTGATGTTCACCAACGGCCTGGACCAGGGCTGGAGCGCGGTCCTGCTGCCGGTGCACGCCAAGGACAACCTCGGCGGCGCGGGCGAACTGGGCCTGCTGGTCGCCCTGTTCGCCGGGTTCGCGCTGCTGGGGGCGGTGTTGTACGGGGCGGTCGGGCACCGGTTCCCGCGCCGGGTGGTGTTCACGGTGGCGTTCCTGCTCTGCGGGGCGCCCCGGTTCGTGGTGGCGGCCCTGACGGACGGCACGGCGCCGCTGGCGGTGACCTTGGCGGCGGGCGGACTCGCGGCGGGGATGCTGAACCCGATCCTGACGACGGTGATGTTCGAACGCGTCCCGGACGAGCTGCGCAGCCGGGTCGCGGGTGTGGGGACGGCGGGCGCCCTGATGACGACGCCTCTGGGCGGTCTGGCGGCGGGGCTGCTGATCGAAGGGGTGGGGCTGGGGACGGCGCTGCTGGTCGTGGGCGGGCTCTACGCCGCGGCGCTGGTGCCGGCCATGGTGTTCCCCTGCTGGCGGGAGCTGAATGTGACGCCGGGTGGCGTGGCGGGCGCGGCCCGTGCGGACCGTGCGGAGCAGCCGGCGCCGGGCTGAGCGGCCGGGCTCCAGTTGCGGCGGCCGGGCTCCGGGCTGAGCGGCCGGGCTCCAGTTGCGGCGGCCGGGCTCCGGGCTGAGCGGTCGGGCTCCGGAACTGAGCGGCCGGGCTCCAGTTGCGGCGGCCGGGCTCCGGGCTGAGCGGTCGGGCTCCGGAACTGAGCGATCGGGCTCCAGTTGCGGCGGCCGGGCGAGTGGCCGTCCCGGCCGGCCGGGAGGCTCCCGTACACCTGCCCGTACATCTGTCCGTACACCTGCGCGATCAGCAGGACGGTACGTCGCCGCCCTTCTCCAGCGCCCGGAGCGATTCCACCGTGCCCTTCAGTGTCGTGACGGGGATCAGCCGGAGCCCGTCGGACACTCCGGCGCGGGCGTCCGAGCACTCCGCCTTCGGCACGAGGAACACGGTCGCCCCGTCCCGCTTGGCCGCCTGCGTCTTGAGCGCGACCCCGCCGACCGAGCCGACCTTGCCGGCCGCGTCGATCGTCCCCGTACCCGCGATGCTGCGGCCACCGGTCAGATCGCCGCCGGAGCCGTTCCCTTCGAGCTTGTCGACGATGCCGAGGGAGAGCAGCAGTCCGGCGCTGGGGCCGCCGATGGTGCCCAGCCGCAGGGTGACCTTCACCTTCGCCGGGTCCTCGCCGAGATAGCCGAGGGCGGCCCGGGTCGCCTCGTGCTGGGAGTCGGCCATGTCCTTGAGGTTGTGCTCGCTGACCTCGTCGTCCGATTTGCCGGCCGGGTAAACGGAGTCGCGCGGCAGCACCGCCCGGTCGTCCCGGAACCAGCTATCCGAGACATCCGACAGGTCCACGTCGGCGGAGGGCCCGGTCGCGACGATGGTGGTCATCCGCAGCGCCCCGGTCGACGGGCGGACGGGCGCTCCGGTGATGGAGATGACCGGGCTGCCCTGGTACTCCCCCAGCACGTCAGCGGTCTCGCCGGGCCTCGCGATGACATACGGCAGCGGCGCGAACGCGGCCACGGCGAGGAGCGCGGCGACGGGGACGGCACTGAGGAGCAGGGCACGGGTACGCGAGAGACTGGAAAGCACGGTGCCAATCTAGCGGGGCGGACGCCCCCGGATCGCCCGGCCCACCCCCGGCCACCCTGTTCGGGGGCCGGGGCGCGCGGACGTCAGCGGAGCGCGTCCGCGACCTCCCGGGCGGCGTCCACCACTCGGGGGCCGACCCGCTCCGGAACGGAGTCCGCGAGCATCACCACACCCACGCTGCCCTCTATCCCGGTCACCCCCACCAGGGGTGCGGCGGCCCCGCAGGCGCCCGCCTCCAGCTCGCCGTGGGTCAGGGTGTAGCCGGGGTCGTCGGCGTTGCCCTGGCGGGCGGCGAGTATCGCCCGGCCCGCCGCGCCACGGTCCAGCGGATGCCGGAACCCCGCCCGGTAGGCCACGTGATAGTCCGTCCAGGTCGGCTCGACCACGGCGACGGCGAGCGCCTCGGCCCCGTCGACCAGGGTGAGGTGGGCCGTGGCGCCTATGTCCTCGGCGAGGGCGCGCAGCGCGGGCATCGCGGCCTCCCGTACGAGTGGGTGCACCTGGCGGCCGAGCCGCAGCACACCGAGTCCCACTCGGGCCCGGCCGCCGAGATCACGGCGGACGAGGGCATGCTGCTCCAGGGTGGCGAGCAGGCGGTAGACAACGGTTCGGTTGACGCCGAGTCTGTTGGACAGCTCGGTGACGGTCAGCCCGTGGTCGGTGTCGGCGAGCAGCTTGAGGACACGTAGTCCCCGGTCGAGCGTCTGGGAGGTCTCCGCGGTCACGACGCCCTCTCCTTCGGAGTTCGGAGTGAGTGACGGCGGACCCATGGCCGGCAGCGTGGCCCCGGTCCCATCGGTGCCACGCCCAGAAGCCCCCCGTCGGCAGGCCATGGCACACCGGCTTGGCTCCGCGGCCGCACTGCCACGGGGCGTTTGCATTGTCGGGGACAGTAGCGAGCCGGTCCGCTCAGCGGAAGACCTCGTCCAGAATCCGGGCGGGCGGGCGTGATATCGGCCGGGATCATGGGAGTTCAGGCCATCGATCACGGAATTCGGGCGGGCGTGATGGCGTGAACCGGGCGTCGTGCCTGAACGGCGCGCGTGGGGGAGGTGGGGTGGGGCCGGGCGGGCCCGGAGGCGGTCCCGGGGCGGAACCGGTCCGAGCGGCGGTCCCAGGCCCCGGGGCGGAACCGGGCCCCGGGGGCGGGCGGGGCGCTCCGTACGGGCCGCGCGCCGGTGCCCCGCCGCCGCACCGGGGCACACGCCGGGTCACCCACCGGGGCACACGGGTGTCTCGCCACCCGTACCGCTCACACCACTCCCGCCACTCACACCACTCCCACCGCGGTACGGGGCCTCAGCGCATCCGAGTGGCCCACTCCTGCACCTTCTTGATCCGCTCCCGGAGCTGTCCGGCCGTGGCCTCCGCGCTCGGCGGGCCGCCGCAGACGCGCCGCAGCTCCGTGTGGATCACTCCATGCGGCTTACCGCTCTGATGGACGTACGCGCCGACCATGGTGTTCAACTGCTTCCGCAGTTCCAGGAGTTCCTTGTGGGAGACGACGGGCCGGCGCTCGGCGGGCAGCTCCAGCAGATCGGCCTCGGTGTCCGGCTTCTTCCGGCTGTGGGCGATCTGCCGGGCCTGCCGCTTCTGCAGCAGCATCTGCACCTGATCGGGTTCGAGCAGCCCGGGGATGCCGAGGTAGTCCTGCTCCTCCTCACTCCCCGGGTGGGCCTGCATCCCGAACTCGGCGCCGTTGTACATGACCCGGTCGAAGACGGCGTCCGACTCCAGCGCCTCGAACGGCAGACTGTCCTGTTCGCCGGTGTCCTCGTCCTGCTCCTTGTTGGCCTCGTCCATCTCCTGCTCGGACTCGGCGTACGGGTCGTCCTCGTTCTCCTTCTTCGGCCGGTCGAGCACATGATCGCGCTCGACCTCCATCTCATTGGCGAAGGAGAGCAGCATGGGGATGGTGGGCAGGAAGACCGACGCGGTCTCGCCGCGCCGCCGCGACCGCACGAAACGGCCCACGGCCTGCGCGAAGAACAGCGGTGTGGAGATCGTCGTGGCGTAGACGCCGACGGCGAGACGCGGCACATCGACACCTTCGGACACCATCCGGACGGCGACCATCCAGCGGTCTTCGCTCTCGCTGAACTCGTCGATGCGCTTGGACGCACCAGTGTCGTCGGAGAGGACGACGGTCGCCTTCGTGCCGGTGATCTCACGGATGAGCTTGGCGTACGCGCGGGCCGAGTCCTGGTCCGACGCGATGACCAGTCCGCCCGCGTCCGGAATCGACTTACGGACCTCACCGAGTCGCTGATCGGCGGCGCGCAGTACGTTCGGCATCCACTCGCCGCGGGCGTCGAGCGCGGTGCGCCACGCCTGCGAGATGGCGTCCTTGGTCATCGGCTCGCCGAGCCGGGCGGCGATCTCGTCACCGGCCTTGGTGCGCCAGCGCATGTTGCCGCTGTAGCTGAGGAATATGACCGGCCGGACGACGCCGTCGGCGAGGGCGTTCCCGTAGCCGTAGGTGTAGTCGGCGGACGAACGCCGGATGCCGTCGTTGCCCTCCTCGTACGCCACGAAGGGGATGGGGTTGGTGTCCGACCGGAAGGGCGTCCCGGTCAGCGTCAGCCGACGGGTCGCCGGGTCGAACGCCTCCTGACATGCCTCACCCCACGACTTGGAGTCACCGGCGTGGTGGATCTCGTCGAGGATGACCAGCGTCTTGCGCTGCTCACAGCGGTTGCGGTGCAGCATGGGCCGGACCCCGACGCCCGCGTAGGTCACCGCGACGCCGTGGTACTCCTTGCTGAGCGGCCCGGCGCTGTAGTCGGGATCGAGCTTGATCCCCACGCGCGCGGCGGCGGCGGCCCACTGCTTCTTCAGATGCTCGGTGGGCGCGACGACGGTCACCTGCTGGACCACGTGGTGGTGCAGCAGCCAGGAGGCGAGGGTGAGCGCGAAGGTCGTCTTGCCGGCGCCGGGGGTGGCGACCGCGAGGAAGTCGCGCGGCTGCTCCTGGAGGTATCTCTCCATGGCCGCCTGCTGCCAGGCGCGCAGCTTGTTGGCGGTGCCCCAGGGGGCGCGGCCGGGGAAGGCGGGGGAAAGGTGGTGGGAGGGGGAGGCTGTAGTAGTCACGGTCTCCGGGTTCGACGCTCGTCCAGGGGCACGGGTAGGGCACTCACGGGTATGACAACCGGGCCACCCTACCGGTGCGCCGACGCCGCCCCGAGCCGGGCGGGCCCGGTGGGGCGGCGGTTGAGATGTGCCTCACAGACGGGCGAACTCGGGCAACCTCGCGGCGATCTTGGGCACGTCGAGAGCCCCCTGGCAGACGTCGAACACAAAGCGTTCCGTACCAGTCGGGGTCAGGTTGCTTCGGGAACCCGCAGCCTCGTCGCCACCCACGCCCCCGCCAGCGCAACCAGCGCCATCGGCAGGAAGACCGCCGCGAAGGCCGCCGGATGCGACTCGCCCGCCGCCGTGGCCGTGTGGCCCGCGATCGAGCCGCCGCCCAGCGCGGCGAAGGCGGCGCCGCCCGTCGCGAGCAGCACGACGTTCGAGAGCCCGTCCGAGATCTGGAGCGAGGCCGAGTTCGCGCCCGCCTCCTCCGGAGCGGAGAGCTTCAGCAGCAGCACGCTCGACGGGGAGATCACCATGCCCATGCCCAGGCAGCCGAAGCCCCAGGCCACAGCCACGACCCAGACCGGCACCGAGTCGATCAGCACACTCGGTGCCGCCGCTATCGCCGCCGCCGCGAGGACCATGCCGAGCACCATCAGCCGCTCGCGGTAGGGCTCCAGCCGCGGGCGGGACTGGATGAAGGAACCCGTCGCCCAGGTCAGGCCCCCGACCGCCAGGGAGAGCCCGGCCATGGTGGGGGAGAGACCGCGCTGGGTGACCAGCATCAGCGGGATGAAGGACTCGGCGGCGATGAAGGAACCGGCGGCCAGACCCCGGAGCAGGATCACGGAGGGCAGCCCGCGCGCCGCCCGGTAGGTCCCCTTCGGCAGCAGCCCCAGCACCGCGGGCACCACCAGCGCGGCGCCCAGCGCGCCGGGCAGCAGCGAGAGCCAGCTCAGGTCCTGGGCCGCGAACTGGACCAGACCGGCACCGATCGAGATGCCCAGCGCCAGCCGGATCCGCCGGGCGTCGAACGTCGGCCGGGTGGCGGACGGATCGGCCGGTCCCGACGCCATGCGCCGGATCGCGGGCAGGGCGAGGGCCAGCGGGAAGACGACGAGGGCGGGGATGCCGACGAACACCCAGCGCCAGCCGAGCTGCTCGGTGACCGTGCCGGAGGCGAGCGGTCCGACGACGGACGGGATCACCCAGCTCGCGGCGAAGGCGGCCAGGATGGCGGGCCGCAGCCGCTCCGGGTAGGCGCGCCCGATGACCACGTACAGCGCGACGATGACCAGCCCGCCGCCGAACCCCTGGACGGCCCGGCCCGCGATGAACAGCCACATGGTGCTGGCGGTGCCGGAGAGCATCAGTCCGACCGCGAAGGCGAAGATGCCGGTGGCGAGGGGGCGCAGCGGCCCGTCCCGGTCGGCCCACTGGCCGGAGAGCACCATGGCGAAGAGGCTGGTGGTGAAGTACGAGGAGAAGGCGAAGGCGTACAGGCCGACACCGTCCAGCTCCCGGGCGGCGACCGGCATCGCGGTACCGACGGCGGTCGCCTCGAAGGCGATGAGCAGGACGACCGCGATGATGCCGATACTCAGCGCCCGATATGTCCGATCAAGAACCCCGCCCAGAGGCTCCAGCTCGGGGAGCTCGACTCCGAGGTGGGGGCCGGGGACAGGGGGCGGCGGCGTGACATCGGTGTCACGCGAATCAGGGGCGGTCATGGGCCAAGGGTAAGGGGCATAGACCCGCTTGAACCCTGTCGATGGGCGGGACCTGGTGTGGTCCCTTGGTCGTACGTCTGTGAACGGGGTGTGGCAGTCGTATTGCGGGGTGCCCGATTCCCTTGGTGGTGGGGGGTGAGGCGGCCTACGGTTTCCTCAGTAGCAAGCACACGGCCGTGTGCCCGAGTGGTTGAGGGACTCGCCTGCAAAGCGAGTTACGCCGGTTCGATTCCGGTCACGGCCTCTTTGATCGCGTGAGCCCCGCTTTTGCTTCTCGGCGTGTGGATGACCCGCCCCGTTCGGGAGCCGGGCTTCCTGTGGTCAGATGACCACGGTTCGCACACCCGGGATGTCGAGGGCGGTGATGCTCGTACCGTCTGGGGTACGACACTCGGCAAGCCTCACCAGTGCAAGGTTGTCGAACTCGGCGAAGGCGCGATGATCGAGCGGCACGACACATTCATACAGATGCAGCCCTATCAACGAGGGTGGGGCGCTTTTGAGTGCCGCGAGCCAGGCGTTCGCGTCGTAGCCGTAGAGATGCAGGGCGGAGAGGCGGGTCATTCCCGCGAGCTCATCGAAGCCCAGGGCCGCAGAACTTCCTGTCCCCTCCAGGTGCAAAATCCGCAGGCCGGGGAGGGAGGTCAGTGGGCTCAGATCAGTCTCCGCCCGGACGCAATCCAGGATGAAGTATTCCAACTGGGGAAGAAGATGCAAGGCGTCCAGGTCAAGGTCTTCAGAGCAAGGAATTTCCAGAAAGCGCAGTTCTGTGAGGTCACCGAGAATTGAGGCGCCTCTCACGGGCACGCCGCCGAAGAGGACGAGGTGTTCCAGACCGAGATGCCCCCGAAGGACGGACAGGTCGACGCCTTCGCGCAGCGTGGTCACCCACAGAATTCGCAGGGGCGGCAGCTCGGCGAGAAAACCGAGTTCCCTTACGGGGTGTTCCACTCGGACATTCGTCAGTGAACGTAAACGGTGTGCCACATGCAGTTGGCCGGAGTGCGTGAGCACCACCTCGCGTCCCGCCAGCGGCAGCCGGGACAGAATCTTGTCGGCGTAGGCATCTGCGTCGAAGTACCGCCACGCGCGAATGAGTTCCTGAATGACGCTGTCACGCTCATCCGTCACATACCCCGCCAGCAGCTCCAGAGACTCCTCGCCCCCGATCAGCGCCACCGTCCGCACCGTCTGCTGCGCCGCCTTCTCCGTCAACTGCCCCAACGAACGCGGCATCCAGCGCAGCAAGCCGGGCCCCACCGCCGCCAGTGCGGGTGGATCGGTCTTCCGCCTCGCCGGCAGCAGCCTGGTCACGGCCTTGTCCAGGCGCTCCGCGAGCTCTTCCGACATGGAAGGCAGGGTCTCCTGGCAGGCCGCCGCCAGCAGCCGGAGCGTGCGCGCGTGCTGGGGTTCCCGCTCGGCGCGGTCGAGGATGCCACCGAGCAGCTCATCCCGCTGCCGGGTGTTGGCATGGCCCGCCGCCATGACGATCGTCTCCCGCCACTGATCCAG
This sequence comes from Streptomyces sp. NPDC020965, assembly GCF_044333555.1. Lineage (NCBI taxonomy): Bacteria > Bacillati > Actinomycetota > Actinomycetes > Kitasatosporales > Streptomycetaceae > Streptomyces > Streptomyces sp. NPDC020965. The sequence goes on from NZ_JBIRRE010000001.1 coordinate 1,503,713, forward strand.
ATGCGCCCGGCCGATCAGATTGCCGATGCGGTCCTCCTCCGTGGCCTCCTCGGCGGCGAGGTACTCCTGGAAGGTGCGGTGCACGAAATCCATGCGCCTCTCGGCGGGAGACCGCAGGATTCCGGAGCGGTGCCGTAGCTGCTCCAGGACCTGGCCGCCGTCCATGACGTCGAGGTGACGCATCGCCCGCAGCTTCGCGGCGACGTACCCGGCCGCCTTCTCCAGGTCGATCTCGCTGCGGTTGTTGTCCGAGAACCGCCATGCGAGATCCCGCAGTATGACCAGTTTGTCGCCGAGGCTGAGTTTGCTGTCCGCCGCGCTCGGCACATTCCGGTCCGCGTCCCGGTCGTGGACCAGGGTGTGCAGGGCGTTGCGATACAGCTCCATCCGATCACGCGGAAGCTGCCTGCCCCGGTTCAGATGCATCGCGCAGAGCATGGCCGCCAACAAGGGCGTGCCCGCCAGCGATTGGAGGTGGGCGCGGTCCTTGAGGCTGTTGAGCAGCGACTGCTCGTACTGCGGAAGATCCTCCACCGCGCAGGGCAGCTCGTCCCCCAGCTCCCGCACGGCCTGGTGCCACTGTCGTACGAACGCCGCCAGGTCCGGTGGCGTCATCCGGTCCAGGTGGAAGGCGGTGAATTCCTCACGGCGCAGCCAGTCCACCCCGGCCGCAGCAGGGCGCGAGGTGACGACCACCTGGACACCGTCGTACTGCGCCAGCAGCTTGCGCAGCCACTCCCGCACCGCCCGGCGTTCCCGGTCGAGCAGTTCATCCACGCCGTCGATGAGGAGGAGGACCCTGCCGCCGTCGAGCTGGCGCTCCACCCACCCCCTGGGCATGACCCCGGTAATGGGTCCGGCGACTCCGTCGAGCATCGCCTCCGGACCGGGCGGTGTGCGTCCGCTGTACTCGCGCAGCTTGATGAGCACGGGGGTGAGCCCGTTCCAGTCGGCCAGTTCACCCGTGAAGGCCCCGCGCGCCGCCATGATGGCCAGCCAGCGCAGCAGAGTCGTCTTGCCCGAGCCGGCCTCACCCCGCAGCAGCACCCGGGACGCACCGCTCAGCGCGGCCTCGACCCCCATGCCGGAGCTGTCGTCACCGGCCTCCTCCCACAAGCTCATATCGGGCCGGAGCAGGGGCAGGGCGCGGGCGGCGCGTCGGCGCTTCCCGTCGTCGCCCGTGGCCCGCAGGCTGACGTACGCGACCGACAGCCGTACGCGCGGCGCGGTCGCCTGGTCGGACGTACGGCGGAACAGCTCGACCTCGTCGAGGTCCCTGCTGACCAGCTCCAGGTACTTGCGGCGGAAGGCCGTGTCCAGGTCCGTACCCTCCGGCGCGAACAGCGAGCGGTCCGGCAGGCGCTCCAGGATGCGCGCGACCTCGGAGCCCAGCGTGGCGGTCCGCGAGAGCAGTTCCCCCGCCGCGCGCTCCTCGAAGACCGGCAGGCTGCGCACGATGCGGACGTAGTACTCGACGCATTCGGCGAAGAGCATCTCGTACAGGCGGGTCTCCGCTTCGTTCAGACCGATCGGCGCGCTGACGGAACCGCTGATGCGACGGATGAGTTCCGCCGGTTTGGCGTTCGCGTCGAAGAGGGCCTCGTCCGAGAGGTCCGCCTGGACGAAGGTGTCCGAGACGGCGTCGATCACGGCCTGCCGGCCGCCTTCCTCCAACCGCTGGAACGCGTGCTTCAAGTACGGTTCCAGCCGGTCGAACACGGCGTTGGTGATCTGCTCGAACTGCTGCCTCACCTCGCGCTGAAGCCGCACACCGGGCACCCTCACCCGGACCAGGTCCGCCATGGACAGCAGCCGCTCCTGCTCCCGCTGTCTGCCGCCCAGCCACCACTGCCCCGCCGCCGTGGCCACGGTCGTCCCCAGCCGCAGCGCGGCCACCTCGGCGCTCATTCGCCCCTCCTTCGCCGGAACCCCGGCATTGTGGCAGCGTCACCGCCGTACGCCTAAGGGTGCTGCGGAACTCCGCCGTACGTGCCGCGTTCCCGAGCGCGGGCGAATCGGGGCCGTGCGACTGCCGCTTGAGGAGAGCGGATCTCCATTCCGCCACCCCGTGCCTGCCACCGTCCGGCCCCCGGGCCCCTCACACCCGCGCCTCCGTCAGTCGCTCCAGCACCGCCGTCACCGTCTCCTCCGGTGTCTGCGCGCTCGTGTCCAGCCACAGGCCCACCCTCGACGTCTCCTCGCGGAGCAGCCGGTCCAGGGTCTCGACCGTGAAGCCCGGGCCGTAGCCGGTCTTGGGGCGGGCCGCCTCGCGGGTGGTGACCGTCGCCGGGTCGGGGGCGAGGACCACGACGTACAGGGGACGGGTCCGGATCAGTGGGAGGTACGTGTCCAGTTCCGGGCCGATCACGATGTCCTGTAGCACCACCGTCCACCCCGCATCCGCGTACCCGTCCGCCGTCGCCGTGGAGAGCCGGTACCGCAGGCGCAGTTGCGCCAGGGCCTCCTCCTCGGGCGGGGAGCCCATGTCCACCCGACCGGAGACGATCATGCGGCGGAACGCGTCCCCGCGGACGTGTACGGATCGGGGCAGCCGTTCCGCGAGGGCCTGGGCGACGGTGGACTTTCCGGCCGCCATGACACCGGTGACGAGGATGACGGAGGAGTTCAACGGCTCGATCATGCGGCGACGCTACGTCCGTGGCCCACCGCCCTCAACCGGATTGGCGGCGCGGCACTCGACCCGCTCGGCCCCGCCCGGCCGGATCGTCCCGGCCGTCCCGCCCGTCGGCGCGCTGAGTAGGCTCCTCTCGTTCATGAGCGGTGAATACGAGCCACGGGGGGCTTGACTGATGATGCGGGCAGCGCACACGGAACGACCACAGCGGGACGATGATCGGCGGATCGGGCCGTACCATCTCATCGCCCGGCTGGACACGGCCGGCCCCGGCCTTCCGCCCACCCCCGAGCGGCGTTTCATCGCCCGTGGTGGCGGCAGCGCCCGGACCGTGATCGTCAGCGCACCCCTCGACGGCATCGACCCCCGCCGCTTCCTCACCGAGGCGCACAAGGCATACGAGACGTACGGGGCTCACGAATCACGCGAGGTGTACGGGGCGCACGCGGACCGTCCCCGCATCTCGCCCGTCATCGCGGTGTCGCCGGAGCCCGCCGACCCCTGGTACGCCTCCCCCTACCTCCCCGCGCTGCCGCTCCCCACCGCCCTCGCCGTGCACGCCGGCCCCCTGCCCGAATGGTCCGTACGGGCCCTGGGCGCCGCGCTCGCCGAGGCGCTCACCGGGCTCCACGGCGCGGGCGTCACCCACGCGGGGCTCTCCCCCGCCGCCGTACTCCTGACCGCCGACGGTCCCCTGCTCACCTGCTTCGGCGCGGCCCGCGCGGCGGCCCCGGACGGCGAACCCCGCCTGGGTCGGCCCGGACTTGAACCGGGCTGCCTGGCACCGGAGTTGGCGGCGGGCGGGCGCCCCCGGCCGCCGGGGGACATCTACGCCCTCGGGTCGGTCCTGGCGTACGCGGCGACGGGCCACACCGTCCCGGACCGCACCGAACTCCCCGACTCGCTGCGCTCCCTGGTCGCCCGCTGCCTCAGCCGTGACGCGGCGGCCCGCCCCACGGCGGCGGAGGTCCTGACCACGCTCACCGGCACCCCACCCGGGCCGGTGGACGGAAAGGGTTACGGGTACGGGGACGGAAACGCCCCCGTCGCGACCGTGCTGGACCCGGCCCCCGCCACCCGCGTCCCGCTGCCGTCCAGCCGGATCGTGGCGGCCATCGCCCGGCAGTCCGCCGATGTCCTCGCCACGGACATCGCACTCCCCTCGTCCCCCAGGATCTGACCGGTGCCCTCCCCTCTCTCCGCTCTCTCGCCCCTCTCCCACGACGACCCCGTCGCCTTCGGCCCGTACCTGCTGATCGCGCGGCTCGGCGGTGGCGGTATGGGCACGGTCTATCTGGCCCGTTCGGCCGGGGGCCGGGTCGTCGCCCTGAAGACCCTGCACGCGCATCTCGCCTCCGACTCCGCGTTCCGCACCCGGTTCCGACTGGAGACGGACGCGGCGCGCGTCATCGGCGGCCACCACGGCGCGGTCGTCGTCGACGCCGATCCGCTCGCCGAAACCCCCTGGCTGGCCACCGAGTACGTACTCGGCCCGCCGCTGGGCGACGCCGTACAGCTCGCCGGGCCGCTCCCGGAAGTCACCGTCCGCGCGCTGGGCGCGGCGCTCGCCGGGGCGCTCGGGCAGTTGCACGCGTCCGACGTCGTACACCGGGACCTCAAGCCCTCCAATGTGCTGGTGACGGCGTACGGGCCGAAGATCATCGACTTCGGTATCGCCCGTGCGGCCGGGGACGACCGGCTGACCCGCGTCGGTTCGGCCGCGGGCACCCCGGCGTTCATGTCCCCCGAGCAGGCATCCGGCCAGGAGCACGAGCCCGCGGGCGATGTGTTCGCGCTCGCCGGGGTCCTGGTCCACGCGGCCACCGGACACGGGCCGTTCGGTTCCGGCCAGCCCGCCGATCTGCTCTACCGGGTCCGTTACGCCGACCCCGACCTCAGCGGCGTCCCCGACGCGCTCGTACCGGTCCTGGCCCGTTGCCTCGCCAAGGAGCCCCGCGAGCGGCCCACCACGCAGGAGCTGGCCGCCCAACTGCACGATGGACGCGACGAGTTCGTCGACCACCTGCCCGACACACTCCTCGCCGAGATCGCCCGGCGCGCCACGGAGGTCTGGCGGTACGAACCCGCCCGGCGCCCCGCCCCACCCGAACCGCGCCCGCACTCGACCGTCGCGGCGGCCCTGCCGACGGCCGGGTTGAGCCGTCGTCGGCTCGCCGTCTCGGGCGGCGCCGCGCTCGCGGCGACGGCCGTCGGCGTCGGTCTGTGGTCCTGGCTCAGGAACCCCACCGACTCGGGTGACACCGTGGCCGCCCCCGGATCGCGGCCCGGAGGCGCCACACCGGACGATCTGCCGCCGCCCGCGGACAGCACCGACCTGCGGCAGGCGTGGCGGAAGAACCTGCGGAGCGAGACCCTGCTCCTCACCCCGCGGTCGGTCGGCGACACGGTCGCGATGATGACGGCCGACGGACTGCTCGGCATCACCCCCGCCAACGGCGAACGGCGCTGGCTCGCCGCCACGATCCGGAACCCCCGGCACGTCCACGCGACCGGGAAGACGATCCACGCCCTGGTGCCCGGCGGCTCCCACGGCCATCAGCTCTCGCTGCACACCGTGGACCCCACCAGCGGCCGGACCGCACCCACCACCTCCTTCGCCGCGTTCGACAAGCCGGTCCAGCGGGCCGCGCTGCTCCAGGTCTCGGCCGACACCGCCTACCTGGTCGCCGAGAAGAGCGCGCCGGGCGCCTCCGCCGCCGTACGGGCGGGGAGTTGGCACGTCCTGGCGGTCGGACTCGACGGCGGCCGGGAGCGGTGGGCTACACCGCTGCGCTCGTACGAACTCGACAGCCCGGACGACATGATCCTGTCCGCCGTCGTCGGCGACCGGCTGATCCTCTGCCGGAGGTCGGCGGACGGCGGCGCGCTGGACGTCTCCGCGCGCGATGCCCGTACGGGCGCGAAACTGTGGGAGACGGCGGTGCCCCGCGACCGGTCGGCCGAATCCCCCCGTACACCCGGCGCGCTCACCGTGGACGACCGCCATGTCTACGTCGGCGCGAGCCGGCTACAGGCGATCCGGGTCACCGACGGCGGCACCGCCTGGACCTTCGGAAAGGGACGCGCCCCCGGCTCGTACAGCGCTCCGGTGCTCCGGGACGCGATCGTCTACGCGGCCGAGCGGGACCAGGGCGTCGTCGCCGTGTCGGCGGCCGACGGCGGGCTCCGCTGGGAGGCGCGTACGGGCGACAACCCCGACCCCCGGGTCCAGCCGGCCGTCTCCGGGAAGTTCGTCTTCCTGATGTGCGACAGCAGTGTGCGGGCCGTCGAGCTGGAGGACCGCTCGGAGAGTTGGGCCTTCCAGTTGGCGTCCGGGAGCCTCTGCCTCCCGGAGACGGTGGAACGGCTGCTCCTCGCGGACCGCGCCTGGGTCACCGCGGTCCGGCTCGACTACAGTCCACCGCCCACCGGCTCTCCCTGACGACGATGACCGCGATGACCGCGATGACGGCGGGAGCGGTCCGTCCCGGCCACGGTCCACCGCGGACCGACTCCCCCTGACGACCACGGCGGGCCGTCCGCCGTGCGAACAACCACCACCCCCCGGGGGGCTCCCTGCGACGACAGGACGACGCCCCCGGGGTGAAGAACGAAGAAGGGCATACCCATGGACCCCCTCGGCCCCGGTGATCCGCTCCGGCTCGGCCCCTACCGCCTCGCGGGCGTGCTCGGTGCCGGCGGCATGGGGAAGGTGTACCTCGGCCACGACGGTCACGGCCGCCCGGCCGCCGTCAAGGTCCTGCTGCCCCATCTCACCGACGATCAACACCTGGTACAGCGATTCCTGCGCGAGGCCGAGGCCGCCCGCGCGGTCACCGGTGAGGGCGTCGCGCGGGTCCTCGCCGCCCAGACCGAGGGCGGTCGACCCTGGATCGCGTCCGAGTTCCTCGCCGGGCCGACACTGGAGGACGCGGTCAGCGCATACGGGCCACTGTCCCCGGACGCCGTCAGCGCGCTCGCCGCCTCACTCGCCCGGACCCTGGGGACCATCCACGCGGCCGGTCTGATCCACCGCGACCTCAAACCGGCGAACATCGTGCTCACCTCGTCCGGCCCGCGCATCATCGACTTCGGCATCGCCCGGCCCGAACACGGCCTCACCCTCACCACCACCGGACAGATCCCGGTGACCCCCGGCTTCGGCGCACCCGAACAGGCCCTGGGGCGGCGCGTCGGACCAGCCGCCGATGTCTTCTCGCTCGGCGCGGTCCTGGTGTACGCGGCGAGCGGCCACCGGGCCTACAGCGGCTCCCATGTGGCCGCCGTGCAGTACGAGGTGGTGCACGGGGAGCCCGATCTGAGCGGGGTACCCGGCGGGCTGCGACCACTCATCGCACCGTGTCTGGCGAAGGACCCCGCGGAACGGCCCACCCCGGAGCTGATACCCGCGGCCTTCGCCCCGCCGGTCGGTGCCGAACAGGCCTGGCGGCAGGGTCCGCTGGCCGGTGACATCGAACGGCGCGAGGCCGCCGCCCACCAGTGGACCCCCCTGCCGGAGACCGTCGTCGCCGCACCGGCGCCCGGTCGCCGCGGCCTCCTGACCGCGCTGGCCGCGGCGGCGGCCGTGGTGGGCGTCGGCGGTGGCACGGCCGCCTGGCTGATGAGTGGCGACGACAAGGACAAGGACGAAAACGAGGACGACCCGGCGTCGAAGTCGAGCGACCGGAAACCACCGGGCAGCAGGCTCTGGGGGCCGCTGCCGGTGGCGGACCCATGGAGCCCGCCCGCGTGCGTCATCGGCGACGCGCTGATCTTCGGGGCCAAGGACGGCGGCCTGGTCGCCCTGGACGTGACCGACGGCAGCAGGCTGTGGGCGGCCCCGAACGTCACCCCGTCGTCCGAGTTCCCACCGCTCCCCGGTGGTCTGGTGGCGGTGGCCGACGCGGCCGGCAAGCTGTACGCCTTCGACGCGGCCACCGGCGCGGAACGCTGGTCAACCCCGGCTGATGCCGCCCTGATCCTCGCGGTCTCGGAGACAACCGTCTACGTCCAGACCCGGGACAAGAAGGTACGGGCCGTCGACCTCGGCACCCGCACGATCCGGTGGACCGTCACCACCACATTTCCCAGCGGCTACGCCCAGGTGGGCGGGGAACGTCTGGTGCTCTACTCGGACAGCGGCGATGTGTCCGTGCTCGACACGGAGACGGGCGCCAAGGCGTGGAACCGCAACGGAGTCGGCGGGCCCACCACCGTACCGGCGCTGCGCGATGACATCGCCGTGCTCGGCGGACACGCGCTCGCCAAGGTGAACCTCGCCGACGGCCGGGAGATCTGGTCCGTCCCCACGGCCAGCCCGATGTCGAAGAACGCGGGGTCGTCCCTCTGGTGCTCGGCCACCCTGGAGGGCGAGTACCTGTACGCGATCGACGACACCACGCTCAACTGCCGCCGGCTGAGCAACGGGGCAAAGGTCTGGGAGTACGCGCTCCGGGCCCCGGCCGTCACCTACTACGCGCCGCAACTGGTGGGTGATGTCGTCTGCTCGGTCACCAGCACGGACGAGAAGAGCTTCGACGCCGTGGCCGTCGACAAGAAGACGGGAAAACATGTCTGGACCCACGGGCAGAAGAGCGCCAAATCCGTAAAGCTGACGGCGGGCGGAAAGCGGCTCTTCATGTTGCAGGCGGAACGGGTCACGGCCCTGTCCGGGGGCTGACCCCGGGAGCCGGGTTGATGGGATGAGTACGGGCTACCGGGGGTCCTGCCCGTACCCGTGCGGGCCCGGGGTGCCTCCGGTCGGTCCATTCGGTCCGGTCGGGGGCGGTCCATAGCCGGGATACGGGGGCGGGCCGTAGGGCTGCTGGGGCGAGAACGCGGCAGGGTCGGGCGCCGGTGCGGCTGCGGCACGCCGCCGCACCCGGACGATCGGTACGGCGACGGCCGCCCCGAGCAGCACGGCGGCCCCCACCCCGAGTCCGATCCAGAGCCCGCTGTCCTCGCCGTCGTCCTTCGCCGCGGCCGGAGCGGCCGAGTCGGCCTGCCCATCCGCCTTGTCTCCACTGGCCGGCTGGGATGCCTGGGGAGCGGGCGACTTGGGGGCTGCGGCGGCCAGATCCGGCAGGGGGTAGACATCGGCGGGGCCGGGGTCCCCCGGCGTCTTCAGCGCAACACGAGGGCGAACAACGCCGTATCCGATGAAGTCGGTGCGCTTCTCACCACTATGGGGCCCACCTGCTGTGTTGAGCATGACCCTCAGGACCTGATTGTTCGTCCACTCGGGGTGTTTGGACCAGACGAGAGCCGCGGAAGCCGATGCGAGAGCGGCCGCCGCGCTGGTGCCCTCTCCTTCGCACAACTTGGTCGGGCTGCAAGCCGATATCGCCTCGACGGCAGGTGCCGCGAAGTCGACCTGAGGCCCCGATTGCGACTTCTTCCACCACTTTATGCTCTTGTCGACGCCACCTACGCCGACCACTCCGGGGGTGGCTGCGGGATGCTCCGGCTCATTACCCGTGTGTGCGGTGTTACCCACTGCGGCGAAGATCAGCTTGTTCTTGGAGAGCGCGTACCGCACGGCCTGAGTCAGCTCCGTGGACCCCACACCAGCTCGCCCCATCGAGATGTTGATGATCCGAGCAGAAGAGTCCGCGGCGTAGCGGATGGCTTCGCTCATCTTCTGGGAGTACGCAGTTCGGGCATCCTGCCCGAACCTCTCCTCCTCGTAGGGCATCCGTATGGGCAGGATCTTGACCCCGGGAGCGAGACCCCAGGAACCCGTTTTCAGCCCCCGAGCGCCGGTCCCCGCAATCAGAGTGGCCATACCCGTCCCGTGGTCGGCGATGTCATTGTTTTCATCACCGTCCATTTGAGAGTAGTCCTTGCCCTTGAGGACCTGTCCTTTCAGATCGGGCAGCGTGTCATCGACACCGGAATCGATGAGAGCAACAGTGATCCCCGCGCCCTTGCCGATACGCCACATCTCGTCCGCCTTCATGGCGTCGAGATGCCATTGGTCAGAGCGCACCGTGTTCGCGTGGGCGGGAGTGGCCGCGATACCCACCAGCAGCAGTCCCAGTACCCCCGAGACGACGTTTCGGCGGTGGTTGTGAGGCGTGCTGCTGGTAGGCATCTGCTGTCCTTGACCTGTTTTCTCGGTAGGGAAGGGGTCAGTCGATCACAGGCGGTACGACCCTACGGCCGCCCTGCTGCCAGGTCTCTTCGTCCTCGGTCAGATAGTCCGGGCGCTCGCCGTTCTCATCGTTCTCCCGACGGGGGTTGGCCGTGTTCGCCCCTGCGGCGAACATTCCGCCCCGACCGGACTCCGCGCCTCGCACCAGACCGGACCCACCAGGGGTGAACGGACGTCCACCGCCCTGCCCGGACGGCTGGGCCGCACGGCCACCGACCACTCCCCCGGTCTCGGACGCCAGCCGACGGCCACCGGAGATACCGCTCTGTCCCACACCGCCCATGGGTCCGCCGCCGCCATACATGCCGGGCATCCCGGCCATACCGCGACCCATCTGCCCACGGGTGCCGGTGGTTCCCTCACCGCCGATCACCGTGCCACGGGGGATGGCACCCGCGGGCCGGCCCGTGCCCGGACCGGTGGTCCCCTGCTGCGCGACCGGGCGACCGCCAACGATGCCGCCTTCGCCGCGCGGCATCGGCATCCTCGGAGGGACCACGCCACCACCCGACACTCCGGGTGGGAGCAGACCGGACTTGGTGACAGGCGGGACCTTCCCGCCCGATCCTGAGCCCGGGCCGGTGCCGCCGCCATTGCCCTTGAGCACGGGCGGTACCACGCCGGGAGGCATGGCACTCGGGGTCATTTGCCCACCGCCACCACCGTCGGGCCTGCCGCCCGGCGGCAAGACACCGGGCGGGGCGACCGTCGTCGGGGCATCGGGTGTGACCACACTGTCGAGGCCCAGGCCGACCGTTGGGTCGGGAAGCGGCGGGAGCGGCTGGGTCGCCCCGGGCGGGGGCGTAGCGCCGTCGACGCGCGTCCCGCCTCCATCGGAATTGGTACGGATAGTCCCTTGAACCTCACCGGTGCTCCGGGGAGAAGTGGTTCCCGTGAAGGGCCCGCCACCGGTACCCCCGCCTCCGGGCTGCCCTTCGTACCTTCCGTAACCCCGGTCCTTTTCGGAGTATCGCCACTCGCCACCCAGAAGGCTCGCAGGAGGCGGAAACGTCGGCGGCTCCAGCTTGTTGATCTGCTCGCCGGACTGCGTATACGTCTGACCGAGCTTCCGCAGTCTGTCCACACTCGCCAGTCGGGCCGCCTCCATGCCCGCCTGCGCGAGGTCCATGTCCGTCCGGGCGTCCTTCGCCGCGTCCTTCCCGGCGCCAGGGTCGTGCACCGCCGCGAAGTGTGTCTTCTTCGCGGTGCCGAGGTCGCTCTCCGCCGTCGCGGCCGACTTCTGAAGGTCGCCCAGGCCGGACTGTGCCTCGGCGATGGCCTGGACGACGTCGTCCATCCACCTGCCGGCCTCCGCGGAGTAATCCCCCAGGCGCAGCGTGGCGTTGGCCGTCTGACTGCCCCAGTCCTTGAACGCGTCGGCGCCCTCGCCCTCCCACTTGACCAGCGTGACGCGGAGCTTCAGCTCGTTACCGATCTTCTGGAGGGCCTCGGCGGCCGTCTTGAGCCGGGCCGAGGCCGTCGACGCGGTGTCTCTGTTGACCGGTGTGAGCAGCGCGAAGAGCTGCTCCTGAGTCATGGATTCGAAGGGCGTCCTGCCCGCGGTCGGCGTTCCACCACCCGGCTTACCCATTGAGTACCACCCCCGTGATCTCCGGCTGCCACTTCACTAGATGTCTCCCTGACCAGCGGCGCCGGAGCCGGCCGCCTGATCCTTCGAAGTGCTGTTCACATCCGCGTTCGGATCGCGCCGTCGGTCGTACCGGGCGGCGATCTGCGCGTTCAGCCCCTGCATCTGCGTCTTGATGTCGTCGTCGATGTTCTGGTAGCCCGCCTGTGAGGCGTGGATCGCCAGCTTCATGCTCTCGATCTGGAGTCCCAGGACCTTCGACAGGTTCTGTAGCTCTTCATGGACCCGGTTGTACGACGCGTACAGGAACTCGGCCTCCTGGAAGCCCGCGCCGCCCAGGCTGGCCTGCTGGAGCCGGCCCTCGGCGACCTTCCGGTGTTCGGCGGGGGACTCGTTGAACTCGATCAGTAGCTGGTCGACGCGGTTCTTGAAGTTGTCCATCTCGCCGAGTTCGACGAGCAGGTTCTTGACCGCGCCGGCCGCCGCCGCGACGGCTCCGCCCACGCCCGGCACCAGACTGAACGCGTCGAACGGCCCCACCCCGTTGTCCTCAGCCACGCACGCCTCCCCGTTGAAACACACATACGAGGATCACTCTAGCGAGCACCACTGACAGCACGCATCCTTAGATTGCGTCCGCAATGGGCGTCTTAGCGTCAGGAATTGGGGAGGGCCACCGCTGCCTGGGGCCTGATCGGAAGGCGGTTGATCGGGCGGCCCGTGGCCGCGCGTACGGCTCCGGCCACCGCGGCTGGGGAGGTGACCACGGGGACCGCGCTCGCCGGCTTCGCCCCGAAGGGCGCCACCACATCGCGTTCCTCGACGAGTTTCACGATGCGAATGTCCGGGGCGTCGAGCGAGGTCGGGAGCGCGTAGCCGGTGAGGTCCGGGTGGCGGACCAGTCCGCGGGCGGTGCGGAGGTTCTCCGTCAGGGCCGTACCGACGCCGAGCGTGACGCCCGCCTCGATGCGGCTGGCGAGCTGCGCCGGGTTGAGCACCCGGCCCACGTCCTGTGCCACCGCCATCTCCACCACCCGGATCGAGCCCAGTTCGATGTCGACGTCGACCACCGCGCGTACGGCGCAGAACGCCATGCCCACGAAGGCGTCGCCCTGGCCGGATTCGTCCAGGGGTTCCGTCGGGTGCGGGCGGCACTGGGCCGTCGCCCACAGTTCTTTGCCGTCGAGTTCCTCCATCACCGTCGTGGAGAGCACACCGTCGTACGACGTGATCTTGCCGTCGGTGATCTGGAGCAGCTCGGTCGACATGCCGAACTTGTGGGCCAGTGGCTGGAGCAGTTGGGTGCGGACCATTTTGGCCGCGCGTTCGACGGCGCCCCCGGAGACCCAGGTGTGGCGACCGTGGGCGGCGGGCCCCGCCGGTGGCTGGTCGGTGTCGACCGAGGCGACGTGGACCTCTTCGATGCCCAGGGTCTCCTGGACGATCTGCCGGGCCAGGGTGGTGAATCCGGAGCCGGTCTCGACCGCCGCGCAGATCACGGTGGCGACGCCGTCGTGGACCTTGACCGTCGCCGTGGACACCTCGTCGGTGCCTTCGGCACCGAGCATATGGACCATGCCGAGGGCATATCCGACGCCCCGGCGCACCGCGCCCGGTTCGCCCGCGCCCTCCGGGCCGCCGGGGAGGAGCCAGTCGTCCTCCGGCGAGTCCTTGGGCAGGGGCGGTAGCGGGTAGTCCCGTACGGTCTGGAGCAGTTCGGCGACCGGGGCCGGGCAGGTGACCGTCTGGCCGGTGGGCAGGATGTCGCCGGTGGCCAGTGCGTTGCGCAGCCGGATCTCGGTGGGGTCGATGCCGAGTTTGGCGGAGAGCTTGTCCATCTGGGCCTCGTACGCGGCGCACACCTGCATGGCGCCCTCGCCGCGGACATGGCCCGACGGCGGGTTGTTCGTCCGCACCGCCCAGCCCTCGATGAAGGCGTGCGGGACGACGTACGGTCCGCAGGCGAAGGCGACGGCCGCCGCGAGGGACTCGGACGAGTCGTCGGCGTACGCGCCCGCGTCCAGCAGCAGTTGGGCCTCGACCTTGACGAGCCGGCCGTCGGAGTCCGCGTGGTGGCGGTAGCGGAGCAGGGTGGGGTGGCGGTGGGCGTGGCCGAGGAAGGACTCCTCGCGGGTCGCCGTCAGTTTGACCGGGCAGCCCGTCTTCAGCGCCAGCAGGCCCAGCGGGAGCTGGAAGCCGGGGTCCTCGCGGTCACCGGTCGCACCGGGGACGCCCGTCACGACGACCTTGACCCGGCCGGGCTCCAGGCCGAAGCAGGCGGCGGCCAGGTCGCGGTCGGTGTGCGGGTCGGTGGAGGCCACGTACAGTTCGACGCCGCCGTCCGGGCGGGGTACGGCCAGGCCCGCTTCGGCGCCGATGGGTGCCGGGTCCTGGCGGCCGATCCGGTAGAGGCCCTCGACGACGACGTCACCGGTGATGTCCGGGTCGCCGTAGCGCAGCGGGATGTGGCGGATCAGATTGCCGTCGGGGTGCAGGGGCTCGGCGGCGAATGCCTGCTCGGGGTCGGTGACCGGCTCCAGCGGCTCGTACTCGACCGCGATGGCCGCCGTGGCGAGCCGGGCGGTGTCGGGGTGGTCGGCGGCGATGGCGGCGATGGCCTCGCCGTGGTGGCGGACGGTGTCCGAGGCGAAGACGGGCCGGTCGGCGATGCGCCGTCCGTAGGCCGTGTCTCCGGGGATGTCCTCATGGGTGACGACGGCCCGTACGCCCGGCATCGCCAGCGCGGCCGATGTGTCCACGGAGATGATCCGGGCCCGGGGGTGCGGGGAGCGCAGAATGGCCGCCCAGAGCAGGCCCTCGGCCCAGAGGTCGGAAGCGTACGGGAAGGTGCCCTCGGTCTTGGCCCGTGCGTCGGCCGGGGGGAGCGAGGCTCCGATGCCACGAGTCGGCTGCTCGGACTGGTGGTTACCGGGCGTACCGGTCGGCCGGGGCGTCGCGGTGGTGGCCGCGTCGTTGGTCACGCCATGCCTCCGTCATGCGGGTGGGGCTGCACACTACCCGCACCGGGGGGCGCCTGGTGCGGGATGCGGGCTTCGGGAGTGGTGTCGGCGGCTGCCGCGCTCGCCTCGCGCTCGGCGACCACGTCCCGTACGGCGTCGAGCACTCCGCGGTAGCCGGAGCAGCGGCAGAGGTTGCCGCAGAGCGCCTGGCGGGTCTCCAGCTCGCTGGGCTTGTGGTTGCCCTCCAGCAGGTCGTGGACGGTCATCGCCATGCCCGGGATGCAGAAACCGCACTGGACGGCACCGCAGTTGGCCAGGGCGCGCTGGACGTCGGAGGGTTCGCCGTCGGTGGCGAGTCCCTCGACCGTACGGACCTCGGAGCCCGCCGTGGTGGCGGCGGGGACCAGGCAGGAGGCAACGAGCCGGCCGTCGACCTGGACGTTGCACGCGCCGCACTCGCCCTGGGAGCAGCCGTCCTTGGCGCCGGCGAGGCCGAGGCGCTCGCGCAGCACGTAGAGCAGCGATTCACCGATCCAGGCGTCGGTGACGGGCCGGTCGGTGCCGTTGACGCGCAGGACATAGGAGGTGGGGGGGTGTTCGTCGATGACGGTGGGGAAGGGCTGGTCGGCGGGGTCCGGCTGCTGCTCGGGCTCCGGCTGCGCCGGTGGTTCCGACGGTGCCGGGTCCGCTGATGACTCGACCGGGTCCGCCGACGGCTCGGACTCGGGCTGTCGCTGTGCGGGCTCCGGAGCCGTTTCGGGCGCCGGTCCGGGGGTCGCCTCGGGTTCGGTGTGCTCCTCGGGGCCCTCGGGGGCGTACTCCGCCACGGGGTCGTCGTCGGCCGGTGTCTCGGCCACGGCGGTGTGCTCGACCGGGGGCTCCGTCGTGGGCCGGGGCTCGGCGGGCTCCGGGTCCGGTGTCCGCGCCTCGTCCACCGGTGGCGCGGCGGGCGCATCGGCGGCGGGCGCGGGGGCGTCCGGGGACTCCGGAGGGGTCACCGGCGCCACGGATTCGGCCGGCTCGACCGAAGCGCCCGGTCCCTGAGCCTGGACCGGTCCCTGAGTCTGGCCCTGGTGAGGGTGGTGCGGTCCCTGAGTCTGGCCCTGGTGAGGGTGGTGCGGTCCCTGAGTCTGGCCCTGATGGGGGTGGTGCGGTTCCTGAGTCTGGCCCTGATGGGGGTGGTGCGGTTCCTGAGTCTCCTGGGGTTCCCGCGATTCCTGCGCTTCTCGCGGTTCCTGGTGCTCCTGCGGCTCCGGTGCCCAAGGCGCCGCCGCCCCGCCCGGCAGGGTCGCCGGGGGTTCGGTCGCCCAGGGCGCGGTGGCGCCCCCGGGCAGGGTCGCGGGGGCCGAACCCCACTGCGACTGGAGCATCGCGGTGGTGAATTCCCCCGACTCCTCGGGCAGATCGCCACGCGCCACCGGGATCGTCCACTGGCCCGTCACATCGGACCCGGGGGACGCCGGCGGACCGGGCCGCTCGGCCTCCGGGAAGACCCACTGGGCGGTGTCCTGCTGAACGGTGTCCTGCTGGGCGCCGCCACGCCGGCCCGCGCCCCGGTGGTCGCCGGCGTGCTGGTCGGCGGTGCCGTGATCCCCGGCGTGATGATCGGCGTGATGATCGCGGGCCCGCTGGTCGGAACCCAGCGCGAAACCCTGCTCCTGATACCCACCGGAATGGGGAGCGTGCGGGTCCGAATGGTGCGCCGGGCGCGCGGAAGCGTTCTGGGGGTGGAGGTGGGACTCGTGGTGCGCCGCGCCCCGGGCGTCCGGGTGTGCGCCGTTCCGCGCCCCCATGTCCTGCGCCGGGTAGGGGTAGCCGGCGTGCGCGTCCGCGGCCGGGGGCTCCCCGTGCGGACCCGCCGACGGCTCCGGCCAGCGCCGCTCGTCCTCCGGGCGCGCGGGCCAACCACCCGTCGCCGACGGGTCGGCGGGCGTCAGCGGATGGATCATCGGCGGCACGAAACCGTGCCCCGGCGCCTCCAGCGGCGAGGCGTGCGGCGCGTCCCCCGGGGGGAGCTGCACGAACGCCGTGGCGTCGTGGTCGTAGTCACCCTGCGGCGTCTGCTGCCAGCCGCCGTGCGGGTGCGGGTGGTCCGGCGTCTCCCGGGGGTGCGTACCGCGCCCCCGGTTCTCCTCGTCGCTCATGACAGTGCCCTCCCCAGTGCCCGTCGGGCCAGCGCGGCGACCGTGCGCCGCAGATGCAGTACGGCGGGCGGATGGACCGGCTGTTCCTCGCCCTGTGGAGCCGGCGGCGGATCGGGGATGCACGCGGTGGCCACGTACTCACCGAAGGCGGTCAGCGCCTCGGCGGCGAGCCCGCGCGCGCCGTCCCAGTCGATCAGCGAGGCGATCCACCGCTCCGCCTCCATCGGGCGCAGCGGCATCGGCGCGATGGCGCCGACGGCGCAGCGCACTCCGCGCCGCCCCGGGTCCAGTACGACGGCGACCGATGCGGTGGCGCGGCCGGGTCCGGTGCGCCCCGTCGCCTTCAGGAAGACCTGTGGCGCGTGCAGCAGCGGAACGCGTACGTAGCCGATGAGTTCGGCGGGGCCGAGCAGTTCGCGGCCCGCGAGCAGGTGGGAGACGGGGATCTCACGGCGGGCGCCGCCGGGGCCCGCGATGATCAGCTCCGCCTCCAGGGCGGCCAGTACGGGCAGCGCGTCACCGGTCGCGGCGGCGGTGGCGATATTGCCGCCGAGGGTGCCGGCGTTACGGATCTGGGGCGGGCCCGCCGCGCGCGCGGAGGCGGCCAGCGCGGGGATGAGGGCGGCGAAGTCGGGCCGCCCCATGCGCGCGTGGGTGAGTCCGGCGCCGAGGAGGGCGTGCCCGTCCTGGTAGCGCCAGCCGCGGATCTCGTTGATGCGGCCGAGTCCGACGAGCCCGGCCGGGCGGAGTTGGCCCCTGTTGACGGCGGCCATGAGGTCGGTTCCACCGGCGACCGGCACGGCCGCCGGCATGGCGGTCAGCACCGCCACGGCCTCGTCGAGCGAGGTCGGCAGCGTCACCGACCGCGATGTCTGCGGTGCCTGTGTGGTCACCCAGCCGCCCCTTCCCGGTGTCCGGCGATCCCGCCTGTGTTGCCGTACCGTACGTGCTCACAGCGCGGACGTGGCAACTCTGGCACATCTTCCGGGCCGCCCGACGGGAGGGTCCGCGAAGGGCGCATCCGTCACGGATGCGCCCTCACAACGCCGATGAACCGTTTTGACAGGTCATCGGTGTCACCTGCGGATTGCCACTCTTCGACGCCCCTTGTGCATTTTATTCAGCACCGTCGTGCCACGGTGCCGGAGTCCGGGGCGCGGGACATCCGGTTCCGTCCCGGGCTCACCTGTTCGGGGGCGCGCCTTCCCGGGGGAAACCGAGCACGCCGGGGCGCTTCTGCCACGGCAACGGGCCACCGGGCCGCCGGTAGTCCACCCCGAGCACGTCCAGCCGCGCGTAGTGCTCGGTCATGCGCTCTTCGAAGTCCGCGAAGTCGCGGTCGGCCGGGGCGGGCAGCGCCGACCAGGCGACCTCGGCGAAGGCCGCGAGCCGGGGGAAGATCTGGTAGTCGGTGCGGGACCGGTCCTGCATGACCTCGGTCCAGACGTTGGCCTGGGTGCCGATCACATGCGCGGCGGCCTCGGGCGACAGGGTCGGCGGTACCGGCTCGAAGCGGTAGACGTCCTCCAGGGTGCGGACGTAGCCGATGGGCATCGGCTCGTCCTCGCCCTGCCGGTGGTCCAGGTAGACGAACTGCTCCGGGGACATCACGACGTCGTGGCCCGCCTCGGCCGCGGCGATGCCACCGGCGTAGCCGCGCCAGGAGTGGACGGCCGCGCCGGGGGCGAGACCGCCCTCCAGGATCTCGTCCCAGCCGATGAGTCGGCGTCCCCGCTCGGCCAGCCACTGGTCGAAGTGGCGGATGATCCAGGACTGGAGCTCGTCCTCGTCGGCGAGACCGAGCTCCTGGATACGGGCCTGCGCGGTGGGCGACGCCTTCCACTCGTCCTTGGGGCACTCGTCGCCCCCGATGTGGACGAACGTGGACGGGAACAGTTCGAGGACTTCCTCCAGCACCCCTTCGTAGAAACGCAGGGAGTTGTCGGTCGGCGCGAGGACGTGCGGGCTCACTCCCCAGTTGTCCCACGGGGTGAGCGTGGTGGTGTCGATGACATCCGTGTTGCCGAGCTCCGGGTAGGCGGAGATGGCCGCCTGTGAGTGGCCCGGGATATCGATCTCGGGAATGACGGAGATATGACGGTCGGCGGCGTAGGCGACGATTTCGCGAATGTCGTCCTGGGTGTAGTAACCGCCGTACGGCTTCTCGTCCCAGAGGGGCGAGGCGCGGTGGCCCCATTTGGTACGGGAGCGCCAGGAGCCGATCTCCGTGAGCTTCGGGTAGCGCTTGATCTCTATGCGCCAGCCCTGGTCGTCCGTGAGGTGGAAGTGGAAGACATTCAGCTTGTGGGCGGCCAGCAGATCGATATAGCGGAGGACATCGGTCTTCTGGGTGAAGTGCCGTGAGACATCGAGCATCATGCCGCGCCAGCCGAACCGGGGGGTGTCCTCGATGGTGCGGACGGGCAGGTCCCAGACCCGCTCGCCGCCGCCCAGGGGCGCCTGCCGGAAAGCGTCGGCGCCGAGGAGCTGCCGCAGCGTCTGCGCGCCCCAGAAGACGCCCGCGGGGGCGCCACCGGTCACGGTCACCGCGGCCTCGTCGGCGGCGTCGCTGGTGACGAGCCGGTAGCCCTCGGGGCCGAGCCGCTCGGCGAGCTGGGGATCGACCCGCAGCACGATGCCCCGCGGCGCGTCTCCGGCGGGGAACGCCAGCCCGGTGGCGGCACCGATGGTGGTGCGCAGCCAGCGGGCCACGCCCTCGGTGCCGGGGCCGGCGTCGACCGCGGTGTGCGTGCCGAGGGCGACGCGGCCCGGGGTGTCCCGGCCCGCGACGGAGTCGGGTCGCGGAATGAGGTGATCGGGGTCCATGTCGTGCGGCCTTTCGACGGTGGGAATCGTCAGGGGTAATCGAAGACGGGAACTCTCCGCGGAAACGGAGAGTTCCCGTCCGGCTCAGTCCTTGACCGCGCCGCCCAGTCCGGAGACCAGTCGCCGCTGGACGAGCACGAAGAAGATGAGCACCGGCACGGTCATCACGGTGGAGCCCGCCATGATGCCGCCCCAGTCGTTCTCATCGGGTTTGAAGAAGACGAGCAGCGCCATCGGCAGGGTCGACTGCGAGGTGTCGCTGATGATGAAGGACTTGGCGAAGAGGAAGTCGTTCCAGGTCGAGATGAAGGAGAAGACGCTCGTCGCCACCAGTCCCGGGAAGACCAGCGGGAAGAGAATCTGCCAGAGGAAACGCGTCCGACTGGCGCCGTCGATGTAGGCGGCCTCCTCCAGGGCCTCCGGGACCGCCTTCACGAATCCCCGCAGCATCCAGATCGCGAACGGGAGGGAGAAGGCGATATGCGGCAGGATCAGCGACCAGAGCGTATTGAGCTGGCCGGCGTCGCGCATCAGGAAGAACAGCGGAATCGTCAATGCCTCGATCGGCACCATCTGCGCCACGAGGAACATGATCAGCAGGGTCGTACGGAATTTGAAGCGGAACCGGGTGACCGCCGTCGCCGCGAGAAAGGCGATGAGCGCCGATGCCACGACGACCACGCTCGCGACGAAGAGGCTGTTGAGGAAGTAGCGGCCGAATTCCTGCTGTTCGAATACGCGCCGGAACGAGTCGAGTGACGGGTTGAGCGTCCAGGGGCGCGCCTCGGTCGACTGGATCTCCCCGGCCGGTTTGAAGGCGGAGAGCACCATCCAGTACAGCGGGAAGGCCACGACCACGGCGATGACGAGGGCGGACACCTCGGCGGCCAGCCGCCAGGGCCGGCGTATGCGCAGGCGGCTCATACGGCTCACAGTTCTTCTCCCTGGCGTCGCAGCAGGCGCAGATAGACAAGGGTGACGCCCAGCAGAATCAGCAGCATGACGACGCCGATGGCCGAGCCCAGGCTGTACTGCGAGGAAGCGAACGCCTTTTGGTACGCGTAGACGTTGAGGACCATGTTCTGGCCCGCGATGCCTCCGCCGTTCGTCATCACATAGATCTGTGTGAAGACCTTGAAGTCCCAGATGATGGACTGGATCGTGACGACGACGAGAATGGGACGGAGCATCGGCGCCGTGATGGAGCGCCAGATGCGCCACTGGGACGCGCCGTCCAGCGAGGCGGCCTCCAGCACTTCGGCGGGGATCGCCTTGATGCCCGCGTACACCGTCACCATGACGAACGGGAACGAGCACCAGACGACCTCGAAGAGGACGAGCGCGAAGGCGCTGTAGCGCCCGTACGTCCAGGAGAAGTCGCCGAGGCCGAGCATCCGGTTGACGGGTCCGTAGTCCGGGTCGAAGAGGAAGACCCAGACGGTGGAGCCGGTGATCGCGGGGGTGGCCCAGGCGCCGAGCGCGGCCATCATCAGGACCAGTCGGGGGATCGCCCGGATGCGGGTCAGCAGCACCGCGAGCGCGCAGCCGACGCCGAGGGTGCTGACCACGCACGCGGCGGCGAAGGCGACCGTGGCGAGCAGGACCTGCCAGAACTGGTCGTCGGAGAAGAGTTCCCGGTAGTTGCCGAGCCCCTTGAAGGTGGTCGGTTCACCACCGCTGACCTGTGCCTGGTTGTACTCCAGGAACGAGATCAGGCCGAGCTGGTAGATCGGGTAGACGAGGAGTCCGGCGAGGACGACGATCGCCGGCAGCAGATAGAGCCAGGGCGTCCAGCGGCTGCCGTGACGTCCCGTGGAGCGGCGCTTCTTGGGGCTTCGGCCGGGGGCCGCCGCGGTCTCCGGGGAGACCGCTGGCGACCCTGCGGCTGTCGCTTGGTGCGTCATATCGTTGGGTCCGCTCGACTCAGCGCGCGGTCGTGAACGCGGTGTCCATCTTCTTCGCCGCGTCACCCGACGCGGTGCCGACGTCCTTCTTGCCGCTGACGATCTCCTGGAACATGGTCGGCAGGACGAGCGAGGAGTCGATCTGGCCCCAGCCCGGGGAGGCGGGGACGAACTTGGCGCCCGCGGCGAGCGTCTTCACGAAGGGCGCCACGAACGGCTCCTTCTTCGCCGCCTCGTCGCGCACATCGGTGTACGTGGGCAGGAAGCCCATGGCGTCGAAGAGCTTGCGCTGGCTGTCCTTGCCGGCGAGCTCCTTCATGAGGTCGACGGCGAGGGTGCGGTGCGAGCTGCTCTTGAGCACACCGAGGTTGTTGCCGCCCGCGAAGGCGGGGGCGATCCCGCCCGGTGCGGTGCCCGGCAGCGGCACGACGGCGTACTTGCCCTTCACCGAACCCGCCTCGACGGCCTGGTGGCTGAAGTCGCCGCCGATCGCCATGGCCGCCTTGCCGGAGGCGAAGGCGGTGACGGTCGCGTTGCCGCCCATGGAGGCGCACTTGGCGGCCGGGCAGTTGTCGTCACCGAAGAGCGAGGTGTAGGTCTTGATGCCCTTCTGGGCGGCCGGGCTGTTGATCGCGGACTTGTAGGAACCGTCGGCGCCCTCGGCGAGTTCGCCGCCGTTGGCCCAGATGAACGGCATCGCGCCGTAGGTGTAGGCGCCGCCGACCGCTATGCCGTACAGCTCGGGCTTCGCCTTGCGGATCTTCTTGGCGGTGGTGACCAGCTCGTCCAGGGTCTTGGGCGGCTGGATCGCCAGCTCCTTGAAGACGTCGGTGCGGTAGTACAGCGCACGGACGCCGACGAAGAGGGGGGCGCCGTAGACCTTGCCGTCGACGGTGACCGACTGGGTGGCGGTGGGGTCGGAGCTCTTGGCCTCGTCCCAGGCCGAGAACTCCTTGCTGATGTCCGCCAGTCCGCCGTCCTTGACGTAGCCCGCGGTGTCGGTGTTGCCGTACTCGATCACGTCCGGGGCGCTCTTCGGGTCGTTGAAGGCGGCCTTGATGCGCTGGGCGCGGGTCTCGACCGGGATGTACTCGATCTCGACCTTGGTGTCCTTGTTGGCTCCGGTGAAGGCGGCTACCGCCTCGTCAACGACCTTCTTCTTCGGGTCGTTGTTGACCTCCTGGAACAGCCAGACGCGCAGGGTCCCGGACTTCTCGTCCTTCGACGAGTTGTTGTCGGAGGTCTGAGGGGCGCAGGCGGTGGCGGTGAGACCCGCCAGTACAAGGGCCGCCACGGGGGCGGCGACGCGGGAGCTGAGCTTCATTGGGCGGTCCCCTACCAGTATGCGTTGCAGCATCTGCAACGTACGTTTCGCACTGCACAACACGGTGGAGGCTAGAGCGGCTCAAACACGGGGACAAGAGGTCTCAACCACTCTGTGACCGGGAGGTGCATCCTGTGCAACGCGGAGGGGCCCCGCGGGAGGCCGCGGAGAGCACGCGAGCGGCCGTACGGCGGGCGAAAAAGTACCGGAACGCGAAAAGGCCCTGGGAGCACGTGATCACGTGCTCCCAGGGCCGTACGACAGGGGGGTTACTTGTCCTTGCCGCCCTTGCCCTTGTCCTTGTCCCCACCGGGGCCCATGGACTCGTAGATCTCCTTGCACATCGGACAGACCGGATACTTCTTGGGGTCGCGCCCCGGTACCCAGACCTTTCCGCACAGTGCCACCACGGGAGTGCCGTCGAGGGCACTCGCCATGATCTTGTCCTTCTGGACGTAGTGGGCGAAGCGCTCGTGGTCGCCGTCGCCGTGCGACACCTGGGGTGTCGGCTCTACAAGGGTTCCCGTCCCGGTCCCGCGGTCGGGCTCAAGAGTGCTCATGAACTCCAAGGGTACCCGGGCCGGAAGCTCCCGTACCCCAGGCACCCGCCACCGGTCGCCCCGTCCGTACGACACATCGCCGACCACCCGGGACCCGTCCCGCGAGGGGGCGGGGGCCCGTCAGTTGAGCGAGGGGTCGTCCGGGTAGGTCGCGAACATCGCCAGCTCGCTGCGCTGCCTGCGCAGCACCGCCCGCCACAGCTGCTCGGGCCGGGGCGACGAGACGTCCCCCGGCTCGGACTCCACGACGTACCACGCACCGTCGTTCAGCTCGCCCTCAAGCTGGCCGGGGCCCCATCCCGCGTACCCCGCGAAGATGCGCAACGAGCCGAGAGCCGCGCCGAGCAGCTCGGGCGGCGTCTCCAGGTCGACCAGACCGATCGCCCCGTACACCCGGCGCCAGCCGAGCGGGCCCTCGTCGCCCGGGATCACCGCGACGCCGAGCGCGGAGTCGAGGGAGACCGGGCCGCCCTGGAAGACCACTCCGGGCTCACCGGCGAGCCCGGCCCAGGACGCCAGGATGTCCCCGACGTCCACCGGGGTCGGCCGGTTGAGGACCACGCCGAGGGAACCCTCGTCGTCGTGGTCGAGCAGCAGGACCACCGCCCGGTCGAAATTGGGGTCGGCGAGGGCGGGTGTGGCGACGAGCAGCCGCCCTGTGAGCGAGGACACCTCGGTCATGCCAGACATGATCCCGCATCTTCGGCGTTCGCGGGCCCCCCGGCCGCGGCATCGTCCGAACCGGCGCAGCTCAGCGAGGGATACCGGCCCGCCCACGGGGGAAGGCGTGGCGACGGCGGCACCCGGCAGCCGAGGCAACCGGAGGGGCCGCGCCCCCGTCTGACGTCCGGAAGCCCCGACGCCCTTACAGGATGGGACCCCCGGCCGCTTACCCTTTTCTCTGACCCTCTGCCCGACCACTCCGGAACGCGAGATTCATGACCGGCACAGACGATGTACTGCTTGTCCACGGCGGAAACCCGCTGGAGGGTGAGATCCGCGTTCGCGGCGCCAAGAACCTGGTGCCGAAGGCGATGGTCGCCGCCCTCCTCGGCAGCGGGCCGAGCAGACTGCGCAATGTGCCCGACATCCGCGATGTGCGGGTGGTGCGCGGGCTGCTCCAGCTCCACGGTGTGACGGTCCGTCCCGGCGACGAGCCCGGTGAGCTGGTGCTCGACCCGACACACGTCGAGAGCGCCAATGTCGCCGACATCGACGCCCACGCGGGTTCCTCACGCATTCCGATCCTGTTCTGCGGCCCGCTGCTGCACCGGCTGGGTCACGCCTTCATCCCCGGTCTCGGCGGCTGTGACATCGGCGGCCGGCCGATCGACTTCCACTTCGACGTGCTGCGGCAGTTCGGCGCGAAGATCGAGAAGCGGGACGACGGCCAGTACCTGGAGGCCCCGCAGCGGCTGCGCGGCACCAAGATCCGGCTGCCGTACCCGTCGGTCGGCTCGACCGAGCAGGTGCTGCTGACCGCCGTCCTCGCGGAGGGCGTCACCGAGCTGTCGAACGCCGCGGTGGAGCCGGAGATCGAGGATTTGATCTGCGTGCTCCAGAAGATGGGCGCGATCATCTCCGTGGACACCGACCGGACGATCCGGATCACCGGTGTCGACCGGCTGGACGGCTACACCCACCGGGCGCTCCCGGACCGCCTGGAGGCGGCGTCCTGGGCCTCCGCGGCGCTGGCGACCGAAGGCAACATCTATGTGCGGGGCGCCCAGCAGCGCTCGATGATGACCTTCCTGAACACCTTCCGTCGGGTCGGTGGCGCGTTCGAGATCGACGACGAGGGGATCCGCTTCTGGCACCCCGGCGGCTCGCTCAACGCCATCGCGCTGGAGACGGACGTGCACCCCGGTTTCCAGACCGACTGGCAGCAGCCGCTGGTGGTGGCGCTGACGCAGGCCGCGGGCCTCTCCATCGTCCACGAGACGGTCTACGAGTCCCGGCTGGGCTTCACCTCCGCGCTGAACCAGATGGGCGCGCACATCCAGCTCTACCGCGAGTGCCTCGGTGGCTCGGACTGCCGCTTCGGTCAGCGGAACTTCCTCCACTCGGCGGTCGTGTCGGGCCCGACGAAGCTCCAGGGCGCGGATCTGGTCATCCCGGACCTGCGGGGCGGTTTCTCGTACCTGATCGCGGCCCTGGCCGCCCAGGGGACGTCGCGGGTGCACGGCATCGATCTGATCAACCGTGGCTACGAGAACTTCATGGACAAGCTCGTGTCGCTGGGGGCGAAGGTGGAGCTGCCGGGCCGGACCACGGCCTGAGCCTCATCACCCCGCCCGCCCGCAGCAGGGCCCGGACCGTCGCCAACGCGCCGGTCCGGGCCCTGCTGCGGTTTCCGCCGATGGCGGGGTGCCGGGTCTGAGGCGGCGGGTCTGAGGCGGCGCGCCCCCGCGGGTCTGAGGCTGGGCGGCGCGTCCCCCGCGGGTCTCCAGGCCGGGAGGGCTGCCCGGACCGCTCCGGGCGGCGCCGCGCGGATCCGCCGCTGAGGGACTCCCGGAGCCTCCCGCACACAGCACCCGGGCACACACAAGGGCGGCCACCTTGGCAAGGTGGCCGCCCTTCGTGGTGTCAAGCGGTAAGCCCGGAGGACTTACTTGCCCTTCGCCGCTTCCTTCAGCTTCGAGCCCGCCGAAACCTTCACGCTGTAACCGGCCGGAATCTGGATCGGGTCACCGGTCTGCGGGTTACGCGCGGTACGAGCCGCACGGTGGGTGCGCTCGAAGGTCAGGAAGCCGGGGATGGTGACCTTCTCGTCGCCCTTGGCGACAACCTCTCCGACGGTCTCGGCGAGGGCGGCCAGCACGGCGTCGGCGTCCTTGCGAGTCACCTCGGCGCGGTCGGCCAGCGCGGCCACCAGCTCACTGCGGTTCATGTTCTTACTCCCGTGTTTCTACTTGCCTGTGAGGCGTGAGATCGAAGCCGATGCTGCCAGGGCCCTCTGACAGTCCCCGGACCAGGGTCTTGATCAGACCCTCTCGCCCAGTTACGCATCCTGCCCCCACCAACGGCGGGAACGCCAATCCGGCACCCGCAGAAGTCACACGAAAAGCGCCACTGCCTCGTCGTGGTGACGTTCCGTGCACCATGGGGGAACTCCCTGGAGCCGCCTGGAGGCGCCGGGGTCCATGGTCCGCCACCCTAGAGCGGCGGCCCTGGCCCGGCGTCCCACGACGCGCCGGACGTCGGGCAGACGTGCCGGCAGAGCCCCCTGACGGGCCCGTTCGGCTTCGGCGGCCCAAGGGGCGCGGAACGGATGTGCGACGCCCCACGGGCCCCTCAGGGCCGCGCGGGGGGTCGTGGTGACAAACCCCACGCTGACCGGGTCGCCCGGGCAGCGTGCGGATCAGGTGATCCGGTGGGTCCGGTGGGTCCCGGTTGGGCCGGTCAGGGGGCGCCGGCGCCCGGCACGGACGCGCCGGCCGCCTTCGCCGCGGTCCGCACGGCCCCGGCCACCGCACCGGCGACCTTGTCGTTGAAGACCGACGGAATGATGTAGTTCGGGTTCAGCTCGTCCTCGCTGACGACGTCCGCCAGCGCGCTCGCGGCGGCCAGCATCATCTCCGTGTTGACGGTGCGGGACTGCGCGTCGAGCAGACCGCGGAAGACACCCGGGAAGACCAGGACGTTGTTGATCTGGTTGGGGAAGTCGGAGCGTCCCGTGGCCACGACGGCCGCCGTCTGACGGGCGATCGCGGGGTCCACCTCGGGGTCCGGATTCGCGAGCGCGAACACGATCGCGCCCTCCGCCATGGCGGCGACGTCCGCCGCGCCGAGGAGGTTAGGGGCGGAGACGCCGATGAAAACGTCCGCGCCGACGACGGCCTCCTTGAGCGTGCCGGTGACGCCCTCGGGGTTGGTGTTGTCGGCGATCCAGCGCAGCGGGGACTCGGGCGCGGCGGCGACGAGGTCCTCGCGGCCCGCGTGCACCACACCGTGGATATCGGCGACGACGGCGTGCTTCACACCCGCTGCGATCAGCAGTTTCAGGATGGCGGTACCGGCCGCGCCGGCGCCGGACATGACCACCCGTACATCCGAGACGGCCTTGCCGACGACCCGCAGCGCATTGGTCAGCGCGGCGAGGACGACGATCGCGGTGCCGTGCTGGTCGTCGTGGAAGACCGGGATGTCCAGGGCCTCGCGCAGCCGTGCCTCGATCTCGAAGCAGCGGGGGGCTGAGATGTCCTCCAGGTTGATCCCGGCGAAACCGGGGGCGATGGCCTTGACGATCGCGACGATCTCGTCCGTGTCCTGGGTGTCCAGGCAGATCGGCCAGGCGTCGATACCGGCGAACCGCTTGAAGAGGGCCGCCTTGCCCTCCATCACGGGCAGCGAGGCCATCGGGCCGATGTTGCCGAGACCGAGCACCGCGGAGCCGTCGGTGACCACGGCGACCGAGTTGCGCTTGATGGTGAGGCGACGGGCGTCCTCGGGGTTCTCCGCGATGGCCATGCAGACCCGCGCCACACCCGGGGTGTAGATCATCGAGAGGTCGTCACGGTTGCGGATGGGGTGCTTCGACTGCATCTCGATCTTGCCGCCGAGGTGCATCAGGAAGGTACGGTCGGAGACCTTGCCGAGGACGACGCCCTCGATGGCCCGCAGTCCTTCGACGATCTCGTCCGCGTGTGCCGTGGAGGTCGCCGCGATGGTCACGTCGATCCGCAGCTTCTCGTGGCCGGAGGCGGTCACGTCCAGACCGGTCACGGAGCCCCCGGAGGACTCCACGGCCGTGGTGAGCTGGGAGACCGCGGTTCCGCTCGCGGGTACCTCCAGCCGGACCGTCATCGAATACGAGACGCTTGGCGCCGTTGCCATGACCGGGTTCCTCTGCTTTCCCTAGCTTCATTGCTATGCGGCCGTTGGCGTTTAGGCCGTGGACGCCATCCGATGGTCGCACCTACCTGCGGGTAGCAGGTAATAGTGGTCGTATTGTTTTCGGAAATCGGTTTTCACCATACGAGAGAAACCGACCCCGCTGGAAGTCCCTGGGGCCCCCACCGCCCCTGGCACCCCTGACGCCCCAATGACAACAGGCCCACGTCACCAAAGGATGACGTGGGCCTGAAGAGCGAAAGTGACACCGACCCGCCATGCTCGCCTCGCGGCAAGTGGTCGCTCGTAGCGACGAAGGTTGGGCCCGGGGGCTTGGATCGGGCCGGTGCCACCCCCAGGCTAACAAACCACCCCGGTAAGCGATTCCCGCATCACGGGTTGACGCGCCGTCAGTCCCCGGATCGGCCGTCCGGGGCCCCCGCGTCACGGCCACGACCACGGTCGCCACGCCCGCCCTGGGACCTCGTGTCACGGTCCCGATCGCGGTCACCACGGCCGTCCCGGGAACCCCCGGCTCGGCCACGATCGCGGTCACCAGCCCGGGTCCCCCCGGAACGGCCGTCACCGCCGCCGTCGCGGCCACGCGTCCGCTCCCGGGTGCGCTCCGGACCGGCGTCCGTCCGCTCGCGCGTCCGTTCCTGCTGCCGGGCCTCCGCCCGGTCCCGGTCCCGCCGCCGCTCCCGGTCCGGCTCGGCGGTGGCCGGAGCGGTACGGGGATCGCGCTCCCGCAGCAGATCGGCCACGCCGTCCGCGTCCGGCTCGTCCCGCCGGCCCGCGATCACCGTCAGCTCCTGCGTCGCCCGCGTCAGCGCCACGTACAGCACCCGCAGTCCCACCGCCGACCCGTCGGCGATCTCCGCCGGGGAGACCACCACCGTCGCGTCGTACTCCAGGCCCTTCGCCTCCAGCGAACCCAGCGCCACCACCCGGTCGCCGAGGCCGGCCAGCCAGCGCGCCGCCTCCTCGCGGCGGTGCATCGCCACCACGACTCCCACCGTGCCGTCCACCCGCGCCAGCAGCCGCGCCGCCTCGTCGCGGACGACCGCGCCCAGCTCTCCGTCCCGCACGGCCGTGAACCTCGGCACCACACCGGTCGAGCGGACCGCCGCCGGGGACTCCATGTCGGGCATGGCGAGCGCCAGCACCCGGGCCGCGATCTCGGCGATCTCGGCGGGGTTGCGGTAGTTGACGGTGAGTTGGAAACGGCGGCGCGGGCGGGTGCCGAGGGCCTCGTCACGGGCCTCGGCGGCCTCCTCCGGGTCCGGCCACGACGACTGGGCCGGGTCACCGACGACCGTCCAGGTGGCGTGCCGGCCGCGGCGGCCGACCATCCGCCACTGCATGGGGGTCAGGTCCTGCGCCTCGTCGACGATGACGTGCGCGTACTCGGTGCGCTCCGCCGCCAGCCGTTCGGCGCGCTCCCGCTGCGTCTCCTCCCGCTGCGGCATCAGCTCCTCCAGACCGGTGAGCTGGTCCAGCGGGTCCATTTCACGCTTCCGCCGGGGGCGGTGCGGGGTGCCGAGCAGCAGGTGCAGCTCGTCCAGGATCGCCACGTCGTGCACGGACAGCGGCCCGTCGCCGTCGTCGCCGGCCCGGCGCAGGGAGCGGGCCAGCCGGCGCACCTCGCCGGGGGTGAGGATGCGGCGCGCCCACCGACCGAGCCGGCGTTCGTCAGCCATGGCGGCGAGCACCCCGCGCGGGGTCAGCTCGGGCCACCATTCGTCCAGGAAGGCGAGGAAGCTGTCCTCGGCCGTCACGTCCTCGTCGAACGAGGACCGCAGCTCGGCGGCGAGTTCCGGGTCAGCGTGCCGGCCGGCCGAGCCGGACTTCGACCACAGGGCGTCCAGCAGCAGCCGTCTGGCGCGCGGGCGCAGCAGGTTGACCGGCGCGGAACCGCCGAGGACGTTGTGCCGGATCCGGTTCAGCTCATCGGCCTCCAGCTCCAGCCGCCGCCCGAAGGCGACCACCCGGAGCCGGCCGGGCGTCTCCACGGGCCCGTCGTCCCCGAGGGTCAGCTGTCCGTCCCGTACGGTCACGGTGGGCCCGGAGCGCTCCAGCGCGCCCCTGGCGGCCTTCCGGAGCACCTTCAGCATCCGGGACGACCCCTTGATCCGGGCCACCTCCGGCGGGTCGTACGCGGTGGCCTCCGCGCCGTCGACCAGATGGCCCACCGCGCGGATCGCGACCTGCCCCTCCTCGCCCAGCGACGGCAGCACGCCCTCGGTGTAGGCGACGAGCAGCGGGGTCGGCGAGACGATCAGGATGCCGCCCGCGTACCGCCGTCGGTCCTGGTAGAGGAGGTACGCGGCACGGTGCAGCGCCACCGCGGTCTTGCCGGTGCCGGGCCCGCCCTCCACATAGGTGACGGAGGCGGCGGGCGCCCGGATCACCAGGTCCTGTTCGGCCTGGATGGAGGCGACGATGTCCCGCATGGTGTGGCTGCGGGCCTGCCCGAGCGCGGCCATCAGCGCGCCGTCGCCGATCACCGGGAGCGGGCCGCCGTCGAGGGTGGCGGTCAGCTCGGGGCGCATCAGGTCGTCCTCGACACCGAGGACGCGGCGGCCCTTGGAGCGGATGACCCGGCGCCGGACGACCCGGCCGGGGTCGACCGGGGTCGACCGGTAGAAGGGGGCGGCGGCCGGGGCACGCCAGTCGATCACCATCGGGGCGTAGTCGGTGTCGAGGACGCCGATCCGGCCGATGTGCAGGGTCTCGGCGATATCGGCCGTGTTGTCGGGCCGGACGGCGTCGTCGGCGGGCTCCACCGAGGTGAAGGCCCCGTCGGGACCGCGTTTGCCGTCCTTGCCCAAGAGCAGGTCGATCCGGCCGAAGAGGAAGTCCTCGAACTCGTTGTTGAGCCGATTGAGGTGGACCCCGGCGCGGAAGACCTGCGCGTCCCGCTCGGCGAGCGCGCCGGGGGTGCCCACCTGGCCCAGCTTGGCGGCGTCCCGCATCAGGAACTCCGCCTCGTGGATCTTCTCCTCCAGGCGGCGGTACACCTGGTCGAGATGTAGCTGTTCGACACCGATCTCGCGGTCCCGGACGGAGTCGTCCCCGCCGGTCACGACCGTGTCTTTTCCGACTGGGACGACAGCGTCCACAGCGGCTTCCTGCGCGGCCACTGAGGCCCCCTTCTGACGTGCACTGGGCAGCCGTCAACCGTACGCGAAGGGGGCGAGTCTGTCAGGCGTCGATCTCCACCAGCTTCTTGTCGTCGAACGTACGGACTTCGAAGTGGTCGATCTCGTTGCGGTCCATCGCCGCTCCGCCGTGGACGTACAGCGGATTCCTGGACGCTTTCTGCGGGCTGTCCGGGATACCGTACCCCCACTCGGGGACCGCCCAGGAGGTGACCACCTCCCGCTCGCCGGTCTTCGAGACGGCGATGAGACTGCACTTCAGCGGCCCCTTGACGTTCTTCAGCTCCAGGACGGTGTGGGTGCCCCAGCCCTTCCGCTCCACGCCGACGGTGGCGGCGACGCCGGTCGTCGCGTCGGTGCCCCTGAGCTTCTCGTCCATGTGGTGGAAGAAGGCGTCCTCGGCGGGCGAGGTGGGGTGCGGGTGCGGGGCGGCCGTACCGCCACCGGTCTCATCGGACGTGATCACGAAAGCGACGGCGGGACCGCCGATGACGAGGGCGGCGACGGCCGCGACCAGATACATGCCGCGCCTGCGGCGGGCGGCGCGCTTGGCGGCGACCTCGTCCAGGAGGCCGCCCAGGAGTCGGGGAGCGGGCGGGGCCGGCACGACGGGCACCGGCATCGGCATCGGCATCGGTGACGGTGACGGTGACGGTGACGGCATCGGCGGCGGACCTGACCGGCTGTCGCGCTCCTCGGCCGGGGTGCGGGCACCCGGCATGTCCACCGCACCCGGGGACGGTAGGGCGGGCGCGGGGACCTCGGCCAGCAGGGCAAGCATCGGCTCCATCCCGGAGAACTCTTCGAGATGGGCCGCGCAGATATCGCAGCCGGCGAGGTGCGCCTCGAAGGCGGACGCGTCGGCGTCGTCGAGAACGCCGAGCACATACGCCCCGACAGCGTCGTGTACGGATTCCTGTTCGGGCATGGTCATGCCGTGACCCCCCTCTCCTCCAGTGCGAGCTTCATAGAGCGGAGTGCGTAGAAGACCCGGGAACGCACCGTCCCACTGGGGATGCCGAGCGTCTCGGCGGCCTCGTTGACCGTACGTCCCTTGAAGTACGTCTCGACCAGTACTTCCCGGTGCGCGGGCGTCAAATCATCGAGTGCGTCCGCGAGCGTCATCAGCCATAACGCCTTGTCGATCTCATCCTCCGCGGGCATGACCTCCAGCGGTGACGGATCGACCTCCTGCGGCCGGGCCTGCCGGCTGCGGTGACCGTCGATGACGATACGGCGAGCGACCGTCACCAGCCAGGGGCGGACGGAGCCGGTGGCCCGGTTGAGCTGACCGGCGTTCTTCCAGGCACGGATGAGCGTCTCCTGCACCACGTCCTCGGCCCGCTGGCGATCAGCGGCGACGAGGCGCAGCACGTAGGCGAGCAGGGGGCCCGCGTGTTCGCGGTAGAGCGCCCGCATGAGCTCCTCATCGGGGATCGAGGAGTCATCGCGTGGTTTCTCGGCGCGATGGTGGGCGGGGGCCCGCTGCGGACGGTCATCGGCCACGGCGGCATCCTTGCGCACCTGAACCTCCCGGTCGAGACCTGGCTTTCGATGAATTCGCGTTGTTTTCCGACGATCTTCAGCGCTGTCCGGCGTTCTCCGGTGCTGTCCGGTGCTGTCCGGTGCTCTCCTGCTGACCGCGCGTCGTCCTCTTCTACGGAGGGGACGGCGGAATCGCTCAACGCCGGGTGGTCGAACTTTCCGGGCGGAGCTCCGGGCGGGCTCCGGGGTGAAGCCCGGACTCGCGAACTCGTGCGGCGCGCAAGGACGTTGAGCGGTGCGGGAGTCGCGCGCGAGAGCCGGTCACGGAAGCTGGGGCATGGGAGCCGCGGCACGGAAGCCGGGGCGCGACGTCCGTACGGATGGTCTGCGGCCCCTACGGATGGCTCGGTCGGGGCATCGGGGGCCAGGACAGGACCGGGCCGGGGTCAGGCCCTCGCGACGGCGGCCCGGGGTCAGGCCCTGGCGACGGCGGCCCGGCGCCGGTGCCTGGCGACGCGCTCGCGGTTTCCGCAGACCTCGCTGGAGCACCAGCGGCGCCGGCGCCCCCGGGAGGTGTCCAGATACACCCGGCGGCAGCTCTCGCCCTCACACTGGCGCAGCCCGGCACGGGCCTCCGGATCGGTCAGCAGCTCCACCGTGTCCCGGGCGACGGCGGCGAGCAGGGCCGCGCACTCGGGGCAGGCGCCCAGCGCCCGCACGAGAGCGCCGCTGGCGTCCCGGACGGCCCGGACGGTCGGCGGCGGGGCCGCGGCCAGGGTGTTCACCCGCTCCAGCGCCGACTCGGCGCGGCGGCCGTCGATCTCGGCGCGGACCAGTTGGTTGACGGCGGCGCGGAGTTCGGTGAACCGGTCGACCCAGCGGTCGTCCACGGAGCTGACCGGGGTGCCCGGGGGCACCAGCCCGGCGCCCAGCAGCCAGTGACCGAGCCGGCCGGCCCCCGCGAGCGGCTCCGGCCCGCCCGCACCGGTCTCCGCCGTCGCCATCAGGTCCAGACAGGTCCGGCCGGAGTCGAACCGCCAGTCGTACGGAGCCGTACCGATCGCACCTGCCGCCATGCGCCTGTCACCGCCTCAAGGGTCGCTGCCTCACCGGGTCCACGTGCCGGACCCCCGGGGCCCGTCCGTCGCACCCGCCCGGGGGCACAGCCGGGGGCGCCGGGGCCCGCGCCCGGGATGCCGCCACCCGGATCCGTCCGCCGAGGCGGACGCCCTGCCAGAGTGCCTGCCCGAACGGGCGGCCGAAACCCCTCCTTCCCCGCCGTCCCGGCCTCGAACCCGGGCGGCCCGGCCTGTCCGAAGCGGTCGGCTCCGGCCCGTCCGACGCGAGCCGGGTGGACCCGCCCGACGCGGGCGCCTCGCTCTGCACCGCACGGACCCGTACCGCACCAGCCCGTACCGCACGAGCCGCGTCACCCGCCATCAGGGCCACGCCCCCCGCGGCCCTCAGGACCGCACGCCCTCGATCAGGGCCACGTCCCCGCCTTCAAGACCGCGTCCCCGCCATCAGGACCGCGTCCCCGCCTTCAAGACCGCGTCCCCGCCATCAGGACCGCGTCCTCGGACGGTAGCCAGCAGCCGGGCGGCCGGCGCAGCCAGCCGTGCGCGTCGCCCAGTTCAGCGGCGCTCGCGAACAGGGCGTCGACCCCCGGGTGCCGCCGCCCCCGCCGCCGTACGAGCGAGATGGGTGACAGCGGTACGGGATCGACCAGCGGCCGGACCACCATCCCCGGGACGGCGATGAACTCGGTGCTCGCCAGCACCGACCAGCCGCGACCCCGCACGATCCGGACGAACTCCTCCTCGCCGGTGATCTCCGGGAACGGCGCGGCCATCCCGATGCCGAACTCGGCGAAGAGTCCGGCCGCCAGCGAGGTCCACTCCGCCGTGGCCGGATTGCCCGCGCCCGCGTAGAGCGTCTCCCCCGCCAGCGCGCCGACCGGGACCCGAGTGAGCGCGGCCAGCCGGTGGTCGTCGGGGAGCAGCACCGCCATCCGCTCGTACCGCACCGGCCGATGTTCCAACGCGCCGAGCACGGCCGGGGGCAGACCGGCGACCCGGCCGAAGCTGACGTCGAGCCGCCCCGCGAGCAGTTCGGCAGCGGCGCCGGTGAGGCCGCTGTGGAACCGGGCGACCAGCTCCAGGCCGGGCGCCGCGCAGCGGGCCGCCGCCAGCACCAGGCCGGCGGTGCTCACCGGGGCGCCGATGTCCACGAGCAGCGGCCGGTCACCGTCGTCGGTGAAGGCCGCGGCCAGTTCCTCGTGCGCGGCGAGGACCCGGCGCGCGTACGGCAGCAGACGCCGTCCGTCCGCCGTGAGGGTCACCTGCCGGGTGGTCCGTACGAACAGCTCGACACCCAACTCCCGTTCCAGCCGCCGCACATCGCGGCTGAGGGCCTGCTGGGCCAGGTACAGCCGGGCGGCGGCGCGGGTGAAGTGGAGTTCGTCCGCGACGGCCGTGAAGGCGCGGAGCAGCCGCGGTTCGATGTCCCCGCCCGTGCCGATGCGCCCCACCCCCGCTGCCCGCCTCTCCTCCGCCGGCCCGGCCCGCACCCGTACGGTCGCCGGTCCGGTCACGCCCGCACCCGTACGGTCCGGTCCGGTCCCGAAATTTACAACACAGATGCGTCAATCGACCCCGAACAGGTGTTGGACCACACCGCTGACCAGCGCCGATGGTGTTCCCATGCCGTACTCCACCGCACCCCGGACCCCCGCATTCGGACTGACCCCCGAGTCGGTGTACCCCGCGCCCCGGTTCGACGGGCCGGCCCACCCCGTCGCGCCCCGCGCCCCGGGCCCGTACGCCCGGCTGTTCGCTCCCCCCGGCACCCGGGCGTTCACCGCGGGCAATCTGCTCGCACGGCTCCCGATGGGCATGTTCAGCGTGAGTGCCATCATCATGATCGCCGGATCGCGCGGCTCGTACGCCCTCGCCGGGGCGGTCACCGCGACCGGACTCGCCGCCACCGCGCTCGTCGCGCCGTGGACCGCGCGGCTGGTGGACCGGCACGGCCAGGCCCGGATCGCCGTCCCCGCCGCCGCGCTGGCGGTGCTCGGCTCACTGGCGCTGCTCCTGTGCGTGCGGTCCGACGCGCCGACCTGGACGCTGTTCGCCGCCTACGCCGCGACCGCCACCACGCCCAACACCGGGGGCATGTCCCGGGCCCGCTGGGCCCATGTCCACCGGGGCGACCCGGCCGCCCTGCACACCGCGAACTCCTTCGAGCAGGCCGCCGACGAGCTGTGCTTCATGCTCGGACCGGTCCTCGCCGCCCTGCTCTGCTCGGCGCTCTTCCCGGAGGCGGGCACGCTGACCGCCGCGGTCCTGCTGCTGACCGGCATCCTGGTCTTCGCGGCCCAGCGGTCGACCGAACCCCCGGTCACCGCAGGTCAGGACCGCTCGCGCGCCCCGCTCCGGATCCCCGGGATGCTCCCGCTGCTCACGGTCTTCCTGGCGACCGGCGTCGTCTTCGGGGCGCTGGAGGTCAGCACGCTCGCGCGACTGGACGGCCCGGCCGCCGGACTGCTGCTCGGCCTGCACGCGGCGGGCTCCTGCGCGGCCGGACTGCTGTACGGGACCCTGCGCGCCGCCCACGATCGGCCGGGGCGGCTGGCGGGCTGCCTCGCCGCGATGACCGCACTGCTGGTCCTGCCGCTGCTGGCAGCCCGTACCGGCTCCGTCCTGACGCTGGCCGGGGCGCTACTACTGGCGGGCGCGGCGACCGCGCCTACGATGGTGACCGGGATGACGACGGTCCAGCGGCTGACGCCGAAGGGCAGTCTGAACGAGGGCATGACGCTGGCGGTCACCGCGATCCTCGGCGGGATCGCGGCGGGGGCGGCGGGGGCGGGCTGGACGGCGGAGCGGCTGGGCGCGGCAGCCGGCTACACCATTCCGGTGGTGGCGGCCGGGATCGCCCTGCTGCCGGCCCTCGTCCTGGCGCGCGGCATGACAAAGGCCCCCCGGTCGTCGTGACGACTACCGGGGGGCCTGTGCCCACATGGGATGAAACGGATGGCGGGGCGAGCGGGGTCCGGACTTTCTCCGGGCCCACCTCGCTTGTCGCCAAGGTGGAGATGGCGGGAATCGAACCCGCGTCCAACGGTGCTAAACCAGGGCTTCTCCGAGCGCAGTCCGCTGCGATTTTCTCAGCCCCGGAGATCACACGGACAAGTCTCCGACGGGCTCAGTCACTGTTTGATTTCCCTCTACACCCCGCGACCGGGTTTAGAGGTTTAGTCCCCTAGTTGACGCCAGGATCCGGGTCGGGAACAGCCCCGGGCTGACGCTCCATAAGAGCTTCGGCTCGTTACCTAATTAGGCAGCGAGGGCGAAGCGGGAGTTATCGCTCTTGGTATTGGCGATTATTGTTTGCGACATAGGGTTTACGAGATCATTGCCGCTTCCTCGGCTCGCTTCCCCTGCTTCGACATCCGCTGTCGAAACCGATCATCCCCATGATGATTTTCTGTTCATTTTTCAACACGTGTCATTTTCAACACGTGCCCCTTCGAAGAGGGGCAGTGCCCATCGTACGTGACCAACGGGCCCGGGTGCCAGCGTATTCCTCGCGGCTCCCCATCCACCGGCGCGCCGGAACGTCAGGCCGAGCGCTGCCGGCGACGGACCGCGGACATGGCCCGGTCCGCCTCACGCATGTCCTGGCGCTCCCGCATCGTCTGCCGCTTGTCGAACTCCTTCTTGCCCTTGGCCAGCGCGATCTCCACCTTCGCCCGGCCGTCCTTGAAGTACAGCGCGAGCGGCACGATCGTGTGACCCGTCTCCTGGGACTTGGCCTCCAGCTTGTCGATCTCCGCCCGGTGCATCAGCAGCTTCCGCTTGCGCCGGGCGGCGTGGTTGGTCCAGGTGCCCTGGGTGTACTCGGGTACGTGGATGTTGTGCAGCCATGCCTCGTGACCGTCGATCTGGATGAATCCGTCCACCAGCGAGGCCCGCCCCTGGCGCAGCGACTTCACCTCGGTGCCCGTGAGCACCAGGCCGCACTCGTAGGTGTCGATGATGTGGTAGTCGTGCCGCGCCTTCTTGTTCTGCGCGATCAGCTTGCGCCCTGGAACCTTTTCCTTAGCCATAGTGCGCCCATTTTCGCACTACGACCCCGCCCCGAGGCCACCCAATACCTTCTGTGCCCGTTCCTCGGCGCGCTCGGGCACCGCGAGGTCGGGGGTGATGCCCTCGCCGTCGACGTCATGGCCCGCGGGCGTGCGGTAGTGGCCCACGGTCAGCTCGGCCACCGAACCGTCGGGCAACTCGCTGGGCATCTGCACCGAACCCTTGCCGAAGGTCCGCGAGCCGACCGTGACCGCCCGGCCCCGGTCCTGGAGCGCGCCCGTGACCAGCTCGGCCGCGCTCATCGTGCCGCTGTCGACCAGCGCGACCACCGGCCGGTCGGTGTCCCCGCCGGGGTCGGCGTAGAGCGCGTGCTGGGTGCCCCGCACGTCGTACGTGGCGACCAGGCCGCCGTCGAGGAAGGCGGCGGCGGCGGCCACGGCCTCCTTGACCAGGCCCCCGGCGTTACCGCGCAGATCGAGCAGGACCCCGGCGCCCTCCGGGGCCTCCCGGACCGCCTCGCGCACCCGGGCGCCCGAGCCCTTGGTGAAGGCCGCGACCTTGATCATGACGGCGTGGTCGTCGATGCGCCGGACGGTGACGGACTCGGTGCTCAGCGTCGCCCGGGTGAGGGTCTCGGTCCATGAGCGGCCGGCGCGCTCCAGGCCCAGGGCCACGCTGGTGCGCTCGTTGCCGCGCAGCAGGGCGACGACCTCGGTGACGGGGCGGCGGTCGACCGGGCGGCCGTCGATGGCGCGCAGCCGGTCACCGGCCTCGACGCCCGCACGGTCGGCGGGGCCGCCGGGGCGCACTCTGGTGACCTCGACCCGGCCGTTCCCGGATCGGGCGGCCGACAGGCCGACGCCCGTGTACTCGCCGTCGAGGTCCTGCCGGAGGTCGTCGTACTCCCGCTTGTCGTAGACCGCGCCCCAGCGGTCACCGCTGCGGCTGACGACCTCCTCGGCGGCCTCCTTGCCCGATTTGCCGTCGGCGGCGGCCTCGGCGGCGGCGCGGGCCACGGCGTCCCGGTCGGCGGTCGCGGCGGCCGGACCGGTAGGACGGGCCGCGAGCGGGTGGGCGGCGGGCTCCTGCACGTGGGGCAGGGCGTTGGTCGCGGCGCCGGTGGCGAGAACGGTCACGAAGACGAATGTCAGGGCCGCCCCGCGGCGGATGCGGCGGGGCCTGGGGCAGAATTCCGGGCCCGGCATGGCGCCGAGTCTAGGCGAAACGAAGGGCGCCGTACGGCGGTTGACCGTACGGCGCCCGGGGCGTTTGTCACACCTTGAGATACTTGCGCAGCGCGATGGATGCCGCGATGGCGGGCATCAGCAGACCGATCGCGAGGACCAGCGGCAGCTTGGTGAGGACCGCGTCCCAGCCGATGAAATTCACCAACTGCATCTTCTCCGCGAGCGCGAGACCGTGATCGATGAGGAAGTAGCGGCCGATGACCAGGAATCCACAGGCGACCGCGCCACCGAGGAGGCCGGCGAACGCCGCCTCCATGATGAACGGCATCTGGATGTAGAAACTGGAGGCGCCGACGAGCCGCATGATGCCCGTCTCCCGGCGCCGGGAGAATGCCGAGACCCGCACCGTGTTGACGATCAGCATCATCGCGATCACCAGCATCAGACCCATCACGCAGAGCGCCGCGACCCGCATTCCGTTCATCAGCGAGAACAGGTTCTGCAGAATGTCACGCTGATCCTGGACCGAGTGCACACCGGCCCGCCCGGCCAGGGCCGTGGCGACGACCTGGTACTTCTCCGGGTCCTTCAGCTTGACCCGGAACGACTCCTGCATCTGGTCCGGCGTGATGGTGGCCGCGATGGGGGTGTCGCCGTACTGCTTCTTGTAGAGCTTGTACGCCTGCTCGGCCGTCTCCTGGTGAACGGTCTCGACGATGTCCATCTTCTGCAGATCGGCCTTGATCTGATGCTTCTGCTCTTCGGTGACGGCACCCTTGCCGCACTGGGGCGACGCCGTGGCGTCGTTCTTGTTGCAGAGGTAGACGGAGACGTTGACCTTGTCGTACCAGAAGTCCTTCATCGTGTTGACCTGCTGGCTCATCAGCAACGCACCGCCGAAGAGCGCGAGCGAGAGGGCCACGGAGACGATGACGGCGAAGGTCATCGTCAGATTGCGGCGGAGACCGACGCTGATCTCCGACAGTACGAACTGGGCGCGCATCGCGTGCGGTCAGCCTTTCCTTGCGCTTTCAGTGCTGGTAGCCGTAGACGCCGCGAGCCTGGTCACGCACGAGACGGCCACTCTCCAGCTCGATGACGCGCTTGCGCATCTGGTCGACGATGTTCTGGTCGTGGGTCGCCATCACCACGGTGGTCCCGGTCCGGTTGATCCGGTCGAGCAGCTTCATGATGCCGACGGACGTCTGGGGGTCGAGGTTGCCGGTGGGTTCGTCCGCGATGAGGAGCATGGGCCGGTTGACGAACGCGCGGGCGATGGCCACCCGCTGCTGCTCACCACCGGACAGCTCGCCCGGCATCCGGTCCTCCTTGCCACCGAGGCCGACGAGGTCCAGGACCTGGGGGACCGCCTTGCGGATCTCCCCGCGGGGCTTTCCGATGACCTCCTGCGCGAAGGCGACGTTCTCCGCGACGGTCTTGTTGGGCAGCAGCCGGAAGTCCTGGAAGACCGTGCCGAGCTGGCGGCGCATATGCGGCACTTTCCAGTTGGAGAGCCGGGCCAGATCCTTGCCGAGTACATGGACGAGGCCCTGACTGGCGCGCTCCTCACGCAGGAGTAGCCGCAGAAAGGTCGACTTACCGGAACCGGACGAGCCCACGAGAAAGACGAATTCCCCCTTCTCGATCTCCAGGGAGACGTCACGCAGGGCTGGGCGGTTCTGTTTGGGGTAACTCTTGGAGACGTTGTCGAATCGGATCACGGGTGCACCACGCGGTCGGCCGGGAGTAGGTGTGCGTGACACTACGCGACCGGGGCTCACGGCTGCAGGCGTCGGTCTGGCTTGCGTAGTTTGTCGTACGGTCCGACACCGGGCGGTCGAGGTCGGCGGTCGGGCCGCGTTCAGGGCCGCGCCGAAAAGCGCGCGAGCTGGCACAGTGGTAGGGGAACAGTCGCGTTTCGCTGAGCGTTGTCGAGGGAGAACTGTGCTTACGGTCCCGCGTCCGCGGCTCCGGCGCGCGGGAGGAGGAGAGCGCATGACCTACGACCGACTGGTGTGCGCCAACTGCGCGGCCCCGGTCTCCGAGGGTCGCTGCCCGGTCTGCCGCCGCGCCAACCGCGAGCGGCTCCAGCAGGACCGCAGCCCGTTCGGGGGGCTGAACCCGGCGACGCTGTTGACCCTGCTGATCGTGCTCATGGCAGCACTGGCGGTACTGGCGTCGCGGAGCGCATAGGTCCCGGACAGGACCGGCCGCCCGCCCGCCGATCACAGACAGACACGAGAGGGCCCTGGGTGCGATATCGCACCCAGGGCCCTCCTGTGCGCCCGCCTACGGGCCCGTAGGCGCCGCGCGGGGTCTCAGATCATCACGCCGGCAGTCAGACGGCGGCTCGGCCGCCACCGACCAGACGGGGCAGCATCCGGAAGCCGATACCACCGGCGATCATGGTCGCGGCCCCGATGAGCAGGAACGTCGTCTCCATGGCACCGGTCTCGGCCAGCTCTTCCTTGGCCTTGCCCTGCGCGACGGGCTGGGAGGCGGCGTTGTTGGTGTTCAGATTGTCGACGCACTGGGCACCGTCGAGATCGACGGTGCAGGTACCGGCATCCCCACCGCCCCCGGTGCCCCCGGTACCGCCCGCGCCCCCGGTACCGCCGACCCGCTTGGCCGTGGTCGAGGTGGGGTCGGGCTCAGGGTCGGGGTCGCTCGTGGGCGGCTCCGCGGGGCCGGGCGCGCTCGTGGGCCCCGGCGGGATCCCCGTGGGACCGGTCGGGATGTCGGTCGGACCGGGCGGAGTATCGGTCGGGCCCGGGGGCGTGTCGGTGGGGCCAGGAGGCGTGTCGGTCGGACCGGGCGGAGTATCGGTCGGTGTGGGAATCGTCGTCGGCGGGCCGGTGGTGGGACCGTCCGGCTCGGGCTCGGAGTCCTTCTCGTTGACACCGAGTCCCGCATCGGACAGCACACCCACGTCGAGCCCGGCGGCCGAAGCGGCACCCGCGGCGGTCAGCGACGCGCCTGCGGCGATCACCGCACCGGCTGCGATTCGCGCCACGCGGATACGCATCTTCTTGGTCATCTGGCTGCTACCCCCAGTAGCTGTTCGTCATTGGAGCAGCGTCCGGGGCGGCGACCGCGGGGTCCGATATTTCCCGCCCCCGGTTCGCACGCGCCCCGAATACACGCATGCCGCGCGCCAGCCTTCCCAGTTTCAGGGGGCGCGTCAAGGCGGTTGCGCGTGCGATGTCTGATATCGAGCAGGTTGCCCGAACTAGCGCTATGGAACCGTGACGCAGAAGGGAACTGGCGTCCGACGAGATGCAGTTCCCTTGTCGATAAAGCGAGGTGATTTGCTGCCAATGGATTGCGTCAGCGAATTCCCTAGGCACCGGGGATCGGTGGAAACGGCATGAAGGAAAGGTGCCGACCCCGTGACGGAGTCGGCACCTTTCCTTCAAGAATTGGTCTGCGCGGTGCGGGCTACTTCTCCTGCTGCTTGCGCCAGCGGATGCCCGCCTCCAGGAATCCGTCGATCTCGCCGTCCAGCACCGACTGCGGGTTGCCCACCTCGAACTCCGTCCGCAGGTCCTTGACCATCTGGTACGGGTGGAGGACGTACGAGCGCATCTGGTTGCCCCAGGAGTTGCCGCCGTCGCCCTTGAGGGCGTCCATCCGGGCCTGCTCCTCCTGGCGGCGCCGCTCCAGCAGCTTGGCCTGGAGGACGTTCATTGCGCTCGCCTTGTTCTGGATCTGGGAGCGCTCGTTCTGGCAGGAGACCACGATGCCGGTCGGGATGTGGGTGATGCGGACCGCGGAGTCCGTCGTGTTCACGCCCTGGCCACCGGGGCCCGAGGCGCGGTAGACGTCCACCCGCAGCTCGGACTCGTCGATCTCGACGTGGTCGCTCTGCTCCACCACGGGGAGCACCTCGACGCCCGCGAACGACGTCTGGCGACGGCCCTGGTTGTCGAAGGGAGAGATCCGCACCAGCCGGTGGGTGCCCTGCTCGACGGAGAGCGTGCCGTAGGCGTACGGGGACTTCACGACGAAGGTGGTCGACTTGATGCCGGCCTCTTCCGCGTACGACGTGTCGTAGACCTCAGTGGAGTAGCCGTGGCGCTCGGCCCAGCGCAGATACATCCGCTGGAGCCGCTCGGCGAAGTCGGAGGCGTCCACGCCACCGGCCTCGGCGCGAATGTTGACCAGCGCCTCACGCTCGTCGTACTCGCCGGACAGCAGCGTCCGTACTTCCATCTCGTCCAGCGCCTTGCTGACAGCGGTCAGCTCGGCCTCGGCCTCGGCCTGGGTGTCCGCGTCGTCCTCGGCCTCGGCCAGCTCAAAGAGCACACTGAGGTCGTCGATACGGCCCCGGAGCGCCTGGACCTTGCGGAGTTCGGCCTGCAGGTGCGAGAGGCGGCTGGTGATCTTCTGGGCCGCGTCCGGGTCGTCCCACAGGGACGGGGCCGCGGCCTGCTCCTCCAGCACGGCGATGTCAGCCCTCATCCTGTCCAGGTCAAGGACGGCCTCGATCGACCCCATGGTCGTGGAGAGGGACTTCAGCTCTTCGGATACATCGACGACTGCCACGGGTCCAGCGTAACGGCTGGGCGCGGCATCCCGGCCCCCTGGCCCCGGGGCCGGGGGCCGAGGACACCGGAACCCGCCCGGGCGGGGGCCCCGGCAGCCCCAGGACCAGGGTTCTAGGGAGTGTCTTCAAAGTAGCGTCGTCCGCCCGGAGGGCGGGGCTGGCGGGGTCTGGTGCATGGGGTCTCCCCAGGCCCGCAAGGGCCGAGGGGACGGATCGCAAGGCGGAGGATGGGGGCACCTCCCGGCCGGAGGCTGGGGGAGAGTCAACGCGGTGGGGGTACCTCCCGTGCCCGCCAGGGCACAGGGTGGGGGTCCCTCCCGTGCCCGCAGGGCTACGGGGGCCCGTTGGCGACTGACGACAACGCGGCGAGGGTGCGTGCCAGGGCACGGCAGACAGACGGGACTTTGAAGACACGACCTAGGGCTCCGCCGGGGCCGACCGCTCGGTGTCCTGGGGTGTGCGTTCCGCGTCTCCGTCGCCGATGGCCAGCCAGCCGCCGACCCCCAGCGCCGCGATCACCGCGACGGCCGCCGCGCCGAGGGCGATCCGGCGTTTGCGGACCGCGGCCGCGCCCCGGCCCGCCTGGGCGCCGGTCTTCTGGCCCGGCCGGTTGCGGGCCGAGCCCGGGCGGGGCTGCCCGGGCGAGCGGGGGGCGCGCGCCGTGCCGTGGGCGCCGCCGGCCAGTTCGTCCGGGGCCGGGACCCGCATCGAGGTGTGGGTGTCGCGGTTGGAGTCGGCCGGTGCCGCGCCCGGGACGAGGGGCACGGCGCCGCGGCGGCGCACCTCACCGGCGGGCTCGGGCGTGACCTCCTCGTACGGCTCAGGTGCGGCGGGTTCGGCGTCCGGTTCGTCGACATCGAGCGGTGGCATACCCGCCAGTGCCGGCAGCAGCTCCCGCAGCCGGGTGCCCAGCTCGGAGGCGCGCAGC
Organism: Streptomyces sp. NPDC020965; assembly: GCF_044333555.1. Classification (NCBI taxonomy): domain Bacteria; kingdom Bacillati; phylum Actinomycetota; class Actinomycetes; order Kitasatosporales; family Streptomycetaceae; genus Streptomyces; species Streptomyces sp. NPDC020965. Next base: position 1,548,037 of record NZ_JBIRRE010000001.1, read on the forward strand.
CGGGACGCCGGGGCCTTGGCCAGGCACTGGACGACGAGCTGCCACAGCTCGTCGGGGACGCCCGGCAGCGGAACGACGGTCTCGGTGACATGGCGGCGCAGCACCGCTCCCGGGTGGCCGCCGCCGAAGGGGGTGAAGCCCGCGAGGAGTTCGTACAGCACGGTCGCGAGGGCGTAGATGTCGACGGCGGCCCTCGGCGGCAGCCCCTCCACGATCTCGGGTGCCAGATAGTCCGGGGTGCCGATGATCCGGGTCGTCTTGACCCGGCGCGGGGTGTCGATGAGCTTGGCGACACCGAAGTCGGTCAGCAGCGCCGGGTGGGAGCGGGCCGGGCCGAGCGGTCCCTCCATGTCGAGCAGGATGTTCTCCGGCTTGACGTCCCGGTGGACGACCCCGGCCGCGTGTGCGGCGGCGAGGGCGTCGGCGACGTCCGCGACGATCGCGACGGCGGCCTCGGGGGCGAGCCTGCGCTCCCGGTCGAGGCGGCTGCGCAGGTCGGTGCCGCGCACGAGCTCCATGACGAGCGCGAGATCGTTTCCGTCGACCACCAGGTCACGGACGGTGACGATCCCGGGGTGGACGAGCCCGAGCAGGGCCGTGCGCTCCTGGACGAAGCGTCCGACCAGCTCCTGGTCGGAGGCGAGGTCTTCGCGCAACAGCTTGATGGCGACGGGCCCGTCGGGGCCCTCGCCGGCCCACACCGTGCCCGCGCTGCCTCGTCCGAGGATCTGATGGGCCGTGTACCGGCTGCCGATATTCCGTGCCAAGACTGCTCCCTCAGCGGCTGGCGATGCCCATAACGTACGCGGGTGTCCGGGGCCCGCGTGCCCCGGATGGCATCAACCTTCACCTCCACGGGGTGAATCAACCCGCGAGGCCATCCATGGAAGTCGATAAATCTCCCGCCCCGGTCGTCGGCCGGGGCGGGGTCGGCCTACTGGCCGGTGTCCGTTTCGCCGCTTGAGCCGGAGCCGCCGAGGTCGGAGATCCAGCCGGTGACGGTCGAGACGCCGTCGCCGATGGCGTCCCAGTAGCTCTGGCCCTGGGCCACCCAGTCCTGGAGCGGGGTCAGCTCCCAGACCAGCCAGCCGGCGACGAACAGCATGGCCACCGAGAAGAGACAGCCCTTGAGGCAGCCGAGACCGGGAATCCGCATCGGGTTGGCGCTGCGCTGGCGCGGCTGCCGGGGCTGACGGGGCTCCGGCTGTTGGGGTGCGGGCTGCTGGGGCTGCGGCTGCTGGGGAGGCGTGTACGGCTGGGGCGCGTACTGCTGGTGGTGAGGCGGCTGGAGCTGGGGGCGCTGCTGTTGCGGCTGCGGCGGATGAGGCCGCTGCTGATGCTGCGGATACTGCTGCGGGTGCTGCGGGCGCTGAGCCTGCGGCGGGTACTGCTGCTGGTGATGTGGGGGCTGCTGGTGCTGCTGGTTCGGGGGCTGCTGAGGAGGCTGCTGCGGCTGCCGCTGGGGGCGCCGCCGCAGCGGATCCTGGCTCGGGTCCAGATACTGCACCTGCGTCTGGTCGCTACGGTCCCGGGCGGCCTGGAGCTGGGACTGCCAGGGATGTGGATCCCCCGGGGCACCCGGGGCGCCGTCCGGACGCGGCGGTACCGGCGGCATCACGGCGGTCGGGTCGGCGGCCGGGCCACCGCGGGGCAGCACGCTCGTCGGGTCGGCGGCGCCACCGGGCCCACCGGTCTGGGGCAGCACGCTGGTCGCGGCGCCCGGGTCGAACGGTGCCGCGTTGTTCTGCAGGACCTGGGTCGGGTCCGCGGCCCCCGGGGTCGGCGGCACCGGAGCCGGCGACGGGTCGGGCGCGAGCAGGGCCGCGACCCCGAGCGCCGCGTCGACCTGCGCGGGCGTGGAGTGGACCCCGATACCGGCGGCGACGGTGCGCAGACCACGGGCGAGGTTCTCGGCGCTCGGCCGCTCCCCGGGCTCCTTGCGCAGACAGCGCTCTATGACCGTCCACATCGGCTCGGGGACGGTGGTGGGGCGGCGGGGCTCCTCGCTGAGATGGCGCTGGAGCACCTCCAGAGCGGTGCCACCTGCGAACGGGGGGCGGCCCGTGACCAGCTCGTACATCAGGATGCCCGCGCCGTAGACATCGACGGCGGAGGTCTGCGGGCGGCCCTCGGCGGACTCGGGCGCGATGTACGCGGGGGTGCCGACGAACTCATGGGCACGGGTCAGACCCGGGGAGTCCGCGAGACGGGCGATGCCGAAGTCGGTCAGCATCGGGTGCATCTGGCCGTCGGCGTCCGTCTTGAGGAGGACGTTCGCCGGCTTGAGGTCGCGGTGGACGACGCCGTCGGCGTGGCTGGCGGCGAGGGCGTCGGCGACCTGGGCGGTCAGCAGTGCGGCGGCGACCGGGGTGAAGGGGCCGTTCTCCCGCAGATAGCGGTGGAGGTCCGGGCCGTCGATCAGATCCATGACCAGGGCGAGGAGATCGCCCTCGACCACCAGGTCCCGGGTGCGCACGATGTTCGGATGGGTCAGCCGCAGCAGGACGGAGCGCTCGCGCAGAAAGCGCATCACGATGTCCGCGTCCGTCGCCAGCTCCTCCTTGAGGACCTTGATCGCGACCGTCTCGCCGGGCGTCCCCGGCACCGCTGCCTCGGCTCCGGCCGTCTCTCGCTGCCGGGCACGCCAGACGGTGCCCGTGGCCCCGCGGCCGAGTGGCTCCTCGAGGAGGTACTTGCTGCCTACAGGCCGCACGTCATGCGCTCCCTGCTGATCGTGGTCCTTGCGTGGTCCGGGGCCCCCTGTCGACTGCGCCCGGCTGTCCGACCCACTTTAGTGCCGTCGAACGACACACCGGCCGGTTGTCCACAGCTCGTATTCAGCTCGCCTTCGACTCGTACTCGGCGCCGGCCGGTCGGCGGCACGACGGGGACACGACACGCGCACGGTGGCGCGAAGCGTTCGGAAGGAAGACGCCCATACCCCGGGCATGGTTGCCGAACAACCGTGCCGCACTCACGCCGCACCCTCGGTCGATCGGGACCCAACCAGGCATTTTTCCATCCGGACCGGACCATTCAAGATCACTTTTGGCCGGTCCCCGGGCGTGTTGTCAGTGGCAGGTGCGAGGATGCCCTCAGCACGGAGTCATGGGGGCGGGAGCCCCGTGGCCACCGTGCCGACCTGTCGGGTGGGGGCGACGCGGAGGCGGCTCCGCCGCTCGGTGCGCCCCGCGCAGAAGGGATTGCTGACGGCGATGCAGATCCGGCTGACCGTTCTCGCGCCGCGCGGCGGGCAGTCCGCGGCGGGGCCGGCACACGGGGGGCAGCCGGCCGGCCGTTCACCGGCGGGCCAGGGGCCCACCGCCGGGGACTCCACCGCGACCGCCATCGGATCGGGCTCCGGCACGCGCGCGTGCGATGTGCTGATCACCGCCCCGGCCGGGACGGCACTGGCCGCCGTGGCGTCCGGTCTGGCCGCCGCCGTCGCGGGTCCCGACGCCTCCGGCACCGTCGTGCTGTACGCGGGGGATGAAAGGCTCGACGCCCAGCGCCGCACCCTGGGCGAGCCACCGCTGGTCGACGGAGCGGTGCTCTCCCTCCAGTTCCCCGGCCCGGCCGACCCGCCGCACGCCGAGGCCGCCGCGCAGCTCCGGGTGGTCGCGGGCCCCGACGCGGGCGGTGTCCACCTCCTGCACGGCGGCCGGATCAGTGTCGGCCGCTCCGCACGCGCCGACGTCCCGCTGGACGACCCCGATGTCTCACGGCTGCACTGCGAGGTGACGGTCGAGGACGACGGCCGGATCACCGTCGCGGACCTCGACTCGACGAACGGCACCACCCTGGACGGCGTGCCGGTGGGTTCCCGCCCGGTCCGGCTGCCGCGGGGCGCGCTGCTGCGGCTGGGCGAATCGACCATTCTGCTGGCCTCCGGGGAGCGGGCGCCTTCGCTGCCGACGACCCCGGACGGCGAGGGGCATCTCCGCATCCCTAAGGCGGCGGACGAACCCGCGGCCGAGACGGCCCGCCGTCCCTATGCGCCACCGGGTGACCCCTATGTCACCGGCGGCATCCCCCCGGGCGGTGCCACGGACAGCTCCACCGCCCGGACCCCGGCCCATGGCACCCGTACGTCCGCAGGCGGGGGGACGGACCCCCGGGTCCCCGCGCAGTACACCCCGCGCTCCCCTGCCCCCCGCGGGGACGGCACCACCACGCGCGGGACCACGCCCGACCACCGGACCGACCGGCACGACCGGTCCGAGGCGTCGGCCGGCCGGGGGGAGCTGCCGGACGAGCGGTTCGCGACGCCGCCCCACGACCGCTTCGGACCATCCGGCACCCGTTCCGAACCGCCCCACGATCGCTTTGCCCCTTCCCATGACCGTTTTGAGCCGTCCGGCCACCGTTTCGAGCACCCCGGCGACCACTCCGCCCCGGGCGACGGGCGGTCCGACCCGGCCCGCGCCTCCGGCCGCCGGGCCGACAGGTCCGATGAGCCCGCTGACCAGGACCGGGGCCGAGACCGGACGGACGACGGATTCGAAGAACCCGCCGCGCAGGCCGGCCGCGGCCCCCGCAGGCGCGGCATAGGCGCCTGGGCGCGGCGTTTCGCCGGTGGCCGGGAAGAGCCCGCCGGCGAGGCGGCACCCGCCCCGCCCACCCCCGGGACGCCCCCGACCGCCGCCCCGCTCGTGGAGACCTGGCCCGACCCCGCCACCATCCTGCTCACCGCGCTCGGCCCCGGTCCCCGACTCTGGGAGCGCGGGCCGGGCCACCCGGAGTCCCTGGTCATCCGCCTCGGCACCGCCGACCGGGACGGACTGTCGTCGGTGCCGGTGACGGTCGGGCTCCAGGAGGCCGGTTCGCTCGGGCTCGCGGGACCCCGGGAGCGGCTGTCCGGCCTCGCCCGCGCCGCAGTGGCCCAGCTCGCCGCGCTGCACTCCCCCACCGAGCTGGAAATCGTGCTGATCAGTACGGACCGGGCGCGCGGCCTGGCCGAGCGCAAGGCCGAATGGTCCTGGCTCGGCTGGCTCCCGCATCTGCGCCCGGCCCACGGCCAGGACTGCCGACTGCTGCTGGCGTACGACCGCGACCAGGCACTGGCCCGCACGGCGGAGCTGACCCGCCGTCTGGACGACGGACCGCTCGGCCCCGGCTGGCCGAGCGCGGACCGTGCGACCGTCGCCGACGCCGCGGCGCGCCACACCGGTCCGCGTACGGTCGTCATCGTCGACGGCGACCCCGGTTCGGCCGCGCTGCGGGAGACGGCCGCACGGCTGGCGAGTGTGGGCCGGGCGGCCGGAATCCATCTGATAGCCCTCGCCGAGACCCCGGCCGCCTCACCGCTCTCCCCGGTCCCCGCGACCTACGAGACCGCGTGCGCGGCCTCACTCGCCTTCCGGGAGTGTGGAGCGGTGGCGCTGCTCAGCGGCGATGTCGCGACCGCCCTGCGACTGCTGCGTACGGCCGGGGGGCTGCCCGCCGGCCATGGCGCGCTGGCCGCGGTGGACGCCGTGTCGGTGGCCTGGGCGGAGCGTTTCGGGCGCGCCCTCGCGCCCCTGCGCACCGAGGGCTGCGGCGGGAGCCCCGGCCGGGCGGCGACGCTGCCCCGGTCGGCGCGGCTGCTGGACGAGCTGGGGCTCGCGCGGGCCACTCCCGCTTCCCTGATGGCTCGCTGGGCCTCGGCCGACGACGCGTCGGGCAGCGTCGCGGTGCTCGGCGCGGGGCCGCGGGGTCCGCTCGCCGTCGATCTGACCGAAGAGGGCCCCCATCTGTTGATCGAGGGCCCCGCCGGCAGTGGCCGTACGGAGCTGCTGCGTTCGGTCGCCGCCTCGCTGGCCGCGGCCGGGCGACCCGACCGGCTGGGGCTGCTGCTGGTCGACGGCGCGGGCGGGGAGCGCGGCGCGGGGCTCGCGGCCTGTCTGGAGCTGCCGCACGTCACCGAGCGGCTGGTGGCGAGCGACCCGCTCCGGATGCGGGCGTTCGCGCAGGCGTTGGGCGCGGAGCTGAAGCGGCGGGCGGAGCTGCTGGGCAGCCTCGGGTTCGCGGAGTGGCACGCCCGGCGCGATGCGGATGCCGGACCCAACGGATCCGACCGACCCGAGCACCCGACGGACCACCCGGAGCGGGATCGGGACCGGGGCATCAGCCGAATGCCCCGGACGGACCGGACGGACCGGACGGACCGGACGGACCGAACAGACTTCAGCAACGACCGAAGCACGGATCGAGCCGGGGACCGAGCAGCCGGGGGCTGGGGCGCGGATCGGGGCGGGGACCGGTTGGTCGGCCCTCGCTCGTCGGCGGCGCCCGACCGCCCCACCGGCCGTCTCACCCCGCCCCCCGCGCCCTCGCGCGGACCGCTCCCGCCCTCCGCCCGTGGCGATCTCGACTCCCCGGCGAGCAGCACCCTCCGGCTGCGCCCCGGCGCCCGTACGCGCATGGCACCCCTGCACCCCTCGGACCCCGCAGCGGCCGGAGCGTCACTGCCCCGGCTAGTGGTGCTGGTCGACGACTTCGACGCGCTGGTGGCCCCGGCGCTCGGCAGTACCGGACGGCCCGCGGCCGGTTCGGTCGTACGGGCGCTGGAGGCCGTGGCCCGGGAGGGTGAGCGGCTCGGCGTGCACCTGGTGGCGACCTCCGCGCGCCCGGACCGTACGGCCGACACCGAGCTGGCCCGGGGCAACCGGCTGCGCGCGGTGCTGGACGCGCCGCCCGCGTCGGCCGGGCCGGACGACCCGCTGCCGGGGCGCGGCAGGCTGGGGCATCCGGACGGCCGGGTGACCCCGTTCCAGGGCGGCCGGGTGACCGGCCGGATACCGCGCACGGCGACGCTGCGCCCGACCGTGGTGCCGCTGGAGTGGGAGCGGATGGGCGATCCACCGACCCGGCGCCCCGTGCGGGAGTTGGGCAACGGCCCGACCGATCTGGCGCTCCTCGCCAGCGCGCTGGAGCGCGCCGCGCGTTCGGTGAACGCGGTGCCACTGCCTCCCCTGACCCCCGCGTCGCCCTGACCCGACCCCTGCCCCTCACATCCCCGCGTCCCGGATCTTCCGCGCCCCCCGCGCGTACGCCGTGACGCGCCCTGCCCCCGCCCGTACCCCCCGCATCGCCCTGCCCCCCGCTCGTCACGCCCCGTCGCTCTGAAACCCCGCCCGTGACCCCGCTCGTGACCCGTACGTGACCCGTACGCGACCCCGTGCGTACCCCTCGTCCTCCCTGACCCCACGCGCGCCACAGCCACACTCCGAACACACACGAACCGCCCGATAACACCCGTACCAGCACCCCGCCATCGCCACGATCGCGGCGGTGCGGTGGGGTTTGCCCGGCTCGTCACAGGGGGATCACAAAAGGCTCCCGGGTGCCCCGTGCGCTATTGCGGCCCCCCGGGGCCGGGCGTACACCTGTCGGTCAACGGGACAGCGCACGGGAGGGACGGGGCAGAGATGCGCACAACTCTACGTACGGGCAGGGCCGCGGTCATATTCGCCGCCGTCGGCGCCCTCGCTCTCACCGGCTGCGGCGACGGTGACGACGACAAGTCCAAGGGCTCGGGCGATACCAAGGGCACCAAGCCAGCGGCCGGCGTCGAACTCCCCCAGTTGAAGGGGGAGAAGATCGAGGTCGCGGCGGTGTGGAGCGGCCCCGAGCAGGAGAACTTCGTCAAGGTGCTGGACGAGTTCGAGAAGCGGACGGGGGCCACGGTCACCTTCGTCCCCGCCCAGGACCCGATCGTCAACTTCCTGGGCACGAAGATCGCCGGGGGCAGCCCGCCCGATGTGGCGATGCTGCCGCAGCCGGGCGCCATCCAGCAGGCCGTACAGCGCAAGTGGGCCAAACCGGTCGGCGCGGCGGCCAAGGCCGAGCTGGCGAAGAACTATTCGATGGGCTGGCAGAAGATCGGCCAGGTGGGCGGGGAGCAGTACGGCGTCTACTACAAGGCCGCCAACAAGTCGCTGATCTGGTACAACAACGCCGCCTTCGAGAACGCGGGCGCGACGGAGCCGAAGACCTGGAAGGAGTTCCTCGCCACCGCCGAGACGATCTCCGCCTCCGGTGTCACCCCGGTCTCGGTCGCCGGCGCGGACGGCTGGACGCTGACCGACTGGTTCGAGAACATCTATCTCTCCCAGGCGGGTCCGGAGAAGTACGACCAGCTCGCCCAGCACCGGATCAAGTGGACCGATCCGACGGTGAAGGCGGCACTGACCTCGCTCGCCGAATTGTTCGGCAAGCCCAATCTGATCGCGGGCGGCGCGGACGGGGCGCTCCAGACGGAGTTCCCGGCGTCGGTGACCCAGACGTTCAGCGGGGGTGATCAGCCGAAGGGCGCGATGGTCTTCGAGGGCGACTTCGTGACGGTGAACATCGCTCAGACGGACGCCAAGATCGGTACGGACGCGAAGGTGTTCCCGTTCCCGGCGGTCGGCGCGCAGCCGCCCGTGGTGACGGGCGGGGACGCGGCCGTGGCGCTGAAGGACAGCAAGGGCGCGCAGGCGCTGCTGACGTTCCTGGCGTCGCCGGACGCGGCCAAGATCCAGGCGGCGGCGGGCGGGTTCCTCTCGCCGAACAAGGCGCTGGACCTCGCCGCGTACCCCAATGCGGTCCTGCGTGACATCGCGAAGGCCCTCATCGAATCGGGCGACGACTTCCGCTTCGACATGTCGGACCAGATGCCGCAGTCGTTCGGCGGTTCGCCGGGGAAAGGGTTCTGGAAGACACTTCAGGACTTCCTGAAGAACCCGAAGGACGTGGCCGGCGCCCAGCAGCGGCTCGAAGCGGACGCCGCCAAGGCGTACAAGAGCTGACGACGGGTGAGCGGCACAGTGACAGCGGGGGGCCCGGCCCGGCCGGGCGCCCCCGCCGGTAAACGCAAGAGCGTGACAGGCACACGTAAAGTCATCGCGGTCGGCTTCCTGCTGCCCGCGCTGGCGCTGCTGGGCGCGCTCGTGGTCTACCCGATCGGGTACTCGGTCTACCGGTCCTTCTTCGACAAGTCCGGCTCCGGATTCGCGGGCCTGGACAACTATGTGGAGATCTTCACCGACGACAGCATCTTCACGGCGGTCCAGAACAACGCGATCTGGGTCCTGGTGGCCCCGACGGTCGCGACGGTGCTGGGGCTGATCTTCGCCGTACTGACGGAACGCATCCGCTGGGGCACGGCGTTCAAGCTGATCGTCTTCATGCCGATGGCGATCTCGATGCTGGCGGCGGGGATCATCTTCCGGTTGGTGTACGAGCAGGACCCGGAGCGCGGGGTCGCCAACGCGGTCTGGGTGGGCGTGCACGACACGTTCAACGAGTCGGCCGGATTCCCCAAGGCGCGTCCGCTACCGGTGCATCCGCTGGAGCCCGGCGGTGGGGGTTCGTTCATCACCAAGGAGCCGGTGAGCGCCGACTCCCGGGTGCTGCTGCCGCTGGTCGGGGTGGCGCCCCCGAAGATGCCGTCCGACGCGAAGCCCGCGCGGGCGGCGACGGCGGACGACGGGAAGATCACCGGTACGGCGTGGCTGGACTTCACCAAGGGCGGCGGCGGCCGGCCGAATGTGATCGACACCAAGGAACTGGGCCTCAAGGGCATCCGGGTGGAGGCGGTCAAGGACGGCGAGGTCGTCGCGGAGGCGCGGGCCGGGGCGGACGGCACCTTCACCCTGCCGGCCGCCGCCGAGGGCGCGCGGCTCCAGTTCCCCGCCGAGAACTTCCGCGAACCGTACAACGGGGTGAGTTGGCTCGGACCGTCGCTCGTCACCCCGGCGATCATCGGCAGCTATGTATGGATGTGGGCGGGGTTCGCGATGGTGCTGATCGCGGCGGGACTCGCGAGCGTGCCGCGCGAACTGCTGGAGGCGGCCCGGATGGACGGCGCCAACGAATGGCAGGTCTTCCGCCAGGTGACGGTGCCCCTGCTGGCGCCGGTACTGGCGGTGGTCCTGGTCACGCTGATGATCAACGTGTTGAAGATCTTCGACCTCGTGTACATCATCGCGCCGGGCTCCGCCCAGGACGACGCGAACGTACTGGCGCTCCAGCTCTACCAGTCGTCCTTCGGCACGGACTCCCATCTGGGAGTGGGCAGCGCCATCGCGGTACTGCTGCTGTTGCTGGTGCTCCCGGTGATGTTCTTCAACATCCGGCGCATGCGAAGGGAGAGTCGCCGATGACCACGACGGACGGTGTGGTGAAGGCGAAGCAGTCGCTCCCGGCGCGGATCGCATCGCGCGCCGGTGGCGGTGTGATGCGGGTGTTCCTCCTGCTGATCGGGCTGTTCTGGCTGATGCCGACCTTCGGCCTGCTGGTCTCCTCGCTCCGCGGGCCGCAGGACATCGCGGCGAGCGGCTGGTGGAAGGTGTTCACCGCACCCGCGCAGCTCACCACGGACAACTACTCGCGGCTGCTGAAGAACGAGGCGATCACCGACTCCCTCTTCGCCAGCGTGATGATCACCGTCCCGGCGACGGTGCTGGTGGTGGTGATCGGCGCGCTGGCGGGGTACGCGTTCGCCTGGCTGGAATTCCCGGGCCGCGACTGGTGGTTCATGGCCGTGGTCGGCCTCCTGGTGGTGCCCGTACAGGTCGCGCTGGTGCCGGTCTCGAAGCTGTTCGGCCAGATCGGGATATTCGAGACGACGCTCGGGGTGATCCTCTTCCATGTCGCCTTCGGTCTGCCGTTCGCTATCTTCCTGCTCCGGAACTTCTTCGCGGAGATCCCCCGCGAACTGATGGAGGCCGCCCGGCTGGACGGCGCGGGCGAATTCCGCCTCTTCGCCAAGGTCGTGATGCCCCTGGGCGCACCCGCCATCGCGTCGCTCGGCATCTTCCAGTTCCTGTGGGTGTGGAACGACATGCTGGTGGCCCTGATCTTCGCGGACTCGCAGAGCGCGCCGATCACGGTGGCGCTGCAACGGCAGGTACGGCAGTTCGGGAACAACATCGACGTCCTGGCGTCGGGGGCGTTCCTGTCGATGGTGATCCCGCTGGCGGTGTTCTTCGCGTTCCAGCGGCACTTCGTGTCGGGGGTGATGGCGGGCGCGGTGAAGTAGCCGTACGGATCCGACGGCGGCGGGGCGCACATCCAGCGCTCCGCCGCCGCCGTGCGTCCGTACGCGTGCTTGGGCTGGCCCTGGTGCTGGCCCTGGTGCTGGTGCTTGCCCGCTTGTGCTCGTGCTCGCACGGCGCGGGTGCTTGTGCTTGTGCTCGTGCGGCGCGGGTCCTTGCGCTCGTGCTCGTCCTTGCGGCGTGCCGCACGGATCGCATCCGCCGTCCACACCCACCCCACCCGGTCCCCGATCCCCATCGGCACCGTCACCCTCCGAAGGAACTGCACCCCGTATGTGCATCCCCACCCCCGCGCGGCCCAACGAGGGGCACCATTGCGCAGTGGAGACACGCACCCGTCCGCAGCCGAGGGGAAAGGGAACCGATCATGGAACCGTGGATTCTGCGTGAATGCGACCACGAATGGACGCAGTGGAGCGGAAAGCAGCGTTGCCGGAAGTGCGGCACCACGCAAGAGTGAACCCTCGACGGTCAGGGGGCCATCGAGCCAGGTGCCCCCTGACTCTCAGGAGAGGAACGCATGTCACGCGTTGACTGGGAAGAGCTGCCCGCCGAACTCCGGCAAGCGATCGAGCTGCGGACGGGCAGAGTGGTCAGCGCCAGGAGTGTGACCGCCGGGCTCAACGCGTCCGCCGCGCTCATCATCACCACGGCGGGCAATGGGCGCCTCTTCCTGAAGGGGGTCCGGGACGACGATGTCGCGGGCGCCACCGCGCTCCGCTGGGAGTCGCTGCTCAACAGGACCGTACGGGGGGTCGGGCCGACGATCCGGCACACCTACCGGGCCGGGGGCTGGTTCTGTCTCGCCTTCATCCTCATCGAGGGGCGGCACGCCGATATGGGGCCGCGGAGCGAGGACCTCGGGGCCATCGCCTTCACTCTTCGGCAGATGCAGAAACTGCGTGCCCCGCAGACGCCCGTACCCCGGTTCGCACAGCGGTTCACCGCGCATCTGAAGCCGGGTGAAGCCGAGAAGCTGGCCGGGAGTCATCTGCTGCACACGGACACCAACCCGCACAACATCATGATCGGCGACCATGGCGGAACGGCGTACGTCATCGACTGGGCCATGCCCGCGGTCGGGCCGTCCTGGATCGATCCCGCCTACACGGCCGTACGTCTCATGGAGTGCGGCCAGACGCCCGCCGACGCCCTCGCCTGGCTGTCCGGTTTTCCGCACTGGCGGCGGGCGGATCCGCGAGCGGTCGAGGCGTTCGTGAACGTCATCTGTCGGCACTGGACGGAGACGGTGGGCGAGCGGGGTGCCTCGGCCAGCAATGAGCGGTTCCGGCAGTTGCTGAACTTCTCGCACGAGACGACGACGTCGCACCGGCCGGGGATGCAGCGGAGGCACCGCAGGAGCTTCGGCAGCTCGGGGACGTCGTCACCGTTGCGGCTCCATCTGAGCTGACACCGAAGCGCGCGTACGGGCATGAGTGCGGGGCTCGGGGACTCCAGGGCTCGGGGGTCGGCTCGGGGCTCCGGGGATCGGAGACGGCTCGGGCGGGGTGGGTGAGCCGGCGCCCGCTCAAGGCGCCCAGGGCGCTCAGAGCGCTCAGAGCTTGAGCGCCGCCACCGCCCCCCGCGCCAGCTCGTCCACGTACCCCTTCGGCAGGTCTCCCCGTACCACCACCAGCCGCCAGTACAGCGGCCCCACCACCACGTCCAGCAGTCGGTCCGGGTCCGTACCTGCCGGCAGTTCGCCGCGCTCGACCGCCGCGCGCACGATCAGCGCGGCCACTCCCTGTTGGCTGTCCAGCAGGGCCGCCTTGATCGTGTCGGCGATCTCCGGGTTGCGGGCGGCCTCCACCAGCAGATCCGGGATGACCTGGGACGCCACCGGGTGGCGCAGCGCGTGCGAGGCCACCTCCAGCAGCGCCCGGACGTCTCCGTGGAGCGAGCCGGTCGCCGGGGCGGGCAGTCCCTGCGCGGCGAAGACGGAGACCAGGTCGAGGACGAGCGCCAGCTTGGACTTCCAGCGCCGGTAGACCGCGGTCTTGCCGACGCCCGCGCGCCGCGCGATCCCCTCGATGGACATCCGCGCGAACCCGACCGTCGCCAGTTCCTCGAAGACCGCCGCGCGGATCGCCTCGGTCACGTCCTCGCGGAGCACCGCGGCTCCGGCTGGGGGTCGGCGTGAGCTTCCCGGGTCTGAGGTCATGCCCCGCAGCCTACCCGCGACGACGAGACGGTTGCGTTGCGACGTCGAACCGTCCTACCCTCCCCGTAGCGACGAAACGGTCCCGTTCCGACGTCAACACAGTCGACCACAGCCCTCCCGCCCCGGTGACCAGCAGCGCGCGACCAGAGCGAAGTGAGCAGAGTGTGAGCACCCCGACCCTCCGCACCCCGACCCACAACAGCCCGCCTCTCCACAGCGCGCCTCTCCACAGCGCGCCGGACGCCAGCCCGCCTGACGCCAGCCCAGTCCGGGGACCCGCCCGGTACCCGGCCGCCACCGGCAGCCCCACCGCCAACAGCCCCATCGGCAGCCCCACCGAGAGCCCCGCCAGCGGCCCCGCCGAGAGCCCAAGCGAGTTGGCCGCCCGACACGGCCTCACCATCAGCGGCGCCCGCCCACCCCTCCCCGCGTACGTCGGACAGCTCTGGGGCCGCCGCCACTTCATCGCCGCGTTCGCGACCGCCCGCCTCACCGCCCAGTACAGCCAGGCGCGGCTGGGCCAGGTCTGGCAGTTGATGACCCCGCTGCTCAACGCCGCCGTCTACTACCTGATCTTCGGCATCCTGCTCGGCACCAGTCGCCAGGTGCCCGACTTCGTACCGTTCCTCGTCACCGGCGTCTTCATCTGGACCTTCACCGCCAATTCGGTCATCAGCGGCACCAAGGCCGTCTCCGGCAACCTCGGGCTGGTGCGCGCGCTGCACTTCCCGCGCGCCTCGCTCCCCATCACCCTCGCACTCCAGCAGCTCCAGCAGTTGCTGTTCTCGCTGGGCGCGCTGGCCGTGATCCTGGTGGGTTTCGGCCAGTTCCCCCGGCCGTCCTGGCTGCTGGCGGTGCCCGCGCTGCTGCTCCAGACCGTCTTCAGCGCCGGCCTGTCGCTGGCGGTCGCCCGGCTCGCCGCCCGTACCCCCGACATCGCCCAACTGATGCCGTTCCTGCTGCGCACCTGGATGTACGTCTCTGGCGTGATGTGGAGCATCCCGACGGTGCTCCGGCATCAGGACCTGCCGGGCTGGGTGCTGATGGCGCTCCAGTGCAATCCGGCCGCCGTCTACATCGATCTGATGCGCTTCGCGCTGATCGACAGCTACACCGCCGCCCAGCTCCCCCCGCATGTGTGGGGCATCGCCCTCGGCTGGGCCGCGCTCTTCGGCGTCGGCGGGTTCATCTACTTCTGGCAGGCCGAGGAGAGGTACGGACGTGGCTGAGCACACCGGGGAGCGCGTCCCGACCGTCGTCGTCGACGATGTGCACATCCACTACCAGGTCAACGGCGGCCGTACGGGGCGGGGCGGGGCGACCGCGGCACTGCGCCGGATCGTCGCGCGCGGGCCGTCGCCGGGCGTCCGAGAGGTCCACGCCGTCAAGGGCGTCAGCTTCGTCGCGTACAAGGGCGAGGCCATTGGCCTGATCGGTTCGAACGGTTCCGGGAAGTCCACCCTCCTCAAGGCCGTCGCGGGGCTACTGCCCCCGTCGGGCGGCACCGTCTTCACCCGAGGACAGCCCTCACTCCTCGGGGTGAACGCCGCGCTGATGGGCGATCTCTCCGGCGAGCGCAATGTCGTGCTCGGTGGGCTCGCGATGGGCATGTCACGCCAGCAGGTCCAGGAACGGTACGACGGCATCGTGGAGTTCTCCGGGATCAACGACCGCGGCGACTTCATCTCGCTCCCCATGCGCACCTACTCGTCGGGCATGGGCGCCCGGTTGCGGTTCTCCATCGCCGCCGCGAAGAGCCATGACGTGCTGCTGATCGACGAGGCGCTGGCGACCGGCGACGCGACGTTCCAGCGGCGCAGCCGGCAGCGGATCGAGGAGCTGCGCGCCGAGGCGGGCACGGTCTTCCTCGTCAGTCACAGCAACACGACCATTACCTCGACCTGCGATCGCGCGCTCTGGCTGGAGGGCGGGCGGCTGCGGATGGACGGCCCGGCGAGAGAGGTCGTCGCGGCGTACGAGGCGTTCACGCGTGGCTGACCACCGCCCCGGACCGTGTCTCCGACCGCCCCGGCCCGGGCCACGCCCGACCGGCCAGGCCATGCCCCCCGACCGGACCGGTCCGGACGCTGACCCCGACCGACCAGGCCCAGGTGGCGAGCCCGACCGACCCTGTCCGGGTGGCGAACCCGACCGACTCGGCCCGGACGGTGACCCCGACCGGCGCGAACCGGACGGTGACCCCGACCGGCTCGGCCCAAGCCGTGGCCCCGGCCCGCCCGGCCCCGACCGCGGGGTAGCCCACTCCGGGCAGGAAATAGCAGAAAATCACCCTAAAACGGGTTAAGGTACCGGCCGATGACCCCTCATCGGATCACCCCGCTCTCGACGGCCCACCACCTCTCCCCGCGCGGAACCCCCTCCCGGAGAGAGGTGGACCCCGGGCACGCCGTCGCGCTGGCCGTCGTCTGGACGGTCACCCGCCTCGGGATGCTGGCGCTGCTGCTGGTGGACCGGATCGGCGACACCGGTGTCGCCGGCGAGGTGCACGCCCTGTACCGGGGCTGGTACGACCAACTCCGCCTCGGCGCATTCCCACTGGACGACGTCACCTGGCAGTACCCGCCGGGCGCCGCCTTCGTCTTCCTCTCCCCCGCCGCCCTGCCCTGGCTCACCTATTTCCAGGCGTTCGTCGTCCTGATCCTGCTCGCCGACGCGGTCATCACCGTCGCCCTGGCCCGCGCGGGAGCACACGGCGCCTGGCTCTGGGTGTGCGCGCTGCCGCTGCTGCTCAATCTGCCGCTGGCCCGCTACGACGTGCCCGTCACCGCCGTCGCCGTACTCGCCCTGCTCGCGACGCGCACCCGGCCCCATCTGGCCGGGGCGCTCGCCGGGATCGGCGCGCTGCTCAAGGTGTGGCCGCTGTTCACCGTGCTGGGTGCACCCCGGGGCCATACGACCCGGGTGATCTGGTTCTCGGCCGCCGCCTCGGCCGCCGTGCTGCTCACCGCGCTGACCGTCGGTTTCCACCACACCCTGGACTTCGTCCGGCAGCAGAGCGCCCGGGGCGTACAGATCGAGTCGCTCGGTGGCATGGTGCTCCAGTTCGCCCGGAAGGCGGGCTGGCGTGGCGAGGTGCGCTTCCAGTACGGGGCGTTCGAGCTGACCGGCCCCTATGTCTCCAGCGTGGCGCGGCTCTCGCTCACGCTGACGGTCCTCGCGTTCTGCTGGCTGGCGCTGTGGCGGATCAGGGCGCGACGCTGGAGCCCGGCCACCCCCTTCGACGCCGCGTTCGCCGCCGTACTCCTCTTCACGGTCACCAGCCGGGTCATCAGCCCGCAGTATCTGATCTGGCTGCTCGGTCTGGCGGCGGTCTGTCTGACCTCCCGGCACACCACTCAGCGGCCGGTGGCGCTGTTGATGGTGCCCACGGCCGCGCTCAGTGCGCTGGCGTTCCCGGTGCTGTACGACGAGGTGGTCGGCGGCAGCACGCTCGGCTGTCTGCTGATGGGGTTGCGCAACGGGCTGCTGTTGCTGGCGGCCGTGGTCTCCTGCCGCCGCCTCTGGCGCGCGACCGTCTGACCGCGCCCGGCTGACCGCCCCCCTGCCGGCCGCCCCCCTGCCGGCTCCGTACGAGCGCCCCCGTACGAACACCGCCGCACAAGCACCGCCGCACAAGCACTCCGGCCAGCCGCCGTACAAGCGCCGCCGCACAAGCGCTCCGGCCAGCCGCCGTACAACCGCCCGGCACCGCCCACGGGCAAAAAGGGTGGCGCGAAATGGGTGGGGGCGCGCTCGCCGAAGCAAGCGCGCCCCCACCCCCGTACATCTCAGCTATGCGTCCGCAGCAACTGCCGCATCGTCCGCATCGCCACCGACAGGTTCGCCAGGTCGAAGGTGTCCGAGCTCTGGATCTCCTCCAGCGTCGCCCGCGCCCGACCCAGGATCGAGGCGTTCTTCTCCTCCCAGGAGGTGAAGCGCTCCTCCGGCGACGAGGACCCATTGCCCACCGACAGCACGTCCGCCGTCAGCATCGCGTGCGCCGCGTACAGGTCCTCGCGGATGGACGCGCGGGCCATGGACTGCCAGCGGTCCGCCCTCGGCAGCTCGATGATCCGATCCATCAGCTGGGTGATCCGCAGCCGGTCACCGAGGTCGTAGTACACCTCGGCGACCGCCAGCGGGTCCTTCTTCACCCGGTCCGCGATGGCGACGATGTCGAGCGTCGGGAACGCGGAGGAGAACCCGGCCACCCGCCGCGCCAGCTCCTCCGGCACCCCGGCCTCGGTCAGCTCGTTGAGAATGCCCTCGTACCAGTCGCGATCGGCGCCGCGCAGCATCTTCGCCAACTCGCCCCAGACCTCCTCGACCCGGTCGGCGAAGAACTCGACGGTCTCGGCCAGCTTCAGCGGCTGCGGACGGTTGCCGAGCAGCCAGCGCGTGCCGCGCTCGACCAGCCGGCGCGAGTGGAGCCGGATCCGGGTCTGGACATCGGCCGGGACCTTGTTGTCCAGCGCCTCGACCGCGTCCCACACCGCGTTCAGCCCGAAGATCTCGCGGGCGGCGGTCTGGGCCCGCACGACCTCCTCGGTCGACGCGCCGGTCTCCTCCCGCAGCCGGTGCAGGAAGGTGGAGCCACCGGTGTTGACCGTGTCGTTGACCAGGATGGTCGTGACGATCTCGCGGCGCAGCGCGTGATGGTCGATGGCGTCGGCGAACGTGTCGCGCAGCGGCTTCGGGAAGTACGCGTGCAGCAGCCGGCGCAGATACGGGTCGTCCGGCAGCTCCGTCCCGATCAGCTCGTCCGCCACCGTGATCTTGGTGTACGCGAGGAGGACGGCCAGTTCCGGCTGGCTCAGGCCGTTCCCGCCCGCCAGCAGCTCACGGATCTGCCGGTCGGTCGGCAGGAACTCCAGCCCCCGGTCGAGCGTCTTCTCCCGGCCGAGCCGGCGCATATAGCGCTGGTGGGCGTGGAGGAGGGACGGCGACTGGGTGACGGCGTTGGAGAGGGCGACGTTCTGCGCGTAGTTGTTGCGCAGCACCAGGGCGCCGACCTCGTCGGTCATCTTCGCCAGTAGCTGATTGCGCTGCTTGACGGTCATATCCCCCTCGGAGACCAGACCGTTGAGCAGGATCTTGATGTTCACCTCGTGGTCGGAGGTGTCCACGCCGGCGCTGTTGTCGATGGCGTCCGTGTTGATCCGGCCGCCGGTGCGGTCGAACTCGATCCGGCCGAGCTGGGTCAGCCCGAGGTTTCCGCCCTCGCCGACGACCTTGGTCCGCAGCTCCTCGCCGTTGACCCGGATGGCGTCATTGGCCTTGTCGCCGACATCGGCGTTGGACTCGGTGGACGCCTTGACGTAGGTGCCGATGCCGCCGTTCCACAGCAGGTCCACGGGGGCCTGCAGGATCACCTTCATCAGCTCGGCGGGGGTCAGCTTGGAGACCCGCCCCTCGATCCCGAGCGCCGCCCGCATCTGCGCGTTGACCGGAATGGACTTGGCCGTACGGGGGTGGATGCCGCCGCCGGACGACAGCAGCTCCTTGTTGTACTCGGCCCAGCTGGAGCGCGGCAGCTCGAAGAGTCGGCGGCGCTCGGCGTACGAGGTCGCCGCGTCCGGGTTCGGGTCGATGAAGATATGCCGGTGGTCGAAGGCGGCCACCAGCCGGATGTGCTCGCTGAGCAGCATTCCGTTGCCGAAGACGTCACCGGACATGTCACCGACACCGACGACCGTGAAGTCCTGGGTCTGGGTGTCGTGGCCCAGCTCGCGGAAGTGCCGCTTGACGGATTCCCAGGCGCCCCGGGCGGTGATGCCCATGCCCTTGTGGTCGTATCCGGCGGAACCGCCGGAGGCGAAGGCGTCCCCAAGCCAGAAGTCGTACGCGACCGCGACCTCATTGGCGATGTCGGAGAAGGACGCGGTGCCCTTGTCGGCGGCGACGACGAGATAGGTGTCCTCGCCGTCGTGCCGGACCACGCCGGCCGGCGGGACGACCTCGCCCGCCACCATGTTGTCGGTGATGTCGAGCAGGGCCGAGATGAACGTCTTGTAGCTGGCGATGCCCTCGGCGAGCCAGGCGTCCCGGTCCACGGACGGGTCGGGGAGCTGCTTGGCGACGAAGCCGCCCTTCGCGCCGACCGGCACGATCACCGTGTTCTTCACCATCTGCGCCTTGACCAGGCCGAGGATCTCCGTACGGAAGTCCTCCCGCCGGTCGGACCAGCGCAGCCCGCCGCGCGCCACCTTGCCGAAGCGCAGGTGCACGCCCTCGACGCGCGGGGAGTAGACCCAGATCTCGTACGCCGGGCGGGGCGCCGGCAGGTCCGGGATGGCCTGCGGGTCGAACTTCATCGACACATAGGAGTGGTGGGCCGCGACCGGCGCCTTCTTCCCGCCCACGGCACCGGCGCTCTGGAAGAAGTTGGTCCGCAGGGTCGCCTTGATGACGGTGAGGAAGGAGCGCAGGATGCGGTCCTCGTCCAGGCTGGCGACCTGGTCGAGCGCGCCGTCCAACTCCTCCAGCAGTCCATCGGTCAGCTCGGTGCCCGCGCGCTGGCGCTCGGGGGACATCCGGGCCTCGAAGAGCGAGACCAGCAACCGGGTGGTGTGGACATTGGTCCGGAGGGTGTCCTCCATGTAGTCCTGGCTGAAGGTGGAACCGGCCTGGCGCAGATACTTCGCGTACGCGCGCAGCACCATCGCCTGCCGCCAGTTCAGCCCGGCGCCGAGGACGAGGGAGTTGAATCCGTCGTTCTCCGCCTCACCGGTCCAGACGGCGGCGAACGCGTCCTGGAACCGCTCCCGCGCGTCGTCGGCGAGATAGTCGCCGTTGCCGGGGGTGAGCGGCATCCGCAGACCGAAGTCGTAGATCCAGGCCAGCGAGCGGTCGGCGCAGCGCAGCTCGTGCGGGCGTTCGTCCACGACCTCGCAGCCGAGCCGTTGGAGGATCGGCAGCACGGCGGAGAGCGAGACCTGCTCACCGGTGCGGTAGATCTTGAAACGGCGCTCGCCGGGGCCCGCGCCGACCGGCTCGTACAGCGAGAGGGCGAAGTTCCGGCCCGCGCTGGTCAGCTCTTCGAGATGGACCAGGTCGGCGACGGCGGAACGCGGCGAGTGCTCGGCCTTGTACCCCTCGGGGAAGGCGTTGCCGTAGCGGCGCAGCAGCTCGGCCGCGCGCTCCTCGCCCAGCTCGGCGTTGAGCGCGTCGGCGAAACCGTCCGCCCATGACCGTGCGGCCTCCACCAGCCGCGCCTCGATGCGCTCGGTGTCGGCGTCGGTGAGGTGCGGCAGCTCGGTGCCGGCCGGGACCCGGACCACGAAGTGGATGCGGGAGAGAATCGATTCGGTGTTCCACGCGGTGAAGTCGACGCTGGTGCCGCCCAGCTCCTCCTTGAGGATGTCGATCAGCCGCAGCCGGACACCGGTGGTGTAGCGGTCGCGCGGCAGATAGACGAGGGCGGAGTAGTAGCGGCCGTATTCGTCCTGGCGCAGATACAGGCGGAGCCGACGTCGCTCCTGGAGGTAGAGCACGCTGGTGACGATGGAACGGAGCTGGTCGACCGGGGTCTGGAACAGCTCGTCGCGGGGGTACGTCTCCAGGATCTGGATCAGATCGCGGCCGTCGTGGCTGTTGGGCGAGAAACCGGCGCCGTCGAGGACCTCGGCGACCTTGCGGCGGACGACGGGCACCCGGCGCACGGACTCGGTGTACGCGGCGGAGGAGAACAGCCCCAGGAAGCGGCGCTCGCCGACGACATTGCCGGCGTCGTCGAACTTCTTGACGCCCACGTAGTCGAGATAGCTGGGCCGGTGCACGGTGGCGCGGCTGTTGGCCTTGGTGAGCACGAGCAGCTTGTGCTCCCGGGCCTTCGCGCGGGCGTCGGCGGGCAGCCGGCTGAAGGACGGGCTGACCGGGTGGTCCTCGTCCTCGGTGTGGTGCGGGTCGGAGCGGAGGATGCCGAGACCGGTGCCGGGGACGGCGGTGAGGACGTCATTCCCGGTGAGCTCGTACTCCCGGTAGCCGAGGAAGGTGAAGTGATCGGCGGCGAGCCAGCGGAGCAGCTCACGGGCCTCTTCGACATCCTGGTCGAGGAGGTCGGCGGCGATCGGCTCCTTCGGCATCTCGTCGGCGATGCGCAGCGCGGCGTCGCGCATCTTCTCCCAGTCCTCGACGGCCTCGCGGACGTCGGAGAGCACCCGCAGCAGATCGGCGGTGATCTGCTTGAGGTCGGCCCGGTCGGTCTCCCGGTCGATCTCGACATGGATCCAGGACTCGACCAGCGCGTCGTGCGGGCGGTCCTTGGACTCCATGAGCCGGGGGTGCTTCTCGTCGTGCAGCACCTCGATGAGCTTGCCGGTGACGTCCCTGCGGACGATGACCTGCGGGTGGATCACGACATGGATGCCGCGGCCCTGGCGGGACAGCTCATTGGTCACCGAGTCGACGAGGAAGGGCATATCGTCCGTGACCACCTCGACGACGGAGTGGCTGCACGTCCAGCCGTTCTCCTCGACCGTCGGGGTGTGCACCCGCACATTGGCCGTGCCCTGGGGGCGGTTCTCGGCCAGTCGATAGTGGGAGAGCGCTGCCCCGAAGACATCGACCGGGTCGCGGTCGGCGAGGTCCTCGGGTGCGGTGTGCAGGTAGTAGCGCTGGAGGTAACCGAGCAGGGCGTCCTGGTCCGGACGCTGCCCTTGCTCGGCCCCGGTGGGAAGTCGTCCCCCACCAGGACTGTTCTCAGCTACCCGGGCGGCCCGTGCGAGCAGCTCGGCCTTGGCTTCGTCCAGCTTGGTCTGCATGTCCTCTGGCTCCTGTCGCGCGCCGTTGCGTGACGTAGGTATAAGAAGCGACGCGACGCCACGACACGGGGTGTCCGGTCCTGGTCGACGTTATGTCGCGATGAGAGATGTCCGAGCCGCAATCGAGGAAATTCAACGATCGGGCCGGTACGAGGGGATCAGCCATCGCCCCGGCGCGGTGGCGCTCCGGGCGCAGGCCGGGGGCTTCGCTGCCCCCAGGGCTTATCGCGCTGATCACGGCTCCAGGCTATCGCCCCGCCCCCCTCTATCGTCATGAGCCGTATGTGTACAAAAGAGGGTCCGGAAGTTTGACACTCCGGACAGCGACACAGGTCCTGTTGGCAGACTGTCCTCCGCCGGCGCACGTTGCCGGGTGCCGGCACCCGGCCGGCCGCACCGACCCCGCTCCGACCAGCGGGGATGCCGCCCTCTCTCGCCACTTCCCGATCCTCCTCGTCTCTCCTCGTACGAGCCGCCGCCACCCGAGTCCCGTCATCCACCGTTTCCCGCACCCCCGATGCCGCACTCCCGACGTGGCACGTATCACGTCGCCCGCGCTCCGTCGCGGGATCCGTCCTCCATCCGGGAGCAGCCATGACAGCCAAGGTCCTGATCCTCACCGGCGACGCAGCCGAGTCCCTCGAAGTCCTCTACCCCTACCAGCGTCTGCTGGAGGAGGGGTACGAGGTCCATATCGCGGCCCCCTCCCGTAAGAAGCTTCAGTTCGTGGTGCACGACTTCGAGCCGGGCTTCGACACCTACACCGAGAAGCCGGGCTACACCTGGCCCGCCGATCTGGCCTTCGCCGAGGTCGACCCCGGGCAGTACGCGGCGGTGGTCATCCCCGGCGGGCGCGCCCCGGAGTACCTGCGCAACGATCCGGAGCTGCGCAAGATCCTCAAGGCGTTCTTCGACGCGGACAAGCCGGTGGCCCAGATCTGCCACGGGCCGCTGCTGACGGCGGCCGTCGGCGGCCTGGCGGGCCGCCGGGTCACCGCGTACCCCGCGCTGGAACCGGACGTACGGGCGGCGGGCGGGACCTTTCAGGACACGGAGGCGGTCGTCGACGGCAAGCTGGTGTCGTCCCGCGCCTGGCCGGACCACCCGGCGTGGATGCGGGAATTCCTGAAGGTGCTGCGAGCACAGGGGTAGCGCCCCGCGGCCTCCGGGGCCTGGCCCGTCGCCGAGGGGCCAGGTCCGGGTAGCGGGGCCGGGGTCGGGGCCGGGGAGGCCGGCGTGAGGAGTACGGCGGCCTCCCGCACCCCCGCATCCCGCACCCGGTGCGCCCCGCGGAGACGGACCGCCCGGGAAGACCGCCCGGCTCACACCCCGAGGCTCCACACCCCGAGGCTCCACACCCCGAGGCTCCACACCCCACTGGCGCTCGGCTCACACCCCAGGGGCTCCGACGCCCGTCGGCTCACGCCACCAGGCGTATCGCCTCTTCCACCGCCTCCGTCAGGGTGTCCACCACCGGCACCCCCACCTCCTCCAGGATCGCCCTGCTGTGCGATCCGCCCGTGTACAGCACCGCCCGCGCGCCCACGTGCGCCGCCGCGAGCGCGTCGTCCACCGCGTCCCCGATGACCACCGTGCGCTCCGGGGCCGCGGTCCCCATCAGCGCCGCGAGATGCCGCTCCATATGCACCGCCTTCGAGCCACCGGACGGCCCCGTCCGCCCGTCCACCCGGACGAAGTGGCTCTCGATCCCATAGCCCCGGACGACCGGGACCAGCTCATCGTGCTCGTACATGCTCAGGAGGGACTGGCTGTGCCCCGCCCGCCGCCACTCCCCCAGCAGCTCCTCGACCCCGTCCGTCAGCCCGCACGCCACCCGGTGCTCGGCGTAGTGCCGGTGGAAGATCACATCCATGGTCAGCCACTCGGCGTCCGTGGGCATCCGCCCGAGCAGTCGCTCGTAGAAGAGGGGGATCGGTATGCAGTACAGCTCCCGGTAGCGCTCCAGCGTGATCGGCGGCAGACCGATCTCCGCGAACGCGGCATTCGTCGCGGCGATCACCGCCGTGACGTCGTTGAGCAGTGTGCCGTTCCAGTCCCAGACCAGATGCCGGCCTGGATCCGCTGGACTCCCCACATTCATCCCCATGCCGAAAACCGTACCCGCCCGGTCTGACAATCGGCCGGCCCGGGAACGGAATCGCAGGTCAGGCCAAGAGGTTGGGGATCTCTTGGATCCCGTACCAGAGCAGCTCATGGTCCTCAGCGCCGTCCACCGTGAACTGGGCGTCACCGTCGCCGTGGTCGGCCGCCCCGAGCGCGCCGGCCGCCGCGGTCACATCGTCCACCGCGTCGTCGGCGTCCACGTGCACCGCCGCCGCCGTCACCAGCCGCACCGGGCCGGTGATCCGCACCTCTCCCAGCGAACCGGCGTCCAGCGCCCGGTCCGGGTCGGCGACCGCGTCCCCGTCCCGCACGTCCACGGCCACGACCACGCGTCGCCGGGGCACGTCCGGGGCACCAGCGATCAGCCGCAGCGAGGCCGCCGCGGCACGGTTGAGGGCCGCGTACTCCAGCTCCTCGATGTCGTCGGAGACGTACCACTCGCGCAGCCCGGGGGTGACGCCGTACGCGGTCACCGGGCCGGGGCCCAGCTCGCCCTTCCGGTGCGCCTCTGCGAGACCGGAGAGGGTCAGGGGGACGTAGACGCGCATGAGTGGCCGCTTTCGTAGTCGGAAGACGCCCAGGATACGTCGGGGGTGTCCCTCCTTCGGGCTGCCGCCGCCACCCCCGTGGAACGTCCACCCGGGGCCCTCCGGACTCGCTTCTGGCGGGCTCCCCCAAAGGCCCTGTCACCCGGATAGGCGATTCTGCCCGGCGCCGACCCCGGGGAGATCGCCCGTTGCGGCGGGCGCCCTCTCCCCCGTAGAAGATCGGCCAACGAAGTTACCGCTCGGTACGGAGTTGGCCGGGCACCACGGGACGGGGGACGGCACACATGGACAGGACACGACCCGCAGTCCGACGCGACCAGCGGGGACCCGCGGACAGGAGCGACCGGCGGGGGGTCTCGGCACGGAGCGACCGGCGAGGGGCCGGCGCGGTCGCGGCATCGGCGATGGCCCGCGCCCGTCGGCAGAACCACCCGCACTACTGGTTCGCCGACCGCCTCCTCGCGGTGCTCAGTGGTCGCCGCCCGGTGCACTGGATGCTCGGCCACACGGTCGGCGAGGCGTACGAACAGCTCGTCCAGCTCGCCCCTGGCGCACCCTTACGCCCGGCGGAACGAGTGGTCCCCGTCGTGCGGCACTGCGGTGAGTACCACCCCGGCCCCGGGGTGATCGAGGCATTCGCCCGAATCGGCTCGGGCGACCGGGTCAGTGCGATGGCCTTCCGGCTGGAACAGGGCGCGGACCAGCGCTGGCGGTGCTCCGCCGTGGAGCTGGGCGGCAGCCGCGTCGGCGGCCCCGGCCGATAGCCCACGCCTCCCACACGCCTCCCATCCGCCCGCCCCGGCCTCGCCCACAGGAGACCCGGGCGAGCCGCCCCGGCGGATCCGCCGAGATGACGGGCCGGACAAGCGCCACCGACCAGCGCCACCGAGGCAGGCCGAACGCCACGGAAACGGCCGGACGGAGTGCGCGAAAGGCCGGACCGGGGCCACGGAGAGCCGACCAGACCGGAAGCAGGTCAGGGCCCCGGGCCGGGAGGACAGGTCCGGAGGCAGGTCAGGGCCCCGGGCTGGAGAGCAGGTCCGGAGGCAGGTCAGGGAGGACAGGTCCGGAGGCAGGTCAGGGGGACAGGTCGGGGAGCCGGGCCGGGAACAGCGTCAGGGACGGGCCCAGGGATATGGCCGGAGCGGAAGACGGCCGGCCAGAGGGGCTCTCCCAGGGCCCACGAGGCACTCTCCGGCGGCCACCACGGGCCCGGGCATGGCGGGCCCGGGAGCGCGGAACGGCCGGGGGCCGGACACCACATCGATGTCCGGCCCCCGGCCTCGTACACACGCCGCCGTGCACGGCCACCCCGAAGGGCGTCCCACACGGAGTGGAGCGCCTCTCAGAGCACCCCGCGCACCGGCGTCACTTCTTGCGGCGACGTCCGCCGGAGCCCTTCTGCGCCTTGCGCCGCTCCGCACGCGTCATCCCGTCCGTCTCCGAACGCGCCGGCTGGTCGGTGGCAAAGTCGCCCTCGACGACACCGCCCTCGCCGTCCACCGTGGGCGCGGAGAAGTGCAGCCGGTCCGGACGCTGCGGCGCCTCCAGGCCCTTCGCCCGGATCTCCGGACGCGCCGCCGCGGGCACCGCGTCCTTCTTGTCCAGCGAGGGGCGCTCGGCGGAGTCCTGCACCGGGACCTCCTCGACCTGCTGCTCGACCTGGACCTCCAGGTTGAACAGGTAGCCGACGGACTCCTCCTTGATGCCCTCCATCATGGCGGTGAACATGTCGAAGCCCTCGCGCTGGTACTCCACCAGCGGGTCCTTCTGCGCCATGGCGCGCAGCCCGATGCCCTCCTGGAGATAATCCATCTCGTAGAGGTGCTCGCGCCACTTGCGGTCCAGCACGGAGAGGACCACACGCCGCTCCAGCTCGCGCATGATCTCCGAGCCGAGCTGCTTCTCGCGCTCCTCGTACTGGTCGTGAATGTCGTCCTTGACGGACTCGGCGATGAAGTCGGCCGTGATCCCGGCCCGGTCGCCGACCGTCTCTTCCAGGTCCTCGACGGTGGTCTTCACCGGGTAGAGCTGCTTGAACGCGCCCCACAGCCGGTCCAGGTCCCACTCCTCGGCGAAGCCCTCGACGGTCTCCGCCTGGATGTAGGCGTCGATGGTGTCGTCCATGAAGTGGCGGATCTGCTCGTGCAGGTCCTCGCCCTCCAGGACGCGGCGGCGCTCGGCGTAGATGACCTTGCGCTGCCGGTTGAGGACGTCGTCGTACTTCAGGACGTTCTTACGCGTCTCGAAGTTCTGCTGCTCGACCTGGGACTGGGCGGACGCGATGGCGCGCGTCACCATCTTGTTCTCGATCGGGACGTCGTCCGGGACGTTGGCCATGGCCATCACGCGCTCGACCATCTGGGCCTTGAACAGGCGCATCAGATCGTCACCGAGCGAGAGGTAGAACCGGGACTCGCCGGGGTCACCCTGACGGCCGGAACGACCGCGGAGCTGGTTGTCGATACGGCGCGACTCATGCCGCTCGGTGCCCAGCACATAGAGCCCGCCGAGGTCCTTGACCTCTTCGAACTCCGCCTTGACGGCCTGCTCGGCCCGCTCCAGGGCGGCGGGGAGGGCCGCGGCCCACTCCTCGACGTGCTCGACCGGGTCCAGACCCTGCTGGCGCAGCTCCGCCTCGGCGAGATCGTCCGGGTTGCCACCGAGCTTGATGTCGGTGCCTCGGCCGGCCATGTTCGTCGCGACGGTGACCGCGCCCTTGCGGCCGGCCTGGGCGACGATGATCGCCTCACGGTCGTGCTGCTTGGCGTTGAGGACCTCGTGCTGGACGCCGCGCTTGTTGAGCTGCTGCGAGAGGTACTCGGACTTCTCGACCGACGTCGTACCGACGAGGATCGGCTGGCCCTTCTCGTGCTTCTCCGCGATGTCGTCCACGACCGCCGCGAACTTGGCGACCTCGGTGCGGTAGATCAGGTCCGACTGGTCGGCGCGGACCATGGGGCGGTTCGTCGGGATGGGCACGACGCCGAGCTTGTAGATCTGGTGGAACTCGGATGCCTCGGTCATCGCCGTACCGGTCATACCGGACAGCTTGCCGTAGAGCAGGAAGAAGTTCTGGAGGGTGATGGTGGCAAGGGTCTGGTTCTCGTCCTTGATGTCCACCCCTTCCTTCGCCTCGATCGCCTGGTGCATGCCCTCGTTGTAGCGGCGACCGGCGAGGATACGGCCGGTGTGCTCGTCGACGATCATGACTTCGCCGTCGATGACGACGTAGTCCTTGTCCTTCTTGAAGAGTTCCTTGGCCTTGATCGCGTTGTTGAGGTAACCGACGAGCGGGGTGTTCACCGACTCGTAGAGGTTGTCGATACCGAGCCAGTCCTCGACCTTCGCGACACCGGCCTCGTGGATGGCGACGGTCCGCTTCTTCTCGTCGACCTCGTAGTCGCCGGTCTCCTCGATGCCCTTGAGGCTGTTACCGGCCTCGCCCTTGGTGAGGCGCGTGACGAGCTTGGCGAAGTCTCCGTACCACTTGGTGGCCTGGTCGGCGGGGCCGGAGATGATCAGCGGCGTACGGGCCTCGTCGACGAGGATCGAGTCGACCTCGTCCACGATCGCGTAGTTGTGGCCACGCTGGACCAGCTCCTCCTGCGACCACGCCATGTTGTCGCGGAGGTAGTCGAAGCCGAACTCGTTGTTCGTGCCGTAGGTGATGTCACAGGCGTACTGCTCGCGGCGCTGCGCGGGCGTCATGTTCGCCAGGATGCAGCCGACGTTCAGACCGAGGAACTTGTGAACGCGCCCCATCATCTCGGAGTCGCGCTCGGCCAGGTAGTCGTTGACCGTGATCAGGTGGACGCCCTTGCCGGAGAGCGCGTTGAGATACGCGGGCAGCGTGCCGACGAGGGTCTTGCCCTCACCGGTCTTCATCTCGGCGACATAGCCGAGGTGCAGGGCGGCGCCGCCCATCATCTGCACGTCGTAGTGACGCTGGCCGAGGACGCGCTTGGCGGCCTCGCGGACGGTCGCGAACGCCTCGGGAAGCAGGTCGTCGAGGCTGGCACCCTCGGCGAAGCGAGCTTTGTACTCTTCCGTGAGCGCCCGCAACTCGGCGTCGGAGAGGCTGACGAAGTCCTCTTCGATGGAGCTGACCTGGTCCGCGATGCGGTGCAGTTTGCGCAGGATCTTGCCTTCGCCTGCACGCATGAGCTTGTTGAAGACGGACACTGAGGTGGGTCTCCTTGCCGATCGGGCCTTGGCTGAGTCGTGGTGGACACTGGCGCGGGCACGGCGGGTAGGTCCCACCGCAACGGCCATCGTAAGCGAGGACCCCACCGGCTCGGGAAGTCCGCGGTCGACCTGGCCGGCCGATACCCGTAGGGAAGAACGCGCGGGAGGCGCTGAAGGTGCCGGTGCGGCACGAAAAGTACTCGCTTCCGTTCTGGGCCGCCGGGCAGAATCCGGACATGGAGCCCATCACCCTCACGACCGACCGCCTGCTGCTGCGCACCGTCACCCCTGACGACACAGAGACCATCCATCAGGCATGTCAGGATCCCGACATCCAGCGCTGGACCACGGTCCCCTCCCCGTACGAACTCCGGCATGCGGCCGAGTTCACCGGCCGGATGGTCCCCGAGGGCTGGCGGACGGGCACCATGTGCACCTTCGCCGTCGTACCGCGCGCTGACGGCCCCCTGATGGCGACGGTCGCGGTCACTCTGCGCACCCAGCCGGACACCTGGGAGATCGGCTACTGGACCGGCGCGGAGCACCGGGGGCGCGGCATCATGCGGGAGGCCGTGGGCGCGCTCGCGCGCTGGACCTTCACCGGGCTGGGCGCGGCCCGGCTGGAGTGGCGGGCCGAAGTCGGCAACACGGCCTCGCGGGCGGTCGCCGAGAAGGCGGGCTTCGTGGTCGAGGGCGAACTGCGCGCGGGAATGCTCAACAACGGCACCATGCGGGACGTCTGGGTCGGCGCGCTGCTCCCGTCGGACCTGGGGCTGACGGGCCCGTACCCGTACCTCCCGGCCCGTGAGCCGCACCAGTAAGGACTGTCGTCACGCCGTGATCCGGCCGGCCGGGGACGGTCCGGGGCCGCGCGTCCGCTGTCAGTGCGGCCGTCTATCGTGCGAACCATGACGACGACGCCGCCTCCCGCCGCCGAACTCTCCGCCGACGAGGCCCGCCGTATCGCGCTGCGCGCCCAAGGGCTCCTGGGCGCGCCGGATAGACGGTCGGGTGTACGGGGGGTGCTGCGGCACCTGGGCGCCGTGCAGCTCGACACGATCTCCGTACTGGCCCGCTCCCACGAGCTGATTCCGTACGCCCGTCTCGGCGCCGTCGGTCGCCGCACGGTGGAGGACGCGTACTGGACCGGGGGCCACGGCTTCGAGTACTGGTCGCACGCGGCCTGTGTGCTGCCCGTCGAGGAGTGGCCGCACTTCGCGTTCCGCCGCCGCGCCTACCGGGCCCGCCCGCACTGGCACCACGACCTTCCCGACGGCGTCTACGAGAAGGTGATCAATCAGCTGCGCACCGAGGGCCCCCTCACCGCGACGGAGTTGGGCGGCGCGAAGAACGGCGGCGAGTGGTGGGACTGGTCCGCCTCCAAGGTCGCCGTGGAACGCGCGCTGATGTACGGCGAGGTGGTCTGCACCGAGCGGCGCGGCTGGAAGCGGATCTACGATCTGGCCGAGCGCGCCATCCCCGCCGAGTTCCTCGGGGTCGAGCCGGACGACGCGGAGTGTGTGCGTCGGCTCGTGCGGCTGGCCGGACGGTCACTGGGGGTGGGGACCCGGGCGGACATCGCCGACTACCACCGCCTCAGGGGCGAGCAGTTCGACGCGGTGGTCGAGGACTCCGGTCTGGTGCCGGTCACGGTCGAGGGCTGGGCCAAGCCCGCGTGGGCGGACCCGGAGGCGCTGGCGACCGTCCCGCGCGGCAGGCACCGCACGACGCTGCTCTCACCGTTCGACTCACTGATCTGGGAGCGGGCGCGGACGGAGCGGATCTTCGGTTTCACCCATCGCCTGGAGGCGTACGTCCCCAAGCCGAAGCGGGTGTACGGGTATTTCGCGATGCCGCTGCTGTCGGGCGGCAGGCTGCTGGGCCGGGTCGATCCGGCGCGCGAGGGGACCACGCTGGTGGCCAAGCAGGTATCGCTGGACACCCCGAAGGCGGTCGGGCCGATGGCGCTGGCGCTGCGCGAGGCCGCCGAGTGGGTGGGCTGCGACACGGTGCGGGTGGAGCGGGTCGACCGCCCCGAGCTGACCGCCCCGCTGATCGCGGCCCTCGGCTGAGCACACGCCCCCTCGGCCCCCCGCCCGCGGGCGGGGGGCCGAGGGGGCGTGCCGCGACGGCGTGGCCGGGGGCGGTCCCGCTAGCGGATCTCCAGGATCTTCTCCCGCATGGCGTAGACCACGGCTTCCATCCGGGAGTGGAGCTGCAATTTCTCCAGGATGTTGCGGACGTGGTTCTTCACGGTGTTCTCGGAGATGAACAGCTGCTTGGCGATATCGCGGTTGTTCATGCCCGTGGCGACGAGTTTGAGCACTTCCAGCTCCCGGTCGGTAAGCCGGGGCGCGGGCACGAGCCGGCGCTCGTCGGTGCGCTGGATCATCGATTTGAACTCGGTGAGGAGTTTGGACGCCATCGACGGACTGATCTGCGACTGCCCGTCGGCAACCGCGCGGATGGCCGTGGCCACCTCGTCGGTGGAGATCTCCTTGAGGAGGTAGCCGGTGGCCCCCGCCTTGATCGCATCGTAGAGGTCGGCCTCCTCGTCGCTGATCGTCAACATGATGATCTTCGCGCTGGGGGCCACCTCCTTGATGGAGGTACATGCCTCGATGCCACCGCGCCGGGGCATCCGCACATCCATCAGCACGATGTCGGGGAGCAGGTCGGCGGCCTTGTCCACCGCCTCGGCGCCGTCGCCCGCCTCGCCGACGACCTGGATGTCCTCCTCCTGAAAGAGGACGATCTCCAGCCCGCGGCGGAAGAGGGCGTGGTCATCCACCACGAGGACCCGAATCGGTTCGGCACGGGAGCCGCCGGTCGCCGTACGGGCCTCGGCGACTCCGCCTCCGGCGTCGGCCGTGCCGTCGTGCACCGGCCCGAAGCTGTCCGCCATCGTTCCTCCCCCTGAAGGCAGTGACCTGAAGGGCATATTCATTCAGGTTCGCCAACACCCGTGCATGGCGCACCGGTTGGCCTAGGACGCCATGCTTTCATGCTCCGGCGGCAGAACGGTGATCCTCGGGTGGCACGGTGATGCCCCCGCCGGGCGCACAGGGCGCTCCAGGGGGCACCACCGCTCCCACGCATCCTGGGTGTGACCCCGGCCTGGGGGTCAGCCGCCGAGCGCGCCTCCCGCGCCGCCACCCTCGGTCCCGGCCAGCGGGTCGGTCTCCAGGTGGATGACGCCATAGTCATAGGCGTGCCGTCGGTAGACGACACTGGGCTGCTTCGTCTCGGACTCGACGAAGAGGTAGAAGTCGTGCCCGACGAGTTCCATCTCGTAGAGCGCCTGGTCGAGGGACATCGGCGCGGCGGTGTGGATCTTCTCGCGCACCACCAGCGGCCCATCGCCCTGGACTTCGAGCGAGCCGACCTTGGTGGTGGTCGGAGGGGCGTTCTCCGGCTCCTCGTCGACCAGGAGGTTGCCGTCGCCGTCCAACTCGGCCACACCGGGGACGACATCGGGCACCTCGGCCGCGGACAGACGTCCGCTGCCGCGGCGGTCGTATCGCTTGTCGTGCTGCTTGCGCAGCCGCGCTTCGAGCTTGCCGGTGGCAAGGTCGAGTGCGGCGTACGGGTCACCGGCCGCGGCCTCCGCCCGGATCACCGGGCCCCTGGAGTGAAGTGTGATCTCCACGCGGTCGGAACGGTCCGCCTGCCGCGGGTTGTGCTCCTTGGACACCTCGACATCCAGGCTGATCACCTTGGCGTCGAGCTTCTGGATCTTGTCCAGCTTCAGCTTCTCGGCCACGTGCTTGCGGAACCGCTCCGGCACCTCGGTCTTGCGGCCCTTGACGACGATGTCCACGCAGAACTCCGTTCCCGGATTGCTCCGCCCGCTCATAGCTGCGGAGCGTCTCCCTCTTGCACCAGACTCCGGTGAGTGCCGGAGTCTCGGACTTAGGCGACTTTCACCTCCTCCTCCCCAGAGGACAAGATCCCCACCCCACCAATTTCGAGGTTTTCCGCTGCCCGAATCCGGGCCGAAGCACGGCGGTGCATTCGGTGAGGTACTGCATCCGCATTCGCGGATCCTCACAACCGAACATAGCTCCATCGGGCGGGTGGCGGCACCCGCTACCAGCGCGTACCTCCGTTCGGAGGGTTTCTGTCTCTTACTGGCTGCAACGTTCCGCCTTCCCCGTCAGTTCCGATTTATTTCGAAAGACATCGGCGGTACCGCGACAACCGCCGCCCGGGGCGGGATTAATCCGCTAAAGCGCTCTTCCGAGGCCGCGCGGAGGGCACGGGACGCCTCTGCGAGGGTGGCGCCCGTCGTCATGAGATCGTCCACCAGGACCGTCCTGGCGCCCGTCAGCAGCCGTCCGGCGCCGGGGGCGACCACCAGGGCCCCGGCCATGTTCGCCGCCCTCTCTGGGGCCGTGAGAGCCGACTGGTCGGCCACCTCCCGCCGCTGCCGCAGCACCGGGAGCAGCCGCGCCTGGCACCCCGTACGGCGTAGCTCAGCCGCCGCGGCCAGGGCCATCCGTCTGGTCGCGTCCTGTCCGCGCGCCCGCACCGCGCGCCGGGCCGACGGCACCGGCACGAGCAGCACCGGCCCCTCGGCGGTCCTCGGCACCACCGCGCGCACCGCGCCCGCGAGCGCGATCCCCAGCGGCCGAGCCAGGCCCAGCGCACCCCGCTCCTTGTGGGCGAGCAGCACGGCCCGCACCGCGTCGGCGTACGGAGCCGACGCGAAGACCTCCGGCAGGCCCGGGAGCGTGGGGACGGGCCGCGCCCGGCGAGCGGCGGAGCCGTACAGCTCCCGCGCACATCCTTCACAGAGCGGCGTCCGGGGAACGCCACAGCCGCCACACGCGGCCGGCAGCACCAGGCCCGCGATCTCCTGCCACCACCCGCGCATGAACACCACTGTGCCAAGGGTCCCGAAGTGCCGCCACCCCTGTGGAAAACTCACCGGATCCGATGCCGAAGGCCCGGCACACAGTGCCGGGCCTTCGGTGCGAAACGGAATGTCCGCGCTGGTCGGCAAGGGTCGGACGGCACCGGGTGTCAGCCCGGATAGATCGGCGACGAACCCTTGGGGACGACCGTCTGCCAGCCCGCGCCGGCGGGCAGCCGTACGATGCCGTCGCCCTCGGAGTGCGCCACCAGCGGCCGGTTCTCCTCGTTCGACGCGGCGACGGCGGTCACCCCGTTGAGCCCCGGCAGCACGCTGGTGGCAGAGGTCGAGCCGTCCGTCTGCAGATAGAGCACCTGCTGTACTCCTCCGGACTCCTTGGCCACCACCACCAGCCGACTGGGGCCGGCCCAGGAGACGGCGGTCACCGTCTCCATCTGGGGAGCCACGGAGAGCAGATCGGCGATGGACACCACGGGATTGTCCTTGGGCCCCCGGCGCTCCACCCTGCCGATCTTCAGGGCCGTCCGGCCGTCCTTCTCCAGCAGCAGCGCGATCCGGGCACCGTCCGCCGACACCCGCAGCGTGTCGATCCGGGCACCGTCGAGCCCCTCGACGATCTCGACCTTCTGGGCCGGGCCCCCGCCGTTCGCCAGCCGCAGCAGCGCCGGGTGCGCGGGGTCCCGGTCGGCGATCCACAGGTCCTGGTTACGGTCCCAGCTCGGCGCCGAGAGACGGGTGGACTCGGTCTTCCCCCGGCTCTGCACCACCGTGGTGGCCGGCTCACCCTCGGAGTCGATCGACGCCACATGGAGCCGGCGCGAGTCCTTGGAGACCGCGGCGGCCCTGCGCTCGTCGCGGGCGACCGCGACCTTGCTCATCGGCACCTGCCCCGTACCGAACGGTCCCGGCACATACGCCGGCGTGTTCTTCGCGTCGTCGGGCAGCACGGCGAGCCGGCTCTTGTCGTGGTCGATGAAGTACTGCTTGCCCGTACCGCCGAGGGCGTGGTCCGGTGCGTACCCCTCCTCAGTGCCGCTGCTGCGCACACAGAGCTGGCTGTTGTCCGACCGCTGGAGCTCCACCTGCTCGACCCGGGTGGCGGACAGGTCCTTCAGGGTGAACAGGATCTGCGCGGCCATCCGGTCGCACTGGGTCTGGCCGACGTTGGACGCCTTGTCATTGAGCGGCACCTTCAACACGTTCCGGTCGTCGAACGTGAGGGATGTGACGCCCTTCCGCAGCGCCGTCCCCTTCGGGAAGGGCGACTCGACCACCGGCTTCAACCAGTTGGTCGGCCCGTCGAGCAACGCCTTGACCGACTGGGTGACGGGGTCCATCCGGGTGATGGGATCCATCCGCTGCCTGATGAAGATCGGGTCGGCCACCACGTGGTTGCGGCCGGCCGCGAAGTAGTACTTGTTCACCGGGCGGTAGTTGCGCTCGAAGTCGGACGCACCGAGGACCAGCCCCTCGGGCAGCTTGTCGATGCGCCATTCCTTGCCGTCCGGGCCGTTCTGTTGGGACAGGTGGATGGTGCTGCGGTAGTCGGTGGGCGTGATCGCCTGGTAGGCGTGCTGGGAGTCGACCCGCGCGATCTGCTTACCGATCAGCAGATAGTCCATGCCAGGATTGTCCGAGTCCCCGCGCGTCGACGCCCCCCGGTCGGGTGCCGCCTCCAGGACCGTCGTACCCGCCTCGGGGCGCCAGGTCTTCGCCGTCTCCGGCGTCAGATAGGTCTTCGCGATGACGAAGTTGGCGTCGTCGCTGGTGATCGCCTCCAGGAAGCCCGCGACGATCTCGCCCGGGTCCGCGCCGGGCCGGGGCTGCACCGCGTACACCCGTACCTGGGAGTCCGCCCGGGGGGACGCCTTGACGGCTCGTACGTCACCGCTGTCGGGCATCGACGCACACCCGGCGAGCAGCACACCGCCGCTCATCAGCAGCGCGCTGAGACGCAGCGCGTCCCGACGGGGTCTACGGCGGGCGTCAGCGTCCACGAGTCGTGTCCTCCCGGTCCGGGGGTGTCGGTACGGCGTCGTCCGGGCGTTCTCCCACGGGGCACGCCACCACGCGGGACCCGCTGCCGGGCAGCGCCGCCGGGTCGACCCCCGGCGCGGTCGCCCGGGGCGGGAGCGGCGAACGGTGCGCCGCCTGCTGCGCGGGGACGGAGGCGAGCAGCCGGCCGTGCGCCTTCGGTTCCACGTCCGTCCGGACGCGGTCCCGGTTCTGCCGCGAGTCCTCGGGCTCCAGCGGTATCGGCGAACCGCGCAGCGGCTCGTCCGCCGTCCGCGGCAGGGTCAGCCGGAACTGCGAACCGCCGCCCGGCTCGCCCCACGCCTGGAGCCAGCCGCCGTGCAACCGGGCGTCCTCGACAGCGATGGACAGACCGAGGCCGGTGCCCCCGGTGGTCCGCGCCCGCGCAGGGTCGGCCCGCCAGAAGCGGTTGAACACCCGGGTCGCCTCCCCCGGCTTCAGACCTACTCCGTAGTCCCGTACGGCGACCGCGACGGCTCCGCCCGCGACCGCCATCCGCACCACGACGTCCCGGCCCTCGCCGTGCTCGACGGCGTTGACGACCAGATTCCGCAGGACGCGCTCCACCCGACGGGCGTCGGCCTCGGCCACAACGGGCTGCTCGTCGCCGATCACCCGTATCCGGGAACCCTTCCGCTCGGCCAACGGTTCCGCACCGCCGATCACTCGCCGGACGACCTCACGGAGGTCTATCGGCTCGGCCTCCAAGGCCGCCGCTCCCGCGTCGAAACGGCTGATCTCCAGCAGATCGGCGAGCAGCGACTCAAACCGGTCGAGTTGGTCCCCGAGCAGCTCGGCCGAGCGCGCCGTGATGGGGTCGAAGTCGACCCGCGCCTCATGGATGACGTCCGCCGCCATCCGCACCGTCGTCAGCGGTGTGCGCAGCTCGTGGGAGACGTCGGAGACGAAGCGGCGCTGCATCCGCGACAGCTCTTCCAACTGCTGGATCTTGAGCTGGAGGTTCTGCGCCATCTTGTTGAAGGCTTCACCGAGTCTGGCGATATCGTCCTCACCGGTGACCTTCATCCGCTCCTGGAGCCGCCCGGCGGAGAGTCGCTCGGCGATGCCCGCGGCCATGCGCACAGGAGTGACGATCTGCCGCACCACCAGCCAGGCGATGGCTCCGAGCAGCACGACCAGGAAGAGCCCGGCCGTGGCGAGCGTGCCCCGCACCAGACCGAGCGACTGCTCCTCCTGCGTCAGCGGGAAGAGGTAGTACAGCTCGTAGGGGTTGCCGTCGATGTCATTGAGGCGCGTGCCGACGACCAGACCGGGCTCCGGCTCGCGCTCGTGGTTCTTGTAGGTGATCCGGATGTACGTCTCATACGTCCCCGCACCCTGCCCGACGGCGGCCCGCAGGTCCTCGGGGATGGAGCTGACATCGACACTGCCCGAGGCCCGGGGGCCACGGTTGGGGACCGCGTCCAGCGAGTCGGCGCTCAGGGCCACCACGTTGAACGCGCCCTGCCCGCCACTGGCGAGCTGCTCCACGAGATCGGACCGCCAGGAACTCGTCGCGGTCTGTCCGTCCGCGCCCGCCCCGTCCTGACCACGGGGGCCGACCGGGGCATTGGCCTGCTCCCGCGCCACGGCGAAGCCACCGGCCGCCTGGCTCTGCGCCGCCTTCGCCTTGGCGTCCAGCAGCCCATTGCGGACCTGCCCGACGACGACGAAGCCGAGCAGCACCACGACGCCGAGTGACATCAGCAGAGTGGTCACCACGATCCGGAGCTGGATGTTCCGCCGCCAGAGCCGCACGGCGGGCAGCAGCGGGCGGCGGACCCAACGCATGACCAACCGAACCATCAGACGTCCGGGCTCACCGCCCCGGCCCGGCCGTCCGCCACGCAGCAGACGACCGAACCGTGTCGGCCCGTGCACCGGACCGGCAGCCCGCCCCGTACGGACTCCCGGCTCCCCGGGCTTCGGAGCAACGCTGCCGAGGGGCATGTCAGCTCGGCCCGGCCTTGTAACCGACACCACGGACGGTCACCACGATCTCCGGGCGCTCAGGGTCCTTCTCGACCTTGGAACGCAGCCGCTGGACGTGCACATTCACCAGCCGCGTGTCCGCGGCGTGCCGATAGCCCCATACCTGCTCCAGCAGGACCTCACGGGTGAAGACCTGCCAGGGCTTGCGCGCGAGTGCGACCAGCAGGTCGAACTCCAAGGGGGTCAGCGCGATGGACTGCCCCTCGCGCTTCACCGAGTGTCCGGCCACGTCAATGACCAGATCCCCGATGGCCAGCTGCTCCGGCGCCGGCTCCTCCGACCTCCTCAGTCGCGCCCGGATTCGGGCGACCAGTTCTTTGGGCTTGAACGGTTTGACGATGTAGTCATCAGCCCCGGACTCCAGGCCGACCACCACATCCACGGTGTCGCTCTTGGCGGTGAGCATGACGATCGGCACGCCCGACTCCGCCCTGATCAGCCTGCACACCTCGATGCCGTCCCGTCCGGGAAGCATGAGGTCCAGCAGAACCAGATCCGGCTTGGACTCACGGAAAGCGGCAAGCGCCTTGTCACCGTCCGCTACGAACGACGGCTCGAAACCTTCACCACGCAGCACAATCCCGAGCATCTCGGCCAGTGCGGTGTCGTCGTCGACGACAAGGACTCGTCCCTTCATAAACGACATCATCCCATTAGCTAATCGTTACCTGGCGTGACCTGGCACACAGCTCTTCGATTCCGGCCCCGGTGACCGGGGCCAACGTGCCCTCCTCGGTGACGATCGCCGTCACCAGCTCGGGCGGTGTGACATCGAAAGCCGGGTTGTACGCCTGCGTCCCCAACGGTGCGACCGCAAGCCCTCCCCCCGTCCCTCCCTCGACCGCTGGCCGCGGCGCGGCCACCTCGGTGACCTCGTGTCCGGCCCGCTGTTCCACCTCGATCGACGCCCCGTCCGGGGTGTCCGGATCGATCGTGGTCGTCGGTGCGACCACGATGAACGGAACATGGTGGTACTTGGCCAGCACGGCGAGCGGATAGCTCCCCACCTTGTTCGCCACGGAACCGTCCGCGGCGATACGGTCGGCGCCTATCAGTACCGCATCAACCTCTCCCGCGGCGAACAGCGACCCCGCGGCGTTGTCCGTGAGCAGCGTGTACGCCATGCCGTTCCGCGCCGCCTCGTAGGCAGTGAGACGGGCCCCTTGCAGCAGCGGTCGCGTCTCGTCCACCCACAGCCGCCGCAGCCGACCGGCACGGTGCGCGCCGAGCGCGACGGCGAAGGCGGTGCCCTCGCCGCCCGACACCAGAGCCCCGGTGTTGCAGTGGGTGAGAATCCGATGGCCACCGCCGGGGAACAGCTCGTCGAGCAGGGCGAGCCCGTGTCCCGCCATCCGCACACTGGCCTCGGCGTCCTGCCGATGTAGCTCCTTCGCGGCCACCAGCGCGGCCCGTGCCGCCACCTCCGGCCCCTGCTCCGCCACCGCCCGGTACGCGGCGACCGCCCGGCGTACTCCGTACCCCAGATTCACCGCGGTGGGTCGCGACCGCTCCAGCAGCGAGGCCGCCTCCTCCACGTCGTAGCCCCGCGCGGCGGCGAGCGCCACACCGTAGGCCCCGGCGATACCCAGCAGGGGTGCGCCCCGCACGGCGAGCGTCCGGATCGCCTGCACCAGCGCGGGCACATCGGTACAGACCAGTTCGACCTCCTCGGCGGGCAGTTTGGTCTGGTCGAGGAGCACCAGAACAGGCCCCTCCGGGGGCTCGTCCCAGCGCAGCGAGGGAATCCCGGGCGACTCGTCGCGGACAGTGTTTCGCGCGTACTGATCAGCCATTCGCCCAGTCTGCCCGCTGAACCACCGACAATGAAGGCGCGGACGGTACACGGGCCCCCGCCCACCAACGGACCACGCGTGACACGATGGCTGCCAGCCGGCCGAACGCACACACGGTCAGGCTCCACGCAGATGTCGGCTCGCCGAGTCGACCCCGCAACCGACCCATGAGGTGGACGACCGTGAACGACACTCCGGGCTGGGCCTCGCCCGGATCCGCTCACTCCGACGGGCAGAACGGCGGCGTGCCCCGCCCCGCGGAGCCCGCCGACGAGACCGGTCCCGCCTCGAAGTGGTCCAGCGAGCAACCCCCCGCCGGGCAGTGGTCCGCACCGTCCGGTCCCCACCATTACGGTGCTCCCACCCCGCCGCCCGGTTGGGGCGGCCGGCCGCCCTACGGTGGCTGGGGCCCGCCGCCCGCCGCCAAACCCGGGGTCATCCCCCTCCGGCCCCTCGGCGTCGGCGAGATCCTCGACGGCGCGGTCTCCACCCTGCGCGCCCACTGGCGCACGGTGTTGGGCATCACCATCACCGTCTCCGTGATCGCACAGATCTTCAACATCCTGGTCGAGCGCTTCCTGCTGCCGGACCCTAAGGAGATCGACCCGGACGCCGATCCGGCCGAAGCCCTGCGGCAGTCCGTCGACTCGTTGCAGTCCAGCATGGTGGCCCTGGCCCCGGCCATGCTCATCACCCTGATCGCCACGCTCTTCACCACGGCACTGCTCACCGTGGTCATCAGCCGGTCCGTGCTGGGCCAGCCGGTGACGCTCAACGACGCCTGGCGGGAGGCCCGCCCCCGACTGCTCCAACTCCTCGGCCTGACACTGCTGCTGCCGCTCATGGCCGCGGCAGTGATGACCGTGGCGATACTGCCCGGTCTGTTGCTGGGCGGAGACGCGGGAGCGGCCCTCGCCATACTCGCCGGCGTCGCCGCCCTCCCCGTCATCGCCTGGCTGATGGTGCGGTTCGCGCTCGCCTCGCCCGCGCTGATGCTGGAGCGGCAGAACATCGTTCCGGCCCTGCGCCGCTCGGCCAAGCTGGTCCAGGGTGCCTGGTGGCGGACGTTCGGCATCCTCCTGCTGACGCTCGTGCTGACCCTGCTCGTCACGATGATCATCGCCGTGCCGTTCAACCTGATCGGCATCGCCGCTGACGGCAACGGGCTCGGTGACCTCCTCCGCGGGAGGACCCCCGACTTCGGCTGGCCCTTCCTGATCATCACGGGCATCGGTTCGGTGATCGCCGCCGCGATCACCTACCCGGTCTCGGCGGGCGTGACCGTCCTCCTCTACATCGACCAGCGCATCCGACGCGAAGCCCTGGACCTCGAACTCGCCCGAGCCGCCGGCCTCCCCGGCTACGGCTCCGAGCCGCCCGGCGACGGCCTCAGGAGCTGATGAGGTGCTCAGCACGGGGGGTGTGCCGCCCACGACGCCACAGGTCCGCGCCGCGGGCGGCGACGTCCCGGTGGACACCCCTCGTGTCCCCGCCCGCGAGGCGGCGGAGCGGGAGCTGTCCAAACCGATGTACCACGAGAACGAGCCGAACCTCCTCCAACGGGCGATCGACCGCTTCTGGGACTGGGTCGGCGATCTCCTCTCCGCCGCGTCCGGCGCCGCACCTGGTGGCCTGCTCGGAATCCTCGTGATCATCCTGGCCGTCATCGGCCTCGCCGCCGCCCTCCGGTGGCGGCTCGGTCCCCCTCGTGCCACCCCCCGCACGACGGACTCCCTCTTCGACGACATCCCCCGCAGCGCGGCCGAACACCGCGCCGCCGCCGACGCGCACGCCACGGCCGGACGCTGGAACCAGGCCGTCCAGGAACGGATGCGCGCCGTCGTCCGCTCCCTGGAGGA
This sequence comes from Streptomyces sp. NPDC020965, assembly GCF_044333555.1. Classification (NCBI taxonomy): domain Bacteria; kingdom Bacillati; phylum Actinomycetota; class Actinomycetes; order Kitasatosporales; family Streptomycetaceae; genus Streptomyces; species Streptomyces sp. NPDC020965. The sequence goes on from NZ_JBIRRE010000001.1 coordinate 1,589,395, forward strand.
ACGAGCCATCCTCGACCCGCGCCCCGGCCGCACCGCCGACGAGGCCGCCGCCGAAGGCGCCCGCGCCCTCCCCGACCACAGCTCCGGACTCCACTCCGCAGCACGGCAGTTCGATGACGTCACATATGGGGGCCGCACCGCCGACCAGCGGGCGTATCTGCGACTCCGGGACCTGGACCTCGCGCTGGACCGCGCCAAGCCCCGACTGACGTCGACGTCCCCGGGAGCGGCCGAGTGACCGGCGCCGCCACCCCCACGTCCATGTCCCGCACCGGCTGCCAGGTGTGGACCCGCGCCCGCGGACTGCTGCTGGCGCTCACCATCATCGTCGTGGCAGGAATCGCCATAGCCGCCCTGCGATCCGGCGCCGAGCACGGCCGTCTCGACCCGCGCTCCGCCGACCCCCTGGGCAGCCGCGCCGTCGCCGAACTCCTCACGAGCCAGGGCGTCTCCTCTCGCGTCGTCACCACTCTCGACCAGGCCACCACCGCCGCCGGACCCGACACCACCCTGCTCGTCGCCAACCCCGACCTGCTGACCGAGACCCAGCAGCGGACCCTCCGCGCCGCGGCGGACTCCTCGAGCGGCCGCACGATCCTCGTCTCGGCCGGTACCGCCTCCGTCGGCACCCTCGCACCGGGCGTCCAGGCGGAGCGCAGCACCTCCGTATCCGCCCGCACCCCCCAGTGCTCCCTGCCCGCGGCCAACAGAGCCGGCGACGCGGAGCTCGGCGGCGACCGATACTCCGTCAACACACCTGGCGCGCAGACCTGTTACCCGAGCGACGGCCTGCCCACCTTGGTCAGGACCGGAGCACCCGGAAACGGCGACACCATCCTGCTCGGCGCACCCGACATCCTCTACAACCAGCGCTTGGACAAGCACGGCAACGCGTCGCTCGCCCTGCAACTCCTCGGCTCCCGACCGCATCTGGTCTGGTACCTCCCCTCACTCTCGGACGGCTCCGCCGCCCCGGACAGCGCGGACGGCGACACTCGGTCCACATTTCTCGAACTGATCCCTTCCGGTTGGCTCTGGGGCACCCTGCAACTCACCGTCGCCGCCGCCCTGGCGGCCGTCTGGCGCGCACGCCGACTCGGCCCCCTCGTCACCGAACGGCTCCCCGTGACCGTCCGCGCCTCCGAGTCCACCGAGGGGCGCGCCCGCCTCTACCACAAGGCGAACGCCCGCGACCGCGCCGCCGACGCACTCCGCTCGGCAACCCGCATCCGGCTGGCCCGCCTCCTCCGGGTCGCCCCTACACACGCGCACTCCCCGGACACCCTGCTCCCCGCCATCGCCGCCCGCATCACCACCGACGACCGGGATCTCGCCGCCCTCCTCTTCGGCCCGGCGCCCGCCGACGACACCGCACTCGTCCATCTGACAGATCAACTCGACGCCCTCGAAAGAGAGGTACGCACCGCATGAGCGCCGCGACCCCCGAGACAGCCGAGAACTCGGACCGTGCCCGCGCCTCCTTGGAGGCCCTGCGCACCGAGATCGCCAAGGCCGTCGTCGGCCAGGATTCCGCTGTCACCGGACTCGTCGTGGCCCTGCTCTGCCGCGGCCACGTCCTCCTCGAAGGCGTGCCGGGAGTCGCCAAGACCCTCCTGGTCCGCACTCTCGCGGCGTCTCTCGAACTCGATACGAAGCGCATCCAGTTCACCCCCGACCTGATGCCCAGCGATGTCACCGGCTCACTCGTCTACGACACCCGCACCGCCGAGTTCTCCTTCCAGCCCGGGCCGGTCTTCACCAATCTGCTGCTCGCCGACGAAATCAACCGCACGCCCCCCAAAACCCAGTCCTCACTCCTGGAAGCGATGGAGGAACGCCAAGTCACGGTCGACGGCACACCTCGCCGACTCCCCGACCCGTTCCTCGTCGTGGCGACCCAGAATCCCGTCGAGTACGAGGGCACCTACCCTCTCCCCGAAGCGCAACTGGACCGCTTCCTCCTCAAGCTGACGGTCCCGCTGCCGTCCCGGGAGGACGAGATCAGCGTCCTGACCCGTCATGCCGAGGGCTTCAACCCACGCGACCTCCAGGCCGCCGGCGTACGTCCCGTGGCCGGTAGCGCCGACCTGGACGCCGCCCGTGACGCCGTCGCGAAGACGTCGGTGGATGCCGAGATCACCGGCTATGTCGTCGATATCTGTCGTGCCACGCGTGAATCCCCCTCACTCGCCCTCGGTGTGTCCCCCCGAGGCGCAACCGCTCTGCTCGCCACCGCACGCGCATGGGCCTGGCTCACCGGCCGTGACTATGTGATCCCCGACGATGTGAAGGCACTGGCCCTGCCCACCCTTCGCCATCGGATCCAGCTCCGGCCCGAGGCGGAGATGGAGGGAGTCACCGCCGACTCCGTCATCACCGCGATCCTCGGCCACGTCCCCGTCCCCCGCTGAGGCGGCACCATGGCCCTCACCGGACGAGCCGCGCTCATCGCCGCTCTCGGCTCTCTCCCCGTCGGCATCCTCGCCCCGAGCTGGACGGGGATGCTCGCTGTCAACGCGCCTCTCTCACTAGCAATCTTGTGCGACTACGCCCTGGCCGCGCCAGTGCGATCGCTCCGATTCACCCGAAGTGGTGATACATCAGTTCGACTGGGTGACCGGGCTGACGTATATCTCACCGTCACCAACCCCTCCACCCGCGTCTTGCGCGCCCGGCTGCGTGACGCCTGGCCGCCCAGCGGCTGGATCTCCGGCACCGAGCAGGCCGCGTCCCGGCACACCCTGAACGTCCCAGCCAGTGAACGCCGTCGGGTCACCACCTCCCTGCGCCCCACTCGCCGCGGCGACCGCCACGCTGAGCACATCACCGTCCGCTCGTTCGGGCCACTGGGCCTGGCCGCCCGCCAGGGCAACCACAAGGTCCCCTGGACGGTCCGGGTGCTCCCCCCGTTCACCAGTCGCAAGCACCTGCCCTCGCGACTGGCCCGCCTACGGGAGCTGGACGGCCGAACCAGCGTCGTCATGCGAGGCCAGGGAACCGAGTTCGACAGCCTCCGGGACTACGTCCCCGGCGATGACACCCGCTCCATCGACTGGCGCGCCACCGCTAGGCGGCACACCGTCGCCGTACGCACCTGGCGCCCCGAGCGTGACCGGCACATCCTCGTCGTCCTGGACACCGGCCGCACCTCAGCCGGCCGGATCGGGGACGTTCCCCGCCTCGACGCCTCCATGGACGCGGCACTCCTGCTCACCGCCCTTGCCTCCCGGGCGGGCGACCGGGTGGACCTTCTCGCGTACGACCGTCGCGTTCGCGCCCAGGTCCAGGGTCGCTCGGCCGGCGAACTCCTGCCCGCCATGGTGAACGCCCTTGCCCCACTGGAGCCCGAGCTCGTCGAGACCGACGCGCGGGGCCTGAGCGCCGCCGTCCTCAGCAGCGCCCCGCGCCGTTCGCTGGTCGTGCTGTTCACGAGTCTCGACGCAGCGGCGATCGAGGAGGGGCTTCTCCCCGTGCTCCCCCAGCTCACACAGCGGCACACGGTGATCGTCGCCTCGGTCGCCGATCCGAGCATTCAGGAAATGGCCACTGCACGGGGCGATGTCGAGACCGTGTACCGGGCCGCTGCCGCCACACGGACCCAGGCAGAGCGCCGACGCACCACCGAACAATTGCGGCGTCACGGTGTCACCGTTGTGGACGCGCCTCCCGAAAGCCTCGCACCGGCCCTCGCCGATACCTATCTCGCTCTGAAAGCCGCTGGCCGGCTCTAGGAGTACCGGTCGCCACTGAGAAGGCTCCCGAATTCAACCGCCCCCGGATATGCGAAAGGGGCCCCGCGCCCACCCGGCACACGACCCCACCCCAACAAACACCCACCACCCCGCACGCCCGCGCCCGTGCCCGTAAAGAGGGCACAACGCAAAAATGCCTCAGTCTTCCCAGACCATAAAAGGTCCGGGAAGACTGAGGCTAAAAATTGTTCGGCGGCGTCCTACTCTCCCACAGGGTCCCCCCTGCAGTACCATCGGCGCTGAAAGGCTTAGCTTCCGGGTTCGAAATGTAACCGGGCGTTTCCCTAACGCTATAACCACCGAAACACTATGAAACTATATCAACCAGCAATAAAGGGGTTGTTCATGGTTTCAGAACCAACACAGTGGACGCGAGCAACTGAGGACAAGCCCTCGGCCTATTAGTACCAGTCACCTCCAGCGGTTACCCGCCTTCCAGATCTGGCCTATCAACC